>JAHBXH010000001.1:0-1262224 GCA_019636555.1 Phycisphaeraceae bacterium | reverse complement strand
GACCGGCGTCTTGGTCACAAGATCATCCATCAGCACGCCGATGTACGCCTGCTCGCGACCGAAGGTGAATGGCGAGCGTCCGAGCGCGCGCAAGGCGGCGTTCAGACCCGCGACGAGGCCCTGTGCCGCGGCTTCTTCGTATCCGCTGGTCCCGTTGATCTGCCCGGCGAGAAAGAGGCCCTCGACGAGTCGTGTCATTCCGGTCGACGCGATCTGGTGCGGGCGCACCATGTCGTACTCGACCGCGTAGCCGTAGCGGTAGATTTCTGCGTTCTCGCATCCCGGCATCGAGCGAACGATTCGGTCCTGAACATCGGCGGGGAGGCTCGTTGAAATGCCGTTGCAGTACACCCAGTCGTCGCGAAGCGACTCGGGCTCGAGAAACACGCCGTGGGTCGACCTCTCGGCGAATCGCACGACCTTGTCTTCGATCGACGGGCAATAGCGCGGACCTACCGACTCGATCTGTCCTGAGTACATGGGCGCCCGGTGCAGGTTCGCCCGGATGAGTTCATGCGACTCCGCCGTCGTCCGCGTCTGGCGGCACTCGATCTGCGCGAGAACCGGGAAGCGCATCAGCGACGGCATCATTTCATACGCGTGATCCGACCCGGAAAGACCCGAGAGATCGCTGAACGGAATCGGCTTGCAGTCGCCCCGAGCCGGCTCAAGTTCATCCCACCGGATTGTGCCTCGCTTGAGCCGGGGAGGAGTTCCGGTCTTCAGGCGTCCGAGCTCAAATCCGAGCGAGCGGAGCGCGCCGGAAATACCGACGGCGCTCGCTTCTCCGTAGCGTCCGCCTTCAACCTTGCTCTCGCCGGTATGCATCAGCCCGCGCATGAAAGTTCCGGTCGTGAGAACCACGGCAGGGGCCTCAAGCCGCTCGGCCCCGACGCGGATGCCGCGAATCTCTCCGTTTTCAACAAGCAATTCATCGACCGTGCCTCGCACGACTTGAATTTCGCGGCGCGAAGCGATCATCGCCTGCACGCACTCTGCATAAGCATGCTTGTCGCACTGTGCGCGCGGCCCTCGCACCGCCTGTCCTTTACTTGTGTTGAGAACCTTGAACTGGATACCCGTGGCGTCGGTCGCGAGGCCCATCAGCCCGCCGAGCGCGTCGATCTCGCGGACCAACTGGCCCTTGGCAAGCCCGCCGATCGCCGGATTGCAGCTCATGACACCGGTTTTCGACGGGTCGATCGTGACAAGCGCGACGCTTTGTTCGGCGCGCAGCATGTTTGCGGCCGCCCACGCCGCCTCGACACCGGCGTGACCGCCGCCGATCACGATGACCTGGAATCGCCGCTCGCTCATCGGGCCAATCGTAGGTGAAGCGCCCGATCACTCCAGCCGCACATTGCCCTGTTTGGCGCCGATCCGACGAATCGCTTCTTTCTCCTGATCGTCGAGCGACTCGGGCTTGGGAGTCACGATTCGCACCACGGCATAGAGATCGCCGGGGTCTCCCTTCGAGGGCTGGATTCCCCTCCCTCGCAGCCGAAGCTTCGCGCCGCTCGATGTACCGGGCGGCACGCGAAGCTCCACCGTTCCGTCGAGTGTCGGCACGCTCACGCTCGCTCCCAGGGTTGCCTCCGCGATATTGAGCTGCAGGTCGAGCGAGAGGTCGTTTGCCTCTTCGCGTCGAAAGATCGGATGCCCGCCGACGCGAATGTTCAATACAAGATCTCGATCGCCGGCCCCTTTGCGCATACGCACCTGTTGCCTGTCACGAACCCCGGCGGGGATGTTGACTTCGATTGTTCTGGACTTGCCATCGAAATTCAGACGCAGTTCTTCCGGCCCGCCCTTGGCGGCGCCCATGAACGTCAAAAACAACTCGTGTTCGAGCGGCTCGGGCTCCGGCGCCTGACGCGGGCGGCCCTTTGCTCCGCGCCCACCGACGCCCGCGCTGCCTCCGAATGGGCCGGCGCCGAACGGATCGCGCGTTCTGCCGCCTCCGAAGAACGTTTCGAACATCGAGCCGAGTTCTTCCGGATCGATATCGACTTGATCAACGCGGACATGCTGCCCGCCTTCCCACGGCGTGCGCGGGCCCGACCCGGGTGTGCCTGCTTCGGCCGCGGCCGAACCCGGCACGACGCCGAACTGGTCGTAGTAACGGCGCTTCTTTTCGTCGGAAAGAACGTCGTACGCCTCCTGCACCTGCGTGAACTTCGCGCCAGCGTCGGCGGACTTGTTCACGTCGGGGTGGTACTGGCGCGCGAGCTTGCGGTACGCCTTCTTGATTTCGTCCTGCGAGGCCGACTTGGCCACACCGAGCACGCTGTAAAGATCTTGATCGCTCATCCCTTGCCACAATCCGAGGTGTGCGCGAGAAGTCGCGCGGCAAAACGATAGTCGGCCGGGCGAGAGGCCCGGCCGACCATTGATGGACATCAGCTTGGCTTACTTCGGCTGCGGATTCGCGGGCTGCGGAGGAGTCTCATGGATCGGCTGGCCGTCTGGGCCGATGCGTTCGAGCCCCTTGATCGTTCGCGGATCTTGCCCGCCCACGGTTGTCGGGATGGACACGTCCTTGACGGTCGGGTCCTTCAAACGCATGACTTCAAAGTCAAAGTAAAGATCCGCATAGGGCGGGATGCGCGTACGCATGTTGCCGTACTCGCCGTATGCCTGTTCGTACGGGATGTAGACGCGCCGGATCGTTCCGACGTTGGCGCCGAGCAGAGCCTGGATAAAACCGGGAATGACCTGCTTTTCCGTCACGTAGAACGACAAAGGGTTCGGGGGCTGACGATCGAGCGAGCTGTCGAAGCGGAAACCATTCGGGAGGAACCCGAGATAGTGCACCGTGATCTCGTCGCCCATTTCGCACGAGCGCGAGTCTTCTCCGCGCCGATACTCGATCACGAAAACGTTTCCGTCGCGGGTGAACGTCCGAACCGGTGGCTCGAACTTCTTGAATTCGAATTTGCGGTCGTTCTTGGCGCCCCAAACAACCTGTCCCTTGCTGTCGAAACCCTTGTCGGCCGTGACGATCCGGTCGGGCGTGATTGTCGCCTCGCTCGTCATTTCGACCGCGCCAAGATGACCGGTCGGATACGGATACGGGCTCTTGCCGGAATAGCCGTCTCCTTCAGCGGTCAGATCGAGGTCGATGGTCGCGACGAGATCCTGACGCGAGACCGGGGGAAAGACATCCGGATTGGCCCAAAGGCCCACGAGTGCGCCACCAATCTGACGCCGCGGCTCATAGGTGCGAAGACGAAGACCGTCGCCGTGGCGGTAGACCTGGTAGAAGGCCTGCCGGTACGGCGCTTGGAGGGCGTCAACGCGTGCCTGCTCGACGTAAAGGAGATCCTTCATGTCGGGCGAGCGGCAGGGCGCGACCATCATGGCGACTTCCACAGCCTCTTTCGGATCTGCCCCTTCCGGGAGCGGCGCCGTGGACTTCCAGCTTCCGATCAACATCTTCGCGACCTTCTCGATCTCCGGGTCGCTCCACGTGATCGGCGGCAGCGGCTCGCGAACCTTGGTCGGCTGCGCGGGAGCGGCCTCCGGCGCCGGCGTGGCGGGCTGGCTGTTCGCCGCGGGTTCGTCCGCGACAGCGAAACCGCCCATCATGAGAAACGTGGCGGCCATGGCCATTTTCGAATGCTTGTTCATCCGGGTCTCCTGAATCCTTCCAGCGCGTTCGTACTTGCTTTCGTTCGGCGAGCCCGATCGAAAAATTCAGCCGAAGTTCTCGGACAGCGTCCGGAACCCGGTTATCACGCCAGTTCGGGGAACAACTTCCGCACGACGCCAACCAAATCCTTCACATGGCTGATCGACTCGTCCATGAACTTCTTCTCGGTCGCGTCCATCTTGAACGACAAGATCTTCTCGACGCCCCCGGCGCCCAGAACGGCCGGAACGCCGACAAAGTAACCTTTACCCTTCTGACCGGGAGCGACGCCGAATTCATCTTCGCAGTACGCGGCAGACGGAATGATGCGCTTCTTGTCCTTCACGATCGCCTCGACCATGTCGATCGTGCCGCTGGCGGGGGCGTAGAACGCGCTCGTACCCATGAGTTTGACGATCTCGCCGCCGCCGACCTTGGCGCGCTCGACCGCCGCGTTGATTTTCTCCGCAGGCAGAAGATCGCTGATCGGAATTCCGTTCACGCTTGTGAGGCGCGGCAGCGGGACCATGTCGTCGCCGTGGCCACCGAGCAGGACGCCCTGGATGTCCTCGACGCTGACGCCAAGCTCCATGGCGAGGAACGTCTTGTAGCGAGCGACGTCGAGCGCGCCGGCCTGACCGATGACGCGGTTGGCGGGGAATCCGGTGACTTTCCACGCAACGTACACCATCGCGTCCAGCGGATTACTCACGACGATCACGATCGAGTTCGGCGCGTATTCCTTCACTTTTTCGGCCACCGACTTCACGATACCGGTGTTCACCTGCACGAGATCGTCGCGGCTCATGCCGGGCTTGCGGGGAAGACCGGCGGTGATGACGACGACTTCGGAACCAGCGATGTCCTTGTAGTCGCTGGTGCCGATGATCCTCGAGTCAAAGTTCTCGATCGGACCGCAGCAGGCAAGATCGAGCGCCTTGCCCTTCGCGACTCCTTCTTTGTCGGGAATGTCGAGAAGGACAATGTCGCCGAGTTCCTTGGCGGCTGCCCAGTGAGCACAGGTGCCTCCGATGTTGCCCGCACCGATGATCGAGATCTTCGAACGACGCATAGTGCCTCCGCGAAAGACCGCGACGAACAGCGCGGCCGGTTGAAAATTGGGGGGCGACTATAGGGAACCGCGCGTGTTGACGACCTCGCTCGTGCCCTCTCGGCTCACGTGGACTTGGCAGGAATCCCGATCCGCCCCGGCCGAATCATCGATCGGAATCAGGATTTCGGCGCCGACCCCGGCTTTCCCCTGCGTCGCTGCGACCTGGAATGTTCCGCGAGAGTTCGATGTTTCGTAGACCTGTCTCATTCGGCGTACCCGACCCCACAAGCAGCCGGGCAAGAGTGCGCCAAGATCCAGCAATTCTTCTTTCGCAAGCGGCCGTCCGTATGCGGGACCGACGAAGAGAACTGGCAAGCCCGCGCGTACACGCTTTGAAACCGGTGCCGCGACCATCGTGCCCTGAAATCTTCGGCGCTCGCGCCAATCGCGGAGCGGTTCCGAGCCGACCGGCATTTGAAACGGATCGGATTCGGGAACATATTCGTATCCCGCTTCGTGCGTCGCACGCAAGGCTTTTTCCGCTTCGGCGACGACGTGCGCTATCTCTTGCGGCATTGCGTCCGGTCGCCAGATCGACTCGATTTCGGCGCGAAGCGTTCGTGCGATGAGTGCCGCGCGATCCTGACCGGCGCGGTATTCGTCACCCGGCAGGCAATCCATATGCTCGAGCGCGTGGGCCAGTGCCTGAAGTCCGATGATCGCAGGGACGCTCCTGCGCAGCAGCCCCAGATTGCCGGTTTTCGGCAGCGCGCCGGCGCTTCGGGCGAAATCGCTCCACACCGCCAGCAGGCCGGACCATGTCGTCGCCCTGGGATCCATTCGCAAGCGAAGATAGCACGATTGCGCGACCCAAAAACGAAAAGGCCCGCACCGAAGTGCGGGCCCTTGAAAAAATCCGCAGACACTCAATCAGGCGCGACGGCGGCGGGCTGCAACCAATCCACCGAGACCGAAGAGGGCCAAGCTGCCCGTCGACGGAACGATCTGGCCGCTGACCTGAGTCGCGACGTTCTGCATGTCGACGTCGGTGAAGAACGCACCGCCGTTGAAGATCAACTGCGTCAGGGCGCCGGTGTACGGCATGGGCGACGGAAGGTTGGTATTCCAGTTGGTGCTGGAAGCATCGGTGCCCGTGAAAATCGCGTTCGGCGTGATCACGACGTTGCTGAGCGTGCCGTTGAACGCAATGCCGATCGTCGGCTGGAGCGACCAGAACCCGGAGAGGTTGCCCGCGACGGTGTTGCCGAGCGCGTCGGTCGCGACGAAGTTGCCTGCACCGAGGCCGGTCGTGGCGCTCGTGCGGGTGAAGCTGATATTGATCATGAAATCAGCGAACGTCGCGAGGCTCTTGAAGCCCGCAGCGAACTTCGACTGACCCGCTCCCGGGACCAAGCGGCTCACCGAGCCGTCGGTCTGCAGGCCGCCAACGCCCTGGTCAACGGCGACGGCGGAGAAATTGCCTGCATTCAAACCGGCAGCCGTGTAGGTGCCCTGCAGGTTGTTATAGCCGAAGGTAACGAGAGTGGTCGCGGCCTGAGCGACGCTCACCGTTCCGGCGGCAGCAGCCGCAAACAAAGCCAGAGTCTTGACTTGACGCATCTTTTTCTCTCCTCCACTCTCAATTGAGGGTGTCGATAACGACACCCAATACGGGCTCTCTCGTACCCGCGCGAGCAGTATCGCAGGTACACCACGGGGTTTCAAGGAGAAAATACTGCTCCTAGATCAACATGCCTCAGAATCCAGACAATGCAAACAGAACAGAGTTGGGGCCGAAAGAATTTCGCCGCTCAGACTCCAAACGACATGGTTCTCGGGCCGGTTTTGCCGGTTTCACCCATAAACTCGCCGGTGACGCTTGCAGAACCCCGTTTTATTGATCCCTTGCAACTCGAGCCTTCGGAACGTTACAAGTTGCTGATTGGAGGAGTACTACCCCGCCCAATCGCGCTCGTGTCGTCCATGTCCGTGAGCGGCGAGCTCAATGTCGCCCCCTTCTCGTTTTTCTGCGGCGTGGGCTCCGATCCGATGACGCTCCTGTTCTGTCCGGCCACAAGGCCCGACGGTGAGGACAAAGACACGCTCCGGAATGTCCTGCCAAGATCTGAAGGTGGTACGGCGGAGTTTGTCGTCAACGTGGTTTCACATGCGCTGGGGCGGAAAACGGCAGCGAGCGCCGAACCGCTTCCATACGGGCACTCCGAATTCGAATTCGCCGGTCTGACCCCCGCGCCCGGCCGCCGCGTCAAGGTGCCCCGAGTCGCTGAATCCTTGCTCTCGTTCGAGTGCGTCACGCGCCAGGTCGTCCGAACCAATCCGGGTGTTCCTGCTTCTGGAAATATCGTGATCGGAGAAGTCGTCGGCGTGTGCGCCGCGCCGGGACTCATCAACGAGCGTCATCACGTCGATCCCGTGATGCTCGATGCGATCGGTCGGATGGGCGGCATCACATATGCAACAACTCGCGACCGACTCGACATCCCACCCGGTGCCGCGGCGTTGAAATCACAACCCGAGTCATGAAGCTTTGGCGGCCTTCACGCGCGCCGCGAGCGCGGCATCGATCAGCTGGCCGGTTCGCTGCACACGGTACGCCTCGCTTTGCCAAATGCTCCCGGCGCTCGGCGGAACGTCGATCGAGACGCCGCGCGGCGCGAACTGTTCACGAGCCGATTGCGACGAGGGCTGACTTGCCATCGCCTGCGACAAAGGCTGATTCGCCATCGCCAGCGGCGAAGACTGATCTCGAGCGCTCTCGGGTGCGGCGGACAGATTCACCCGATTATCGAGCGACTTGACTGGCATCGCCAGACTCTGCGGCTGACCCGCCCAATTCGAAGGCATTTCTTCGGGCGAAAGCGGACGCGCATTGGCGGGCAGTCCACCGAGATAGAACGTCGTGCCGGCGGGAACAGTCGGCATCACCATGCCGCGAAACGACGTGTAGTTCGAGCGCGGAAAGACGGCGACGGTCGCGCCGTTTTGCCGGGCAAAGTACTTTTTTCCGTCGATCTCGACTTCGTACACACGATCAAATCCGGATGGCTGGCGCAACCCCGGCGAGAGCACGCGACCCGGACCCGAGAGCGGGCCCATGTCGGCGACGCCCTGCTCGACGGGCTTCAGGGCGGGTTGGCGAGAATCCTGAGCCCGGCCCCAAGCCCCAAAGAGCCCGAAAACAGCGAGCAAGGTGGCACTTCTGCATTTCACGCGGATACCTCTATCGGCTATGAGATCAGGGCTCTTTGCCTCAGCGTTACTTGAAGGTTACTCGCACCACAACAGACAGTGTTTCTTCCGGGCCCAGGCTGCTCAGATCCTTTCCCGAAGCCTGCCAGCGATAGATCGCGTTCATGAGCGGATCGTCCACGTTCGGATTCCCCGTCGCCGAGCCGTTGATGAATTCCGCCCGCTTCACGCGACCCGTTCGCTGAAACGAGATGCGCACGAGCGTATCGCGAGGCGGCGCCGTGAGCAGAGTTGTGTTCGTGAAATCGGCGCGACGCGTGCGGATGTTCAACCCTCGACCCGCCTGCACACGGCCGTCGCGCATGGGCGTTTCGACGATCTCTTTCGTGAAAGCTTCGGACTCGCGATCGGATCGAATTCCCTTTTGCTTCGATTGTCCGCCGGTCGCGGGGGTGGGCTGTGAATCCGGAGTCGCGTTTGACGACGGGGCTGCTTCACTGGGAGAAACTTCCTCATTCGAAGTTGGCGCCGCGGGAGCCATATCTTTCGACGGCGACGTTTCGTCGCGCTCTTTGAGGGGGTTCGCCGCCGCGACTTCCTTCACTTCCTTGTCTGCCTCACCTTTCTGATCGTCGGCGCTCATTTTCGCCGACTCGTTTTCGCGGACTTCGCCTTCTCGCTCTTCACCGGGTTTGGCTTCGGGCTTTTCCGGCTTGTCGTCTACGACTCCGTCGGGCTTGGGCGCCTCGACCGGCTTGACCGCATCCGGGCGGGCACCCTCAACTGATTTCTCAATCCCCGCGCGCGGAGCGAGCGGATCAGGATTGTCAGACTTTTCACCGGCCTGCCCAACTGTGGGAGAGGCTTGAGCGGGTGCACTGCGCGCCGGGGCTGGCGCTGCTTCCTCTGCCTTTTTCGGCGTCGCGTCTTCCGCGAGTTTTTCTGTTGCGGGCTTTTCTGCCGGGGCCTTCTCGGCCTGGGGCTGGTCCGGGGAAGGCGGGTGCAGATCCATCAGGTCCGGCGGCTTCGACGCGGCGGGCGATGCGCTCGAACTTGCTGTCGGCGCCGTTTGACCCGAACCTGGGGTGCCCGGGCTGCCCGGCGAAGCAGCCCCGGGGTTGCCGGGATCAAGAGTCATCGCCGCCTGATTGGTTTCACCCTGACGACCCGAAGGCGAGTCGCCTTCCAAGAAACCGAGCCAGGTATCGCTGTCGATTTGCGAATTGTCGATGCCGAATTTCACATCGCGATCCTGAGGTTTTTCCTTCGGGATCGGTGGCGGTCTCGTCGGATCCTCGGGCGGCTGGGGCTGCTCCAACTGGCGCAATTGATGGGGTAAGCCGGTCACCGGCTTGAGCGAGGCCAGCGAGACCCGAACATGTGATGGGTCGATTTTGACGTGCTGGAGCCCGATCAGCGCAGCGATATGCGCGCAGGCCGAAATCGCGAGCCCGATCAGAAAAGACGTGTTTGTCCGGCTCTCAGCCATCGTGTGCGGAATAGGGCGAGAACGTGATCTGCAAAATGGTACGCGTCGGATCGCCCGAGAGGTTCACCCGAATATCGCCCAGACTCCCGCTTCGATCATCGCGCCGGCCGAACGTAACTCTTTCCCGCCCATCCGGTTGGAATGCCGGTCCGCAGGTTTGCCGCGGCACGCCGCAGGAGCGCAGCGAGTTGCAGGCTGCCGACGGGCCACCAGAGCAAAATCGCGACGCGCTTCCACCAACGAGCAACGCCTCCAAGGACCAGAAAGCGATGGATCGCGCCGGCCCACACGACAAGCCCGAGGATTGCAACCCCGGCGGAAATCGCAAAGAGCCACGGCCACGGCGAAAGGCGCTGCGCCAGCACGACCAGCGAACCGGCCAAACCAAGCAAACAACCAACCGGCTCGAGGAATCCGCGCACGGTGGTTCCGATCGACCAGTTGCGCAGCCGGCGCGGTTTGCGCTTGGCGGCTTCGATGAATATCCGAGTCCAGCCGCGCTCGAACGCGATCGGATCTGGATACATCCTGCACGTGAGCATGCGGCCCGCGCGGATGACGTGCACTTTGAGCTTCTCGCGCCACAGCGCCCGCGCCATCGCAAGGTCTTCCAGCAATTCTTCGCGGAATGCCGCGTGCGTGCCGATCGCTTCGTACGCGCTCCTCCGGATCAGGATGAATTGGCCGTTTGCAAACGGCCGGCGCCGGTGTTCGCGGCTGGCTTTTCTGGGGGGATAGCGCACGAGAAGTTCCATTGAGGCCGGCGCCTGAATCCGGCGCTCAAAGCCCCGATCGAACGTCAGCGTGCTGAGCAGCGTGAGTGCATCCAGCCCGCGGTGTTCGAGCAGGTGAACGCACGAACGGATGCAGGTTCGATCGAACACCGTGTCGGCATCGGCGAACAGGAGCAGTTGATCGGGCGCGAGCGTGCGGGACACGAGCGCCGAATGGATCGCGTGCACTTTCCCGGCCCAGTCGCGCGGGCACTCCGAAACCTCGACAATCTCAAATCGTTCATCCGAATTGATCGTGTCGAGCGCGACGGAAAGCGTGTTGTCGGTGCAGCGATCAAGCGCGAGCGCCACGCGAAAATTGGGGTAGTCTTGCCCGCGCAAGGAAGAGATCAGTCCGGCGATGACGCTCTGCTCGTTGTGCGCCGGCACCACCACGATCACCGGCGGGTGCGGCACACCGATGCCGATGCCGTCTTCGGCGCTTCCCAGCGCCGCTTCGGTTCGATTCATCGCGGCGAGCGCAAAGCCCCACCAGAGAATCGCGCCGACCGCGGGCACCGCCAGCAGGCCGGCAATTGTGATATGGAACCACATGCCCATCCCACAGAGCCTAGCAGGCTGTTGAAAAACTCCAACCAGTCGCAATTTCGAACCGCCATCTACCCTCGCGACCCGGGTCTGAGGGCCAGAAAGTTGTCTGCAATGCGTCGGCGCAGTAGGCACAATCAGAATTTCAACAGCCTGCTAGCGGTGCAAAGTGAACGGGGATTTGCGGGCGCGTTACGCTCGGAGCTCGATGCAAAAGTCACATCGCCGTTCCGCCCCACGCCTGGTTGTTCTCTCGACGCGCGCCGCGCGCGATATCGACCGCCGCTGCGCAGCGCATTTCGGCATCTCGACGCTCGTGCTCATGGAAAACGCGGCGGTCAACGTCGCCGCAGCGGTCCAGCTTCTGACGCAAGAAATGAAGGCTCCTCGAGTCCTGTTCGTCGCGGGAACCGGGAACAACGGGGGAGACGCTCTCGCGGCGGCACGACACACCTCGAACTCGGGCGCGGAGGTTTCGATTCTTCTTGTCGGGAATCCGGCAAGGCTTTCGCCCGAAGCGGCGATTCAATACAAGACGTGCCGCGCGATGAAACTCCCGATCTCGATCGCAAAGCACGCGCTCGAGCCCGCCCTGCGCTCAGCGCGGATGCACCTGGGCCGATTGGTGCCCGATGTGGTCGTCGACGGGCTCTTCGGCACCGGACTTTCGCGGCCCGCCGAGGGAAACGCGCAATTGGCGATCCGTGCGATCAACGATTTCGCAAAGCGCGGATCGCGCGTTTTCGCGATCGACATCCCAAGCGGGCTCGACGCGGGAACCGGCAAAGTACTCGGCGATGCCGTTTTCGCGGACGTGACGGTGACTTTCGTTGCGCTGAAAGAGGGGATGCTTATGCCGGAGGCGATCGAACATCTCGGGCGAGTGATTGTTGCCGACATCGGCGTGCCGCGGGTCTTGATCGAGCGTCTGGGGCGCAGGGTCGGCGGGGGCCGCTCCGCGAATAAGTGAAAGCGCGTCTGGTGGTGCGATTTGACTTCGCCCCGGCGGCGACCACGATTGAGCATATTGTGTCCCGGAGGCGGTATGGCCGTTCGCATGGAATTGAGCCGCATCCTGATCCGCGAGCTGAACGACATGCAGCTCATCGAGTTGCGGGAGGTCGCGCCGGAAGGCGCGGATCAGTCGGACGTTCGCTCGTTCCCGATTGTCATCGGGCTTCCCGAGGCGACGGCGATCGAGCGCCGGCTCAAGGGGATCCAGATCAAGCGTCCCCAGACACACGACCTTCTCGCGAACGTGATCGGCAACATGGGCGGCGAGCTGGTGTCGATCACGATCAACGATCTTTCCGATCACACATTCTTTGCGACACTGGACGTGAAGTCGGGGGATGGACAGATGCTCCACATCGACAGCCGCCCGAGCGACGCGATCGCGCTCGGTGTTGCCGAGGGCGTTCCGATTTATGTCGAGGAGCATGTTCTCGAGGCGGCGAGCAAGGACCCCGAACTCGAGTCGCTGGATGACGACTCGAGCGAAGAGGACGACGAGTGAGCGACGCGCCGCAGCCTCCCCGAACACAAGTGCCGGATGGCGATCCGCACGTCGCGCCGGTCGTATACGTCACGTCAGATATTCCCGGAGTCGGGGGCGTAATCAAGCAGCGCCCCGAAGACTTTCTGGTTGACGAGACCGCGGCGTATCAGCCCTCGGGCGCCGGCGAGCACATCTACCTCTACGTTGAGAAAAGGAATCTCTCGACTCTGGAAGCGGCGCGGATACTTGCTTCGCACTTCGGGGTCGCTCCGGATTCGGTCGGCTTTGCGGGCATGAAAGATCGCGTGGCGATCACGCGGCAACTCTTCTCGGTTCACGCCCCCGGCAAGACGCCCGAAGATTTTCCTCAGCTCGTGCACGACCGATTGCAGATCCAGTGGGCCGACCTGCACACCAACAAGATCCGGCTCGGTCACCTCACGGGGAACCGGTTCAGCATCCGCATCCGGAGCGCCGGCGTCGGCCGGGTTCGAGACGCCAAGGCGAGCCTCGACCGTCTGGTTGCATTCGGACTGCCGAACCGGTTCGGACCGCAGCGATTCGGAAGAACGCTGAACAATCACCTGATCGGGCGCGCGTTGATCTGTGCTGACTTTGACGAGGCGATCAGGCTGCTGATTGCGCCTGAGCGTGCGACGACGCCGGCGCATACGAAAGCCAAGGAATTGTTTCTGGCCGGAAAATACAGCGAAGCGCTCGCGGAATTGCCTCACACTTCCTACTCCGAACGGAGCGTGCTTCGCGCCCTTTCGAAGGGCGTTCGGGCGTCGCGGGCGATCAAGACGCTTGATCGGTCCACGCTGCGGTTTTTCCTTTCCGCGTTTCAATCCGCCGCATTCAACAGTGTCCTGGACGAGCGGCTGCGAGCCGGAACACTGAACGAATTGCACGCCGGCGATGTTGCGTTCAAGCACGACAGCCGCGCTTGCTTCGACGTGGACAGCGCGGTCGCATCCGATCCTTCGACGCCGGAGCGGCTGCGCGCATTCGAAATCAGCGCGAGCGGACCGATGTGGAGCGGGAAAATGAGGCGCGCGGGTGGAGCAACGGATGAAGCGGAATTGCGATCGCTCGAGAATCTGGGAGTGACAATCGCACAACTTCAGTCATTCGAAAAGAGCGCCGGGCAACTGATCGAGGGAGCCCGCCGGCCGCTACGGGTTCCGCTGACTTTTCCGGAGATCGAAGCGGGATCGGACGAGCACGGCGAGTACATCCGCGTGGCGTTCGATCTGCCGCGCGGAGCATTCGCAACGGTCGCGCTCGAAGAAATCATGAAAGCCGGGCGCGCCGGCGACGCAGAGCCATCGGACGAGGAGGACGAGTGAGCGTTGCTTCGAGCAACATACGGTGTGTGTGCTTCGATTGGGGCGGCGTGATCCTGCGTTTCTGCCGCAGTTTTGAAGAGGGTGTCCGCGCCGCGGGACTCGATCTCCGAGAAGGCGCGATCGCGCCGGAAGCGATTCTCGCACGCCGGGGCCTCGCAAATCGGTATTCGCGGGGCGAGTTGACCACGGAGCAATTCCTTGCCGAAGCGTGCCGCGCGACTTCGGGCATCTACTCGGAGGCGGAACTCGAGCGGATCAATCACGCCTGGCTGATCGAGGAATACCCGGGTGTGGACGCGATCGTGGATGAGTTGAACACGTTGCCGCAACTCGAGACGGCGCTGCTCTCGAACACAACCGCGATCCATTGGGAGCGACAACAGCCCCACCGCTCGCTCGCGATTCCGCACTTTCCGACTGCAGCCAGGCTGCGCCATCGACACGCAAGCCACCTGCTCGGGCTTCTCAAGCCGGACGACGCGATCTACGCGGCATTCGAACGCGAAACCGGCTTTGCGGGAGACTCGATCGTGTTCTTTGACGATCTCGAAGAAAACGTGCAAGCGGCACGGGCGAGGGGCTGGTGCGCGATTCGCATCGACCACGCGGGCGACACGGCTGCCCAGATCCGCGCGGCGCTACGCGACCTTCGAATTCTCTAAGTCCGCACCACTCAAATTCGATCAATCGCAATATCGAGTTCGGCCGTTCGGGGCTGCAGACACTCTGTGCCGCTGCATGCCTGGAAGGTCACTGCCAACAGAGGCTTGCCTTTCCACTCTCCATCGAGTTCGACCGCGACTTCGAATTCGATGCGGCCGTCGTACACCCGAGGCGCTCCGATCACCTCGCGCGCGACCGTGTACGGCGAGCCCGCCGGATAATCGGCGTACACCCTGATCCCGCTTCCGCCCACCGTGTGAACGCGCAGCGGCAGCAAGCCTCGCGCTTCGGACTTGGGGTCATCAACCCACGGATCCCCCGCGATGACGTGATAACCCTCGGCAATCTGGAGTACGAGTGTCATCGAGGCCGGCGTGTCCGGCCCGACCGCGAGCCGTTCCTCGGAGGCATAGATCTCGACGGGCGTGAAGCTCTCTTCTCGCTCAGTTTTCTGCCCCGGTGCTCCGCGCATCATCGCTACAAGACTGGTTTCTTTCCAACTTGCATCGGTCAGGACTCGAAGGAGCGCTCGCGCCGCGCTCGCGATTCCCAGCGGCATCTCAACGAGCGGAGCAACGATTCCGGAGAAGAGACCGGCGGCGCGATCTTCCCGCCGGAGTGAGAGCAGATTGTGGAATTGCACCGACGTGCCGCTCGGTATCGCACCGTCATGCGTGGATCTCGCTCGCACAAACAGATTGCCCGCCCCATCTTCAACATCAAAGTAGACGCCCGCGCCGTCAGCAAACAGCTCGTGCGCTTTCTCTGCGAGGCGTGCCGCGGCATCGCCGAACTTGCGGGATTCCGCCGAATCCGGCACGGCCGCCGATAGTTCGAGTAACCCCGCAATCACAAACGCGTAGTCCTCGAGATAGCCGGCGCCGCTCGATGTGCCAAGTCGCGTTGAACGCGCAAGCCTGCCGTCCGACAGGACCATGCTGTTGAGGACGAAGTCCGCCGCGGCAACCGACGCGGCGACGAACCGCGGCTCCTGCAGCGCCGCGCCCGCAGTCGCTAGTGCGCCGATCATCAACCCGTTCCATGAGGCGAGGACTTTGTCGTCGAGGTGCGGCTGGCGGCGGGCCGCGCGGATCGTTCGAAGCCTTTGCCGAATTCGGCCCAAACGGGCGTGAAACTCATCCGGTTCCATTCCGAGTGTTCGCGCGACGCGATCGGCCCGGTCGCCCAGCCGGAGAACGCTGCGTGCGGGCTCGCTTGGATGGTGCGGATCTTTGAAATTCGGGCCGGCATCCATCGACAGCACTTTGGTCGCGAACGCCGCGTCTTCAGCATTCAATGCGGCGCGAACGTCATCGAGCGTCCACACGTAATTGAGGCCTTCGCGCCCGTCGACCTCGGCATCCTGCGCGGACGCGAAACCGCCTCCGGGCTGCGACATCTCGCGCAGCACATATTCGCAAGTCTCGCGCGCGATCCGCGCGTATTCACCGTCCGAGTAGGCGAGAGAAGCTCGGGCGTAAACGCGCGCGAGAAGCGCATTGTCGTAGAGCATTTTCTCGAAGTGAGGCACGGTCCAGTGCGCATCCACGCTGTAGCGATGGAAGCCGCCCCCGAGATGGTCGTAGATGCCGCCGATCATCATCCGGTCGAGCGTGAAGCGGAGCGACTGGTCGATCGCGTCCTTCGTCGCCGGCGATCCCGAGTTCTCGCGTGCATCGAGCAGAAGCTCGAGAAACACCGGTTGCGGAAACTTCGGTGCGCCCCCGAACCCACCCTGATTCCGGTCGAACATGCGGAGCAGGCCCGAAACAGCTTCGGTGACAGCGCCGACGCCGTCAATCGACCCCACTGCCCGCACAGGCTTCATGCGTTCTCGAACGATCCCCGCGATCTGCTCCGCCTGATTCAGCACCTCATCGCGTTGTGTCTTGTAGGCCTCGCTGATATTGACAAGCACCTGCGGAAAGGCCGGCACGCCAAGCCCCGGGCGCGCGGCCGGAGGAAAATACGTGCCGCACCAAAACGGCCGGAGCGAGCCCGGTTCGAGGAAGCAATTCATCGGCCAGCCGCCGTGACCGGTCATCACCTGCGTCGCGGTCATGTAGATGTCATCCACATCGGGCCGTTCCTCGCGATCGACTTTGATGCAAACAAATCGCTCGTTCATCACAGAGGCGATGGATTCATTCTCGAAACTCTCGCGCTCCATGACATGGCACCAGTAGCAAGTTGAATAGCCGATGCTGAGAAAAATCGGCACGTCGCGGCGCCGCGCGGCTTCAAAGGCTTCGCCTCCCCACGGGTACCAGTCCACCGGGTTGCGGGCGTGCTGGAGCAGATAGGGGCTGGTGCTCGCCGCCAGCCGATTTTGACGGCGCGATCCGGCCGTATTTGGGCTCGAAGATGTCATCGCTGAAGTGTTGGAGCGCCCCCGAGATGAGGAAGCGCTCGAAATGGAGAAGCGCTAGCGCTTCGAAGCGTTGGGACGGCCCAGGGGCTTAACTACCAGCGTGATGACGCTGCGGCCTTCGAGGGCATCCCGCCGGGCGAGAGCCGCGACGCCGCTCTCGGGTTGGTGGCGGCCGCTGAGCTCTTTCCGCGGCACTCCCGTGAGTACTCGCATCGCGGTGAGCCCCGAACGAAGAACGGCATCAACGGGTGCCGCGGTCAGCGAAAGGGTCATCGTTGCATCGATCAGCCGCACCTCGTCGTCGCCAGCATCCGACGCCATGTCTTCGCGGAGCGCATCAAACTCCATCGAATACGCGCGGGCCGCGTGCTCGATTTCGGCGAGCGAATCGCGATCGAGCGGCTCGGCGCTGTCGCGGTAGAGGTCGCGCACGGCTCCCGAGAGGGCCTCGCGCAACTCCGACAGCGGCTCGTGCAGCTCCTTGCGGTAGATCATCAGCCGCCGCGCGTCGGCCTGCACCACGCCGGGAATCGCGATCGTGACGACCCGCCGGCACAGCTTTTCTTCGGCGCGCTGAGCGACCGAAGTCGGATGGGCGCGCATGACCATCAAAGAGTTGCGGCAGGCAAAGCGATCGAGCGCGGCGCTCATGGGCAGGCTGACGCCGGGGTCCGGTCCGCCCTTCAAGAGGTCGTGGGAAACGGCGTCGAGGTATCTCTTCTCGTCGTCGAAGAGATCTTCGTGCAGCAGCGCTCGAAGCGGCGTGAAGCGGTCGTCGTTTGCGAGCGCGCCGAATACATGGTGGATGTCGCCCGAGGCGTCCGTATCCCGAAACGCCGAACAGACGACGCCGGATTCCCACAGCGGCGTGCTCCATCGCCATGAATCCATGAAGCGGAGATAGCCGGGAGACATCGTGACAGCGCGCCCCAAGCTTTCCCGATCAGAGCCGGAAAGCGGCGAAGGAATGAACGTCACCACGCGCTCGGCGAGGAGCAATGCCGCCATCGCCGGCGGTTCCTTCGTGGTCAGGTGATATGGACTCAGAACGACGTTCATGGATGGCAATTCAACGCGGCCACGCAGCGATCTTCGACAATGCAGGCGGAAAACTCGTGCGAATTCGGCAGAACTTCGCCCGGGTGCGCCGCGTATCGGTTCGGGTGGATCAGGCGCGGTAGCCGCGCGGGTGGGCGGAGAACCATTTCCACGCCGTCTCGACAATTTCTTCAAGTTTTGTAAAACGGGGCGACCACCCGAGCCGCGCGCTGGCGTTCATTGGGTTCGCGAAGAGTTGTGCCGGATCGCCCTCACGCCTGGGCGCGGCCTCCACCTTGATGGTGCGACCGGTCACGCGCTGTGCCGCGTCGATTATTTCTCTGTTCGAGATGCCCCGCCCCAAGCCAAGATTCAGCATGACCGTTTCACCCGGCGAGATCCGCTCCAGCGCTCTCACGTGCGCGTCGGCAATGTCGCAAACATGCGCGTAGTCGCGTACGCACGTTCCATCCGGAGTCGGATAGTCGGTCCCGAAGAGTTTCATGCTCGGCCGATCCGACATCGCGGCCCGCAGCACGACCGGGAGCAGATGCAATTCGGGTTCGTGATCTTCGCCGAGTTCGCCGCGCGGCTCGCAGCCCGCGACATTGAAATAGCGAAGGCACGTGAGCGCTGCTTTTTCACCGTCCATCGCGAGCGCCGCGACCACATCCTGCAGAATCTGTTCGCCGATGAGCTTGGTGCGCCCGTACGGACTGAGCGGCGCGAGTGGCGCGGATTCATGAAGAGGGATCAGGTTCTCCGGCGGCTGCCCGTACACCGAGCAACTCGACGAGTACACGATGCGCGTGACGCGGCGCTTGCGGATCGCCTCCGCCAGCGGGATCATCGCCCCGACGTTGTTGCGGTAGTACAGCACAGGGTCTGCGGCGGATTCTCCGACGTTCGCGAACGCCGCAAAGTGCATGACGGCATCGACGCCTCCATCGAACGCGCGGTCGAGTGCCGCGGGATCGCCTGTATCACCCTGAATGAACGCAAGCCGACCCGGCGCCCGTCGCGCGAGAATCTCAACAGCGGCTTTGTGTCCGCGCGAAAGATTGTCGAGGATGCTGACCGAATGTCCGGCATTCAGAAGCGCGTCGCACGCGTGCGATCCGATGTAGCCCGCGCCTCCTGTCACCAGCACTCTCACGTTGCTTCACTCCCATTACACGCCCAAGTGGCCCCTGTCCATTCTCTCTATCGACAGAATCGAGGCCTTTTCTCACACCGTTGACGCTCTCTTGCCCCAGCCCCCGACGTATCTGGTCGGCGACGAGCGTCTCGCAACCGCGAGCGACCCGGCGAGCAAGAGGAGCCCTGCGACGATCATGAGCACGCTGAGCCATTGGCCGCGGGACAGACCCAAAACCCTTTGCACGGTCAGCTGTGCGTCGGGCAGACGCCAGAACTCCGTCGCGACGCGCAGAACGCCATAAATAATCAGGAACCACGAAGCGACAACGCCGGAAACTCGGGGCTTTCGCCAGATGAGCATCAGCGTTACCCAGAGCACGATTCCCTCGGCGAACGCCTGGTAGAGCTGCGACGGATGGCGCGAGGAGATGACCGGCGCGAGTTCCGCAGCAACCCGCCGGCCCGCTTCGCCGCCACGCTGCAATTGGTCGAGCACGCGCTGGTACGCCTGCTCGAAGCCGTCGGTCGGTAGCGCGTGCTTCAGAATGAGGGTGTCGAGCGCGTGCTGCTGCTCGATCGTGAGCGGCGGCCGGTGCCCGCCCTGGCTCATCGGCGTCGAGAGCACTTCCTGCGGAAATTGAACAGTCCACCAGGGGCCCTTCTCGCTAGGCATCGCCACAACCTTGCCAAGCAATTCGCCGTTGATGAAATTCGCGATCCGTCCGAAGAAGAGTCCCGGCGGCGCCGCGACCGACATCACGTCGAGCACGTGGAGCATCGAGCACTTGCCCACAATATTGCCCGATTGACCTCTGAAACCGCGCGAGATCCACCAGCTCGCGATGATCACCCCCGCGATGCCGCCGTGGCTCGCCATGCCGCCCTTGTTGAGCGCAAAGAGCCCCCACCACGGAAACGAAGAGGAGAAGTTCGTAAAGAGCTGCGGGTCGTAAAATAGCGCGTAGCCGAGGCGCCCCCCAACCACCACTCCGAGGATGAGCCATGTCATCGCGTCGGCAACGCGGTCCTTCGGAATGAGGATCAGGTTTCGTGCCGCGAGCGTTCGCATGAACAGATACGCAACCAGAAAACCCGCGGCATATGACAACCCATACCAGCGCAGCCCAAATCCATCGGAGACTTTGATCGCGAAAGGGCTGAGATCGTGCAGCCAGGAAGCCAGCGTCGGCATTGGCCGAGAGTGTAGCGAGCGCTACTTCGCATCGACGCCGTAGAAACGGCGGCTGTTCTCGTTGATCTGCCGGTGGAACTGCTCCCAGTCTTCCGATCGCGTCGCCGCGACAGATCGCGCCGTCACGCTCGACATCCAGGGCTCGCACGGACGCACCCCGCGATGCGGATCGGGCGAGAGAAACGGTGCATCGGTCTCGATCATGATGCGATCCGCCGGAACCAGCCGGATCGCCTCGCGCACGTCCTCGGCATTGCGATACGTCGCGACGCCTGTGATCGATACCATCGCGCCAAAGTCGAGAAGAGCACGCATCTCGCGCGCCCCCCCGGTAAAGCAGTGGAAAACGAACTTCCCGGGGTCGAACGCCGCGCGCTTCAAGATCGGAATGAGATCATCAAACGCCTCGCGGCAATGCAGCACGATCGGCTTGTCGAGCCCATCCCTCTTCCACTTCGAAAGGTGCGCGAGCTGCGCCTCCAGCACCTCGCGCTGCAGGCTGCGCACGGGCCTGTCGTAGTGATTGTCGAGTCCGAGCTCCCCCCACGCGACGCATCGCGGCGAGGATGCCACACGCTTCAGGTTCTCCCATTCGTGCGGCCCCTTGTCACTGTACAGCGGATGGACTCCCGAAGAGCACCAGACATTCGGGAAAGCCTCCGCGATCTCGAGCGCCTGCAGGCAGTCATGGGTCGTCGTCGAAATCGTGATGCAGCCGGTCACGCCGTGCTCCGCCGCTTTCGCGAGCACGCTCGGAATCCGCCCGCGAAAATCCGGGAACGTGAGATGACAATGCGTGTCGATCACACGCTCAGCGTAGGAGAACCAGACCCCTCGACTGCATCGCGCGCGCACGAACTAAACTCGGTCGATGACCACACCGCATTTGCCCAAGCTACCCGCACGAGATCCGCACGGACACAAGGGGACCTTCGGCACCGTCGCCCTGATCGGCGGGTGCGCCGACGACCGCGCCCGCATGATCGGCGCGCCCGCGATCGCATCGCTCGCGGCACTACGAGCCGGCGCGGGGCTCGCACGCGTGCTCTGCCCGTCGCCGATTCTGAACGAGGTCATCGCAATCAATCCCTCTGCAACCGGCGTCGCGCTCCCGACAGGGCCCGGAGGCGCTCTCGTGCCGCACGAAGCCGCGGAAGTCTTCGACACCTACACCCAGAGCGCCGACTCGATCGTCATCGGCCCGGGCCTGGGTTGGAATACCGGCCCGCTCGATCCGCTCGCCGAAGGCACTCGCGCGATCGTGCTCCGCGCCATCCTCCACGCCGACGTGCCGCTCGTGATCGATGCCGATGCCCTCACCGCGCTCGCGGCAACTCCCGACTTCGCCCGCGACTTCCGCGCCGCGGCAATCCTGACTCCTCACCCCGGCGAGCACAGACGCCTCGCGACCGCATTATCGCTCCCGCTCGCCGGCGACGACGACGCAAGCCGCCTTGCCGCGTGCGAAGCGCTCGCACGGCGCATCGGTTGTATCGTGGTTCTCAAAGGGGCCGGCACGGTCGTCAGCGACGGTCAGCAGTCGTGGAAGTGCGAGCACGGTCACGCGTGCCTCGCGACCGCCGGAACAGGCGACGTACTGAGCGGTCTGCTTGGCGGCCTGCTTGCCCAGCACGCAAAGCCCGCAGCCCGCCCGCGTTTATCGCTTTTCGAAGTCGCCTGCATCGGCGTGCAGGCGCACGCGCTTGCGGGAGAATTGTGGGCGAAGGAAAATGCGCAGGCCGGGCTCGTCGCAAAGGAACTCACGAACCTGCTGCCGACCGTGCTCGACAGAATGCGAAAGTGAAACCGGACGCGGGAGGGATTTGCTTACTCTTCGATCTCGAGCTTCCGCGGCATCACGCTCGAAACCAGCCGGATCGTCGGCGCCGACAGTTCTGTATGCAGCTGCGTGTCGTTGGTGTCGGCCGGCTGAACTGTCAGATCAAGCGTGGCGCGCCGCAATCGCGGGCCGATGTCGTATTCGAGCGTGAACTTGACGTCGGTGACTCCCTGCAGCAGCGGCTGATCTTGCGTATCGGTCAGCGTTTCGTTCACGTATGTCTTCTGCACCATGTAGAGCGTGTAGGGCCCCTGCTCTCCGGTCTTCGGGTCGCGACGCTCGACACGCACGATCTTCTTGGTCAGCGTGTTCTCGTCGTAATACGACACGAACTCGAGAGAAGTGCTGATGACGGGGTTCTGGCTCTTCGCGAGCACGTCGGCCGGATACGGGCCGAACTGATCGCCCGTGCGGACCATGGTGAGCAACCGATGCATCACGATGCGCGAGACGACGTGCGTGGAGGCTGCGTCGGTCGTGAACTTGTACGCGCGGAACGAAGCGTGCAACGCGGTCATCGTCGCGGCGAGCAGCGTGCCGGTGATCGTGAGCGCGATCAGCATTTCAACGAGGCTGAACGCGCGTTGTGTGCGGGGCTTCAAGGCTTGCCCTCCCTGTACGTCAGCGGCAGCGCGGTGAACTGCAGCGGGAGCATAATGCCGTCGGGCAGTGTCATCTGCGGGTTGAGCCGCAATTGAATCCGCCCGTAGCCGTAGAACGGAACCGCTGTGGCGCCCGCGTTGATCTGAGCCAGCGTGGGAGTGGCGGGCGGAACGAGATCGGGCAAGCCGTCGCCGTTCAGATCCCAACCCACGATCCTCTGGCCATTGACGATCGGCAGGGTGGAAGGATCGATACCTTCCTTTTCGCCGTCGGCCGCCCCGAAATAGCCGACGCTGAGGTTGAAGTCCGCCGGGTTGCCGACGGCGTTTCCGCCGACGTCGATGAGCGGCGCCACGCCGGGCTGAGGGTTGAATGTCATCAGCAGAGCTCCGTCGACGGTGACGTTGCCGCGAAGGTCCATGAGGCCCGCGATGATCGCACCCTGGAGATGGATGTCCTGATCGGGCGGCGCGTTGAAGTTTCCGACGTCGACGGAGTAGTTGGGCAGGATCATGCTGCTCTTGTTGATTTCGGCGAGCTGCGCATCGGTCGGGTTGTAGTTCGGATCATCGGGCGCCGAAGGGTTCTTCGTCGTGAACTTGGTCTTGCCCGTGAATTGCACCTTGTTTCGGATGTTGGTGAAGACAGTCGGATTGTCGCTCACGACCGAGCCCACGATCGTGCAATCGTGAAAACGGACGTTGTTGCTCAGCGGCTTGGTGTTGACGATGCGCTTGCCGCCGACGACGAGCGGGTTGGCGAGCGCCGAATAACCGGTCGTGAGCGCCACCTGATCGGAAGGAATGTCCGCCTTGTCGAGCGGAGTCGAAGCGATGAGCAGCGCCTGATTGGGAGGAACCGCGGTCGATGGGAGCATCGTCGGATACTTGGTACCCGCGTAGACCGAACGTGCTGGTGAGACACCCGGGAAACCGTCTCCCTGAATGGTCATCAATCCGTAGCTGGACCACAGCGGGTGAGTGTTATCCACAGTTGTTTTCACCAGCGTCACGCCGATGAAGGTGCAGTTGACGAACAGCGCGTTCGTTCCGACAGGAATGACCGGGCTCTTGAACACCATGTTCTGGTAGACGGGTCGGTAGTAGATGTCGGTGCACGACGGCGAGTTGAAGGGCATCTTCTCCCAATACGCGGTCGTGTAGTTGTCGGGGCGCCCGTCGTTGTCGTTGTCGGGGTCGAGCCGCTCGAATCGCGGGCTCGTGGACGAACGAGGCTTGAGTTCGACGTACGTCGCAAGCGATGCGGCACTGACGCCGAGATTCGTCGCGACCTGCGTGTTGAACGCGGTCCCGTTCGCAAGGGTTGCCAACACGGCTTGTTGCGCGCTGAACACCGCATCCGAAGGATTCGGGAGAATATTGTCCGAGGCGCCGAAGGTCTGCGCTGCTTTGCCGGCGCCGGGAACGATGGAGCCTTGCACCTGATTCGCGACGGCGCCCTGCGCGGCCGTCCAGGCCGACTGCGTGGTCTTGTAGATCACTCGGCCGCCCACCTTCGCGTAGCGGTCCTTCTTGTCGATGTAACCGTCCCGCCATCCGAGCGTGACATCGTCCATATCCGCGATGGTCTCGCCCTTGTCCCACTTTCCGTTCAGATTCGCGTCGTTGTAGCCGTAGACGCCGTTGACATTCCGATCAGGAATCGCGGAATCGATGAGGAGCGCGAGGTCGTCGTCGAGTGTGAATTCCGGCGTCTCGCTCTCCGCGGGCGTGCCGAGTGTCAGCGCCTTGGAAAGCGCGAGCCGTCCGTCGCCGTTCTTGTCAAAGTGCTTGACGAAGATGGAAAAGTCATCGATGTACCCGTTGTCGAGGATGTCAAGAAACGCGTTACTCGCTTTTCCGCTGCCGTCGTAGTCCTTGCTGTTGGACGGAATCCCCAGCGATTCGATCGGGTGATTGACGCGCAGGCGGTTGTCGCCGTCGGTGTCGTACGCGACGACGCCGGTGAAGAAATCCTTGAGTTTCAGGTCGAGAATCGGATCGATCCCAAGAAAATCGGAGCGCATTGTCAGCGGCTCGCCGTTGGGCTTGTCCACCTGTGTAAACCGGCAGCCCAGATCGCCGCTCACCATCACGTTTCGCCCGAGCATCACGCGCGTCGGGCTCACGATCGCCTGCTTGACGCGCTTGCTGAGCTCGAAGTCCTGCATGATCGTTCGGGAGAGCGGCTGGCCCGCACGCGTATAGCCGAAGTCAAAGCCGGTCACGATCGCGCGGACCGTTCTGCCATCCACCAGCGGGGCGTACGTCACGGAAAACCCGAGCGTGGGTTTGCCGCCGGCTCCCGCCGGATCGACGCCGACGACCGGCGTGTACAACCAGCCGGTCTTTGCGTACACGGCCTGGTCCGCGCCGCTGATGGCGTTGCCGAGTGTCGGCTGCGAGACTCCCACGCCCGTCACGACGTTCTGATCGCACGCGTGACGATTGGCGACCGCCTGGGCAATCCCTGACGGGGTGGACGATTCGGGGTACGAAGTCAGGGGAGACTGAACCTGCACGGTGCCGGCGTTGCTCGTGTTGCCGTTCCACAGTTCCGAAGCGAGCGAGCCCGTGATATCGCTCTTGCTGATGATGAAGCGCTGCGCCGCCTCGTGCAGGCGCGCGGACGCGATGGTGAGCCCGGTTTCGGCGGCTCCCAGCGCGCGGACCACGTGCACGTGGGTCGCGGCCGTACGGATGTTTCCCTTGCTGGCGATCGCCATCGCGGCCGCGAGCGAACCGAAGAGGATCAGAAACATCATCGCGAGAATCGAAGCGACGCCCCGCTCACGCGTCGACGATCTCCTTTGCTTCATGCGAGGAGGCCGCTTGCTCGTCGATCGGATTGTTGAGGTCGGTTTCATGGATTCGGTCCTGCCTCGACTTGCCATCTCGCGCCGCAAACGGGAAAGGATTGCCGCGGGTTCTGTCCGCGCAATCTCGAAACTTGCTACGGCGTAATCCAGATCAGCCGGGTCACCTCAACCGGCTGCGTGTCGTACGTGTCCTGGTGAGTCACAACCACAGTGACCCGGAGCGGAAACTGATCGATCGCGACGCCCGGGTCGTTCCCCGACGGCGAAACGAAATAGCCCTTGGAGCGCACGGTCGCGAAGTTCAGCGGGTCCACTTTCTCGACCGTCACCGATTGCGCCCAGCCTTCGAGAGCCTTTGGCGCGCCGTTCCCGTCAAGCTGCGCGACGCCGCTCGAGTCGATCATCGGAACCACCGTTCCGTCCGCCGAAACCGGCCCCGGCATGTTTCCGTCGCGCCCGAAGATCTTCCCGTCGAAATCTGTGAGGCAGTTGAAGTCACGCACGATGATCTTTTCGGATCCGGCGCCCCATCCGATGACGGTGTTGTTCGCCCCGCCGCTCAGTCCGAGCACCGGATCGTACTTCGGTAGGTGCCGCGTCAGCTCACGCACCTCGTTCGCCAGCAGCGCGCCGGTCGCGGCGCGGCTAGACCAGTTGTTCTGCTCGATGAACGAACGCTGCGCATCGATGAACGCGAGAACGCCGACGCCGATCACGATCAGCGCAAGGCTTGTCTCGATCAGGGTGAATCCGCGCCGTCTGCGCGGGCGATTCGATCGAGTTGCGAGAGATCGGGCGCTGCGCATGGCGGAGTGTCTCCCTCGCCGCCGCACGCGCGCCGTGCGTGCGGCATTCCTCCATGAACTATCGGATATTCATTTGACGATCTGGCTCATCTTGAAGATGGGCAGGATGATTGCCATGGCGATGAATCCGACAATGACGCCCATGACGAGGATCATGATGGGTTCGATAAGGCTTGTGACGGCCTTGATGTTGTCCTTCAGCGCCTTCGAGTAGAACACGCTGATCTCGTCGAGCACCTCGCCGAGCTTACCGGACTCTTCGCCCGCCGCGATCATCTGGCTCACCGCCCGCGGCAGCAACGGATCCTTTGTCAGCGTGCCGGTGATCTTCTTGCCCTGCTTGACGTTGGAATAGACCTTCTTCCACATCGCGTGGTAGAGCTGATTGCCGCTGATCTCGCCCGTGATCGCCAGCGTGTCGAGCATCGGAACGCCCGCGTTGATGAGCTGCCCCATGGTCTGGAGCGAGCGGCTGATGTAGAGCGAGCGGAACATCGAGCGCACGATCGGGATCGTCAGCTTCAGCTTGTCCACCCAGAAGCGCCCGATGTCCGTGCGTGTGAACGCGAAACCGCCTCCGAGCACAATCGCGAGGCCGGCGAGCAAGTAAGGCCAGTTCGCCACGATGAACTTCGAGAAGTTCATAAGAAACGTCGTCGCCCACGGAAGCACGTCTTCCTTGCCCTCGAACACCGCGTAGAACTTCGGGAGCACGAACGTGAGCAGGAACACCGTCACGGCGACGGCGAGCGTGCCGATGACGCCTGGATAGATCGCGGCGCCAACAACCATCTTGCGCGTCTCGATCTGCTGGGCGATATAGCCCGCGATGCGGTCGAGCATCTTCGCGAAGCTGCCCGACATTTCCGAGGCCCGCGTCATGTTGATGTAGAGCGGGTTGAACAGCTTGGGGTGCTTGGCGATCGCTTCCGAGAACTGCTTGCCCGCTTCCACGTCGTTCTTGAGGGTGATGATCACCTTCTTGAATCCCGCGTGCTGCGTCTGCTCCGCGATGCCTTCGAGAGCCGAACGGAGGTTGATGCCGGCGCGGATCATCACCGCGAGCTGCGTCGTAAAATCGAGCACATGTTTCTGTGTCGGCTTGCCCGCGTTCAATTCACGGAACTTGTCCAGCAGATTTGCCGCCTGCTCCGTGCCCATCGCCGCCGAAACGCTCAACACATGCGAACCCTGGTTGCGCAAGATCGCCGCGGCACTCGTCGCGGAGTCCGCCGCGACCACGCCGGAAGTGATCTGACCCTGGGCCGTTCTGACTTGGTAGCGGTAGTTGGGCATATTTGAAGGGCACTGGGAACTAGCCACTAGGCACTAGTACCGGGTGAACGCGAGTTTCGAACAGGCCGCCTGGCTTTCCTAGTGCCAAGTGCCTGTTGCCAAGTGCCTGCTCCTTTACGCGGCCAACTGACGATCCAGCTTGTCCGGGAACGCGGCCTGCGCGATCGCGTCGTCGCGGCTGATCATCCCGTTGAAGTAGAGCGACGCGATCGCGGTGTCGAGGCTGCACATGCCGATCGCGCGATTGGTCTCGATGACGTTCGGAATCTCAAAGGTGCGCGCCTCGCGAATCAGGTTGCGAACGGCGGGCGTGCAGAGCAGCACCTCGACGGCGGGCACCATGCCCGGCGCATCCGTGCGGCTAAAGAGGGTCTGGCTCACGACCGCCTGCAGCGTGTTCGAAAGCATCGACCGAATCTGATTCTGCTGACCGCCCGGATACATATCGATGATTCGCTCCACGGTCTGCGAAGCGTTGACGGTGTGCAGCGTCGAGAGAACCAGGTGGCCCGTTTCCGCCGCGGAAATCGCCAGCGACGTCGTCTCGAGATCTCGCATTTCGCCGACGAGAATGATGTCCGGGTCCTGACGCAGACAGTGCTTGAGCCCGCTGCCGAACGAGGGCATGTCCTGACCGAGTTCGCGCTGCTCGATCACGCACTGCTTGCTCTCGAACTGGTATTCGACGGGGTCTTCCAAGGTGATGATGTGTTTCTTGTAGCGCTGGTTCATCGCCTCGATCATCGCGGCGAGCGTCGTGGACTTACCCGAACCCGTGTCGCCGGTCACGAGTACCAGCCCGCGCGGCAGATACGTGAGCCGCGCGATGACTTCCGGAAGATTCAGCTTCACGAGCGCCGGAACCTTCGTCTTGATCGAACGCATCGCCAGGCCGATGACGCCCCGCTGCATGTGCGCGTTCACGCGGTAGCGGCTCAAGCCTTCGACGAGGTACGAAAAGTCGGCGTCCTTGACTTTCTCGAACGTCGCCTGCGCTTCCTTCGACGCCATCTGGCGGAAGAACTTCTCCGCGTTCTCGGCCGAGATGACCGGGAAATCCATCTTGGTCATCACCTGGTGGATGCGGCACATCGGCGGCTGACCGGCGATCAGGTGCACGTCGGAAGCGTCCGCCTCGAAAGCCGTCTTGAGAATCGTGTTCAGGTCCAACGGATACCTCCCGCGCGTGGTGTGCGGCGCGTGGAGAATCCGCGCCGTCTGCAAGATCGGTCCGTGCGGGTCGGGGCTTTGGGGGCTCGCGCTCGGAGGAACGCCCTATGGTCGGCGCCCGCCGCGCGAGCGGCCCAGACGGATTAAATGGAACCTCCATTCGGGTGGTCTTCGGCCGCGAACGCCGCGGGGATACCCGCTACTTTCCCTCACCCGGCATTGGTGATGAAAGCAGCTTCGCCGCGATCTGGAAGTAGAGATCCGCGAGAAGAGTTTGCCCTTCCGGCGTGGGATGAATGTCGTCCTGATAGACTTTGCTCCCCTCCCGGGCTGGCGCCGCCAGGACGGACGAAGTCAGAAACACGGGCGCGCCCTCGGATTCGGCGACAGCGCGGAATGCGTCAAGCCCTTCAACGGAACGTTCGGAGAGCTCGGCTTGCGTGCTGTGCAGAACGACACCGATGGGGATCGACCGGCTGCGCGCAAAGTCGAGAATCGCTCGCGCCGCGTGCAGCGAGGCATCCGCTTGCTCCATGGTGTGAGCTTGCGGCGGCGCGGCCGGTCGAAAATACCGGGGAATCACGTAGCGGAACACCAGTTCGCTCAGCGCCGACTTCGGACGAGCGGTGGGATTCTCCACCCCGAGCGGCGCGAACGTCGGCACGTCCCACGCGTCGTGGCTGCTCCACACGACGATGATCGCGTCGGCGTCGAAGTCACCGAAGCGTTCGAGGTACGCGAGTTCATTGGGCGGGCCCCAGCTGCCCGCGGAAATGTTCGCAACCACGACCGGTCGGCCCGCGGCCTTCGAAAGCTTCTGCGCCAGTTTCCACGTCGCGGTGTCCTCGTCCCGCATCCACGCGCCGCCGTACACAACGCTGTCGCCGACAACGAGGATGCGCAGTTCATTCGAGTCCGTCTTCTTTTCGGGAAAGTCCGGCGATCGCATCGACCATGGATTGATGTGAATCGGGTGACCCAGACGCCGGTACGTTCCCGGCTTGTTGAGATACTCGATCTCCGAATCGCGAACGTACAGAGGCGGGTCGCCCAATCCGAGAAAATAACGGGCGTAGATCTCGCCTCCGACGGTCGCGACGATCATGAAGAGCAGAACGCGCACGAACACACGGCGTGATCCGTCTCTTCGGCGCTTTCGGTGAGGAACAAAGGTCACGACGCAATCCTTGTGTCGCCGATCATCCTCGGACGAGCGCTTCCCGCGCCGCGACGGCGAGCTGATCGCAGCGTTCATTTTCCGGGTGTTCGTTGTGCCCGCGAATCCAGTGAAAGCGGAGCTGGTGCGTCGCCTGGAGCGCGTCCAGTTCCTGCCAGAGATCGATGTTCTTGACCGGCTTCTTGTCGGCGGTGCGCCAGCCCCGTTTTTTCCACGAGGCCATCCACTCCTTCAGGCCGTTGAGGACATACTGCGAATCGCTGTACAGATCGACGAGCGAAGGCGACTTGAGCGCTTCGAGCCCGCGGATCACCGCCATGAGTTCCATGCGGTTGTTGGTTGTTTCTGCTTCGGCACCCGATGCTTCGAGTTCCTTGCTTGAAGCCGGATGCTTGAGCACGAACGCCCAGCCGCCGGGCCCCGGGTTTCCGGAACACGCGCCATCGGTGTACAACTCGACGTGCGATCTGGAAGGAGCTTGCGAGTCGCCCCCTCCATCTTTCGAGCCTGGCGGCTTCTTGCTGCTCACAATCCCGACCCCAGCAAGGAACCGATCCCTGATCCTCCGGAAGCAAAGAAGCGCTCGACACTGAGGTCGTGCGCCTCGTGGTACGCCGGACCCAGGTGCGCCCAGTCAAAGTCCCAGCTCCGCCGATCAACCGCGTTCCGCAGCGCAATCCGCTCGCGCCGATCGAGGCGGCAGAAATCGAGCAGTTTCGCGCACAGCTCCGCCGCCGAATCGTGATAGGCCCTCCCGCGTCGCCGGAGCACCGTCAGCCCCCACTCATCGTGCCCGAGGTGATGCTCCGCAACGTAGCGTCCAAAGCCGGCAAGATCGCTCGTCACGCTCGGAACACCCATCGCGATGCACTCGAGCGGCGTATACCCCCACGGCTCGTAGCTGCTCGGGAACAGGCCCAGGTGACACCCGCGCACAAACTGGTCGTACTCGATTCCCCACAATGGATTCGCCGGGCTGATGAACTCCGGGTGATACACGATCTTGACCGGGTCTTCCGGACGGTTGATCAGCCCCATCTGCCGAATCTGATTGAGGACCGGATCGTCCGCGTCGCTCTCGAGAATGTGCGTCACCACCATCGGCAGGCAGTGCTGCTTCATCGCCTGCTGCGTGCGACGGTAGCGGAGCGTCCAATACTCGTCGACGAGATCGTCCAGCTTCAACTTGCCGCCCGCCGCCGCTCGGGTGTAGAGCTTGCTCTCCACACCCTGCGTGATGTTCTGACAAACTGTGCGCAGTTCATTCATCACGCCGCGCTTTTCGAGTGCCAGCGGATTCAGGCTCCGGCTCGGCTTGCTCGTCACGATGAAGAAGACGATCGTCTTGTCGATCTTGTGCGCTTTCATCTCCGAATTGAGTCGAGCGAGCGCTTCCAGGCACAGATCAAAGCCTTTGTTTCGCGGCTCGTACCGGCCCGACGTGAAGAAGTAGAGCGTCTTTTCGAGATCGAACGAGTAGCTGGGGAAAAAGTGCCCCATCGTGAACTGGTGAATGCGATCCTTGAAGCTCGCGTGCATCTGCTGCTGTTCGTGCGCCACGTTGTAGCGCTCGACATTGAGCCCATTGGGAAGCACGACATCAACAGGGCGACCGAGCAACGCGGAACATTCCTCGGCGGTCACCGCCGAGACGGTCGTGAACACGTGCGATCCGTGCGCGCACGCCCGCTCGATTTTGTGCTGCGTGACGATGTTGTACTTCCGCGCCGCCTCGGCGTCGTTCACGGCGTGGAGCTTCTCGTAGAAATCGTCCATCCCCATCGCCATGAAGCGGCCGAGCAGCGTCGCGTGCGTGGTAAAGACCGTCGCGACCGGCAAGTTCTGCCGCCGGATCATCGGGATCGCCAGGCCCGCCATCCACTCGTGAAAATGACCGATGAGGATCCGCGGCGTGGTCTTCGTAGTGCGCGAGGCGCCCGCCGAAGTCGCGCGCTGCTCGCAGAGCGCCTCGAACACACGACGCACGGCGTCGGCGAAGGTCACCACCCCGTCTATCAACCAATCGGTCCCCGGCGTTTCGATCCCGTGATGCTCCCAGAGCGAGTACTTGATCTCGCCCAGTTTCCAGTTTGGCACCCAGTGTTCGATGAGAAGCACCCGTGGCCGGCCCGGAATAAGCCAGCGCCCGTGATGAACCTTCAGGCCCTGGCCCGCGAGCTGCTCGATCGCACGCCCGATCCATCCGCCAGGGGCGACCGGCTCGAACTCGACGCTGGCTTTGTGCTCGTTGTACGGGCCAATGAGCGTGTAGCGGTCACCCCAACGCTCCATCATCAGCGGAACTTTGGACCGAATGACCTGGTAGATGCCGCCGACCTGGTTGCAGACTTCCCACGCCGTCTCGAAGAGATAGGCTCCCTCGCTTTGACGTGCGACATCGGTTTCGTCCGTACCTGTCGCAGGGTTGGTCGTGGTTTCGGCCATCGGCCGAGAGTCTAGCCGATGCGAATCTTCGCGCAACGCTTTGCGGAAACCGAGCCCGCGTTTCCTACGATCGCGCCGTGAGCCACACCGCACCCGCCTCATCGCACGCGCAAGTTTCGCCTTCGGCCGGTGTCCGCGTCCACCGAGTCGAGGTGTGGTCGAAGAACGCTTCACTCGATGCCCGAGGCTCTCAGATCGCGCGAAGTGCAAACGCGATCGGAATCCAGTTGGAAACGGCCTCAACCGCGCGGGTCTACCTCATCGAGACCGATGCGACGATTCAAGAGATCGAGCGGATTTCCAGGTGCCTGCTGACGGACCCGGTCACCGAGCGCTCCGTGATCGGCGCGACTCATGTCGGCCCCGGCGCGTGCATGGTTGAAATCCATCCTCTCCCCGGCGTGATGGATCCGGCAGCGCAATCGGTCGAGAGCGCCGCGCGCGAGTTGACCGGCGATCGGCGCCGGCTTCGGGTCTCGACCGGCACTCGCTACGACCTGATGGGCCTTCCTCGCGCGAAAGAGCGTGAACTCGCCGATCTTCTCGCGCGCCGTTTGCTCTTCAACCCCGCGATCCAATCGGCGCACTCCGAACCCTTTCTGCCCCGGTCTCTTCCGGCCGGTCACTCCTACACCGCCAAGATCGGCCGCATCGCCATCCGCGAACTGAACGACGAACAGCTCCAGAAGATGTCGCGCGAGGCGCACCTCTTTCTCAGCCTCGACGAGATGCTCGCCGTGCGCGACGAATACCGCACCCTCGAGCGCGACCCGACCGATATCGAGCTCGAAACAATCGCGCAGACCTGGTCCGAGCACTGCGTGCACAAGACGCTCAAGAGCAATATCCGCTATAGAAGCGGCGAAGTGACAAAGGGGCAAAGTGGCAAAGGGGGCGAAGACCCGCTTCGACTCGAGGGACGTCCCGGCCACACTGTTCACGCCGATGGCTCGGTCACGATCGCAAACCTGCTGAAGTCGACGGTTGCCGCGGCAACGCACGAGTTGATCGCGGCAGGAATCGACTGGACGCTCAGTGTCTTCAAAGACAATTCCGGAGTCATTGCGTTCGACGATGCCCACGGCGTGTGCATCAAAGTGGAGACGCACAACCACCCGAGCGCGATCGAGCCGTACGGCGGCAGCGCCACCGGAATCGGCGGCTGCATCCGCGACGTCATTGGCACCGGTCTCGGCGCCAAGCCGATCGCGAGCACCGATGTGTTCTGTGTCGCTCCGCCCGACCTTTCATCGCTCCCGCCCGGATGTCTCCCGCCCAGGCAAGTGCTCTCCGAAGTGGTGCGCGGCATCCGCGACTACGGCAACCGCATGGGTATCCCCACCGTCTCGGGCGGGGTGATGTTCAACGATCACTACATCGGCAACCCGCTCGTCTTCGCGGGCTGCGTCGGGCTCATCCCGAAACATCTTGTGCACGGCGCGAGCAAACCGGGCGATCGCATCATCGCGCTGGGCGGGCGCACCGGTCGCGATGGAATCCACGGCGCAACTTTCTCGAGCGCCGAGATGGAGCACACCCACGCCGATGAGTTCGCGCACGCGGTGCAGATCGGCAACGCGATCGAGGAGAAGCGAACGCTCGATGCGATCCTCCGCGCCCGCGATTTCGCGGGAGATGGGGGCAAGCCGCTCTATCACGCCATCACCGATTGCGGCGCCGGAGGGTTCTCTTCCGCCGTCGGCGAGATGGGCGGGAAGATCGGCGCGACGGTGCAGCTCGATCGCGCGCCGCTGAAGTACGCGGGGCTCTCGTACACCGAAATCTGGATCAGCGAAGCGCAGGAGCGCATGGTGCTCGCGGTTCCCGCGGCGAACATCGCGAAGCTCAAGCAGATCTGCGATGAAGAGAGCGTCGAGATGGCCGATCTCGGAGAGTTCGGTACTCCGGGCGCGGAACTCGTTCTTCGCTATGGCGAGCTGGAAGTCGGCCGGCTGCCGATGGCGTTCCTCCACGACGGCATCCCGACGCCGACACGAGAAGCCGAGTGGAAACCCTCGCCGCCGGCGGCGCGAACCCCTTCACCGAAACCAGCTCTCTCCGTCGCTTCGTCTCTTCTTTCCCTTCTCTCCCACCCCAACATCGCGAGCAAGCACTGGATCATCCGCCAGTACGACCACGAGGTGCAGGGCAACTCCGTCATCAAGCCGCTGGGGGGACCCCTCGCGCGCGGGCCGATGGACGCGGCAGTTCTGCAACCGGTTCCATCTTCCGCGCGCGGCATCGCGATCTCGTGCGGACTCCAAACGGGAATCGGAAATCCCGAAATCGGCGGCGACCCATACCTGATGACGCTCGCGGCAATCGACGAGTGCGTTCGCAATCTCGTTTGCGTCGGCGCCGATCCGGAACGGATCGCGATCCTCGACAACTTCTGCTGGCCTTCGTGCGGCGAGGCGCGCAATCTCGCGACGCTCGTGCGTGCCGCGGAAGCGTGTTACGACGGCGCGAAGGCCTATCGAACGCCGTTTGTTTCGGGCAAGGACTCTCTGAACAACCAGCTCCGATTCACCGATCCCGCAACCGGCCAGCAACGACTGATCGAGATTCCTCCGACGCTCCTGATCACAGGACTGGCGATTGTGCCCGATGTCGCTCGCTGCGTCACGATGGATGCGAAGCGCGCCGGAAACGTGCTGCTGCTCGTCGGCGCGAACTCGGATTGCATGGGCGGCTCGCATCTCCAGCAGATCGCGCCCGAATCGATCGCGAACCCGGCGATGCCCAAGACCGATCTTGTTGTCGGACCGCGAACAGCCCGCGCGGTCGCCAAACTGATTTCTTCCGGATCGATCCGCAGCGCGCACGATGTTTCCGATGGCGGCGTGCTTTGCGCCGTTGCCGAGATGCTCATCGGCGGCTCGTCACCTCGAACGCCGCTCGGCGCATCGATTGATCTGAGCACAACCAAGATCAACCCGATCGCGGCGGCGTTCTCCGAGTCCCCGAGCCGCTACGTACTCGAAGTGGCTCCCGATCGACGGGACGAAGTCGAGCGCTCGCTCTCCTCACAAGGCATCGAGTGCCGCACGATCGGCGACCTCAATTCGACGGGCAGGCTCACGTGGAGCACCGAGAGACTGGATGCCGCGGTCGAAGACCTCGCGAAGGCATGGCTCGCGCCGCTCGATTGGTAGTTCAGGGAACGAGGATGATCTTTCCCGCGGCGCCGGGCTCGAGGATTTTCTCGTGTGCCTTTGCGGCCTGCGCGAGCGGCATCGTCTCGCCGATGATCGGCTTCAACTTGCCCGACTCCACGCCCTGCGCGATCTGAGACCAGGCCCGGTGCAATTCGGCATCGGACGTGTTGTGAAGGCTCATCCCGAGCACATCGAGATTCCCTTTCATCATCAGGCGAGGCGTGATCTCGATCTTCCCCCGATTGCCGACGATCACGATCCGGCCTTTGGGGGCCGCGATCGTCATGTCGTTTTCAAGATTAACGTTCGCGAGCATCTCGATGATGAGATCGGGCCCGCGGCCGTCGGTCGCGTTGCGGATTTCCTCGAGGTATCCCGGCTTTGAATGATCGAAGACGCGGCTTGCGCCCAGCTTGGTCGCGAGCGATTTGCCTTTGTCCGTGCTCCCAGTGCCGAGGACCTTCAGGCCGGCGGCGTGCGCCAGTTGGATTGCCGCGGTGCCCACGCCGCCCGTCGCCCCGTGGATCAGAACGGCTTCGCCCTTGGCGGCTCGCCCGCGGTCGAAGAGCGCGACCTGCGCCGTGAAATAAGGCACTCCCAAACCCGCCCCCTCTTCGAACGAGAGCGCAGAAGGAAGCGTAAACAGATGCGCGGGCTCGCACGCGATCAGTTCTGCGTACGCACCGCTGGGCGGCCGGTAGAGCACGACGCGATCGCCCACCTTGAAGTTCGAGACTCCGGCACCGACCTGTTCGATCTGGCCGCAAGCGTCGTACCCCGGAACGAAGGGGAACTGTTGAGGCCCGTAGATGCCGGCGCGAATGTAGGTATCGACCGGATTGACGCCGATCGCGCGCACGCGGATGAGGACCTGGCCCGCCGCGGGCACGGGATCGGGAACTGTCTCGTACCGGAGAACAGATGGGTCGCCAAACGAATGCACGCGGATTGATTTCATCAGAAGACTCTCCGATACGCGTGCGGGTTGGATGCGCGCCGGTTCGCGCGGGTTACCGGATGAATGCATGCTCGCTAGCGAAGACCGTATTCCTTCAGCTTGCGATAGAGCGTGCGTTCGCCGATCCCGAGCAGCTTTGCCGCGTGCTCGCGGTTCCCTTGCGTGAGGCGGAGCGTTTCGCGGATCGCTCGCTTTTCGATCGCTTCGAGACTGGTGCCGGCGAGAGACGCCCCGACCGAAGCGGAATCCGAGGTCGAGTCCGCTTCGACCGCATCGCCGACGCGCACTTCATCTGGAATGTGGCGCACGTCGAGACTGAACTCGCCGCCGGGCGGAACGTCTTCGCCGAGCGCCGTCACGACCATGTTCTGAATGACGTTGAGGAGCTGGCGCACGTTGCCCGGCCAGTCGTAACTGGTGAGTCGCATCATCGCGGCGTCGGACACTCTCGGGGAAGGCTTGCCGGGCGCCAGCTCCTGCATGAAACGATCGACGAACGCGCGCACGAGGGGCGGAATATCTTCGCGCCGCTCGCGCAGCGCCGGCAGATGCACGTGCGATCCGTTGATTCGGAAGAACAGGTCTTCGCGGAACGTGCCCGCTTTGACCATCTCGCGCAGGTCTTTGTTCGTAGCGCTGACGAACCGCACGTCGGTGTGGCGCGGCTCGTTGGAACCGAGTCGCACCACCTCGCCGCTCTCGAGCACGCGCAGCAGCTTGGCCTGCATGCTGAGCGGCATGTCGCCGATCTCATCGAGAAAGAGCGTGCCACCATCGGCGTATTCGAAAACTCCTGGCCGATCCTTGTCGGCGCCCGTGAACGCGCCGCGGATGTGCCCGAACAACTGATCTTCGAGCAAGCTCTCGCTCTGGCCCGCGCAGTTGAACGCGACGTAGCGCCCGCCCGCGCCGTTGCCGCCGCCGAGAAACCCGCCGTTGCTTTGCGTGCCCGGTGGCGCGGCGCGCTTGCTGAGCTTGTGGACGGCGAGCGCGATAAGTTCCTTGCCGGTGCCGCTCTCTCCGGTGATCAGCACCGGGATGTTGCTGGGCGCGACGGTGCGGATGGTGCGCAGAACCCTTCGCATCGGTTCGCTCGAAGCAACCAGCCCGTCGAAGCCGGCGCTGTCGGCCTGCACCTTGAGTTCGTCGTTCTGGTGGCGGAGCAGCACCGTCTCGGACGCGCGGTTGACGAGATTGCGAAACACCTCGAGATCGAGCGGCTTCTGGATGAAGTCGTACGCGCCCTGCTTGAACGCGGCGCGCGCCGTCGGTACATCGCCGTGCGCGGTGACCATGATCGTTTCCGCCGAGGGCTGCAATCTTCGCGCCGCTTCGAGCACTTTCAGCCCCGCGTCCGCGCCATCGGAAGCGACCCCGTCTTTTCCACCCGAGCCGGGCATACGGAGATCGGTGACGATCACGTCGAACGCGCCGCCCTTGAGTTCCTCGAGCGCGCCGCCGACATCGTTCACAATGGTGCAAACGTGTCCGGGCTTGCGGAGCGCATCGGCCATGACGTCGGCGTGGTCGGGTTCATCTTCGACGATGAGAACCTGCGCCGCGAGTTTTTCGCGATCTTCGGGCATGCGGAACATTATTGATGCCGACTTCGGCTAGCCAAGCGCCGGAACGGCCGCGCGGCGGGAAGCGCAGATCGCGACGGCCAGCGCGTCGGCCATGTCGGGTGGCTCGGGAAGTTCGGTGAGCCCGAGCATGGCGCGAACGGCGAGTTGGACCTGCTGCTTCTTGGCTAACCCGTTCCCGGTCACGGACTTTTTCACCATCGTCGGCTTGAATTCGAGCAGATTCATCCCGAGCTGACGGATCGCGAGCAGCAGGATGCCGCGCGAATGCCCCATCACGATCGCGGTCGCCGGGTGCTTGTAGTGAGCGAAGAGCGCTTCAACGGCGACGACATCCGGGCGGAGCCGGTCGAGCATCACGCGGAAATCGCGATCGAGTTCGGAGAGCCGAGAAGAAATGCTGTGCGCATCACCGACGCGGAATTCCACGGCGTCGCGCTCGCTCCGGCTGAGCGCCTTGCCAAGCCGGAACACGCCGGCCTCGACCAGGCTCACGGCGCCATCGACAACATCGATGCAGCCGTATCCGGTGATCCGAAGCCCGGGGTCTATCCCGACGATCCGCATCGTTCTCCTCGCACGGAGCGTATCCGCCGATCACACGCTCGCAGCGGAGTAGTTCCGAAGCCAATGGATCATCGTCTTGGCCATGGAATCGGCTTCGACATTCACATTGTCGCCCGGAGCTAGATCGGAAAGATTGGTCTTTTCGAGCGTCGCCGGGATGAGCGCGACATCGATCCAGCCCCCCTTTGGCGAGACCTCGGCGAGCGTCAGCGAGACCCCGCTCAGTGCGACCGAGCCCTTGGGGACCATGAATTCCATCAACTGCGCTCCCGGACGAATCCGCAGCCTCCAATCGGACCCGGATCGAACATCGAGGACAGTTCCGACGCCGTCCACATGCCCTTGGACAATGTGGCCCCCCAGGAACGTCGCGGCGGTCGCGGCGTGTTCCAGATTCACCTTCTTGCCCACTTTCCACGAACCGAGCGTCGTCTTCGCGAGCGTTTCCGGGACAGCGTCGAAGCTCCAAAGACTCACTGTCGCAGAAACGACGGTCAGGCAGCAGCCATCAACCGAGATCGAGTCGCCTTCGGCCGGGCGAAAAGCCCAGTCGGCAGGGTCAATCTCGATGCGCAGTCCCGGCGCCTGTCGTTTGAGCGAAACAACCCTTCCGAGGGCCTGCACAATTCCGGTGAACATGCGGGAAAGTGTCTGCAAGACTCGGGCCGGACGCAACCCGAAACGCAAAAAGTGCGGAAAGGGAAGCGAACCGGACGCGCACGCGGGCTCGACGCCCCGCCGACAGCGCTCCAACAATGGCCCCCACCCCGAAATCTGCCTGACCCGGGCGCGGCACATGCCCGGGGGGCCAAAATCTGGTAGAAGTAGCGACCTTGCGACCTCCCGAAAGAACCGCCATGGCGAATCTTCAGCTCTTCCGTTCCACCGCAATCCGACTTTTGCTTGCTTCGAGCGCCGTCGCGCTCGCTTCGTGTGCGAACAAGAGCACCGCCAAGTCGCCGGAGACAGAAGCCACGAAGACCGCGCCGGCCGCGCCCGCTCATCCGAAATCCGCGCCGATCGGTGGCTATTCCATCAGCGATGCAAATTTTCTTGAACTCGGATACCGCAGAGACTGGACCGCTTTCCCCTATCTGACCAAGCAACAGAAACTCCAGACTCTTGTTCCGGCCGGCGACCTTGTGCTTGCGCTCGAAACCGGGTCCACCGTCACCGGCCTCGAAACATCGAACGGTGCGATGCGATGGGCGAACGAACTGGCCACTCCACTGACCCGATTCGTCGGGCTCAATCGCGAAGGCGACAAGGTCTTTGCTTCGGCGGATAGCGAGCTCTTCGTGCTTTCCGCCAACAACGGGGATGTGCAGGCACGCCAAAGCTATTCGCGCGTCGTCAATACCTCCCCGATTGTCTACGGAAATCTCTGCATTTACGGAACAACGACCGGGCACGTTCTTGCACATCGAACGGATCTCGGCGTCACCGGCTGGGCGTTCCTGCTCCGCGGCGCGATCGATCACAAACCGGTCGTGGTCGGCCCGCTTCATTCGGACGACGAGATCGTTGGGGCGATTTCACAATCCGGTCAATACGTCTTTCTGAGCGCCAAGGCCGGCCGCCCGCTTGGTCGGGGAGAAATCTTCGGCGGGCTTGATACCGACCCGATCGCGGCCCAGGGCTTGATGATCGCTGCCGGCCGAGACCAGTCTCTCTGGGGTCTCCGACCCGACGGAAGCGTGGCTTGGAGAATTCGCTGCGATCAGCCTCTCACCCGTCAGCCCTCGACCGATGGGCAGACCGTGTGGAGCCAGCTCGGCACGGAAGGCTTGTCCGCCGTGGACGCATCCAGCGGCAAAGTTGTCTGGTCGAACCGAGTCGTCGAGGGATCGGTCATCGGAATCCGCGCCGGAAATCTGGTGGTGTGGAACGGGTCCTTGGTGCTTCTGCTCGACAAAGACCGAGGCGACATCATCCGTTCCTATGTCGTTCCGCAGACCGTGATGATGTTGACCGACAAATTCGAAGACGGCAACCTCTATGCTGTCAGCGACGGCGGAGTTGTGGTGCGGTTTGTGCCCCGCTCCTGATTCTCCGCATCTTTCAATCGGAGGCTCGCGATGAACGACCTTGTCACCATCCGGCGGGCCATCATTTCCGTTTCGGACAAAACCGGATTGATCGAATTCGCGCGCGCCCTGGCGCGTCGCGAGATCGAGATCATTTCGACGGGCGGAACGGCGGCGGCGCTCGAAAAAGCCGGAATCCGGGTCACACCCATAGACCAGATCACCGGTTTTCCGGAGATCATGGACGGACGGGTGAAAACTCTTCATCCAAAGGTGCACGGCGCTCTGCTCGCGGTGCGCGACGATCCGAGCCACCAGGAAGCGCTCGAGAAGCACGACATCGCGCCGATCGATCTGGTGTGCGTGAATCTGTATCCGTTCGAAAGGACGATCGCCGCGACCGGCGTTGAACGCGACGAAGCGATCGAACAGATCGACATCGGCGGTCCGTCGATGATCCGTTCGGCTTCCAAGAACCACGATTGGGTCACCGTGGTCGTCTCACCGGACCAGTACGAAGCGGTGGTTGGCGATCTGAATTCGCTGGGTGGAAAAACCAGCCTCTCACTCAGGCGCGATCTCGCTGCTGCGGCATTTCGCCGAACGAGCGCGTACGACGCCGCGATCGCGAACTACCTCGGCGGAAAAACAGCCGATACTCCCGGATTCTCTCAGAAACTGGGCCAGGAATTCTCGCTCGTCCAGGAACTTCGGTACGGCGAAAACCCGCATCAGAAAGCGGCGCTCTACGCGAACTCAAACGCCGCGACCTCGACAATTCCGCGGGCGCGCCAGCTCCACGGCAAGGAGCTCGGGTACAACAACATCGCGGATGCCGCGGGCGCACTCGAGCTTGTGCGGGCCCTGAAGATCATCGCGCCGGACCTCGCGGGGGCTGCCGTCATCAAGCACGCGAATCCGTGCGGGTGCGCGATCGCGAAGTCGGCGTTCGACGCACTCGAGAACGCGATCGCGGGCGATCCGCTCGCGGCGTACGGCGGGATCATCGCGCTCTCGGCGCCGGTGGAGCTGAAGGTTGCCGAGCGGCTCTGCCGCGACGACACGTTTGCGGAAGTCTTGATCGCGCCGTCGTTCGCGCCGGAGGCCGTCGAGGCGATGAAGAAGCGCTGGTTCAACATGCGGATCCTCGAAGTGGGTCCGATCGAGCAGTCGAAAGAGGCGGAGCTTGAGCAACGGTCGATCCCCGGCGGGCTGCTGGTCCAGACTCGGGATGCTCTTCTTGCGGCGCCCAAAGAATTCGCGCGGAAAGCCGGACCCGAGCCGAAGGCCGAAACGATCCGCATCGCTCAGTTTATGGAAGTCACGACTCGCGCCATCGCCAGCAACGCTGTCGCGATCGGCGGCCTCGATCCAAAGTCCGGCGTGATCCGCCTCTTCGGCGCCGGCGCGGGACAGATGGACCGGCTCACATCCTGCCGCCTCGCGGCACAGAAGGCCGGAGCGCTCGCCAAAGGCGCGGTCGCGTTCAGCGACGCGTTCTTCCCCTTTCCCGATGGACCGCAGGTGTTGATCGATGCCGGAGTTGCGGCGATTGTCCACCCCGGCGGCAGCAAGCGCGATCAGGAGACGTTTGATCTCTGCGAGAAGCGCGGCGTGACCTGTATCACGACCGGGTTGCGGCATTTCCGGCACTAGAAAATTCGTTCGTCGGTCGTTTATGCCGCCCGGCGCAATTGCCGGAGGTCGAGCCTGCGAATCGCGAGGGCCGTGACGTCGTCACGCTGATGGAGCGATCCTTCCTGACCGGCGATCGCCTGCGCGAGCCGGTCCATGCCTTCACGCACTCCGACATCGCTGATGGAATCAAGCAGACCCATGTGCTTGAGGTATTCACGCGGCGCGACACGCCGATCGGCCACGGGCTCATCGGCCGCGGGGAACGCCAGTTCGAAGCCGTCGGTGTAGAGCAGGAGAGTCGCGCCCGGCTGGAGCGTCACCGTTTCGTCGGTGTACTCGGCTTCTGCGAACACGCCCAGCAGCGGCCCCTGGCTTTCCAGCGATTGCATCTCTCCCCCGTGCAAGAGCAGGCTGGGCGGATGCCCTGCGCCCGCGAGACGCACCGAAAAATCCCGCTTATCGAGCACGCCGCAGACCGCCGTTGCGAAGCGATAGTTTCCTGCAGCGTGGTGGCAGAGTTCTTTGTTGAGTCCCGAAAGACAGGCCGCAGGACTGATCTCTCCGCCGGAAGCCGTACCGATCGCCAACTCGTTCAGCAGCGCGCGGGAGAGCATCATGGTGATGAGCGCCGCCGGCACGCCGTGTCCCACCGCATCCGCAATGAAGAATGCCACGCGGTGTTCATCGATTGCGCGAGCATCGAACAGATCGCCGCTGACGTAGGTCGCCGGGTGATAGAGAGACGCGAACTCGATCTCGCAGTCTTCGGGCAATCGCTGGGGGAGCAATTCCCGCTGCACGGTTGCCGCGAGATGGAGTTCTTCGTGCAGGCGATCCATCTCGCCCCGGATGCCTTTATCCATGCCGCTTCCGGAGCGCACTTCGCGCGAGAGCTGTTCGACAAACGACTGGCGTTCGCAAAGGGCGAAGACCATTGCCGCGACTCGTCCGGCGGGCTCGCGACCGCCGAGCACAATCACACCGTCCTTGTGCACGAGGCTTCGGATCGCGTGTTCGCGTGGAGTGATGACGACAGCGGGAAGACCGAGCCCGTGAAGTTGATCAAAGAACTTGGCGAGTGCCGTGGTCTCTTCATCGCCCCGGAGAATGATGAAGAGACACGAGTAGTCGTGCAGCGATGCCGTGTCCGATTCCGCGCCGAGCAGCCGGTCGAAATCCCGCCTGTCCGTCGAAGGAACTTCTTCCCCGGGCCACTCGGCCAGCACGGGCGCGAGCCAGCGTGCCGCGGCGACATCCGCTTCGCGACCGGCACAGAATGCGATCGTGGCCACGCCCAAGCAAGGCTCCCGTAGCGTAATTCTCGGCCCATGCCGGGAATTGATGCGCCCGTGGTCGTCTCATCGACCGGTCGAGGGGGTCGCTTGATCGGGGGACGGCCCGTCGGGCTCACTTTGCCTTCGACGCTAATGACGGATCGATGTTTATGAGTTCTCCGGGCTTCACGGAAAGCTTCTCAAGCATCCCACCCTGGAGTTCGATCGCGAATTGGGAGTCGAAGCGGCTGGGGTAACGCTTGAGCCGGTTTTCGTAGGTCATGGTGTCTTCGCCTTCACGGCGCGCTTCTTCCACTTTCATCGCGTGCGTCGCGGTGACGCGCCTGGAACGATCGAGAAAAATGATGTCGATCGGAATCGGGCAATCGCGCATCACAAACTCGTGCTTGCCGACTTCCGAGTCCGGAAACACGAAGAGCATCCCGCCGTCGTCCGCGATCGACGTGCGCCCGGAGAGCCCCTGGACGCGCGAGTCCTGATTGATCGCGAGTTCGAGCGTGAACGGCTTGCCGCTGATATTCACATGGGTGGTCTTTTCGGTTGTGGAGTAGGGCTCTTCGCAACCGATCGAGGCGCCCCAAAAACCGACGATGACGAAGGTTGCGGCAAGATGCAGGGAGGTGCTTCGGATGGGCTTGATCATGAGTTCGGCTTCCGGCGCGCGGGCTTTCGCAGCCATTCGTCATCGCGAGCGGTAAAGACTACATCATCCGGAGAGAGCCGGGAGAGTTCGAATCGTGCCGCGAATTCTTTCGAGCTCATTTCGTCTTCTGCATCCTCGATTCCGGACCACCTCGCCAAAAGGGCGATGATCCGCTCCGGACTGACGCCCGATGCCAGATAGGTCTCAACGCGTGTGTCGCCGTGCCTCTTTGCCAGCCGCTTTCCATCTGATCCGCGGACCAGCGGCAGGTGGAAATAGTTCGGCACCTCTGAGATTCCGAGCGCCCGCATCAGAAGGATCTGGCGTGCGGCCGAGTCGAGCAGGTCGTCGCCTCGCACGATGTGAGTGACACCTTGCCTCGCATCATCGACAACCACCGCGAGCTGGTACGAAGGCTGATTGCGCTTTGTCCAGACCACGAAATCGCCTACGGACTTCGCGGGTGAGTGCTGCTGCGGACCGGCGAATTCGTCGGCGAAGCTGACAGTGTCTTCCGGCGTGGCAAACCGCCAGTTTGCGAGAGCGCCTTCCGAGGAAAACACCGTCGGGAACGTGCCGGGCCGCCTCGATGCAGAAAAAACGGATTCACGCATTCCTTCCTGCGGCGCGGACAGTGCAGCGTCCGAGGCAGTGTCGATCTCGCCCCGACTCTCGATCGACGGATAGACCCGTCCCGAGCCCGCGAGCTTTGCCATCGCGTGTTGATAGGGCTCGAGATCATCGCTTTGGACGATCGGTCCCTCGTCCCAATCAATCCCGAGCGACTTGAGCGTCCGAAGCATCGCATCGGTCACACCGGGCTTTACACGCGGCGTGTCGAGATCTTCGATGCGGAGCACGATCCGCCAGCCTCGCTGCTTGGCGAGCGCCCAATTGATGAGAAACGTCCGAGCATTCCCGAGATGCAATGCGCCGGTCGGCGAAGGCGCAAGTCGTGTCCGTCTATGAACATGCGGCACGCCCGCCGGTGCAGACTGCACCGATAATTTCGGCATTTCTTGGGAACTGTCCGGGGGTCCGTACTCGGTCACGGGGCCACGGTACACTCGTCCCGGTGCACGCGACGGACCGCGGGCCCTTGGAGAGTTCGATGCCAAAGCTTTCAGAAGGGCAGGTTGAAGAGGCGCTCAAGGCAGTGCCGGAGTGGGGAGAGTCGGGCGACGCGATCCAGCGCACCTTTCAGTTCCCCGATTTTGTGCGAGCGATGGGATTCGTTGATCAGGTCGCTCAGACCGCGGAGCGGGCCCAGCATCACCCGGACATCCTCATTCGCTACAACAAAGTGACACTGACCCTGAGTACCCACGATTCCGGCGGGATTACTGAAAAGGATTTCGACCTGGCGAAGAAATGCGACCAATTCTTTGCCCCGTTCGCGCCGCCTCAAACACCTCCGACACCGGCGCCCGCTTCAAAGAAGCGCAAGGCTTGAACGGGTTGACCACGGCGCGAAATCCACGCGATCGTGAGATTCACAAGCCCCTTACAAACCCCCCGATCCTCGCAGTCGATTACGCTGTACAATGAGGTGTCGGCATCTCCCGCATCCCGGGCAATCCGGCGGGCGGACAGGGCCGATGGCTTCGGCGTTGTCCTACCGCGCCGGAGGCCAAGTCCGGAGCCAGGGGAGAGGGATCGGCATGCCGCATCATCACTCCAAGGACGATCGCAGACGACCCTCGCAGGACCGAAGGGCGAAGCAGTCTCGACCCACGTCGCCGTCCCAAAGCGCTCCGGAGGAAGCCCCGGTACTCGATGTTGACGGAGACATTGATCTCGCGACGTTGGCTTCCGCCGGGGGACGTTTCAATCTGGGGGGCGGAGGCGGAGCAGGAATGCTCGCGGCCGAGGGCCTGAACGCCAAAGTGCTGGTATTGAACAAGTTGTACGTCGCGGTCCGGGTGGTTTCGGCACGGCGGGCGTTCTGCCTGCTTTCGCGCAACATCGCCGAGGTCATCCACGTCGAATCGGGGAACGACGGGCCCAAGTACGTCAACTACGACTTTGAAAGCTGGACCGACGTCGCGGCGCTCCGCACCCGCTTCGAGCGCGCGGAGCACGACTGGGTGCGCACAGTGCGGTTCGAGATCGCGGTGCCGCGGATCATCCGGTTGCTCGGATACGACCGCCTGCCGGAACAGACGGTGAAACTGAACCGTCGCAACCTGTTTGCGCGCGATCGCAATACGTGTCAATACTGCGGCAAGCACTTCCCGACGGCGGATCTCTCGCTCGATCACATCAAGCCGCGCACGCAGGGCGGCACGGATTCGTGGGAGAATCTCGTCTGCGCGTGCATCAAGTGCAACGCGAAGAAGGGCGGACGCACGCCGGACGAGGCGCGGATGAAGCTCATCAAGAGGCCGGAGCGCCCGAAGCGCAATCCGCTGATCGCGCTGCGGCTTGGGCACGAAAAGTACGCATCGTGGAAGACGTTCCTCGACAACGCATACTGGTCGGTCGAGCTGCGGTAAGTCCTACGCGACAGCTTCGGATTCGTGCTCAACAAGCCGGTCTTCGCACACGAGGCCGTCGGCCAGTCGCACGACACGCTTGCAGCGTTTGGCGATGCTGTCGTCGTGTGTCACCATGATGATGGTCATGCCGATTTTGTGCAGATCTTCGAAGGTTTTGAGGATCGCCTGACCTGTCTTGCTGTCGAGGTTGCCGGTGGGTTCGTCCGCCATCAGGATCGCGGGACGTGTGACCAGCGCCCGCGCGATCGCGACGCGCTGCTGCTGACCGCCCGACAATTCGCGCGGGCGGTGGCCCAAACGGTCCGCGAGAGCCACCAGCTCGAGCGCGGCGATCGCCTGCTTGCGCCGTTCCTTCGGCGGCACGCCCTGATAGAACAGCGGCACTTCGACATTTGCTTCGACCGTCAACTGCGGTATGAGATTGAACGCCTGAAAAACAAAGCCGATTTTTCTGCCGCGATAAACCGAGAGTTCTTCATCCTCCATCGTCGTGATGCCTTTGCCGTCGAGCAGGTATTCGCCCTGCGTCGGGCGATCGAGGCAACCGAGAATGTTCATCAGAGTGCTTTTGCCGCTGCCGCTGGCGCCCATGATCGCCACGTACTCGCCGCGGCGGATGGTGACGTCGATGCCGCGGAGTGCTTCGACCATGACGCTGCCGTCGGGCTTGTAGTAGATCTTTTTGAGCGCGCGCAATTCGGCGATCGGCGGTGGGGCCGCCGCATTGGTGCCGTTGCTTTGCACGCCATCCTGCATCGTGACACTTCCTCCGTCCGGAGCATAGATACCGCTTCACCTGCGTCGGCGCCGCAGCAACCGCCAAGAAACTCTCCGGGCGAGGCTGGCTGCATCCCGCGCGACCCCCGGTTCTGGTCGTGGAATTCAAGACGAAATGTCGGCTATTCGCCCGCGCGATTCGAATCTTCGATCTGGAGTGCCGCGAGCGCCGTCATGGGATCGGGAGCGAAACGGAAGATCTTGTCCAGCCCGGTCACCGTCAGGACCGACTGCACGTCGTCGGAGAGGGAGCACAAGCGCAGCCCCCGCTTTTTCTCGCTGAGGATCTTACGGATCTTGAGAAGCGCGGCAAGATTCGAGCTGTTGACGTATGTGACGTTCGCGAAGTTCAACACAACGCTCGGGACCGCGGCGCCCTTGGCGCTCAGACGGTCGCCGATCGAGGCAAGCTCCTCCGACAACACCGGTTCGTCGGCGAGTTCGGCGATCACAATGGATTCGGACCAATCCGTGGACATGAACCGATTCTAGCAAACGGCGCCCCGAGCGTGCGGCTTCGCCAAAGCGAGTCATGTCTTGCCGACGGCCTTGAGAAACTCGGAGAGCGAACCGTGCACCTCGAAAATGCGATCGAGGCGGGTGAGCACGAGCATCTCGCGGACCGTCGGCTGTACATTGACCAAAGCGAACCGCTGCTTGCGCGCCCGGAAGAACTGGGCGAGCTGGATCAGACCACCGAGCGAGACACTGGGCATAAAGCCGACGGCCGCCAAATCGAGCGCGATCGCTTCATCACGAAAGCGTTCGCCGGCTTCGCCGACGGCGGCTCGCACGGAAGGCAGATTGGTTTCGTCCAGCACGCTACCCGTCACACGGACAACCACCGCTCCAGCGTGCTGTTCCAATTCGGTCTGATCCGCCATCCGATCCTCGCTATCCGATGCCGGCCGTGCGCTTGATGCCTCTCATGCCCATACCCATGGCCTCGGGATTGGTCGCGAAGCGCATCGCTTCGGTGCCGCTGATCTCTTCGGCCTGATACATACCCAGAATATGCTGGTCGAAGCTCTGCATTCCGGCCTCGCCCATCTGCAGGTAGTTCGCCAACTCCGCGATCTTGCCCTCGAGAATGTATCGCGCAGTAACCGGACCGCCGCGGAGCACCTCGACAGCGGGACGACGCTTCTCATCGCGGCCGGTGATCAGGCGTTGCGAAATGATCGCCTCGATCGAATTGGCGAGCTGCGCCAAGAGCAGTTTGTGTTCGTTCGAAGGAAACATGGCGATGATTCGCTCGATCGTCTGGGCGGCATTGGCGCTGTGCACCGTGGAAAAGACCTGGTGCCCGGTGTCGGCGGCGCGCAGGACGGTGCGGAGCGTCTCGACGTCGCGCAGTTCGCCCACGAGAATGACGTCCGGGTCTTGGCGCAAAGCCTGGCGGAGCGCCTGGTCGAACGATGAAGTGTCCGACCCCACTTCGATCTGCGAGACAAGCGCCTTCTTACAGGGGTGCACGTATTCGATCGGGTCCTCGATCGTGATGATCTTCGTCCGGTAGTTTTCGTTGATCAGATCGATCATCGCCGCGAGCGTCGTGCTCTTGCCGCTGCCGGTCGTTCCGGTCACCAGCGTGAGCCCGCGGCGCGCGAGCGCGATATCGCGGATGACTTTCGGCAACTTCAGCGCCTCGATCGACGGAACTACCGTCCGGATCACCCGCATCGTGATGCCGAATCGACCTCGGGTGCGAAATCCGCTGCAACGGAACCGCGTGCCGGATGAAGAGGCGTAAGAGAAATCGAGCCCTCGAAGCGCGGAAGTGGCGAGATCATCGTCCGCCATATGCCTCGGGACGATCGATTTCACAATCGCCTCCATTTCTGCTTCGCTGAGGGGCGGTCCTTCGACCAACCGGATGTTGTTGCCCAGCCGGAACATGGGCGGAGAATCCGCCTGAAGGTGAACGTCCGACGCGCCCGTCTCGATCGCTTTGCTTAAGAGGCGTTCAAAGTCCATGGCTGCCCCGGTCTGTAGCACCGGAGCTTACCACAGAACTTCAAGCCGGATCGTCGGCCGGCGGCGGGGACTCGTCGGCCGCGCTTTCGCCCGCGATGCTCTCATCGATTCTCGCGGCGGAAATGACTTTGTCGCCTTCGTGCAGGCTGACGACGCGCACGCCCTGCGTGCCGCGGCCGATCTGGCTGATGGTGTTTGCCTTCACGCGGACAAGCTGCCCGCCCTTGGAAACGACGACAACGTCGTCGCCGTCTTTGATGCCCAGTGCCGCGACCGAGCGGCCGTTGCGATCCGTCGCCTTGATGTCGGCCCGGCCCTTGCCGCCACGCGACTGGCTTCGCGCCTTCCCCTCTTCGGGTTGCACGCGGTATTCATCGACGAGTGTTCGCTTGCCGTATCCGTTCTCCGAAATGGTCAAGAGCGAGATCGCGGGATCGACGGTGATCGGGTCTCCGTCGGCGTCCTTGGTCATCGGGACCTGGACGACCCCCACCACCTCGTCGCCGTCCTCGAGTTCAATACCCTTGACGCCCGCGGCGGAGCGGCCCATGAGCCGGGCATCTTCTTCCGCGAAGCGGATCGCCATGCCCGAAGCCGTGATGAGCATGATGTCATCGGTGCCGCCGGTGAGCACGACATCGAGCAGCGAATCGCCGTCTTTGAGACCCACAGCGATGATTCCTGAACGATTGACGTTCTGATAGTCCTTGAGCGAAGTGCGCTTCACGATGCCGCCCTTGGAGCAGAACGTGAGGAAATGGCTGCCGGATTCAAAATCCTTGATCGCGAGGTAGGCGCGGGTCTTTTCGCCTTCGCGCAGCTCGAGCAGGTTGATGATTGCGCGGCCCTTGCTCGTGCGGTTCATCTCCGGCACTTCGTACACCTTCATCTTGAAGATGCGTCCGGTGTTGGTGAAGCAGAGCAAGTCGTCGTGCGTGCCCGCGACAAAGACGTGCTCGATGAAATCTTCGTCCTTGGCGTCTCCCGCGCGGATGCCCTTGCCGCCCCGCCCTTGCGTGCGGTAGGTCGCGAGCGGCACCCGCTTCACGTAACCCTGGTGGCTGATTGTGACCGCGACATCCTCTTGCGGGATGAGCTCGGCGATCGTGATATCGACTTCGGTGTCGTCGATCGCCGTGCGCCGCTCCGCGAGTTTGCCGATCCCGTAGCGGCTCCGCATTTCCTCGCAATCGGCCTTGATCATGCCTCGCACCTTGGACTCGCTCGCGAGGATCGATTCGTACTCCTCGATCTCGCCGACGAGCTGGTTGTACTCGTTGACCAGCTTCTCGATCTCGAGCCCGACAAGCTGGATGAGCCGCAACGCGCCGATGGCCTCCGCCTGAACGCGCGAGAGCAGAATTCCGCCCGCAGATTCCGCGGCACGCAGCATCTTCTTCAGCCGCTCCGGAAGCTTGGCCGAGTACGGATGGCTCGCGGGAATCTGGAACCGCCGATCCATCAGTCTCTGGATCGCCTCTTCGCGCGTCCTGCTGGCGCGGATGATGCGGATCACCTCGTCGATATCGCACACCGCGTAGATCAGCCCCTCCAACTCGTGCGCCTTCTTCTTCGCCTGGCGGAGCAGGAAGTTGGTGCGCCGCCGGATGACGTCGCGCCGGTGCTCGATGTACAAGTCGAGCAGTTCACGCAGCCCGAGCGTGCGCGGCTGGCGGTTGACCAGCGCGATGTTCATGATGCTGAACGTGTCCTGCAGGCTCGTGAATTCGTAGAGCTGCTTCTCGACCACCCGCGGATCGGCGCCTCGCTTGAGTTCGATCACGATGCGCGTGGCCGCCTCGCGACCGGATTCATCGCGAACGTCGGAAACATCGGGGATGCGATCCTCTTCCACCGCTTCGACGATTTTCTTAAGCAGCAGCTCCTGGGAACTGTTGTACGGAATCTCGTCGATGACGATCTGAGAGCGCTCGCTCTTGGAATTCTCGCCCCCCAGGCTCTCGATCCGGCAGGTGCCCCGGACGGTGATGCGCCCTCGCCCGGTGGCGTATGCCTCCAGGATGCCGCGACGACCGAGGATGGTGCCTCCCGTTGGAAAATCCGGCCCTTTGATCCCCGCGCGCACAATTTTGCCCGCGCTGTCGGTCACATCCTGCATCAGCTCGAGCAGCGTGACCTCGGGGTTTTCGAGCACGCGGATGATCGAGTCGAAGACTTCGAGCGGATTCTGAGGCGGCAAGCTGGTCGCCATGCCGACCGCGATGCCGATGCCGCCGTTGATGAGGAGCTGCGGGAACTTGCCCGGGAGCACCATCGGCTCCATCAAGCGGTCGTCGTAGTTGGGCTGAAAATCAACCGTGTCGAAGTCGATGTCAGCGAGCATGTCCACGGCCGCGTGGGTCATGCGCGCTTCGGTGTATCGCATCGCGGCCGGCGGATCGCCGTTGATCGAACCGAAGTTTCCCTGGGGATCGATGAGAGGCACACGCATGCGCCACCTCTGAGCCATTCCGACAAGCGTCGGATACACGACCGCTTCACCGTGCGGGTGATAGTCGCCCGATGTGTTGCCGGCGATCTTGGCGCACTTGAGGTGTTTTTTCCCGGGGCGGAGTTTCAGGTCGTTCATCGCAACGAGAATGCGGCGTTGCGAAGGCTTGAGACCGTCGCGGACATCGGGCAAGGCCCGGTCCATGATCGTGCTCATCGCGTAAGTCAGGTACGAATCCTGCAGCTCGCGCTGGATGTCGAGGTCGACTACGCGGCCACCGAGCACTCCGGCCCCTTCGCCCCCGGCGCCGAGCGCGTCCCCATCCGGACTCCGTGAAGCATTCAGATCGTCGGACATCCATACCTCCGAGAAGGGCCGACGCGATCAAAAGTCGGGCGACCATCATCCCTGAAACCCGTCCAACGGACGGGGAAAAGCCAGCATCTATTCTAGTCAAAACCCCCGAAGAAATCCTGCCGGCAGCGAGCCGAAAACCCCTTGTTTTGTAGAGGTTTTTGACAAAATTTTCGCGCCGCAATTTTCAAGTTTTGCGGGATTGGCATCGGCCCCGTTCGCCCCGCTTCTCCCTGTCAATTCCCGCGCTCGGCGCCGTCGACCGCCTGGCAAATTGCCATGAGCGCAAGCGCGCTCGCCTCGCCGCTCATGCGCTGATCCCACATGGAATTTCGAACACCCCATTCGGCGCGAAGCGGATCGACGAACATGGTTCCGTTGTATTCGTCTCCCATCATCTGGCGCACGAACCTGAGACTCGGAACCAGCCGCACGATCTCGGTGGACCGAGCCAATGCCGGAGTCAATCGCTCGTCATTCAGCATCGCGGCGAGCCCGGCAATGACCCGAAGACTCTGCGCCGACGGAAGCGGCGCGCGAGACCCCGTGAACACGATGCCACCCACAAGGTCCTCGCCATCGGGGCCCGCATCCTGCGCCTTCATCACAAACTTGTACGCCAGGTCGCGCCACTGATCGAGCACGGCGCTCGATGCGATCGGGCCCGAAGGCTCCGTCGCCCGCACCGCCAGAACGATCCATGGCATCGCGGTCGCCAGCTTCTCGACAGGAACGGCGCGATAAATCGCGGTCACACCCTGCTTCGCGAGAGCCGCCATGTCTTGCGATGACTCGACTCCGGCCGCCGCCCAAGCCGCAATCGCCGTGACCGACGGCGATCGGACCGGCCCTTCGAGCACGTTCTTCACTTCTTTGCGGGCGGCGCTCTGCGCTTCCTTGGTCTCGGGTTCATCCGATGCCAAGGCCTGAATCGTCAGCAGAAAAGCGGCGGAAGCAACGGATGAAGTTTCGATCCTGCGATTTGGCTGATCGCGTACCGCCAAGTCCCGAACGATCGCGCGTGCGGAATCTCTCGCACGCTTTGAGACATCCGCGCCGAGCACGCCGCCGTCCGCGGCGCGGGCCAGCGCCAGTCCGATCATCGCTTCCTCGGCGACATCCGCGCGCGCCACGCACGCCCCGGAAATCGGTGAGTAGAGCCCGCTGACCAGCGCACCCTTGTCGTGCACGGACACCCGTGAGAGCAAGTGAGTCGTCAGCCCCTCGGCCCAAATCTTCATTGACGCGGCGGAGACCTCCCGCTCGGGGATCACCCTTCCCTGCCTGTACAGAAACACCGGCGCATCCACCGGTGTAATCTGCGCGAGATGCGACACTTCGAAGCGATAGAAGGTCACTTTGCGATCGCGCATCAACTTGGCGGGATCGCTCGCGCTATCGCTGCGAATCCCCACCGCCGGATCTTCCAGAACATAGGCGGCGCACGCCGCAAGCGCGTCTCCGGGCGACTGCCCGCCCGATCCGACGGAACGCTCCATGCCGTGGCCGAATGTCAGCATCATCGAGGGAAACACGACTCGCAGTTTTTCGTGCTCACCCTGGCCGGCCCTCGCCGCCACGCCGTCGATGCCGGCGGGAATCTCGAGGTCCGTGTCGTCGTACGACGAGGGTTGATAGGGAATCAGCGCGCCGGCCGCCTCGAGTGAGATGCAGATCCGCGATGCATTTTCAGGCTTGCTCTTGCCGCCAAAGAATGCGGATGCGTCTTTCATGGCGTCGCGAGCGGCGCGCTCCAAAGCATCCGGTCCTCCCACTTCCACGCTGCGCCCGACGATGCGTCCGCCGAATCGCAGCGTCAGGCAAACGGCGCCGCTCGAATCTCCGACGATCTTGGTTTCGTCGCTCGGCGTGACTTCCCAAGCGTCGATCCACTTGCGGACTTGCGAGAAAGCGTCCATCATCCGCTGCGGCGATGGCGGCAGCAGCAGTTCGGTGGTGAGCTTCGCGACCTTGCGCTCTTCCCCGTCGGGGTGCTTTGGCAAGACATCCTGCCCGCGAGCCAAAGCACACACGGTCAGGACAGCGAAGATCGCACCGAATCGCTCGAGGCTTGTCGCCCGGCGCAAACAGCCGCCGTTGTGTTGTGGCAACAGCGCATCCGGGCTGAAGCCCGAGAATCTTGAAGTTCCGGAAAAAATGGCCGCTGCGTGCGCCGCCGGAGATTCTCGACGCGTAGAGACCATCCGGCACACCCGTTGCATCAAGTTCAATACGTGCTCCGGCAACGGGGCACTGACATTCAAAAACGTGAAGGGAGTCCGAGAGATGAAGCTTCTTCTTTCCATGACCGATAGCCGCCGCAAGATTTCGCTTTTGTTCATTCTCAGCTTTCTCGCGATGTGCTGAACACTGAAGGCCGGCAGCTTTGCCTCAACCGTCCGCCCGCCCTCCGGCGACAACCCCGCCGCCGCTTTGTGACTTTACCTCCGTCGCACGCCTTGTGTTTCGCGATTCTTCCGTGCGACAAAATGAAAAGCCCCGGTCCAGCGACCGGGGCTTGAGGTTTTTTGCGGCCTTGGGTGGCACGGCTCTCCAGAGCCGTGATCGACTCGCTTACTGGAACTTGATCTTGTCCGTGCCCATGGCGTCGTGGCTGTCCATGCCGCCGCGGGTCGGGGATTCCTTCTTGCTGGACTTCTTGGTCGTTTCCTCTTCGGCGCCGCCGCTGGTGTCGCCCCACTGAGCGCGCTTGAGCGACAGACCGATCTTGCGGTCGGCCTTGTCGACGCGGAGGATCTTGACATCCACCTCATCACCGGCCTTGACGACGTCCTGCGGATTCTCAACCTTGTGGTCGGCGAGCTCGGAGATGTGGAGCAGGCCTTCAAGATCGGACTCGAGTTCGACGAACACGCCGAAGTTGGTGATCTTGGTCACCTTGCCCCGGACGACCATGCCCGGCTTGTAGTGTTCGGGGATGGCGGTGAGCCACGGATCTTCGGTGAGCTGCTTCATGCCAAGACCGACGCGCTGCTTCTCGCGATCGACCTCGAGAACGACGCACTTGACGGTGTCGCCCTTCTTGAGCACTTCGTTCGGGTGCGTGACCTTCTTGGTCCACGACATGTCGCTGATGTGAAGCAGGCCGTCGATGCCCGGCTCGATCTCGACGAACGCGCCGTAGTTGGCGAGATTACGAACCTTGCCCTCGATGATCGTGCCCGCCGGATACTTCTCGCCGACGAGCTCCCAGGGGTTGACCTCGGTCTGCTTCATACCGAGGCTGATCTCCTGCTTGTCCTTGTTGATCTCGAGGACAACGACCTCGACTTCCTGGTTCGGGGCCACGATCTCGCTCGGGTGGTTGATCCGGCGGGTCCACGACATCTCGCTGATGTGGACAAGGCCTTCGATGCCGTCCTCGAGCCGCACGAACGCGCCGTACGACATGAGGTTGACGACCGCGCCCTTGATGCGGCTGTTGACCGGATACTTCTTCTCGATCTCTTCCCACGGCGAAGCCTCGCGCTGCTTCATTCCCAGCGCAATCTTCTCTTTCTCGCGGTCGATATTGAGAATTTTGACTTCGACCTTCTGGCCGACCTTCACCATCTCGCTCGGGTGATTGATACGGCCCCACGACATATCGGTGATGTGAAGCAGGCCGTCGATGCCGCCGAGATCCACGAACGCACCGAAGTCGGCGATGTTCTTGACTTCGCCGGTGATAATGTCACCTTCCTTGAGGGTGTCCATCAGGCGCTTCTTCGCCTGGTCGCGCTCTTCTTCGATGAGCTTGCGACGGCTGATGACGATGTTGCGGCGCTCGGTATCGATCTTGAGGATGCTGGCGCGGACCTTGCGGCCGATGTAGTCGCCCACATCGCCGGGGCGGCGCACATCAACCTGCGAGGCGGGGAGGAACACGTTCACGCCGCCGATGTCAACGAGCAGACCGCCCTTGATCTTGCGGGTGACGGCGCCTTCGACCACGTCGCCTTCCTTTGTGGTGTCGAGCAGCTTCTGCCAGGCCATCATGCGATCGGCCTTGCGCTTGCTCAGCTCGATCAGCCCGCCCTCGCCTTCGAGATTCTCAAGCAGCACCTCGAACGTGTCGCCGATCTTCAGCGACTCGAGGTTCTCGAACTCGATCTTGGGAACAAGACCTTCGCTCTTGAGGCCGACTTCGATGACGACATCGTCGCCCGCGAAGCCGATCACCTTGCCCTTGATCAGCTTGCCCGCGGCAAGTCCTTCGATCTGGTCGCTCAGGAACGAGTCCATGTACCCGGACTGTCCGACGGCGGCCTTTTGGCCGTACGCCTCGCGGAACAGCGCTTCCGCCTCCGAGTCAGCCACTTTGAGCGACGCGATCAGGTTTTCATCAATCATGTTTTCTCTTGGTTCCTCGCGGAGCCCGCGTCGCGCCGGTCGAAGCGCACGCGTCGGCACCGAAACCGCAGCCCGGAGAGCCCGCTGAGCGAGCCGTTCGGACCTCGGTCTGCCCCCTCTCGCGGAGAGGAACGGGGGCGGTGAGGGTTCGGCGTCCTGCTGAACTACCGGCTGCCGCGAACATCGCGGCTATCCCGGTGTCGGTCGACCAACCGACAGGGCGAAAGTTTAGGCCGCCTTCGAGTTGAAGACCGAACGGAAGCCCATCTTCACAAAAACCCAAAGATGCCCCGAACGAGCGGCAAACCGCTCGATCTGTTCCCGAGTACATTCACGCAATGGGCCATTCATCTCCGGCAGCGATGCGCTGGACGCCGCAAGGTCGCGTGCTCGTCTTCTTGCTTTCCGCCACTTCGATCTGGTGCCTGCTTTCCGATTTCTACGGCATCATGTCCATGCGCAGCTTCGCGCTCTGGATCATGACGCCGGCGTCGCTCGCGCTCGTCACGCTCGGATTGATTGATTGGCGAGCCTGGAAATCGTCCGCGTCCGAGGAGACCTCATCAACCATGACGGTGACCGCGCCCGGCGCCGGTTCGCTTGCCCGAGCGCTCGTCATCGGTGCGGCAGCGGGCTTTGTCGCGGCGATCGCATACGACATTTTCCGCTTGCCCTTTGTCTTCTCGAAGGCTTGGGGACTCGAAGCGGTCGTGCCGCAGATGAATCTGTTCAAGGTTTTTCCGCGATTCGGCGCGATGCTTCTCGCGCAGCCGCTCGAGCAGGATTCGTACACGCTCGGCACGCACTTGCTCGGCTGGGCGTATCACTTTTCGAACGGCATGACCTTCGGCATCATGTTCATCGCCATGATCGGCGACACTTCTCGCCGCGGCATGGCGTTCACCATCATCGCCGGAGTTGTCATGGCAACAGCCCTCGAAGCCGGGATGCTCTTCAGCCCCTACACCAAGTTCTTCGGGATCCACCTGACCGCAACATTCGTCGTGGTGACGCTCACGGCGCACCTCATCTTCGGCGCAGTCATGGGTTGGGTGACGAAGCAGTGGCAGCCACACCTGGGGTGACTCGTTTCGGATACCACAGGTTTGCCTTGCTCCATTCATCTCGGGCGCGCTGCATCGACATCGGGTGTCCACACTCCGGGCACTGAACCATGTGCTCGCCGATCGGATACAGGCATGCCACGCACACCGCCCCATCATGCTCGAACAGTGCACGCTGAGCGAACCTGACCTTCAATGAGCGCCAGGCGGCCGCCACGAAGAGCAAGAATGCCCCCGAGCATCCCGTGATCAAGAGCCATTTTCCAGACATGACCATCCGACCGAAAAACAACCACAGTGTGAAACAGACGAGCGCGACGTAGTTGACCGCTTGCGCTCTCGCCAGGCAAACGATCCGTCCGGGCGCGGGTTCTGGGTATTCATCAATTGCCAGCCAGCCCAGTTTCTTGCGACAACCACGGCAACGCCTGCTCCGCTCGAAATTGGTCGCCCCGCATGCGCCGCACGCGCACAATCTCTCGGCGGCACCGAAGCGATACGCCAACCAAACGTACCCGGCCAATGCAAATCCCACGGCGAGAACGGCAGTCAAGCCGAAAGCCGGCTTGGGCTCCAACAAAAACAACGAGCCGATCGCCACGATCGCGCCGAACACCAGATAGTGAACGTAGCGATCAATTGGCTTGTGCATGATGCCGCTTTGCTTCACGTCGCCCCTGCCCCCAGCCGCAGCAACACCTGATCCATGTTGTGATCAAACCCCCCTCGCGTCATGACTTCATCCGCCCCTGCCGCCTGAGCCGCCGAGAGCGCATCCCTCGCTACATGCGGCCCGAACGCCAGCACGCGAACATTTCTTTGCCCCTCCGCCACTTCGCCTCTTTGCCCCTTCACTTTCGCAACCATTTGCAACGCCGTCTCCGCGACATCCAGGTCCACAATCAGTGCTTTCACGTCGCTGTCCGCGAGCCTGGCTTCGAGCATTTCCATGGTGCGAACCGGGCGGCACGGAAGCCCAAGCGCATCGGCGGTCGCCTTGATCTTGCTTGCCCAGAGCAGGTCTGCCGCGAGGTAGAGAATCATCACGGAATGAAAGGCCGGTGGCCCAGCGCGCCCGAGCATTTGGAAGCGCTTTCAGTGGGGAAATGCGCAGTGTTTTCAGCGTTGCCGCGCTCTCCAAACCTCCCTCGACAGTGGCCTCCCGCCTCCACTACTATTCAGGCCCGGCCCAGCGGACGCCGTGGGGGTCGCCCGGGCAATCAGTCAGCTCGATGTGCCGACCGCTCCTCCGCCGATTCACCTTGCGGATATATCTATGACCACCCTTGCCAAGCCTCCAGCGACCCCGATGCAAAAACCGAAGAACGTCCCGCCCGCGAGTTACAACTCTCCGATCTTCGATGAGCTTGGCTTTCCGACCGATCCGCACAACCTGTATCGCCAGACCGTCGGCGCGATGCTCTACGCCGCGGAGCTGATGGGTCTGCCCCATCGCGTACAGATCATCCTCGCGCAGCCCAAGACCGAGATCATGGTCCACTTCCCCGTGAAGATGGACGACGGTCACTACCGGCTCTTCAAGGGCTACCGCGTTCAGCACAACAACGCGCTCGGTCCGTACAAGGGCGGTCTCCGCTTCCACCAGGACGTTCATCTCGACGACGTGAAGTCGCTTGCCTTTCTCATGACCATGAAGTGTTCGCTTGTCGGCGTCCCCTTCGGTGGCGGCAAGGGCGGCGTCAAAGTCGACCCGCGTAAGCACAGCAACGCAGAGATGGAGCGCATCGTCCGTCGCTTCACCACCGCCATCGCTCACGGCATCGGACCGGATTACGACATTCCCGCGCCCGACGTCGGATCCAACGCGCAGCACATGGCCTGGATCGCCGACACCTACTCCTTCCTCGCCGACGTCGGTGGCAAGGATCCGTCCGCCGTCATCACCGGAAAGCCGGTGGAATACGGCGGCTCGCTCGGTCGCGAAAAAGCGACCGGACAGGGCGTCGTCGACACGCTGATCGAGATGCTCCCCGAGCTCAATCTCAAGCCCGAGCAGTGCACCTTCAGCGTGCTGGGCTTCGGCAACGTCGGCTCGTGGTCCGGCAAGATCTTCCAGGACAAGGGCGCGAAGATGATCGCGGTTGCCGATCACACCGGCTTCCTGAAGAACGACAAGGGCATCGACGCCCACGATCTCGCCACGTACGTGCAGAAGAAGGGCGGCGTTGGCGGCTACCCGAACGCCACCGCCGTCAGCAAGGAAGAGTTCTACAAGACCAAGGTCGATGTGTTCATCCCCGCCGCACTCGAGCAGATGATCCAGGAAGACGAGGCGAAACTCATCGACGCGATTGTCATCGCCGAAGGCGCCAACGCCCCCACCACCCCGGGCGGCGAGCGCATCCTCACCGAACGCGGCATCGAGGTCCTTCCCGCCATTCTCTGCAACGCCGGCGGCGTCACCGTCTCCTATTTCGAATGGGTCCAGAACAAGACCTATCAGTCCTGGGATCTCGAACACGTCGATCGCGAACTCAACAAGCACATGGTCAAGGCCGCGTCCAAGACCCGCGACGCCCGGCGCAAGTACAACTGCGATCTCCGCTCCGCGGCGTACATCGCGGCATGCGAGCGCCTGAATCAGGCCTACGCCGCCCGCGGCATCTTCCCGTAATCCGTTTCTGCGATCGCTTCACAAGCCCCGCCCCATGCGGGGCTTTTTCTTGCGCCCCGTGCCGCACGCACCTTCAGTATTCTCACGAAACATGCCCCGACCCCGTCTTCAAAAAGTACTCAAAGTTGTCTTGGTGTGCGCCGCGGTCGCGTTTGCGTCGCTCTTCGGGCTGGCAATCTACGGCTACGCCGCGATGATCCGCATGCCCGGTGCTTCCTTTTCGGGTTCGCTTCCGGCTCCGACCGAATCGCAGCGCCAACTCGCGGCCGAACTCCGTGCGACCGTCACGCATCTGGCTTCCGATGTCGGCAAGCGCAGCATCTATCACCCCAAGGAACTCGCCGAAGCGGCGCTCTATCTCAAGCAGCGACTGGAATCTCTCGGTTACACCGTCGTCGATCACTCCTTCCCTTCCAAGGGAATCCTCACGCCCAACCTGGAAGCAACGCTGAAGGGCACTTCGCACCCGGATGAAGTCATCGTTGTCGGCGCACACTACGACACGACGCAGCGTTCCCCCGGCGCCGACGACAACGCGAGCGGCTGCGCCGCTGTTCTGGCCCTCGCGAAGGCCTTCGCGGGCAAGCCCCAACCCCGCACCATCCGCTTCGTCTTCTTTCCCAACGAAGAACTCCCGACCGGCGGCACCCCTGACATGGGAAGCTGGATCTACGCGGAAAAGTGCAAAGCCGCCGGCGACAACATCGTCGCCATGCTCAGCCTCGAATCGATCGGCTACTACACCGACGCCCCGAATTCACAGAAATACCCGCCGCCGCTCTCGAGCCTCTACCCCAGCACCGGCAACTTCGTTGCCTTTGTCTCCCGCTATCACGATCGCGCGCTGGTGAAACAATGCGTCCGCGCGTTCCGCGAGTCCACGCAATTCCCAAGCGAGGGCGCCGCGCTCCCAGAACTCATCCGCGATATCGGCCGCTCCGATCACTACGCCTTCTGGCGATGCGGCTATCCGGCACTCATGGTCACCGACACCGCAAACTTCCGCAACCCCAACTACCACCGTGCGAGCGATACGCCGGACACCATCGACTTCGATCGGTTTGCGCGAGTGACCGAAGGGCTAGTCAAAACTATCGAAAGAATCGCCCGTAATAGCAGCTAGCGATTCATGGTTGGTGACGCTTCCAGCGCACGGCTCGTTTCAATGCCCTTGCCCGATTCTAGTCGCTTGCGCAATTCCTGAAGCTGCTTCACACTTAATTTGTCCTTTGTCTCAGTACTCAGGTCGGCATTGAAAGCTTGGACGAATATTTGCCAGTCAAGATCGTCCACAACGCCGTCGTGGTTGTAGTCACAGCTGCAGCCGATTGGCATTTCCAACTCGTCGCATAGCAAAATGTCGTACGCGCTAGAAAAAACATCGAAGTCCGCCATGGTGACAATTCCGTCACCGTCAAGATCAACCGGTGAGAACACGATTCTCACGGGCTCGGATGCCCATGAGTCACAAAAGCTGGCAAACGTAGCTCGTACCCATCGCACGCCCCACGAGGGCCAGTGCGCTCCAACTCGCAAATGCGATGCGTTCGTTCCCCGCGCTTCTGCTTCAAAACTATCACCCAGATTGCTCACTCCCTCACTGAGCACACTCCAGGGCCCGTCGGAAGAAACGGCCCATTGCCATTCAATTTTGCCGGAGACATCTGAACGCGGCTCGACGAACGCTGATGCGAATCGCAATGCATTGGCGATGTCACCTGAAGATTGCGCGACCAGGCCGAAATGCTCACAAGGTTCTCGATACTCCCAGAGTTGTCCGTCGGTGTCCGCACCGCCTCCGAACAACACGAGTGAACGACGTTGATGGTCGAAAACCATCGCGGACCTAGCCTTTGCCGGAGAAGCAACCGGCACCGCTTCCCAGTATGAACCGTTCCATTGCCAAGTGTCTCCAATCGGTCCACTTCCATCGCGTCCGCCAGAAAGGATGACGGAGCCGCGACCGATATCGAAGGACATCGAGGCGCCGCTTCGAGGTGAGGGGCCTTCCGATGTGCGTATGGTCCAGACGGATCCATTCCAAGTCCACGTGTCTCCAAGAAACGCCGTGAGATTTTCTCCACCGAATAGCACGACCTCACCCCGCAATTCATCGAAAGCCATCGACGCAGCGCGGCGCGCCGAGGGGCCTGCGGTGGCGACGCGGGTCCAACTCGTCCCATTCCATTTCCACGTGTCGCCCTGCAGCGAACTGCCACTCGGCGTCCCCGATCCGCCGAATAGCAACACATACTGGTGAGCAGGGTCAAACGCCATCGCATGGCTCTGCCGGGAAGAAGGTCCGGTCGTCGCTCGCCTTGTCCAAACACCGTCTCCCAACTCATATGTGTCGCCCAAGACAGCGGTCGCCGTTCGGCCCCCAAACAAGACGAGTACTCCCCGGAGGTCATCGAACGCCATCGCATGGGCGGCGCGGGTCGAAACCGATCCAAAGAACGGCCTGCTCCAAAGCAGTCCTTCTTTTGCGAGGCTGTCGTTTTGGAATGTTCCGCTGTCATCCAAGCCCCCGTGGACCACGAGTCGATTCCGCCAGGAGTCGTATGCCGCGGCGAACTGCGTTCGCGGGTCGATAGCTCCGGATCGGACCTGTGTCCAATCCATGCTGGGCGATCTCTCCGACATGACGGAAAGCGCATAGCACTTTTTTTCGCCGCTGGGGACCACAGAAACTGAGCGACCGAAGTCGTAGATCATTTGAGATCGCACCGGCGGGGGGGGGCCAGCTCGCTGATTCCGCCATCGGACGCCATCCCATTCCCACGAATCGGTCGATGTGCCCGATTGGCCGACGAAGAGAATCACCGACCGATCGCGATCAAAGCAGAGCGGCGCGTCGCTTCTGGGCCCAGGTCCAGTTGTGGCTGCAAGCTTCCACCCACTTGGACCGTAGATCCAAGTTTCGGCGGAATTGCCGAGCGCTGTTAATCCGCCATACAGCACGGCGGCACCGTGCCGCGGGTCGAACGCGAAACCCGCCCCACTCCTTGCACTTGGAGCAACTGGCGTCACCATCTGTTTCCAAGAGTTACCGTCAAACTCCCACGTATCGCCAAAGTAATTGGAACTGACAGTTTCACCGCCAAACAGAACGATCACGTCCCGACAAGAGTCATATGTCAAGGCGTGGCGGTGGCGTCCTGAAGGACCTCCCTCGGAAAGCCACTCCCATGACCGCTCTTTCCAGACCCAAGTATCTTGTAGATACGCACCGACAACGACAGCGCCGGGCCCCGAACCCCCGACAGCACTCCCACCAAACAGAACTGACCTCCCTCGTCGTTCGTCAAAGGCCATCGCAGTGTTCCAACGTGGACTCGGACCCGCCCCTTCGAAAGGAATCCACCGGCCGCCGTCCCATTCCCACGTATCCGACCGCAGGTTGTAGCATCCCGTAATCCCGCCAAAAAGAACGGTGACCCCTCTTTTCTGGTCATACACAACGCCAGCGCCTTCTCTCGCGATCGGCGTGGGAACGCTGCTCCAATTGGGTTGTTGTGCGAGCACTTGCACGAATAAGAAAAGTTGCGCAACCGTGACGATGGTGCAATTCCAGCGTGCCGATCTGCAAATTCCGCGAACGCAAGAGCGAATGGTGCGCATGGTTCAGAGCATACCGGTAATTGGTTGTCTTACCAATCCGTGTTATCGGTCGCCGAATGCCTTTGCGCCTTAAAGATGCACGATTGGAAATGCCGCGGCGAACGGTTACTCCCAGGTTACGGATACTCCTGCCGCGTCGGCCTGATCAACACATCGCTGACATGCACATGCGCCGGCTGGCTCACGGCAAACACAATCATCCGCGCGACGTCGGCTGGGCTGAGCATCGGCCCAAATTTCTCCACCATCTGCTTGTACCAATCCGGTGAATACCCCGCGACCGACTGAAACTCGCTCGTCACAAACGCGGGCTCGACAAGTGTCACTCGAATCCCCTTCGGCCCGAGTTCGCGCCGCGTTCCCTCCGCGAGCGTCTGCACCGCCGCCTTCGTGCACGAATAGAAACTCGAGAACGGCGAGACGTGCCTCCCCACCACCGATCCGAGGATCACAATGTCCCGCGGCCGATCCAGCCACTTGCCATCGTGACGGATATCTTTCTCCGCGACCGATTCGAGCAGCCGCTTTCCCGCCGCACGGATCATCCGCGCCGCCGCCGAAATGTTCGTTCGGATCAGATCGTCCCACTGTTTCTCGTCCGATGTGATCGCCGTCCCGCCCAGCCCGCGCCCCGCGTTGATCACGATCAGGTCCGCCTCGCGCTTGGGAGAAATCTCTCCCTTCCCGCCCCCGAACTCATCGCGCGCCAGATCCAGCATCCCCCGGATGACCGCCTCATCCGCACAATCGCCGGCGGCGATTGCAACATCCTCTTCCCCAAGCTCGCGCTGCAGCGCGGCCAGCTTCTCTTTCCGTCGCGCGTTCAGCACGACCGGACACCCGGCCTCCACAAGCGCCCGCGCAGTCGCCTCGCCGATTCCCGACGACGCGCCCGTCACCACCGCGATCCGATTCTTCAGCAATTCAGCCATTGTCGATGGTAGTAAACCGCCGCAGAACTTTGCCATTTCACGCTCATCTTCCGCTGCTCCCCGCGAAACCTCCTCGAGCCGAGCCGGTTCAATGTCGCGGACGGTCTCAAAGTCGTCTTGGTCTCTCGATCGCTCACTTCACATGGGAGCAAGGGGTCATGGTTCAGAAACGGTTTCTTGCCGCGGCAGTTCTTCTTTCCGTCTGCGGCACTGCGCGCGGACAGATCTCGCTCACGTCCGTCGATGCCGGGCATCTCACGTCCGACCACAAAAGCAACGGCGGCGTCAGCATGCTCGATTTCGACGGCGACGGGAACATCGACATCCTGGTCACCGCCGGGTACGACGTCTCCAAAAAGCCCGAGCGCCAAGCCAGCCGTCTCTACTGGGGCGACGGCAAGGGCCGCTTCACCCTCGATGAAAACAACGCCCTCACCGATGCGATCACCTACGGCAGCGGAAGCACCTGGGCCGATTTCGACAACGACGGAATCCTCGATGTCGCCGTTTCGTGCCAACTCAACGCGGGCTGCGTGCTCGCCCGCGGCACTGGAAACCGCGGCTTCGAAATCCTCGACACCTCACCAGTCCACACCGACAAGGGGAACTCGTTCTCTTCCGTCTTCGCCGACATCGATTCGGACGGCGCGCTCGATCTCCTGATCTGCAACAATGCCTATTCGCGCCCCGACGTCAGCTTCTTCTACAAGGGTGACGGCAAAGGTGGATTCCACCCGCGTGACCGGAGAATTCGCGGAACTGAAGTCCTCGACCGGGGGCGCCTACTTCGGCGATTTTGATGGCGACGGCAAGCCCGATTTGTTCATGCCCAACAACAGCGGCAAGCCCGCATTCTTCCGCAACTCGGGCGATTGGAAGCTCGCGCCGAGCACGATCTCCGGGCTCGAACTGAATCCGTTTCCCGTCTCCGGCTCGTGCTGGGTCGATTTCAACAACGACGGCATGCTCGATCTCTCCATGGCGTGTGCGCAAGGTGGAAACGCGCTTCTCTTCAAAAACGTTGGCGGCAGCCTTGAACCCGCGCCGCTCGGCGATGCCGCGCTCTTCTCCACCAACGCCGGCCTCATCCAGTGGGCCGATCTCGATAACGACGGCGACCTTGATTGCATTGTTCCGAATTGGGGCGCCGGTTCGTTTGTTTACGAGAACCTCGGCGACGGCACGTTTCGCCGCGTCTCGGTCCCGGGCTTCACCGATCGCGTGTTTTACACGAGTTCCTGCGCCGTCGCCGACTACGACAACGACGGAAAACTCGATGTGCTCCTGGGTCAATGGCCCGTGCGCCCCGGCGATGGCGAACTCACGCAGCTCTTCCACAACGACAGCACGCAAAGCTCCAATTGGATCAAGGTGAAACTCAAGGGCAACGCTTCCAATCGCGCAGCGATCGGCGCACGCATCACCGCCCGCGCCGGCATCCGCGGCACACAGGTAAGTCAACTTCGCGAGGTCAACGCCGGGAGCGGTTTCCGCAGTCAGTCCGATCTGGTGCAGCACTTTGGTCTGGGAGACGCAGCAAAGGTGACGGAGATCGAGGTGCGCTGGCCTTCGGGAAGGGTCCAAACCATCAGGAATCAGCCGGCAAATCAGGTTGTAGAGATCATCGAGCCTTCCTGAAGGGGGAGATCGATGTCGCGCTCAGAGGTTGGGCACGCCGCTCCTCATCGGCCTCTGCACCTAACCTCTGTTCTTGTTCGGTTCCCATCTCTCCATTTCGGGCTCCATGCATCAGGCGCTGCTCGAAGCCGAGCGCTATGGCATGGACACGGTTCAGGTCTTCACCAAAAACCAGCAGCAGTGGAAGACCAAACCCCTCGAAGCGGACGCAATCAAGAACTGGCTCACCGAACTCAAGCGACTCGGTTGGCGGGACCGCGTCGTCAGCCACGCCGGCTATCTCTCCAACCTCGCGAGCCCGGACAATGAACTCTGGGAAAAGTCCGTCGATCTCATGACTATTGAGATCGAGCGCTGCGAGACGCTCGAGATCCCCATCCTCGTACACCATCCGGGCGCGTACACGACCTCTTCCGCCGCTCAAGGCATCGATCGAATCGCCCGTGCGTATCAGGAACTCTTCAATCGCACGAAAGGATTCCGCACGATCGTCTGTCTCGAAGGAACCGTCGGGGCCGGTTCGCAGCTCGGAGGCACCTTCGAAGAACTCTCCCAGATCCGTGCCGCGGCAATCGAACGATCCGCACCTCCCGAGCGCATCGGCTACTGCCTCGACACCTGCCACCTGCACGCCGCGGGCTATGACATGAGCACTCGTGCTTCCGCCGACGCTGCCATCGAGCAATTCGACAGGATTTGCGGGCTCGCCAACCTTCGCGCCATGCACCTGAACGACTCCAAGGGCAAAGTCGGCTCAAAGCTCGACCGGCACGAGCACCTCGGCCGCGGCACGATCGGCGGCGAACCCACCCCCGTCGGCCTTTCCGCCTCAGGTTTTGCTTCGTTCGTGAACCACTCCAAACTCGCCCGCGTACCCATGATCCTCGAAACCCCCAAGGGAGAGGATGAGAAGGGGCGTTCATGGGATGCAATCAATCTTGCACTACTGCGGTGCTTACGGTCCGGTCAGACCGTTCTCGGGCCGATGAAGGCCGGACCGTCCCGCACGCGCCCCCGAAATAAAAAAACTCTAATCCAAACAAAGTCCGTCAAATCAAGGTCCATATCAAGGTCCATATCAAGGTCCAGAAACCCCCTGAAAAAAGCCGATCCAAGGAAGCCATGACGCCAGGCAACTTCAATCTCTACCACCGGGCCTTCACTCGAATCGTTCTTGCGGGAACCGCCGCGGCATTGACTGGCTGTTCTTCGGGCGGGGGCAGCGCTTCTGGACCCGCAACCAATCAGTCTGAGGCTTCAACATCCGGTCCTATCACAGACATTCCCGACTCCGGCCCGAAGACGCGTGATGCGATTGCATTGGCCTCGTTGCAGAGAGCGGAGGCCCTGGCCAAGTCCGGTATGACGCGTCCGGCCCTCGTCGAATTCGAACGGGCGATTGAAAACAACCCCAGCCTGCCCCAGGCCTACATCGGCGCCGCCGAGATTTATCGCGGACAGGGCGATTATGAATCAGCCTCGGTGCGATACCGGCAGGCCGCGGATCTCATGCCTCAGAATTTCGAGCCCCGCTACAACGAGGGCTTGATGCTCCAGCTTCTGCACCGGCTAACCGAAGCCGTGCGCGCCTACCTCAAGGCGCTTGAAATCAAGCCAAACGATTTCGACGCGAACCTGAACATTGCCACTGCCTATCTCGAAATGAACGAGCCCGGCAGCGGCCTGCCCTACGCCCAGCGCGCCGTGCAGATCAATCCGCGCAGCGGCCCGGCCCACGCCAACCTCGGCTCGATCTACGGCGCACTCAACCGCCACCAGGATGCGGTCAACGAATACCGCCAGGCGCTCGAGCAGGTCGAACTCTCTCCCCCGCTGCTCCTCAACCTTGCCAACAGCCTCGGCAAAGTCGGCCGCTATGACGAGATGGTCAACACGCTGAATCAGGTCATCAAGATTCAGCCTTCCGCCGCGGCATACGAACGCATGGGCTACGCCGAGTTCAAGCTCTACAAGTACGACGAAGCGCTCAAGTACTTCCGCACGTCGGTGGAAATCGATCCAAACTACGCCCCCGGTCACACCGGTGTCGGCGTCTGCCTGCTGAACGAATACGAGTTTTCCAAGCGCCAGAACGATTCGCTCAGGTCCGAGGCGCTCTCCCACCTGCGCACCAGCGTGCAGCTCGATCCGCGCCAGACGCAGGTCATCGACATCATCAATCGCTACCGGTAGTCGGCCGCGGCGAAGTTCGAACAACCGCTGCGCATATCCTCCTGTGATATGCCCGATTCCAAGCTTCTCGAAGCCTTTCAGACCCCTGCCGAATCGCCCTTCGTCATCGAACATGTGAACGAGGAGTTCACGAGCGTCTGCCCCGTCACCGGTCATCCCGATTTCGGCTCGATCACCCTGGTCTATGAGCCCAAGGGCGCCAAATCCGGCGGCACCTGCGTCGAGCTCAAAAGCCTCAAGCTCTACTACCAGTCCTTTCGCAACGAAGGCATCTACTACGAAGCCGTCACCAACAAGATCCGTGACGATCTCGCGGCACTCATGAAGCCCGCGTGGCTGCTTATCCGCACCGATTGGCGCGGCAGGGGCGGCATCCGCTCGCGCATCTTCGCGACGCAAGGCGACGTGCCCAAGCACTGGCTCCGCTGATCCGCTACCGCTTTTCCTCGATCGGGAGGAAGTCGGTCGCGCTTCCCGACGCCCACGCCTTGAAGCGCGGCCAGAACACTTCACGCAGCAGGATCTTGATGCACGCCGCCAGCGGGATCGCGATCAACAGTCCATAGACGCCCATCAACGCGCCGCCCGCAAACGAGGCGAAAACGATCGTCGGAGTCGCCATCCCCGTCGTGTTCCCCTGAATCGTCGGTGTCAGCACGTAGTCGTCGATGAGCTGGCACGACATGTACACGATGATGGGACCGAGCACGATCCACCACCACGTGGACTGCCAGTGCACCGAACTCGGGTCGATCGCCATCGCGATGATGACGATCGGGATCATGAGGGCGTGCACATAAGGCACAATAAAGAGCGCCCCGACCAGCGGCCCGAAAACCAGCGGCGCCGGCGCGCCGATGATCCAGTAGCCGACGGTCGCCCACACGCCCACGATCGCGCAGATGATGATGCGCCCGCGCACGAATCCCGCGATCACCTGATCCATCTTGTGAACCAGGTCGATCACTTTCCACTTTCGCTTCTCGGGGATCAGGCTCTCCCAGAACGCGAGGACTTCTCCCCAGCCGGTACAGAAGAAGTAGAAGAAAAAGGCCGTCAGCGCCGCGCCGAAGACCACGTAAACGAACGAGCGGAGAAAACTCGCCGCGACCGCGAAAACGCTGACGCTGGTCAGCGCCGCCTGCTTGCCGATCTCCTTGGAATTGTCACGCAGCCAGACGAGAACCGATTGGACGAGCCCCGCCGCCTCCGATTCGTGCCCCGAATCCTTGGCTTCGAGGCGCTTCTTGTTCTCCGCAACGAGGAAATCCCTGATCCTGCCCCAGCCCTCGGCGTGCACCCGCTGGTTGAGCTGCTCGTCGTCGGGCGCTTCGACCGAACGCATGAGCAGATCGACATTGCGGGTCGTGGTTTCCGCGAAGCGAACGCCCTGCACGACGGCGAACGTGGCGCCGAGCACGGTCGGCACCACGATGAGAAGCACCGCAAAAAAAACGATCAGGAGAGCGCCGCCCCGACGCGAAGCCATCTTCTTGCGGACCATCCACGCGACCAGCGGCTCGAACAGGTACGCGAGCAGGAGCGCGAGGAGAATCGGGACGGTCACGACGCTCGCCAGATACCCGAGGTACACGACCCCCAGGATCATCAGCACCAGCAGCACGTCGCGCACAGGCTGGATCTGCCAGAGCCGCATCGACTTCCAGTCAGGAGCCGCTGAATCCGGTGCGTCCTTGGCCGATTTTCCGGCGGGTTCATTCACGCTCAAAGACTACCCGGTTTCGGCACGCCACGCGCGAAGCGGCGGTCAATCCCGCGCGACCTCGTGCACGGTCCGAAAGGCCTCGTGGAAATCGAAGACCTGCTCGAAGTCTTCCGGAGAATCATCTTCGGTCTTTCGCATCAGTCCCGCATCGACCATCGCAAAAACAATCTTTCCGAAGTCTTCCGTGCCCTTGATGTTCCAGCGGTGCAGCACAGTCCGCGCCAGAAGCCCGTACCGCTGCAACGCGTAATTCCGCAATCCCAGGCACAGCTGCCGCCCGTTGATGTGTCGGCTCTCTTCCGTCGGAGCCAATTCCTTCGAGTCGTCGCGCAATCCGTGAATCGACTGCACCGTGTGCGAAAGGCCCTCGCTGACAAAGTGGAACGCCTCGGGCGGATAGGGCGCGAGGCTCTTGAGCAGATTCCAGTCAACCTTCAGTGGGTGCGCTTCCTCGCCGGCCTTGGCAGGGGACTTCTTCGGTGAATTCGGCACAGATTCGGACACGTGGTCGCTCCCGGGTGCGAATGGCCGCAACGGCCCTCGCACTTCATTTGATTCGGCAAACTCTACGCCGGTTTGCGATTCTTTGATCCATTTCGATTGCCGGAAACCAAACGCATACCGTCCGGGGGCTTGCTGATATAGACGTTTCCACGCTCCGTCCAGCGCAACAGCCGTTTGGCCCACGCGCCGGCCGAATCGATCCCGACTCGTCTGGAGCGCTCGCTCTTTCTCTGGCCGGCCTCCGCCCGTTCCAGCCATAGCTCGTCGCTCGTGCACAGATCCACGCCATTCAGCCTTCGATCGATCCCGAGCGCTTGGCAAAGCCTTCCCGGCCCGGCGCACAGCAATCGCACCGATTCAACCCCCCGGTTTTTTCTCATGGTTTCGAGCGAATCCGTGTCCGGTTCGAGGGCGCGAAGCAGCACCGCCTGCGGCACTCCCTCCTCCGCGCACACGATGTTCATGCAGAAGTGCATCCCGTACGTGAAGTACACGTACGACGTGCCCGCCTTGGCGTACATCGCTTCGTTCCGCGCCGTCCGCCTCCCGCCGAACGCATGACTCGCACGATCCTCGGACCCGATGTACGCCTCGACTTCCACGATGATCCCGGAGAGCCGCGTTCCGTCGGCAAGCCGGTGCACCAGGCGCGTGCCGATCAGGTCCGGTGCAAGGACAACCGATTCGCGAGCAAAAAAAGATCTTGGAAGGCGCGCCACGTTCGATTTCACGCGTACGCGTGCAGGCCGGGCAATAACAGATTTACGCCGAAGTAGGTCCACAACATGACGAAGAAACCCACCACGCTCAACCACGCCGTGACGAGCCCCTTGTTCTTCCCCGTCGTAAGCCGCACATGGATCACGATGAGATACACAATCCAGGTGATCAGCGCCCAGGTTTCCTTCGGATCAAACGCCCACCACCGTCCCCACGAGTGATCCGCCCACCAGGCGCCGAGCAGAATGCCCACGCCGAGCGTCCAGAACGCCAGTTGCAGCACCGTCATCTGCGCCGTGTCGAGTTCATCGAGCGTCTTCTGCCGCGCGGGGGAGAACTCCGGCGCGGACTCCTGCACGGTAATCGTCGGTCCGTTCGCTGATCCGAGCGCGACCTGCGCGACCACGGTCGCGCCCGAAGCGCCGCGGAACTTCGCCGCGTAGTGCGTCACGAGATAGAACGAACTGACGATAAACCCAAGCGAAATCAGCCCGTAACTCACGAGCACCGTGGTGACGTGGTACTTGAGCAAGATGCTCGTGTTCAAAATCGCCGCTTCCCGCTCGATGCTCTGACCCGGGATCGCAGTCTGGGTCGCCGTGATCAACACCAAAAACCCGACCCCCGCCGCCGCGGCACCGAACAAGTATTGCCGCTTGAACACCAGGATCACAAACCCCACAATCGCCGCGAAGAGCGACAGCCCGGTCATCGACTCGAACTGATTCTGGATGGCAAACCGCTCTGCGATGATGCATCGAGTGATGAATCCGAACGCGTGCATCCCGATCGCCACGACAAGCGTGGCGATTCCAAAGTTGATCAGCCACCGGCGCCCCGTTCCGAAACCCAGAACGAGCGTGAGAAACGAGAGGAAGTACGCCCACATGCCCCATTCGAACGCTCCCGACCTGTTGTACGCCAATTCGAGCGAGCGGCGCGAAGTGGGATACTGCGCCGGGTTGATCTTCGGCAATTCCGAGGCAAGCGTCGCGATCGCGGCATTTGCCTTCGCCGCATCGCGATCGCGCCATGCCTGGCCAAGGCTCGCCGCCGCGGCGCGGACCGGACTCGATGGCGGCAGTTGCGAAACGTGCAGCCACGGCTTCTCAGCCGAATCGGGCGCGACCAGCATCATGTTCGCCTTGCTGAGCCGCCACATCTCGAGCTGCTGATCGAGCCTGTTCAGCGCCTCGCGATACGGCGCTTCGGCCGAATACTCCTCCGCGATCTTGACGCCGAAATCGTTCACCATCCGGGGGCTGATGCGCTGCAGCTTCAACCACCGTTCGGCAACCGCTTCGTCTTTCGGGAATGCCGCTTCGAGAAACGCCCGCCGCAGCGGCAGATAGTCGACCGCGAGCAGTGGCTTGTCGTAGTAGTACGCCGGATCGATGATCAGGTCGAGCAGCGTGAAGATCGGGTCGTATGAAAGCTTCTTTCCCGCGCCGCTCGGCAAGCCCGAAGAATCGACCTTCGCCCCATCGGTCGCAACCACATCGAAATAGCTCCTCTTCCCCGTCAGCTTGAGCACCGTTTCGCGAGCCAGGGTGTCGAAGATCTTCACTCGCCCATCGTGCCAGACCGCGAGCGAACGCAGCGGTTCGAGATCGAGCTTCGATGCAAACGCGTGGTTGTCCGCGATACTCGGCGAGTGTCCGATCGGCTTTGCCTCACCGAACGCGCTCGGCAACTCCGCCGCCTCGCGCGCGATCGGTTCCGCGGCAGGGTGCGCGTTCCCGTCCGGCGCGGTCTGCGCGCTCGCGGTTCGCGCCCCGCACGCCATCGCGGCGCACACGATCAAGGCCGGCCACACGAAGCGAATGACTCGATGCATACGACACCTCTCGCGCACTACGACGCGGCGGATTCAACCGCCGCCGGCTGCTTGCGCACGACGACAACGGTCGGCGCAACCTTGCGACCCGGCGGCACATATTCGCCCTTTGCGATCAATTCCTGGATCTGCCGCTTCTCGCGACGCACCAGATACGGCTTCAGATAGAACGCCCACGGAATTCCCAACCCCATCAGGATTCCCCCGAGCGCGATGATGTGAATCCCGGGATTGTTCCCGACCTGCAAAATCGTGAATCGCGCGCGCGGTGCCGTGATCATCCCGGCGTCCGCCAGCTTCTGCGATTCGCGCCACCCCTCCTGATCCCACGCCGCCTGGCTCATCTTGAATTGGTTCGGATCGAGACCGGTCGCCAGCCGCAGCACCGTATTCGCGATCCACGGTCGGGAATCCGACCAGAGGAACGGCGCCGTCAGCGGCTCGTTCAGGCTGCACGAATGAACGAACGGCATAAAGGTCGACTCCCCGCGCGGTTCGACCTGAATGACCGACTCAAAGTCCCTCGGCGCGCCGCGGTGGTCGTACGCGATCATCTTGAAATCGACGAGCCGCACCGCGAAGTCCCTGAAAACATGACGCAACCGGCCGAACGCGAGTTCGATCTGGCGCCCATCGGGCAGATCGATCCGCTTCGTCGCGCCTTTTTCGGTGCCGATGTATTTCTGGAACGGAAGCCAGACCACGGTGCTCCACGACTTGTCCAGTTGTTTGCCGGCGATCGGCGCCATCGGCGCGAGCGAAACTTCGACGGCAAGCAGCGCTTTATCGTGCGTGCCGACCTGGCGCTTGTCCTGATCTTCTTCAGCAACGGGAACCGGCCTATCCGAGCGCACCGCGTGCGCCCAGCGCTGATCGACTTTCAGGCTCAGATTCGGAAAGAACTCTTTGAGCATCCCGTCCGCAGGAAGATCATCGATGATGCTGACCTTGCCGCCCCGCTGGCGGATGATCGCGCGCGTCTTGGGATCGCCCTTTTCATCGATGCGCTCGTCGAAATACACCTGCACCAAGTTCGCATCGACATATGCGATCCGGATCCCCGGGTCCGCGTCTTTGCGATTCGGTCTCCCGTCCGGCTTGGGAGTGTTCATGATGTCCTGATTCAGTTCGGAGAAACGGTGATACACGTAGCGTGTATACCCGTCTCCATTCGGAGGCTGAACCCGCACCACCGCGACACTGCTCGTCGCGCCCTTGTGCGATTCGGTCACGATCGGAAACGGCGGCTCCGGTGTGAGTTGCTCGACCGTCAACTTGTACCCGCCGATCGAGAACTGTGAACCGACCTGCACGGGAACCACTTTCCGAAGCGGCGCTTCCGCCGGCGTCGCCGAAGGAATCTCGACGATCAGCGCGTGCTCTGTATCCGGCGGCAATTGCACCGACAAATCGCTCCACCGCTGATCGCTCATCCCCGCATCGGGCCCGAGGGTGTACTCGATGCCGAGCACGTCGTTCGCCGCGAGCCGACGCGCCGGCAGGTTCGGAAGGAAATTGAACGAGAACACCGGCTTCTCATTCTTTTTCCCGTCCGCATCCGGCAGGGCGCTGTACAGAAAAACCGAGCGCAGCGGATTGAAGCGAAATCCATCGCGAAAAGAAGTGAGCGAGGCGGGATCAACCTTGCGCCAATCTTCCGCGCTCTCCGCATACGCGCCATATCCGACAACACGAAACTTGATGTCCGCATCGACGATCGCGCTCTGCGGATCCGCCGGCGAATCCGGCACCGCGATGTCGAGCGCCGGCAGCGAGGGCTGCAACTCCCACGGCTTGCGCCGACCCGAAATTTCGAGGATCGATTCGCCTCCGAAAGCCGAAAGGTTGTAGTTGTTGTAGCGCGGCACGCCCTCGATCGGACGCTGGTCGAATCCATCGCCGCCCCAGCTGCGGATCTGCTGAACGTAGAGCGCGACGCGGGTGGAATCGAAGAAGGAATTGACGACCGGACCCGGCGCGGATTTTCCGGGCTCGGACGGGATCGGCTGGCCGGCGAGCAGCAGCGTGTCGCCTTCGCGCTTCAGACCGTTGTAGTAGACGCTGCCCAGCGCGATGAGCACGATACCGGAGTGCACCGTGAGCACACCGATGTTCTTCACATTGAACTCGATTCGCCTGAGCGTTGCGACCACCATGTTCAGCACGAACAGCACGAGGATCACGCGCAGCGGCCACCACCCGTAGAACTCGAGCTCCGACATTTCCATACCCGGAAGCCGGCGGAGCGTGATCGCCTTGTTCGCCTCGATGAATTCCGCGAAGAAGCGCAACCCCGAGCGCGTCACCGGGTCGTAGTGAAGAATCGGCCAGAGCCAACGATACCAAATGAGCGCACCAAGCGCGATCGCGCCGATCACGGCGACCGTCGTCGCGAAGAAGCGCGGCGCGGGGCGAGTTATTGAGGCGCAAACCGGCAGCACGAGCGCTGCACAAAGAATCGCGATCACGGTGATGAGCGTCGCGCCGTAAAAAACCTGAGTAAGCCCGAGCACGAGAATTCCAACCGGAACACTGGCGAGGATTCCGTAACAGGCAACGAGAACCAGAAGCACCACGGCGAGCGGGATCGAAGAGAACGCGCGCAGGAGTGCTTTGGCGGGCCACGCCCAGAAGGGGAAAAACTGATCGTCCCATGCGAGACTTCGTCGCCACTTTGCGCTCATGGAGAACCCTTGCCGCGCATCGGAATCGCGGCCCGAAAGTTTAGGTTTGCGGGGCCCGAATTGTGCGGAAATCGCCGCAAAATCGATGCGAATTCTCTTATCTAGATCACACGCACAATCGAGGATTCTGGAGCGAGCGCCAGCTTCCAGAGATTGCGAGGATCAAGACCCGATTCGCCGACACGGAGTGCGCAGAATCCGGCGATCTCACCACCCCGATTCAGCGTGAAGCGCGAAGGCTCCAGGCCGAGCGCGATCGCCCCGCGCACGGTGAGCATCTCGAGCAGAAGTCCCGGATCGCAGCCGTCGCGCTCAAATAACAACTTCGCATCATCGAGCGGAGAGATTCGGGCCGATGCTCCGGCGGCGTGAGACTCCGGAAGATTGATGATCGAATCGGTTCCGAGGCAGACGTTGATGCCGCACTCGAGCAACCGGCGGTAGCGATGCGGTCCGAAGACTTCGGGAGCATCAAAAAAATCTGACGCGCGCGGGCAGTAGGCGACGTGAATCGGCGCGACTCGATTCGCCGCAGCGAGCAATTCCACATCGTCGTCGGAAAGATCATTCAGGTGGACAAGAAGCATCGGGCTCGCGCGATCCTGAAGAACCGGCGCGAGGTGCGCGACGGGAGAATTGCCCTTCCCGAATTCTTCGAGCAGCGCCGGGTTCCAGAGCCCGAGCGATTCGAGCAACCGGCGCTGCGGGCCCGATGCACGCGCCACAAACTCGCGCTCCTCCGGCGATTCGGCGAGATGCGTCGCGATCGGCAGGCGATCTCTCGCGGCGCGGGCGATCGCATGCCGGTAACCGGCGCGCTGAACCGAATACGGCGCGTGCGGCTGCAAGCCGACCCGCACACGACCGGGCGGCATCGCCGATGCTTTGGCGATGACACCGTCGGCTCGTTCGAGAGCACGCGGGACGGAATCGCCCATCGCGAAGAACTCAACGAACGACACGCCGGCCAGGCCCGAATCGCGGAGCGCGTGAAAGGGCTGGATCGACGCTGCGCCCTGCACGGCACCGGCGATATCCCCCACCGCGGCAACCCCGCCCGCGATCGAAAGCCGGGCGCCCGTCAGAATTGATTCCCGAATCGCCTGGGATTCATCGAGCCGGCTGCTCCGGACCAGATCGACGAATGCCGCGAACCCTGAGCGCGGCTTCGGACCGATGTGCGTCAGGTCGAGATGGGTGTGGGCGTTGACGAACCGTGGCGTGATCACGGAGTCGGCGAGGTTGATCCGGATAGCGCGTGCCGCGGCCGGGTGAAGGTCAATCCGGGGGGGCGCATCCGCGGCGAGAAGGCGGATGCCGGCCGTTGAAACCTCAAAGAGCAGCGAAGCCGGAGCGAGGGCAAGAGGCCGGGGACCGGCGTCAACTGCGCCCGCGGCATCAAGACGGTAAGTACCGGGGGCGAGCGAGTTTGGGATACCCGTTGGATTCATGACAAGCGAGCGCGACTTCCGATACAAAAGGCCGGCGCGGCGAGCCCGTGCCCGGCGAAACAGGATACGATCGCGCAGGACAACTGCCCGGCGTCCAGTCGCTTGACGCAGCGCGTGGGCAATCAATCACGGAGCGATTCTCGAATGTCACTTTTCAGCGGAATCCAGCGCGGTTTTTTGACGGCCCTTCTCGGGCTCGCTTGCCTGACGGCCGGGCTCGGTGGCTGCGTCAATCAGGGCGAATACGACCGCCTGTACGAGACCAATCGCGGGCTGACCGATCGCAACGCGACCCTGCAGCGTGAGCGCGACGATGCGCTCGCGGCGCGGGACCTGACACGCCAGCAACTGGCCAAGACCGAGGCGGCACTTGCCGCTTTGCAGGCCCAGAATGACGAACTGATGCGTCGCATGCGCGAATCCGGCCTTTCGCTAGCCGATCTCGAGGCCCGCTTGAAGGGTCTCTCGGTGGCGATGCTCGATGCCGACACCGACTCGCTGCTCCGCCAGCTCGCCGCCCAATACCCGGATCTGCTCCTGTACGACGACGCTCGCGGCATGCTCCGGTTCGCGTCGGACTTGACCTTTGCTTCGGGTTCGGACGCGATCCAGCCCCAGGCCCAAGCGGCCATCGCGGCCCTCGCCGGCATCCTGAAGAACCCTGTTACGGCAAAGTATGAAGTGATCGTCGTCGGCCATACCGACGCGCAGCGCATCAGCGCCAACACGGCCAAGCGCTTCCCCACAAACGTGCACCTGTCGGCGGGACGCGCGATCAGCGTTCGTTCGGCGCTCGCGAACGACGGCGTCGTTCCGGGCAAGATGCAGGTCGCGGGCTGGGGCGAATTCCGCCCGGCCGTGCCAAATACCCCCAGCGGCAACACCCCCCAGAATCGGCGCGTTGAGATTTACCTGATGCTTCCGAAGAACCCGGCGGACATCACCACGATGAACGAATCGATTCCGATGGATTCGAGCCAGTCGGTGACGCCCGACCGCTCGAGCCCGCCGCCCCGAGCGCCCGACATCAACAAGTAACCGGAATCACCCGGTTCGCGTCATTCGCGACTTCTGGACTCTCAAAACAGACCCCCGCCCCGCACCTGCGGGGCGTTTTCTTTTCCTGCCGGCCGATCACTCTCGCCACTACGCTTGGCGTCGATGAGCGATCCTTCCCTCCAGAGCACGAGCGAATCTTCGACGGTCGGTGTGATCGGCCTCGTCGCCTCGGTCGGTGAGGCGGTGCGGGAAGCGCTCTCTGTGTCGGGCGCCTGGCTGGTGTCGCTGGTTGTCGGCGCGGCCGATTTTTCTCGATTCTGCGGCGCGGTGCTCATGGGCCTTCCGCACTTGCGAACCTGGGCGCGGCGCGACCGGCTCATGCCTCAATTGTTCTTCGTCGGCACAACGTCGATCCCCGTTTTGGCTCTGACCGGCGCGTTCATCGGGATGACGCTTGCGTTCGAGGGATATCCGCAGTTTCGAGCGATCGGCCAGGAAGGCCGCCTGGGCGGAGTCATCAACATCTCGGTGGTGAAGCAGCTCGGGCCGGTGCTCGCCGGAGTCATGCTCGCCGGGCGAGTCGGTTGTTCGCTTGCCGCGGCGCTCGGCTCGATGCGCGTCACCGAGCAGCTCGACGCGATGCGGGCGATGGCGAGCGACCCGATCCGGGTGCTGGTTGTTCCACGCGTTGTCGCGTGCGTGGTGATGATCCCGGCGCTGACGGTCGTGTCGAATCTGTGCGGAGTGCTGGGCGGCCTTCTCGTCACGATCTACTTCTACGGCGCAGACAGGGAGCAGTACTTCTATTACAGTCAGCTGCTTGTGAACTGGTACGAAATCGCGCAGGGGCTCGTCAAGAGCCTGTTCTTCGGCGCCGCGATGGGCATGATCGCCTGCTACAAAGGATTCAATTGCCGTCCGGGAGCCGAGGGTGTTGGCCGGGCGACCACCGAGGCGTTCGTCGCGAGTTTTCTTGCGATCATCCTGCTCGGGCTGGTCATGGCGAAAGTCGGGAACGATATCGGGCAGATCATTTACGGCGGCAGCACGAGCGTTTTCCGTTAGCGCGGAAGATGCGATGCGCTCTCCTCAAACCGCGGCTTTCGAATCGCGCTTCCGACGCGGTGCCGCAATGATTGCGAGCGATGCGAGCAGGATCATCGTGCACCATGCCGCGGCGGGAAGTGTCCACCCGGTTGCGTTGAGCGCATCCATCGTGAAGCGGTTGTTGGGACGCTGGGTCTGCGGCGTCACGGAAGCGGCTGCCTGGAACTGCCAGGTGTCGGGGGGGAGTTGGCCGGGCTTGGGTTCACGATCGGGCTTGCCGGACGGATATGTGTAGCGCTCGTGGATGAGTTTTCCGTTGTCAAACTCGTAGAAGTCGTACGCCCAGCCGGACTTCCAGACGTCCTGCCATTTGCCGGGCTCGGCGCCCTGCATTGGCGAACGCGTGACGATCGCAAGGCGCTCGGGTACTTCGCCGGCGCGCACTTTTTCTTCGAGCATCGGGCCCGTCATGTGGCGAGCTTCGGCGAAGAGCAGCACTCGGAACCAGTCGTTGTGCGCGACGAGATCGGGGAGGTGCGGATTGCCGGGAACCGCCACGCGGAGCCGCAGATTCTCCTGCCCGTACTCGACGTTCACAAACCAATTGGGCGTGCCCGGGTTGATGTCGGTGATGTGGACCGGAACACCCTTGAACTCGAAGTCCCGCTTCACGATCTCTTTGAAGAAGTAGACCTTGCGTTCCTGGAGATTGTGCTCCGCGACGCGTCTCGCCATCGTGTAGACGCTGAGCGCAAGACCGCCGGCGGACAGAACAGCGACCGCGAGCGCGATGCGGCGCGCCAAGTTCACGAGTACTGCTCCTTTCCTGCTGACGTCCTTTGCGAATCAGTGCTGCACGGGCTCGGCAGCCTTGGGCTCGTGTTTTTCGGGCTCGGCGTGACCGGCCGGGGCGTGATCGCCCGCGCCGTGGGCGCCGTGCTCATCGTGCGCGACAGGCGCTTCGGCGCTGAAGAGACCGGCGGTAATGCCGGGACGGTTGATCGAGATGTTGCCGGAAGAGTTCGGAACGATATTCGCGTGCTTGTGCGGGTGCGCGAGGATCGACTTCATCCAGTTGTACTTGTCCACACCGACCTCGGCGATCTTGCGCTCGCGCCAGAACACCACGGGCGCCTGGTTGATGATCGGCGCATCCTTGCCCCATCCGGCGTGAATGCCGCCTATCCCGCCGGCTTCGACCTGGTGCGCCTTGATCGGGTTGATCATGCCGCGGGTGCCGAGATCGAGGAGCGTGAAGAAAAGGAAGAGCGCGAACGCGAGGAGACAGAACAGAAAGACGACGGTGTTGATAGGGTTGCTGTACCTGAGCAGCATGAAGAACATCAGCACGAGCGTGGCCTTGACCGTGGCAATGCTCATCGCCACGATGACGTTGACCCAGCGGGGCAGTTCGTAATGCAGCGCGGATTCGATCCATTTCTCGGCCTGGGCCGCGCCGACCGTGAGCGCCGTGAAGGCGAGCAGGATCACCAGGATCGACTTGAGCGTCATGCCCGAAACGATGTGGTGCGAGTGCTTGGTGTACGCGCCCATGCCGTGCGGATCGAGTTCGTCGAACACTTCGGGGGCGGCTGCGTGCGGGGTGCTCATGCGTCGGTCTCGATTGGAAGGAGTGTCGTGAGCGGACGGAAGGGGTGCGATGGGCTTGGGTGAACAGGCAGACTATCGCGCGCTGGCGTTAGTGGATCAGATACAGCAGAGGGAAGAGGAAGATCCAGATCAGATCGACGAGGTGCCAGTAAAGGCCGGTGTTCTCGACCATGGTGTAGTGGCCGGGGCCGTACGCACGGAAGAACAGAGCGCGCCGGAAACACCACGCGATCAGAGTCATCCCGATCACGACGTGGAGCGCGTGAATGCCGGTGGCGCAGTAGTAAATGCTCCACCAGAGCGGCTCCCAGGCGTCCTCGGAGAACGCGTAGGAGAAGAACTGGCCCGGCGCCTTGCCGCCGTAGCCGGCGACGTGATGGAAGAGACCGCCGAGGGCCTTGCCGTCGACGAGTTCTTTATAGTGTGAGAGTGCCGGATCGAACGCGATGAACCATCCCGAGAGTTTGGGTGTGTACTCGAAGGTGAACTTGATCGCCAGGAACGCCAAGCCGCAGACGAACGTGGTGGCCAGCAGCCACCTGCCCTCGCGCTGACGGTCGAGCTGGAAAGCGCGGATCGACGCTGCCATCGTGTAGGAAGAGATCAGCAGCACAACGGTGTTGAGCGCGCCCCAGCGCCAGTCGAGGTACGACGACCCATTGACGAACGCCTCGGGGAACTTGAAGCGCATGACCGTGTAGCCGCAGAAGAGCCCGGCGAACAGCAGCACTTCCGTCGCGAGAAAGAGCCAGAAGCCCAGCGTGCACGCATCGAACTCTTCATCCGCCGTGCGCCAGTGGTGTCCGGGCAGATACCGCTTCCAGAGAGGCTCGGTACTGCCCTGCACATCTGCGCCCAGCGGATTGGATCTTGAATCGAGTGTGGTCATGCCTGTTTCTCGTGTGGAACCGGGTCAGTGCGCGTTGGCGGGAAGATTCGGGAGGGGATAGTCCTTCGAGCTCCAGTGCGGCGGCACGGTGGTCTCGAAGTCGTACGGTCCGTGCGTCACGATCGGCTCGTGATCGAAGTTGTGCTCGCTCGGCGGGCTGGCGGCCTCCCACTCCAGCGTCAGACCACCCCACGGGTTCGCGGGCGCCTTGCGACCGGCGACCAGCGAGTGGATGAACACGAAGAGGTGGATCAGGAAGCCCAGGAGCAGAACATACGATCCGACCGTGGACCACACGTGCAGCGTGTGGTATTCATCGACGTAGCTCGCGTATCGACGCGGCATGCCCTGCGTTCCGAGGAAGAACTGCGTGAAGAACGTCAGGTTGAAGCCGACAAAGACGGTCCAGGCGCCGACGTTGGCCCAGAACTGGTTGTACATCTTGCCGAACATCTTCGGCCACCAGTGGTGCAGCCCGGCGACGAAGGTGATGATCGTGCCGCCCATCATGACGTAGTGGAAGTGCGCGACGACGAAGTACGAATCGTGCAGGTGGAGGTCGGTCGCCAGTGCGCCGAGGGGCAGGCCGGTGAGCCCGCCGATCGAGAAGAGGAAGAGGAACATCAGCGCGTAAAGCATCGGCGTCGTGAGAGCGATCGAGCCCTTGTAGAGGGTCGCGATCCAGTTGAACACCTTGACGGCCGTCGGAATCGCGACGAGGAAGGTGAGCGCGGAGAAGACGGTGGCGCCGAGTTCGCCGGAGCTGGCGAACATGTGGTGGCCCCAGACCAGGAAGCTGACGAGCGCCACGCCCAGCGACGCGAACGCGACCGCGCGGTACCCGAAGATCTTCTTGTGGGAGTGGACCGGGATGATTTCGCTGATCACGCCGAAGGCGGGCAGGATCATCACGTATACCACCGGGTGGCTGTAGAACCAGAAGAAGTGCTGGTAGAGGACCGGGTCGCCGCCGAGCGACGGATCGAAGATGCCGATCCTGAACATGCGTTCGAAGCAGAGCAGGAGCAGCGTGATTCCGATCACGGGGGTCGCGAGGACCTGGATGATGCTCGTCGAGTACATGGCCCAGATGAACAGGGGCATGTCGAACCAGCCCATGCCGGGCGCCCGCAGCTTGTGCACGGTCACGATGAAGTTCAGGCCGGTCAAAATCGAGCTGAACCCGAGGATGAACGCGCCGAGCACCATCAGCACGACGTTCGCGTGATCGGGATCGGTGGTCGTCGAATACGGCGTGTAGAACGTCCAGCCGGTGTCCACGCCACCGAGAATGATGGAGCAAACCGCAAAGATCGAACCCGTCACGTAGATGTACCAGCTGAGCAGGTTCAGCCTGGGGAAGGCGACGTCCTTGGCGCCCAGCATCAGCGGGATGAAAAAGTTTCCGAGCGAGGCGGGGATGCTCGGGATAATCACCATGAAGACCATGATCGCGCCGTGCAACGTGAACGCGCGGTTGTAGAGCTGGTTGCCGTAATCGACCGAGCCGAGTTTGTTCTCGTCCTTGGGCGGGAGCCATCGCGCAAGGGTTTGGCCGACGATCTCGGTCTTCATGACCGGCTTTCCGTCGGCATCGACGAGCGGTTTGCCTTGCGCGTCCACGGCCTGCACCGTGATCGTGCGCACAGGGTCGAGCAGCTCTGTCCGAACCGCGATCGCCGCGAGCCCTCCCAGGAAGAACATGAACAAAACCGCGACAAGGTACATCACGCCGATCTTCTTGTGATCGACGGTGGTCGCCCAGTCCCACACGGTCGCGAAGAACCCGCCCTTGGGCGTGAGGTAACTCCCCTCGTGGTGGTGGCCGTGGCCCCCGCTCCCTCCGAGTTCGTGTGCTCTGGAATTGTCAATGGTCGTCATAACGTGCCTCGATTCTGATCCCGGCTGCTTACTTCTTCTCGGTGGCGGGTGCTTCGCTCTTGGTCGCGTCGGGCGTTGCCTGAGCGGGAGCGTGCTTGCTGATGCTTCTCATGAACGCGAAGAGGCCCTGCAGGCGGCGCTCGTCGATCTGCGCCGTGGTGTAGATGGGCATGTTGGACGGGTAGCCGTCGACGATCTTTGCCTGCGGCGTGTAGATCGACTCGCGGATGTAGTTGTCGTCGGCCAGGACCGAACCTTGGTTCGTCGGCTGCTGGCTTCCGTAGAGGTCCTTCCAGGTGGGTGCGGCACCCTTGCTGCCGTCGAGCGTGTGGCACGCGCTGCAGCCCTGCGACTGGTAAACGAGCTTGCCGATTTCCTCGGGCGTTTTGCCCTCGATGTTCCACTCCTCGACCTTGGCGAGGTAGTAAGCCATTGGAACCACGCGGATGATGCCGAGCATTTCAGAATGCTGGTCGCCGCAGTATTCGGCGCAGAAGATGAAGTGATCGACGTAGCGGACTTTCTCGCCCTGGGCCGTCACGATGTCGTTGCCCGTGGAGTCCCGCAGCGTGTTCGATTCCGCATCGGGCCCCTTGGCCTGGAACCAGTAGGTCGTGTAGCGGTTGGGGAAGACGTCGAACTTCACGCGGAAGTCGGGCACCCAGAAGGAGTGCATGACGTCCTGGCTGATCATGTTGAGATGAACCGGCACGTCGGCGGGCATGTAGAAGATCGGCACGGGCCGCGCCCCGGGCGAACCGTTCTCGCCGCCGAACTGGGTGCTGTCCGGGCCGATGAGCGTGCGCTCCGGGCTGGATGCGCCGTTCGGGTAGGTCACCGTCCAGTCCCACTTCTTGGCGGTCAGCGTCATCTGGAGCGCATCGCCGGGAGCGACAAGCTTGTCGATGTACACGTGAAAGCCTTCAAGAAAGATGTAGAACAGGAAGAAGCACGGGATGATCGTCCAGATGAGCTCCAGCGGCGTGTTGTGCGAGGGGCTGTACGGCGCGGGGACCCCGGGGCGGCGCCGATACTTCACCACGCAATAGACCATGATCGCCATCAGGAAGATGAACCAGCCGACGCCGATCCAGAAGATCTCCATGAAGAGCTTGTCGGTGAGCTTGGCGTTCTCGTTGACGCCGAAATTCTGAAAGAACCATCGCCAGCCGTTCGCCCACAGCCCTTGCGGGCTTTCGGCGAGCGTGGTGGTCCAGCTGTTTGTCAATGTCTTCAGCACACCGTCACTCCGTAGTCATACTCAGGAAGAGAAGGAAGTCCCTTGCGCCGGGCCGGAGCCGGGCGCGCGAAGCTCCTCTCCGCCGTTCTCAACGATTCGATTGTCCTGAACCGCCCGCCCTTCGCTCCCCGGTTGCGGGCGCTTGCGACGCGCGCGATCGATGAACATCAGCCCCGCGATCAGCGAGCCGACCGCCACGATCGAGACGATCGCGCCGAATTTCATGACGCGCATCGCCTGCAGCGTGTACGCGCCCGCCTTCGGGTCGTACATAAAGCACCAGCTCATCATCAATTCGCTGACACCCTTGGCGATCTTCCCGTCCGATGCTTCGAGCAGCGCCAGCTTCATCTGTTCGGCCAACGCCTTGTCATCGCCCAGGAAGGGCGACAGGTACCGGGAAATCCTCCCGTCGGGCGTGAGAATCATGAAGACCGACGAGTGGGCAAACTGGCCGTTGTCCGCCACCCGATACTTGAATCCGAGCGCGTTGGCGAGTTCGCGGTTTGCGGCGGCCGTCCCGACAAAGAAATTCCAGTTGTCGGCCACCAGCGGATTCATCTTTCCGTTGTCGCCGAGACCTTCCGGGTAGTTGCCGAGAACGTACGACTCCTTCACCTGCATCGCCCGCTTGGCCGTCTCGGTCGAATCGAAACTGAAGTAGGCGACCTTGAAGTCCTTGCCGATTTTGTAGTCGAGCCGGCGAAACGCGCCGGCGAGCTTATCCATCGTTGCGCTGCACACAACCGGGCAGTCGTAATACACCAGCGTGACGAGCACCGGCCGGTGTTTGCCGCCGGAAGCCGCCGTGCCTTTTTCGAGATCGAACAGATCACCGAGCCGGACCTCTTTGCCTTCGGCGCTCGTGAAGCGCAATTCCATCGGAACGAATGCGCCGACCTTCTGGTCGGTGTCGAGCCCGGACGTCGTCGCGCCGGTCGCGGGCGCCACGCCGGACTTTGAGGGGTCGTAGGTCCGCGCGATCTGCGCGGAGGCGCCGCCCGCGATGATCGCGGTGGCGGACACAAGGGCGAGAAGCTGGTGACGCTGTGCGAACACCGAATTCGTTCCAGAAAACTACCGTTGCTGATACCGCTTGACGACCCGATCGATCGCGCGATCGACCGGGATTCGAACCGTCTTGGTCGCCGGATCAACAACGCCGAACGTCGAAAGATCCGTTTCCATCTGGCTCTTCATCACGTTGTAGAGCTGGGCGCCGCCGATCGTCTCGACTCGTGCTTCCTGCACCTGGCGCACGGTGACGTTGAAGTAGAGGACCGTGACGAGAATGAAGACCGCGGTAAAACCGAAGATCACGAGCAGCACCACAAACGTGTTGGTGGTGTTGACGGTCGCGGCGTGCTCGTGCTGCGGAATGCCCTCAGCCAGCGTGTGGTGATGCCACGCGTCAGCGTGTCCGTGTGGTTCGTGGCTCGACATAGAAAAACCTCGCTGCCAGACGTCCAAATGCAATTACTGCCAAACCGGAAAAACTGCTGTCAAACGGAATATTCTAGCCCCAATGGGGTTTCGTAGGAGTTGAAAGACTAGATGTAGTTCTTGTGGGAGATCGCCTCGGGAAGCCTCGGATCACGAAGCGGGATCAAAGCCAAAGACGCCACGCGGCGACTCAGGAAGAAGCCGAGCAGACCGACCATGCCGAGCACCGCGCACAGATCGATCCAGATGCCGCTCAGGGGCGACAGAGCCATGGTTTCGCTCGTTCGCGTCGTGACCATGGGGCGGACGATGTAGAACATGTCGGTGAAGTGGATGAACAGCATCCAGATGGCGACCAACGCGAGTGCCGTGGGCGAACGCTTCACGCCGCGGAAGAGCAGGATGAGGAACGGCACAACAAAGTGTCCGATGGCGAGCAGGAAGAAGACGTATTGCCAGCCGTCGCGCTTGCGGACGAAATACCAGGCCGTTTCTTCGGGAACGTTTGAGTACCAGATGAGGAAGTACTGGCTGAAGGCGATGTAGGCCCAGAACACCGTGAAGGTGAACATGAGCTTGCCGACGTCGTGCAGGTGCTCGGAGGTCACGAGTCCCTCGAGCTTGCCGGCGCGTCGCAGGGGAACGACGATCAGCACGAGGGCCGCGACGCCGCTGAAGGCGGCGGAGGCAAAGTAGTAGACGCCCCACATGGTGCTGAAGAAGCGGAAGTCCATCGACATCAGGAGATCGAACGCGGCAAACGCGGTCGTCAGTGCAAAGGCGAGCATGCCCCAGGCGCTCGTGAAACGAGCCTTGTTGGAGAGCCACTTGTCGCCGTTCTCGTCCTGCTTGCGCGAAAAGCCCGAGAGCTGCATCGCGATGATCGTCCAGACGACGAAGTAGAGTGCGAGGCGGACGAGGAAAAACGTGTTGTTGAGATAGGAATGCTTTTCCTCAAGAATGATGTTGCTCTTGTATTTCTGGCTCATCCAGAGATAGAGCGTGCCATCGCCGAGGAACATGTCGTAGAGCGGGACGATCGACGCGACGATGAGCATCACGGGCGCGAGAACCATGAGGTTCTCGAGTTGGCGGCGCAGGGTGACGGACCATCCCGCGGCAAACAAGTGCATGGCGAGGGTGAAGAACATGCCGCCGAGGCAGATTGCGAGGCAACCCATCGCGGCCATCTGAAGACTGGCGAGCGCGTGAAGCTTGCCTCCCGACATGAATCCGCTGCCGATCGCCGCGCCAAGACCGACAACGGCGACGATGACGAAGAGCGTGGAGAGGCTGCCGCCGCCGCTCATGCGGACGTTGCTGTCGCGCAGCAGATGGTCGTACGAATGATCGTCGTGGAGCACGGTCTCGTGCTCGTGTGCTGCGATGGAACTCACTTGCCACCTCCCTGAGGTTGCGGTGTCGGTTGCTCGGCGGGCGCGGCCGGTGGTGCTGCCGGAGCGAAAGCAGGAATCGCGGCAGCGCGGAGCTTTTCTTCGAGGGCGGGGCGCTCGGATTCGGGAACGTCCGAGAGCGGCACGGCGCGCGATTCCTGGAGCGTTCGGAAGTAGGCGACCACGGCCCACGCCTGCATCTCGTCGAGTGCGTGTCCGTAGGGCGGCATTTTCTGTTCGCCGTTGGTCGTCACGCCGTAGCGCACCGTGTGGAAGATGTAGCCGTCTTTGCCGGTGTACTGCTTCACGTCCTTGTACTTGTCATCGAAGAAATTGGGGAGTGCGTAGGACCAGGCCTGACCGACCATGCCCTTCCCCGAGCCGTCGAATCCGTGGCAGACCGAGCAGTAGATGTTGAACTTGGTTTGTCCGAGCTTGATGAAATCGGGGGTGACCGCGATCGAGGCGGGGATTCTGTCGACGTAGTTGACCGTGCCGTCGGCGTTCATGCCCTTGGTGCCGAAGTACACCTCTTCGCCGTCGCGAAGGAGGGCGACGCGCTGTTCCGCCCACGGCTTGCCCCACGACTGATCGCCCGTGATATCCACGCGCCCGAATGCGACGACGTTCGCGGGTGTTTCACGCATCGTGCGCTTGTTCGCGTAGAACGGGGTCTCGGCCTGCGGTGCCCACTTGGGCTGATCGTCCATGTCGGGGAAGAACTGATGCGGAGGCTTCTCGCTCCGGTCCCCCCGGCAGCCCTGCGCGCCGAGCGCGGCGAGCACTCCCGCGGCGATCGCGAGCGTGCTTCCGGTGATTTTCAGATCGTTGTTCATGTTCATCCGTTGCTCGGTGGATTCGTGAGTCAGTCACCTTCGACCAGATCGATGTTTTTGCCGCCCAGACGTTCGAGCATCGCACGAGTCTGATCCGGATCAAACTTGTCGTCGGCGCTCTCGATGCAGATCGCCAGCGTGTCGTCGCTGCAGGAAAGGAAGCGCTCCTTCCTGAGGAGCGGGTGGTTGTGCCGGGGCAGACCGTTGAACGCGAGCATGCAGATCAGCGCCGAGAAGGCGGTGAAGAGGATGCCGAGTTCGAAGGTGATCGGAACGAAGGGCTCCCATGGGCCGTAGGGTTTTCCCTGAACGACGAGCTGGTAGTTCACGCCGCTCATCCAATACTGCATCAGGAAGCCGAGACCGGCGCCGGCAAGACCGATCAGTGCACAGGCAAGCGGAAGCTTCGTGCGCTTCTGACCCATCGCCTCATCGATGCCGTGAATCGGAAATGGCGCGTACACATCCCACTGCGAGTATCCGGCGTCTCGCACTTTCTCGGCGGCGTGGTAGATATCCGCCGGCGTCGCGAACTCCGCAATCACGCCGTACACGTTTTCGCCGCTCTCGGTGACATAAACCTTGCGTTGCTTCGCCATGGCTTAGTGACCGTCCTTTCCGTGACCGTGTCCACCTTCGGGGTGATGATGCGGACTGGCTTGAGGCAGAACCGCCTTGACTTCGGCCATCGCGAAGACAGGCAGGAAACGGAGGAACAGGAGGAAGAGGGTCAGGAATATGCCGCACGAGCCGACGAAGATGCCGATGTCCACGGCGGTCGGCCAGAACATGCTCCACTCGCCCGGCAGGAACGCGCGGTGAAGGCTCGTGACGATGATCACGAAGCGCTCGAACCACATGCCGATCGTCACGAAGATCGAGACGATGAACACGATGAGCGCACTCTGGCGGCAGAACCGGATCCAGAAGACCTGCGGGCTGACGACGTTGCAAAAGATCATCGTCCAGTACGCCCACGCGTAGGGCCCGCGTGCGCGGACGTTGGTGAACAGGAACGATTCGTACTCGTTCCCGCTGTACCAGGCGATGAAGAATTCCATCGAATAGGCAAAACCGACGATCATGCCGGTCGCCAGGAGCACCTTCGCCATGTTCTCGATATGGCGGAGCGTGATCAGGTCCTTCATGTTGGGGAAGAGCTCACGCGCCGGGATCAGGAGCAGGAGCACCATCGCGAAGCCGCCGAAGATGGCGCCAGCAACGAAATAGGGCGGGAAGATCGTCGTGTGCCAGCCGGGCAGGATCGACGTGGCGAAGTCGAACGAAACGATCGAGTGCACGCTCAACACCAGCGGGGTGCTGATGCCCGCGAGCACAAGATACGCGACTTCGTACCGATGCCAGTGGCGGCTGCTGAAGCGCCACCCCATCGCGAGGAACCCGTACACGTACGCGCGGATTGTGTCGGTCCGCAGCGGCAGGAAGGGAAGCACGCGCGGACCCTCGCCGTTGCGGCGGAGGCGCAAGTCGGCCCGATCGCGGAGCGTCGCGAAATCGGGGATCATGCCCATATACCAGAACAGCAGGGAAACCGTGCCGTATGTGCTGACAGCGAACACGTCCCACAAAAGCGGGCTCTTGAAGTTCGGCCAGATGGCGTTGCTGTTGGGGATCGGCAGGAGGAACCACGCCATCCACTGGCGGCCGATGTGGATGCCGGGGAATGTCGCGGCGCAGATAACCGCGAAGATGGTCATCGCTTCGGCGCTGCGGTTGACCGCCGTGCGCCACTTCTGCTTGAGCAGGCACAAGATCGCCGAGATCAGCGTTCCGGCGTGACCGATACCGATCCAGAAGACGAAGTTGGTGATATCCCAGGCCCAGTCGACCTGGTTGTTGAGACCCCACGCGCCGATGCCGGTGATGATCAGGTAGAGGATGAAGAGCGCACCGATCTGCGCGATGGTGAAGGTCATGCCAAAGACCGGCAGCCACCACTTTCCGGGCGGCTTCTCGGCGTAGCCGCACACGATCTCCGTGATGTCGTGGAACGAGCGGTTGTTGAGAACCAGCGGTGCGCGGACCGCCGGATCATCCACAAGCGATCCATCGCCCGTGCCGGGCGGCACGGGATACGTCGGCAGTTCGCCGCTTGCGAGCCCGGCCAATCGGCGGGCGGCAGCTTCATCGGGATGCAGTGTCGTCACGCGTGACCTCCGCCGCTCAGCACGCTCAGGCTGAGCGCGTAGCCCTTGTCTTCAGATTTCCGGCGGCGATCGAAGAAGGCGTGCTCCTTCGAGCCGGCCGGGGTTTCGTGTTCCGGAGATCCGTGTCCGCCCTCGTGGCCCGCATCGTGCGAACCGTGGAACGGGTGATCCCAGGCGTTCTTGCGCGTCGCATCGACGAGCGCCGGATTCGGGTTGTTCACCCGAAGCAGATGGCTCGTGCGCGGGCGTGTGTTCAGGTAGCCGAGCAGAAGGTACGAACGCCGGCTGCGGCGCGAGTGATGGACGCGGCTCCCCTTGCGCTTGTGGCCTTCGGCATCGGTGTATTCCGTATTGATATCCAGGATGTCGCCGAAGATGATCGAATCGCTCGGGCATGCCTGCTGGCAGGCGACCTGCATGAAACCATCCGGCACGAACTGCAGATCCTGCAAACGCACCTCGATCTTGGCCGAATTGGTGCGCTGGATGCAGTAGGTGCACTTCTCCATGATGCCGCGCATGCGCGTCGTCACGTTGGGGTTCTTCTGCATGCGCGTGATCTGATCGAGCTTGTCGCGCAGGCGGGGCGGGATCAGGTTGGGGTTGATCTTGTTGTGCTCGCCGGAGCCCGTGATGCCGCCACGATCGGGCGCGATCGAATCGATGAGTTCCTGACCAATGTATCCGCCGTTGAACTTGGTGAGGCCGTACTCAAAGAAGTTGAAGCGGCGCACCTTGTACGGGCAGTTGTTGGCGCAGTAGCGCGTGCCGATGCAGCGGTTGTAGGTCATGAAGTTGTGACCCTCATTGCCGTGCACCGTCGCGTTCACCGGGCACACCGTTTCGCACGGCGCGTTCTCGCACTGCACGCACGCCACGGGCTGGTGAAGCATGAACTCGGGCGCGTTGTAGTCGAGTTGGCCCGGATTGGCGTGATCGAAATACGAACCGGCGAAATAGCGATCGACGCGGATCCAGTGCATCTCGCGGCCCTTGGCCACTTCTTTCTTGCCGACCACGGGGATGTTGTTTTCCGCCTGGCAGGCGATCGTGCACGCGCCGCAGCCCGTGCAGGTCGAGAGGTCGATCGTCATCCCCCACTGGTGACGGAGCGCGTAGTCCGGAGGCTGGGGCTTGTCGCTGCGCAGCTTGTCGGGCCAGCCGGGGACTTTGAGATATCCAGGATCGTTCGGATCGACTTCCGCCGCGGAACGCGTGAACGGGTTGATGTAGATCGAGTTGTTGGGCGGCGTGTGCGCGAGGTCCCCGAGCTGCTCGGCGAAGTTGAGCTTGCCCGTGCTGTTGTCGGCGTAAATCGAGTCGTTGTCGGGAACACTCTTGCCGCCGAACTTCTGATATGTCGGCAGATCGACCGCCCGCACGAGCGCCGTACGACCTTCGAGGCTCCAGTGCATCTGCGTGCTGGCGATCGGATGCATCTCGCCGGTGTCTTTGCAGGTGACCGAAGCAAGCCAGTTGCCCGAGTCGCCTCGGATCTGGCCGATGTCGAAACCGACGCCGTCGGCAACAAGACCGCCCTTGCGCCGGCCGTAACCGTTCATGAACAACACCGTGTCGTCGGCGACGCCCGGCAGAATCCACACGACGCACTTCACAGTGCGACCGTTGAACGAGAACTCGGCGACGTGACCCGCCGGGTACTTCTGCTTGGTATACATCGTTTCCGGATCGGTGACAGTCGCGCTGGCCGGAAGAACGCCGAGGCGATCGGCCGTCTTCGGGCTCATCACCGCCGGATTGTCCCAGACCACGGCCGTGCCGTGCTGCGGGAGCTCCTGCAGCCAGGACACGTTGGTGTTGCGGCCGTCGAACATCCAGCTCGTGCGGATCACTGCTTCGAGCGCGCCGCTCGCGGGCTGCTCGATCCTGAATCCGTTCCACGATGTCGCGACGCCCGCAACATCCACCTTCGGAGTCGCGGGCTTGTAGCCCGTGCCGGCGAGCACGCCGTCGTGCAGCGCACGCTTCCACGCCTTTTCGAAATCGCCTCCCGCTTTGACGCTGAGCGCCGATTTCCACGTGCGACGCACGAGCTCGAATCCATCGCGTGGCGTGCCGTCTTCGCGCAGGTCGCCGCTGATAAACGCGAGGAACTCGATCTCGCTCATCGGCGCCTGACCGGAACGATGGCCGTCGGCATCGACCGCCGCGTAGAGCGGAGAAATCATCGGCTGCACCGGCGCGATCACGCCGTCGGTCGAGATCGTGTCGCCCCAGGACTCGAGATAGTGGCAACCGTTGAGATTCCACGTCGCAATCTCGCTCGTTTCGGTCAGTTCGACCGAGAGCGAAACCGCGCCCTCGAGCTTCGAGAAGGCTTCAGTGAAAGCCTTCGAATCGGGCGCGGTGTACGCCGGATTGGCCCCGACGCAGAGCACGCTCTCGTACTTCCCCGCCTTCATCGCTTGCGTCAGCGCGATCATCGCGGCACGCGAGTCGGAAGCGGCCTCCTCCGACATCGGGTTGTACGCGATGCACGTGCAGCCGAGCGCCGAGTTGATCGCGTGGGCGATCGCGTGTGCCGGAGCGGGCAGGTGCGCACCGACGAGAACCATCGTGCCGCCCTTTTTCCCGTGATCGAGCAGGTCCTTGGCGGCTTCTTCGATGAAACGTCGTTCTGAATCGGAAATCGGAACGACTGAAGCGCCGGCGAGGGCGTCGGCCGCGCTGTTGAATGCGCCGCCGGTCTTCGGCAGCACGAATTTGGATAGTTCGACGAGACACGCGAGCACCTTGCTCGGGGTCGCACGAATCCGGTGATCGGCCTGCGCGCCGGTGAGGCAGAATCCGCTCTCGATCATGTAGAGGCGGCTCATCTCGTCGGTCAGCTCTTCAACGCGGCGCGTCGAAGCGAAGTCGCGCGCGTGCACCAGCGCGCGTCCGTCGCCGGTGAGGAAGTCGCGATCGAACGAAACGATGACCTTCGCCTTGGTGAAGTCGATCGCGTCGCACATCGGCGCGCCGAACGCGGCCTTCGAACCCTGTGCCGGTCCGAGATTCTCCGTCGAGTCGTACGCGATCCAAGTCGCCTTGGGCCACTTCTTCAGGATTGAATCACGGATTGAATCACGCGTCGGGCTCGAAACCTTGTCAACGACGATCGCGAGTCCCGCGCCCTGCGTCTTGTCGAACCTGGGGAAGTACTCCTTGCCCCACTTCACAAAGTCGTCCCACGTTGCGACAAGATGCTCGCCCGCGCCGTTATTCCGCTTGCGATTGAAGAAGACCGGCTCTTTGAGGCGGTCGGGGTCGTACAGCGAGAGCACGCTCGCCTGCGCCGCGACGCTGCTGCGCCCGCGGTTGATCGGATGGAGAGGATTTCCCTCGATCTTCGTCGGCCTGCCCTCGTGTGTCTCGACAAGAAGCCCTTCGGCGCCCCCACCCGGCAGCGGCATGCTCGTCGCGTAATACAGCGGCTTACCGGGGATCACATCCTCCGGCGGATGCTGGGAGTAGGGCAGAATCTTGTGATCGGGGCGGCGGCAACCCGGAAGCGTCGCGGCACCGGCGAGCGCGAACGAAGCGCCCATGATCTTCATGAACGTACGGCGCGTTCCGCTCAGGAAGTCCGTCACTCCAGCCGGGAATTCCCGCTCGAGAAAATCGCGGAACTCGCCGGTGTCCGCCACTTCATCGAGGCTGCGCCAAGCGGCCCGTCCGTTGACGGACGTGAGCAGGTTCCGCCGCTCGCGCGACAACTCCTGCTTTCCCTTCTTCTGCTTGGGCCCTTCTTTGGCGGTCGAAGGGCATTGATCGGACTTGCTCATGCGAGGTCCTTGTGACTTCGCGCGGCTGCGTGCCCCGCGCGTTTCGCGAATCAAACTAGTAGTGGCAAGCGCCGCAGCCCTGCGGGGGCTGGCGCGTCAAAGAGTGAACGACATCGCCCGACGTCGGCTGCTGCGTGGAACTCGAGCCGCCGCCGAGCCCTCGATTCTCGAGGAATTTTTCGACCCAGACCAACTGCGTGACACGATCTTTCGGCACCAGCCGGGAGTCCGGATCGCGATGGCAATCAAGACACCAGCTCATCGAGAGCGGCTGCACCTGGTGCACGACCGGCATCGCCGTGATCTGTCCGTGACACGAAAAGCACGAAACTCCCGCGGCAAGGTGCGCATTGTGCGGGAAGTTTCGAACATAGTCCGGCAGCTTGTGAATGCGGCGCCACTCGATCGACTGGTCCTTCGCGTAAGCCTCTCGGACCAGTTGCACGCGCTGCGTTCTCCACGCCGCGAGCCGCTGCTCCGCGTGACATCCGTAGCATGTCGCAACGTTCGGAACGTTGGCTTCCGCGGAGACTTCAACTTTGGTGTGGCAGTAGCGACAGTCCATTCCGAGTCGGCCGGCGTGGAGCTGGTGGCTGAACGCTTCGACCGGCTGGATAGGTTGGTATCCGACGACCCAGAATTTGGGTGTCGCGTAGTACCAGAATCCGCCGATCGCAGTCGCGAGCAGGCCGGCGCCGGCGACCGCTGCGGCGGTTGGGAACGCGTTAAACCATTTGGGAAATAGGACTGACAACTCGTGTCCTCCCACAAATTGGGCTTGTGATAACGATCGCGGGGGAAAAACCTGAACCAAGACCTACCAGCGTAGAATCGTCCTGACCGGCTCTTTTCCGGTAGAACAGCAATTTCTTCGCATTCATCGCGCCTGGTCAAGTCAGGTCCGTTCGGATTGTTTAGTTGAGACTCAGTCTCACTGGAGCATCGATGAACGCCCTTCGCACTTTCCTGCGGCCGAACATTCTGACCGACGCGTTTATTGCCACCGTCGTCGTCTGGTGGACGTGGTTTGTCACGCACCTGCCCTGGTTGGGAATTTCCGAGCAAGTCTCGGTGCCAGCAATACTTGCGGCCTGGCTGCTTGCCCTCATCGTCTGCGCCCGGGTCTTTGGCAGAGAAGGAAGAACCTTGGGCGAGGCAATAGCCGCCTCGGCCGGTGCCGGGTTTTTGAGCGCGCTCCTCGGGTTATTCATCTTGGGCTCGAAATTGGTGGAGCAACCCGTCGCGGGCGCGATGGAACAGGCGTCCCTCAAACCCGGTGCGCTGCTCATGGCGGCCGGCTTTCTCGTTCTCGGAGCGACTCTCGGCTTGGTGGGCGGAGCAATCGGCAAACTGCTCAGTCGGCCGCGGCATCGCGCGATCGATTCTGAAGCAATCCGCCGTCGCTGGCTCGGTCGATTCGGACTCGTGGCGGCGATCGCCGTCGTGCCGCTGCTGATCGTGGGAGGCTTGGTTACGAGCAGCAACTCGGGCATGGCGGTGCCCGACTGGCCCAACACCTATGGCAGCAACATGTTCCTCTATCCGATCGGTCCGCGCGCGGCGCCGTCCGTTTATCTCGAGCACAGCCACCGCTTGTTCGGCGCGCTGATCGGGCTCACGGCGATCGCGCTGTGCGCGCTCGTGTTTTTGCATGAGAAGCGTCCATTTGTGAAGGTGCTTTCGCTTGTTCTCCTGGCGCTCGTGATTTCACAGGGAATACTGGGCGGAATCCGCGTTTTGCAGGGCAGTGTCGAAGCATCGCAGGACGCCAAGTGGTCGCGCGTTTTCCATGGCATTCTCGCCCAGGTCGTATTCTGCCTGTTCGTCGCCATGGCTGTTTTTCTGAGTCCGCTCTACCAGCGAGCCAAGAGCGCCGTCTCGGCAGGAACACTCCGACTCGGCCACACCGGCGTGAAGCCGCGGACGTTTCGGATTTTTTCCGCCGCCGCGATGCACTCGACCATTCTCCAGCTTGTCTTCGGCGCGATCTACCGGCACACCCGTTCGGCGCACGCGCTGTGGACGCACATGGGTTTTTCCGTCCTGGTTGTCATCTTCGTATTGCTGGCGGCGTTTGCGGCCGGCGGCATGCGGACTTCCGATGCGCCGGTTCAGAAGTTCGTGCGCCGGATCGGGTTGCTCGCCGCGGCGTGCGTCGGGCTGCAGTTCCTTCTCGGTTGGCTGACTTTTTACCTGGGCGGAGCCGGGCTGCGGCCGGAATCGATTCCCGAGGTGCTCTTGCGCACATCACATCAAGCAAACGGCGCCTTGTTGCTTGCCATCACGACCATCATGATGCTGTCCGGAAGGGCGCTTTCTCCAAAAGCGGGCAGAGCGCCGGTCGGTTCGGTGGTCGCGGCCTGAACAGCGACCGTTCGATTGATGCGCTGTTATCAGGCCCGCACATGGCCGACACACCCCTGGTGAACCCCGCAATCGGTTCTGGACCGATGCGTTAGGCTGGAGAGGCCCGAGGGAATTCGCATGCCCGATGCACCCAAATCCACAGGCTCAACCGCGGACGATCGTCCCGCAAGGTCACCTTCTGCGGAAGTGCGCTCGCCTTCCAGACCCACGGAAAAGACGATGACCGGTTCGATGTCGCCGATCGCCCCGCGGGATTTCGGGTATGAACAGGCCCGCCATCTCCTTTGGCGCGCGGGGTTCGGCGGGACCCCGGCGCAGATCCAGACTCTTGCGAGCTGGGGACCGACGAAAGCCGTCGAGTACGTGATTGATCCGGCCAACGCGCCGAGCGATACGCCTCGGTCCGATCTCTTCGATCGCAACATACTGCGCGAGCCAACCGCCGAAGAGCGCAAGGCGCAGCAGCAGGCGCGCCAGAAGCAGGATGAGGACGCCCTCGCGAAGATTCGCGTCGAGCAGCAGCGTCGCCAGGGGCAAGATCGCCAGCAGATCGGCGAGGTGCAGCGCTGGTGGCTCAAACGCATGATCGAGACACCCCGGCCGCTCGAGGAGCGCATGGTGCTCTTCTGGCACGGACACTTTGCGACCAGCTATCGCAACATCGAGAACAGTTACCACATGTACTTGCAGAACCAGTTGTTCCGCAAGCACGCGACGGGCAATTTCGGCGACCTTCTCTACGGTGTCATCCGCGATCCGGCGATGCTGAAGTATCTGAACAACGACACGAGCCGCAAGGGCAAGGCGAACGAGAATCTCGCGCGCGAAATCATGGAGTTGTTCAGCCTGGGTATCGGTGGCTACAGCGAGAACGACATCAAAGAAGGAGCGCGCGCGCTCACCGGCTACACCTTCAAAGACGACGAGTTCGTCTACCAGAAGAACAACCACGACGGGGGCGTGAAGACAATTCTGGGTCGAACGGGCACGTTCGATGGCGACGCCTTTGTGAGGATTATTCTCGAGCAGCCCGGAGTTTCGCGCTTCGTCACGCGCAAGCTCTACAGCTTCTTCTGCGCCGAACTGCCGCCGCTCGAGCGCGCGAAGTACGAGGATCTTCCGGCGCCCCAGCAGCAGGCGCTCCGCGATCTCGCTTCCACCTTCGCTTCTTCTCGCTACGAGATCAAGCCGGTTTTGAAGCGGCTCTTCCTGAGCCAGCACTTCTACGACCCGAAGAACATGAACGAGCAGATCAAGGGACCCACGCAGCTCGTGGTCGGCGCGGTCCGTTCGCTCGACACGCCGGTGCGTGATCTCTCGATCCTGAACGATGCGCTCGATCTGATGGGCCAGAATCTGCTTTTCCCGCCGAGCGTGAAGGGATGGGACGGCGGGCGCTCGTGGATCAACACCAGCACGATGTTCGTGCGCCAGAACATCATGGCGTTCCTGCTGACCGGCAAGAAGCCGCGCGGCTACGACGCCAACGCCGACGAAATGAAGTTCGATCCCATGCCGCTGCTCTCAGAGATGGCCAAGGCCAGCCCGGGAAGCGAAAAAGACCCGACCGCGGTATCCGACTACTTGCTGCGGCTAACCATCGGAAACGCGCCGGCACAATCGAAGGAAGCGCTCGAGTCGCTCGCCTCCAAGACCGGCGGCAGCGTCACCCGCGAACTCGTGATCGGTTACCTCCTGTTGATTACCGCGATGCCGGAGTATCAGCTGTGTTGAAATGACCAAAGGGCCAAATGGAACGGGCCGATTCGGACGTTTCTGATTTGGCGCTTTGGCTCTGTGGCCCTTTGGCTCTTTGGAGAATTGACGTGGACCTGCACAACTCACACGCCTTCACCCGCCGCAAGTTCCTGTACGGCGGTCTTACGCTCGCTTCGACCGCGTGGACGATCCCGGCGTTCTTGGGTTCATCCGCGGACGCGATGGCGGGGATGCTCGCCGATGGGCTTTCGAGCACGCCGGGCGTCAACGAAGATCGCATCCTCGTCGTCGTCCAACTCGGCGGCGGCAACGACGGTCTGAACACAGTCGTCCCCTACGGGATGGACGCGTACTACAAAGCTCGCGCGGGCATCGGCATCAAGCCCAACGAAGCGCTCAAACTCTCCGGCGCAGAAGGCGTGGGTTTGCACGCGCGCATGACCGCGCTCAAAGACCTCTACGACAACGGGCTTGCGACCGTCGTGCAGGGCGTTGGATACCCGAACCCCGATCGCTCGCACTTCAAGAGCATGGATATCTGGCAGACCGCCGAGCGCGACGCGACCGGCGACGGCTGGCTCGGACGCTACATCGACAGCGAGTGCTGCGGCTACGGCAAGGGCGAGAGCGGCAAGCCCGACGGCAGCAAGAAACCCGCGGTCGCGATCGAGCCCCCGATCGCAATCGGACGAACAGCGCCGCTCGCTCTGCAGGGGCGTGCAACCAAGCCCGTCAGTTTCGAATCCGCCGATCTTTTCCGCTGGTCGGGCGAAGACATCCACGAGGCGCTGCGCGAGCCATACCACGAACTGAACCGGCGCGGTGTCTCGGCGGAATCGTCCGGCGATACCAACGCCGATTTCCTGATGCGCACCGCGCTCGATGCACAGATCAGCAGCGACAAGATCCGAAAGGCGGTCGCGCAGAAGAGCCTCGTGACGTATCCGGGCAACGAACTCGGCCGCCAGTTGCAGATGGTCGGCGCGATGATCCGCGCGGGGCTCAAGACGCGCGTGTATTACGTCACGCTTGGCGGCTTCGACACGCACAGCGGCCAGGGCGGCGCGCAGGGTCGTCACGGCAATCTGCTCGCGAACTTCTCCGATTCGATCAAGGCTTTCTACGCCGATCTCAAGGCGCAGGGCAACGACTCGCGCGTGCTCACCATGAGCTTCAGCGAGTTTGGCAGGCGTGTCGCGCAGAACGCCAGCGGCGGCACCGATCACGGAACCGCGGCGCCCATGTTCCTCTTCGGCCCGATGGTGCGCTCCGGCGTCATTGGAAATCATCCCTCGCTGACCGACCTCGATCAGGGCGACCTCAAGTATCTCATCGACTTCCGGAGCGTGTACGCGGGCGTGCTCGAGCAGTGGCTGCAGGCGGACAGCAAGAAGGTGCTGGGCGGGACGTACAAGCCGGTGGTGGTTTTGAAAAACGCGTAGCGAACGGCTGCTTTCAAGAAGATTTCATGCGGCTTCCGTCACCGCCATCGATACACTCGCGCGCGGCAACGGGAGTCACTCCATGAACAGATGGATCGTCTTCGGCGCTGCGACTGGCTTCGTGTTCGGTTTGGCGGCGCTTGCCGCACCGGATGGATTCGCGTCGCAGGTGCAGGCGAGCGCTCCCTCGCTCTGGTACCGATTCAATGAGTCGCCGAGTTCGACGACGATCGTCAACCACGGCTCGCTCGGAGCGCCGTACAACGCGACGCCGTTCAGCGGCGTTTTGCTCAACCAACCGACCGCCTCGGGAGATTCCGGCGTCGGCTTCAATGCCGCGACGCAGCCGTACATCGAGTCGAATTCAACTGTTCCCGCGGCCCTTCTCGGCAACCCGACGTTTTCAGTCGAGGCGATCGTTCGCATGGACGGACTCGCTTCGACCTGGGCGCCGATGCTGTTCTGGGGTGGCAACACGACCGGGACAAGCGCCTGGTTTTCCCTCCGCAACAACGACTGGGACATTCTCTACGCCGGCTTCTACAACACCGGGCTTCGCACCGTGCAGCGGATTCAAAAGAACACGTGGTATCACCTCGTGTGGACGCGAAACTCTGCGGGCGGAATCAACGATTCGATGACGGGAACGGCGTACTACATCAACGGCAACCCTGTCGCGATGACTCAGGACGAGCTTCTGCTGGGCCCACTGGTTCCGGCGATTACTTCCAGCAAGTTCCGCATTCAGAAAGCCGGCAACTTCACTCGATTTTTCTCGGGAACGCTCGATGAGCTGGCCCTCTATCAGCGTGTACTCTCACCTTCCGAAGTGCTCTCGCATGCCTCGGCCGTGGGTTGCCCCAACTGCACGGGCGACCTGAATCACGATTGCCTCGTAGAAGACTCGGACTTTGTGATTTTCGCGGCGGCGTACAACCTCCTTGTGTGTGACGATCCCGCGATGCCCGAGGGTTGCCCGTCGGATTTCAATCACGACGGCACTGTGGACGACTCGGACTTCGTCTTGTTCATCGGCGCGTACAACACGTTGTTGTGCGAGTAGCAATTCGTCGTTTGACGGTCTTGGCAATGACGCCCCCCCGGGGCTTCAAGATGGACCTTGTCAGCCGCGAATCGCGCTAGCAGGCTGTTGAACAACGGCCGATTGCCGGCGATTTGAGCACTTCCCCGGCGGCATCGTTCCTGCTGGCTGGTTTCCCGCACCGCTCACGCCGCCAGCAGCTTCCGCATCCGCACCAGGTTGTACGCCGCGGCGGCGAGCTCGAAGCACTGCCCGATCTTCTCGCGTCCCACGTGCCTGGCCCGTCTCATCCCCGCCACCGTCTTGACCCATCCGAAGAACTCCTCCACCAGTTTTCTTCGTCGCTGGCTCTTCTTGAACGCGGCGCTCCGTCGTTCGCCGCGGACGAACCATCTCGCCCAGGTTCCCTCGTCCGCACGCGTGCTCGCCCAGTCGATCTTCCCCTCCTTGATCGCCACGTGCGGCCGGATCCAGCGCTCCTCGAGCGCCAGCAGGAACGCCCCCGCGTCGTACCCCTTGTCCGCACCCAGCGTGGATGGACGCACCCCGTGCCGGCACTCGACATGATCGAGCATCGCCAGCGCGCCGGCACGCTCGGCCGTGCCGTTGGCTTCATCCACCCGCACGCTCATCACCAGCCCGTGCCGGTTCTCGGTGAGCGCATGGCCCGAGTGACAGAGGAACGCTCCCACCCCATTCCCCTTCTTGTAGAGCTTCGCCTCCGGGTCGGTCGTGCTGGCGTGCGTCGCGTTGGTCCGCCGCTCGCCCTTGAAGTCCCCCGATGGGTTGCGTCCCGATGGTCCATCGTCGTCTTTGTCCGACGCCTCGCGTTCGATCCTCTTCAGGCTCTTGAGCGAGGCGTGGCTCTGGATGAGCGAGCCGTCCACCGTGAAGTGCTCGTCGCTGGTCAATCCCGCATCGATCGCCTGCTTCACCACATGCTCGAAGAACTTCCTCGTGATGCCGTGCTCGGCCAGCCGGTCGCGGTTGTGCGTGAAGACCGAGTGGTCGAACACTTCGTCCGATGGCTGCAAATCCAGGAACCAGCGGAAGAGGAGGTCGGTCTTCAGACGCCTGCACAGCTCGCGTTCGGACCGGATGGTGTAGAGACACTGCAGCAGGAGCGCCTTGAGCAGCGTCTCGGGCGGGATGCCCGGCCGCCCGAGGCTGCTGTACGCCGCGGCAAACGTGCGGGTCATCTCCGCGAGCGCCGCGTCCACCATCCGCTTGATCGGCCGCAGCGGATGGCCAGTCTCGATCAAATCTTCGACGTTGAACGTGTGGTAGATCGCCGCCTGCCGACCGGGTGTGCCCTTCATGCCCTCATCTTCGCACGCCGGAAACTTCCGGTTGCGCGGGCTTTGCGGGATTCTTCAACAGCCTGCTAGGCCAGCAATTCTTCTGCTTTTAGTCCCTGCGCCGCGAGATCGGTTCGATGCCCGCATTCCGGACAGAGAACTTCTCCGTTCTCCACAATCAGCCCGAGCAGTGAGTATTGGCAGTTGAGACAGCGCGCGGCGACTATCTGCGTCGAAACGGCCCACCTCAGCCACCGATCGCGGATGTACAGCCCGCAAAGCAATGTTGCGAACACGCACACCCCAACCGCCATCGCGTGCCAAACGTCGAAACTGTTCGATCGAATTTGAACGGCGCGATTCGGGAACAGAACGCTCCGGAGCAGGAAATTCTCGCCGACAAGCAGCGCGATGAGGAGCGTTATGCAGAAAGCCACACCGACAATTGTGTAGAACACGCGCGAAACCCAGAATTTTTCAGAGGCGAACCGAATGAAGTCAACGCATTGGCGATCGTCGAACCGATCCAATTCGGGAAAGGCTCGATAGACCTTGTTCCAGTGAATCCGCACCCGATGCTGTACGAGCGGGCTATCAGGGAGTTCCGATTGAAACTACTTGGCTGGCGGGAACAAGAACTGCAATGCATCCGGCAGCCGGTTCGCCCACGCCGTTTCGTTGTGCACGGCGTCGGGCTGCACCATCACCTTGCTGGCCTGCAGCCCCGAGTGCGTGCTGATGAACGCCTGGAGCGCAATCGCCGACTGCACGTACGCGACGTTGTCCGGGTCGGTCGCGGGCTCCTTTTCGAGTTCGCGGGTGCCGACGCCCACGAACGCGCGCTTCGGCCAGTGCTGCAGTTGCTTGAGCCAGGTATTCCACGCATCGGGGTTCCCCGCGCGCAGAGCCGGACTCTCGAGCAGCGCGAGCCCGAACAGCTCCGGGTGCTGATTGATCGCTTCGAGAGCGATCACCGCGCCGAGCGAGCTGCCCCCCACGCCGACGCGCGACGGATCGGATTCGACCGCAAATAAACTCTGCACCCGCGGAACGACTTCATCCGCAAGCCACGCGATGAACTCGCTGGCGCCCGGCTCGACATTCGGGAGCGCCTTCACCGGCATGTACTCGCGGATTCGCGCGGCGCCCGCGTTCGGAATCCCGACGATCACCAGCGGCTCGATCTTTCCCGCCTTGATCATTTCGCTCGCCGTCTCGTCGACGCGCCATTCATCCGGCACGCCCGAGTGTTTCTGGAACAGGTTCTGTCCGTCGAAGAGGTAGAGAACCGGAAACTTCTTGCCGGCCTTCACGCCCGCCTCGTATCCCGGCGGCAACCACACCGTCAACTCGCGCTGCGCGTTGGCCTGCCCGAACGGCGCGCCCGCGACCTGCATACGCCTGTAGTCGCCCGTGATCTGCTTGGGCGCGTAGGAATCGTTCGCGTCCTCGGGCTTCTTGTAATCCGGCTTCTGGTCGCCCCATCTGGGAACGGTGAATTCGATCACCGGCTTCTCGCCGGGCGCAAGCTTGCTCGCATCGACCAAGGGCAACGCACGGTTTGTCGGGGGCGTCAGATCTTCCTTGAGTTCCTCGAGCTCCCAACTGCCGCGCGTGAACTTGAAGTTGAATTCGCTCCCGCCCGTCCACTTCGGAAACTCGATGCGCCATCGCATGTCGCTCTGCGGAGTCAATTTGAACTTGGTGTCGCCCGCCGACCAGCCGTTGAACGTGCCCGCGATGTAGATCGGGCTGGTGAGGCTTGCAAGTTTCGAAGGGTCATCCACGACGATGACGAACCCCTGGGGCAGGCTCTCGGGCTTCACCATGTCCGCCGCGGCTTCGTTCGCCTTCGCCTCTGCTGCCGCCTCGCGCGTCTCGCCCGTCGCTTTGTGGCCCGCGATCAACTCGCCGATGGCGTTGGCACCGCCCGTCGTGCCCGCGCCCGCCCCGACCCGCGGCACGTGCGCGATCTGTTTGTCGGGATTGGCAACCCCGAGGGCGAAGTAGTACATGAGCGACGCAACGGCGATGATGGGTGTCATGAGGAAGATCGTGAGGAGAAAGCGCTTCATGAGACTTCGCTGCCGAACAACACTTGCGCGACAGCACGGGCCGACATCCTATTGACCCTTCGGCGACTACTTGCCGCCGGCCTTCGTGTAGTTCTCAGCCACCTTCGCCCAGTTCACCACGTTCCACCACGCGGCCATGTAATCCGGGCGCTTGTTCTGGTACTTGAGGTAGTACGCGTGCTCCCACACGTCGAGCCCGAGGATGGGCGTGCCGTCACAGCCCGCGATCGCCTTGCCCATCTGCGGGTTGTCCTGATTCGGCGTCGAGCAGACTTCCAGCTTCCCGCCTGGCATGACACAGAGCCACGCCCAACCGGAGCCGAAGCGCTTCGCACCGGCATCCTGGAATTTCTCTTTGAACGCGCTGAACGAGCCGAACGCGCTGGTGATTGCCGCGGCGAGCGCGCCAGTGGGCTCACCGCCGCCGCCTTTGCCCGCCGGCGCCATGACTTGCCAGAACAGCGAGTGATTCACGTGGCCGCCGGCGTTGTTGCGCACCGCGCCGCGCTTGTCTTCCGGGATGTCTCCGAGCGACTTGATCACGGCGACCGGGTCCATGTCGGCGAACTTGGTGCCTTCGAGTGCCTTGTTCGCGTTATCCACGTACGCCTTGTGGTGCTTGCTGTGATGGATTTCCATGGTCATGGCATCGATGTGGGGTTCGAGAGCGCTTTTGTCGAAGGGCAAAGCGGGAAGGGTGAATGGCATCATGAAACTCCAGAGATTTGCGGATGGTTGAAGTGACGTTGTAGCCACTCTTGTGCCCCGCGGCCCTGCGATAAACGGGTTTTAATACCAAACTAATGCCTAATTTGATTTTACATGTGGATAACATGTCGCATCGCTTGGCAGCGGGCCGAAATTCCTGTAAAATCGGGGTTCCTGCGGCGAAAGCGTGCGGGATCCGGCGGGGATATCGCCGGAACCGGGAAAGAACAGGGAAGCAGAAACCGCATTGGGGCGGGGCGGCAGCGTCGGGGCGTTTTCAAAGGCGTGACGTTTCACGGCGAAGCTCAAGCGAGCGATGCTCGCGAGGGTGTGTGTGTCGGGCGACATTGAACGGGCTCCGGCTTCTCGAAAGAGGAACTTCGGAGAGTTTTGAGGCGTATACAGGGCACTGGCGCGCTGAACAAAGGCGTCATTGTTCTGTGAATTCCGAGAACTCGCGATTTTGGCGGGAACTCGGCGGTCGCGAGCGGAATCCGAAGACTGTGTCGTCTTCGGATTCATGAGGGATGGATGCAAGCCCGGGAGCAGTTGGACCCGGATGGAAACAAGGACGGCCCACGGGCCTCCGTGGGTTAGGAAGGTTGCCATGAAGCAGCTTGGAGAAAAAAGGAGCGTCGGGCCGCTGGAGCAGGTCCGGCGACGCAACCGGGCAGGTGTTTCGGTCGCCGCGACGGCACCGGAAGCACCCAAGGCCGGCAAGCGCGCGGCCAAAGTGGTCGATGCGCTCGCGAAGCCCGCGAGCAAGGCGGTGGTGCGCAAGCGTTTGAGCACCGAGGACGAGCGCCTCCTGGCGACGATCCTTTCGGTCGAGCAGGATTTCATCGACAGCCCCGTCTTCTACGAAGAGGGCGCGTTCGGCAAGATCTACGACGAGGCTCCGGATATCCAGAAGCCCGACACCACCTGGTACCACCCGGTGATGGACGACTTGTCCAGCACGTCGCGCACGCGCACCGTCAAGAGTGCGCAGCAGGTCATCCTCACCGGCGCCGAAGAGCGCGTGCTCTTCCATCAGTTCAACTACGCGCGTTACCGCGTGTGGAAGCTGCAGCAGGAAGTGTGGACCCGCGCTTCGCGTCTGCCCAGCCCCGAGCAGGCCGACGAGATCCTTCGTTGGCACCGCAAGAGCGAGCGCATCCGCGAGCAGATCGCCGAAACGAACCTCGCTCTGGTGCTCGCAATGGCCAAGCGCACACGCATGAGCGAAGTGGACTTCGCCGACCTCGTCAGCGAAGGCAACATGGCTCTGCTCCGCGCCGTCGACAAATTCGATGCGGGGCGTGGCTACAAGTTCAGCACGTACGCCTGCCGCGCCATCCTCAAGGCGTTCAGCCGGCAGGGCATGAAGCTGAGCAAGTACCGCCAGCGATTCCCGACGGACTTTGACCCCAAGCTCGAGAAGTCCAACTTCCTCGAGACAAAGCGGTTCACGTTCGAGAAGGACGCTGCGGAAGAGGTCAAGCGCATCGTCATGGAGAACCGCGCGGAGCTCACCGACGTGGAGCGCACGGTGATCGAGCATCGCTTCGGGCTTGAGCACAAGACCGAGGACGAGAAGCCCATGACCCTTGAACAGGTTGGGCAGATCATCGGCGTCACGAAGGAACGCGTGCGCCAGATCCAGAACAAGGCCATGGAGAAGATCAAGCGCCAGCTCGAGATCAACTTCCTGGGTATGAAGCCGACCGAACTTCCACCCTTGGAAGGCGAGCAGGCCTCGGGAGAGGGCGCGATCGCGGCTCCGCTTTCGCTGGAAGCGGCGGAGCTCAAGTACGCGTTCATGCAGGCTTCGCAAAACTGACCTGCGGCACCGGCCCGTACAGAGTTTTCACACGCCCCGGAGGAATCCGGGGTGTTTTCTTTGCTTGCGCCGCATGGAGCGCGGCGCGCAAGCGATTTCTTCGGAATCGCCGCTTTTTGCAACACCGCGCCCGCCGGAAGCGAATCGAAGCCGTTGGCGGGGGCGGGGAGTCAGTCGAAACCACCGGCTATTTGTGTCGTCCCGCGCCTTCTCGTGGGCGGGCGATGGAGGTATTCTTTGAGCGGCACAACTTCGCACGCGTCGGCTCGCGGGTCCAACGTTCCCGGAAGGGAAGAGGGCTCGCGCCCGAAGGGAGACGGCGGGTCTCACCTTTCGGCCGGCGCCGCTTCACCGGGGAGTCCTTCGCCCATGACCCTTTCCACCGACACCGTGACCGATTCCTCACCAACCGGTCACATCGCTTCGATGCCCGATCAGAAACACGATCCGCACGCGACGCGCTTCGGCAAGTTTCTCCAGGCCGCGATCAAGCTCGAAGCCTCCGACCTGATCATGAAGTCCGATCAGGTGCCGAAGCTTCGCCTCCGCGGCGCGCTCAAGCCGCTCGATTGCGAGCCGGTCTCGCGCGAGGAATTCTGGGAGATCGCAAAGCACATTCTCGACGAGGAGCAGATCGCCGACCTGCACAAGTTCGGCTCGGTCGACTTCGCGTACGACTACGACGCGAAGAACCGATTCCGCGTGAACCTGTTCCAGGCTCGCGGCAAGCTGTCGGTCGCTGCCCGACTCATTACGAGCAAGATCCGCAAATTCGAGGATCTCTATCTGCCGCCGATCATGGCGGAGGTCTCGATGCAGCCCCAGGGCATCGTGCTCCTGTGCGGCGTGACCGGATCGGGCAAATCCACCACGATCGCGTCGATGCTCGACTATGTGAACGAGCGCAAGAGCGTCCACATCGTCACGATCGAAGACCCGATCGAATACATCTTCGAAGACAAGAAAGCGACGATCAACCAGCGCGAGATCGGGCTCGATTGCCTGGATTTCAAGATTGCGCTGCGTGCGCTCGTGCGCGAAAATCCGGACATCGTGCTGGTCGGCGAAATGCGAGACCAGGAAACTTTTGAAGCCGCCCTGCACGCCGCCGAGACCGGACACCTGGTGTTCGGGACGATCCACGCTTCGAGTACGACGCAGACGTTCAGCCGCATCTACGGGCTCTTCGAACAGGAAGAGGTCGATGCGGTGCGCCGAATCCTCGCGTATCAGATGCGGGCGTTTGTTTATCAAAAGCTTCTGCCGACACTCCACCCGGAAATCGCCCGCATCCCGGCGCTCGAGATTCTGGTGAACAACGGCGTCGTCCGAAAGTTCATTCTGGAGGCTCGCGAGGGCGAACTTCGTGAGTACCTCAAGAGCGTGGAAGCCGAGCAGCAGGGGATGGTCGATTTCAACCGTTCGCTGGTGAAGCTGGTCGAGCAGGAATACATCCACCTCCGGGTTGCTCAGGAAACCAGCCCGAACGTCGACGAACTCAACATGATGTTGAAGAAGCTCAAGTGACGGGTTCGAGCAGCGGGCAATTCGTCCCGGCGCGTGTTATCCTTGTCCTCCCCCGACGGTCGCCGTCGATCGGCGGGTACTTTCCGGGTTTCCGGCGGCAAACCGCCGGACGGAGGCCTGCATGGGCTTTGAGACGAACGCTTTGATTCTGACGCTTGCAGACGCCCTCACGCTCGTGAGCTGGTGGAAGCCGGTGCTGTTTCTGTTTCCCCTGCTCGCATGGGCGTGGGCGGTTTCAACCGTGTGCGACAAGCACGCGGCACGCTTTTATCTTGAGCGGGAGATGTGGAACTACATCCACTGCGCCGCGGCGCTCCTGGCGCTCCTCGCCGTGATGTTCATGCCCTCGCTGGGAGAGGGCGGTTCGCTGACGTGGCTCGTCAGTTTCGTTGTGTTCAGCCTCATTCTCGCCAGCAGCGTCGTGGCGTACGTCGTCGTCGCGAACCGCGACGAACGTGTGCCCGAAGGCGGCAAAGTCTCCTTCGAACTTTCCAAGATCGCCAGCCTCACCGAGGGAATGGGGAAAAAGAAAGTCAAAGGGAAGGCGGGTACGTCGGTTCTCACGTTCCGCAGGATCGACAAGTCGGCGGTGGACATCCCCGCGACCGACTCGCCGGATTTCGAGGTCAGGCTGGCGGGCGAAGCGATTGTGATGAAGGCGCTCGATATCCGTTCGGCGCGCATCGAAATCGTGCCGGGCTCGAAAGAGTCGTACCAGACCGTTTTCAATGTGGACGGGGTCAAAGTGCCGGGCGAGACGATGCCCGCGGCGGCGGGGATCAAACTGATCGATTTCTGGAAATCCGCCGCGAAGCTCGATGTCGCGGACCGTCGCAAGAAACAGTCCGCCGATCTCACCGTGGAGCGCGGCGCGACGAAGAACAAGCTTCACATCGAAACCTCGGGCGGGCAATCGGGCCAGAAACTCACGATTCTGATCGATCCCGAAGCGCAGGTGCGCAAGACTCCGGAGCAGATCGGATGGACACCTGAGCAGATCGAGATCGTGCGCGCCTGGTCCACCACGCGCGGCGGCGTCGTCTTGCTCAGCGCCCCGCCGCAAGGCGGGCTCACGACCGCGTTGTACACGGTCATGAAAATGCACGACGCGTATACCAACAACGTGCAGACGGTGGAAATTGAAATCGAGGACGCGCTCGAGGGCATCCGGCAGAACAAATGGGACGCGATGTCGGAAGGCCCCGACTACGCAACGCTCGTGCGCTCGATTCTGCGGCGCGACCCCGACATTGTCGGCGTCGCGAGCGTCCCCGACCCGCAGACGGCGAAGGAGATCGTCAAGGCCGATCCCGACAAGTGCCGCGTCTACGCGGGGCTGAACGCGGACAGCGCCATCGGCGCGATTCAGACGTGGGTTCGGCTGATCGGCGACGCCGACGTCGCGGCGAAGACGATTCAGGGGGTCATGTCGGAGAAGCTGCTCCGCAAACTGTGCATCAACTGCAAGCAGGCGTACCAGCCGTCGCCCGACGTGCTCAAGAAACTCGGCCTTCCGCCGGACAGGGTGAAGCAGTTGTTCAAAAAGGGCGGCGAGGTTCTGGTGAAGAACAAGCCGGAGACGTGCCCTGTCTGTCAGGGATCGGGCTATCTGCAGCGCGACGGCGCGTTCGAGGTCTTCAACATCGACGAATCGGCGCGGGAAATGATCCGCTCTCAGAACTGGGCGGGGCTCAAAGCCGAATTGCGCAAGGGCGGCCTGCCTTCGATACAACAGGCCGCACTGCGAAAAGCCATCGACGGCGTCACGAGCGTCGAAGAGGTGCTTCGCATCACCGCCGACGGCACCAAATCCGCGGCTCCCGGTGCGCAGCCGGCGACCAAGCAACCCGCCAAACCCAAGGCCTGATCTGATCCGTTCGGAGGTTTTCGCATGATCATGAATGTTCTCGCCATCGCGATTCTCGGGGGCGTCGCCTACGCCTGGGGCGCCCGAGGCGGTTTTTCCTCGCTGCTGAATTGCATGTGCGTCGTGTTCGCGGGCGCAATCGCCTTCGGGCTGTGGGAGCCGATCGCGACGTGGCTGATCGGCTCGGCGGGAACCCGCGGCATGAGTTCGCTGCTCGCGGACATCGCGTGGGGCGCAGGACTCGCGATCCCGTTCTTCCTTGCTTTGCTCGTCTTCCGGGCGGTCACGGATTCACTCATCAGGAAGAATCTGAAATTCTCGCCCACCAGCGACTGGATCGTGGGCTCTCTCTTCGGCGTCGTTTCCGGGGTGATCGTGTCGGGCATCTGTGTTCTCACGCTTTCGGGAATGCGGATCGGCTCCAGCGCTTGGGGCTATGAAGCAATCTCGAGCGACGCCGCAGGCAACGTCCAGCGCGGCTCGTCGCTTTGGGTGCCGACCGATCGGCTGACGAGCGGTCTCTACTCACGCCTCAGCCGCGGCTCGTTTTCAAGCCCGGAGCCGCTGGCGGTTTGGAATCCGGATCCGGCGGTCTTTGAAGCGAGCGCGCGCGCGAGTTACCTGGACGGAACGGCGCGAACTTCGCTCGAGCGGAAAGACTTCGACATCATCGGCCGGTACGTGCTCGATCCGGCGAAGTTGAAGGCGCCCGAAGCATCGCCCAAGACTGGAGCGGCCCCACAGGGAGACGCCAACGACCTGCGGGCTGACGGCTTCGATCGCACACCCCAAGGTGTCAAACTGTTTAACGGCGAAGCCCCAGGCAAAGATGCGAAGCTGCACGGTGTGATCGTCAAGTTCCGCGCGGGAGCCAAGGAGCGAACCAGCGGACAGGTCATCATCGGCAACGGGCAGGTTTATCTTCTGACCGAGGACAGCGCGGGCGAGACGCACTTTGTGTTTCCTAATGCCGTGGTCAGCAAGGCCGAAGCGGGCAAAACCGCCATCGCACGCTTCCGATACGACGCAAAGGGGACATTCCTCGCCTCGCTCGGGGGTGATTCGGAATCGAACTGGGCCTTTGAATTCATGGTGCCCGCGGACCAGACCCCGATTGCGATCGTCGTGAAGGGAACGCGCGTGCGCTTCGATCCTGCCGACGAGAAGCTCAAGCCTGTGGAATTCGAAAGCCGCCAGAAGCGCGATTCGCTGATCGCCGCCGGCCAGCTCACTTCGGGCAAGTCTCAGAAGCCTCTGGATGAGAGCAAAGCGGTCACTGTCACTCTGGGAGGGACCGACCCGAATTCCACCGGCGTTTCTCCGACCAATCAGATCGGGCTGGTTCTGCAGGATGGCACCCTCGGATCGAGCATCACGGTCACAAACGGACGAATCGTCAGCGGCACAACTTTGCTCTCACCGAAGGACACGCAGAACCGAGGCGTGGATCAGAACCTCCGCGTCGATCGATTCGCACCGCCCGATCAGGTCGCGCTTCTCATGGTTGACGCGGGATACGAGCGGGGCGAGGCAGGGTTGACCGGCTCTGCGGCGCGCGAGGCAGCGATCGACACTTCGGTTCCCGCGTCGCCGTTCGTGATTGATTCCAATGGCATCCGCTACGACGCGGTTGGATTCGTTTATCAGGATCCGCAGGAAGTGCGAATCCGCTACATCATCGGTGAGCCAATCCAGTCGGTGTCGGGCGACTTGCCCAGCGTTTCTCGCAGCCGCCCGGATCAGAAACTCAAGCTCATCTTCGCACCAAGCAAGGGAACCGAAATCGTCGGCTGGGGAGTCGGCAATAAGCTGATCGCCAAGTTCATTCCGCCGGTCAAAATGGATATTGAGCAGCGCTAAGAGTCGCGTTGAAAACCTGATGTGAAAAAAAGGCCCCCGATGCCGGGGGCCTTTTCATTGCACAAACTGTTTGAACCCCCGGCTTACTTGGCCTTCGCGGCCTTCTTTCCTTCTTTCGCTTCGACCTTGGCGGGCTTGGCAGCCTCCGCTTTCGGCGCCTTCTCGCTGCTCCCGAATCCGGTCTTGGGCTTTTCGGCCTTGGCGTCGTCGCCGGCTTCGTCCTTCTTGCCCTTCTTCTTTCCTTCGGGCTTGGATTCGACCGCCGCGGCGTCGGCCGGCGTCGCGTGCGCCGATGCTGCGGCCTCGCTGGGCTGGTCTTTCTTCAGGTCGAGCGGGCGATCCGACACAACCCAGAGCTTGATGGTTGCGTCCAGATCGCTGTCGAGTTTGATGTGAACGTCGTAGCTGTCGATGCGCTTGATCGACTGCGTGAGCCGGACGTCGCGCGGCTTGACCGCGTGCCCCATCTTGTTGAGCTCGCCCGAGATGTCCTGCTGCGAGATCGCCCCGTACAGGATGCCCTGATCGTTGCAGGATCGCGTGAGATGCACCTCGACGCCCTCGAGCTTCTCGCTAAGCGCTTCGCGCTGCTTGCGCTGTTCCGCGAGCATTTTTTCCGCCTCGGCCCGCTTGGCGGAGAGCGCTTTGATCTTCTCTTCGCTCGGCTGAGTCGCAAGATTGCGAGGGAGAAGGAAGTTCCGGGCGTAGCCGGTACGCACGTTCACCACATCGCCCACGATGCCGAGGGCTTCAACGTTGTCTGTCAGAAGAAGTTTGACGTTCTTGTTCATGCCGCTGTCCTTTCGCCCGGTGACCCGGGTGGAGTTAGGAGCAGGACGCGACAACAAGCCGGAACTGCCCCAACGCGAAATCTGAAATTGTCATGCCCGGTTCGGGCCGAATGCCGCGCCGGGCCTGAATACTAGAACGGAATGTCGTCGTCGCCCATCGGCGCTGCATTCTGCGCCGGCCGGCCGGGAGCTCGGGTGTTCACTTGCGGCTGACTGTCGTCATCCGAGTACGACGCACTCCCACCCCCACCACCCCCACCACCCCCACCACCCCCGCTCGCTTTGCTGTCCACGAATTGGAAGCTCTCGACGACGACCTTCAGCTTTGATTGCTTCTTGCCCGTGTCCTTGTCGTCCCACTGATCAAGCTTCAAGCGACCTTCGATAAACACAGGGCGGCCTTTCGAGAGGTACTTCGCCATGATTTCCGCGGTTTTCCCCCAGGCTTCGCAGTCGATGAAGGTGACCTCCTCGCGCTTCTCGCCGCTCGCGGTCGTGTAGTTTCGGTTCACCGCGAGGCCGACGTTGGCGACCTGCGATCCGCTGCCTCCGACGGCGCGAAGCTCGACATTGCGCGTCAGATTCCCCATCAACAAAACTCGGTTGTAGCTTCCAGCCATGTGATTACTCCCCGTTTCCGTGCGGAGCCCGCACGGGCCGTTTGGATCATACTAGGATTCGGCCCGATCCGCAAGCCCGATTCGGGCGGCAGAATTAGGCAGGTTCGCCTTCCGCTGCGGCAGCGACCGGCTCAGCAGTCGGCTCGGAAGTCTGCGGCTTTTCGGCCCGCATCTTGGCTTCGAGTTCGAGCTCGCGCCGGCCATCGGCGGCCTGCATCTGCTCGACGGTCATGTGGTCGGCGCGGATGAGCAAGTGACGCAGGAGCTTTTCCGAGAGATTGCAATCGCGATCGAAGCCGAGCATCGACTCGTTGGGAGCCTTGAAGTACACGAGGATGTACGTGCCGCGCTTCTGGCCGGCGATCTCGTAGGCAAGACGGCGATCATCCCACTTGCGCATCGCGATGATCTCGGCCTGCGCGCGCTGGAAGATCTCGTTGAGGTGGGCCACGCAACCCGCGAGGTCCGCCGCGGTCGACTGGCCGAACAGGAACATGGCTTCGTACTGATAGATTCGCTTGCCGGGCATGTGAGTCACTCCACTTTCTGAGATGAGGCCTGTGATGAGGCTGGTGATGGGTTCTGATTTGAGGCCGCGCCCGGCGCGGGTTTCGCGCCGTCGGGGCCGACTTTGCCTGCCTGTCGCGCGCGGTGCGCCTCGGCGTTTCCGTTGAATTCGTTCATTGCCGCCGCGAGGCCGCGCCGAACGAAAGTTTCCGATGCCTTGGCGGCACGATCGAAGGCCGGTTGCATGTCCGACCACTCGTCATCCGCGAACTTGGAGAGGACGTAGTCCGCCTGATCCCAATTCGCGGGCTTCCCGCCGGAAGGACGCTCGCCGACACCGACACGGACGCGTGGGTAGAGACCGTTGCCGAGCGCCTGGTCGATGCTGGAGAGCCCGTTGTGCCCGCCCGTTCCACCCGCTTCGCGGATGCGGATCGACCCTACCGGGAGGTAGAAATCGTCGACAACCACAAGCAGATCGGTCGCGGGTTGAAGCTTGAAGAAGCGAATCGCCTCGCTCACCGCTCGTCCGGAAAGGTTCATGAAGGTCATGGGCTTCATGAACACGCATTTTTCCGAACCGATGTCGGCCTCCACGGTCATCGCCTGGAATCGCGATTTGGGAATCGCGCCCCCCCCCACACCCTTGGCGTGCGTGTCGGCAAGGCGGTCCAAGACCACGAACCCGGCGTTGTGCCGCGTTTTGGCGTATTCGGGACCGGGATTGCCGAGGCCGACGATGAGCTTCATGTCGATTACTTCTTGGGTGCTCCAGCGGCGGGCTTGGCGTCCTTGGCAGGAGCAGCAGCCTTCGCACCGGCGGCAGCGGGCGCAGCGCCCTTGGCGGGTGCAGCACCCTTGGCAGCGGCAGCGCCTTCTTCGCCCTCGGCCTTCTTGGCAGTAAGGACCTCGGGCTCCGCCGGTCCGCCTTCGGCGGCGGTCGCTTCGCCGACAACGATTTCCTGCTGGATCACGATCTGCGCGACGATCGCGTGCGAGTCGGTGATCATCTTGATGCTCTCGCTGGGCAGCTTGACCTGCGAGGCGCTGATCTGCTGATCGACATCGAGTTCGTCGATGCGGACTTCCAGGAACTCGGGCAGCTCGGTGACCAAACATTCGACAACGACTTCGTTTGTCGGGTGCATCAGGATCGCGCCGGCGGTCTTGAGTCCTTTCGCCTCACCGATGAGGTGGATCGGAACACGGGTGCGGATGCGCTCGTTGAGATCAACGCGGGCAAAGTCGGCGTGAACGATGTTCGTGCCGAGGTGATCGAACTGGAGATCCTTGAGCAGGACGACCTGGCCGCCGTCCTTCTCCTTCGAGCCGTCGAAGCCGAGGCGGAAGATCTTCTCGCCCTTGGTGAAGTGGCTGATTGCTTCTTTGAAGTCGAGGGTGATCGCGACAGGGTCCTGCTTGTGTCCGTAAACAATGGCCGGCAATTGGCCGCTTGAACGGATGCGCTGGCAGTAGCGGCTTCCGGTCTTGTCGCGATTCTGGGCTTTGAGGAGGGGGGCTTTCTGGAGCATTTCTCGATCCTTTCTGATCTATCGCACTGGTCCTGCTTGTGTTTGGTTTATCTCTTGGTTCCGGCGTTCTTCTGGAAGAGCGCGGAAACCGACTGGTTGTTGTGAATCCGGTTGATCGCCTCGCCCAGCAGTTTGCTGACGCAGAGTTCGACCAGTTTTCCCTTGAGCGCATCGCTTCGATCGACTTGCGAGATGGTGTTCGTCACCACCACCTTTGAAATCTGATCGGACGAGAGGCGCTCGATCGCTGGGCCGACGAGCACGCCGTGGGTTGCGGCGGCGATCACCTGCTTGGCGCCGCGGCTCATCACGAGCTTGGCCGCTTCGATTACCGTGCCCGCGGTCGAGATCATGTCGTCGAACATCAGCACCGTCTTGCCTTCGACCGAACCGATGAGGTTGCCGGTGACGACGGTCGAGCCGCTGAGGCGGCGCTTGTTGATGATCGCGAGATCGCCGCCGAGCAGGTTGGCCATTCCTTCGGACACTTTGACATTGCCGACGTCGGGGCTCACGAGGCAAAGGTCGCCCAGTTCCTTGCGGATTCCGGCGAAATATTCGAGGAAGACCGGCGTCGCGGAAAGGTGATCGACCGGCAGGTCGAAGAAGCCCTGGATCTGCGCCGCGTGAAGATCGACCGCGAGCACGCGATCGGCTCCCGCCGCGGTGATGAGATTCGCGACGAGCTTCGCGGTGATCGGGACGCGGCCCTCGTCCTTGCGGTCCTGTCGGGCGTATCCGAAATACGGCGTGACGACAGTGACGCGTGCCGCGGAAGCGCGCCGCAAACAGTCGACGAAGGTCAGCAGCTCCATCAGGTTGTCGTTGACAGGAGCGCACGTCGAGATGACGACGTAGCAGTCGCGTCCGCGGACATCTTCTTCGAGCTTGACGAGCAACTCTCCGTCGGGGAAGACCACTGTGTGCGACGCGCCCAGATCCATCTTGAGATGGGCGCACATGCGCTCGGCGAGCACGCGGCTGGAGCGGCCCGCGAAAATCTTGAGATCGCCGTTCGCGCCGTGATTCATCGATGTGCTCCACTCGCGAGGGGTTGCGTCGGCTGTGACGGCTTGATCGCGGGGCGGCTGCGATAGATCGCGTCCACTTTCGCGAGGTCTTCAAGCGTGTTGATGCTGAGGACGTCTTCGGGCGGCACGGCCTCGATGACTTCGACGGTCTTCACTTCGTTGAGCAAAAGGCTCAGCGTGTCGGTCAGATAGAACTCGCCGCTGACTGGGTTGCGCGTCACACCTTTGAGCGCCCGGAAAAGATCGGCGGTGTTGAAGCAGTAGTACGACGGGTTGACTTCCTTGATCGCGAGCTGCTCGGGCGTGCAGTTCTTCTGCTCGACGATCGCCTTGAAGCGGCCGTCGCTGTCACGCCAGATGCGCCCGTAACCGGTTGCATCGTCGAGCACTGCGGTGGCGAGCGTCGCGCTCGCGTGCTTTTCGCGATGGCGCTTCAGGACTTTTTCGAGGGTCGCGAGGCGGATGAGCGGGCCGTCGCCGCAGAGCACAAACGTGTCGCCGGGATACCCAGCGCTCTTGAAAATCTCTTCGGCGCACTGCACGGCGTGGCCCGTACCAAACTGCGGCTCCTGCACCGCGAATTCAATGTCGTAACCCTTGAGCGCCGCACGCACGTCTTCCTGTTTGTATCCGACCACGGCGACGATGCGCTTGCAGCCCGCCGCGAGGCACGCATCCACAACGGCGCACACCATGGGCCGTCCGCCCACAGGATGCACGACCTTGGGCAGATCGCTCTTCATCCGCGTGCCTTTTCCGGCGGCGAGGATGATGGCGGAAGGAGCGGAGTTGTTGGATGAATTGCTCATCGTTGTGCTGGCAGCGCCCGAAGCGCAAGCCCGAAAAGGGAAGCTGGGCGACAAGGATTCGAACCTTGACAAACAGAACCAAAATCTGCTGTGCTACCGTTACACCATCGCCCAGAAATTCGCTTGCTGCGGTCTGGTGGTGTGACTCCCGACAAAGACTCCTTGCATGCTCACCGGCTCGTTTGAGCCGGAGACGACCAGCGGACGGACCATTCGCGGTCCCGTCCCCGGCGAGAAAATCGCAAGGTGCGGAAGCCGCGGCAACATTGCCCGAAGCGAGCTTCGGGTCGGGAGCTGGACTTTCCATCAGCCGCGATGGGAAAGCCCCGAACCGCGCCTCGGCCTTGTTCCGGTTTCCCGGCTGGCGTCCGTCACGGTCGGCTCCAAAGTGAGGAGAAGTCTAGGGAGCGCGGCCCATCTGGGTCCAACCCCCGAAGCAGATTGAAGTCCAGTTCGGGTCCGGTCAGGCCGGCCCAGATCAGGCCGTGGATTCCTTTGTTTTCCAGTACTCGGCCGACGTCACGACCGGGATGACCTCGAAATCGACGAGATCGGACCAATGGCCGATCCACTCGTCAATCTGGGCCCGGCTCGGAGACTCCATGACCTGGAAGCACTTGCCGCTGGCGGGTTCGAGCCAACTTCCGTGATACTTGACGCCGTCCGGCATCATCCTGCCCCGAGACTTGAATCGCGCCCCCACTTCGTCTGCCTTGCCGGACTTGAAGAGCTCGAGGACCATGAAGAGCATCGGGCAGCTACGGTGCCTGTCAATGCGGAGTTCGACCGGCCCGCATTCGCAATCCAAGACCGACGCTCAGGGTTGTTCGCCCGATTGATCCGCGGCAGCGGATAGCGGCTGCCCGCGCTCTTCGCGGATCGCGGCCTCACTGATCACTTCGTAGCAGGAAGCCAAGAGCCCGACGAGCGGGAAGGCCGAAGGCGCATCGCCGCCGCTTTTGGCGGCGCCCGTCAAAGGACTCGGGCCGAGTCGGCGAAGAAGTGGATGACTCACAGGCGGCGGTTCGATCGGGGCTTCGAGCTCCTGAACACCCGCGGGCAATTCCCAGAAGTCGCGCGTCGCCTCGAACTCAACTTGTCCGGCGTCGGACACTCCCGGCACTCGTCCTGCATAGACCGACGGATTGGTCTTCGAAGAATTCGCGATTGCGCGGCTGTGACGCAATCGCTCGAGCAACTCCTGGCCGTCGAGCCCGCGGAGTTTGAACATCACGAACGGATCGCCCGAAAGTCTCTGCGCAAGGAGATACGCGGCGCATGCGCCGTGCTTGCACCAGAGGACCGGGCCCGGGGCTTCGCCCGCGGCTTTCTTTGCGTTTCGTGCGCGGTCGTCGGCCTGAAAATCGGCGCACGTGCACGAGAAAGTCACTTCCGATGCCTCGGTCGGAAACAACTTCAAGCCGAGAGGAACAAAGACATCTTCGATGTTGGAAGGCAGATCTCCCGCGAGCAACTTTGCCGCGTAGACCGCCTGATCGGTCATGACGCCGACTACCTTTTCCCACTGCTCAGCGCTCAGCGGTTCGATATGCAACTTTGCCTGATAGGGACGCTCGGCGCGGCCCTGCACGCTCGCAACAAGCGACGCGGGCTCGACGATAAGAGTCTTGGTTTGTCCGAGCGACGCGTACTCGAGTCCATCGACGGCGCGCTTTCCGGGCGCTGCCTGCTCGATGATGCGCACCCAGCGCTGCGCCGCCCAACTCTCGGACCAGAGAGAAGCCTGCTCGGCACTTGTGATCTTGATTCCGCCGCGCACGCGACGAGGTTTCAAGGGAAGCGGCTTGGGCGCGCGGGTGAACGGCTGCGGACGAGGCGTCTGCAGCGACGGCGGCACGCCCGGGCGAAGTGGCTGGCCGGGCGTCACGGGCGCGCCGGGTGAGGCGGGGCGCTGCGGCGGCGTCGATCCGGAGTTGGGGACTGTGGACATCGGTTACACCTCGTCCACAATGGCGTCGTTGCGGAGCGTCAGAAGCTCGCGCAGCTGCGATGTATCGAGTTCGGTGAGCCAGCGCTCCCCCGACCCGATGATGTTCTCGGCCAATTCGGTCTTGGATTCGATCATCTGATCGATGCGCTCCTCAAGCGTGCCACGGACCACGAATTTGTGCACCTGCACGGTGCGTGTCTGACCGATGCGGTACGCCCGGTCGGTCGCCTGGTTCTCGACTGCGGGGTTCCACCAGCGATCAAAGTGAAAAACATGGCTCGCGGCGGTGAGATTGAGGCCGACGCCGCCGGCCTTGAGGCTGATAAGCAGGATCGGGTTCTTGCCGTCGGCGCGCTGGAAATCTTCGACAATCTGTACGCGGTCCTTCTGCGTCGTGCCGCCGTGCAGGAAGAGCACCTCGCGGTCGAGGTGATGACGCAGCATCGCGCTGAGCAGGTTGCCCATCTGGCGGAACTGGGTGAAGACGATCGCCTGATCGCCCTCCGCCAGCACTTCGTCGAGCATCTCGATGAGGCGAATGCACTTGCCGCTGCGGTCCATCGCAGGCGGTTTGAGGCTTCCGTCTTGCCAGTCCTTGAGAAGCTGAGTCGGGTGATTGCAGATCTGCTTAAGTTTGATGAGCGCCGAGAGAACCAGACCGCGGCGCTGGATGCCCTCGCTCCGCTCGACTTCGGTGAGCATGCGCTGCACGCACTGCTCGTAAAGCGTCGCCTGCTCGCTGGTGAGCGGGCAGTATTCCTTGCTCTCGACTTTTTCCGGCAAATCAGCGACAACAGTCGGATCGCTCTTGAGGCGTCGGAGAATGAACGGCCGCACGAGCCCCTTGAGTTGCTCGAGCTTGGCGCGGTCTCGGTAGCGTTCGATCCCGACGGCGAAGCGCTGCCGGAAACTCCCCGCGGAGCCAAGATACCCGGGGTTCAGAAAGTCCATGATCGACCACAGCTCGCTCAAGCGGTTTTCGACCGGCGTGCCCGTCAGTGCGACGCGCCGATCCGCGGCAATCGATCGAACGGCCTGACTCTGCTTCGCGCCCGGGTTCTTGATGTACTGCGCTTCGTCGAGCACGAGTCGCCCCCACTGCACCTTGCCGAGCAGCTCCTTGTCGCGGTGCGCGAGCGAATAGGTCGTGATCACCATGTCGCTGGCGCGTGCCTTCTCGACAAACGCTTCTTCGTTCAGCCGATCGGCGCCGTGATGGGTGAGCACGGTCAGTTCGGGGCAGAACCGCGCGGTCTCGTGCATCCAGTTTCCGACGACCGACATGGGCACAACCAGCAGCGTCGGCTGCATGACGGGTCGGGGCGAACCCGGAGGCGCCGCGGCGATCGCCGCGTTCATCTGCTCGCGCTCGAACGCCATGAGCGCGAGCAACTGAATTGTTTTTCCCAAACCCATGTCATCGGCCAGGCAAAGGCCCAGGCCGATACGCTCGAGAAACGCCATCCACGAAACGCCTCGAACCTGATATGGGCGGAGCGTGCCATGAAAGCGCTCGGGCGGTTTGATGGTTTCGAGCTGGCGCGTCGCGGCCTCGGCGTTCATGAGCGCCGCGACCCAGCCGGTCGCTTCGAGGCCGGTGATCTGGACGCCCGTCTCGCGCGGATCGCTGCCGTAGGCGATGCGGAGCGCATCGGCGACTTTCATCTCGCCGCCCGGATTCTCGCGCACGAACTTGATCGCGCTCTGTACATCCTCGGGGCGCACCTCGATCCAGCGGCCATTGACCTTGACCAGCGGGCTCTTGCGGGAAGCCAGCTTCTCGAATTCCGAAAGCGAGAGGGTGGTATCCCCGAGCGCGATCTCCCAGCGGTATCGAACCAGCGCTCCCATTCCCAGAGTCGGAGCGGAGGCGGTGCTCGACGTCCCCGAACTCTGGCCCATCACTTCGGACATCGAATCGCTGTCGAGACGGAGGCGAACACCGAGTTTGGCGAGAGGTGAATCCCACCAATCGGGCGTCTGGACGCCGAAACCCTGTTCCTGAAGCACGGGCGCGAATTCGCGGAGAAACTGATACGCCTGTCGCGTCGAGAGTTCGACGCTTACCGGCTCGGAGTCTTCGAGCGCTTTTTCCAGGCGGTTGTAGATCCGGCTCGCTCGGCCGAGTTCACCCAGCAGGAGTTCCTGAGGCGAATCGATGCGTTTCCCCTCGATCGTCATCGAGTCACTGGTCAGCGCCCACAGATCCGTCGCATCGACGACGAGCGCCGGGCGATCGACGCTCTGCACGTGGAACGTGAGCGCCCACTGCGCATCGTCCTCGCCTTCCTCGGGGATCGGCTCGTTGAGCTTGAGCATCAACCGCCACGCCGAACTGGCTCCGCGTTCTTCAAGTCCACCGATCCACTGACGCACACGGCGCGCGAGCTCCTGGCCCCGGACATTCGTCGCCGGAACGGAGTTACTCCCCGCAAGAAGAGCCTGCAGCCACGCCACGTGAAGGTCGGTCGAAGCGTCTTTCTCGCCGACCGACGAATAGAAGTCTTCGCGCGTCAGCGTGGCGCGGCACTGCGCATCGAGCACGCGCCACAGAAAATCCTCCACGATCGGCCAAGGCTGGTGATCGAACGAATCGACACCGGCTCGCGCGATCGCCGGCATGCCGCGCACGAGCGCCGCGACCCGCTCGGCGGTTTTTTCATCGCTCAGCCAGGGCTGCCAGAGTCCTCGGAAATCTCCGGCGCCGCCGATACCGTGCTGTGAAACCATCGGAACAAACCGCTGCTGCGCCAGCAGACTGCGCACAAGCCGCGTCGCGGCACCGAAGAACACCACCGATGCGCCGATGAGATCTGTCTTCTCGCCGTTCGCCGTTCCGTTTTCTCGCGGCGTTTCGTCCAGCAGCGAATCGAGCGCAACCGGCGCGAGCAGCGGGCTGACCGCAATCGACGGCACGGCGATGGTCTCGAGCTTGAGCAGGCCCTCGGCGCGATGCCCCATGGCGCGTGCCAGATGTGAGCTGGGCTGAACACTTCCGGCAAAGCTCGGGAGGGCGAGTTTGATGACCGATGCCGGAACGGCCTCCTCAGCGAACGCCGATCCAAGGCGCGAGCGGATTGCACTCAGATCGAGCGCGAGCGGATGCCCCCCTGTGACACCTTGAGAAAGACTGGAAATCTTTTCGCCGTCTTCGCCCCAGATGTGAAGCATCGGGCCGGCGGAGGCCTCCGTTTGTCCTGCCGTCCATGCCGCGTGAAATACGTGGAGCAACCCTTCTCCTTCCGACGCCGCGCGAGCGAGTCGAAGCACATCCGTGTCGCGCTCCTTCGTCGGAGCAATGAGGGCGCAGGGACTCGAACCCTGGACCTACGGCTTAAAAGGCCGCTGCTCTACCAACTGAGCTACGCCCTCGATTGATTCGGGGTAAGTTTCCCCGCCTGTCCCGATGGAACCTGCGCGGCAATGCCGTACGTGTCCGGTTCGGGGCCAAGAGGTAATGGTACGCGTCAGCCCGCGAATTGGGAATTGCGGCGGATCAGAAAACCGGCAAATGCGGCCCGCTACCGGGCCTGCCGCGTCGCCGGGAGCAAGGAAAAAAGCATCTCGGCGTTCCTGGCGCTCGCTCCCTTGTTGGCGAGCACCGCTTCGCGGGTACATTTAGAAAGTTGTTCCCGATCGTTTGGGTCGCCCAGGAGACCCGCGAGCACACGGGAAAGATCACCGGGCTGAACGATCCGAATGGCTCCCGCACGATCGAGCGTTTGGACGACGTTCTGAAAATCTCCGTAGCGCGGGCCGATGACCAGCGGTTTGCCCAGCGCCGCGGGCTCGAGCGGATCGGACCCGAAGAGATTGAAGAACGAGCGCCCGATGACGACGACATCAGCGAGAGAATACGCGAGACGGAGTTCTCCGATAGTGTCAAGGAGGAACCGGTCGCGACCCGGCGCGGGAGGCTTGCTGTTCTTCGTCGCGGAGCGTCGCACGCAATTCGGGAGCGCCGCAGCGGCTTCGTCGAAACGCTCGGGTTTGCGAGGCGCGCAAAGCAATTGCGCTCCGCCCGGGCACGCGTGATGGAGCAGTTCTTCTTCCCCCGGCCCGGTGCTTCCCGCGACGATGAGCGGACGGTTGCGATCGATCCCGAATTCGGCCGCGAGTTTCTCGGCGCCTGGAATCGGCGCGCCCGGAGTCTCGGGCACCGCCGCGGCGTCCCACTTCATCGTACCGGTGACGCGAATGCGATCCTGCGGCACGCCCATCTGCGAAAATCGTGCCGCGTAATCTTCGTCCTGCACGGCAACCTGCGCGAGGCGAGAGAATGTCGGACCGATCACTGGCTTGAGCTTGCGATACCCCTTGAAAGATCGCTCGCTCAGGCGACCGTTGATGACGGCGACTGGGATATGCCGCCTCGTGCATTCCTTGATGAAGTTCGGCCAGACCTCGAGTTCGACGAGCGCGACCGCATCGGGGCGGACCGCATCGAGAAAGCGCCGGACGCTCGAAGACAAATCGATCGGATATCGGAGCACCGTCGCGTACTTGGAAAAGAGTTCCTTCGCGCGGGCGAGACCCGTGTCGGTCCCGACCGTCACAACGATGTCGACGCCCGCTCCGTTCGAAGAAGCAGTGAGCAACGGAAGCAAGTGGCGAAGCGCGTTCACTTCACCGACCGAAACCGCGTGAATCATCAAGCGCGGCAGCTTCTTCGGAGGAAGCGATTCAACATGGCCGAACCGCTCTTTCCAACCGGAGCGCTGCTTGCGCAATAGCCACGGAGACGCGATTGCCCCGCCGGTGATGTAAAAGAGATCGATCGCGTTCACTTTGGCGACACAGGAGCAGTTCTAGTGCCCGGCTTTTCTAGCGCCCGATGCCTAGTGCCGAGTGCCTCATCAATGGGCAGGCAGGGACTCGAACCCTGGACCTCTCGCGTGTAAAGCGAATGCTCTAGCCAACTGAGCTACCCGCCCGAACGGACAAGTTTACGTCGGGCCGATCCGCTATTCCCGCATCGCCCTGCGGAAGAACAGCGATCCGAGCACAAAGCCGCCAATGGCGACGCCGGCGAGCACGATCAGAGGCAAAGTCATTCCTTCCAGGCCCGTGCCGCGCCACGTCGCACACTCGATCGCATCAACCGACCACTTGAACGGGCTCGCCATACTCACCGGCTTCATGAACGCCGGCATGAAAAACACCGGCAACGTGCCGCCCCCGATCAGCGCCATGATCAGGATCACGCTGCGGCCGAAGCCCGCAGAACCCTCGCCCGAGCGCCCGAGCACGGCAAGGAACATCATCACGCCCACGAACGCGCACGCCGAAAAGACGGTCGCGAGCACGAGCAGCGGCGGATTGGGCAGCGCCACGTGAAAGAACATCGCGAAAATCCCGATCAGCAGCCACTGCACGAGCATGCACGACCAGAAACCGGCGATCGCCTTCCCCCCGATGATGTGCCAGCGCGTGAGCGGTGCGCAGCGCAGCCGCAGGAGCGTGCCGCGCTGCCGATCGCGCGCGAGCGTCGAAACAAACGCGGTCACGCAGCCCATGAGCCCCCACACGATCCCCTGAGGCAGCGACACCTCGTACGCGTTCGTCGGTAGATTGCGCTGCCTCCGAATGTCCTTGATGTCCAACTGCATCGGGCTGAAACCGGACATCGAATTCTCGCTGATGGCGGGCTTGCCGTCCTCACCGGGCTTGTTCGCATCGTTCACGAACGTCTCGACGTTCTGAAAGAGCGTCCCGAACATGAGCTTGCGCGAGAGATCGACGTCCTTCGACTTCGCGATCATGTCGCGCGCCTGCTGCAATTGCTTTTTCAAGCGATCGAGCTGCGAGAACGACTTTGCCATCATCATGAAGCTCTGTTCCATGAGCCTTCCCTGCAACAGCCCGTTCTCGCCCGATTTGGATGGGTCGATCAGCACCGGAACTTCCGGCCCCTTGCCGCTGGCAAACAGATTCTCAAACCCCTTCTCGAATCCCTGAGGCACGACGACACAAGCGGACACCTTTCCCTCGCGGACAAGCTTCTCACCAGCTATCTCCGAGTCCGCGAGCGTGACGTTGAACCCATCCATCTTCTGAAGATTGCTGACGAAGTCCGAGGCGAGCGCCCCCTTGTCGAGCTGCGCCACAGCGATCTCGATTTTCCCTTTCTTCGCATCGCCGCCGAAAACCAGCCCGAAAAAGATCGCAAAGATGATTGGAAACACGAACGTGAAGAACGCCGCGGCACGATCGCGCAGCAAGAGTCTCACGTCGGTCCACGCGATCGCCCACATCGCTTTGATTCCGGCGGTCACGCCCATCAGTCGCGCAGGCTCCTTCCCGTCAGATTCAGAAAGACGCTTTCAAGATTTGGCCGTTCGATGTGGATGCCGGTCACCGGCTCCGCCGCCGGCGCGCCCGCGAGCACGCCGGAAATTTCACGCAGCGGCGCATCGGTCTCGATCTGCTCGTGCTTGTCCGAGCGCTCGATGCGGACGATGCTCCGTCCCCCGTGCGCGCAGACAAGCTCATCCACGGCGCCGACGCAGAGCAATTTTCCTTTATCGATAATCCCCACGCGGTCGCAGAGTTTCTGCGCCTCTTCCATGTAGTGCGTGGTGTAGATGATCGTCTTGCCTGCTCGCGCCAGCTCACGCACGGTATCGAGAATGTTGTTGCGGCTCTGCGGATCGACTCCGGCGGTCGGCTCATCAAGGAGCAGAATCGGCGGTTCGTGAATCAGTGCCGCGGCAAGGTTGAGCCGCCGCTTCATGCCGCCGGAGTACGTTCCGGCCCGATCGGTTGCTCGAGGCAGCAAGCCGACCAGATCGAGCACGCGATGAACGCGATCACTCAGTTGGGGCCCGCCAAGCCCGTAGAGCCGGCCGAACACCGACAAGTTCTCCGCGCCCGAGAGTTCGTCATAGATCGCGAGCGACTGCGGCGCGACGCCCAGGTGAGCACGCGCGCTTTCCTGCGTGGGCGAACCCGCACCCTCGATCTCGACGCTTCCGGAATCGGGGGTGATCAAACCGACGCACATGCCGATCGTCGTGCTCTTGCCGGCGCCGTTGGGACCGAGCAACCCGAAGACTTCACCCCTTCGCACTTCGAGCGAAACATCGTCGACGGCGATCAGATTGCCGTACGACTTTCGGAGATTGGTGAGCCGGAGCACGCCGGATTATCGCACGCTCGGCACAACGCGGATACGTTTTCGCGCCGGATCACTTGCTCGCCGAGGTTTTTTCGACCGACTGCTGAAGCCGCCGGAGCGCATCAAACGCCTGCATCGGGCTCATCGAATCGAGCTTCAACTCGCGGAGTTCGCCGACGGCCGGATGATGCAGATACTCGGTGAAAAGCGCGAGCTGTCCGTTCGAGGCGGAAGCAGAAACGGCCCCCTTCGCGCTCGCCATCGTTTCGCCCAGCCCGTGATGCACGGCGAAACTCGCCAGAACCTCCCGCGCACGCCCCACCACCGACTGAGGCAGGCCCGCCAGCCTCGCGACGTGGATGCCGTAGGACTGATCGGTCTTTCCGGGCAGGATTCGATGAAGGAAGATGATCTGCGTCTCTCCGCCCGGGCTCGAATCCGAATCGAGCGGCCACTCGCGCACCGCCACGTGCAGATTGCGGATCCGCCCGGACATGCCCAGATCATCGCGTTCCGCCAGGTCGGTCAGTTCGTGGTAGTGCGTCGCGAAGAGGGTGCGGCAGCCCTTGTTTCCAAGGAATTCGGTGATCGCCCACGCGAGCGAAAGGCCGTCGAGCGTGCTCGTGCCGCGCCCGATTTCGTCCAGAATGACAAGCGACTTCGGTGTCGCGTGATGCAGAATGTTCGCCGTCTCCGTCATCTCGACCATGAAGGTCGATTGGCCGGCGTGGAGCGCGTCGTCGGCGCCGATGCGTGTGAAGATCCGATCGCAGAGTCCGATCGTCGCACGTGCCGCCGGCACGAAGCTGCCCGCGTGCGCGAGCAGCGTGATCAGGGCGACCTGCCGGATGAACGTGCTCTTGCCCGCCATGTTCGGCCCAGTGATGAGCGCCATCGCCGGCGCTTCGGCGGCGCCGATCTCGACGTCGTTGGGAACAAAGTCGCGCCCGAGCGAGCGCTCCAGCACCGGATGCCGCCCGTCGTGGATTACCAGCGTGCCTTCATCGCTCATTTCGGGGCGCACCCACCCGGCGCGCACCGCATGTTCCGCAAAGCCGAGCAAGACATCGACTTCCGCGATCGCGTCGGCGTATACGGCAAGTGCGGCGAGCTTCGCGGCGACCGACGCGCACATCGAGTCAAACAATTCCCGCTCGCGCGCGAGCGCTCTCGTTTCGGCCGTGCTCACCTTGCGCTCGAATTCGTGCAGCTCGGGCGTGATGTAGCGCTCGGCGTTCTTCAGCGTCTGCTTTCGAGTGAACGCGGCGGGCGCCTGCTTGGCCTGCGATGTCGTCAACTCGATGTAGTATCCGAAGATTTTGTTGTATCCGACTTTGAGGCCGGGGAGCGAGTGCTCGCGGAGCAAGCGTTCCTGATACTCGACCAGCCACGTGCCCGCATCCTTCTGAAGCGAGCGTGCCTCATCAAGCTCCGCATCGACACCGTCTTTGATAAGCCCGCCTTCGCGCAGGTGCCCCGGAACTTCATCGTTGCAACTCGCGACGATTTGCTTCCCGATTTGAGCAAGCACTTCCCCAACCCGCGCGAGTGAGTCGGCGCTCTGGGCAAGTGCCGGCACCGAGCTGATCCGTTCCAGCGCCGCCGGACCGCGGCAGATCCCTTTCGCGAGCGCGACCAGATCCCGAGGCGTCGCACGCGCGAGCGCCACCCGCCCCGCGATCCGCGCGACGTCGGGCTGTTCCGAAAGCAATTCACGAAGTTCGCCGCTCAGCCGTCGATCTTCGCACAATGCCGCCACGGCGCCGTGCCTTTTCTCGATCACTTCGCGCCGGCACGCCGGGCGGCACAGCCACTCTCGCAGCAGGCGTTTGCCCATCGCCGTGCGGCAAACGCCTCCTGATGGTCCGGTGAGAAACACGCCAAGCAAGGAACCTTCGAGCCCGCCCTCGGAACCCCCGGGCGCCGCGCGGATGACACGCTCGATCTCGAGCGCTCGCAAGCTCACCGCATCCACAATCATCGAGTCGCCCGGCAGATCCAGCGTCGGCGGACGCAGGTGAGAAAGCGTGCCCCGGCCCGTTGATTGCTTTCCATCCTCTGCGCCGGGTGTCTGCGTTTCCAGTAGATACCGAAGAATCGCGCCCGCCGCGCAGACCGCCGGATCGTCATCGCGGACTCCGTAACCCGCGAGAGACTTCACTTTGAAGTGACCGGTGATTGCGCCCCGAGCCTCTTCCATGCGGAACTGCCACGAAGGCCGCGGCGTGCCGCTGATTCCAAGCGCCGCCAGACACTGCTTCACGCGCGGCGGAATCGCTCCGTCGGCGGTCGCCGCGTAGAGCAACTCGCGCACGCTCCGCCGCATGAGTTCGTCGATGATCGCAGCGCCGCCCGCCTGGCCGCTCGCGTGCACAAGACTGAATTGGCCGGTGGATGCATCCACAACGGCGATCGCGGCATCCGAATCGTCTCCGCTCCCGACAAAGAAAATCGACGCGAGTTTGATCGCGGCGCCGTCGTCGAGCAGCGGCCCGTCCACGAGCGTTCCCGGCGTCAGCACGCGCGTCACGTCGCGCTGGATCACGCCCTTGGCGTTTTCCGCGAGTTCCGTTTGCTCGCAGACCGCGACGCGAAACCCCTTGTCGATCAACTTCTTGAGATACGTCTCAAGCTGATGATGAGGCACGCCCGCCATCGGCACACCCGCGGTCCGCTGCGTCAGCGTGAGCCCGATCGCCTTGCTCACGGCAACCGCATCATCGTCGAACATCTCGTAGAAATCGCCGATGCGAAACAACAAAACACAGCCTTCGTGCCGCTTCTTGAAGCGGTAATACTGCTGCATCGCGGGCGTTTCACGAGGGTCGGGCATACGTCGGGATGGTCCGGGTTTCCGAGCATACGCGATCGCGTCGGCCCGGCGAAGCGGTACACTTCGCCCTTTCCGGCACGGAGGCCACATGCCAGAGACAGCTCGCGTCGCGTATTTTTCGATGGAAGTCGGGGTCGACCCCAAGGTTCCGACCTATTCCGGAGGCCTCGGAGTCCTCGCCGGGGATCTGCTCCGGTCCGCCGCTGATCTCGCCCTGCCGGTCGTGGGAATCACACTCCTGCATCGGGCCGGCTACTTCGATCAGACCATTGACTCGACCGGCGTGCAGAGGGAAGCTCCCGTTCGCTGGAATCCCGCCGATCGATTGGAACTCCAGCAGCCGCGTGTGGTTGTGAAGCTCAACGGGCGCAAGGTCACGGTGCAGGCCTGGAAGTACACCGTCAAGCCGACTCACCCCAAAGGGGCGGAAATTCCGGTCTATTTTCTCGACACCGATGTGCCGGACAACGAGCCCGAAGATCGGCAAATCACCGACGCGCTCTACGGCGGCGATCAACGCCACCGCCTCACGCAGGAAGGGCTGCTCGGAATCGCCGGGATCTACATGCTCAGGGCGCTCGGGTGCGCCGACATCCAAACCTACCACATGAACGAAGGGCACGGCGCGCTCGTCACCGTTGAACTGCTCGCGGAGTATTCGTACAAGCGAAAGACAACTCCCGCCGACCCGGAAGTGATCGCCGCGACCAGGAGGGCGTGCGCGTTCACCACACACACACCCGTCGCGGCGGGCCACGACCAATTCCCCCTCGATATGGTCTTCGAAGTGCTCGGCGAACAGTCGGCGATTCACGAGGGAGCTCCGTACGTCCAGAATCACCAACTGAACATGACGCGCCTTGCGCTCTACTACAGCCGCTTTACCAGCGCGGTCGCGCGCCGGCACGCCGAAGTCAGCCGCGAGATGTTCCCGGGCGCCCGAATCGATTACGTCACCAACGGGATCCACGCCCCGACATGGGCCTCGCCCGAGATTCAGGCGATTCTCGACAAGCATTGCCCCGACTGGCGCGCCGACTACCGGGCCATCCGCCGCGCGCTCTTCGCTCCCGACGACGCAATCGCTTCGGCGCACGCCGCGGCAAAGCGCCGACTCATCGAACTCGTGAATAGGCAGACCGGCGCGAAAATGAAGGAAGATGTCTTCACCATCGGCTTTGCGCGACGTGCAACCGGGTATAAGCGCGCCGACCTCCTCGTTTCCGACCTCGATCGCCTTCGGTTCATTGTGTCGAAGGCCGGAGCGATCCAGATCATTTATGCGGGCAAAGCGCATCCAAAGGATTTCCAGGGAAAGGAAATCATCCAGCGGATCGTCGAGCGCCTGCGAGAACTCGCCCCCGGAATCCAGGGCGTTTTCATCCAAAACTACGACATCACGCTTGCCAAGCATCTCGTCAGCGGAGTCGATCTCTGGCTGAACAATCCCGTCATTCCGCTCGAGGCGTCGGGGACCAGCGGCATGAAGGCGGCGCTCAACGGCGTACCGAGCCTCTCGACCGCCGATGGATGGTGGCTCGAGGGCTGTGTCGAAGGCGTCACCGGATGGACCATCGGCCGCGATTCATTCGAGGTGAACGCTGTGGCACACGCGGCGACTCCTCCCGAAGAAGACGCGGCTTCGATCTACAAACACCTCGAAAACGATATCCTTCCGATGTACTACCACGATCGCGCGATGTGGACACAGGTGATGCGACATGCCATCGCGCTCAACGGCAGCCAGTTCAACAGCAATCGGCCTATGAGCGAGTACGCGGAGCTGGCGTATCGACTCGGCAAGTAAGTCCGGAGCTTGCGCGATTACGGCGTTTGCTGGAGTATCCAGTTGGCGTAGGCCAACAAGTCATCGCAGGCAGCGCTGTTTTCCAGTACCCCTTGCGCCGGCAGCGTCGCATCATTTTGGTAGCGAACGCAGTCGCCAACTGCAAAAGCCCTCGGGCGCTGATTCGATTCCGGGAAGAAAACCTCCACCGGGTTTTCCGCATCAGCAGCGATGACCTTCAGCAGCCAACTCGTCGAAGTGGCCTCGATGGCGAAGGTGGTTCCGGCCGACGCGACCGTCGCTTTTTTGACGCCGATGATCGGAGCGGTGCCGTTGAGGACCGCCGTTCCTTCGTCGGGCATCACCAAGCCCATCTCGTTCGTGTCTTCATCGAGCGGCTTGGGCTGCTCTTCCGGGATCGATTTCGGCTTGGCCTCGTAGGGGCGCTTCAGCATACGAGGACGAGGATTGAAATTCACCAAATTCCCGTTGCTCTGCCGTCCTGTCACTCGCACGAAGTACTGCGACGAAGGCTGGTTTTTCGCGGTCCGATTCGCCTTGAAACGGGTGACCTGGCGCTGGTACCCGGGATCTTCTCCGCGCGTAACTTTGGATATCCAGTAGCTCCCGTCCGGCGTGATGCTGACGACGCCGTCGGGGCTCTCCGCGGTCCACGCGCCGGTGTTGAAGCTCGGGTCAACGTGTTCGGGAGCTTCGGCGTTCTGCGCCTGCGCACTCGCCACTTCGCAGCTCCAGAGCGCCGCCCCCGCTGCCGCCAGGGCCAGCCCACCGAGCAGCGCGCGACCCAAAGCCACGTGTTTCCCGCTTTCCATGTCAACTACTCCTCAGCAGGCCGCGCGTAGACCGACGCCGATCATGCGTCACCATCAGCGCAAACCCGCAGCCCAACCACCCGGCCGCGATCCCGGGAAGAGGATTCCAATAGATCCCTCCCGTTCGCAACATCAAAACGCTAACACATATGGCGATCAGCGTCAATGTTCCAATCAGCACAATCGCGCGCCATGTGCTCGAAAACCAGAAGCCGGCGCACGCGCCCACAAGCGCCAGGCCCGCTCCGACGAGCCACACAACGCTCGTGTTCGGAATATCGATCATCTTTTCGCGCAACAATTGCTGGATCGTCGCCGCGTTCGTCCAGACGCCGGGCACGCTCAGCCCCTTCGGAGATTCCTGGATATCGCCACCGGCGTCTGAAGCGTTCCCGATCACCGCGAGCCGCCCCGAAAACTCGCGTTGCAGATCGCCGTCCGACATCGCGAAAAACTTCTGCATCGAAATCGTGCAATCTTCGAGCGCGCCGATCGGGAGCGGCACGATCGTTGCCGGTATGACATCTCCGATCTCGATCCCGCGCGCCGGATCCGCAACGTCGGGGTGCTGTAGCCCCGAGAATCGCAGCCGATCCGGCGAGCGCAGGGTCGCGCGTCTCTGGGTCCCCGGTTTGAAGTAGCGAACCTCCGCGATGTCATCCCGAATCGCGATGGCGACTTCTGCCGCGGGTTCCCGCCACGCCGCGAACCCCAGCAGAGAGAACCCGGGAACGATTTCCTTTTCCGGGCGCACAAGGGCCAGATCCATCGCCCAATGCTCGCCAACAAATCCGCCTGTCGGGGGAGCGGACCACGCCGAAGCCGCGAATTCGGGCGCGATCGCCACCTCGCCCTCATCCGAAAAAGACCACGACGGGCTCGCAAGCACGACACCGACGCCCTTGTTTCTCAGTTCGTGAATCGACTCGAGCAGCGGCTTGTCAAACGGAGTTGGACGCAGAAACATCACGTCGATCGCTACCGCACGAGGAGTGCTCGCCGCCAGTTTCTTCAAGACTTCGGCATGGAGGAGCCGCACAGACTTGATGTCGCCGTTCGAGACCCCTTCGACGTGCTGCCGGGTCGCGATCGCTTCAAAGTCGGTCTCGTTGTCGATCGCGATCACGCGGACATCCCGGAGCGACGGCAGCATTCCCTCCGCCGGCGCCGCCTTCACCACCAGGTTCGAATACCACCGCGCGACCCCCGACCAGTTGCTGATTGCGGGGAACACCAGAAACATCGAGATGAGAAGCGCCCCACCGACGCACATCGCAAACGCCGCGAGCGGCTGGCGTGCCGAGAATCTCCCGATCGCCCTGCGCGCCAGCTCCAATCTTCCGATCCGGGTGGCCCGGATCGGGTCGCCCGAGAGAAACGCCTCCAGATCCGCTCGCAACTCTCCGATTGACTGGTAACGCTCGAGCGGCGCCTTCTGCAGGCACTTGAGAATGATCGTTTCGAGATCGCCCTGCAATCGCCGATCCAGCGTCCGCGGCAGCGCGGGTGTCGTCTCGAACAGCGCGCGCTCGAGATTCTGGCGATCCAGCCCGCGCGGCACCGCCAGCGGCAGCCTTCCGGTGCACAACTGATAGAGAATCACACCGATCGAATAAACGTCCGACCGGTTGTCAACCTGGCCGTGGCCGAGTTGTTCCGGCGCCATGTAGCTCGGCGTGCCGACGATTTGACCGTGCGAAGTGATCGTCCGCGAGCCGTCGCCCAGGAGCTTGGCGATTCCAAAGTCGATGATCTTGATCCGCGACCCGTCTTCGGCCGGCTCGCCTTGGTTCGGATTCACGAGAATGTTCGATGGCTTTAGATCTCGGTGCACCACACCCGCATCGTGCGCGTGCTCGAGCGCTCCGCACACTTCGATCATCACCCGCAGCTTTGTCTCGAGATCAACGTCGGATCGCTCGGCGAATTCTTGGAGCGTGACGCTCCCGACCACCAGCTCCATCGAGAGAAACGGAACAATCGATGCGTCGTGCCCGTCCGGACGGTACACCCCGGTATCAAAGACCTGAGCGATCCCGGGATGCCGCAGCCTTGCAAGCGCCCTCGCCTCCGCTTCGAAGCGCGCGAGCGCTTCGTTGCTCACCGCGCCGGGCTGCATGAGCTTGAGAGCGACGCGCCGTTGGAGCGCCTCCTGCTCGGCCTCATACACCAAGCCCATTCCGCCCGCGCCGATCAGGCGGATAATCCGATAGCCCGCGATCTGGACCGGCATCATGAAGGGCACGTGGGCGCGCGCCGCCGAAGGAGCGAACTCCGATGGCGCCTGCGGCACCGGCGAGTCGATCGGCGAGGTCGGGGCCTCGCCCTCGGTTCTCCGGGTCGGGTTGTTCGCTTCGGACTGATCCACGGCGCCCCCTGTCCGAACACTCTACAGGGAATCCGGATTCGCCGCCGACCGACGCTTTTCATTCGCGGATGAATCCTCTCGGCACATGCAATCAAGCTTTTCAGCGCATCATCCCGCCCCGCCGAAGCGAATCGATCACCAACCGATCGATCGGTGTATCTGTCGGCACGAGAAAGTGCGCGACGCCGCGCGAGCGACACGCCCCTCGACAATCGGCCACGAACCGGGCAAACTTCTCGCGATAGCGTGCGATCGCCGCAGGAGAAACTGTCACCTCGAGGCCGCGCGCCGATTCGATGTCGGTCAATCGAAGATCGCCAGTCAGCCCGAGCGTGGCGCCCTGCGTCGGATCGATCTCAGATGGTGATAAAACCTGCAGGCAATACGCATCGAGCGCGCCATATTCCGCGGCACCGAGGGAGGCAATCCCGCCCGCGATTCCGTCTGGGGCCAGCAAATCCGAAATCAGAACGACGATGCCCCGCCCCGCGAGTCGCGCCGCGATAGCGCGGATGTCCGCGTTGAAGTCCGGCGCCCGCGTGGCCGATCCGGCTTTCAGCGATTCGATCAGGAACTCCGAAATCCGACGCAGACTGGTACGCCCCCGAACCGGCCGAATCCCGTGTCTGGGTGCGGCGCCGCCAAACGTCGCGACCGACACTCTGTTGTTCTTGACCAGTCCGACATAGGCGAGCGCCATCGCCAAACGGTGCGTGTAGAGCGCCTTGCTCGGAATCTCTGCCTCACCGGCTCGTGGCGGCTCCGCACCGGCGCCCATCGAGGCCGACGCGTCGAGAATCAGATGCAGCGCGAGATCTTCCTCTTCGCGAAAGAGCTTGATGATCAGCCGCTCGAATCGCCCGTAGATGTTCCAGTCGACGTGCCGCAGGTCATCGCCCGCGACATAAGGGCGAAAATCATCGAACTCAACGCTCCGACCCCGTCGCTTGCTCCGACGCTCGCCCGGCAACTTCCCCGCAAACACCCGGCGGCTGAAGATGTCCAAGCGGTCGATCTTCGCGGCCAAACCGGGAGGAAGCAATTCCTCGAGATTGCGGGGCGGCGAGATCGCGGGCGTGATCAGCACGCCGCAACCCTACGCGAACCATCGCAACAAATTCGGCAGGTACAAATCCGCTTATCGCTTCTTTCGCGGATTCTCGCGAGGAAGCCCGTCCGCGTAGTCCCACACCGTCACCTTGATCTTGCGCACGCCCCACTTGCGAGCCTCTTCGTGGGTGGGAAACAGCACGTCGAGCCTGTTGCCCTTGATCGCACCGCCGCAATCGAGGACCGGCACCACATTCCCGGCGTCGTATCCCGGGATCGTGAGGAGCGCTCCGTACGGCAGCAGCTTCGGATCGGCCGCGACGAGCTTGGTGCCGTTCGTCGAAACGTGGTGCAGCGTGGCGGTCATGCCATCGGCAAATGAACCGCACGAACGCCCGTCCGGGCTGTACGCCGTCACGACCATCTCGATCGTCCGGGCCGCGCGGACCGGGCGGCCGTCAAAAAAACGCGTGCCCGCAGGGAAAATCTTGGTGGCCGGATGAGCCTCGGCGCGCCGATCCGTCGCACGATCGTCGGAAACTTGATTTTTTTGGGGCGACTCCGCGCGCTGCTGGGACGGGAGCGGGCCCGAAGGTGCGTCCGCGTTGATCACTTCGATCGCGGCGAGCGGCTGCGCCGAGCGAGCTTCCTTCGCCAGCACCGCCGAATACGCGGTCAGTCCAAGCAACGAAACCGCGGCAGCCGCCGAAATCCCAAACCGCAGCGCAATTCGCCAACCCTGTACGCGCCAAGGAGATAGCGTCCGGACATCCGTTCGAGTCTTCACTTCTTCGATTCCTTGGGGCATCCAGCCCCAGACCGTTGTCGCGCGCTCCACGCGACCCGCGGATGTCCGTCGAAACTCGTGAGTGGTCACAAGCCTCGCCGCAGCAGGTTGAAGGATACCCCACCTTCAATTTCGATGCGAATAGTTACCGGACGTGACGCAAAGTCGGAGTGACGACCGATCGAATGCACCGGTACGGTCGTTCCAACCGTCAAATTGGCAGCGTTTTGTTAGGAAAACCCTCCGCGGAGGGCATCTCCGAGTCGCCGCCACACCGGAAAATCACTTCAGGCCCGCTGGCGGCTTCGCCCGAGAACCGGCGAAATGGCAAGCCGTATGCACAGTGTCATAACACGCGCACGAGAAGTGCGCGAGCAGGAGGCATGACTTGGTTCGATTCGCCAACAACTTCAAGACTGCGGTTCTTCTCGGCGGGTTGATGGGGCTCTTTCTGTTTGTGGGTAGTTTCTACGGGCAGCAGGGACTCACGATCGCGCTGATCTTCGGCCTGATCACGAATTTCGGCGCATGGTTCTTTTCGGACAAGATCGCGATCGCTTCGATGCAGGGGAGGGAAGTCACGCGCGAGAATGGAGGCGAGCTCTATCCCATGGTGGAAGATCTCAGCCGTCGAGCCGGGCTGCCGATGCCCCGCGTGTACATCTGCCCGCACGACGCGCCCAACGCATTCGCGACCGGGCGAAGCCCGAGCAAAGCCGCCGTCGCGGTCACCCAGGGCGCGCTGCAGCTGCTCAATCGCGATGAACTGGCGGGCGTGATCGGACACGAACTGGCGCACATCAAGAACCGCGATACGCTCACAAGCACCATTGCGGCAACGATTTCTGGTGTTCTCGCGTTTGTGGCGCAGTGGGGTTTTCTGCTCGGCGGACGAGGCCGGGAAGGAACCAACCCGCTGCTTGCGTTCCTTGCCATCATTCTCGCCGCCGTCGGCGCTGCGCTCATCAAGGCGATGATCAGCCGGAGCCGCGAGTTCGTCGCCGACCACGATGGCGCGCTGATCGCCGGCTCGCCGCGCGGTCTGATCGCGGCACTCCAAAAGCTCGATGCGTACAGCCAGCGGATCCCGATGCGGAATCCCAACCCGGCGCAGAACAGCATGTTCATCGTCGAGCCGCTCGTCGGCAATTCGCTCCTCAATCTCTTTGCAAGCCATCCTCCGACCGAAGCGCGAGTTGCCGCCTTGTCCCGGATGTAACGGCCCGCAAGGAACCACTGAAAAGGCCACCGACCCGGGGTCCGCCGCCGGAAACCGAACGCTCTCCGATTGCGTATGGCATCAATAGAGAGGCCCGAGGACGCCTCTTCATCGTGGCGGAATGGTCGCAGCTTTTTGCCCCGGCGCGATGGGCGGAGTCTCGCGACATGATGTCGAATTTTGATCCAAATCGCAGGGAACCGGCAGGTCGGCCAATTCCCGCTATTCTTCCGGCCGATAACCCGGTTATTCGCCGAGAAACGTTGAGCCGGGATGCGTTGACTACGAATGGTCATGCGGCGACCTCGAATGGACATGGACGACATTCTGTGACCGACAATTCCGGTTCCATCCCTCTCAAGCCCGACGCGGGAGATACCAACCCGCTTAGCGGCAGCCGCGCCGGCTCGTCCGGCGACACCGCGCGTATGGGCTCCAAGGCAGGTGATCCCGGGGCGACCCCTCACTTGGTCGCGAAAGACCCAGGCCCGGCGCCGTCCGTGCAGTCGATCGAGAGCGACCTCCAGGAAGTTGCCAAGGGCGGCACAAATGTCGACACGCTCGTGGCGCGCATGGTCGTCGATGCGGGACTCGCGACTTCCGAAGAAGTCGAGCACTGTCTCGCGATGGTGCGCCAGAACCAGTCGGAAGAGCAGAACCAGGCGTCGCTCATGCACGTGCTGGTCAACAACCGCTACGCGACGGAGCGCCAGCTCGCGCGTCTCAAGCAGCAGCTCGAAGCCGAGCGGAGCGGACAGAAGATCGCCGGCTACAAGTTCCTCGGCAAGCTCGGCGCGGGCGCGATGGCGACTGTGCACAAGGCCAAGCAGCTCAGCCTCGATCGTGTCGTCGCGATCAAGATCCTGCCCCGCAAGTTCAGCAGCAACCCGCAGTTCATCGAGCGCTTTTACGCCGAGGGCCGCGCCGCGGCGGCGCTCAATCACCCGAACATCGTTCAGGCCTACGACGTCGGCAAGTCGGGCGAGTTCCACTACTTCGTCATGGAGTTTGTCGACGGGCGCACCGTGTTCGACGACATCGTCAAGCACAAGCGCTACCCCGAGGGCGAAGCGATCGATGTCATCATCCAGATCGCCGAGGCGCTCCAGCACGCGCACGAAAAAGGCCTGATCCACCGCGACGTCAAGCCCAAGAACATCATGATCACGCGCGAGGGCGTCGCGAAACTGGCCGACATGGGCCTCGCCCGCGCGATGAACGACAAAGAAATGGCCGAGGCCGAAGCGGGCAAAGCGTTCGGCACGCCGTACTACATCAGCCCCGAGCAGATCCGGGGCGAAGTGAACATCACCGCCGCGGCGGACATCTATTCGCTCGGCGCCACGCTCTATCACATGGTCGCGGGAACCGTGCCGTTCGACGGCAAGAACCCGTCGGCCGTGATGCACAAACATCTGAAGTCCGAGCTCGTTCCGCCCGACCACGTGAACCCCAAACTCAGCGCGGGCATCTCCGAGATCATCGAGATGATGATGGCCAAGGACCCGCGCACACGGTACAAGTCGTGCAAGGATCTGCTCATCGATCTGCGCGCGGTGCGACGCAAGGAGTCGCCTCCGCTGGCGCACAAGGATGTCCTGCCGCAGGAAGACATCTCGGCGCTCGTCGAAGCCGAGCACGCGGCCGAAGCGTTCATCCCCCAAGATCGCATGTCGGCGCGCCGGACGCCGAACCCGTATCTGGTGCTCGGGCTCATCGTCAGCCTCGTCGTGAGTGTGGGCTTCAACATCATTTTGCTCATGCGCGGATGAGCCGATTTCTCCCTGAAATACCGCTCATTTCGCGCAATCCGGACGTTCGGACGTTGCTTCCGAGGCCGTGATCTGTTAGGATTCCGGGCCAGAGGAAGTTGCGTTTGTTTTTTTAGAAGCGGCGTGCAAGATCGGGAGTGTTTCCCGGTTGTCAGCACGACCGGCGCCAACTTTACCAGGAGGGTTTCCCATCGCATTCGGTCGATTCAGTCGCGACAGCGGTCCGGTCATCCGGACACGTGTGAATTTCATGATCCGCTTCTCGCCCATCCGCGTGATCGGGCCGGAAGAAGAGCAGTTGGGAGTACTCGAAACTCCTGATGCGCTCAAACGAGCGCAGGAACTCGGGCTCGACCTCGTCGAGATCTCGCCCGATGCACGCCCGCCGGTGTGCAAAATCATGGACTATGGCAAGTACAAGTACGAGCTTTCGCAGAAAGCTCGGAAGACGCGGGCCGCATCCAAGTCCACCGAAATGAAGGAAGTGCGCCTCGGCCGCTCGGTCAAGATCGGCGAGCACGATATTCAGATCCGCATCGAGCAAAGCCGGCGTTTCCTGATCGACGGCCACAAGGTGATGGTGACGCAGAAGTTCAAGGGTCGCGAGATCGCTCACCGCGACCTCGGCCTTCAGAATCTGCGCCAGGTTGCCGATGCGCTCGCCGACGTGTGCAAGATCGAACAGACGCCGCGCTGGATGGGCAAGCAGGCGAGCATCATCGTCGCGCCCGATCGCGTAAAGATCGATGCGCTCAAGCGCAAGCTCGAGAAGGAAAAGGCCGCGGCGATCGCACGCGGTGAAAAAGTCAAAGAAGAAAAGAGCATGGAAGAACTCGAAGCCCAGGTCGCGGCACAGAACGCGCAGGACGATCACGACGAAGATTGAGTTTGCTTCGCAATCAGCACAAGAAAAAGCCCCGGACTCGGGGCTTTTTCGTTTCTCAGAGTATGAGTCGCTTACGAGCCGCCCCCGCCGCGACGGCCACCGCCCGGTCCGCCGCGGCCAGCGCCCGGCATCGCCTCTTCGAGCTTGGTGAGCTGCTCCTTGTTGAGGATCGGCTTCATCGCATCGATGAGTTTCTGCCGTCCCTCTTGTGCCGCGGCACGCATGCCCTCGCGGTCCGGCTGGCCGCCCTCGGCATCGCGGTTCGCCTGCATTTCACGCATCTTCGCCTGCGCCGCGGCATTCGAAATCGCGTATTCCTCGATCGCGTTCAGACCAGTCTGGTTTGCCGCGGACTCGAGCTTGAAGGTCGAGAACACATCGACGACGCTGTCCCACTGGCGGCTGAAGAGACCGAGCGAAGGCATGACCTTGGCGGTCGCATCGGCGCCGATCGCCGTCGTGAGCGCCTGCTGAAGTTTCTCGCGTTCGGAAGCGTTCACTTCTTCAATCTTCTTCATCATGTCGCGCATCATCTCGGGGTTCGGCCCCTCGTCGCGCGCCTTCTGCATCATCTCTTCGCGCGTCTTGTCGCCGATCGCGCGCTGGCTTTCACGCGCCGCGACGTACGCCGCCACCGTCGCTTTGGTCTGTTCGGCGTTGAGTCCGACACGGGAAGCAACGCCGGTCGCTTCCGCGTTCCATGCCGCCGCCGCACGCTCCGGGCTCAGCTGGCGCGCGCCCATGCCACCCATTCCGCCCCCACCCTGACGCGGGCCACCCTCGCCGGGTCCGCGTTGGCCGGGCCCGCGCTGACCGGGGCCTTGCTCGGGTTTCTGATCCTGCGCCAGCGCGCCCATCGAGAGCACGCTCGCCGCGATGCCGCATACGACCATCCTGCCGTACTTCATTGATTCTCTCCGTAGAGGATTTTCCATCACTTCGACCCACCAAGAACGCGGGGACCGAACCAGTATTGCAGATCGAGCGCTGTAGGTGGCCGGCCCCGGGGGTAGACTGGCAGCCTTTTTACACTCGCGCCCCCGCCACGCCCTTCTGGAGGTTCCATGCTTTCGATCGCGACTGCCGTTTGCCTTTCGCTCGCCTCGCTCGCCGGTCCTGGCGATTCATCCGTTTCACTCGCCCGCGCCGAGCAGCCGGCGCAGGAGGGTCAGCGCCCCCGTCAACCGGGAGGACCGGAAGGGCGGCCTCAAGGCGAGCGCCGGATCAGCGTCGAGGGCGCCATGAAGATCATGGGCCGAAACCTCGAAAGGCTCGAGCCGCAGATCGGCGATGTCTCGAAGAAAGACGAAAACCTGACGCTGATCAACGAGATGGAGCGGGGATGCATCATCGCAAAGGGTCTTCCCGTGCCGAACGATATTTTGGCGAAGGCGGCAGATGACGCGGCGAAGGAAAAAATGAAACGCGACTACCGCACCGACCTGCTTTCGGTGCTGAAGACACTGATCAGCCTCGAAGAGGCGGTCGCCGCGGGAAAGACCGAAGAAGCAAAGTCGCTGCTGCAGGAAGCGATCAAGCAAGGCAATCTCGGACACCAAGCGCTTGGTGTCAACGATGAAAAAGATGATCCGTTTGCGCCCAAGTAGTTCGCGACGGTCTACTCGAATTCATCCTCTGAGTCTTCGCTCGGCGCACCGTTCTGCAATAGAAGCCTCCACGCTTCTGCCGCGGCGGGTCCGCGCTCGGTGAACGTGCCGCTTTCGGCCTTCTTGATGATCGCCTCGATCTCGGCGCGGCTGAACATCCAGTTCAGGCCGCCGTGGCCAGGACCGCGCACGCGCGATGCCTTGCGGATCGCATCGAACGTCTTCGAGGAGATGTCCGCGGCATCGAGCAACTGCTGCTTGCTGAACGCTTCAGGATCGTGGTCGTTGGGGCGATGAGATTGGCCGCGGCGCATGGGCGAAGCGTATGAGCGAGTCGGGGCGGGACGTCGGGGAATGGAGAGAACGCGGAGTGCGCCGAGTGAGCGGAGTGGCGCGGAGGGAAAGGCGAGAATGGCATAAACAACGCGATGGAGGTCGGAACAGAGGACGACGTTCAGGTACGAGCACCCGAACTCATTTCTGAGTTCCGACTCCGCGAACCTCCGCCAACTCTGCGTGCTCCGCGTTCTCTTCGCTTTGGGCTTACGCCTTTGCCGCCAACTCACGCAGCAGCGCCTCGTCGATCCCGAGATACTCGCGCATGTGCTGGTCGTACGTCTCGGCGTGATCGTCGCGTGAGAGATCCAGCCGGAGTTCGTTGATGACTTTGGTTCCCTGACCGATCCACTCGCGCCAGGTTTCGGCCGAGATGTTCTCGAAGATCCAGTTCCCGACCGGCCCCTTGAACGGCGGGCGCGGGAGTTTGCTGCCCGGGCGACCGGTTCTCTTACACACGAACGTGCCTTCGGGCATCGCGGCTTCGGCCTTCGCGCCCGCGACTTCCGGCGGCGTTTCGCCGAGCTGCTTGAGCAAGTCGCCGATAGCTTTCTTCGGCATGAAGTCGCCGCGCTGCGCCGCGACGGTGTAGCCCTCTTTCAGGACTTCGGTCGCGAGCGGCTTGTCATTGCAGGCGATGAACTCGGCGCCGGCGAGCTGATAGGCCTTTGACATGTCCTTGTTGATTCGGAAACAGCGGACGTAGCTCTCGGCGGCGTCGCGGTGACGACCTGCCTGGGCGTAGGCGTTGCCGAGGGAGTAGTGCGCCATGTCGTTGGTCGGATCGGCCTGGACCATGTTCTCGAACTGGGCGATGCGCTGGGCGATGTCCATACCGGAGGGTACGCGCGACGCGGCAATGCATTCGCCCATCACTTGGTCGCTTCACGCCAGATCAGAGCGATCACCATGAAGGGAAACATCAAAGCAAACGCTGTCACTCCCGCAGCGAAACCGTTCTCAAGTACTGCCGCGGTCGTCCATGCGATCCGCCTGCCGCGGGGGACGCGCTCGCCGATGCGATTCCACGTCCGCGCGGCGCCCGTAATGGAAGCCGCGACGACTCCGATGACGCCCGCACCAAAAACAAAGAGTGGGATCCCAGCGGCATATTCGCCCCGCAAACCGAACATGGTCGACATGGCCAAGGTTTGCGGGATAGCGACGCACAGAACGGGAACGCGCCAAAAAAAGACCTTGGGAATCAGGCAATCCTCAGACCGAACTGATTTGCCGCACTCGGGGCAGACAACTGGATCGCCGTCGCGCTTGAACTGCTCGCGCAGGTCGTATCCGCAATGTGGACAGACTCGTTCGCTCACCGGAGTCTGATGATACGTTTTCGTCGCGACGAACTTGTTGTTCACAACTTCAGTTGCTTTCGTCGCGATGGCGACCCGCCTGGGCATAGGCGTTGCCGAGTGAAGGCTGCTCCATGTCGATGAGCAGACGGACCTAACCCATGTTTTCGGATTGGGTGATCCGAGGCAAGACCTCCCGGCCTCGAGGCACCGCATAGACAAAGACCATTTGGATTCACGAAGCCAAGATCAATGCCACGATACCCACGGTTGCCGCCACCATACAGATTGCCCACACAAGCATCGAGCGAAAGGCGACCGCCCGACAGAAGCTGGACCAATAGCCCGGGCGCGACCGATACTCGCGCATTCGGAGAAAACTCATGGTCGCGATGAGAAACATCGGACCGAGAAACGCAACGAACACTCCGAACGGCGAGTCCATCACCGAGGGGATCAACCACGCAACGATGCCAATCGCAGCGGCAAGCCCGACCGGAGCCAGGATGTCGCTCCGTCGAACGCGCAAGACGAGATGACGGGGCTTCAGAAGGTTGCGTGCCGTCGACCGAAGTCCGCACTCGGGACAGACAACAAGATCGCCGCCGCGATCGACGAGCGCGGTCAACCCATACTGGCAAACCGGACACGTCACCTCGCGCACGGAGTCATGATACGGTTGGTCGTCCATGAGCAAACCAATCGCAATTTCAATCGCGATCGCAGGGATGGAATTGCGATCGCCCCTCGTCCTCGCCGCCGGCACCTGCGGCTATGTCGATGAACTTGCGGAAGTAACGGACCTCTCCCCGACGGGCGGTATTGGCGCGATCGTGACGAAGTCGATCACGCGCGAGCCGCGCGAAGGGAACGCGACATGGCGGATCATCGAGCACCGCGCGGGCATGATGAACGCGATCGGACTGGCGAATGTGGGGCTTGAGCGGTTCAAGAGCGAGATCGTGCCGAGGATTGAAGAGTTTGCGGGAGTTTCAGCTGGCGGAAGACACTCCCTTCCCCCAACCCCCTCCCTCAGGGAGGGGGCTTCGGAAAAGCCGATCATCATCGGGTCGATTTCGGGGTTCAGCGTGGATGACTACGTCGCGGTCGCGGCGGCGATGGATGAAGTTGCCGCGATTCCGGCGGTCGAAGTGAACGTCAGTTGCCCGAACGTCAAGCACGGGTGCGAATTCGGTGCGGAGCCCGGGCTGCTGCGCGAGTTGATCTCCGCGATTCGTCCGGTGCTGAAGAAGACGCGGCTGTTCGTCAAGATTTCTCCGGCTGTGATGGGATATGCGACGAAAAGAGAGTCCGGCGTCGTCGCGATCTGCCGCGGAGCGATCGAGAGCGGCGCGGGACCTGCGGGCCCGAATCAGCGGCCGGGCGCCGACGCGATGGTGATTGCGAACACGGTTCCGGCGATGACAATCGACGTGCGCACGCGCGAGCCGCGGCTGTCGAACGTCACGGGAGGCTTGAGCGGGCCCGCGATTCACCCGATCGCGGTGAAGCTGGTGCACGATGCGTACCGCGGCATCTGCAAACAGACTCAGACTCCGATCGTGGGGCTTGGCGGCGTGATGAATTGGGAGGATGCCGCGGAATTTGTGCTGGCCGGCGCGAGCGCGATCGGCATCGGCACGGCTCTATTTGTGGACCCACGCGCGCCCAAGAAGATCGCGCAGGGATTGAGCAGGTGGGTCTCGGATCAGGGAGCAACGAATATTTCCGAGTTGGTCGGCGCGGTGAAATTACCGGCGCGCTAGTCCGCGTTCGCCGAATCTCGCACAGAGCGCCGGACCCGACGATTGGAATTTCACCACAGAGTCACAGAGGACACAAAGAACAAAGAAGAAGGGTGAAATCCAGAGCGGTGATCAGAGCGGCGACGGGCACCAAATTGACGGCCAGAATTCGCAGATCGCTCTGCGGCGAACACCTGATTTCGCAGCGATGGCACGGATGATCCAGCAGATTCATGCCGCGTTTCGGGCGGAGCGGACTTCGGATACCGGGACCGTGGCCGTGCTGATGCCATCGCATGTGCCGGCCTTTGAGGTTCGTTCCGGTTTGGGTCCGCGCGGATTCAAAGGCCAGCCCGACCACTCTTCATAGCGGCGCTGCAGGTCCTGAACAATCTCGCTCGCGCTCAGCCCAGATTTTGAATAGTCGATGATCGGGAACGCACGGACTCGCGCCCGCCCGAAGCGCCACAGGCTCGCCCACGCCGGTTCGACCTGTGGTGTTCCTTCGATCAGGATCGGCAACACGCGCGCGCCGGTTTTCTTGACGAGCAGGCCGACACCCGGCTGGAATGGCATGATCTGGCGCGCCGGCCGCTCGAGCCCGCCCTCGGGGAAGATGCCCAGAACGCCACCGGAAACGACGTGGCGCATCGCTTCGCGGATCGCAGTCGTGTCGCGCGCACCGAGATCGACGCCGATCACATTCGCCCACTCCCAGAACCACTGCAGACTCTCGATTTGCATCGAGCGCGCCATGATCCAGCGGATCTCGAAGCGGCAAAGGCTCTGAAGAATCGGAATATCCGCGCCCGCGGTGTGATTGGAAACCACGATGAGCGGACCCGCGTGGATCTGGTTCGGAATGTATTGACGCCCCTCCACCCGCACCCGCTGAACGACTCGAGCGTACAGGCGCATAAGGCCAACGAGCAGACCTGCCATCGGATCGCGGCGGTCATTTTGCAGCAGCGTGGCGCTTCCCCAGGCGAGAAGGCCGAGCACCGCCGCGACGAGAATGCAGAACCAGATCAGTGTGAAGGCCACGTGAAGCGATGCTAGCCTTTGCAAACTTGCGTTGTCGAGTGGCGGCAGCGAACAGTTTTGAATGGTCTGCAGATGTTTGGGTGCGGACGCGGGGGTGTACACTCGCGCGCTGCAGGATTTCGCAGCGAACGAAAGGATCGGTTCGCGATGGATCGCGGCGATTTATGGGCAGGACAGCGCGAGCAGAGCCGCCGGGCAGTTGAGCCCCTTGCGGTGCGGATGCGCCCTCGCACGCTCGAAGAATTCGCCGGGCAGCAGCACATCCTGGGACCGGGCAAGCTTCTCCGGCGCATGCTCGAGGCCGACGTCATTACGTCGCTCATCCTCCACGGTCCTCCCGGAACGGGCAAAACCACGCTCGCGGAACTGATCGCGCAGTTCACCAAGCGCCACTTCGAGCGCGAGAACGCCTCGAGCGTCGGCGTGAAACGAATCCGCGAGATTCTCGACGAAGCGGCGATCCGCCTCGAACGCAGCGGCCGGCGCACCGTCCTGTTTCTCGATGAGATCCACCGCTTTACCAAGCCGCAGCAGGATGTGCTCCTCGCCGATGTCGAGCGCGGCATTCTCACGCTCGTCGGCGCGACCACCGAGAACCCGCTCTTTGCCGTGAACAGCGCGCTCGTCAGCCGCAGCACGCTCTTCAGGCTCGAGCCGCTCACCGAGGACGACATCGTGGGCGTGCTCCGGCGCGCGATCGCCGACCCGGAGCGCGGCTACGGCAAACTCGAACTCCGCGTGGACGATGAGGCGCTGCGAGTCTGGGCGACCAAGTGCGACGGCGATGCGAGGCGGGCTTTGACCGCGCTGGAAGTGGCGGTTGTTTCAGAAGGTGCCAAGGTGTCAAGGTTTCAAGGTGTCGAGGGGCAGGTTTCCGTTCCCTTGTCACCCCGACACCTTGACACCTCGACACCTCTCCGAATCGACCGTGCCGCCGCCGAGGACAGCATCCAGCAAAAGGCCGCGGTCTACGACGGCACGGGCGACGAGCACTACAACACCATCAGCGCGTTCATCAAGAGCGTGCGGGGAAGCGATCCGGACGCCGCGATCTACTGGCTTGCGCGGATGCTCGATGCCGGAGAAGACCCGCGATTCATCGCACGCCGCCTTGCGATCCTCGCGAGCGAAGACATCGGCAACGCCGATCCGCGCGGCATCATGGTGGCGCAGAGCGCGTGGGAACTGCTCGAACGCATCGGCATGCCCGAAGGGCGCATCATCCTCGCGCAGGCGACGACCTATCTCGCGCTCGCGCCCAAGAGCAACGCGAGTTATGTCGCGATCGATGAAGCGCTCGCAGATGTGAAGGAAGGTCGCACGATCGCAGTGCCGGTGCACCTGCGCGATGGGAATGCCGCGCCGCCGGCGCCCGGCGCCGGCCCCGCAAACGGGACCGGCTATCGCTACAGCCACGCCGATTCGGGCGCGATCAACGATCAGGATTACCTGGGCGTCGAGAAGATTTACTACCGCCCCACCGATCGCGGGCTGGAGAAGGCGCTCGGAGACCGACTCGAAGAGCTCCGGCGCCTTCGGCGCGAAGGCCGCCTCCCCCGGCGCGAGGGAGAGTCATGACCGGCGAACTCGTCGCGGAAAAGCAGGCGGCACGCGCCGAACTCCGCGCCCTGTGGCGAGCCTTGCCCGCACATGAACTCGCATCGGTTTCCGATGGCGTCGTACGCCAACTCCAAAGCCTCCCAGAATGGAAAGCAGCGACGCGAATCCTGCTTTATTCCCCGATGCCGGTAGAGATCGATATTTCCACGCTTGCAACCGAGGCGCTCCACGCCACCAAAACAGTCTGCGTGCCTCGAACCGATTGGAGCGCCGGTCTGCTACACCCGGTCGTGGTCACAGACTGGAGCGATGCCGACCGCGGCAAGCGGGACCCTTCGCGCCCTTTGGTGCCGGTGCCGGTGGAGAGTGCCGAGAGGCTCGACCCGCGTTCGCTCGATCTGGTCATCGTCCCCGGCCTGGGATTTGACACCCGGGGGAATCGCCTCGGGAGGGGAGCGGGTTTCTATGATCGATTCCTGCTGGAGAATTCACTGGGTGCAAGGGCCTGCGGCCTGATCCCCGAACGCATGCTCCGGCAGAAGATTCCCGCCGGCGCGATGGATGCGCCGGTTTCGATGATCGTGACCGAATCACGCGTAATCCGGATTTGACCGTCCTGATTGTGCCGGAGCGGCCTCGCGAGTCGATAGTGGCCTGATTCCGCGGGCTCTTCCGCGCGGTGTGTGTGCATGGAGGTTGTACATGGCTCTTCCGTCTCAAACCGAGCGTCAAACCGAAATCGGTCGTTCATATGTGTACAGCCGCCGCACCCAGACCGCGGCCAATGGCACCCGGCTCGTTCTGATCATCGCCGCAACCCTTGTGCTCGCCGCGGGCGTTGTTTGGGGGATGCTGACCGTCGTCACCCGCCGCTCTTCGACCGGCACACTCCCGTCCGGTGACGGCAAGTCCGACGTCGCACGCTCCGTAACCCCGTCCAAACCCGCATCCTCCCCGTCGCTCGCGGCCCTGACGCCTTCGAACGATCCGGCCCACTCTCCGAAAGACCTCACTCCGGCGGGCGTCTCGAATCAGACGCCACTGCGGACCGATGCGCCGATCGTTCCACCGGGCGCGTCTTCGACCACTCCCGGCGCTTCGACATCGCCTGTCGTCATTCCGTCTTCCACGCCGACGCTCGATCCGTCGGGGCGACCGACGCCAGTGGACGTCACCCGGCCCGATCTCTCTCCCGATCCGGCACCGACGAAGTCAACCGTGACCGCTCCGGAACAGAACACGTCGCTCGCACCGACCGGCAGCACCAGCGAAGTTGCGGAGCAGATACAGGCGGCCGAACAGCGTGCCGCGGCGGGCGACTTGGTCCAGGCGCGCGCTCTTTTCAACAAGGCGCTGCACAATCCCAACGCCGTGCGCGAAGACCAGGAGCGCATCCGCCAGAAGATGACGGCCATCAACGCCGATCTGCTCTTTTCCTCCAAGGTTTTTCCGGGCGACCCGATGACCGAGACCTATATCGTGAAGGGCGGCGACAACCTGATCAAGATCACGCGGAACCGTGAGGTGGCGACCGACTGGCGCCTCATCGAACGCATCAACGGGATCAAGGGCAACACGCTCCGCATCGGCCAGAAACTCAAACTCGTGCGCGGGCCCTTCCATGCGATCGTCCACAAGGGGGACTACAGGCTCGATCTCTTCCAAGGCTCACCCGATGTTCCCGACTCGTGGACGTACATCCGCTCGTTCAAGGTCGGGCTTGGTACAGGCAACAGCACACCGATCGGCAACTTTGTGGTAAAGCCGCGCAGCAAGCTGGTGAACCCGTACTGGGTAAACCCGCAGACCGGGCAAAAGTTCAGCGCCGACGATCCCAAGAACCCGATCGGCGAATACTGGATGGGGATTGAGGGCGTCGGCGACAGCAAGACGATCACCGGTTACGGCCTCCACGGCACGATCGAGCCGGACTCGATCGGGCAGCAGAAGTCGATGGGTTGCGTGCGACTGGGCGACGATGACATCAAGCTGCTCTACGAGATGCTGGTCGAACAGATCAGCGATGTGAAGATCGTGCCGTAGTTCGCTCGGCGAATACATCTTTTCGTGCTGGGCCGGGATTCGCTCGACGACGTACGCGCATGGTAAACTGAAGCGTCGATTCCCAAGAACTCCGGGAGGATCGCGATGGCCCTGTTCCGAAAAAGCGGCGAGTTACTCAAACAGAGCTTCGCAGTCCTTCGCCAGGACAAGCAGCTGCTCATCTTCCCGATTCTGAGCACCATCGCCTGTGTCGCGGTCCTGATTTCCTTCGCGGCGCCGTTCTTGTTTGCCGCGATCGCGGGTGACTTCGCGCAGCGTCACGAGCAGCGGGAGATCAGCGCCGGCATGAAAGCGATCGGCTTCGGGCTCACGTTCCTTTTCTACTTCATCAACTACACAATCGTCGTGTTCTTCAACACCGCTCTGGTTTCGTGCGCCATGGAGCGGTTCAACGGGCGGGCGTCGACGGTTTCAGACGGGCTTCGCGCCGCGGTTTCGCTGCTGCCGCAGATTCTCGGCTGGGCTTTGCTCTCGGCAACGGTGGGAACCATCCTTCGCGCGATCGAGGAACGCGTCGGTTTCGTGGGCAAGTTGATCACGGCGCTGGTCGGCGCCGCGTGGAGCATCGCGACGTACTTCGTGGTTCCGGTGCTCGTTGTCGAGAAAGTCGGACCGGTCGACGCGGTGAAGCGCTCGGTCGAAGTGCTCTCGAAGAACTGGGGACAGGCGCTCGTCAGCAACGTCGGCCTCGGGCTGATCAACGTCGGGCTTTTTCTGCTTTGCGTGCTCCCGGTCGCGATCGGCGGCGCATTGAGTGTTTCGATTCAGCACTGGATTCCGGTTGCCATCGGTGCGTTCTTCACCGTGCTGCTTCTGATTGTTTTTTCGCTCGTCACGAGCGCGATGCGGATGATTCTGGTGGCGGCGTTGTACCGTTTCGCGGCCGACGGGAGCGTGCCGCCGGGGTTTGTCGAGAGCGATCTACGCCGCGCGTTTGCGCCCAAGAAATCCCCCGCGAACGAAACGACGAATTGAGGCCGAGAGCAGCCCCGGCGGAAGACGCCGAAGTCCTCTCAAAACCGCCTGTTTTTCAGGGCTTTTCTCAGCTCAAGAATTGGCCGTTTTTCCGCCGATTTTGCGGGCGCTCGCCTATCATTGGTGATCAAGTTTTCTGCCCATTGTTTGTGTTTTGATCGGATTGGATTTCGGAGTGGTTTTGCGATTCGCACGCCGCTTGCGCGGCAGGAGATTCAGGCTTCGCAATGACCCGCGCCCGACCCAATTCCGCCGCTCCGCGCGCCGTCGATGCCGACGACGTGCACATCGAGGTGAAACCCGTGACCCAAGCTTCTCCGAGCGCCCCCACGCCGAATCCGACCGCTTCGACACCCCCGGGCGCGACCAGCGGCAAGTACGGCGCCGAGCAGATTCAGGTGCTCGAAGGACTCGAGGCGGTGCGCAAGCGACCGGGCATGTACATCGGCGGCACCGGCATCAACGCGCTGCATCACCTCGTGTACGAAGTCGTTGACAATTCCATCGACGAAGCAATGGCCGGCCACGCAACCTTCGTCAGCGTCACGATCCAGCCCGACGGTTCCTGCCAGGTCATCGACGACGGGCGCGGCATCCCGACCGATCCGATGAAGCACGACGACCCGAACCTCAACGGCAAACCCGCGATCGAGGTCGTGCTCACCAAGCTGCACGCCGGCGGAAAGTTTCAGCAGGAAGGCAGCGCGTACAAGGTCTCCGGCGGCCTGCACGGAGTCGGCGTCTCGTGCGTCAACGCGCTCAGCGAATACCTCGACGCCGAGGTCTATCGCGACGGCAAGATCTACGCGATCGGCTTCGAGCAGGGACACGTCACCACGAAGCTGCACGAAGTCGGAAAGATCCCGCCCAATTCCACGCGCGTCCGCGGGACAACCGTGACGTTCCGCCCCGATCCCACGATCTTCCCCGACACCACATTCAATTACGAAACGCTCGCCACGCGATCCCGTGAACTCGCCTATCTGAATCCCGGCGTGACGATCAAACTGATCGATGAACGGGTAGGGCCGGACGGAAAGGTTCGTACCGAGACTTTCCGTGCCGAGAACGGCCTGCTCGAATATGTGCAGTACCTCATGACCGGAAAGAACGCCGTCGCGTCGCCGGTCTATCTCCGTCGCGAAGATCCGGAGCAGACTCTTGTCTGCGAAGTCGCGATGCAGTATCACGACGGATACAACGAGACTCTTCTCAGCTTCGCGAACAACATCAACAACGTCGACGGGGGCACACACGCCCAGGGGTTCAAGGTCGCGCTCACCCGCACCATGAATTCCTACGCAAAGAAAGCCGGGATTATCAAGGACAAGGACCCGGTGCCGAGCGGCGAAGACCTGCGGGAAGGCCTTGTCGCGATCATCAGCGTCAAGCTCCCCAGCCCCACTTTCAACAACCAGCCGAAGGAAAAGCTCCTCAATCCCGAGATCGAAACATTCGTCTCGCAAGCCGTGGGCGAAGCGCTCGAGAGCTGGATGGAAGAGCATCCGCAGGAGGCCAAGCGACTCTGCCTCAAAGGAATTGTGGCAGCGCAGGCACGCGAGGCCGCCCGCAAGGCTCGCGAGCTCACGCGCCGAAAAACCGCGCTCGACAGCGGCAGCATGCCCCACAAGCTCCGCGACTGCAAGACGCGGAACGTGGACGAGGCCGAGATCTTCATCGTCGAAGGTGATTCGGCAGGCGGCAGCGCGACCCAGGGTCGCAACGTCGAAACGCAGGCGATCTTGCCGCTGAAGGGCAAGATCCTCAACGTCGAAAAGGCCCGGATCGACAAGATCCTCGGCTTCGAGGAAATCCGCACGCTGATCGCGGCGCTGCGCGTCGGCATCGGCAACGAACTCGACCTGAGCAAGCTGCGCTACGGCAAGATCATCATCATGACCGACGCCGACGTGGACGGCAGCCACATCCGCACGCTCCTGCTGACGTTCTTCTTCCGCCAGATGCCCGAACTCGTGCGCAAAGGACACATCTACATCGCTCAGCCGCCTCTTTATCAGGTCTCCAAAGGACACGGCAAAGCCAAGCGCGCCTGGTACGTTCTCAATGAAAAAACGCTCGACGACTCTCTGACCAATCTGGGCCTCGAGACCGCTGTGCTGGTCGTGCGAGACATACTCAACGCAGCTCCCGGACGCGAAGCCGCCGAGATCGCTCGCATTGAGGGCGACAAACTCAAACGCGTTGTCTTCCTCCTCAGCCGGCTCGATGAACTTGTCACCATCGCCGAGCGCCGCGGCGTGAAGTTCGTCGACCTCCTTTCCGCCCGTTCGAAAGACCCCTCCGGCAAGGGGCGGCTGCCCGCCCGTCGAGTGAGCTGGCGCAACGGCGACGAGTACGCGTGGACCGAAGAACAGGCGCTCGAGGTCGTCGCGAGGCACAAGCTCAGGCTCGCCGACTCCGGCTCGACCGAAGCGGGCACCACATCTGGTTCCAGTTCCGGGATCACGGGCGAGAACGTCGCCGTGGTGCGCGAACTCCACGAGAATCGCGAACTCGACCGCATCTTCCTGGATCTGGGCGGTCTCGGGCTCTCGATCGATGACTTTGCGCTGGTTCGAGAGGAATCCGCGGCGGGAGAAAAAATGCCGGCGAAGTTCGCTTGGGTTATGACCGGCGACCTTCCTCCCGTGCCCGAAGCGACGGACTCCGCGATGGACGACGACGCCGAAGGATCTGCCGAAACGGGAACTGTGAAGGCAGCCATCGCGCCGCGCAACTCACGCGTGATCGAAGCGAGCAACCTTCTCGAGATTCTCGCGTCGCTTCACGAGCTCGGGCGGCGCGGGCTCGAGATCAAGCGGTTCAAGGGTCTGGGCGAAATGGACGCCGAGCAATTGTGGGAAACCACGATGGACGCCACCAAGCGGGTCCTGCTGCGGGTCAATTGGGACATGGCCAGCAACGCCGACGCGATGTTCTCGGTCCTGATGGGCGAGGAAGTCGAACCCCGCCGCAAATTCATCGAGGACCACGCTCTGGAAGTCAAGAACCTCGACGTTTGAAGCCGGTTGCCGTTTTTCCCGGGCGATGGCGTGCGGTCTGTAGGGACGCGACGATTGTTGCCTTGCTCCGGGCCGTTCGCCTCGTTCATCGCGCCTCACGATGCTCCCGATAAAGAGAGTCGGGGGTATCGATGGCGGAACTCAAGGGCCGAGACAGCACCAAACAGAGCGTCGGACGCATCAACACGCTCGGCCTGAGCATCGCGGATCTTGCTGCGCTGCTCAAGCGGCTGGATGAAGCCGATCAGGCGGCGTCCGCGAAACAGCGGCGATTCAAGCGCCGCCAGTTCCGCCTCGCGTCCCTCGAAATGGAAGTCCATCACGCCGGAAGCGTTCCGACCAAATTGAGCGTCGTCTGCCGCAACATCTCCAGCGGCGGCGCCGCCCTCTTGCACAATTCATTCCTTCATCTCGGAACGAAAGTCGTGCTCAATTTCCGCAACGCGGCGCGGGGCAGCGTCTCCGTCTGCGGCAAGGTCGCCCACTGCGCTCATGTCCGCTCGCTCATCCACCAACTCGGGATCAGATTCGATCAGCCGATCAAGCCATCCGAGTTCCTTCAACTCGATCCGCTCGACGACTGGTTCACCCTCGAGAACGTGAAGGACGAGGAGATGCGCGGCTGCATCGTGCTCGCCGGCACCAGCGACATGGAGAGCAAGCTTGTCCAGAGCTACCTCAAGGGAACCGACGTGCGTCTGCGCTGCGCGCGCGATCAAGCGACCGCGATGGCGCAGGCGGCGGACGGCGCGGACCTCATCATCCTCGATCCCGATCAGAAAAAAATTGATCTCGGACCGTTCCTTGATGCCGCGGCGGAAGCCGGGCTCTCCACTCCGATACTCGTCGTCACGGCGCGCGGCCCCGACGAGCGTCGGAAAATCCTGAACGAGCTCTCACCCGCCGCGGTGCTCGCCAAGCCGCTCACGCGGGATGTCTTCGCGCGGGCAATCGGTGAATTCCTGATCATCGGCCGGTCCGCCGCCTCGACAGTGAGTTCGATGCTGCAGGACGATGAGAAGAGCTCGATGCTGCCCGAGTTCGTCCGCAGTCTCAACGCATCGGCCAGCGATTTGCGCGAACTGCTCGCCAGGAGCGAACTCGACGCGACCCAGGCAGTCTGTTCCCAGATTGCCTCCGCGGCGCCCGCGATGGGCTTCGCCGGAATCGGCTCGTTGGCCGAACAAGCCGTCCGCTCACTCACGCAGACCCGCTCGGTGGAATCCTCCAAGGCCGTCCTTCAGAGAGTGATCGGCGCGTGCGAGAGCGCGCAGGCGACGCGCCGCACGGGCTGATCGCCGCGCTTCCCGGACCTGTCTTCGACTCCACCGCGCTAAGACTTTCCGGGAGCCTCAATTCATGCCCGTTCGCGACCGATCCATGCACGCACACTTCCGAAGCGGAGCGAAGAGGGAACAGGGCATGGACATTCGAGAGGGAACTGCGTCGTTGGGCAATCAGGGTGGGTGGCCCGAGGACTCGATCGGCGGACGGCGCAACACGCTCGGGCTCGATCTCAGCGCAGTCCGCGCTCTTTCATCACGCCTCGATTCATCCGACGGTCAACGCCCCGCGGAGCTCAAACGCGACTTTGTTCGTTGGCCCTTCCATCGTGAGCGAATTCGCATCCAGATCGATCAGCCGGGCGGAACCCAGTTGCTCCTGAAGCTCGCGTGCAGAAACCTCTCCAGAGGCGGCATCTCGCTCTTTCACAACGCTTTTCTTCACGAGCGAGGCCGATGCGTGCTCTGGCTGCCTCATCCCGCGCGTGGTGAAGTCGGCGTCTTCGGGAGCCTTGTGCGCTGCAAGCACCGGGGCGGGATGATCCACGAACTGGGTGTTCGCTTTGACCGGCCGATCGAAGCGAAGGAATACGTTTCTCTGGACGCCGGCGCCGAGATCTACAGTCAGGAACGCGTCTGCCCCGAGCGACTCTCGGGCTCTCTGCTCGTCGTCGATCCCGACGAACAGGAGCTGCGCCTCATCCGACACTTCACTCGAGAAACCAAGATCCGGGTGAGGAGCTGCGCCACGCAGACCGAGGCGCTCGCCGCGCTGCGCGAGCCGGCGGACCTGGTGCTCGTCGCGCTCAACCTGCCCGACGGAAACGCCGCCGAATTCATCTCGGCCGTGCGTGCCGTGGGCGTCCGCACGCCAATCCTCATCATCACCCCCGATATTTCGCGCCACTCCCGGATTGCGGCGCGGGCCACGGCCGCGGAAGGGGTGCTCGGGAAGCCCCTGAGCTGTGACCGGTTGCTCCGCGCGCTCTCCGAATTCATGGACGACGTGTCCGGAACAGGAACGGGCGCTTCGGTCACGACCATCTCGAAAGATGATCCCGCCGCAGAAGTCGTGCCCGAGTTCATCGCGCAGGTGCGGGCCGCCGCGGAACAGTTCCGAACCGCGATCCAGCGCGACGACGCGTCCGAATGCGAGCAACTATGCCTCATGATCGCCGGCGCCGCGCCGGTCCTGGGCTTCAGCGCGATGGTGCCGCCCGTCGAGCGTGCGCTCCAAATGCTCGCTTGGACCAGAAGCGCCAAGGAATCCGCCGTCGCACTCGCGGATGTGATCGCGGCGTGCGAACGCGCCAAGGCTGCCTGACCATCTCCCGACCCTCGCTAGCATGACGCGGAGCCCGCCATGGCAACATTTCTTCTCAAGTCCGAGCCCGGTGAATACTCGTATTCCGACCTCGAGCGCGACAAGCGCACGGCATGGACCGGAATCACCAATCCGGCGGCACTCAAGGCACTCCGCAGCGCTCGCGCGGGCGACGAAGCGTTCTTCTACCACACCGGCGATGAGAAGGCGATCGTCGGCCTCGCCAGGATCGTGAAGGGCGCCTATCCGGATCCGAAGAAACCGGGCAACACCGCCGCCGGCGAGACAAAGTTTCCGATCGTGGATCTCGCCCCGCTCCGCCCCGCCAAGGTTCATCTACCCCTCGCCACGATCAGGGAGGACAAACGGCTTTCTGAACTCGGCCTCGTCAAGCAGACCCGTCTGAGCGCGATGATCGTGCCTCCGAATCTGGACTCGCTGCTGCGGAAGCTTTGCGGGCTGTGACGTGTTTCTGCGGGTCGAGCGGACGCCTCCAACCCGCGGCCTCTTCCGAAATCCGGCGTCCAATATCCCGCATCAAAAAGGGTGGCCAACGGGACTCGAACCCGCGACCCCGAGGATCACAACCTCGTGCTCTAACCAACTGAGCTATGGCCACCATCTCGACCCGGCCAGGTTCTGCACCTGCGTCGGGCGGGGAGAAGGATACGAGCGCAACCCGCGTTCGTCTCGGAACGGGGAATATCTCATTTCTTTGGCGAGGAACGCGCCCGTGACACGGTGAGCCCGCTGAGTGCCGGAACTTCCGCCGCGTCATTGAAATACTCGAGGATCCACGCAAGCCCGCCCGTGCGATAGAGGTCGACAAACATCTCGACCGTGCCCGGGCAGTATCGGTTGCCGATCCCCTTCTGCAATTCGGTGATCGCGCGTTCCGCCGCACCCTCTCCCGTGTCCCGCCGGTACGGACGCAAACTGGTCATCGCATCGAACGAATCGATCACGGCGAAGTAGCGCGCCGCGACCGGGATCTCTTCGCCCGCGAGCCCGTCCGGATATCCCAAACCGTCGAACCGTTCGTGATGCGACCGCACAAGGTCGAGAACCACGGAGTCGGATTCGCCCATGCGCAGCAGCCGCTCGTGGCCGAGCGTCGTGTGCGTCTTCATGATCTCGAACTCGGCGTCGGTCAACTTTCCCGGCTTCTGCAGAATGCCCGACGGAATCTCGATCTTGCCGATGTCGTGCAGGGCCGCCGCAACTGTCAGACGCTCGAGCAGATCAGGATTCGCGCCTGCTTTCTCGCCCAGCGCGCGTGTATACAAAACCACACGCCACGTATGCGCCGCCGTGCTCATGTCCTTCGCTTCGAGAAGGCCGACAAGCGCCTGGATGATCTCGGGTGACATCAAGCCGGTGAGGGTACGCGTTTAGGATGTTCGACATCCGAGGGCCGCTTGATCCTGATCAGAAGCAGAGACTGATCATCCGCAGCGGGCCCGAATTCCCGGACCCGCCGGAGTACTCGGTCGTACACATCATGGAGCGGGGCACCGGCCGCGACCTCGCCGCGGATCAGCTCGTTTGCAGCCGCAAGACCGAATTCGCGATCGGAACTGTCCCGCACCTCCACAAGTCCGTCGCTGAAGATGGCGACCACATCTCCGGGCCGGACAGCCGCCCTTCCGAACGTGAAGTCGATCGGGTGGTCCAGCCCGAGCGGGAGATGCTCGTTCTCGAGTTCACGGCTTGCGCCGGAGTCGGACAGAACACACAGGATTGGCAGATGACCGGCCAGCGCGTATTGGATCTGCCCTTCACCGATCCTCACGCACGCGAGCGTCGCAAACATGCCGGGCTTGGTGAGATCACAGAGCACGCGATTCACGTCCGTGAGAATCGCTCCCAAATCACCGCCGGCGAGCAGCCGAGTCCGGATGCTTGCTTTCAGCATCCCCATCACGATGCCCGCCCCCACTCCGTGCCCGGAGACATCGGCGAGAAACAAGTCGAACTCCCCGCTCTCCTCGCGCACGACCAGGTCGATCAGATCGCCGCCCATTTCACTCGACGGTTCCGATCGCGCATACACCTCGACTCGATCGGTCGCGACCTCGAGCGCCGGCACGATCGATTCGTGCATCAACCTTGCCACATCGAGTTCGGCCCGGGATCTCGCCCCCACCCGCTCGAACCGCCGAATTACGGTCACGAGGATGATGTAGCCCGCAACGATCGATGCAACACCGGCCACGATGTAGACAAAGCGATGCGAAGCCGCGGCGGCTTCGGGTACGAACATGGGAATCCCCAGGCTGGAGGCGCCGATACTCAGCCCCCAGGGCACGAAAAACGACCCCGGAGCCACCAGCGCCAGCCATGCGTATCGGCGGAACACAAACGCCGCGGCCCACCCGATCGAAGTGAACCCACCGACGAGTCCCGAGATCACCACAAAGGTCGGTGAGAACGGGCGCTGCGGCACGGTCATCAGGAAAACCGGCATCGGTGCAAAAACAAAAAAGATGCCGACAAAGAGAAGCCGCCAGCTCGCGCCCTGAAGTCTCCCGGATTGGATGATTCCCGACATCGGCGCTCATACTACCGAAAGCGGGTACTCATTCGGTCTCGGCCGCACGACCATCGGATGCTCGCGTCCCGAGAATGTCCGTGAGCACATCGGCCTGATGATCAGCGTGGTAGCTGCTCCGCACCAGCGGCCCGCTCTCAACAACCTTGAAACCGCGCTTCAGGCCCTCTTCCTTGAACATCGCGAACGTATCTGGGTGCACCCAGCGATCCATCGGGAGGTGATTGCGCGTCGGCTGCAGGTACTGACCGATCGTGAGAATGTCGCACGCGCCCGACCGCGTCCCGGTTCCCGCGATCACCTCGTCCATCAGATTCAGGATTTCCTCGTCGCGCTCACCGATGCCCACCATCACACCGGTCTTCGCCACGCCGCCCTGTTCTTTCACGCGCCTGAGCAACTCAACCGAACGATCAAACTTCGCGCTCGGCCGGACAGCGGGGTACATCCGCCGAACCGACTCGAGATTGTGATTGATGATGTGAGGCTTCGCATCGATCACCATCTGGAGCGCCGCCCAATTGCCCTCAAAGTCGGGAATCAGAACTTCGACGCTCATCGCGGGGCATGCCTCGCGTGTGCGGATGATGGTCTCCGCCCAAATGCCGGCGCCGCCGTCGGAAAGTTCGTCGCGATTCACGCTCGTGATCACGACGTGCTTGAGCCCCATCAACGCGAGACTCTCCGCAACTCTGCGCGGCTCGTCGCGATCGACGGTTGCCGGACGGCCCGTCTTGACGTTGCAAAAGCCGCACGCGCGGGTGCAGGTATCTCCGAGGATCATGATCGTCGCCACGCCGCGGGCCCAGCATTCCCCCATATTCGGGCAGCCGGCCTCTTCGCAAACCGTGTGCAACTTGTGATCCGACATGATGTTGCGCAAACGGTTGTAACCCGGGCCGCCCGGTACCTTCGCCTTGAGCCATGGTGGTTTGCGCTTGACCTGCAGCTGCTCGGGAGCCGTGCCTTGATTGTTCAGAATCAGCCCCGAGAGGCTGACCAGAGGCTGATCGATCCTCCGAAGCGGATCGCCCCCGGCGGGGCGAGGGTGCCTTGCCAGCGTCTTGGCGAGCGTTTCGGGGGTCATCCCCGGCGGCAGCATTCCATTGGGAGAGGCCATTGCGAATCACACTCTAGGGATAGCGGCACACTCGTTGCGAGGGGGCGACCGGCGAAAAGCCGCAGCTTCTGCGCGAACCTTTATCCCGCAGCAAGCGAAGGTCCGATCAAAAGCCTTCGGGGAATGAACCGAAGGATGCGTTGCACCCGATGCAGGACGGTGGGAAACGGCACATTTCTGCCCCTGTGGCCCCCAGAGAAACGTTTGACAACCGCCTGACGAGTGATACGGTGCGGACTTGCGGTCCAGAACCCAGAGAGAGCGACCGATGCCGAGCCAGGAGCCGAGTTTGAATCCGACAGACGCAACAACCTCTACCCACCTAGGCCCCGGACGGCTCTTCCAACGTTCGGTTGCAAGACTCCTCGCCGTCGCGGGCGCTGCCGCCGGCGTGGCGATGGTCGGATGCGAATCGGACTCGTTCATCGACCCCAGCGTGCTCGGCCGCTGGGAACACACCCCGACAAAGGTACCGGTGCTGGAGCGAATCGCCAGCATCGAAGACGCCAAGGGCGACCTCGTCGAGCACAGCGCTCCCACGCCCGAAGATCTGTACGCCGACCCGCGCGACTATCGCGTAGGCCCCGGAGACGCGCTCCGCATCGAAATCTGGGACTTCGTGCAGAGCGGCACCCCACCGGAGCTGTTCGAGCGCGTCGTCGATCCGGTCGGCATGATCGAATTGCCGCAGCTCGGTCGTCTCTTTGTTTCAGGCAAGTCGGTCGAGCAGGTGCGCGACACCATCGCCGACGGCATGAAGAAATACATCGCCGATCCGCTCGTCGGCGTGGACATCCGTGAGCTGCGCCAGCAGACCTTCACCGTGATCGGCGCGATCGAACGTCCCGGCCCGTACTTCATTCCCTCGATCGACTACAAGCTCATCGAGGCGATCACGGCCGGCGGGCGCATCGACGACAAGACCAAAGAAATCTTCGTGATCCGCCAGGTCCAGCTGGACGAGCGTGCCATGAGCCCGCGCGATACGCGCCGGTCGCCGCTTCCCGGTTCGGGCCCGAGCCGACCGGTCAATAACGGCGAATCGCCGCAAACAGTCGAACCGCCAAAGAGCGGCGAATCGCTGATCGACCTGATCGATCAGCTTTCGCAGCCGGGTGAGAAGCCGCCCGCAACACAGCCCGGCGCTCCGGCGCCGAAGCCGCCGGGCGAGCCGCCGGTCCAGATGCCGGACACTCCCGCTCCTGGCTCGAACCCGCCTCCAAACCCGGCATCGCCAAGCCCGACGCCCCCGCCTCAGCCCGCTCCCGAATCAACAAAGCCACCCGCACCCAAGCCGCAGGAACCCGCGGCGCCGCCGGTCGATCTCCCTTCTCCGGGAATGATGAGCGGATACACGTCGGGCCCGGTTCTCGCACGAAGAGAGAGCCGATTCGGCGACGAACCCAGCTCCGGGCGTGGTTCGAGCCCGACCATCGATCTCCCCGATCCGACTCGCTCGGCTCAACCGGCACAAAGCTCGTCTGCACCGCAGAGCTCGTGGGTTTTCATTGACGGGAAGTGGGTGCAGCTCGCGACGACTCCGACGGGTCAGCCGCGCGACAAGAAAGACCTGCCGACGGAGCAGCGCCGCGTGGTCGCGCAGCGCATCATCCGAATCCCGTTCCAGCAGCTGATGGAAGGCGACACGAGCCTGAACATTGTGGTCCGTCCCGGCGACATCATCCGCGTGCCCTCGATGCCCCGAGGCGAGGTCTATATCGCGGGCCAGGTGAACCGGCCGGGCGTGTACAACCTTTCCGATACGGGCCGTTTGACGCTTTTGCGCGCGGTGTCTTCTGCTTCGGGCGGGCTGTCAAACCTCGCGATTCCTGAGCGCGTCGATCTCATTCGCGTGGTGGGCGACGGTCAGCAGGCGATGGTTCGACTGGACATGCGCGCGATCGCCGAGGGCACGCAGCCGGATGTCTACCTGAAGGCCGACGACATGGTCAACGTCGGCACTAATTTCTGGGCATTCCCGTTGGCGGTCATCCGAAACGGATTCCGGGCCAACTACGGCTTCGGCCTTGTGATCGACCGCAACTTCGGGTCGGATATCTTCGGCGTGCCGCCCGAATCTCAGAACTTCTTTAACTAACCGTTTGCGGACAATGCAAACCTCTGCGATTCCCCGATTCGGCGTGGAACAGTCGTTTCATCCGCCAAAACCTTCGCCTCTCGCATGAAATCGGCCGTTTTGATCTGAACCCGATCCGCGTCGGATTTCGTACGGGTACTGCCGAACCGCCGGCCGATCGTTGTTTGGATTCCCGGGCTTTATGCCGGGGCCGAAGTGGTCGATCAGCCAAGAATCATTTCCTGATTCAAACATTGGCTAGTTTCCGGACGGTTTCACACCGAGGACCCGCAGAGTTGACGACTGTTTCGCAAAGCGTGCCCTCCGCTTCTCATCTCTCGGAAAGGGGTCCGGGAGCGGGACTGCGCGCCGGCGGAACGCCGGAAGAACGCGTCGCGGGGCTCTTTACGCCGCCGCAGATCGTCCTTTCCCTGCTGCTGGTGATCGGCGTCGGTTTTCTGTTCTGGCACTGGCTGCTGAGGCAACACTGGATGTCGCTCGGAGCGCCGAGCGACTGGGGACACGCCTATGTCGTCCCGTTCATCAGCCTCTATCTGCTTTGGCGCGAGCGCGACTCGATCGTTCGAACCCGGGCGACAACTTTCTGGCCGGGAGTGCTGCCATTCCTGCTGGGAATCGGCGCCTATTTCGTTTCGGTCGTCGTGATCAAAAACCACATGATCCAGGGGCTGTCGATCGTGCTCTCGATCGCGGGCCTCGCACTCTGGCTGACAGGTCCGAAGCTGTTCCGGATTCTTTTCCTCCCGATCGCCTATCTCGTGTTCGCGATCACCATCGCGGACCGGCTCATGATCGCGATCACATTTCAGTTGCAATTGATCGCGAGCCAGGGCGCGGGCTTTTTGCTGAGCATGCTCGGCCCGATCATGGGTTTCGCCGTCGAGGTCGAGGGCAACACGCTTCACGTCACACCCAAGGGCGGCGCATCGATCCCCCTGAATGTCGCGGAGGCCTGCTCGGGAATGCGGATGGTCATCGCGTTCATCGCGCTCGCGGGCGCCGTGGCACTGATCTCGGCGAAGCACTGGTGGCAGCGAGTGGCGGTCATCGCGCTTGCTCTTCCCGTCGCGATTCTGATGAACGTCATCCGCGTCGCGGTGCTGGGCGTCGCGAGCACGTTCGACGGCGAACTGGCAAAGGGCGATGCGCACATGATGATCGGCACCCTGCTGCTGCTCCCCGGCCTGCTTCTATTCCTGGGGATCGTTTGGGCGCTCGCAAAGATCGTCGAAGAAACGCCGGACCGGGCGATCGACCGGCCCGAAATCGAAACCAGAGGTTGGGCCGCCCTGCGCCGCCCATCTTACATGCTCTCGCTTTTCATCATGGTGATCTGCGGCGCGAGCATGACGGCCGGGATTCACTACGCCGGAATCCATCTTCGAAAGAAAGAGATTCAGGCGCCCGGAAATCGTGCGCTGATCTCCCTGCCCACCGAAACCCCGACGTGGAAGCAGATCGGCACCGACAAGCTCGAGTCGGCGGAAGTCGAAGAAACACTCGGCACCAAGAACTACATCACCCGATCTTTCATCCGCAAAGACCGCAAGGCCGGTGAGCCGCCGATGGAATTGCAACTTCACGCGGCGTACTACACAGGCGGAGTCGACACGGTTCCCCACATTCCGGAGCGGTGCTACGTCGGTGGCGGCATGACGGCGCTGCGCACGGAGAATGTGCCGCTGAAACTCGACCCGACTGTCTGGTCGCTGCACCCGGGAGTGGAGAACGCCGAAAAGCGCGGCATCTACCGCCAGCGCGTACCGAACTGGTCGCCCGACGGCGCGGGTTCGAGCGTCACGCTTCCGCGCGAGCCCGATTCGCTGAGGCTTCGCGTCACCGAATTCGCCGGCGCTTCGAACCTGACGGGACCGAAGATCTACGCCGGCTACCTGTTCATCGCCAACGGCGGCCACGTGAGCAGCGCCGAGGAAGTGCGCCTGCTGGCGTTTGATCTGCGCAGCGACTACGCGTACTACCTGAAAGTTCAGTTTACAAGCCGGACGGTTCAGAGCCCGGAAGAACTCGCCGAGCAGGCCTCGAGCCTGATGGGTGAGCTCCTGCCCGAGATCATGCGCTGCGTGCCGGACTGGGTGGAAGTCGAAGCCGGGAGATACCCGGCGAAGGAAGAGAGCAAGAATGCGTCGTGACAGCGGGGGCATCTAGCTCCCGAGGCCGTCGGCGCACTTCTTATTCATCGATCGAAACGGAGCCTTCTTCATGGCCGCGAAAGTCAACACCAAGTTTGTCGCAATCCTTGTGGGCGCTCTTGTACTCCTCGCCGGCGGCGTGGGTGCGGCGGCCTACATGGTGATGTTCAAGTCCGCAGCCGATCTCGCCAAGCAGGGCGATGCGTTGATGGCGGCGGGGAAGCCAACGGAAGCCGAGAAGGTGTACGGCAAAGCGGTCAACAAGGACGCCACTAATCTCACCTACCTCCGCAAATGGAAGGAATCGCTCGAAGAACTCGCGCCGCAGACTCAGACGCTCTTTGACGCAAAGTATCCGCAGTACACGCTGGTGCGCAAGAAGATCGCGGACCTTCAGCGGACCGACGTGCAGGCCCACAAGGACCACCTTGACGTGTACCTGCAGACAATGGAGAACGCCGGGTACAACCGGCAATTCGCGGAATCGCTCGCCCAGTCGGCAACAGACGCCCTCGCGCAGTTCGGGGACGCGAAGGAAGGAGACAGCGAGTCCCTGCGTCGCTATCGCGCTCTGGCGAACCTTCGCATCCTGACCGAATCGAAAAACCTCAAAGACTCGGAAATCGAAGCGATCAAAGCCGATTTCGAGGCTGCGTTGAAGGCCGATCCCGCCGACGTGGACAGCGTGGTCGGGCTGCACAACTGGTACGTGTACAAGGCGGATTTCGCGCTGAACAACCAGCAGCGTCCCGACGAGGCGGTGGAGTGGGCGGAAAAAGGACGCAACGTTGTCCGCGAATTCCGCTCGAAGGATCCGAAGGAACCTCGGACCGCGATGCTCGAGCTCGGCTGGATGCTGGCAGATGCAAAGCGCCAGGCATACGCCCTGAACAAGATGGAAGACCGCAAAGCGATCGCGGAACAACTCCGGGTCAATGCGGCAAAGAAACTCGATGAAGTCGCGGCGATCTTCAACGCGATGGACCCCAAGCAGATCGAAGCCTCGACTCTCTCGCAGTTCGCTTATCTCGAAATGCAACTCGATGACTCGGGCAAACTGCCACGCAGCCGCGCCGTGCTGGAGAAAGCGCTCGCGGCGCAGCCGGAAAACGCGGCGCTCCTGATCAGCAAGTCGGAGGCGGACGCGATCGCCCGGGACTATGACAACGCGATCGTGACGCTCCAGAAAGTGCGTGATCTCCCCAACCCCAAACTCGGGGTCGCAGGCCGTCTGCTCTGGTACCGCAAGGGCGACGCGCTCTTCCGGCAGGCCGCGCTGACGCTCAAGGCGCTCGAAACCGCGACCGACCCCGATCCCGCGAAAGAAAAGAAGCTGAAGGCCGACTGGCTCGAGAAGGCCAAGGCCAAGCGCACGGAACTCGCGAAGATCGAACCCGAAGGCTCGATGCGCATGCTCTTCGTGGACGGCAAGATCAAGCTCGCTCAGGAGGATTTCGGCGGCGCGCAGCAGCTGCTCCTGAGCTATCTCAATTTGGTGAACGATTCCGACTCGGAGGCCCTGGTCGCCGCGGCGAACGCTTCGTTCAGGTTGAATCAGCCGGGCAAGTCGCGCGAACTCCTCACCAAGGCTCTCCAGATCAACGGCGCGAACGTGCAGGCGATGGTGATGCTCGCCGAGGTCGAGTTGCGCCTGCGGAACACGACCGACGCGCTCGAAATGTACAAGCGTGCCGAGCAGTTCCTCCCGGACAACGAAGCGATCCGCGCCAGGCGAAAGGCCGTCGAATTGGAGCTCGGGCAGGGCACGACCGACGATCCCGTGGCGATGGTGCTCGCCGAAGCGAAGAAGCGCAAGGACCTGGGCGACGACAAGGGCGCCGCGCAGGTTCTCCAGCAGGGCGCGGAAAAATACAACTACGACGCGCGCATCACCCAGCTGATCGTCGCGCAGAAAGCCAACGCCAACGACGTCGAGGGCGCCAAGGCCACGATCCGCAAGGCGCTCGAAGTCAACCCCAACGAAGATCAGAAGAAGAACCTTCGTTCCGCCCTCGACATTCTGGACAGCGCCGACCCGACGATCGCCAGGATCAAAGCGATCGAGCTCGCTCCGAATCTCTCGGATGTTGATCGAAAAGTCATGCAACTGACGGTGTACTCGAACGGAAACGACAAGTACAAGGACGAGGCACAGGCGCTCGCGGTCGAACTCGAGCAGAAGTATCCGGACGAACCCATCGTCATGGAGACGCTGTTCCTCCGCGCGCTGCGCGATCGGAATATGGATGTGGCCCAGCAGATCGCCGAGAAAGCGATCGCCCGCAACGTCGACAAATACGACGGCGCCACGTTCAAGGCCCGCCTGCTCACGGCGCAGGGACGGCGTGGCGAGGCCATCGCGAGCCTCGTGCAGGCGTCGCAGCGATACAACTTCAACGTCGAGGCCTGGCGCGTCCTTTCGGCCTTACAGGTAGAGGACGGCAAAGCGACGGACGCCGCGGCAAGCATGCAAAGGGCACTGACGCTGCGCCCGGATGACGAAACCTCGATTCTCCAGTACGCGGCGACGCTCCAGGCCGCCGGTAAGCCCGACGATGCGTTGCGGCTGATGCAGGACAAGGCCAAGCTTTTGCCCGACTCGATGGCGATCCGCGATGAATGGCTGCGTCTCGAAGGTATGTACGGCGACAGGGAGGCAACCCTCGCCGAGCGCCAGCGAGACCTCGCCCGCGTCCCGGACAATCGCGCTTATCAGGTTCAGGCCGCGGCGCTCTACACCGACCTGCGCCGCTGGGACGACGCGCGCAAGCAGATCGACGCCGTACGGAAGTCGCAGGACGGACTGGACATTGTGATCATCGACGCAACGTGGAGCGCCGATCAGAGCGATCTCGTCACCGCCGAAAAGACAATGCGTGATTACGCGACGAAAGTGAAAGAAGGCGCAGACGGAAACGATCGCGCGGGCGAGGCGCTCGTGTCACTCGCGCGATTCATGGTCGCCCGGGGACGCCTCGATCGCGCCGTCGCGGCGCTCGAAGAAGCAAAGCCGCTCCAGGATCCCAAGCGATTGCAGGCGGATCGCATGCTCGCCGAGCTCTACCTCGACATGGCCGAGACCGACAAGGCGATCGCGGCTCTCCGCGGCATCTTGGATGCCTCGAAGGATTCGCCCGACGACACCGTGCGTCTGCGACTCGCGGAGGCCCTGATTCAGTCCCGGCGCTTCGACGAAGCCGAGAAAGAATTGACGCTCCTGAGCAAGGAGGGTCAGGAAGGGCCCGTCGCCATGCTGCTCCGCTCCGATGCGGCGATGGGACGAGGCAACCAGAAGGCGGCGATGGAGACTCTCGACAGAGCGGTCACGGCGTTCTCCAATAACGCGGGCGTGTTCCTGAAGCGCGCTCAAGCATCGATCGAAGCCAAAGGAAACGTGGCCGACATTCTCGCGGACCTCGATCAGGCACTCAAGCTCGATCCCCGCCTCTGGCAGGCGCACCAGCTCCGTGCCGTGATCTTCCAGTCGCAGGGCAGAAAAGCGGAAGTGGTCAATGAGATCAGGGCGATCCTGCGGATCGATCCGTCGCAGGACGAGATTCTGGGGCTTGGAATCCGCATGCTGTGCGCGGACGATCGCGATGACGAAGCGGTCGCCCTGGCAGAAGACGTCGCCAAGCGCCGCGGCGCGCCGGGCACGCTCTACGCCAATGTCGGCGACCTGTTCGACATGATCGGACGGGGCAATCGCGCGCTGGCGTTCTACCGCACCGCGATGAACACCGACTCGCGCACGGCGCACGTGGTCCGCTATGTGAACGCGCTCTTGGCGCAGAAGCCGCCGAATACCACCGAGGCGGAAAATGCGCTCAAGAAGGTTCAGGACCGGATCGCCAGGGATCCGGAATTGCTCCTCGCCCGTGCAGGCGTGCGGCGGTCGCTCAATCAGATTCCGGACGCGAGAAGGGACGTTGCCGCGTCCATGAAACTGCTCCCGGAGAATCAGCCCGAGGCAATGCAGACGTGGTTCCAGACCGGTTACCGGTTGCTCGGCCCCAAGGAATTCGGTGCAACGCTCGACGGGATGGCGAAGGAAGGGGGCAATCCGGACTGGATCGCGTTCTTCCGCGCCCGAATCCTGGCGGACGACGCCGCCACCCGCACCGCCGGGCTGGATGCTATCAAGCGCGTCGCAGAATCGACCGCCAACCCGGGCCTCGCCTCCCTCGCGTCACGCGAGTATTCCGGACGGCTTTACCTCGCCGGTGATTTCGAGGGCGCCGCCGTCGCGATGAAAGCGATCATCGCGAAGGATCCAGACGACGCCGACACCCTGAACAACCTTGCCTACCTCCTGGGCAAGGACCTCAACCGACCGACTGAGGGTATTGAGTACGCGCAGAAAGCTGTCGACCTGAAACCCAAGAGTCCGGAAGTTCTCGACACGCTCGGGTTGCTCTTGCTGCAAACGGATAAACTGCCCGAAGCGCAGAAAGTGCTGGACCGGGCCATCGCGATCGCGGCCTCACCCTCCACGCAGGTCGCCATTCTGCTTCACCTGTGCGAACTTCAGCTCCGCCAGGGCAACCGAGACGAGGCAAAGGCGTCCTTCGGGAAGGCCCGCACGCTCTTCCAACAGGTGCAGGGTCTTACGCAAGAACAGCAAAAACAAGACCTCGCAAGGCTCGAAAAGATGCTGGAGACCCCTTGAGGCTCAGGATTTCCCGTCCTTAGCCGATCTATATGTCGCGGCAACGTCCGTTCGCACGAACACCGCGTGCGCGTGGATCGAACCGCCTGACGGGGAAGTTCCCGATACCGGAATCCCTATCAGAACACGATCGTCTCTTGAAATGAACTTGATCGAGATGAACAAGGTGACACCATGACGACGCCTCCGACCGGTTCGAACACACCCCAAGGACCCAGCGGCCCGAGGCCCCCATCGGGCGGCGCGCCCTCGGGCGGCGCCGGCGGCGTCACGATCGATCCCATCAAGTTGTTGATGAAGTACAAGTACATTCTCGCCGGCGCAGCCGGCGTGGGTATGGTGCTCGGGGTCGTCGCGTACATCCTGCTCCTGAAGTTCCGCCCGGTGTGGACGAGCTCGGCCGTCTTCGAGGCCTTCACCCCCACCGCCAACATCGTGAGCCCGACCGGCGTGGGCACGATGGAAAGCCAGAACGAAATCGAGCGCTTCATGCTGACGCAGGCTCGCCAGATGACGCGCGAAGATGTGCTCATGCGCGTCGCGACAGATCCGCGACTGATTCGCGAGGCACAGTCATGGGCGAGCCAGTTCGAAGAGGGCGGCAAACTTGACACCACCGCCGCGGTCAAGGAGCTTCAGGACAAAGTCGCGCGGACACGCATTATCCCGGGCACCAGGCTGATCGAACTCTCGGCGTCCTGCCGCTGGAAGGAAGACTCCACGGCGCTCGCCAAGCTTCTGCGCGAGGCGTACATGACCGAATTGCGCCGTGTCGCGGGCAGCAGCACGCTGACGCAGCGCGATCAGATCCAGGCGCAGCTCGAAAAATTCAACATCGAGCTCCGCGACCTGCAGACACGCCGCGACGCGTTGCTGCGCGACGCCAACGTGACTTCGAGCAGCGAACAGGGCAGCGAGACCATGCAGCGCCTGTACATCCTGAACACGCAGATCCTGGATGTGCAGAACCAGATCCAGCTTCGTCGCGTCATGATCAAGCAGCTCCAGGATCAGCTCGACAATCCCGCGGGTATCCAGTACACCGACCAGATCAAGAGCGAGGTGGAAGAAGACCCGCTCATCATTCACATCAAGCAGGGGATTCAGTCGGCCGAGTCGGAGCTCAAGGGCATGCTCATGCGGGGAATGACGCGTGAACACCGCGAGTACAAGCGCACCGATTCGGTGCTCCAGGGCATGAACCAGAACCTGATCGCCGAGCGCGAAGCGCTCATGCGCAAGCGTTTCGACAGCAACCTCGAGCAGATGAAGATCATGCTCCAGTCGCTTGAGAACCAGGAACGCGAAATGACCAAGGACCGCGACACCATCAGCGAGAAACAGCAGGTGGCGGCGCGCACGCTCGCGCAGGTGAAGGACATCGAAGAGAAGATTCAGAACATCCAGCGGTCGATCGCGTCGTTCACGGAGGATCAGCGCAAGATGGCGATGCTGGCGGAACTCCCCACGAGCAACCGCGTCGTTGTCGCGAGCGAAGAGAGACTCCCGCGTGAAGTCTCTTCGCCGAAACTGTCAGTCGTGCTGCCGGCATCGATGCTGGGCGTCGTCGGGCTGGTGACGGCGCTGATTCTCGCGATCGAGCTGATGGACAGCCGCGTCAAGGGGCCCGCGGACATCGCGCTCATGCCCAGAATGCGTCTGCTCGGCTGGATCCCGGACTCATCCGAAGATCCTTCGGGCGCGGGCGCGATCGAAACAACTTTCCGCGATCGGCCGCGCGGCGTCATCGCCGAGAACTACCGCCAGTTGCGCTCCGTGCTCGCCAAGCGCCTCGTCCAGGCCGGTCACAAGTCGCTGGTCGTCATCGGCGGCATGCCCGGTTCGGGTTCGACCAGCGTCATGTGCAACATGGGCCTCGCCTGGGCCGCGGCAGACAAGAAAGTCCTGCTCATCGACGCGAACTTCCGGCGACCCGGGATGCACAGAGTCTTCGCGCTGCGCGAGACGCCGGGTCTCGCCGACGTCTTGACAGGCACCCCCGTCGAGGACGCGATCCAGCACACCAGCGACGCCCGCCTCGACGTGCTGAGCGCCGGCACGCGCGAGAAGCGCGTGTTCGAGATGTTCAGCGGGGAGCGCCTGAGCCAGTTGCTCGCCGAATTCAAGGCCAAGTACGACCTTGTTTTGATCGATGTCGCACCGGCGCTCGTGGCCAGCGACGGCCTCGCAATCGCGAATCGCGCAGACGCGAGCTGTCTCGTCGTTCGTGCGATGGGCGAGAAACGCGGGCTCGTCGGGCGCCTCCGGAACGACCTGAGCGAGGCCCGCGGAGAGTTCCTCGGGGTCGTGGTCAATGCGGTCAAGCCTTCCGCGGGCGGCTACATCCGCGGCAACATGCGCGCCACGCACGAGTACCAGAATCCGGGCGAGGCGACCGCCGCCGCGTAGCCTCGGGCCGTTCTCATGCCCGAGCCCAGACCATCCGATTCCCGCCCGCGGCGCTCGCTGATCACGGGCGGCGCCGGCTTCATCGGTTCGCACCTGACCGAGCGGCTCCTCGCGCGAGGAGACCGGGTCACCGTCATCGACAATCTTTCCACGGGGCGCGCGACCAACGTGCGCGAGCATCCAAGCCTCCGATTCATCGAAGCAAATCTGAGCGACGAGCTTTCGGCGCTCGGATCGGGCGAAGTGTTCGATGAGATTTATCATCTGGCCGCGGCCGTTGGCGTCGGTCTGGTCATGAAAGATCCGATCAGCGCCGTGCGCACCAACATCGAGCAGACGATCGCGCTGCTGGATTTCGCTGCGAGCCGCTCCGCGCCGGGCGCGACCGCGCGCGGAATCCCCACGCTGATCGCGAGCAGCTCAGAGGTGTACGGAAAGAGCGCCAAGTCGCCCTACAGCGAATCCGACGACGTGACCTACGGGCCGACAAGCGTGTCGCGCTGGTGCTACGCCTACAGCAAGGGCATCGACGAGTATCTTGCGCTCAGCTACGCAAAGCAGCGCGGATTGGGCGTCGTCGTCGCTCGGTTTTTCAACACGGTCGGCGCACGCCAGGTCGGCGACTACGGAATGGTTCTGCCCAGGTTCGTGAGCGCGGCGCTCGCCGGAAAACCGTTGAAGGTGCATGGCGAAGGAAAGCAGTCGCGCTGTTTCTGCGATATCTCGGATGTGATCGACGCGTTGCCGAAATTGCTTTCTTTGCCGGGCCGCAGGGGCGAGGTGTTCAACATCGGTTCGGATCGTTCGATCACCATCCGGGAACTTGCCGAACTGGTGATTCGGGAAACCGGATCTCGTTCGGAGATCGAGTTCGTTCCCTATAGTGAGGCGTATCCGTCGGGCTTCGAAGACCTGGCCGATCGCCGACCGGATTTGACGAAGATTCGGAACGCGATCGGGTTCTCGCCGAGAAAGACCCTTGAGCAGACCATCCGGGACGTGGCCGGTTGGCTCTCGAGTTCGGCCGCGGACGGCATGCGCGAAGGACGTGAGAGGTGAACAGGGCGCCAGAGCGAACCGGGTGCGCGTGTCGGACGATTCGGGCAACCATGCCCTGGGTTGTCGCATGGTGCGCCGCGACACCGGTTCAATTTGCCTTTGGGCAGGATGCCGGTGCGACAACCTCCGAACTCGAAAAGGGTTCGAGGTGGGAAATCTTCAACGGCTATGCGTGGATCATGGCCATCGCATTCGTCGTGACGCTGTTCACGACTCCGCTCATGCGGAAGCTGGCAATCGCTTTCGGCGTGATCGATCGGCCGAGCGAAAATCGGAAAGTTCACCGCATGCCCGTCGCCTATCTCGGCGGCGTCGCCGTCTTCCTCGGCATACTCGCCGCGATCCTCTACAGCTACGCCTCGATGGGCTGGGCGGGGCTTGTGGAATACCACTCTTCGACGCACGTTTCCGAGCCCGAGCAGCGAATCGTCCCGCTCTTTGTGCTCTTTGGAATGACCGTCGTCGTCGTCGTCGGTCTGCTCGACGACGTGTGGGGGCTCGCGCCCCGCGTAAAAATCGGCGGGCTTTTGTTCGCCGCGGCTCTTCTTGCCATTGACGACATCGGGGCTCGCGTCGCGGCGCAGGTGCTCTCGCCGCTCGGCACGTTGCTCGGCAACCCGAGCTTGGTCTTCACCATCCCGTTGCCGTTTCACTTGCTCGGCGCGGAGAGCGCCGGGATTCACTTCGACCTTGTCTACTGGGTCGGAACGGCGATCATCGGGTTCTTTGTGCTCGGCGCCTGCAATGCGACCAACCTGATCGACGGGTTGGACGGATTGCTGACGGGAACGACCGCGATTTCGGCCGCGGGATTGCTGATAATCTCGCTCGGACTTGCCGCGGCAGACGATGGCGTGCGCGACACCCAGCGGCTGGTATTGTGCATGGCGCTGCTCGGTGCATGCCTCGGATTCCTCCCGCACAACTTCAACCCGGCAACGATCTTTCTCGGTGATGCGGGATCTCTGCTGCTCGGCTACACAACCATCGTGATCATCCTGACGCTCGGCGCCACCGATAAAACCCACCTGATGATGGCGGGGCTGATCGTCTTCGCCGTGCCGCTGATCGATACGTGCCTGGCGATTGTCCGTCGAAAAATGGCCGGACAAAGCATTTCGAGCGCGGACAGCGACCACCTGCATCACATGCTGAAGCGGTCGCTCGGCGTGAAGGGCGCTGTGCTCGTGCTCTACGCGATATCGGCGAGCTTCGCAACGCTCGGCGTGCTGGTGAGCATGGGCCGGGCTCGCGTGGTCTACATCATCGCGCTCATGCTCGCTTCCTTCATCGGGGTGACCGCGATCAAAATCGCCCGGCGCAAATTCATCGAGCAGCAGGCCATCGATTCCGAGGCCCGCAGGGCGACCCAGACGATCATCCTCAACCAGCCGCCCCCTCCGAGCGGCCCGCCCGTGGGCGTGGCCGGCGAAGCCGCTTCCGCCAGATAGCACCCCTCAAATCAATTGTTTCCGACGCGCGGATTCTGCCGATTCGTATACTCGGTCATGAACGATTCGGATCCAATTTCTCCCGCCAGGCCCCGCTGCGTCGCGCTGATGAATCAGAAGGGCGGAGTGGGCAAAACCACGACGACCGTGAATCTCGCCGCGGCGATCGCCCAGGCCGGATTTCGCACGCTCGTGATCGATCTGGATCCGCAGGCACATGCGACACTCGGGCTTGGTCTCGACTCCGCTGAAGGGCGATCGATTTATGACCTGATGCACGATCCGGCCGGGGCAGTTTCCGCGGCAAGAGATATCGCGACGAATCTTTCGGCGCTCGCCAGTCACACAGACCTCGCCGCGACGGAAACCGAGCTTGCCTCGGCGGAGGACCGGCTGGAAAGGCTCAAAGCCGTGATCGGTGCGTTTTCGGGCAAGGTCGACTTTGTTCTGATCGATTGCCCGCCATCGCTCGGGCTGCTCACGCTCAACGCGCTGAATGCCGCGGACGAGGTATTGATCCCGATGCAGGCGCACTTTCTGGCGTTGCAAGGCGTCGGAAAACTGCTCGAGACAGTGAAGCTTCTGGCGAGCGGACCTCAGGCATTGAACCCGAATCTGCGTGTGGCGGGAGTGGTGCTCTGCATGCACGACGCGGGAAGCACCCACACGCGCGAAGTCGTCGCCGACCTCGACGCATTCTTTGAGAGCGGGCGAACGAACGACGTCCCGTGGAAGGACGCCAAGGTGTTCCGTCCGGCCATCCGGCGGAACATCAAGCTGGCCGAGAGCCCCAGCTTTGGCAAAACGATCTTTGACTACGCACCGCAGGCGAGCGGCGCGGAAGACTATCGCGCCCTCGCGGATGCGTACCTCGCGGATCGGCGCCTCGCGGCGGAAACACGTGAAGACCCCCCGCTGGTGGTGACGAGGGCCGCAAGTATCGGGGAACCCGTCGCGGACAGCACTGGCGCGAGCGCATGAACCGATTCCGGTTGCCGCGGCCGGTGTTTGCGCTCTATGCGCTCCTGCTCTTTGCGGGAACACATTGGCCCAACCTGCAAATCCAGGGTCCGGTTGAACGGAGCGACCTTTGGGTTCATCTCGGCGCGTTCGGAACATGGGCGGCGCTCGCGACGGCGTGCGGGTTCTTCGGTCCCGTTTTTTCGAATCGGAATCTGCTTCTGACCTGCCTTCTCGCGATGGGGTACGCGTGCATCGATGAAGGCCTGCAATCGATCCCCGCGCTCGGGCGAACGTGTGCCTGGGACGACCTTGGATTCAACATGATCGGGATCGCGATCACGATCGCCGGGATGTGGGTGGTTGGGCGGCTGAGCCGATGAATCAGCCCGTGATGACAGTCCCGACGACAGACGCGAACAGGCCGCAAGACCCCGGCGCGGGACACGCCAATCCCACCGACCGTCCGCACGATTCGCACGCGCTCGGAGGGATTCTCGCGGCGGCGATCCGGATCGTCGCGAGCCTCACGCTCGTCTCGCGGTTAACCGGATTGGTGCGCGACATCCTGACAGCGGGCCTGTTCGGGGACACCGGAATCGGCTCGGCGTTCAATGCCGCGTTCCAGGTGCCCAACATCTTCCGCAGACTCTTCGGCGAGGGCGCGCTCTCCGCGGCGTTTCTTCCCGAGTACACCAGGCAACGTCAGGATTCGGCGGAGGTGGCGGATCAGCTGGCGTCGCTCACGCTGCGCGCACTCACGCTGACCACCGCGCTGATCGTGCTGGTAGTCGAAGTGGCGCTCATGGTCGTGCTCATCGTGGCGCGCAACGACCCGGACAGGGTGCTGTCCATCAGGCTGATGATGCTCATGCTGCCCATGATGCCCATGGTGTGCACAACCGCGATCCTGGGCGGTGTTCTCCAGAGTCACGGGAAGTTCGGGCCGCCCGCCGCGGCGCCGGTGATTCTCAACCTGATGATGATCGGCGCGGCGTTGGTGCCCTTCTTTTGGAAAGGCATTCCGAAAGAGACATCGGCGTATCTGGTGGGCGTCGCGGCGGTGATCGCGAGCGTGCTGCAGATCGTGTGGTCGATGCTCGCGCTGAGGGGGCTCGTGCGATGGACGAAGATCACTTCCGCGGCGAGTGAATCGGCACGTCGGGTGCTGAAGCGGTTCGTGCCGGTGCTGCTGGGGCTCGGCACGCTGCAACTCAACACGATGATGGACACGCTGATCGCGATGTGGCCGATCTGGTTCGGCGCGACGATGTTCGGCTTCGCCGTCACGCTCGACGAATCATCCAACTCGATTCTTTCGTACACGTCGCGGCTCTATCAGTTTCCGCTCGGGGTTTTCGGGATCGCGGTCGCCACAGCTGTTTTCCCGCTGCTCTCGAGAACCGCGGGTCACTCGGTCGCGTTCGTCGACGTGCTCCGGCGGGGTGTTCGATTGTCGCTGTTCATCGGGATCCCGGCGAGCATCGGGCTGGTCGCAGTGCGCGAAGACCTGGTGCACACGATGTTCTGGAAGTTCTCGCGCGAGGGGCTCGAGCGCTCGGCCCTGGTCGTTGCGTGCTACGCGCCCGCGGTCTGGGCGTACTCGCTGAATCACGTGCTGACGCGCGCCTTCTATGCGCGGGGCGACACGGTGACTCCGATGCGCGTCGCGATGGCGATGGTGGCGGCGAACCTCTCGCTGAACCTGATCCTGATCTGGTACCTGCGCGAAGCGGGTCTCGCGCTCTCCACCGGCACATGCGCGATGCTCCAGGCGCTGGTCGTGTGCTGGGCGGCGAAACGAAAGCTCGACGCGAATGTCTTTGATCGCTCGACGGTGGTTGGCGCCACGAAAGTCTTCGCCGTCGCGTTGCTCATGGGCGCGTGCGTGTGGGCGGTCATTTCGCTGTGGCCCGCGCCCGCGACTTGGCGCCAGCACTTCGCACGGCTGAGCGTCGCAACTCTCGTCGGTGGCATGAGTTACATTGCCCTGGCGTTCGTGTTCGGCCTCGAGGAGCTTCGTTGGCTCGTGCGCCGCGCACCCGCCGGAGTGAAAATGGAATCGATGATGGCGGAGTAGGAGCGGCGCGGGTACTTCGGAATCTGTGTACGCTTGAGCGCGGTCGATCGCATCGCCGCAGAAAAACACGGAGTTCTGGAATGAATTCGCGCACAAAGAAGATTGCTCGTGTCGTCACGCTCGCTCTTTCGGCTCTTTCTCTCGCCACGCTGGCTGCGTGCAACACGGTCTCCGGGCTTGGCACGGACATCGAACAAACCAGCGACAACACCAAGAAGGCGTTTGGCGGCACGCCGGATCCGGCGCCGGGCCAGACCAAACAGGGCGACACGCAGAAGTAAGCCGTGGCGAAGATCGACCTCACCGGTCGGACGATCGCGATCACCGGCGCAAGCTCCGGCATCGGACGCGCGACGGCGTTGCTTTGCGCGCGTGAAAAAATGAACGTCGTCGTCGGCGCGCGGCGCGAAGACCGGCTGCGCTCGCTCGTCGACGAGATCGCATCCGCCGGCGGGCGCGCATCGTACGTCGTGATGAACGTCAGGACGCCCGGTGACAACCGGCGCCTGATCGATGCGGCGACCAAAGAATTCGGCTCGCTGTACAGCGTGTTCTCGAACGCGGGGTACGGCGTCGAACGCAAGGTGATGGACTGCTCGCGCGAGAACCTCGCCGATATCTTCGACACCAATTTCTGGTCGAGCCTTGAACTGTGCCAGCTCGGCGCGCGGCACATGCTCGACGCCAACGCCGGTCCCGACAGGGGGCATGTGCTGCTCTGCTCGAGCTGCGTCAGCAAGATCGGGCTTCCGAATTTCGCGGCGTATTCGGGCACCAAGGCGCTGCAGGACCACTTCGGCCGCGCGATGCGCATCGAGCTCGCCGACGCGGGCGTTCATGTTTCGACGGTACACCCGATCGGCACGCGTACTGAGTTCTTCGATATGGCGCGCGAACTCTCGGGAGGGAAACGAACGAGCATTCAGACGCCCGAGTCGTTCAAACAGCCGGCGGAAACGGTTGCGAAAGCGATCGTCCGCTGCCTGAAGAAGCCGCGCGGAGAGGTGTGGACGAGTTTGCCGATGCGCACGGCCCTCTCGCTCGTCACGCTCATGCCGCGGCTGGCGGATCGGATTCTGACCCGCAGAATGCGCGGGCGGCAATAGGCGCGAAGCCCGCGTCACTGACGGACGAGCAGAGCAACCGCGTGAACTTCGATTGCGCGAGACTCGCCCACGGCGTCCACTTTTTCGTGCGTTTTTCCCTTGATGCCGACGCGCGAAACATCGACATCGAGCGCCGCGGCGACGCACGACCGCATTTCGTGCTTGTGCGGGCTGACCTTCGGCTTCTCGAGAATCACCGTCGCATCAACGTTCACGACGGTCCAACCCAGGTCTCGCACCTTCGCGGCGGCTTCGCGAAGAAAAGTCTTTGAGTCTTGCGAATGGTGTTTCGGGTCGCTGTCCGGGTAAAGCTGCCCGATGTCAGGAAGTCCTGCGGCGGACAGCAGGGCGTCTGTAATGGCATGCAAGAGAGCGTCGCCGTCGCTATGGGCCACCGGCCCCTTCTCGGAGGCGAGCCTGACGCCACCGACGATCAGTGGACGGCCTGCTCCGGCCGGAGCGACCGGCTCGAGCCGATGGAGGTCGTATCCGTGCCCGATCCTGAACGATTCCGCGAGGTTTTGCATCAGGATTGAGTCTATCCGTTTGAATCCGACCTTTTTCCGAACGATCTTGAAGACAAGTCACGCCGAACAGTCTGGGAGCCGATACATTCTGGGACGCTCGGCGGCAAGACCAAAGCCCCGCCCGAGCCGGAGAATTTCAATGCACCTTGGCCGCGCTGGCGCCGTCGCGACATCTCTCGCACTTCTCACTTTTTCGGGCTGCAACGTGTACCGTCCGGGCGGCTCGATGCGCTCGAACGACACGTTTACGTTCATATCGAACGAGTACTACCCGGTGACGGTCACCATCGTGGATGTGCGGACGAACGAACCGATCTGGACCGCGGACGTGCCCGTCGCCAAGCAGTTGACGCTGCGTTTCCACGAGGCGCAGTTCCCGGACAACCCGGCGAACCCTGATTCGCTGCAGTGGCGGTTCTTCGAGCGACCGACGCGAGCGGGCGAACTGAACAGCGTCATGGCTTGCCCGGACAAGTATTCACGCCGCATGGACGTCACGATCCGCAAGACGCCGGAATACGCCACGGGCAGCGACCCGCGCGTCGAACACGCGGGCCAGACGGCAAGCGCCGTTCACGTCACGCCGGGAACTCCCGTGACTGCGCCGGCTCCTCAGCCGACTTCCCCGGGACCGGAGGGGAATGCTCCTGCAACCAAGCCCGAGCCCGCGGCGACAAACCCATAACCTCGCGGCGCGCGATCACCACGAGTATTTGACGGTGTAGCGAATCTTCCCTTCCTGCCCCGGATCGAGCGTGAGCGGGAACTGGATCGTGCGTGAATCGGTCTTTTCGTACTTCTGCGTCGCGCCGCTGATTTCCCAGTTCGCCCACCGATACAAACGCTCGCGAACGATCACGTTCGTCTTGACGTCCTTGCGGTTTCGAACGCTGACCTCGATGGTTTCTTCCATGGTGCGCCGCGCGCTATCGACCTTGAAGTCGACCTGTTTGCGCTCCCCCACCACGTCGAAGGCGGCGCCGAGCTTGAGCAGCACCGACTCGTCCTTAGGCGTGTGATTCAGGATGTCTTCGCCGATGAACTCGGCCATGTCGTCCGCGACGCGTCCGCTCTTCGCCGGGTCGAGCTGGCTTACCCGGACCCCGCCCGCGGGCATCGGGATTCCGAGGCCCGATTCCTTGGTGTTCTTGAAGCGGAGGTAGACCTCCACGGTTGTCCGGCCCTGCGCCCCGAAGCCCGCATCGGTCATCGGGCCGCCGTAGTCGCCCGCGTCGATCGCGAGACCGTCGTATACGAGGATTTTATCGCAGGGCACTTTGAGCACCGCCGGGAACAACTCGATCTGCTTCGTGGAGTTGTCCGGAAGAGTTGTCGTGCGACCGAGCGTGTAGAGGTGATATTCGAAGAATGCCTTTTGCTCGAAGCCGTCCGAACGGTCGGCGAGCATGCTCATTTCCCGTCGCGCGGCGTACGGGCTCGGGCGCGGCTGGATGCGGTTCACGCGCCCGGCGATCAGTTTCAGCGTCGCTTCGGGATAGCTCGCCCCAGACTGATTGACGATGCTGACCCAGGCGGAGAGATCGAGCGTGCCGCTGTTGTTGTCCTTTCCGGGCGTGAAGAGCGCGTTGTAATCGGCCCACCAGGTCATACCCGCGGTTTCGTAGGTGATGCGTGCGTTGTGCGCGCCGGGCTGCTGAGTCTCGACTTGCCAAAGCAGAGTCGGCCGGGTGAGGAGCCCTTGGGGCAGCGTCGGCAATTCGAAATTCGTCGCGTTTCCGATGAGTTGGATCTGTCCGGTACTGTCGCGCAAAACGATCGTTCCGGCGGTGCTGAGGAGCGTGCCGCTGGTGTACCTGAGTTGATCGCCGGCGGGCGAACCGACCTTGATCTCTTTATCGATGTATTTCTCGAGCAGTTTCTCGCGGCCGATCAGGTCGAACTGAAAATTCTGCTCGAGGACGCGGGTCATACTCGGCGCGGTCAACGACTGAAACGTCACCGTGGTCGGCTCGATGAGCGCGGCAACATCGGTCACTCGAACATCGTTCAGCCCGTTCTTCAACTCTAAATTCAGGAACTGGCGCACGGTTGCGAATCCCTGCACGATGTTGGAGATGTTCGACCAGCCGCCGCTGTAACGAGCCTGCGCGAGCGCATCGCGCGGCACGCCCTGTCCGGGACTGAGCGTGCTGTAGATCGTGACCACCGCACCCTGTGTTTGGTCCTGGGCGAGAACGCTGCCGGCGAGAGAGGAAAGTACCAAGGCACCGACGAGAGCGCGAATCGGCTTCATGCGAGACTCCTGAATGGGGCCTGGTCAGAATACAGCGCACCAAGATCGAAGCGGGTTCGATGCGATTGCCGGGGGCTCGAAAGAGAACACGGAGTACGCGGAGAAGGCGGAGTCGCGCGGAGTGGAAAGGGGATTCTGTTCAGATACAAGTTCGGGATGGCGGGTTCGGATTCATAAGACCTCGAACGACTCAGAAGCGTTCACTTCACGCGGGTCAGGCGGGCGTACTCGAGCACAAGCGTCTTTGTTCCAACGCCACGGAAACGGATCGTCGCGCGGGCGTTGGCGCCGGAGGTGATATTGATCACTTCTCCTTCCCCGAACTGCGGGTGACGCACAACGCTGCCGACAGGGAACGGCGAGCTCTTTGATCCGAGCTTGCCTGTGCCACTCCACGCGAGCTTGGCCCGCTTCGAGTCTTTCGCTGCGAATTCGTCTTCGGGCTCGAATCGTGTGCCCCCGCCCTCGCCACGCTCGATGAAGTCTTCGAGCCCGCCGAGCGCATCCGCCTGATCGCTGATGAGCACGGAATCTTTCGGGAGCTCTTCGAGAAAGCGACTCGGTATCGTGCGCTCTGGGATGCCGCGCATAGTTCGATACCGGCTGCTGGTGAGATGCAGCCGGCGCATGGCGCGGGTGATGCCGACGAAACAGAGCCGGCGTTCTTCTTCAAGCTGTTCCTGTGATTCGCGGGCGCGGCTGTGTGGCAATTGCCCCTCTTCGAGTCCGATGATCGCAACGGCCTTGAATTCGAGCCCTTTCGCGGCGTGCAACGTCATGAGCGTGATCGCACCCTGCGCGGGATCGACCGCATCGGCGTCGGCGACGAGCGCGATCGACTCGAGATAGGCGCGAAGGAGCGCGAGCAGAGGCGGAGTCTGATCGCTCGGGCGGGCGAGGCCGTCGGCGTTCTCTGCCGCGGGATCGGCCATGGCGTCGAATTCCATCTCGAACTGGCGGGCGGAGCTGACGAGTTCGTCGAGGTTGTCGAGGCGTTCGAGATCGGCGTCGCTGCCGCTGGCCTTGGCCTGGGTGCGGTACATGGCTTCGAGGCCGGACTCGCGGATGATGCGAGAGACGAGGTCGGCGAGGCCGGTGGGAACCTGCGCGCCCATGAACGTGCCGCCGCCGGTCCAATCGTCGAGCATCTGGACGAACTTTCCGACTGCCGCGGCACCACGGCCGGCGACCTCGGAGAGCGCGAACGAATCGCGCATGATTTCAAGCACTGGGCGGCCCTGGGCTCCGGCGGCGTCCTCGATTTTTCCGAACGTGGTCGAGCCGATCCCTCGCGTCGGAGTGTTCACAATGCGCGAGAGCGACACACCGTCGTTGGGATTGGCGACAACACGCAGATAGGCGATGGCGTTCTTGACTTCTTCGCGTTCGTAGAACGCGGTGCCGCGCGCGATGGTGTAGGGGATTGCCGCGGCACGCAGAGCATCTTCCATCACGCGGCTGAGCGAATTGGTTCTGTAGAAAATGGCCATCTCGCGCCAGGCGATGGCGCTGGGCGAATCTTCGCGCTCGTCCTTGACGCTCTTGAGCCAATCAACGACGAGCGCCGCCTCGTGGTTTTCGTCGCGTGCGAGGGTCACCTCGACACGCTCACCCCCGACGCGCGAGGTGAACAGGTCTTTGTGCTTGCGCTTGATGTTGTTGCGGATGAGGGTGTCGGCGGCTTTGAGAATCGGCGCGGTCGAGCGGAAGTTCTCGCCGAGCATGATGACTTTCGTGCCCGGATAGCTCTGCTCGAACTCGAGAATGTTGGCGATGTCGGCGCCGCGCCAGCCGTAGATCGCCTGATCGGGATCACCGACGACGCAGATGTTGGGCGGGTGGCCCTCTTCGTTCTTGCCGGCGATGAGGGAGGCGATTACGAACTGCGCGTGGTTGGTGTCCTGGTATTCGTCGATAAGGAGATAGCGCCAGCGTTCGTTGCACTCGCGCCGGACTTCCTCGTTGCCCTTGAGCAGTTTGGCGGTGAGAACGAGCAGATCATCGAAGTCCACCGCGCCGGCGAGCTTGAGCGCCTTCTGGTAACCCTGGAAAATCTTCGCGACGGTGCGTGAATAGAAGTCGTGGGACCGCGCGGCATATTCATCGGCATCGAGCAGATCGTTCTTCGCCGTGGAAATCGCCGAGAGCACGCTGCGCGGAGGCCAGTTGCTGGTGGAGAGCTGCAGATCGGCGATCACACGCTTTGCGAGCGACGCCTGGTCGGAGGAATCGTAAATCGAGAACTCCGGCTTCAAACCCGCGGCTTCGGCGTAGCGCCGGAGCAATCTTGCGCACAAGGAGTGGAATGTCGTGACGGTCAGGCCCCGCGTGAGCTTTGGATCGTGCCCGAGCACGACCATGACGCGTTCGCGCATTTCCGCCGCGGCCTTGTTGGTGAAGGTAACGGCGAGAATCGACCAGGGCGGAACGCCCTGATGGATGAGATAGGCGATGCGCCTCGTGATGACGCGGGTTTTTCCCGAGCCCGCGCCGGCCAGCACCAGTAGCGGGCCCTCGGTCGTCTGCACGGCTTTTTGCTGCGCGGCTGTCAGACCTTTGAGAAGCTCTCCGGCTTCTCCCTCCAATGTCTCTTCGCCTTGGCTGGGGATCTCTTCCTGCAACACGCGGGCTCCTTCCCGTTGGCACCAGCGTAGTGACAAACCGGTGATGGGGCAAAGCAGTGGACCCGAGCCGGTCGCGATCGCCGCACTTGGAGGAGGAGGCCAGGCCCGCTTGATACCGTCACTAGAATCAATTCGGAGCCGGCCGAGCAACTCGGTTGGCATGTGGAGAGGAGAATCCCGATGAGTCTTTGCCGCACAGCCATGGCAGCAATCGCGGGCAGCATTCTGTCGATCGGATCGCATGCTCAGACTGTGGTGTTTTTCAATGACTTCGATGGATCGCTGCCCTCGGAGATTTCTCCTGGAGTCGCGGCTTTGACCGGCGTTCAGGGGTACGCGGGATTAGGACCCGTCGGCAACCAGTTCGGCGGCAGTTTTCTCCGGAGCCCGACGGGCAACGTCGTCTCGATCACGCTGACCGGTCTGCCGACGCACACCGCAATCAACATCGATTTTTTGTTCGCCGCGATCGACTCGCTGGACGGCACGGGCACGTTTCCTGAAGGCGATTTCCTGCGTGTCGACGTGGATTCGGTGACGATCTTTCGCGAGTCGTTCGCGAACGCGACGGCGTCGCAGGATCAAACGTACGTGCCACCGCCCGGCGTCGAGCTGGCGCATCGTGTCGATCTTGGGTTTTCCGGACCGGGAAGTTACTTCACCGACAGCGCGTACAACATGTATCTTGAGCCGCGATTCCACAACATCCCGCACGGCGCTTCGAGCGTGCGGATCGATTTTGTGATCGAAGGGCCGGGGATTCAGCCTCTGGATGACGAATCGTGGGCGATGGACAATCTCCGTATTTCGGCAGGAGAAGTCGATCCGTGCCCCGCCGACTTCAACGACGACGGGTTGGTCGATGACTCGGATTTTCTCGCGTTCGTCGTCGGCTACAACATTCTCGATTGTGCGGACCCGTCGATGCCCGCGGGATGCCCGGCGGACATCAACGGCGATGGATTCGTCGACGATTCGGATTTCATTCTCTTTGTTGCCGCGTACAACGAACTGATTTGCCCATAGATGAGCGGGCCACCGTGCGGATTGCGAGGGTGGGCCAGTCCGCGCGCAAGAAAAAGCCCGGGAGAACCCGGGCTTTCGAAGCGAGCAAGGTTGCCGCGATCAGGCGCGACGGCGACGAACGCAGGCAACTGCGCCGAGGCCGACCAGAGCGAGCGCACCGGGAGTAGGAACGGTCTGGATGATCCCCGTTCCGTCGGTGCCGAAGAGCAGCTTGACGTTGGCGATCTGCGCTTCGGTGAAGCCAGCCACGCCGCTGAAGGTGAACGTCATCGAGTTCTGGATGAACGGATACTGCGACCCGCCGAAGGAGACGTTGCTCCCATCGAACGTGCCGGCGGCGACGATGCCGTAGTTCGGAGCGGCGTTCCCGAGTGAGATTGACCCACCGTTGAACCAGCCGTTGAACCCGGTCGTTGCGACACCGTACTGATGGTCCGCGGTGGAATTGATCGCCGCGGTCCAGGAACCGGCCAGCGAGGGTGCCGCAGCGCTGGTCGTCTTGCTGGTCCAATAGGTGCTGCCGCCCGTCAACGCGGTGCTTGTCAGCACAAGCGTCGTTGAGCCGGAGCTGAAATTAAAGGTCACGCCGGTCAGGGCGTTGCCCTGGGCCGTCGTGCGCGGCGCCGTCGTATTGGTCAGGACGATCGTGAGCGTGTCGCCGGCGATGGTAAACATCGCCGAGCCGGATGCTGTCGCGCCGACTTCCGGATTCACGCCGCTACCTGAAAAGATCACGCTGGCCTGTGCCATCGAGGTCACAGCCAAACCTGCCGCGAACGCGGCAATAGCCAATCGGTAATTCTGCATTTCTCTTGCTCCCTCTTCCCTTCTAATGAATCGGAGGGCGGAAACCTCCGGAGGCTCGCGCCTCAGTCTTTACATTACATATCCCGATGTCGAGGAGCAACAGGTTCCGCGCAAATAACCGGGAAGGGCAAAAAAATGAGGCGAATACCCCATTCATTGCCAAGCAGGCGATTCGGAACCACGTGTTTATGGGACGCCGATTGCAATGAAGATTGCCACATCTTGGCGCAGGCGGCTGGCGTGCATGCTCAGGATTCCTGGTCTTCCCTGAACGTCTCGACTTCCTTCGCGGAGCCGTTCGCGGGCTTCACTTCCTCCGCGTGTTCGAACGGGCCGGGAGCGCGCGTGAGTAGGGAAACGCCTTCGGGCAGGTTTTCGGCAACGCGGGCGACCACGTCGCCGACAACCGCGCGGCTGAAGGGCGTACGCTGGCTCTTACCCATGATGAGCGTGTCGCAGCCGAACGTAACGGTGTAGTCGAGAATCTCGCTCACAACGTCGCTGCTTGTCACGTAAATCGGAACGAACGGAATGTTGGATTCGCGTGCAAGGACCGCGGCTGTCCCGAGCGCGGCCTGCGCCTCCGGATCGTCTTCGATCTGCGGCACCTGTCCGGGAACCACATCCATCAGTCGTAGCGTGCGGACGTAAATCGCAAAGAGCGTTGCTTTGCGGCGTTTGGCCATGTCGACCGCGTACGCCGCCTGATCTCTTCCGCGGGCGGCGAGCATCAGGCGAGGACCCGGGCCCGGCACCACGGGCTGATCCTTGATCTGCGCAAGCCAGCCGAGGCTGGGTTCCGGGAGCGGGCTTGCGGCGATGAGCCTCGCGCGGGTGCGGACGACGAGTCGCGTGATAAGCACGGCGGAGACGATGATGCCGGCGAAGATGGTGGCGTTGGGCTTGGCGACGACGATGGTGAGACCGATCGTTCCCATGAGCGCGGCGAGAGACCAGAGCCCGATGCGCTCGTACTTTCCGATGTCGAGCGACCTGTTCGCGGCGCACGAGAACAGATTGATAGTGATCGCGCCGACGACGCCGATGGCGTAGAGCTCTCCGAGCGCCTTGACGTCGGCCTCGAGCATCAGCAGCACAGCGGGCGCGGCGCAGGCGATGATCAGCGGCGCCCATGGCACGCCGGAGTAGTTCAGGCGTGTGGCGAACCGGGGCAGCTCGCCGTCCTTTGCCAGTGAATACTGCACGGACACCATCGCCATGACCGCCGTGTTGACCGCGCTCAAGAGGAGCATCCCGAAAACGATGCCCGTGATGACGCCGAAGACCTTGCCGGCACCATCGCCAAACTGCCTCGCGGCGGTTTCGGTCGCGACCATTTTCATTGCCGTGTCGCGGTATTCCTTCACCTCCGCCGGCACGTTTTCGGGTGCGATTCGCTCGTTGATCTCGTAGCGGACCCAATCGGGCTCGACGCGATCGCGCAGCCCCGGCATGGCGCTCAGAGCGATCCCGAAGATGAGATTGAGAAGGACGACCTCGCAGAGCACAGGCCAGATCGTGCGCTTGGCGGTCTTGGCGACGGGCGCTTTCATCAGGCCCGTCATGTTGGCGACTGCTTCGAGCCCCGAGAGCGCGAGCACGATGCGCACGAGCGATTCCCACATCTGCCAGGGGGAGGTCTGTCCGCCCTCGTGGAGCGTGACGCGCGACAATCCAGACTTCAGCCACGGCAGGCAGAGGATCGCGATGATGGCGGACAGGCTGATGGAGGCGATCGCGATGAAGAGGGCCATCCGGCCGGCGCTGCGGGCGCCGAGCCAGTTCACAACGCCGATGAGAAAGATTGTGGCGACGGAGATGATCACCACCTTGGACGAGCCGACGCCGAGATAGTGAAAGGCCTCGATTCCCGAGAGCGCCGCCGTGACGATGTAATCGCAGAGCAGAAGCGTGGCGCCGAGAACAGCGAGTGTCGGGCTGAGCCTGCGTGCGGCGGAGTAGACGCCGCCGCCGTCGGGGAAGCAGCGGCAGACCACGGTGTACGCCCAGGCGACCGCCGCCATGATGAGCGACATCGCGGCGAGATAGAGCACCGATGCGTGCGCCGTGTAGTAGAAGGCCAGTCCAAGGACGTAGAGGCGGCTCGTCCCCCAATCGCCGAAGAGCAACGGCCCGGCGTGATACCACCTCAGGTTGCGGGGACGATTTTCAGAAACGAGCATTCGGAAGACTCAGAAACAGCCTTTGGACCGGGTGAGAGAGTAGCGGATGATGGATGGCGACACCAATACGGCGGGCGATTGGCGGGTTGCCGGGGGGCGGGAGCGCCGGAGTGCCGGGACTCGTGGAGCTACGAACGCTTTTCGAGCAGCCTTGCGACCTCGTCGATCATTGCTCCGATTCCGATGAACACCCCGTTGGGTCCGGTGTCGCACATATAAGCCGGCGTGGTCACGATCTTGTTTTCCGGATCGACGTGCGCCTGCGTGACTTCTTTCGGAGCATGCCTCGCACCCATTTTGGCGATAGCGCCGGCGGCTCCGGCGTCACTGCCGATGGTCACCTCGCACCCGGGCCCACCCGCGGCGCTTCCAAGAACTTTGGCCGCGAGCACGGGGGCAATACAGGCAAAGGCCATCGGCTTGCCGGCATTGTGAAAGGCCTTGATTGCCTTGGCGACGTCGGGATTCACCGAGCAATCGACGCCGTCTTTCGCGAAGGTGAAGAGATTCTTTGCGGCGCCGTTGCCGCCGGGAAACGCGAGCGCGTCGAATTCACGCGCGTCGAGCCGAGAGAGAGGTGAAATCTCGCCTCGTGCGATCCGGGCCGCCTCGACGAGCATGTTGCGTTTCTCACCGGTCGGCTTGCCGGTGAGATGATCGACGACTTCCGCCTGCGGCAGATCCGGCGCAAAGCAGCGGTAGTTCAGGCCGTGCCGATCCAGATGGATCAGGACGGAGACGGATTCGTGGATTTCGCTTCCATCGGCGCGGCCGCTGCCGCAGAGAATGACGGCGACTTTCTTGCCCTGCATGACGGAATGCTCCGCGGCGACGGTTTCGGGTGAAAACTCGCACACGCTTGCAAAACATGATAAGACAGACGGCGTCGATCCGCGACGGGAGTGCACCCATGAATGTCGAAACCCTCTCCCGTATTCAGTTTGCGATGACGATCATGTTTCACTATCTGTTCCCGCCCCTTTCGATCGGGCTGGGCGTGCTCATGGTGTTCATGGAGGGCATGTACCTCAGGACCAAGGACCCCCAGTATCACGCGATGACAAAGTTCTGGAGCCGGATTTTCGCGGCGAACTTTGCCATGGGCGTTGCGACCGGAATCGTCATGGAGTTTCAGTTCGGAACGAATTGGGCGAATTACTCGCGGTACGTCGGAGATGTGTTCGGCAGCGCGCTCGCGGCGGAGGGAATCTTCGCGTTCTTTCTTGAATCGGGGTTTCTTGCGGTGCTGGTGTTCGGCTGGAACCGCGTCTCGGCGAAGATGCACTTCTTCGCGACGTGCATGGTGTCGCTCGGCTCGATCTTCTCGGCGATCTGGATCGTGATCGCGAATTCGTGGATGCAGACGCCGGCTGGACACATGATCGATCCGGTCGAAAACCGCGCGGTGATCACGGATTTCTGGGCGTTGGTGTTCAATCCGTCCAGCATGATCCGGCTGTTTCACGTGCTGATGGGCGCGTTTATTCTCGGCGCGTTTTTCGTGATGAGCATCACCGCGTTCTACATCCTGAAGAACCGGCACCACGACTTTGCGCGAAAGGGATTCAAGATCGCGCTGCTGTTCGGTGCGGCGTGCAGTCTCATTATGCTCTTCTCCGGCGATCTGCAGGCGCGAGAGGTGGGGTTTCATCAGCCGGTGAAGCTTGCGGCCTTTGAAGGCATCTTCAAGACCGAGCCGGGACCAACCGGCATGTACCTCGCCGGGTGGCCCGATACGGAACGCGAGGTTGTGTACGGCGTGAAAGTGCCGTATCTGCTGACGTTCTTGATGTACCGGGATTTCAAGACGCCGGTGAGCGGGCTTGACCGATTCCAGCCGGACGTGCGGCCTCCGGTGAAGATCCCGTTCCTGACGTATCACGTCATGATCGGGCTCGGAACGGCGTTCGCCGCGCTGACGTTGCTCGGGGTGTTCTTCCTGTGGAAGGGAACTCTCTTTGAAAAGCGCTGGCTGATGTGGATCTTTGTCTTTGCCGTGCTGGGCGCGTACGTCGCGAATCAAGCGGGATGGGTCTCGGCCGAAGTCGGGCGCCAGCCGTTTGTCGTCTATCCCGAAGTAAAGCAACTCGCAGACGGAAACTTCGAGATGACGGGCGGCCTGCGCACGGTCGAGGGACTGTCCAATCGCAAGGTCGTGGTCGCCGACCAGGTGCTGGCATCGATCGTTCTCTTTTCTCTGGTCTACGCGCTGTTGTTCGCCGTCTTTGTCTTTGTGCTCAATACCAAGATTCAGCACGGCCCGGATGCGCCGCAAGAGCCTCGGACCGCGCCCTCGGACGGCAAGGGATTCCTTCAAGCCGCGGCGACCCTCGTGGATCGTCAGGGGAAGACTCTCGCGTCCAATGAGAACGAGAACCGCACGCCGGAGGCCCACTGATGCAACCGACCACCCTCCAGCTCCTGTGGTTTGTCCTGCTCGGCGTTCTGCTCGCCGGGTATGCGATTCTCGACGGATTCGATCTGGGCGTGGGGATCCTTCATCCGCTGGCACGCGACGATCGCGAGCGCCGGATCATGATGAATTCGATCGGGCCGCTCTGGGACGGTAACGAAGTCTGGCTGGTCGTTTTCGGTGGAGCGCTGTTTGCCGCCTTCCCCAAGGCCTATGCCGCGGCATTCTCGGGTCTCTATCTCGCGTTCATGCTGCTGCTGTTTTGCCTGATTTTCCGCGGCGTGTCGATGGAGTTTCGAAGCAAGCGTCCCGAGAAGCCGTGGCGGCGGTTCTGGGATTTTTCGTTCTTTGCGTCGAGCACGCTGGCGACATTTCTCTTCGGTGTCGCGGTCGGAAACTCGATGCACGGATTGCCGCTCGGACCGGACGGAGATTTCACCGATACGGTGCGGCTGGTTCAGATGCTGCACCCGTTCCCGGTGTGCGTCGGGCTCTTTGCGGTGTGCGCCTTCGCGCTGCACGGGGCGGTCTATTTGAACCTGAAGACCGAGGGAGAACTTCACAATCGCATCCGGCGCTGGATGTGGACGTGTTTCTGGTGTTTCCTCGCGATGTACGCCGTCGTTTCGGTGTATGCGATCCTGGAAATCCCGCGTGCCACGGCGAGCTTCCGGAACTATCCGTGGGCGTGGATCATCGTGATCCTCAACATCCTGGCCATCGCCAATATCCCGCGTTCGCTCTATCTCGATCGGCCGCTACGGGCATTTCTCACGTCCGCGTGCGTGATCGCGGCATTCACATTCCTTTTCGGGCTGGCGCTTTTTCCGAACCTGATTGTCTCCTCGGTCTCTCCGGACAACGACCTGTCGATCTCGCGCGCCGCATCGACCGAAAAGACGCTCGGCATCATGGCGACTATCGCGGCGATGGGAATCCCGTTTGTTCTCGCGTACACCGCCGTGATCTATTGGGTGTTCCGTGGGAAAGTTGTGCTGCACGAGGATTCGTACTAACACGGTGTTGACGGAACACCCTCACCGTCCCGGTCACCCGGTCCGCGCGGCGGATAGGAATTGCCCGAAGACTTCCGCATGCATGCTCTGGTCTGGAGCCGAAGCTCGTTGACCTCTCTCGCGATTCGATCGAGCGCCGCCTGCGCGCCGTCCTTTTCGAGTTCCTCGTAGGGGATCGGCTTGCCGTAGGTCACGGCGACGCGATGGCCGATGAGCCTGGGAAATATGGAATCCGGCCCCCAAGCGTTGAAGCAACCGTCGACTGCCGCAGGCACGACCGGGCACTTCGCCCGCTTCATCAGCAGCGCAACGCCGCGCTTGAAGGGTTTCTGGCCCCCGTCCTCAGTGCGAGACCCCTCCGGAAAGATGAGGACCGCGTGCCCTTCGCGGAGGCGTTTCAGGATTTCGCGGATCGCCCCGGCGTCGCCCGCTTCGTCGTTGATCGGCACCGAATTCAGAGCGCTGATCAGCCACGCGAAGGGTTTGAAATGAAAGAGCCCTATGCGTGCGACGAAACTCAGGTGTCTCTGTCGCACGAACGAACCGATCAGCGGCGGATCGAGAAAGCTCTGATGATTTGCCGCGATGAGCAGCGGACCGGTGGCGGGAACATTCTTTGAGCCGCGCACGCGCACGCGGTAGAACAGGATAAACACCGACGCACAGAATGCGCTCAGAAATTCATAGAGCAAAACCTTGCCGAGCGTTCCGCCCGGGCGCCGGGATTCCAGAATCGACTTCAGACCCATCGGGGTCGAGGATAGCGGGAAAGATCGTGGTCAGCGTCCCACGACCGCCAGCACATTTCGATGCAGGGTGCTCACAACCTGATCGAAGGACATGTCGGATGTGTCGATGCAGATGGCATCCTTCGGGCAGATGAGCGGACCGTCGGCCCGCGTGGAATCCCGTTTGTCCCGATCGAGAATCTCGGATGTAATCGCACCCAGGTCCGCCGCCTGACCCGACGCGATCAATTGCTCGGCGCGCCGGCGTGCGCGCACGTCCGGCGAGGCGTCGAGATAGAACTTCACGGCGGCATCCGGGAACACGATGGAGCCCTGATCGCGCCCTTCGGTGACGAGACGCGGATGCTGCTGGGCGATGATGCGCTGCTTGCGCACCATGTGCTCGCGCAACTCCCGAATGGTTGCGATAGGCGAGACGATTTCGGCGACTTCGGCGGACCGGATGCGATGGTCGATGGGCTTGCCGAACGCGAGGATGGTCGGCGGATCCTTCGTCCAGTCAAAGTGCAGGTCGGCCTTGGTCGTTTCCCGGACGACGCCCTGGAAATCAGACGCGGGGATGCCGAAGTCGATCGCGATGGCCGCGGCGGCACGGTACATCGCACCGGTGTCGAGGAAGTCCAGTCCGAGCGCCTTTGCCAGCGATCGCGCGACCGACGACTTGCCGGTTCCGGCAGGGCCGTCGATGGTGATCACAATCCGTTGTTCGCGCGGAAGTCTTGGCATGGGACCGGCGTCGGAAGGAACGCGGTCTAGCGTAGCGACCGCGCCATCGCGATCGCACACAATGCGCTCCATGTCGGAGATCACTTCGATCTCGGAGCGAGAGACTTCGACAACTTCCATGAGTTCGAAGGGAAGGTCCTGCCGGTTCGGCGACGATTGAGGGTCCGAAGTCGGTGTGGGCGACATGACGGTCCTCCTTGCGCGTTCTCGTGCGCTGACCAACCGTCCGCGCCCGACTCACGTCGGGCGTTACGCGGACATCGCCGCGTGATCCAGTGCGGCGCGGAGCACCCTCTGACTCTTCCGGATTCCCAGTGTAACGTCTCCGCCCCCCCGGTAGTCAACCGCGATTGTCGAATCGAATCCGACCGAGGCGACCGCGTGCACCATTTTGAAGAGGTCGTACGACTTATGAAGCGGCAGCGGTTCCTGAGGGGGCGGGGGCTCCTCCCCTTCGCCCTTGAAGATGTCTGCTATCAAATCTTCGAGCGAGGCGTCGTCGAGTTCCTCGATTTCCCCGTCATCATCGTCCTCCGCCGCGTCGGAAAGGATTTCCGGCTTGGCGCCCTTCGGGTCGGCCTTGGACTTCGTTGATTTTGCCGTTTCCGCGGCCTTCTGCGATTCCTTGCCCTTTTTCTTTGCCTTTGCGCCCTCCGCCTGCTCAACGGACGGTTCCGGAGATCGCGCGGATTGCTTCACGCTCTTCCCGTTTCCTCCCGGCAATTCCTCATCGTCGTCTTCCTTGGCCAGTCGGGGCGCCTTCCTCGCGGGCGGTTTGGGGTGCGCCGCACCGGGAAGCGGGTCTGCAAAGTCGGTCGTCGAAGCGAGCACGACGCTCGCATACGGCGTGATCCGGCGCAGAAAAGTCACGGCTCCCTCCACCGATCCCGTTGACTCCACCGCAAACTGAAAGTCCGGGAGCGTTCCGATCCTGAAGCCCCCCACTTTCTTGATCATGTCGGTGACGCGTTCGGCGCGGGCCGTGAGCCCTTTCATCGGGCTCACAAGCAGATTCAGCTCGAGCCGCTCCGCCCGATCCACGATTTTTCGAAGCCGAGGCCAGACCGCTTGCAAAGCGGAATCCGAGTCGTCTGCGCTGATGCGGAGTGCCGCGGCGGTACACGAGAGAATCTGAGCCGCCTCGATCACACGCAGCATGCGATTGATGGCGGCCTCGGTTGTTTGTGGATCGTTCGTGGCCAGTTTTTGCGGTTCGGTCTCTATCAGCAGCAGGCATGGGCATCCTGCACGATCCGCCCGCTCCCGAAGCTGCTCAAGCTTTCTCCTGTCCGCCCCGGCCAGGAGGTCGGTAGAAAGATTGAGTCCGCCTAGGCCGAGCACCTCGCGGGTGTACTGCGGCAGATCCGACAATTGCAGCGTTGGCTGGTTCCCGGAGGAGGGAAGCAGCTGCGACCGCAAGCACGATGCATTGAGAGTGAGAAGCATGTGTCGTCAGAGACGACTGTAGCGTTATCGCCCGCAATGCAGATTCGAGGGGATTCGGATGCTCTCCGGGGCGGCGCCGGCCCCGATTCCCGGCAAAGACGGTCGCCACCGCTAAGCGACGACCGTCCGGAGGGGAAAAAGGTAACGACTTCAAAATACCGCCGAAGATGAAATTCGTCAAATGAACCTTTTGGTCGGTGGTCGGAGGAACCCGACTTTTCGGGTTTTCAAGTCAACGATTCGATGGGCGGCTAGCATCGGGACACTCGTGATTTGCCGATTCGAACGGCCGATTCGAGGCGAAAACAGCCCCAGTCTTTATGGGACCTCCGGACTCTTGCTGAATTTCTAACGACGAGGTAAATCGATGGCATCCCCGACCGACCGGAAGTATTCGGAATCGCACGAGTGGCACAAAGTGGATGGGGACACGCTGACCCTGGGGATCAGCCGTTTCGCGGTCGATGCCCTGACCGACATCACCTATGTCCAGATGAAAAAAGTCGGCACGAAGTTCAAGGCCGGCGACGTAGTCGGAGAGGTCGAAAGCGTCAAAACGACCAGCGACATCTACAGCTTCGTGGCGGGCGAAGTGACCGAAGTGAACATTGCACTCGGCGACAACCCGGGCCTCATCAACGAGGATCCGTACGGAAAGGGTTGGCTTCTCAAAGCCAAGATCAGCGATCCCGCCGGCCTTGCCAAGCTCATGGATAGCGCGGCGTACGACAAGGCGCACCCGGCTTCCTGAGTCCGAAACGAATCAGAACAGCGAGCACCGAAGGCGCGGCTTCTCCCGGTTCTCTCCACCGCTTCGTACTTCGTTCCCACTTTCACACCCCATGATTTCCTGCACCAACGTCCGCAAGTCGTACCAGATCGGTAACGGGCGGGTCGAGGCGCTGCGTGGCGTGGATATGCGGATCAACGAGCCCGGGTTCTACGCGATCATGGGTCGCTCGGGCAGCGGCAAGTCCACGCTGCTTCATTTGCTCGCAGCGCTCGATAAGCCGGATGAAGGCGAGATTCTGATCAGTGGGCAGCGCATCGACTCACTCTCGGAACAGGAAGCGACACTTTTCCGGCGCACGAAAATCGGCATTGTCTTTCAGCAGTTCAATCTGATCCCGACGATGACCGCCGTCGAGAACGCGGAGTTGCCGGCGATCCTGGCCGGCGCAACCCCCGAGTCGGCGCGCGCGCGGGCCGCGCAACTTCTGACGAGGCTCGGGCTTTCCGATCGCCTCGATCACCGACCCGATGCGCTCTCCGGCGGAGAGCAGCAGCGCGTCGCGATCGCCCGTGCTCTGCATTTTTCTCCGGGTCTGCTTCTTGCCGACGAACCGACAGGAAATCTGGATTCGGTCAGCAGCGAAAGCCTGTGGAATCTGCTTTCAGAGATCGCCCGCGAGCAGAGCATCAGCATCGTGATGGTGACGCACGAGCCCGCCGCGGCGGCGCATTGCCGCGAGATCTTTGTTGTCGCCGACGGCAGAGTGACCGACCGCATCTCAACGGAGGGACTGGATGAGAGCGCCGTGGCGGCTCGCTATCAGCAGTCTGTGGCAACGGCGTAGCCGCAGCATCCTGCTGCTGCTGGTCGTGGCGCTCTCGGCGGCGCTGGTATGTGCCGTGGCGACCGCGATGGCGAGCGTGACCGAATCGCTGCGCTCCCGGATGATTGGAGTTGTCGGGGGCAGCGATCTCCAGATCAGTGGCGCCGGAAGCGCAAAGCGCCTCGATTCGGTACTTCTCGATTCTGTCCGGGGCTGGATCGAAGTTGACGAGGCGAGTGGACGGCTTCGCGCGGCCGCAGCACTGCGCATCGTGCGACCGACGTGGCTCGAAGCGGACAAGGGCGGTGTGCAATCCTGGCCCAGGTCGATGCGCTCCAACGCCGTAAACACGTACATCGAGAGTTTTCGCCCGGGTTTCGATGACAAATATCGGCCGGTGGAGCTTGCGGAAGGGCGCATGCCCCAACGCGACGACGAGATCGCGATTGACCACACCGTCCTCGATCGGCTGCGAGGGATCGAGCCACGAACGGATCGGCGCAGCGGTACGCTTTCGGCCCTGATATCCGGAACGCCGGCGACCGTGCCCGAGGGTTCGATTCCAGAGGGAGCGCTCGGACCCTTCTCTGCATCGAGTGCCGAAGAGGCAGAGAAACTGAAAGAGAAACACCAGGCGCGAATCGGAGACACAATCGATCTGGTCCGTGCCGGAAAGCCGGATCTCAAGTTGCGGATCGTCGGGCTCGCGCCCCACGGGATGCTGGGCGGCCGGCCCCGCGCGTGGATGACACCCGGGGCGCTCGCCGAAGCGACGGACCAGCAAGGGCAATTCAGCGAGATCGAGATTGCGCTCAAGCCCGGGTTTGATCCGCAGACGGTCACGGAACAGCGGCGTGCACAACTGCCACCGGATGTCATTCTCCAGCCGACGGCGAAGGTGACGACAAACCTGGAGAAGAACCTGGAGGCGAACAACATCGGACTGGTGATTGCATCGACGCTCGCCTTTCTGTCCGCGGCATTCATCATCTTGACCGGAATGACAACCGGCGTGATCGAGCGCCAGCGCGAACTCGCCATTCTCCGTTGCATCGGGGCATCTCGAGGCCAGATCGCGGGCAGCCAGATTCTCTCTGGCCTGCTTCTAGGAATGACGGGTTCGCTTCTCGGAGTTCCGATCGGGGTTGGGCTGGCGAGCGCCGTGATCTGGTGGTTCAAGGCCGATCTCAAAATCGAACTGGCGTTTCCGTATCTGGGGATTGCGGTTGGCCTGGCGGGGTCGGTTATTGCGGGGCTGGCAGGCGCGGCATTCCCCGCGTGGCGTGCCGCGCGGATGGAACCGTTGAAAGCGCTCTCGGCCCGAGCGGAAGTGCCGCGGAATTCTTCGATTCTCTGGACCCTGATAGCCGGACTGTTGCTCATCGGAATTCACTTTGCGGTTGTGACCTTCATCACGAACCCCGACGCGCTCTTCTTCTGCTACGTGCTGCTCGGTTTGCCGTGCATGTTCGTTGGCTACTTCCTGCTTGGGGTGCCCGCCGTCGCAAGCGTCATGCGGCTTTTTGGTCCACTGATCAGCACTGCGCTGGGTGTCCCCCGCATTCTGCTTGAACGCAGTGTCCGGCGCACGCCCTACCGACACGGCCTGACCGCAGGAGCGCTGATGGCCGGGCTGGCGATGATGGTTGCGCTGTGGACACAAGGCGGCGCCTTCGCGAGAGACTGGCTCGGGCGGATCCAATTTCCGGATGCGTTCGTCACCGGCATTGCGCTTTCGGACGCGAGCGTGGAGAAATTGCGCTCCATGCCCGAAGTCACGGGCGCGAGCCCGCTCTCGCTGGTGCGCGCCAACATCGCTTCCGAAGGAATGTCGGGGCTTGGCGTCGGTGCGGTCCAGCCATTGAAGACCGCGTTCATTGGCTTTGATCCGGATTCGTTCTTCCGCCTGATGAACGTGACATGGGTGCAGGGTGACCAGGAAACTGCGATCAAAAAGCTCAATGAAGGCGACTCCATCATTGTCGCGCGAGAGTTTCTCACGTCGAGGGGGCTTGGAGTCGGGAAGAAAGTCCGAGTCTCCTACCTGAATCACTCCCACGAATTCGAGATCGTGGGCGTCGTCACGAGCCCGGGACTCGATATCGTCAGCAATTTTTTCGATCTGGGCGACATGTATGTGGATCAAGCGGTGAGCGCGGTCTTCGGCTCGCGCAGAGCTCTCCGCGACTACCTGCTCGGAGGCAATGAACCCCCGACTCAGATCATCTCGATGTCGCTGGCCAAAGGCACGGACGATGCAGAGGTGACGGCAAAGATCCGGCGCGAGTTGTACGACTACGGGGTGCTCGATGTCGGAACGGGCAGGTTCTTCAAGCAACTCATCGAGGGCGCGATAGGCCGCAGCCTCTACATCGTTTCGGCGATCGCCATCATGTCGATGCTTGTCGCCTCGCTCGGCGTCGCCAACCTGATCGTCGCGGCGATCGAAAGCCGGCGATTCGAGTTTGGTGTGCTCAGGGCCGTGGGCGCGACGCGCGGCATGATCTGCCGCCTTGTTCTGGCCGAAGCCGTCGTCGTCGCGCTTGCGGCGTGCGTCATCGGCGTCTGCATGGGAATCCAGGGCTCGTACGGGGGCGTCCGCCTCAATGCCGCCATCATGGGAATCGAGATCTTTCTCCGGCCCCAGCCGCTGCCGATCCTCGTCGGGTGTGCGATCCTGATCGCGCTGACGCTGCTCGCGGCAACGCCCGCCGTGCTGGCGCTCGGGCGCAATCAGCCCCGCGAGTTGCTCGCGGCCATGAAGGGATGATCTACGCCGCCGTCAGGATCTGGTCGTACCGGCGCCTGAGGCTCTCGTCGCGCAGCACCATATAGCTTTTGCTGATCCGCGCAAAACGTCTCGAAGAATCTTCGTCGGGAGAATGGTCGGGGTGGAATTGACGCGCCAGACGCCGGTAAGCCGCACGGATCTGCTCGAGCGTCGCCTCGCGCGGCACGCCGAGGACTGCGTAGAGATCTTCCACTTCCATGCTGGTCGGCAGCATCTCGCGCCCGGATGCACAGCGATCGAGCAGACGCTCGAGGTCGGTACGCGTGCGCGAATCGGCATCGAAGAAATGCAGACCGATATTCCACAGATCCTTGTCGATCTTGCGTGTCCACGCGACACGTGAGAGCACGAAGACACGCGCGCCGTCGCAAGCGATCGCGATCTCGAAGACGTGGCCGGCTCGCACGCTCGGTTCGGAACGCGTCACGACACGCGCCCCGTCGATCGAAAGATCGACCACGCTTCCGAGAACCGAATCGGTCAGTCGCGTGTCGTATCGCTTCCCTGAGCGCGACACCCGCGGGCGCTCCGGGGCCGGCGCTTCGACCTTCGCACGCTTGAGCTTGTTCTTGATCCACCGCATGCTCGCAACATCGTCCGCCGGAAGAGGTGAGCAAACCCCCTGTTTCAATGGAATCGCCGACAAAGCGTTATGACCGGATCGTGCGGGAATTGACGCGGAGTTCTCGGGCTTTGGAGACCGAGCTTCGCACCGGGATACGCTCGGTCGTGCCGCTCAAGACCTTCCAGGTTGTCGCACCCTTCAAACCAACCGGCGATCAGCCGGCGGCAATTCGTCAGTTGACCGAGGGGCTCCGGAATGGCCGCCCCGCTGTGTGTCTTCTCGGTGCAACCGGAACCGGCAAGACGTTCACGATGGCGAACGTCATCGCCAATCTCGGCAAGCCGACGCTCATCATCAGCCACAACAAGACTCTTGCAGCGCAGCTCTACGAGGAGCTTCGCGGGTTCCTCCCCCACAACAGCGTCAACTACTTCGTCAGTTACTACGACTACTACCAGCCCGAGGCGTACATCCCGCAGCGCGACATCTACATCGAAAAAGACTCGTCGCGCAATGACGATCTCGATCAGCTGCGTCTGGCTGCCACGAGCAGCATCCTCAGCCGGCGAGACACCGTGGTCGTGGCATCGGTTTCGTGCATCTTCGGGCTGGGCAGCCCGGAGGCCTATGGCGAAAAAGTCTTAACGATCACGAAGGGGTCCCGCGTCGATCGACGCGAGTTCCTGCTCGGGCTGACGGCGATGCAATATGGACGGAGCGAGATCGAGTTCAAGCGCGCCCAGTTCCGCGTGCGGGGAGATGCGATCGAGATCTGGCCCGCGTACGAGAAATACGCCGTGCGCGTCGAGCTTTTCGGCGACGAAATCGATCGCGTCGATCTCGTCAACCCGACCTCGGGCGAGGTGCTCGCCGAGGAGCGACAGTTCTTCCTCTTCCCGGCGGTTCACTACGTGATGCCCGAGGAGCAGATGCAGGGCGCGCTCGCGGCGATCCGCGCCGAACTCGATGCGCGTGTGCTCGAACTCCGCTCGCAGGGCAAGTTGCTCGAAGCGCAGCGTCTCATCAGCCGCACCAAGTACGACCTCGAGATGCTCGAAGAAACCGGCATCTGCCAGGGAATCGAGAACTACTCGCGGTTCATGGACGGACGCCAGCGGGGCGAGCGCCCGTACACGCTGATGGATTACTTCGACTTCGCGCCTCCCGCGGGAAAGGAGGCGGCGTTCCGGGGCCCGCGCGGAGTCCGCGAAGCGCGCGAAGGGACTCCCGAGCGCATGGAAGTTTCGCGCCGACCAAACTTTCGCGATTGGCTCTTGATCATCGACGAATCGCACGTGACTCTGCCTCAGATCCGAGCGATGTACAACGGAGATCAGGCGCGAAAGACCGTGCTTGTCGAGCACGGGTTCCGGCTTCCGAGCGCGCTCGACAACCGGCCGCTCCGATTCGAGGAATTCGAATCGATCGTGCCGCAGATTGCTTTCGTCAGCGCGACACCGGGACCCTACGAACTCGAGCGCACCTCGGGTGAAGTTGCCGAACAGGTCATCCGACCGACCGGGCTGCTCGACCCCATCATCGACGTGAAGCCGGCGCAAGGACAGGTGCCCGATCTGATCGCGCGCTGCGAAGAGCGCGTCGCCAAGGGAGAACGCGTGCTGGTGACGGCGCTCACCAAGCGTCTGTGCGAAGACCTGACAAGCTATCTCGATCAAAAAGGTCTGCGTGTCCGCTACCTGCATAGCGAAGTGGAAACGCTCGAACGCGTCGCGATCCTCACGGATTTGCGCCTCGGCGAATTCGATGTTCTGGTCGGCGTCAATCTGCTGCGCGAAGGGCTCGATCTGCCGGAAGTCTCGCTTGTCTGTATTCTCGACGCGGACAAAGAAGGGTTCCTGCGCTCGCCGACAAGCCTGATCCAGCAGATGGGACGCGCGGCACGAAACGTCAACGCACTCGTCATCATGTACGCCGACAAGATGACACCCGCGATGCAGGCCGCGATCACAGAAACCGAGCGCCGGCGCGCCAAGCAGGTTGCGTACAACAAACAGCACGGGATCACGCCCGAAACAATCAAGAAGGAAATCCGGCGCGGGCTCGAGATCTCGCTCAAGGGCCGCAAGCAGGCGCGCGATGCCGTCCGCGAACGCGAACCCGACTACGAGATTTCCGAGTTGCTCGTGACGATCCGCGCGGAAATGGTGGAAGCCGCGCAGAAGCTCGATTTCGAAGCCGCGGCGATCCTGCGCGATCAACTCAAGTCGCTCGAGCAGCGGCTGGAGCGAGCGAACAAGTCCGGAGGCTCCACGCGCGTGCGCCGGTCGGAATTGAGCGAGCAGGCGGAGGCGAAGGCACGCAAGCGCCCCGGCATGCCCGGTGTCAAGATCACGCGGGCGATGCGGAAAAAAGGCGGGGCCGGTGATTGACCTAGACCGACCCGGGAATCGCGTCGCCTTATGATTTAGTGTGGAACCACTGCCCGCACAATCGGATTCACGCAAGCCCCCGCGCGATCGGAACGGTTTTCTCTATCGCCTCAGCATCTATTGCATCGGCGTGGCAATCGGCTTCTTGATTCTGGGAATGTTCCGTACCAAGAGCGCGGCGGAAGCACAGCGGCGTGCCGCGGCACAAGCGGCGTTGGAAGCCGAGTACGGCAGTCCCAACGAAGTGGCCACGGACAAGCAAGTCGCGAAGCCCGCTCAGGACGCTGCGGGGCCGGAAACGCCCCGGTAAGAATTCAGAATTTTGACTCCAAACAGGCGATCTGAACGAATCCCGAACGGGAGTCGCTTACAGTCTATTCGTGCCCGAGGAGAGAAGGAAAGTGCCCGCCCCACCCCCACCCCCGCCCCCGCCCCCACCCTCAACCAGTGCGACCGAGCCGGACCGCGCGCACCCCAAGTCGCGGCGAGAGCTCTCGCGCGTCGTCGAAGTCAAAGCCGCCAGCGACAACGGACTGAAGCGATCGAGCGCGTACGAGAACCGCGTCATCCACGTGCGCGGGGCACGCGAGCACAATCTCAAAAACATCGATGTCACGATTCCGCGCGACAAGCTTGTCGTGATCACGGGCCTCTCGGGCAGCGGCAAGAGCAGCCTCGCGTTCGACACCATCTTCGCCGAGGGACAGCGCAAGTACATGGAGTCGCTCTCCGCGTACGCGCGCCAGTTCCTCGAGCAGCTCAAGAAGCCGGACGTTGACGAGGTCGAAGGCGTCCCCCCCACCATCGCCATCGAGCAGCGGAGCGCGAGCAGCAACCCGCGATCGACGGTCGCCACAACGACCGAGATTTACGATTACCTCCGCCTCCTCTTCGCCCGGTGCGGCACGCCCCACTCCTGGGCCCCCACCAAAGCGCGCAAGGACGGAGCCGTGCTCGAGCGCTCGGGGCGCGTGATCAGTGCGATGGGAAGCAGCCAGATCGTGGACGCCATCATGGCGCGCACGGGCGAACTTTCCACCAAGGAAAAGCCGGCCCGATTCATGATCCTCGCGCCCATCGTGCGCGGCAAGAAGGGATTCCATCGCGAGGTGCTCGAAGACCTGGTGAAGCAGGGGTGGGCGCGGGCACGCATCAACGGGAAGCTGCTCGAACTCCGCGATGTGCTCAAGGACCCGGGCGAGAACCCGCTGAAGCTCGGGCGCTTCGAGAAGCACAGCATCGACGCGGTGATCGACCGCATCTCGTTCGGCGCCGAAGCACGTCAGCGCGTCGCGGAATCGGTCGAGGCGGCGCTCCGCGTCGCCGAGGGTACGGCCGTTGTCTCGATCGAGGATGCATCCGGCAATTGGAAAGACGCGACGTATTCGACGCGCTTTTCCGATCCCGATCACCCCCAAGTTGCGCTCGAAGAACTCGAGCCGCGCCTGTTCTCGTTCAACTCGCCGCAGGGTGCGTGCAAAGTCTGCTCGGGCCTGGGCACGCTGCTTGAGCTCGACGAAACGCTTGTGATGCCGAACGAATCGAAATCGCTTGCCGAGGGCGCGATCGAGGCGTACGCAAAGAACATGGCCGTGCGTGCCTGGTTCCAGCGCGGGCTGAAGAAGTTCTGCAAGGCGTTCGGAGTCGATTACAACGCGCCGATCTCGACCTATTCCAAGGATCAGCGCCAGATGCTGTTCTACGGATACGCGGGCGACCCGGCGAGCGGCAAAGTCTCGAAACTCAAGATCGGCAGCCGCGGCCACTGGCAGGGTGTCATCCCCGAGCTCACCGAATGGTGGGGAAAAACCAAGAACCCGACAGTCAAAGAGTGGCTCGGACAGTTCATCTCGACCAAAGAGTGCGAAGAGTGTCGCGGCGATCGGCTGCGTCTCGAAGCGCTGCACGTGCTGCTCACGAGCGCGCACAAAGCGGACACGGCAAAGGCTTTTTCCAAGACCGTGATCGGACGTCCGAAGAACGACGGGACGATGCTCAACATCGCGGAATTCTCGCGGCTCAACATCCTCGATGCGCTCGAATACATCGGTCAGATCAAACTCACCCGCGAGCAGCAGGAAATCGCCGAGCCGATCCTGAAAGAGATCAACAACCGCCTGCGCTTCCTGACCGGCGTCGGCCTCGAGTATCTCTCGCTTGATCGAAAAACCGCCACGCTTTCCGGCGGCGAGGCGCAGCGCATCCGGCTCGCGACCCAGGTCGGCAGCGGCCTCGTCGGCGCCTGCTACGTTCTCGACGAACCGACGATCGGTCTTCATCAGCGCGACAACGACCGGCTCATCAAGACGCTGCGCCACCTTGCGGACATCGGAAATACTGTGCTCGTCGTCGAACACGATGAAGACATGATCCGTGCCGCGGACCACGTGCTGGATGTCGGACCCGGGCCTGGCGTTCACGGGGGCAGAATCGTCGCTCAGGGAACCGTCAAGGAGATCTGTGCCGCGCCGCAGTCGCTCACGGGCGACTATCTCTCCGGGCGCAAGCACATCCCCGTCCCCAAAGCGCGGCGAAAACTCGACACCAAGAACACAATTTCCGTCAAAGGCGCCACGCACAACAACCTCAAGAAGATCGATGTCTCCGTGCCGACCGGCGGGCTGGTTTGCGTCACGGGCGTCAGCGGCAGCGGCAAGTCCACGCTCGTCAACGACATTCTTCTGGTTTCCGCAAACAACCAGTTACTCGGCCGGCGGGACAAGCCAGGCGCGCACGCATCGTTCAAATGGCCGAAGACCCTCGACCGAGTGATCGAGGTCGATCAATCGCCAATCGGCCGCACGCCGCGCTCGAACCCCGCGACGTACGTCGGCATCTTCGACGACATCCGCAAGGTTTTCGTCGCGACCAAGGAAGCCAAGATCCGCGGCTACAAACCCGGCCGCTTCTCGTTCAACGTGCGCGGCGACAACGGCGGCGGACGCTGCGAAGCGTGCGAAGGCCAGGGGCTCAAAAAGATCGAGATGCACTTCCTCCCGGACGTGTTCGTCGAGTGCGAGGTCTGCCGCGGCAAGCGCTACAACCGCGAGACGCTCGAGATCCTGTACCGGGGCAAGTCGATCGCGGACGTACTCGACATGACGATCGAGCAGTCGCTTTCGTTCTTCGAGAATCACCCCAAGATTCTCCGCTTCCTCAAGTGCCTGCACGACGTCGGCCTCGATTACATCACGCTCGGCCAGCCCAGCACCCAGTTGTCCGGAGGCGAAGCCCAGCGCATCAAGCTGGCGACCGAACTCGGAAAAACGTTTGGCGCGCTCGAACAGGCCGAGATCATCGCGGCCGGAAGCCCGTCCCCCGATGGAAAGGGTTTGGGGAAGGCTGACTCGGACGCCGTTTCCGCCGACTCCGAATCCGACTCCGACGCCCTCGAAGAACTGGCCAACGCCAAAAAAGGAAGAGGCAAAAAATCAAAGTGGGCGGAGCGTTTCGAGGCGATGCGTTCCCGTGCCGCGAACCCCTACGGCAAAACTCTCTACGTCCTCGACGAGCCCACCACCGGCCTGCACTTCGAAGACATCCGCAAGCTTGTACATGTCTTCGATCGGCTTGCCGCGGCGGGCCACACGCTGGTCGTCATCGAGCACAATCTCGACGTAATCAAGTGCGCCGATTGGCTCATCGATCTCGGCCCCGAGGGCGGCGCCAAAGGCGGATCGATCGTGGCTCAGGGGACGCCCGAACAGGTTGCGAGCGTGCGCGAGAGTTACACGGGTCAGTACCTCAAAGGCATGCTCAAATAGCGCCGCAAGTTGGCGAGAATCTCGTTTCATCTCGTCATCCGAATCGCTTTGAGGTCGTTCTTCTGAAGGCCACTACTTCAAGGAGAACCCATGCGATATTTCACCACAGCATCACTACTCACCGCCGCGGCACTCACCCTCACCGGTTGTCTTGAACGCGAGGAACGGATCACCGTGAAACCAGATGGCTCGGCAAGCATCACCGTCCACATCACGGGCGACAAAGCCGATTTCGAAAAGGGGGACGCGATGCCGTCCGCCGCAGGAGGGTGGAAGCTCACCGAGACTCCGGACCCGTCGAAACCCGATCAGATTGATGTCTCCGCGACGCACTCGTTCGCCGCGGGCGAACTCCCCAGTACCTTCGCCACCACACCAGAAGCCCAGTCCATTTCGCTCCGGTTCCCGACCGAGGTCTGGATCGAGGACCGACCCGACGGGCGCTACTACCAGTTCCGGCGCGTCTACCAGAAGCGTGTCGATGCACCGTACACATTGGCGCGCCGTGAAATGCAGCGCGACCCCAAAACCGCCAAGCTGCTCGACACGCCCCCGGAACAGCTGACCGATGCGCAGCGCACAAAGCTGATCGACGAGTTCAAAGCGTCCGAAATCGAGAAGCAACACCAGTTCATTCTCGCCGGGATGGCCGCGATCCCGGATCAGCCGCAGGACACGGGACTCCGCATCCTTGCCGCGGCAAGCGCGGGCGCGAATTCGCTCGATACCAAAGCAGCGCTCAATTTGCTCGCCGAGCCCCCCAGCAAGGCGCGCGATGCGACGATCGAAAAAACCGCGAACGACTTCTTTGCAAACGTCAAGCAGGCGATCGATGAGGCGATCGAGAACGAACACCTCGCGCCGGACATCAAGAGCGCCTTTCTCAAGGCTATGGCACACGAAAGAGCCGATCGCGAGGTCACCGAAGACCTGAGCGACGAGAGCTTCAAGGTTGAGCTTTTGTTGCCCGGAGAAGTCGTCATCAGCAACGGGAAGACCAACGGCTCTGGTGTATCTTGGTCTTTCGACGGCTACGCGCTGATGGATCGGGATCAGATCCTCATGGCGACCAGCCGCGTCCGCTCAACCGCCGGTTCGAAGTGAGATGTCTACTCCCGCACCCATTCTCAGGATCACCTCTGCCCCGGCAGTTGCCGAAGCGCCGCTGCCGCCGGCTCGGTGCGCCGAGAAGGATCGCCCGCTGGTGCTCGCGTGGGCGCGAGCCCACGGGATTCGCGGAGACCGCTGCGACGATGTGGCACAGGAAGCATTCTTAAGGCTCGTCAATTCTTCGGCTGTCTTTCCATGCCGCGCCGCTCAGGTAGCGTGGCTCCGGCGCGTGACTTCCAATCTCTGCGTCGATTTCCTGAGACTGACTCGGCCGCTCGATCTCTCCTCGGAGCTGGCGGCGCCGAGATCTTCCGCATCGATCAGCCCCGACGAACGACGCGCGCTGACAACCGCGATCCAAGCTCTCACCGAGATGCAGCGTTTGGTCCTGGTCGCCAAAGCGGTGGAAGAACTCACGTTTGCCGCGCTCGCGGACGAACTCGGCATCTCGATCCCGACCGCAAAGACGCACTACCGGCGCGCGATCGAGGCGCTGCGTCTTCGCCTGCACGAATTCGATCTTCAGGAGCAATCACCATGACAACCGACTCACCGATGTCGTGCGCCCAGGTCGATGAACTTCTGCCGGAATACTCCACCGGCGAGCTCGATCCATCCGCATCGCGCGCGATCGAAGAACACACCAGAACGTGCGAAGCGTGCGCGCGAGAGATCGCCGGTTGGACCCGCGCGGGCGGGCTGGTCCGCAGAGCGGCAACGGAAGAAGAGCCGGTTCGAATCGCCTCCCCTATGCGCCGATCTGCGTTTCCGCCCTTTGCCCGCCCGCTGGCGCTCGCCGCAAGTCTGGCGCTCGCGTTCGGACTTGGAATCTTCGCGGGGCGCTCCGGATCGACTCCGGCCCCGCAGTTGGCGGCGGAGACTCGCGAGTCGATCGCAAGCAGGTATCGAGAGGTCGCCGCGGCATCCCCCGGGTCGAGTTCACTGGGGCTCGCGCTTATGAGCATCGCCCGCAGAAACTGAAACGCACAGAGTGCATCGAGATTTGGTGGGCGCTCTGCCGCGGCTAAACCGCCCGCCTGAGCATCGAATCGAGCTTCGGGACGATCCGCCGCGCGAGCGAAAGGTCGAATCGGCCCGGAAGACAATCACCATGCGCCTGTCGCATCGGCCGGCACGCGGCTCCATCGGCCATCGCATTCAGGAGTGTTTCCAGCACCTGTTCTGTCGTGACGCTCGGAGCCTGCGTGCCGCCACACCAGTAATTGTGATCGACCCACGAAAGGGTGACCTCGTGTTCGCTCTCGCCGGCCTCATCGCCCGCGAGCACGACGCGATAACTCCAGCCGCGGGCTGTCTCCCGCTCTTCCATCACACGAAATTTGCGGACAATCCCGCTCACGATCTGCCCAGTATCGGCCGGATCACGCGACAGCACAAGCCCGATTCCGTACGATCATGCCGTGATTTTTCTTTTGGAGACTATTCACCTCGGCCTCACAAACCTGCGGCTGCACCTGCTCCGCTCGTTTTTGACCGCGCTGGGCATCATCCTGGGTGTCGCCGCGGTGATCGCGATGGTCTCGCTCGGCGAAGGCTCCAAACGCCAGGCTCTTCTGCAGATCGAGCAGCTCGGCGCGAAGAACATCATCCTCCGGTCGCAGCGCCCGGCGGAGAGCCAGGCGAACCAGAACCGAAACTCCAATAACTGGATCAGCCGCTACGGCCTGCGCCGCGACGATTTCGAGGTGATTCAGAGCAACTTCCCTGATGCCGAATCGATCGTTCCGCTCAAGGAAGTCGGCAGCAAGATGTCGAGAGGCGCGCTTTCCCGTACCAGCCAGGCCTTTGGCACGACCCCGGATCTCTGTGACATCGCGAATCTGCACGTCGCACGCGGCCGGTATCTGACCGAGGGAGACCTGAGAAACAACGCCATGGTTTGCGTTGTCGGGTCGGAAGTTGCCACCCAGCTTTTCCGCTTCGATGATCCGATCGGCGACACACTCCGCATCGATTCCAAGGCGTTCACCGTGGTCGGGGTGTTGGCTCCGATCGGTCTCGCCGGCGGCGCCGGTTCCGCCCTCGTCGGACGCGATCTCAATCTCGATGTCCATATTCCCATTACAACCGCGCGCTCGGTGATGGGTGACATGGTCTTCCGAGGCGGCGGCGGCTCGTTCCAGAACAGCCAGGTTGAGATCTCCGAAATCTATGTCGCCAGCCCCGATCGAGAGCGGGTCTTGCCTGATTCAAAGCGTCTGAAGCGCATTATCGATTCGCGCCACGCCGATTCTGCTGATGTCTCGATGATCGTGCCGTACGAACTTCTGGAGAACGCGAAGAAGAGCCAGCTGACCTGGAATCTGGTGCTCGGCTTCATCGCCGGAATCTCGCTGCTTGTCGGCGGCATCGGCATCATGAACATCATGCTCGCGACCGTGACCGAGCGCACCCGCGAGATCGGCATCCGCCGCGCGCTCGGCGCAACACGCCGGGCAATCCTGTATCAATTTCTTGTGGAGACGTCGGTGCTCTCCACCGGCGGCGGACTTCTCGGAGTCGCGCTCGGCATCGGAAGCAGCTGGTTCATCCAATGGATCGCGCCGCGCCTGCCCCAAATGCCGGTCGTGGGCCAGTATTTCAGTCAATCGGTCAGCCTGCCGACTTACGTCACCCTCGGCTCGGTGATCCTCGCATTCGGCGTCGCCGTCGCCGTCGGGCTGATCTTTGGGATCTATCCCGCCCGGCGTGCCGCCGCGCAAGACCCGATCGTCGCGCTGCGTCACGATTGATCGAGGCCTTCCTTTCAGCTTTGACGAATGCGAATCAGAATCGTCGGCCCGACGGCGAGCCCGAAAACCGCGCCAAATCCGGCGAATCCGGTCCCGCGCGCGCAACGAAAACCGCATAGCGGAATCCTACTATTCAGCCAGGAAGTAACGATCGTGTCCAAATCAACCAAGAACTCCACTCCCAGCCCGGTTGTCGTGCACGCGAAGGAATCGGTGCGCCCCGAGGCCATGGTCGATGTGCAGGCCTCGCGCGATCAGCGCAACGTCGCGATCGATCGAGTGGGCGTCAAGGAAGTCGTATATCCCATCCGCCTGCGCGAGCCCGACGGGGGAGAGCAGACGACGGTCGCAAATATCAACATGTATGTTTCGCTGCCCCACTACAAGAAGGGCACGCACATGAGCCGCTTTCTGGAGGTGCTCAACGACCACACCTCGGAGCCGCTCACGCCGGATCGCATCCCGAAGCTGACCCGCGCGATCTGTGAGCGGCTTGGCGCCGAGGACGCGCACTTCGAAGCTCGCTTCACGTACTTCATCAAGAAGCTTGCTCCGGTGACAGGGCAGCCGGGATTGATGAACTTCAAAGTGAGCTTCGAGTGCAGCGCCAACCACGTTGATGATTTCGTCATGGGTGTCTCGGCGCCGGCGACCAGCCTCTGCCCCTGCTCCAAGGAAATCTCCGAATACGGCGCGCACAACCAGAGGTGCGAGATCGAGGCGAAAGTGAGGTTCAACGGAAACCTCTGGATCGAAGAACTCGTGAAGCACCTCGAGGCCGCGGCGAGCAGCCCTGTCTACGCCGTGCTGAAACGCCCCGACGAGAAATATGTCACCGAAAAGGCATTCGAGAATCCCAAGTTTGTTGAGGACATCGTGCGCGATCTTGCGGTGAGTCTGAACAAGGACGATCGCATCACCTGGTACCAGATCAACTCCGAGAATTTCGAATCGATCCACAGCCACAACGCGTACGCACAGATCACTCGCGACAAGCGGAAAGCGTAAGTCCAGATCCTGAGTCCTAATGTCCTCGGGCCTGCTTCACTCGATTCCGACCCGGGGCGCGAAACTCTCGGACCCAAGGTTTCCATGACTCAACCCTCCGCTTCCGGTTCTTCAACCGTCCTTGTCCGGTACTGCGAGTGCGACCCCATGGGTGTCGCGCATCACGCCTCCTACATCCCGTGGCTCGAGATCGGACGCACCGACCTGCTCCGCGAGACAGGAATCTCGTACAAAACTCTCGAAGAACGCGGCGTCTTCCTCGTCATCGTGAAACTCGAGGTCAAATACCGGCGACCTGTGCTCTACGACGACACCGTTGAGATTCGCACGAAGTGGGTCGGCGGCAGCCGCATCAAGATCGAGCACGAATACGAAGTCGTTGTTGTCCGACGCGAGAGCGCCAAAGAATCTCTCCCGCTTACCGCGGCGGTCGGCGCGACGACTCTTGCGTGCGTCAATCACGAAGGCCGTCCGATGGAACTGCCCGACTGGCTCGTCACGCGAACTTAATTGCTTCGATCGCGCCTCGCCGACTTCCTCTCGCTACTCATCCGAGCTGCTCGATTGCCTGATCCACGTTCTTCACCTGAACCAACTCGAGCCTTGCGTTCTTTGGCGCATGAATGCCGATCGACTTCGCCATCAAAGCACGCTTGAAGCCCAGCCGCGCCGCTTCCAGCAATCTCGCATCGATCTGCGAAGCCCCCCGAATCTCACCCCCGAGCCCCACCTCTCCGATCGCGCACGTCGCCGGATCGATGGCCTTGCGCGTCTGCGCGGAGGCGATCGCGAGCAGGAGCGCAAGATCGCTCGCCGGATCGACCACCCTCAATCCTCCGACGCTGCTCGCAAAGATGTCCCGGTCCGCGAGCCGCAAACCGGCGTGCTGCTCGAGCACGGCGATCAGCATCGCGAGGCGGTTGGAGTCCAGCCCGCTCGCCTTGCGCTTCGCGGCACCAAGAAACCCGGTAGCGGTCAGTGCCTGTATCTCGATCAGCACGCACCGCGAACCAGACATCACCGGGCAGACCACGCTCCCGATCCGCGGCTCGGTACCCGAAACCGGCGAAACGCCGGCGCTGTCCGGAATCTCGCGAAGTCCGTCCCCGGTCATCTCGAACAACCCGATCTCCAGCGTTGTGCCGAACCGATTCTTCACGGCGCGCACGACGCGATGCTGGTGGTATCGCTCGCCTTCGAAACTGATGACAGTGTCTACAAGATGCTCAAGCAGGCGAGGCCCCGCCAATTGCCCGTCCTTCGTCACGTGCCCGACCAGCATCACGGCGATGCCGCTCTTTTTTGCGAGATAGACCAGTTCCGAAGCGCAGCGGCGCAGCTGCGTGATACTCCCCGGTGCCGCCGGCACATCGCTCCGGTAAATCATTTGTATGGAATCGATAACCAGAACCCGCGGCATGACACGCCGCGCCTGCTCCACGATCCGGGCAAGATTCGTGTCGCTCAGAAGGAACAATTCCTTCTCGCTCTGCGAACCGAGTCGGACTGCGCGTTGCCTCACCTGCGAGGCGGACTCTTCGCTCGAGACGTAGAGAACCCGAGTGCCGTGACGTGCCATGCTTGCCGCGGCCTGCAACAACAGTGTGCTCTTGCCGATTCCCGGTTCCCCGCCCACCAAGACCGCCGATCCTGGCACAACACCCGCGTTCTCGCTCGATGCCGCCGAAGCTCGCGATTTTCCAAGAACCCGATCCAGTTCATGAATCCCGGAACTCATCCGCTCAACGTTTGCCTCATCGTCCGCGATATCGTGAATCGGCCGGGCGTGCGCGCCCGATTCAACTTCGGCGCCCTTTGGTTCGGTGAGTTCTGTCCACGCGCCGACCAGCGCCGCCTGAGGATCCCTTGCCGCGTTTGGATCGTGCGACGCCTCTTCGAGGCTGTCCCACGTCCCGCAATCGGGGCATTTGCCAAGCCAGCGGTTCTGCACAGCGCCGCACGAGCGACAAACAAAGAGTGTCTTGAGTTTGGCCACGAAACCAATGTAGCGTCTCGCAAGGGCGCTCCCAAGCCGCGGCCTTGTTCCAAATCTGTAGATACGCCTTTGGCACGCAAAAATCCGGCGCTACCCCGGGCTATTTGCTGACGCGTGACGCATGCCGCGCCCTCGCCGCGCCGTTTTCGATGTAAAATACCTGTCCGCGCGGGCAAGGTCGTCCGCACTTCATGACCACTCAGAATTCTGCCAAACCCAGAAAGCGCCGCGTCCGTCGGCTCTTCATTGCGCTCGCGTGGCTCGTCGGGGTTTCCCTGGGCTTCTACTACGCGCTGACGCAGGGCTTCCTGGGTCGGTGGATCATCGAATCTATTTTGTCGAATCGAGTTCGCGCCATCGCCACGCTCGAAGGCATCCACATTCACAAGAGCGGACGAACAGATCTCTTTGGCTTGAAATTCCGCGTGCCCGATGTTCCCGGTAAGCCCGGGACCTTTTTCGAGTCCAAACGCCTCGAAGTCGATCTCGATACCTCGAATTGGCGCAAGGGCGAGATCGGACTCCAAGCCGTTGCCGCCGACGGAATCGTCGCTCGGATCTGCCAGAATGCCGAAACCGATGCGGTGAATATCCAGAGTTGGCGTCCCCCAACAGGAGGCGGCGTCGGAAGATTACCTCGCGTGGTCGTTCGGTCGGGCACCATCGAGTTCGGTGAAAATCGCGGCACCGATCTCACGATCTTGAAGTCGTTCGATGTGCGGGGCGAGGTCGTGCCGGAAGGACCGGACTCGGTCACAATCAACTTCAAAGAAATCCGCAAGGGGCCCGATCAGACTGAATCTCTCGGGATGGCGGTTGGAGGCAGGATTGATCCATTCGGCGTCGAACTGGTCCTGACCAACGTCTCCCTCAGCGATTGGCCCGCCGAATCGGTCCCCAGCAGGTTGCGCCCGATCTTCCAGGAACTCGCGCTCTCGGGCGAGATCTCGCGAACTCGCCTGCAATACTCGTTCCGGCAGGATTCTTCGTCCTCGCCCGAAGATTCGATCAACGGCGTCGCCGCAACGCTCGAGTTCAACAACCTCGGTGTTTCCCTTCCCGGGATCAGCGAGCAACAGTCGATCGTCGCGCACATCCCCTCCAACACGCTCGAACCGACCGACCCGCATCACCTGATGCGCGTCGCGGCGGACCGGGGAACGATCACCTTCGTCGCGGGGCGCACCGAAGCGAGGCTCAGCGGCAGTGTGGAGGGCGTGCCCTATTCCGTCCAGGCGATCTACCGCGGAACGACGACACAATCGCCGTTCGAAGCGGTGTTCACGCTCGGAGAATTCGACCTGCAAAAGGATTCTCCGATACTGCGATTCGCGACACCACTGGTGCTCGAGCGCCTCGCCGATTTTGGAAACCCCACCGGCAAAGTGAAGGGCCAGATCATTCTGTCGCGCGCCGCGGATCAGGAAATCCAGTATCGCGGTGAAGTGCGGATGCGCGACGGCGTCGCGGCGTTCCACCGCTTCCCGTACGAGTTTCAGAAGCTGCGTGCCTGGGTCAACTTCACCCGCGACGAAGTTGTCATCCAACGCATCGAAGGCGAAGCGCCCAACGGCGCGTCCATCGTCGCCGACGGTCGCATCGCGCCGCCGGTCGAGGATGCCTCGGTGCTCGTCAACGTCCGGGCGGAAAACGTACCCATTGATCAGAAAGTCGAAGAAGCGCTCGGCCCGAAACGCTCCAAACTCATCCGCCGCGTTTTTAACCGGGAAAAATACGACGAACTTGTTGCAAGGGGAGACATCCGTCCGCCACCGGGCGACAGCTCCGCTATCCCCGACGCAGACGAGCCGGACGCGCCGCCGATCTTTGAACTCGGAGGTCGGGCGTCCATCGGCGTGGTGGTGACGCGCGACCTTGGTCCGTCGGAAGATCCCTGGCACGATACCGTCACTGTCGATATCGCGCACGCCGGCTTGCTGCCAGAGAAATTTCCGTACCCGCTCGTGGGCGACAACGTGCGCGCGGTCATCACCGACGGTCTGCTGCACCTCGACAATGTCGAACTGCATGGCCTCCGCGGCGGCACGGCCCGCGTAACGGCGGATCTCGACGCCACGCGCCGCCCGGATGACGAGCCCGAACCGGATCCGACGATCCGGGTGGAAGCGTCCGACTTCATGATCGATGGCTTGCTCGTGCAGGCGTTGCCCGACAAAAATGACGGCAGAAAATCGGCTCGCTCCATCGTCTCCGCGCTCGGCCTCACCGGCTCCATCGATGCGCTCGCGATCATCGCCCCGAAATCCGGGCAGGACCTCGGCGTGCGAGTCGAAATCACGCCCCGAACGCTCGAAGCCGTGCCACGGTTGAAAGTTCCGGCGATTCCGCTCGAGAACACGCCGCTTGCCGGAGAGGTTGTGCTTCGGGACTTGTCCGGCAAAATCGTCTCGGACGACGACCTCCTGCAGCTTGATTTGAAGGGCGTTGCCGCACGCGATGCAGTGGATCAAGGTGCGGACGGACTCCCACCCGGCTCTCCGTTTGTGCTTCGTGCCGATGCCGATGTCACCGGAAGTCGATCATCCGAAGTCACGTTTCAGTGCGATCGCCTCGACCTCAGCCTCCCGCTCGAGGGTGTTCTGGCGATCGTGGCGCCGTCCTCCGCCATCACTCTCAGCGAGATGCGCGAGACCTATCAGCCGGTCGGGCTGCTCGACCTGAACGTGAAGGCAAACGTCACACCCGATCGGACCGACGCCACCATCGATCTGGCATCGATCAGTTCCGCTCGCATCACGCTTCCGGCTATTCCCGGCGCCGCCGACAGCACCGAAATCGCCGTGTCCGGTTCTTCCGGAAGCATCCGCGTAATACCCGGCGAAGGTGGCAAGCCCACCTCGATCGAGTTCTCGGATTTCCGCGCCGACGTATCGAGCGGAGACGCTCCCGACGGCACTGTGCACGCCAGCGGCGTGACGGCGTTGCTGCACGGTTCGCTCGCGCACCCCGCAGGACGCGAGAGTTCTCTGAATCTGAATTGGAGCAACGCCCAGATCGGTTCGCCGCTCTGCCGCTGGATCGGCGCGACCATGCTGGGCGAACTGGCGGGCGATCTTCATGCCCGCCACGATCCACAAGGACCGTTCGATCTCACCTTTCGGGTGCTGCCCGGTGGGGACCAACCCAGCATCCGGGGTGAACTCCGCCCACGCTCGCTCCGACTCACGATGAGCGACGGCGTTGTCGACTTTCCTCGAATCGATGGCGTTGCACGCTTCGATCGAACGTCCGTCTCTTTTCAGGACGCTGTTCTCGATGCCGAAAAGTGGAAAGTCGCGGTAAGCGGCGACTGGAAGCGCCACGATTCCGGGCGCAGCAACGGATCGGTTCATCTCGCGATAGACAGCCTCGGCATCCCGGCGGATCTCGTCGCCGCGGCACCCGCAGGGATTTGCGACGCACTGCGCGATCTGAAGGTCGATGCGACCGGCGCGGTGCGCATCCCCACTCTCGATGTCCAAGCCTGGTGGGACTCGAGCCCGGGCGAAGATTCAAATGGTCGGCCCGATCGCCTCAAAGCGGTGGGCAAGCTCGAGATCGAGGGCGGAAGCGCCGACGTCGGCGTCGATGTGACGCAGGCCGATGGCAACGTTGAGTTCGAGGCGTTCCGCGAGGGTCGCGATGCCCTGCTTCGATACGACCTCTCGGGCCGCTTTGATCAGCTTCGACTCGCCGGGGTTCAGGTCACCGAAGGTCGTGTTCGCGTCGTCAGCGGCGAGAAGTCGGGAGAGACTTTCGTTCCGCTCGTCTCGGGCGATTGTCACGGCGGCAGGATCAGCGGCCAGGCTTCGGTGTTCCCTACCGGCGGCGACACGAGCGGCACAGAACGGGATTTTGATGTTCGACTCGCCTTGTCCGGAGTCACGCTCGGCCCGCTCATCGAAGACTTGCGCCAAAAACTCGCAAGCGAAGGAGCGGAATCCTCCGGATCTACCCAGGCTTCAAGCGGCAGCGCAACCGCCGACTCCGCCTCGCGCAGCACAGCCCGTCTCGATGTCGGTGTGTCGCTCACCGGCACGCTCGGAAAGCCCGAAACCCGGCGCGGTCGCGGCACCGCTTCGGCCGGCCAGGGAACACTTGTGAGCTTGCCGCTGGTCATCCGGCTCGTCGAGGCGAGCAACCTGATGCTGCCTCTGGGCGAACCGCTGGACTTGCTCCAGGCCTCGTTCTTTGTTCAGGGCCGCACGGTGTCGTTCGAAGAGCTGTCGATCTTCTCCGCCAGCGTGGAGTTTCTGGGCTTCGGAACGCTGACGTGGCCGGGGATGGAACTCGACATGATTTTCACGCACAAAGCCACGCACCGCATCCCGATCGTCGGGCACGTGCTCGAAGGGTTGCGGAACGAACTCGTCACCACGACCGTGGGCGGCACGCTCTCGAATCCGAGCTTTGGCGTGTCATCGATGCGGGGGGTTCGTAGCGTTCTCGGGCAGATTTTCGGCGGATCGCCCGACGAGCAGGACCGACGCATGCGCGAGCTCGAACGCCGCGGCCGGCGGGGGAGCGAGCGAGTTCGCGTCGCGCCAACGGGCCCGCGATAAGGGTCAATTCAGGACCGTCCCCATCGCCCGAGCCGGGCGCGCCAAGAATAGAGGTTCCCTCCGGTCCCCCCGGGGAAATTACGATTCGCTACAGCACACAAGAGAGAAATTTGAAGTGGACCCTCAAAAAAACAATCTAAACGTTGAACTCACAGGCCTTGTTGACACCGCGACTTCAGCTCCGTCAGGCAAGAACAGGCTGACCAGCACGACGACCGAAGACCCGGTCGTCGGAGAATTGGTTGACCAGATTCTCGAAGCGGTCGGAGGCAAGCCCGGCACCCCCGAGTACCGGCTCGTGCGCGACCTGCTCGTGACCGGAAGCAAGCTCCTTCCCGACGGTCGCCACACCGGCGAGCTCAAATTGATCACGGCCGCCGTGAAGGAGATGCGCTACGCCTATCGCGTCTTTGCCCGATACGCCGACCCGCACAAGATCACGATCTTCGGAAGCGCGCGGACACCCGAGAATCACCCGGACTACAAGGCCGCGGTCGAATTCAGCAAACTTATGAGCAACGCTGGCTGGATGGCCATCACCGGAGCCGGTGACGGCATCATGAAAGCCGGGCACGAGGGACCGGGAAGAGCCGGTTCATTCGGCGTCGCCATCCGGCTTCCCTTCGAGCAGCAGACAAACACGGTGATCGCGGGCGACGAAAAGCTCATTCACTTCCGATATTTCTTCACGCGCAAGCTGATGTTCATCAGCCAGGCCGAGGGAGTGGCGCTCTTTCCGGGCGGCTTCGGAACGATGGACGAAGCGTACGAAACGCTGACGCTCGTTCAGACCGGGAAAGCCGCTCCGATGCCGATCGTCTGCATCGAGGGCGAAGGCGGAACCTATTGGAAGAGTTGGGACGCCTGGGTCAAATCGGACCTGCTCAAGAGCGGCTGGATCAGCCAGGAAGACTTGAGCCTGTACTACATCGCGAAGGATCCGACCGACGCCATGAATCATGTGCTCGCGTTCTACCGCAACTATCACTCTTCGCGCTACGTCAAGGATGACCTTGTCATCCGCATGCGGCGACCCCTTTCCGCGAAGCAGGTCTCCGAACTCAACGGCGAATTCAAGGTTCTGATCCGCGAGGGTGAGATTTCGCAGCGGGGCGCCTTCGAAACAGAGACCGATGCGAGAGAACTGCCCCGTCTGGTTTTCACTCATACAAAGCACAAGATGGGCGTCGTCCGCAAACTGATCGACCGCATCAACGAAATGGGTGGCTGAAGCGCCGCCGGCGTCGCGGCCATTCGCTTGCCAAGGAAACGCGGCCCTCCTTGTCCATGAGGCAACCAATCTGTTCGGCCTTCGCCCTGCTCGTCGCTCTGTTCGCAGGCGGCTGTGCTTCAATGCCCACAGAGTCGAAACCGATTCCGATTGCGGAGCAGAACGCCGCCGACGGACTCGAGCTTCGTCTGTGGCCGATCGAAGACACGCCGGGGTCGCTCGCCCGCACCCTGGCACCGTACGAGCGAACAGAATCTCCCATCGACGGTCGCACGCTGCAGCGCCTCAAAGAGTCGGGATTGCGTGCGCTGGTGGTTCCGACCGATCAACTCGATTCGATCGCCGCCAGCCTGAAGATGCGCGGGACAATCGAAACGCAGGCCTCGCGCGATCGCTCGGAATGGAGCATCTTTGTCGCGAGCAAGGGCTGGCAGAGCTACGCCACCATCCGCTCCGCCGACGGGAATCTCGTGCTCGGTGGCGGGCAACTCCGACTGTTGGGCCGTGCGTGGGTCGCTCCCGGTCCGTTCGAGGGCGAAAAAACGCCCGCCGTGCTTCGCGTCGAATTGCTCGGTCGCCACGTCGAGGAAAAGGACACCGCGTCGAGGATTGAAGATGCGCTTCGGCCTCAACTTCGCCGCCCGATCGACGAAGACGGCTTGCCCTTGAACTCGCTGAAAGCTTCCTTTGAACTGACACGAGGGCAAAGCCTTTTGCTCATCCCCGAATACCCGGACACCAATTGGGCCAAGGACGCCCGCCTTCCCAACTACATCGAGCTAGAACCGGAAAAAGGGGCCGAAGCAGCCGAGGCCGATCAAGTCGCCCGAGGTGTCGGTCCGATCGCGCCGGATGTGCCCACGCTGGGGCATGCCCTTCTCTCGGATGCTCTTTTCGGGCTGAGGCCCAAGCGCCGTGCGATCCTTGTTCTGGTGCCTCGGCTGCCCCCGGAGTTCAGGCTCTTTCGCTAGCGCCGGCTCCCGCTCAGGCGGCCGCCGCCAGTTGGTCTTTGACCATTCCCGAGACCCACGAGAGTCCCCACGGCACGCCGAGGAACATGCCCGCGATCCAGTCCATCGGGATGAGTCTTCCCACCGGCAACAGATCGCCGGTGATTGCCGCACTCGCCAATCCCGAACCCTGCATGAATATCGTCACGATGGGCGCCAAGATTGCGGTGAGCATGACTCCGACATAAGGCGCGAGCGAAGGCTTGGAATCGATGCCAGCAATGACCAGCCCGCCGGCGCAACCTGCGCCGATTCCTGCGAGCACACCTGCGAATACGCACTGCCCTTTCAGAAGCGAGATCGAGCCGAGCGCACAACCAAATGCCGCGCCTATGAGAGCGGCTGCGACGCCCAAAAGCCCGCGGTAGTCCCGGACGAGCGCCTTCAGTCCCTCGAGAAGCCCCGTACGCACTTCTGTCAGCGCGACGGCGTTCTCGTCGGCATCGATCGGGCGCGGCTTCTGCACGAGTGTGACGACCCAGAGCACGGGAATTGTCAAGATGGCCGCCTCGATCGCCATCATCCAAGCCGACGTCACCGGCGAAGAACTCTCTCGAAAAATCATCTCTGCGCGGCCCGAGCGACAGGCAACCCAGACCAGCGTGAATCCGGCACAAGCCATGCCCATCGGACGCGTCACCGTTTTCGAGCCGAACATGCCGACAACCGCCGCGATGGCAAGCGCGCCAAGACTGAGAGCGATTCCGAAGAGCGGCGCCTTGCTCGTCAGGGCCGTCGCCTCGCCGGAGCCCGCCGGCGACCGCAGCATCGCCGGCAATAGCCCGGCCACCGGCCCAAGGATCAGAACGGCCAGAACCAGACTCACCCACTCGAAAATAGCCTTTCGCATGACAGGATCATCGGCCCGAAAGGGGGCCGGGGCAAGAGCAGCAGCGGCGCGTTAGCATCTTCAGACGCAAGGACGCTCACTCTCGGCCCCCCGACGGTCGACTGCTCACAAGGAATCTGCATGAACAAGCCACCCACGGTCCAGAACGGCGCCACTCGGATGAGCCGGCCCGTCGCGCTTGCCGATCTCACCGAAGACCTCCTCTGGCCCAAACTGCTCCGAGTCCCGGCGCTCGCGCTACGACCCGCGAGCATTACGATCGGGTTCTTCGGGCTTCTTGCCGCCAGCCTCATCGGCGACCTCACCAAGCTGTGGCAGCCAAGCCGCGATCCTTCACTCGGGACGATTCTCAGCGACGAGATCGAACGCGGCGCTTCGGGCTTCTGGCGCGAGGGAATGCGGGGAATCCAGAGCGCGGACGGCGCCGCGTGGCAGAACGCCTTCGAAGCGGTCGTGCGTATCCCGCGCGTCCTGTGGGATTACTTCTCGTGGGGTTCGCTCATCGGCATCCTTTCAATCGCCGTGCTCCTCATTGCCGGCGGTGCAATTGCGAGAATCGCCGCGTGCGACTTCGCGCACGGCGTACGCATCTCCTGGGTCGAAGCTCTCGGCTTCTCACTCAAGAGGTGGCACTCTCTTCTGCTCTGCTTCGCCGGTCCCCTCCTCATCGCGGCTCTGGTTTGGCTCGCGATCGCCGCCTCCGGCTGGGCTCTCTTTTCGTTCGCGTGGACGCAGATCATCGGCGCCGTGCTCTTCGTCCTTGCGCTCCTCGGTGCGACGCTCGCCGTCGCGCTGATCGTCCTCACCGTCCTCGGTTCGCCCCTCCTTGTTCCTGCTGTTGCCTGCGAGGACGCGGATGCGATCGAAGCCATGCAGCGCGCATTCGCCTACGTTCCCGCTCGTCCTCTCCGCTACGCGCTCTATGTCATCCTGACCGTGATGGTCGGGATGCTCGCAGTCGCCGCGGCAGTCGCTGTCTCGTCGGGAATCACTTCCTTCGCGGTCGCCGCCGCGAGCGCATGGGCCAAACAGCCTCCCCGCCTTTTTTCCGATCCTCTGGCAACTCCGTCCGGCGCCGCCGAATGGTTCCTGCGGCTCTGGATCGGGCTCCCGCTACTGATCGCCGCGGCGTACGCCTTCAGCGTGATCTTTTCCGGCTGCACCATAATCTATCTGCTCCTCCGGCGAGTCGTCGATGGCCAGGCAATTTCTGACATCTGGGTCCCGGGAGTTGTCCCCGGCACCGCGATGCCGTCCGATCCGAGCGCCGGAGCGAATCCCGTTGATGCCGCGGCATCGCGCGAAGCGGACGACGAAGATTGAACCAGACCCGCGAGCCGAACCCGAGATTGCGGGCTCTCGCGGGCCTGCTCGCCGAGCACTCGGTTCCAAACGTCTTTGTGGTTCATCGAGGCACGCGCCGCGAGCTGCACGCGCGTGCGACAGACCTGCCGCACGAACTCGAATCGATCGTTCGCGATGACGGCGTGTTGGAAATCCCGGCGCTGCAAGCCTCTATTCTTTTTTCGGGCGGAAACGTGCGCTGCGTCTGCGCCAACACCGAACTCTCGATCGCAATTCTCAAAGCGCTCGCCGTCCAAGAGCAAACCTAAGGGAGAGGCGCTAGGTGTTCCTGCGTCAAGACTTGCGGCAACTGATCGAGCGTGCGCGCCATCCCGATTTCGTACGCGCCGACACGCGTCCGGCGCAGCGATGCGAGCAGCCCTCCGCAGCGGAGAGATTTTCCCAAGTCCCGTGCCAGACTCCGAATGTACACGCCCTTGCCGCAGCGGACATGAATCTCTGCCAGCGGCCAGTGGTACGAGGTCATGTTGATCGCGTGAATCCGGACGGGGCGCGGCGCGAGCGGCGCGTGCGTTCCTTCGCGCGCCAGCTTGTACGCCCGCTCTCCCCCCACTTTCATCGCCGAGAACTGCGGTGGCAACTGCATGATGTCGCCGTGAAAAGCCTCGAGTGCGTGTTCGACCGTTTCGCGGTCCGGAACTGCCTCGATTTGCACGTTTGACACTTCACCGCCGAGATCGTCGCTCGTCGAAGTGCGCGACAAGTCCACCGTCGCCGAATATTCCTTCTCCGTCGCCATCAGTTCGCCGACCGCGCGCGTCGCCTTGCCGACCAGCACCACCAGAACACCCGTTGCCAGCGGATCGAGCGTGCCCGCGTGCCCGACTTTGATGCGCTTGGGTGCGCCGCCCCGCCGGAGCCGCGCCCGAATGATGGCGCACACGTCCATCGAGGTGAATCCTTCTCGCTTGTCGACGACGAGAAGCCCGAACGGGGTTGGAAGATGTTGCGAGACGTTGGTCATCGAACGCTCTCGCCAACCTGACTCGATCCCTTTTCCGGCGGCACGACCAACACCGTCTCGCACCGTCCCTTGGCAATATTCAATCCGCGCAGGATGATCGCGCGATTCCGCTCATCAGCGCTCGGTTCCTCACGCCCGCTCACAATCCGTACTCTCGGCCCCGCCACCGAGTTGTCCTCTTTCTGAATACGCCCGCGCGTCAGGAATATCAGGCTGTCTTCGGTGTACCCGCTCATCGTCACCGGTAAATCCACGCCCTGCGCGCCGCTCGCCTTCACAACCCGGGTCGGCAGCATGAGCGCCACCGGTGCGACCGCGCCGAGCAGCAACCCAAAGCCGATGATCGCCGCGCCCGCCGCGAAGCAGATCGAATCAACCGCTCGCATCCGCTCAAGCCGCCGACCCGCTGCGAAGAAAAGCACCAGCATGAAGACGATCGGCACGACCAACCACCAGCTTGTGCGGGGCGATGTCTCCCCCGCCAGGTTGCTTGCCCACCAGCCAAGTTGTCCCCACCAGGACGGTGAGAGCGCCAGTGCGCCGAGTGCGATCAGGACGACGAGCCCGGTACCGAACCAGAATCGCGTCAGATGCAGGAAGGCGCCCGCCGGCTTCGTTTCTCCGCTCGCCGCGAGATCGACAAGCCACGCCGCCGCGAGTATGCACATCGCCGGGTACAACGGAAGTGTGTAATGAGGAAGCTTCGTGCTGATCGCTTCGTAGACAATCCAGCTCGGAACGATCCACGCCAGCAGGAACGCGTCGCGCGGTCGCGCGATGCACGATTGCCGCAGCCGCTCGCGCCAGCCCGCCCGCATTCTTCCATCGCCGCCTGGACGCGTCGATTTCCCGAACGAACCGATCGCACCGGGAATCCCGAGTGAAATCGGCCAGAGCAGGAAAAACAACAGCAGCAGGTGATACCCTGGCGGCCCCCAGTGCCCCTCTTTCCCCTCGATGCTCCGCCCGATCGTTTCGTTCCAAATTGTGTTCCAGTAGTTCTCAAAGCCCACTCGCGCCGCAACCGCGTAAACCCACGGGCCGACCACGAGCGCCACGATCACCACCCCGAGCAACGGACGCAAAGCCAGAAGCCATCGCCATTCGCGGCGTGCGAAGCTCCACGCGAGCGCGGTCAGAGCAGCGATCATCGGCGCAATCGGCCCCTTCGCCAGCACGCTCAGCCCGATCAATACCCAGAACAACGCAACCATCGGCAGCGATCTCGCGCCCCTCACGATCCGCCAGAGCGCCCATTGCGTGAGAACCACACAAAGCAGCAGCAGTTGATCCGCCCGGGCCTGATGCGCATCGAGAATGACGACCGGACTGAGGGCCAATCCGATCGCCGCGACAAACGCCGTCGTTCTTCCCGTCATCGAGAGCGCCATCCGCCACGTCGCCGCGACCGCCCCGATTGCACACAGCACGCCCGGAATTCGATACATCCAGATCGCATCGAACTTCGAATCACCCCCGGAAAACACCGCGGCACTCGCGGCTTGCAACCAGTAGACAAGCGGCGGCTTGTTCAATCTCGGACGATCCTGCACATACGGAACAGCCAGCCCCCCGCCGTGCCGCGCCGAATCCCGCGCACCTTCCGGCAGCGCGACGCTCTCGAACATCTGCCGGCTGGCCTGCGCGAAGCGAGCCTCGTCGCGATCGATCGGCGGAATCGTGAACAAGCCCGGGATGTACGCCGCGAGGCACAACAACAAAATCAACGGCAGCGACCACGTAGATTCCGCGATCCGACGAAAGATGGACGGCGCGCCCGATTCGAGCGCGTGCGGAGTGCGGAGCAGATCACCGGCGGAATCCAAGCGTGAATTGGAAGGCCGCCCGTGCAAGGTGTCAAGCGCCCTGCAACAATCCGGAGCGATGGAACCCGCGGAGCGCGCGCATCACAGCGCAACAACCCCCGATTTTCCGCCGATTTCCCCTCGGGCTCGCCTCGGCACGCCTTCTTCCGGCCCCGGCTACTGGCCCGTGTTGCCCATCGCGATCGGCCTCTGCCTCATCCCGCTCGACGGCGCGGTGCGCGGGTGGGTCTACTCCCATCGGACCGGCGGCGATCTGCGCCGCGAGCTTGAGTTTCTCCAACAGTTCGGCGCGATCAGCAGCATCGTCATCCTCATGATCGCCTTCGTGATCCTCGATTCGCGCCCGCGCGAGTGGAAACGCGCACGCATCTTCGACTGGATCGTCGCGGCATGCGCCACCGGCATCACCGGACACCTGCTCAAAATCTTCATCGGCCGCCCGCGCCCGCTCTTCGACGATCCGATGCACATCCTCGGCCCCGTCGGAAAATACCCTGTCGAACTCAAGGACGGCAGCCTTGCTCTCATCCACGCCTGGGATTACAGCAGCGGCGTCGCCAGCGATCTGTGGTCCATGCCGAGCAGCCACGCGCTCGCCGCCGCATCGCTCGCGGTCGCCCTCACGATCCTGTATCCAAGGCTGCGTTGGTTGTGCGTCGGCTTGGTGATCGTGGTGTGCATCGCGCGCGTCGTGCTCGGCGCACACTACCCCAGCGACGTGTTCGTCGGCGCCGGGATCGGCTGGTGGGTGGCCTCCGTCGCGATGAGATCGCGCTGGGGTTCGCGGCTCGTTGCACGCCTCGTTCCCAGCGCAGCGGTCGCAACCGCTTCGGCGGCGGCGTAGTCTCAACGCGATTTCAATGCGACAGAGCGAAGACGATGCTTTACCGCGAATGCCGCGTCGCAGAACATCGCTTTTGCGCGAATGCCGCATCGATCGTGAGCCGGATGAAGTGAACGCAGCCGTTCGGACGCCGGGCGAATACCGCCCTAAACTCCCGCCCTTCTCCGGAGAGGTGTCCGAGCGGCTGAAGGAGCAGCACTGGAAATGCTGTATACGCGCAAGTGTATCGGGGGTTCGAATCCCCCCCTCTCCGCTTTGATCTTTGAAGCACCCGCGAGGTGCATCGTCTATCGGTGGATTGTCGCGAAACCACGCGTGTAATGCGTGGTTTTTTGTTTGCTCAGACGATTGGCGTTTTGGGTGGGGCCGGATATGTCGCACTTTGGAGACGAGCGTCTAAAGGGCAACATATGGAAGTGCATTCGTTTAGCACGCTTCTATTTCACGGTAACATGCCGATATGGACGACGACGAGTTCGATTTCAGAGCCGCGCTGCAGGAAGTTGTAAACGAGTGCCGCAGAATCGGCTACAACCCCATTGGGTTTATGGGCATGGTCACCAGTTCAAATGCGTTTGAAGCGGTACGAACGCTTCTTGCGAAACGGGAACCATCTGAGGGATTTACGACACTGTGGGGAAAGAAACGGTTAGATCTCACGGTAGAAGCGATCGTGCTCAAGCCCGAATGGCGCAGTTTTTTCACGCCATCAGAGCGCGACACCGCACGGCGTCGATTGGCTGCTGCCCAATATCGAGCCCCTTGGGACGATGACGAACAGCCTGTGATTGACAATGCTCAGATTGAATCGCTTTTGAAGGAACTGGTTGCATCCAAGGGTGACAGGAGCGCGGGCAAACGGATTCGCACCCAGCTGCGAAAGCTTGGTTACCACGGCGGCCTGCGTTCCAGGGATATCAATATCGAGCGAGGAGGTGGGCACGCAGTAGTCCCGAATGCGACGAGCGTGACCGCCGTGCCGACGATCTTGCCCCCGGTTTCAAATCCCGAAGGGCTCCTGGCGCGAATTCGGTCTGTTGCTGGCCTTCCCGAACGGAATCACGAGGATGTCGTAAAGGACTTTCTTGTAGCTCTTGGATTTCGGGCAGATTCGATCGTTTTTCAGCAAGGCCGGATCGATCTATGCGTGCTTACGCAAGACCGGAAGACGGCAGCAATATTCGAAGTAAAAAGAACGATCGCGGTGGAATCGGAACGCACGAGCGCTCGACGGCAAGGCATGGACTACGCCATGCAAACTGGCGCCCTGATTGTCGTTGTTACTGACGGCGATCGATACGAGATCTATGACCGACGCAAAGGCCATGAATACGAAACGATGCTGAGCGGTAAGTTCCAGCTATCCGCGTATCGAGAAGCGGATACGGCGTTTCTCGATCTACTCCGTCCGGAGCAGCTGTGCAGCACGCGAATGTAGCGTGGAAATGTTGTCGAAACGGGATTAACGACTTTCGAGCATCTGTGCCTGGCGGCGCCAGTCAAGCTGCTGGGCTATTCCACTCACCTCGCTCAATTGCAAAGTCTGCCGAACTGCCCCCGTCAAGATGGCCTTGAGTGCGGCGGGGCCGAGCCGCGTGAGGTGGAGAAGATTGTGCACTCGGGAAGCACTCAGCCTTTCGCCACGCGCGATGTCCCGCACCGACTTGCCATTCTCGATGATTTCCCGCAGCCAGAAGAAAGCTTGTCCAATCGCGCGAACCAAGTGTTCCCTCGGCAACGGTTGTCCTGCCACATCGGCCTGCACGACAAGCTCGCGTCCATCCGGTGCCAGCAACATACGGCGGCCATCAAGTTTCTTGATTTGAACGGACAGACGCAGGATGGTCACACCCTCTCGGCGATTCACCTCCGGCTTGATTGGACAGATCGGCATTAAAGTTCTTGGTTGCTGTAGCAACATGTCCTTTCGCAAGATCGCAGAAGGTTCCTCTGCGTGCGTTCCACTCTTCCTCTCGTTGATTTGGATCTCGAGATGATCGGGTGCAACCACAACCTCTCGAATCACTTCTCGGATGAAGTGGTCTCGCTTTTCAGGCGTGAGGCTGCTCCAGTTTGCCGAGTGCTTTTCCGCAATGAAGTTCATCACTACGGCGCGCACCAATTCATCGATGTGAGCCGCATTTAGTGATCCGATAGGGCATGAGCGGTATCCCTGCCTTATCGCCTGCTGGCTGACGTAGTAACGAACGAGCCGCGTTTGATTTTCCTTCTTGGACATTCCCTTTGATGCACGCCGCACGCTTGTCGGGCTCATCGCATGACCCGCGTGTGTTCTGAGCAAGCCCTTCAGTAGGTGTGTATGCGTCCACCGATGACGAACATCGCGATTAGCGATTTCCATTTTGGATTGAACGGCATCCCATGTTCGACGATCGACGATTGCCTCGTGCAGGCCATCCCACACTTCCGTGTTGCCCTGACGAGTGTGCGTGATCTTGCCCAGGTAAACCGGATTCGTCAGGACACGATAAATGTATTTAGCCGTCAGTGAGCGCCCGCCGTGCCATCGCCCCTTTGAACTCTGCCACTTCCTGGTGGCGTGCCCTTTCGCGTTCAATCGCTCGGCAATTCCAACCAACTCGCCTGATTCGATGTATTGCTGATAGATCGTCCGAACCAGCGTGGCTTCGCTCGGAACAACCCACAGCCGCCGTTCCTCTTCCTTTTTGGGCAGGCGATATCCCAGCGGCGGCTGACCACAGACCCAAATTCCCTTCTTCTTGGTCGCTGCAATCTTGTCGCGGATGCGTTCTCCCGATACTTCCCGTTCGAACTGCGCGAAGGACAACAGCATGTTGAGCGTAAGCCGTCCCATGGAAGTGGTCGTATTGAATTGCTGCGTGACCGAAACAAAGCTCACGTGGTGCTCGTCAAAGATCTGCATCAGCCGCGCAAAATCGGCGAGCGATCGCGACAGCCGATCGACCTTGTACACCAAAACGACATCCACACGGCGAGCACGAATATCTTCCAGGAGTTTCTGGAGTCCCGGCCGTTCCGTGCTGCCGCCGGAATAGCCTCCGTCGTCATACTGCCCGTTGACCGCAATCCAGCCTTGATGCTTCTGACTGCGAATGTAGTCATGCCCGGCCTCTCGCTGAGCGTCCAACGAGTTGAAGGCTTGTTCCAGACCTTCCTCACTCGACTTGCGCGTGTAGACCGCGCATCGCACAATGGTCATTCTAACTCCTTTGCTTGAAGCGCTGACGAGTCGTTTCCGGGTGGCCAGCGCCAATCGCGGACCCGTTATGCGGCACGACTCCTTCGCCGCAATCCGAAGAACCGAGGGCCAGACCAGTGCGTGCCAGTGATTGCCATAGCAATTTGACTTAAGCTGGCAAACTCTCGCTCACGAAACCGGAATCCGCGTTCGAGCACGACGACCTCATAAGTGACGCCGCGCCACTTCCGAAGCAACCGTGTGCCTTGCTTGAGTTGGATAGGGGATTCATGCCGACGGATGACCGACTTTGTGCCCAGTCGCCTTTCTCTGCCGCGCTGTTCTTCCGGTTGAGCTCGACTCTGCACGCTGCGCATGGCCGCATCCAAGAGTCGTTTGGTTAAGGGATCGAATCCACCCCGCTGCTTCTCCTGAAGCCGCCACGCGATTTCTCGAACCAGCAATCTTCTCTGAGACGGTGGCTTCGACTGACTGAAATGGCGAGCCCAAACTTTGCACAACTCGGAAAATGACATCGAGGGGAGTATCGCCAGGTCAACTGCGTGCTTTGTTGTCTTGGCAGACTTCACCGCTTCGACTCCGTCTTTTTCGAATATCCTTTCTTATTCGCGTCAACTGCCAGTGTGAATTTTCCAGGAGAAACGCGGCGGAAACGCGACTCAGAACGGCGGATCTTTATCTCGCGAATGATCGCGGAGTACAGCGTCGCATCCGGAGTTTTTCCGCCTGCGCTTTTCCAAAGGCCCGCCTTCTCCATTCGCTCGATCAGGATTTTTACGCTCATGCCAGTCACTGCGTCTCGCTTTGCAAGACGACCGAGAACTTCGGCCGCGGCATCGAGGGCGCTCATGCGAGGCTGGGAGCTGGCTCTAGCAATTGCCGCGATGTTCAATGGCGCTTGAGCACGGGGCGGGGCAACCGACACGGTAATGCGTCCACGGCGGGGCTTCTTGGTCGATGCGCTAGTCGTCTGCTTTCTAGATGTCATGACGCGGCTCCTTCGCATCGCCCCGAGTCGCTGGTGACGCCAAATTGGGCGTCTTTTCAAGTCCGGCAAGTCGTCAACGATGCAACCAACATGAGGGCAAGGACCGAGTCGTATTGCAAGGCAATTACGTCGATTTCGCTCGATTGCCGTCACCGTGCGCGCACGCCGCCATTGAAAGTCGCATGAATAGATCGAATCAAGGTCATTAAGGGCAGGGATCACTTTCGCTGGCAACTACATGGTGCATATCCCGGCCGCGACCGCCGGGAATAACTTTGCTGCAGCTGTCCGACCGCCAGCAAAGGGCTCGAATTGCACGGACTGCCTTGAGCCGTCACGGAGCGGACAAATCCCGTACTATGAAAGCAAATCAATCCCTGGTCGGCGTCCGGCCGAGGGCCGTTGAACGCTGGAACCGAGAGGATCGTGTGGGCAACACTATTGCATCTCAGTACGGACTCGAAGCCAATCAGGGGGACGCATGAACCCGGGCTCGATTGTTCGATGCCGCAACCGAGAGTGGGTCCTTCTTCCAAGTGACCAACCCGAATCCTGCCTTTTGCGCCCGCTCACGGGGGCCACAGATGAGGTGGTCGCGGTCCATCGACAGTTGACAGAACTGGTGCCCCACACCTTTGACGAGGAACGAGTTCGATCAGCAACCTTTCCGCTCCCTTCGGTCGACGATCTGTCCGACGCCGCCGGCGCTCAACTCCTGTGGCAGGCCGCGCGGCTAACCCTGCGCGAGGGCGCCACTCCATTCCGGTGCCTCGGTCGAATCTCCATTCGGCCACGCATTTACCAGCTTGTCCCCCTGTTGATGGCGCTGCGGATGGCCCCGGTGCGGCTGCTAATCGCCGACGACGTGGGTATCGGCAAAACCATCGAAGCCTTGCTGATTGCCCGAGAGATGCTGGAGCGTGGCGAGATCAAGAGGATCTGCATCCTCTGCCCACCGTACCTCTGCGAGCAGTGGCAAAAGGAGCTTGCTGAAAAGTTCAACCTCGACGCCGTGGTGATTCGCTCGGGCACAGTCGGACAACTGGAGCGCCGAAAGGTCGGACAAGCAAGCATCTACAAGCACTATGCCATACAGGTCGCCAGCATCGACTTTGTCAAGACAGAGCGCAACCGCCATCTCTTCCTACTGGACTGTCCCGACTTCGTCATCGTGGACGAAGCCCATGGCTCGGCGGTCGCTGACAATGGCAGCGAATCTCAGCACCAGCGGCATGCGCTCGTGCAAGAGCTCGCAGCGAGGTCTGACCAGCACCTCGTTCTGCTGACAGCCACCCCTCACAGCGGCGTGGAGAGCGCGTTTCGCTCACTGCTGTCTCTGTTGAAGCCGGAGTTCGCCGATTTCGACACCACTTCCATGAACGAAGCCCAGCGCATCGAGCTCGCGCGGCACTTTGTTCAGCGGACGCGACGAGACATCGAGAGCGACTGGGAGGGATCGCATTGCTTCCCAAAGCGGGAGCCGAAGGACGAGACATACAGGCTTTCACCGAAGTACCGGGACCTCTTCGGCAAGACGTACGACTTCTGCTGTGAACTCGTGAAATCTGGAGGTTCTTTGGGGGAACGCCATCAGCGCGTCCGGTATTGGGGCGCCCTCGCGCTCCTGCGGTGTGTGATGTCGAGCCCGGCGGCGGCGTTGGCGGCGCTCGAATCGCGGCACGACAACGTCGCGGAGTCAGACGATGAAGCTGACTTCCGGCCATTCGTGTTCGAATCGAGCGAAGACCGCACCGATGACGAACAGCCCGCACCACCGGTCCAAGCGACCGAGGCGACCCTGGCTGAAGCAGAACGGCGGCGGCTGCGCGACCTGGCGAGGCTTGCGCAATCGCTTCACGGGTCTGACGGCGACACAAAGCTCACCGAATGTGCCAACCTGCTAGTGAAGCTCCTCAAGGACGGGTTCAATCCGATCGTCTGGTGTCGGTACATCGCCACTGCTGAGTATTTGGCCGCGGGATTGAGCAAACGCCTGGAACGATCCGTGCCTGGGGTTCGTGTCGTCGCTGTCACCGGTCGTATGACCGACGACGAGCGAATGACCATCATCCAGGAAGTCGAGTCGTATCCGCGCCATGTACTCGTGGCCACCGATTGCTTGAGCGAGGGCGTCAACCTCCAGCAGGGCTTCAATGCCGTTCTCCACTACGACCTCCCTTGGAATCCAAACCGGCTCGAACAACGCGAGGGCCGGGTGGATCGATATGGCCAACCGTCGAGAACGGTGCGTTCCATTCGATTCTTCAGCTCGGACAATCCCGTGGACGGTGTCGTCCTCGATGTCTTGCTCAACAAGGCGACGGAGATCCATCGGACTCTGGGTACCCACGTTCCTGTGCCAGAAGAGAGCGAAACGGTCACCCAGGCAGTGCTCAGTGCGCTCTTCCTGCGCGGCCGTGCGGCCGACGCCGATCAGCCTCTGCTCGACTTCGGAAACGCAAGCCCGGATGTGACGAGCCTGCACCATCGGTGGGAGCGTGATGCGGAGCGCGAGCGAGTTAACCGAACGCGGTTCGCTCAGCGGGCGCTTAAGCCTGCGGAAGTGCGCCAAGAGCTCGATCGAACTGATGCCGTGCTCGGCGATCCGGCCGCCGTACGAGAGTTCGTCCTCGCAGCGGCGCAACGGATCGGGATGAACGTGATGGCCGAGAAGCGAGCCGACGTGTTCCGCATCCCGGTTAGCGATGCAGCAACCGCTAGCGTTCCTGCCGCCGTGCGCTTCGCGTTGCCACCTAACAGAGCTGGCCACTGGCTCGTCACGTTTAGCTCCCCGAATGACAGTGACACGGAGTACCTCGGGAGGAACCATCGATTTGTGGCGACGCTCGCACGGTACCTCATGGAGGAGGCCCTGACCAAGGCTGGCAAGGCGGTCGCCGCCCGGTGCGGAGTCATCCGCACGAAGGCCGTTTCCAGATTGACCACGATCGCGCTCCTCCGCGTTCGTTACCTGGTGAACCAACCGGACCGCGTGCCTTTGCTCGCTGAGGAGGTCGTCGTGGAGGGGTTCACTGCCACGACCAGGGGCGCGACCTGGCTCGAGGATGGCGCGGCACTGGCACTGCTTGCTGACGCGAAGCCCGATGCCAACGTGGCGATGAACGAGAAGCGGACACTCATAGCTACCGCCCTCGAATCCTGGCCGCCCCTCAACACACAGGTCCAGACACGAATCGATGCCCGGGCATCAGAGTTGGAGCGCGGCCACAAACGTGTACGTCAGGCGGTCTCGATGAAAGTCCGCGATCTCAAGGTCAGCCCGCAGCTCCCGCCGGATCTGCTCGGGGTTCTGGTGATGCAGCCGGTGGTGTAACTGATGGCGACACACCCTTCCATCCGGATCGAAGGTGGCCTACTCGGCCCCGACCTGCTAGACAGGCTCACCTCCGGTGACTTGCCGGGTCAGCGGGTGGCCGACTTTGGCATCGAGGGGAAGCGCAACCTAACGGATGAGATTGCCACCGCATTCGCGGACGCCCGTGCGATGTGGGGGGTGTTCCAGAATCGCCTCTCCCGCCTGGACGACTCCGACATCGGCACCACCGTCACTCGCGATGCCTGGATGATCCCGTTCCTCGGCCTGCTCGGATACGAACCACGGTACAACGCCCGTGCCCTTGACGTTGACGGCTTGTCGTTCGCCGTCTCCCACCGCGCCGGCGAGCCCGAGGATGCCCCGCCCATCCACATCGTGGGCGCACGGCAAGAACTCGGGCGCGTGGCCGCCTCCGCGAGGCCATCCGCGATGTGGTCAGCCACTGCATCTACGGAGTGGACCGCAACCCGCTCGCCGTGGATCTGTGCCGCGTGGCGCTCTGGCTGGAGAGCCACGCCGAGGGGCGGCCGCTCACCTTCCTCGATCACCGCATTCGGTGCGGCGACTCGCTCATCGGGGTATTCGATCTTGACGTGCTCAAGCAGGGGATTCCCGACAAGGCCTTTGAACCCCTGGAGGGCGACGACAAGGCCGCGGCCCGTGCAGCCGCGAAACGCAACCGCGGGGAGCGCGACCGGCCCGGGCTCTACCAGATGGACGCCGTGGAGTCGCTCAAGCGCCTCGGCGGGCACGCGCGCCAGGTGGATGCCATCGAGGATGACTCGCCGGAGTTGATCAGGCGCAAGCGCGACGCGTTCTCGGCGACCAGGGCTTCACCGGTGGCTGTCTCGCTCCGACGCCTGTGCAACCTATGGACCGCCGCGTTCTTTCAGCCGCTGACCACCACAGCCGGAACTGCCCCGCCAATCACAACCGGGGCTATCCATGACCTCGCGGCCGGGGGCGGGCGATCGGGCAGCGTCACGCATCAGACCATCGGCATGGCCGAGGGCCTCGCGGCGACGGAGCGTTTCTTCCACTGGCCACTTGAGTTCCCGGAGGTCTTTGAGGACGGCGGATTCGACGTCATGCTCTCGAACCCCCCCTGGGAGCGGGTGAAGCTCCAGGAGCAGGAGTTCTTCGCGGCCCGCGACAACCGCATCGCCACGGCGCCCAACAAGGCAGCGCGGTCGGCGCTCATTAAGCGCCTGCCGCAGGAGAATCCATTTCTGCATTCGGAGTTCACTGCCGCGATGCGCGGGGCCGAGGGGGCGAGCCTCTTCCTGCGGCACAGCGGGCGCTATCCGTTCTGCGGGCGCGGAGACATCAACACGTATGCCGTCTTTGCGGAGCTCAACCGTAACTTGACCGCGCCCGGCGGCCGCGCGGGCATTATCGTGCCCACGGGCATCGCTACGGACGATACCACAAAGTTGTACTTCGGCGACCTTGTTCAGACGCGGACGCTGGCGAGCCTATTCAGTTTCGAGAATGAGGAGTTCGTGTTCCCGGCGGTCCACCACGCTGCCAAGTTCTGTCTTCTGACAACTTGCGGTCAGGCAAAGCTGGTAAGCCGGGCAGAGTTCGTCTTTTTGGCCAGACGCGTGCGTCACCTATATGACGTCGCGCGGCGATTCACGCAGGGCGCGGAGGACATTCGGCTGCTCTCGCCAAACACCTTGACTTGCAAGATCCTTCGTACGGTACGGGATGCAGCGATTGTGCGCGCCATCCACGAGCGACTGCCTGTGCTGGACAACGAAGGTTTAGGACCTCGTGGCAATCCCTGGTCGCTGTCAGTTCGGCGCGTGCTAGACATGAACAAGGCATCCACTCTTAGACTATGTACAGAATCCAGAGACCGCCGGGCAGGTTCCCAGGGAAAAGGCGGCTTGACCGTTTTACCGTCGGCTTCGACGTACCCCAAATCGCCAGCGAAGTCCGCAAGGTCATGGGCGGTGTAGACCAGTTCCAGCACGCGCGGGGCGATCCAGTCCATCAGTTCAACCGAGCCGTTCCACGGGCAAGGAGCTCGGAAAGTGGAGGGATGAACTGTCGGAATCTGCCGGAGTATGTAGTCAGAGAGGTGATTGCCACCGATCGACTGTCGCGAGAGGTAATCAAAGATGACCGAGTTCAATTCTGCAAGAAGTAGCGAAGCATCGATGGCTCGTTGATCCGAGTCGATGAAGCCGATTCTGATGGTGAAATCAGTGCCGCTTCGCGGCAGGATTGTGGCGGTTGTCGTTCGTTCAAGACCAGAGGATGTAATGTCTCGCCATGCAAGGAGCCACTGGCATGGCCAGCGACCACGAAGCGCATCCTCTACGTCCTGCGCGCCAATCCAGTAGTATGGCAACGTGGCAAAGGTGGGGTCTCGGTGCTCCTGATCTCCTACTTCCGGCAGCTTGCCCTGTCTGAGTTGTGCTGCAGTCTGACCTTCGTAGGTGCCGAACCGATGATCGAACTGGTGGAACATCTTCCCCTCGAACACGGGCTGGCTGTGCTGCGCATCTCACGGACTCCCGGTCTGACATCGAACGGCGGTTCCTTGAGGCCCTCGCATCAGGCCGACATCGGCTTCCGGACGAGGCGCAGAAAGCCATTGAGAACCCTCGATGCCTGCCGGATTTCTTCTACACCCCCAATGTGTGCGTGTTCTGTGATGGAGCTGTACATGACGGTGCAGTTCAAACTCAACGCGACCAATCTGTACGAAGGGAGCTGGAGAGTCGCGGATATAGAGTTGTATCGATCCGGTACGATCGAGAACTAGCCGCGCAGTTGGCAGAGCATCCTGACCTCTTTGGATGACTTCGGAGGGGCTGGAAGGCGGAAAGGCAGACGCGCAGATGGCCCAGTCTCATTCCAAGCGCCCCTCACCGCGGGAGGTATTCAACGATCCCGCCAAGCACATTACGTTTCTTTGTGCGCCCACGGACGATCAGTTCGAGGGCCAGCATTTCGACCGAAAGGAGGCTGGTCGCCCGGGGCAGAGTCGAGGCGACGTCAAGAAGGAGTTGGAGGGCACGAAGGAGCTGGTGCGTAAAACGCTGTCCGCGTTCAGCAACGTGAACCAAGAGGGTGGAGTTCTGGTGCTTGGAATCGCGATCGATGGGCAGATTGTCGGGCTTGACCATCTCGATGAGGACGCTCACAACAGCCTATCCAACCCCTCTCAGTTATTGAAGAACCATCACATTGAAGTGAAGCTCCACCAACTTCCTGATCGTGACGGTGTTGCTCGCGATGTCCTGATTTACTACGCGGGGTATGTCGACAACGCCATTTGCGAAACCGCTGGCCGCGATGCGCGGTTCTGGCTCCGCCAGGGAAAGCAGTCGATTCTGGGAGACGATTCGGCCCGCGATCGAATCAAAGCGACGAAGCGCATTGTCGACTTTGAGCGCCGGTTCTGCGACCCATTCGTCGAGTCTGCCGTCGACGCGGGCGTTCTGAAGGAGTACCGATCGGAATGCCTCAAGCAAGGGTCGTTTTCCGGAAACGACAGTGAATTGCTGGCGAACCTTGGTGCCGTCGGCCAGGATGACAAGGGCAAGTTCTTCACGAACGCTGGGATGCTGTTCTTCGGTGCTAACCCAGAGCGAGTGCTGCCCGCACGAAATATCCGGCTGATCCGTTTTGATGCTGCGATGGCCGACCACGAGCGCAGGGGCCTACCCACGTTCGATCGCACCTTCGCTGGCAGCACGACGCAGCAATTGCGATCTCTGCGTTCCTTCTTTCGAGAGTCAGGGTTTTTCCGCACGTTTCAGGTTCGGCGCCCAGAGGGTGGGTTTCGAGATGTTCCCGAATTCCCCCAGATCGCCGTTGATGAGGCAATCGTGAACGCTGTCGCTCACCGTGACTACGCGATCGCAGAACCAATCATCTGCGAAACGTATCGGGATGCATTCGTTGTTCGAAATCCGGGGCGATTGAAGCAGCGAGGGAAGGACCTGCCTGAGTCGTTTAGCCTCGGCGACACGCGGTTGGAATCTGTACGAAACAATCCAATGCTCCTAACGTGGCTTCAGACCGTGCGGGACCCGGAGGGGGCTGCATATGTCCAGGTGCTCAGCGAGGGCACGCTCAGAATGCGAGACGAGATGGCTCGCGCGAGCCTCCCACCACCGGAGTACCGGTTGGGGCACGCCGACACTGAGGTGCGACTGTTCAATGACATCGCCCGCAGGGAAGTCGAATACCGGCACGAACAAGTCCCAGTGGCGGACGAGTACGCTAACCTATTCGCGCTACAGATAGTGTCTGAAGGCGGGGCGCCCTCAGATGCATCACCCATACGCGAACGTCGCGACGAATTGTTCAGCACGCTGCGAGATAGCCTTCGTGGCCACGAGTGGCATGTGGATCGAATGGCGCACGGGCGCATCGTGGCGCACAGGCGAGGTGCCGACTACGCCGATGTCCCAGAGGTCGTTCGGAGTCATGTCCGGTTCTTTCCGGCGTTCAGCTTTAGATTCCGAGACTACGGCGACCAGTTGTATCTTTGCCTGGACTACGAGCTCCAGATCAAGAATGTCCTATCGGTTCAGCCGTTACTGCAGTACTTCAGCGCAGACGAGCTCGGCGGCCTGCGTGCAACGGTCAAGTGGAACGGGTGGCACTCCGCACGAATCAAGAGCATCGATGCGGGTTTAGTTACGGTCACGATGGATGAGTTTGAGAACGTCGAGAAGAGCCTCGGGACAGCAGATGTGATTCCGAATCTCCCGATGCGCCACATCGATCGACTGCTCCGTCGGGTGGCTCCGAGGTTTGACCTGCACAAGGTGAAGAAAACGCTCAGTTTGGCCAATCAGCCCGATGCCTCTCGGGTTCGCGCCGAGCGCACTCAAGCGGCGGCGAGTGCGCTGGCTGAGACGGTGTTTCCGCTTCAGTTTGGAGCGAACCGACTTCAACTCGTCACCGAACCCAAGGGGCTCGCGCGGCGAGGTTCAACCGATACGTCGCTCGCAGTGTTTCGCTTGACTGAGCCGAAAGTGCTCTTTCACGGAGATCAGCAGACGCCCGACATCCGGGACGGCATCACGCGATTCGGCTCTTATGCGCACGAACCGACTCAACTGGAGCTGGTGCCCATCTGTACCCAGGACAGCCGCGACCGCATGGCTGCGCTCATCGAGCGTCTGAAGGTGGGCAAGTACAAGTACAAGGGTTCAGAGCGTACGTTTGGAGCCAGATTTGGTTACCACACCGTCGTCACCACGGCATCAATCCAGGAGATGGTTGCCGAATGTGGACGGCTGCTCGAGGAGCACCCAACCTGGGCGGGTGATTCCAAACGTCAGCGTCTCTTTCTCATCGAAGCCCCCGAGGCAGGATTCAGTACCGACGACGAGGGATCGCCCTACTACGCAATGAAGCGACGTCTCTTGGAGGCCGGTATCCCGTGCCAGATGGTTGACACACCGACCTTGATCAACCCGGACTGGAAAGATCTGAACCTGGCGCTCAACATCGCGGCAAAGTGCGGCGTGACGCCTTGGGTCCTTCCGGACGCAATTCCTGACGCCGACTTCTTCATCGGGCTTTCGTACACGCAGAGCGAACGTGGCCCTGGGGAAAGGCTCATGGGATACGCCAACGTGTTCAATTCTTACGGCAAATGGGAGTTCTACTCCGCAAACACGGAGGCTTTCGGATTTGACCAACGGGAGCAACACATGGCTCGCCTGGTGGCGGCCACGATGAAGCGGCTAAGCCTGTCGGATTCGCCGCACATCCATTTCCACTACACGAAGAAATTCTCGCGATCGGAGCGTTTTGCGCTCCTCCGCGCGGCCCGATCGGTTCGACCGAATGGCACGTACTCCTTCGTGTGGATCAACCTCGACCATGGCCTTCGCTTCTACGACCGAAGGCCGGAGACGGATGGCTCGATTGCGAGAGGCTCCTACGTGGTGGGCGCCCCGAATCAGATCTACGTCTCTACAACCGGCTTCAACCCCTACCGCAAATCCCTGGGTACACCCCTAGTCCTGGAGGTGAACGTGCGAACAGAGCCGCCGGAAGGAAAGCCGTTCTCGCGTCCCGACCTACGTGCTTTGGCTGTACAGATCCTCAGTCTCACAAAGTTAAACTGGGGTTCAACAGACTCGCTTTGTGCCGAACCGATCACGACAAAATATGCGGGCGCCATCGCCTATCTGACGGCAGCTTTCCTACGCCAAGGAGGCCAATTCCGGCTTCATCCGGTACTTGAGCAAACGCCGTGGTTCATCTGACGGTCAAAGCGATCTAGCCTATCGGATCACCATGCAGGAGCGATCTCGGGCCGAGCCGGTCAAAGGCTTAATAGGCGCCGCGGAGATCTGTCGCGTCTACGAGCTTTTGAAACTCCCCCAGGATGTCCGGGCATCGCTGAGACAGGTATTTCACGACGCCCGCGTTGTCGAGCAGTTTTCGCAGGTATGCGACCGCCAGCACGAGGTTGAGTGTGTTCTTCCCGTGCGACTCCTCGATCAAGAGGAAGTCCTTTCCTAACAGTTCCATTTCCCGTTCCATCCGCGAGAGATCCTCGGGCTTCATGCCGGGCAGTACCTTGGTTTTTTCGGCGCCGACAAGGTCCTTCTCTGGCGTCGCCGCGATCAAACACATGGCGTAGTCGGTCGAGAAGTTGTTCGCAGCGATCATCAATTCCGCCATCTCGATCTGGCGCATCGGAGACGCACGTTTTATCTCCCGCAACCCCTTTGCGGTGACATTCTTGTCCTTGAGAAGCACCACTGCTTCGGGGCAAATCCCGGTGAGCAAGTCCCGCTTGTTTCGGATCGCCTTTGCATCAACGCTAAGAGTGGAGGCGATACGTTCCTCCGAAACTCCGTTCTCCAGCGCACGCATGATCATGAAGTGCTCCTGGATCGGGGCCATGCGGTTCACTTTGTGGTTGTAGGTGAACGCTTCGTCGTCCTTGGCGATCAAACAGAAGGCATCCGTGCGCCCGAGTTCTTTTAGGACATCCAAGCGGAAATGCCCGTCCAGAAGCGTAAATCGGCGCTCGTCGGCGCTGGATGCCTCCTGCGGGTAAACGATTAACGGCTCGATCAATCCAATCTCCCGGATCGACGCGAAGAGTCTGAGATACTGCTGTCCCTTCCGCATCTCAGGACGCACCGTACGAACGGGAAGAATCTGTCCGATCGGGACCATCACGCCGTTCGGATCAAACGCCATCTGGACAGCCTCTGGCATGTCAACCTCCGTTCCGACCGATCTGATCCGCGAGGAACTGCGGCAATGTCACTAACTTCGCCGACTGGAGAATCGCCACAAATTCCCGGTCTGCGAAGAGTTGTTTGAGAGCGCTTGCAACGAAGAGGAGGCGGGTTTCGCAGACTTTTGCCTTGTGCACGAGCAACCGCTGCTTGGCACTCTCCCGCTTGTACGCCTGCATGAGCGTGTCGCTATTCAGCAGTTTCTTGGGATTCTTTCGGCCTGCGTACCTCATCGACTTGCCGACAACACGCCGCACCTCGATTAGCCGGCGTGCTTTCAGCAGTTGCTTCCCCCGGAGACTCTTTGATTCATAAGCCTCCGCGAGCGCTCGTTGGACCTCCTGATCTTCCGATGTCGCGATCGTGACGGCAATGTTGATGGGGATCTGGCCGCCCTCCACTGCTTCGATCAGCCGAGTCTCGCCCTGCTTCAACAGACGGAGGATTCCCTTCACATACGACTGATTCAGGTCAGTCTTTTGGGCAATCTCGGCGATGCTGTACCCGCGTTCCTTCAGATTCCCAATTTCCCGGAGCATCTCGACCGAGGTCTGACGTCGACGGGCGAGATTCTCGGCAAGACTCATGAGTAACAAGTCCTCCCGAGATGCATCGATTACGAGCGCCGGCACCGTGGTATCGCCGAGTTGCCGGCATGCCTCAAGCCGCCCCTGACCGCAAACTAACTCATAAAGAGACTTGCCATCGCGTGATCCCCGTTGGACCACAGTGATCGGCTTCTTGAGACCAAGGCTCGAAATGTTGGTCACGATCTGCCTGAACTTCACCTTTCCCCGCTCGCGAGGATTCATGATCGTGATCTGATCAATCGGGATACGTACGACGTTTATGTCTCGATGGTCGATCACGCGGCACCCTCGATCTGAATGATCTTGGCCATCCCAAAGAAGAATTCGAGGGATTCAAACCGAAACGTGTCGATCGATGCACCGTTGAATTCCGCAAGCCGAAGCTCGGGCATCTCCAAGTCCATGGCGGGGAGCAAGTAGTAGTCGGTGGGCTGTTCGTTGTCCGAGTCCATTCGAGCCACGATGTGGATGTCTGTAACTTGTTCTTGCGGAACGCGAAATCGCCACCGGAACGATCCGTTGGGGGTGGTCCTACAGCGCGCAAGATAGAGCGACGCGCTGTAAAGTCCGTTGATGACGAAAACGTCCGACGTCTCATCTTTCTGCACCGTCGCGCCCATCGTCTGCAGGTCCTGAATCATGTCCCCGAGGAGCCGCGGATGTGTTTGGTTGAGATGCCGATTGATCTCGAGGTATTCAAAGTTCCGCTCCGGGACATAGCCAGCCAAGCGGTAGGCGTTGATGAGACTTCCAAAGCGGCTGCGGTAGACAGAACTTGACGGCATTCCGTCGGTTTCATCAATCAAGGCGCCGGTGAGTTCGGGGTGGACGGCGAGCAACGTCCTCAAGCGAGCAAGCATCTCATCGTTTGTGAAATGTCGATTGCGCTCCTGGATGATGCCGCGCGCCATGAAAAACAACTCGGCATCGATGATGCCTTGGAACGCGCCATCGCAACGTACCCACATATCCGGCGGATTTGCAACCCTCTTTTTCTTGAGCTTGAAGGACATGCGGTTGTAGACGTTGTTTCCGATGTACTTTTCGTTGGCCAGAATCTGGTGAACCATGCTCCGGGTCCATAGGCGCTCGCACCCCGACGCGATGCCGGCAGTGTTGAGAGCGTCCGCGATCATCCGTTCGGTCTTGTTGTGCTTCACGAACTGCTCGTAGATCGAACGGACAACGTCGATTTCGTCCTCGGGTCCGGGCACCAATTTGACTCGGTCGGTCTGAAGACTTTTCTGCTCTCCGCGCTTGAGCAATCCCTTGGACGCGCCCGTCACATCAAGCAACATCCGACGAAGTCCATATCCGGCCGGCCCACCCTGCCGATAGCCGAGCTGGATGAGCCTGCACTGGCCTTTGAAGACCTTGTTCGAGAGCTCCCTGCTGTACTCACCCGCCATCGCACGCTTGACCCCCTTGATGATGGTTGACACGGGGCTGCCGTCGTTTGCGAATTGCTCCATGCAATACTCGACATGGATGCCCATTCGTTTACAGGCGTACTCGTAGTACGCGCTTTCGTCGGAGTCTTGGAATCGGCCCCAACGGCTGACGTCGTAGACGAGTATCGCTTTGTACTCAGCCCGACCATTCTGGACATCGTCAAGCATCTGACGAAGCGACTCGCGCCCCTCGATGCGAAGCCCGCTCTTCCCATCATCTGCATAGGTTTTCACGATCTCGTACCCGCGCGACTTGGCGTAGTCGGCGATCGCATCGCGCTGGTTTTCGGTGGAGTATTGCTGGTGCTCCGTCGACATCCGGACGTATTGCGCTGCCCTCACTCTTGGCCGGTCGGGCTCGCTGTTCGCAATCAGTGTCATCGGCGGCTCCACAATTCAATGGATGTCGTGTACGTCCAATCAGCCGATGACCGTACCGCTCTCGTCCGGATCACCTGTTCAACAGCGATCCAACCGCTGTTGAATTTCTGTTCAACGAACGACCAGCTCTCTTTGCAGTATGAGTCCATAGTGATGGGGGTTTCTGCCGTCGATCATGTCGGCGAGGTCGGCCATACGCGCGTCGCGGAGCTTGGAACGAAGACCACACACAGTGCTCCGAACCGTGGAAGCGGTTCGGGTCGCGGCCCAAAGCTCGTCCAACAGTCGATCTGTGGAGACGTACTCATTCGGCCGTCGGGACAACCGTTCCAGGACGCGGAACCCCATGGTGTAGCCGAGAAAGCAGGACCGCTGATTCCAGCGGACCGTATAAGTAGATCGATCCAAGCGAAAAACCATGTCGCGGTCTTCAATGACGACGGCGCGAGGGGGTGGTGGAGGCGTAGGAAGCTGGTCGATGAGGTCGCTCAGCTCGTCGACATGAGCAAGCACCACGACAACACTGGCACGCAATGCAGCGGCGATCTTGAGAATCCGTTCGGTTTGGGCGGTGCTCATGCCAACCTCTGAGAATGGCCAGAACAGGCTGGTGTGGGACGACGACGACGTCCTAACGGGAAGCCCAAACCCCCTTGACTCTGCGTTGGTGACCGCCCTCCTATAGACTGGAACTCGGCGGGATTCGTGCGGACGTGTGGTCCGACGTAATTCCACCTTGGTAAGGAGAATCTGCCCTCCACGGTCCGCTCACCGATTCGAGCGTGCCGACATCCTGACGACGCGTGAGCGTTCGATGCTGTCTCACAGGAAACCGCCAGCCTGGGCTTCCGGCCCTTGTATCCGCATGGCAGCACATCGGACCGCGCCCCCGCAAGGGGGCGTCGGCCGAGTGCTGTGCTATGCGCCCCCTGGCGGGGGCCCTGTGAGCAGGCTTGGTTCGGCGCCCTCTTTTTTCGCGCCAATCAATCCGCCTCGCTCGCTCCTGCCGCTTCCGAGAGAGGGCATGGGGATATCGCATGGCGCTTTATCAGATCAAAAACGACGAGTTGGTCCCGGTGAGCGAAACAACCTTCGCCGAGCAGGGAATCCGTGAGCGCGAGCATCTCCAACAAATGCTGCTCAAATCAATCGACCTTGTTGCACCCGGCACAATGGTGATCACGCAGGAGTTCGATGAATGGGATGGCAGCAAGCGGCGCACCGACATCCTTTGTATCGACAAGGATGCCAACCTCGTCGTGGTCGAACTCAAGCGCAACGACGACGGTGGCCACATGGAGCTCCAGTCGCTTCGGTACGCCGCGATGGTTTCGCAGATGACGTTCGAGCAGCTCGTGGATATCCACGGGCGGCACCTTGCCAAGCACGGCGGGAATGCCTCGGATGCCGAAGCTGCCATCCTCGATTTTCTCGGTTGGGACCAGCCCGACGAAGAACGGTTCGGTAACGACGTCCGGATCGTGCTTGTCTCCAAGGACTTTTCTCAGGAAATCACCACCACAGCTCTCTGGCTCAATGAACGCGATCTCGACATTCGTTGCGTGCGAATGCGCCCGCACGAGCTCGATGGCCGCATCGTTGTCAACATCGAGCAGTGTCTGCCGTTGCCGTCGGCCGAGCAGTACCAGATCAAAGTGCGAGCGAAGTCGATCACCCGGCGCGAATCGCTTCGTGCGGCGGGCGAGCCGACCGGATATTGGTTCGTCAACGTCGGCGATCATTTCGAGAACGCCGGCCGCTCGTGGGATGACTGCAAGAAGTACGGATACCTCAGCGCCGGGGGTGGACCTCGCTGGATCGGGGCCATTCGACGGCTGCCGGTTGGCGAACACGTTTTCGCGTACGCCAGCGGCAGCGGCTATGTCGGTTACGGCCGGATTACCGCGGAAGCGGTTCCGCAAAAGGATTTCGTAGTGCCGAGCATGCAACGGAAGCTCATCGAGCTGCCGCTCCATGCCAAGCCGAATCCAAAGACACTCGACAATCTCGAAATCTGCGATTGGTGTGTAGGGGTGGAATGGCGCTCGACACGCGACCGAACCGATGGAGTCTTGCCCCAGCTTGCCCATCGCAACACTGCGTGCCAGATCAAGCAACCGGACTTGGTACGGCAGTTGCTTGACGTCTTCGCGCCCGACGAGACAACTCGTTCCGCCGGTGCCAAGTAGAGCTCGCTAGCCCACGTATACAAATGGTGCAGATGTCCGGACCGCCCGCACCGCCATTTCGAGCGCGTCTGGGCCGTCATCATGAGCCCCCAGCGGGAACTGCCGCAACTGCTCGATCAGCAGCAGCTGCCTCCTCGAAAACATCAAATGGCCCTGACTGATCAGCGGCTCGAGCGCCATGATCCTGGCGCGCTTGTCCGTGCTATTTGTCACTGACGTCACCGGGAGCGACGTACCCGACTCTCTTGCGCGGGCTTTGAGTTGTTCCACGAGCAACTGCTGGAAGCCGTTCGCTTCCACATGGAAGTACCCGTACCGGTACAGCTTGGCGCGATCGATGATTCTCGCGATCGTGCGATCCGGCGTGCAGATTTCCAGCGAGGCATCAAGGACATAGATCAACTGGCTGTTGGTTGGCCGAAGAAGCGTGATGACGGCCGAGTAGTCCCCGCGTCCGCTCCGGCTTCCCACACTGGGATCGCACGCGCCCGCGATTCGGCACTTGCCCTTGAAGCGCTCGTACAGATCCGCCGCCGTCGGAAACTCCTTGTCCCAGTAACGAATGTTTTCCTCGCGGAAGATGCACTGCTCCGGATCAACGGGCTGGTTCTGCTTCTCGGATTGAAAGCTCGTACGTCCTTCTCGCACGCGCATCGTCATAAGCGAGTGATAGTCCTCGAGCTCTGGCCAAAGAACCCGTGTGCCTTCGAGCATTGCGCTCTGATTTTGCTCAAAGTATCGAGCGGCAGCAGCGGGCCCGGAGCGACTATCTGGAGTCGGGAGCGGAGACATTTCGCTTGGTTGGCTTACCGGAGGCTGAGGAGCCTGAGCGACCGACTTGCCCGCGGGTGAAGTCGTCCCGTGGGTGGCCGGCTGCTCGGGGGGGAATTGCTCTCGTCCTGAGTAGATCGCCTCCCATGTTTCCCAGAGTTCGCCGTGCACACTCCACTCTTCGACCGCTTGATACAGACGCCGCTGCCAACCATTGATCGGTTGACTTCCGGGCAGGCCAACGAGAGATGCAAGCAGCGAGTCGTGATGCAGGATCGTCCCCACCACGACCACATTCGTCTCGGGATTGCCCAGCTTGAGCAGCGTGCTGTCGAACCACTGCCGGAGCTTGGCGCGGCTTTCGGCGGTCTGGACCAGGGAGTGGTCTTCCAAATCGTCCGTGATGATGAGGCTGGGCCGATGCTGACGCTGCCGGAGACCGCGCATCCGCTGATGCGCGCCCAGCGCCCGCACCGCCGTGTTGTTGGGGAGGACGATCTGGTTGTCCCGAAACGGTTTAGGACCCTTTGCCGTCCCCAAAGGACCGCAGACTTCGGGAAAGTCCCGCTGGAGCAACGGGTTATTGAGTAGCTCGTCCTTAATATGCCGGAGCATCTGGATCGCCTGCTCGCTCGACGCCGACACGATCACGGTCATCGGCTCGACCTGATGCAGCGCGGCCCAAAGGACATACGCCAACCCCACCACCGTCGTCTTCGCATGGCCACGCGGCGCGGCCACCGCTGCTCGCTGTCCGCGCTTGGTTTTCAAACTGTCGAGGAGCTGGAAGAGCTCTCGATGCATCCGGGACGGCGCGAACTTGAAGTGGTGACGAAGATAGACTGCCGCGAAGGCGGCTGGAGAGTGCTCCGCCACCCTGCGACGTTGCTGAGAAAGCAGTTCTTCCGCGCGGCGGCCGGTCCGCGCCGCGACCAACCGAAGCTGGGCGACTCCAAAATCAGTGCGAGCGGGCCATGCCGATGCAGTCCCGTCCGCCTCCGCGGTATTCATGTCTTCCTTCCGTGAATTCGTTGCGCGATTCCCTCGTCCTTGCTGGGCCCATCACGAGTGGGTTGGCCTCGATGGTTCTGACGTGAGAGGCTGCTGGTACGAAGAACTGTCGACCACCCGTTGTTTCACATCCGCGACGCGCTCGGCGAGCAGCGCGTTGCTGGAGAGCGCCTGCAATTTTTCGATATCCGGCACAAGGCTGATGAGGCTCGGATCCTGCTGCACCACCGCGACCAACTGGTTGATCTCGAGGTTGAGGTCGAGGTTGTTCGGACCATCCGGATCGCCCCGAAGAGAGACCTCTGTTCGCCGCAAGGCGCTCGGCAAGTACCCGAGCGACTGCAGTCGATCAACCATGTGGCACCGGATGTCGAAGCAGCTCTTCTCCGCGGAAATTCGATCCCCCGGTGTAGCCGTTGGATCACGCGTGGCTCTGCGAATGCGGAAGATCGCCTGTTCCGCCTCGGCGTACAGATCGCCAGCAATCCGATCCGCGAACTTGGGGTCCGGCTTGAGCGCATGCGAGTCCCGAATCTCGCGGCGGTCGCGCTCGATGGTTCGATCGCTGCACTTGAGCAGGTGGGCCATCTCGGAGTTCGACAACGCCTCGCCGATCAGGTGCACCACGCAGAGGCGCCGCTCGGCCGCGCCGAGCGTCTTCGGGTCGAGGTCGTGCACTTTGATCCGCTGGAGGATTTCCATGGCTGAATATTGCTCGCCATCCGAACCGTCGTTGGTTGATCGCGACGGCTGATCCGACTCAGGACCTGATTCCGATCGAGAGCTCATGCCGCCTCCTTTCCGGAGGACCGGTCCGAAGGCGACTTCTTGTCACTCTGGTGACTGCCCGCTTCCCGCACAGTCGAGGGCTTTTCGCGTCCTCGCGGGTGCGATCCTTCCGCGACCGATTGCGGTATCGCATACTTGCGTGCGATCTCCGGCGCGACAGCGGCCCGACCGGCAAAGGCGATGAACCGCCGCACGATCAGGTCGCAGTAGACCGGACTGATCTCGATGGCACGGCAGCGCCGCTTGAGTTTCTGGGCCGCGATGATCTGCGTGCCCGAACCCGCGAACGGCTCGTAACAGATCTCGCCAGCGCGGGTGTGCTGCAGCATCGGGATCTCGAACACTTCGAGCGGCTTGGGAGTCGGATGATCGGGCCGATCTTCGCCGCGCGCAATCGTGTCGATCTGCCAGACGCTCGACGCGTTTGGCGCGTCTTTATTACGAGGAGGCCGTTTCCCTTCGAGCCAGCCGTAGAAACATGGTTCGTGCTGCCACCCATAGTGCGATCGCGTCAGAATCGGGCGATTCTTTGCCCAGATGATCTGCTGATGCACGAAGGCCCCCGCCGCTTTCCACTCCGCTTCCAACATCGCCTGGCGGCGAGAAGCGTGCCAGCAATACCATGCGGCGTTCGTCGCAATCGCATGCTCGACCGCTGTCGCGATGAACCGCTGGTACAGATCGGCGTTGGCCTTCGCATCATCCCAGGTCAAACCGTAACTGCCCGACCAGTCCTTGTTCTTCTTCGCCGGAGCTCGCTTCTTCCCGGGATGATTGGTGCCGTCATAGTCGACCAAATAGGGCGGATCGGTCGCGAACAGGATCGCGCGATCGTCTCCCATGAGCCGCTGGACGTCGGCGGGTTTCGTGCAATCGCCGCAGAGGAGTACATGCTGCAGCCGCGGGTCATTGCCGAGCACGATCAGGTCGCCCGGCTTGGTCACGGTCTTGCCGACTTTCCTGATCCGTTCAAGCTCGGCGTCGACTTTGAAATCCGAGTCATTTCCGTTGAAACTCTGGCGATCGAGAAACTCGGCGATAATGGCGTCGGCCTCGACTTGCGCAAAACCGGTCAGATCCAGATCGAGCGACGATTCCTTGGTCAGTTCATCCAGTAGCGCCGCCAGCTTGTCCTGATCCCACTCCCCCTGAATCTTGTTGAGCGCGAGGTTGAGAGCCTTCTCCTTTTCGAGAGGCAGGTCGACCACGGACACTTCGACAGTCTTGGCCCCCTCGGCCATCAGCACAGCGAAACGCTGGTGACCACCCACGAGGTTGCCCGTTCGCTTGTTCCAGATCAACGGCTCGACGAGGCCGAATTCGCTGATGCTTCGACGGAGTTTCTCAAACTCTGGATCGCCCGGCGCGAGCGCCTTGCGTGGGTTGTACGGGGCAGGGTTGATACGGTTGATGGACAAGCGCAGAAGCTTCATGACGACCTCCAATTGGTTCGTCACAAATATCGCTTCTCGCCGTCACAAAGCCCATTCCCTAGGCGTGACGTTGGTGTGATGCCTGCTACGGCTGGGACGCGTCGTAAACAGGCAATCGCGATTAGATCGCAAAATCCGGTGGTGGTTGATCGATCCTGTAATAACCCCGCCTGGCGCGAAATCCCACCATTCCAGGCCGTACCTTGCGAAGCGAGTACACAAGCCGTCGAACGCTTTCGGAGCTTCTGCCATCACCCATTTTCTTTGCCAATTCCTTTGCCAGCAAGGCGCTCCCGCGAAGCAATTCCCAGATTTGGAGCTGCTTTTCTGATAACAATTGCGATCCTGATGAACCACGATCAGAAGTTTCCGATTTCGCCTTCGGCTTGGGTGACGGCGCTTCGGAAGAGGTCCGGCTTTCAGCAGGTTGGCTCCCAGCCGACCATCTTCGCGATCGGACCGGCCCCGCAACAACGTCAAACCCTGCCTCTATTCCAGCGTTGAGCCGCGACCACACTGACCGAGTCACTTTTTCGATTTTTTCGCAGAACTGGTAGAAGCGATCAACCGCTCCCGCGATAACCCCAAGAGCCGTGCCAAGATCAAAAACACGATCGCTATTCGCAGCAGAACCGTCCATGGATTCTCCTCCCAACCGATTGCTTCTGTAGAAGACGTTCTTTTCTTGTCCCGTACCCGTCTTGACTTGGCGAATCTTATGGTGCATACTCCGGGCGTTGTGCAGGGACTGTGGCCTCACCATGGGCCGATTTCCAGAACGACTCGCACGTGACTCGTTCAGCCCGCACAGCACTGCCGCGTAAAAACGCAGCAGGCAACTGGCATTCATTCCCGCTCGGAGGGAAGGTGGAAGTCATGTCACACCGTTTCATCAAACCAGTCGAACCCAAAGACCCCGCTCCAGCGGACGAGGAAGCGATTTCGATTTTCTCGGATGCCGGATGGGGCGACGACTCCCACTGGCTCGGGCCGCTTGCTACTCAAACTTTTGGGGTTGCGGAAGCGATCAAGACACCCATGAGCAATTCTGCTCGGGAGAATCTTGAGGATGTTGCTCGATCAAGACAAGAGGCGGGTGACCACGATCGCGACCGAGGTTTACTGCTGGTATTCGTGCGTTTGTGTGAATTCTCGCGTGACAAACATTCACACCGGATCCAAACGCCATCGGAACTGGAGAAGTGGCGGCAAATCGCGGCCGAGTTTCGCAAGGATCGCGCGCACGCGAAGGGAGCCGACTTTGAAGCCACCTTGGTGCGTTCAGGCTGGCCGATTCACTACAAAGAAGAACGCCACAGCTGGCTCGTGGAATACGCACGCGGCTTGATCGAGCAAAGGCCGCAACGACCGTCCCATGAAATACCGGCCATTGTGTGGCTGATGAATGTCCTCGCCGACGGCGCTTTACTCGATCTCACCAAAGTCATTGACGAGGGCGCGGTGGCAGCCGCCGGCGTTGCTCGTTCGCGACCAAGTCCGCGAGAACCGATGCAACTCCGTGTTCCGGAAAGGCCTGATTTCCAGCTTGGCGGGATGGACAATCCACGTTCACTTTTGACTTGGATCATGGCATTGGGCCCCCGAGCGGCATCCTTATTTTTTCCAGTGTTCCAGCGTTGGAAGAACGACGAATACGCCGGGGCGATGGCGCTCGGCGTGCGTCACCTCCTGGAAACGTGGCTTCTTCATGTGGCAGGACATCAAACATACTTTCGTGACGGCGGCAACGCACTTGCGACCGCGACACGCCCCTATTTCGACCTGCTGCATCAACACTGCTCCGGCCGCAAACCCGAAGACGTCTCACCCGCCCGCCACGCATGGTTGTGGTTCGCCAATTGCACATTGAGCGCGGACCCGAACACGGCAAAGGCCGTGCCGAATGAAGTGCGTGAAACCGTACTTCGAGCGGCGAACGAGGACATCGCACGTGTTCGCAAGCTTCTTGTGCAAGCACGCCCTCGCCCGGTGATCGGAGAGGACAGGGAGCTCGTGGTACGGGCATTCGCCAAGACGGGGAAACCATTACCTCCGCTTGCTGCAAGCGATCTATGCCAAGGCCACGGACGCTTGCTCCCTGCCGACGCCGAAGGGCCAGTAGAAGAAAAGCAGCGTACCCCTTGGGAAGAGTTCGAATGGGAAAAAGATCACTTGCAAGTTTGCCTGAGTCTCCTCTTTGAATTTGGCGGCATTTGGCGTGGCCTCAAGCCCATGCTTCTGGCCTGGCGGTCCTTGCAAACGCCCGGTGTCGCCCGCGACCTTCGATATTGGCGAGAGCCGGATCACGAGCCTCCACCGTCACCGTGGTCTGATCTCTTCGCGTGGCCCATCAATCTCTTCCATGCCTATGTGAGCCGCGAACAAGCACAGGATCCCGCGCTGAATCGTCTCAGGGGAGAACTCGCCTCTTTCTGCTTGGAGCGACTCGTTGACCGATGGTCTCCATCAGAGCGGGAATCCGCAACGCGTGAGAATCGAGCACGCTCCAACGAAGACATGCTCGAACGTTCTCCCGCATGGCGATATTGCCTTATCCGCGCTGTCGCCTCGTTGGGAGTGAATCCGGAAGGCAAAGGGCATCGTGTTCTACACGTTGCGGCAGAAATCGATCCCGAGCCCGAAGTGCGTGAAGCCGCAAATCACTGCTATCAGCAAATGCGGCGAAATGCCGGATTGCCCGAAGACGTATCGCCTCGGCGAGCAATCATGTCCGCGCTCTGGTGGATTCGCCAAGCGCATCTTCTTGGGCTGGAATTCCGGCCCGATCCTGACGGTGCGCAGCGCACGAGGATCAAGGAACTTGCACGAACCAAGGAGCATGTGCGGGCCGCCGGGCCTGCAACCCCCGAACGAATGTGATCACGACTGATCATGCGACCGTGGCGAGGAATTCCTCGCTCTTGCCCGCCTGAGGGCGTCGCGCGAACCCGTCAGACCGACCGGCTTTGCCGGGAGGTCACACCAATGACTGAGGAGTTTGCACATGAACGAACGCGAAGAACAACAAATCCGTTGCGCGCTGACCGGGCTCAAGATCGTGCTCGTCGGCGGTGATCCACGTCCGATGTTGATCGAGAACATCCAAGCGAATCTCGGCCTTCAGAAAGCAGTCCACTGCCCGACACGCAAGACCGATGCCTCTTCGTGGCGGTTCCTGCCCAAGCTGCATATTTCCGGCCTTGCACTTGTGGTGTGCGCCCGCGGCCTGACCCGCACGCAACACGGAGTCGACCTTCACGCACTTTGCCGGGAATCCCGTATTCCTCTTCTGGATTGCCACCGACTTCCACATCCGAACGCGCTCGTAGCGGCGATCGTCAGGGCACGATTGACACCCGCCGTATTAGCGCGCTGCGCCCAGCTCACATCTTGCGTTGCTGAGGTGATTGGGGGTGCGGCATGAGTTGGATCTGGACCATCCCAATCAAGATCAGAGCCTCGCAACTGCTCCGCCCGCCGCTGCTTTGTTTGGAGCATACCCGAGCGATTATCCCCACATTCCAAGACTGGGACGCGGCGAGGACCACAATCGATTCGATCCTGGCGTGTCGGGCCCGACCTGCAGAAATCGTGCTTGTCAATGACAACATCGAGTCCAATCGGCCAACCTGGGTCGATCGCTATCCGATCATCGTCGTTGACTACCCCGGCAATTGCGGCCCGTCATTTGCGCGAAATATGGGTGCTCGCGCCCGCACTGTGACTCCGATCGACTGGCTCTATTTTACCGACACGGGATGCGGGCGAGACACGGCTTTCTTTTCCGAACTCGTTGAAGCCAGCATGACGATGCCGCGAACCACCGTTGCCGTCGCGGCGCCGGTCGTTGGAACTGCCGAATCCGGCATTGACAGCCCTATCAACCGCTACATGACCGAAGAAGCCATTCTGAATCCGCCTCGCGATGACCAGGGTCCCCAGGCAATCGTTACCGCCAACGCGATAGTCAGCGCGGCAGCGTTCCATGCAATCGGCGGTTTCGACACGAGCTATCCGTTTGCAGCCGGCGAAGACCTCGATCTCGGGGTACGACTGCGCCGGTTCGGCCCTATCGGTTGGGCCGAGCGCGCCGCGGTCAACCATCACTTCATCGAATCAGAGGAAGATTTCCGCCGCCGCTTCACACGATACGGCGCTGGTACAGCGCACCTTGAACGCACCCTAGCAGGCTGTTGAAAAACTCCAACCAGTCGCAATTTCGAACCGCCATCTACCCTCGCGACCCGGGTCTGAGGGCCAGAAAGTTGTCTGCAATGCGTCGGCGCAGTAGGCACAATCAGAATTTCAACAGCCTGCTAGCGCTCCCAACTCTCCGTGTCGGACAAATTGTGGCCAAGGACCCGGCTCTGCAAGAACTCGCGAACATCCAAGTCGAGGTCATGCGGAGGGGATACGACTCGCACCTCGAACGCCTCAATTCCGACGCAGCAAACGCCCGTGCAAAGCGATGAGCCCTGCCATCACTTTTTTCGACCACCCAAGCATCAACGAGCGCCGCGCGAACTCCCCAAAGTCGCTTTTCAATCTCTCCCGAAGGAAGAGCCTGACGATACTACCTTAGTTTCCAACGTTCCTTGACCCAGGCGGCATACCCATGCCGGGCTTTCAGTTTCGCGCATGTTTGACGACTGCGTCGGCGGCGTGTCCAAGCGATACGAGCGGAGCTGAACTTGACGACTTCCGCTCGGTCGTCCCAAGGTCCGAGAAGATGGATTACGCCGGGTGCGCCCTTCTGCGACACATCCCGGCTTCGCTCCGGCCCGACCCCTGCGTGATCCGCGGCGATCGTCGGATCGGCGTGGCGAGTCGGAAATCCGGTGGGGCAGCACGAACATATTTAGACGTCGGAGTTTGAGAAGTTGAAGCGAAAGGGGAATCGTGGAGAAGCGTTGACGGAAAGGGAGCGAGAAGAGGAGGATGCGGGGGAGACGAGGCCCCTCCTCGCCGCACCCACTCCAACCCCCACCTCTTTTCGCAGGCCCCAGCGACAAAGGGGGTCCAGTCGGCCACGCGCGATCAAGTTCCTGCAGGAGCTACCTCACCCTGAGACGCAGCGGAGGAAGCAGTCCCACGGGATGAAAGAGCATTTGGCGAAGCATGAGCCTTGCCATACCCACTAGTTTCCTTCCCGTTGGCGCAGCTTCGAATTCGTCCCTGGGATGCATCTCAGCTTCGGGTTAATTGGCATTTCCGAAAGTCGGAAGCTAGTGACTGCTGTTGCAAATGCAGACGCTGTGTCGAAGCCTCCATCCAGATTCTTTCTCGTGGAATCAGTTGTCCACTCATCACGCATCATGTCACTGGAAACTTTGGGGCTCAGCTCACCGCATTCGGTCGCCACTCATTAGGACGATTCGACATATCAACTTTTGGCAGTATTCTCAAATTAAGAAATTCCAGAATTTGTTCCAAAAAGAAGAACCAAGCATTGCACTGCTTCGTATCCGCTAGCTCCCGCGTCGATTTTATGCATAGTATTCACAATCGAAACAAAGTGTCTGATATCAGACTGTTCTAAACAACTCGACAAATGGCCAAAGTTTGTCAGCAACGCAGCCGCATTAGGGTCAATAGCGATTGCAGATTCACGCAAACAATCTGAAAATGAATCCCAGTTCATGTGAAAATAATTGGGGAATACAAAGAGATCGCTGCATTGACTCCAAAGATCGTCCCTATTTTGAACACCAGCGCAATCGAGTGTCTTAACCAACCGAAATCCAGCGGCGCGAAGATGCTGCGTCACGACCTTTGGGTCTGCCGGACTGCAAGCAAATGTCCCTGGAATGCGCTCGTGAATCTCCTTCCAATTAATGTATTGCATGTTCACATTGGATAGAAATTTTGATAGTGATCGGGAGTATAATAGGCGTTTCCGGATAGGCTGTCAATCACGATGCGCTCGGCATCACGAGAACCTGTTAGCGGTTTCGGATTGACATCGAACTCGCGATATTGCCCTCCCTGAGGTAGCAAGCCTTCTCGATTCTGAAATACTCTTCCCCCTGGATAACCCTGCAAGGGTCTTCCTCCATTGTTCCGAATGGCTTCAAGAGTTTCGAGTGCTCGACTGGGGACTAGCGATGGCGGAATTGAGCCGCCGGAGTACATCGCCGATCGCATGAAATTGGAGGCGAGTCCGCCGGTAGCTGCGAAAAGACCGGAAATCGCACCATCATTCAATGCCCGCCAGTGATCAATGGGACCGCCAGTCACGCCTTGAGCCATTTCGCTCGCAGCCACTCCGCCAGTAAAACCGGAAATCATCAACTTCGCGAGGAGGCCCGAGGCAGAAGCGAAGAATGCCGATTGCGAAAGAGCTCCGTACATTAGTCCGAAAGCGCCACCGCCAAAGGCTCCGCTGAGCGCGCCGACGGCGGTGCCGCGAACAAACCCAACTTGTGGATTCGCAAGACCTGCTAGTCCCCCAATTCCTCCATTAAGCAATGCTCCAGCGAGCATCCCGCGTACGCCCGCTGAAGCTCCGAGGTCCGCGAGGAATGACAGGCCGAGCGGATCTCTTCCTGAGACTGGCCTGAAACGCAGGTATCCGGACAGATTCAATCCGTCATCTGTACGCTGGATTAGAGAAAGCGCCGGATGTTGGCTTGGCGCACTTCCGTAAAAAGAAAGTTGCGTCGTTCGTAACCCACTTGCATTCGGATCACTCTGCAACCACCGGCCTCGCTGGATGTCGAGCGTCCGGTTACGGGCGTACGCGAGCAGCTTTGCACCCGGCTCCAGCCTTTGGGTCTCGAAGAACTGCCAGTCTCCTGAACCCTCTTCTTCTTCGTCAACCCAAGTCAAACTTGCTGAGTCCAGACGATCGACCGCAAGCGTCTTGTGGCCGAAGACCATGGCCGGATGCGGCGAAATGAGGTCGTACGTCAGCACGTCGCCGTACGGGGAGTACGTCCATTGCCCCGCAACGGCCGCGATCGACATGCCGCTGAGGTTGTTGGTGATTCCGACGATCGAGACCACGTCACCCTGTGCGTCGGTCAGGATGGACCAGAGCTTGCCCTGCGGCCCCGTGGTCGTCGATTGCGACCCGGTCGCATATGGATCGATCTGGCAAAGAAGTTCATCAACCCCATTGTCTCCGGGCCCCCAGATGTATTGCGCGCGCAGGAAGACGCTGATGTTCGGGAGCGTTCCCGATTGGCCGCTGCCGCCGTGCCCACCGCGCTGGTCGTTCTCGCTGGACATCGTGGCGACGCGGTTGCCGTCCTGATCGGCGAGAATCGGATCGGTCACGATCTCCTGGATGCGGCGAACGCCGTCGTAAATAAACCTCTCCGATCGCGTGAACGAGGCGACGGTTCCTTCATCGCCATTCTCGTTCCCCAAGAACTCCCAACCTTCGGGCGCGACGACCGGAGAACTGGTTCGCGCCAGCCTGCCAACGCCGTCGTACGTGAAGTGCTTGACGAGTTTTCCGATCGACGGCCATTCGCACGTGGACGGATAGCTCGAAGGAGGAGTGGCATCCTGTCCACTCAGGCGCTTGGGGACACCATATTCATCAATGCGGAAATAACTGAGCGTTCCCTTTTCGTGGACCGAGCACAAACGATTCCACGCGTCGTATTGGTAGTAGTACTTGTCGTCCAACACCAGATTGCCGCAGGGATCGGTGCGGTGTAGTTGCTGCTTGAACTCGCCTCCGCCAAAGTCATGGATCTGGTTGATCGCGTTTGGCTGGGCGCTGATCATCGCCTCGCCTGTGGTTGCCGAATGGAGCACGCCCGTCGCGACCAAATGTGCTTCCCACACCTTGCGATCTTCAAAGTCTCCGCCCTCGTCAAAGACCACACGGTGTCCCGCATTAAAACCATAACTTCCAACGGGCGGAACTTCGCCGCCAATCGGAGGCGATCCCGGCCCGCCCGGCACACCGGGGTGCGGCGGCAGGGGGAGTTCGTCCCAAGAGCAAAGGTCGAACAGTTTGTTTTCGAGCGCGCCAACGCCTGCCCAATTGCCAAGCTTGTCGAGCAACCATCTTTCAGATCGGATTGTCGGATAAGCGTCACCACCGGAAACGATTTCGTCGGACGCGTTCAGTGTGCCACTGAGTGACGAAGTCAGGCGATCAAGGTTGTCGTAGGTAAACCGGCGTGAACGGTTGTTGACTCCACTTTGAGCGGGCTGCGAGATAGCCGAAGCGCCCGTTCCCCAAGTGGCGGCACCGGATGCCTGTTGCGTGAGCTTCTCGTAGAGCCGATTGCCCGCGGCGTCGTATTCGTGCTCGCCGCGCCAGAGCGTGGTGCTCGCGGTGTTGACATAGTGCAAATCACGGACGCGCCCGAACGAATCGAGCGCGGGCAGGGCATTGGACGGGGGAGTGCTCCCGCCGAAGTTGGTCCAAAGCCCGGGAGAAGTGGAACTGCCACCAAGACTCAACGAAGCGCGTCGGCCGGTTCCGGTGTATCCGAAGCTCGCGATGTGCGTCGCTCCCATCGAGATCGACGAGATTCTCTTTGTGGTGGCGTCGGCGGAGCCTCCCGCACCGTAGGCAAAGTTGAGCACCCGGATTCCGGCGACGGCGGTGCTTCCTGTCCCCGCAAACTCGGGATAGGTCATTGACACGAGGTGCTCGGCACCGGAAGACGATGGGTCAGCGGACACATACTGCCGCGAATACTCGACAACGGGCACGCCCTCGTCTCCCCATGTTGTTCCGTGGGCTTGGCATTCCTTGAGCAGATTGCCGCGTTCGTCGTATTCGTATTTGGTGTCGGTGATGATCGTCCAGCTGCTGCGGTCTTTGCGCGCCGTCACCCGCGTCGTGTTGCCGCGGCTGTCGTACTCATATGAAATGAAGCCGATCCGATCGACCGGGGTGAGGTCATCGCCGAAGGCCACCGGCGGCGAAAGCTCGGGTAAATAGCCTCGCGCGGCGGATGCAAGGGGGTAGATGTTTTTGGCGCACTTTCCGCTCGCGGGGTAGTCGGTCGGCGGCGTTGCCGTGACGGGATAGTGCCAGATCTCGACTTCCTTCAGACGGCGCTGGTCATCGTAGAAATACCGCATCGCGAGCCGACGCCGATCGACGCGTTCGGCGATCTGACCATCGGCGTAGTAGCGATAGGCAAAGTCGGGTCGGTCGTACCTGAACTCTCCCAGGCCCGCGATCACGTCAGGGAGGAGACCGCTCTCGCTCGGTGTTGGCGCGACCGCTCCGCCGAAGGGCTTCATCGAGCCGTTGTTGATCTCGCTCCCGGGATTGGTTGAGAGCATCGCTCCGACCAGAGAATTGTCGCGAGAAATCCAGGAAAGCGTCGGCTCTCCGGTCTCGGAATCTGTTGTTTCGGCAACGATTTCGGCGCCGTATATCGCGCCTTGGGTCTGCCACCTTTCGTCGGCGCCGGTCGTCGAGTTTTCCGTCATCGGTGAGCAAATGCTGACCGTGCGACCAAGCCAGTAACCATACTTTGTACGCCGCTTAATGCCTCCTGTACCCGCATCGTCGGTCTGCACAAAGAGGCGTCCTTTCGCGTCATATTCCATGCGCGTGAAGGTGTACGTAACATCTTCGGCCGCGGCGCCGAAGTTCCTTTGCGTCGCCGTGCCCACCTTGTTGCCGGCGCGGTCGTAGCGGTGGACAGTGAGAGGTACGTTGGCGGGGACGCCGCTTCGATCGACGGCCCAACTCGAAGCACTCTCCACGCCCGGCACGGACAATTCGGGGCGCGCGCTCGGAGCGGATGCGCGCGCTGAGAGCCTGGATGCGAGTGTCGGAGCTCCCGACGGGGTGACAAACGTCCCGCTGGACGACGATGTCGTGTTTCCGGTTCCGTAATTCGCCGTCGCGATCAGGCGTTTCGACGGGTCGTACCAACTCTCCGTCAAATGGCAGACCGCGTTCGCCAGGCTGAGCGCGGCATTCCCTGAGGGGGTCGAAGAAGCCGAGTCACCGCCCGGCATGATTCGCTCCCAATTTGCAGTCAGGATCACGTTGCCGTCCGCGTCGTAACCGTACTCGGTCCGAGCCAGTTCGAACGTGAGATCGAGCGAGCCGCTGATCGACCGTGGAAGAATGGAACGCTCCGAAATGGTGCGACCGAGATTGTCCAGCGTCGTGATTTGGATTGGTGACGAAGGGCGCTGCGCGAAAACCTCGCGCCCGCCTGGACCATAGCCGAAGCGTTCCGACATGTAATCGCTTGAACCCTGATAACCTGTGCTTCCTGCCGCGCGGACGCGATAGGTCCGACGCTCCTTGACGGCGCCGTCGGCGTCGTACTGGGTTTCGACAAGGGAGAGCGGCTTTTTGGCGAGAATGCTCGATATCGCCGGGATCGGATTCGGATCGCCGCTGATCGGTAATCGCTTCGAGGGATCGACGGAATCTAGGAACGTTGGATCTTGCTCCTCTGCACCGAATGACGCTTCAATGACGGGCCGACTCGCGTGGTCCAGATACGTCAAGCGGGTGGTAAGCCGAGTGCGAGTCGGTTCCGGTTCTGGCATTCCTTCAGAACGCTGGACCCAGTTAGATGTCGCTGGCCCGAACACATCCACGCGTACCGGGCGCATGCGCCAGTCGTATCGAGTCTGAGTGAGATGCCCCTCGGGATCATCTTCCGGTGCGGGTCCGAACGGCGCAAGATTTGTCGAGTTCCAACCGCGCGAAGGCGTATTGAGATAACTCCAAGTCTTTGTTGGAAGGGTGGCGTTCGTGAAGTCGCTTCCAAACTCGACACGGCTCCGCAGAATCATGTCCATTCCGGTGCGCGTCGGCGCGTGCCACACGTTGTCGTCCCAGTCGTCATCTTGGCTGCCGGCATAGGTGCGGACCAAATACCCGCGAGCGTCGCGGATCTTCATCGACGCATTGCCGTCCATCTCCTTGACGCGGATGCGATCACCGACATTCGTGATTTCCGCCATCGCGGCCTTGGTTCCGTCCCAGTTGAGATCCGTGTCCGCAACTGTCGCGACGCGACCGGACGAGTCATAGGTCAGTTCGATGGGCGGCTTGATTTCAAAGTTGGTGTACGACGTAAGCGAAGCCAGATCGACCGAGCCGTTGAACCAAATCTGGCGTATGCGAATCAGGCGTTTCTCGGCCTTGGTGTGCGATTCGCCGAACGGGATCCCGATGGGCCCGCTGCCGGTTCCGAACATCAGAACCTCGCGGTATTCCATGTCGAATTTTCCGTAATCCTCGATGGTGCACAACGAGCCCGTCTTGTACACCGAACCGCTCTGCTGCTCCAAATCGTTGAGGCGAAAGATTCGGGTGATCGACTTCCCACCGTTGATGTTCTCGGTATCGGGAATCGTGAATCTGCGCCGGGCAAAGACGCGCCCGTTGGGAAAATGAGTTTCTTGCGGCACGTCTTCCACCTCGTCGTACACGTAGTAGGTGCGAAGTTCCTGGGGGGGCGTTCCACCACCGATCCGGTTGAGCCCCGACGGAAGCAGATCGACATCGGCTTGTGGGATGACGAGCGCCGGATTGACGTGCGTGCTTTTATCGACGTCCGACCAGGTTTCTGTCGGCCGTCCTCGCCAATCGTCGTACTTGAAGTAAGTGAGTTGGACACGGACATTCGGATCGCTGGAACTCGACGGAATGCTGTCGAAGTCCGGCACTGTGGCCGACACCGACCAGACCGGCAGCCCCGAGGGGCCGGTGACTTCGAACGACACGTCGTAGTACTTTGAGTTTGGCTGATTCGGATCGGGTCGGTGGGGCGGCGAGACCGACTTGGTGCTGATCTTGGTGTAGTAGCCGGTTTGAGAGTCCTTGTCCTTGGTGGTGATGGAGCGGGACAAAATCGCTCCGGACTCCGAAGGAGCGGATGGATACGAAGTAACAGGCGTGGTGAGCTGGCTTACTGCGGTGACAAGGGTCGGATCTGTCGGGTCATAGAACGTCCGTGATTGATAGTAAACGGTGGAAAAGTCTCCGCTGGTGTTCGAATCGCCGTTGCAGATTCCCGTTGCAACGGGTTTGATGCGCTCTCCCCAGGAAAAGCCCGAAGCTTCCGGCGTTTCGGCAATCGCTGCGCCGGGCGTGACATCGTCATAGGCAAAGACATGGACAAGGCCTTTGTCCACGAGATTGCCGGTGCCCGCGGCAATCGCAGCGGCGGCATAGCCGACGGATTTCTTGCCGACCAAGAATCGTTCGGTGAGGAAAGGCTTGCGAGCTGCTTCGCGCTCGGTCGTGCTCTTTCCAAGCCCTTGCAAGATCTCGTCACCCGTCTTATATACCCACTTTTCGGTGAGCCCCATGTCGCCGCCTTCGGTGAAGCGGTCGCCATGGAGGAAATAGTCTTTCTTCCAAAGGACGTTACCCTGCGGATTGATGCCGAAGATCTGGCGGCTGGTAGATTTGGAAAAGAACGAGTGATACGTCCCGGTCGCGCCGGTGAGCGTGAGGTCATTCGCACCGGTCTTGAGCGAGTTGTAATCGGGGAACTCGTCCACGATCACGATCCAGCGGGCTTTTGTGTAATCCGTTGGATAGGCTGAAACATTTCCGGCAAGTACCGCGGGAGAGAGGCCGTCATTCCAACTCAAGGAAAACTCTGGAAAGTCATAAAGATTCTCAAACGGGTAGGCTTGCCAGTAATAGGGTGTGTGAAAAACCGATCGCATCGGTTTCGTGCCGACGGTGCCAGGCCATGCTGTCACAATCTGCTCACCGCTCGTGACTCCGGGAATGGCGGCGAATCGCGTAATCCGATAGAACCTTCTTTTGCCGGACGGATCGGTGTACGATAGAGCTCCGACTGTGCCGGTAGCCGAATCTGTGCACCATCCGTTGTCGGCCGGAAGCATCGATGTGCCGGTGTCCTCGAGCAGCTTGCTGGTGAGAATTTGTCCAAAATAACCGCCCGGCGAACCGGCTACGGTTCCGTCATTGCAGGCGTTTCGAAAGTAATAGGTCGCGCCTTGACGCAGCGATGAAGAAAATTTCTCGTTGTCAAAGATCACGCTGGACGGCCAAGACTCTTCCTCCCAGCGAAGCATGGAAAGCGATTGCAATTCGGCTTCGTGACTCGAGTTGTCCGCCCAGGACGATGCGCTCGCGTCTTCTTTTAGCGTCTTGACGACACGCTGCACATCATCATCGTCAAGCATCACCGACAACCACGGCGTAAAGCGAGACTCCCCGAGTGGTTGATACATGAAGCACTTGTTGCGACCGGGCGCATCGGTCACAATTGACGTGGAAGGCGTATTGGGCGTTCGCTGCTCAACCTGAGCGCGCATGAGTTGTGCGGGAGATTCAATGAAATAGGTCGACGGTCCGGTCGTCGCAAAGTTGTTGTTGATGGTGTAGTAGTACCTGCAGCGGTATTTCCAATCGCGGAGCGCTGCACGAGCGGTCGCGTTTGGATAGGCGACTGCTGTCGTGTCCGGCCAGTAGATCGTGTCCGGAAGCTCGTTGGCGATGTACTTCTCGATCATGTCGCCGTTTTGATTGAGATACTGGCGCGCTTCCGCCGGAGGCAGTACCACTTCGGCCTCGTTGGGTGATCGCACGAGCGTCACGTCATGAGTAGGCACGTCGCCTTCATACACGTAGATTGTGTCGAGAACCGAATCGCCCCAGCAGCGTTTCTCGTCGTCCGTGAGGTTGTCCCATGCGGAGAAACCCGGAACATTCCACTGGGACTTGGTGGGAATGAGCCGGTACGTGTACAAGAGCGTCCATCGGGTGACACCGTCCGCGGTTTTTAAGCGAATCTCGCGAATCTGTCCCTTCTGGTTGACGTTTTGAAGAATAGTTGAGGAGACTTTCGGGCCGGTACTCTGATCGCCTTCAGTTGGACGATTCTGCGTGAAAGAGTCGTTGCCGGTTTCGATCAGCGGCGTGTATTTGATCTCGGCGCGGTTGCCGAATTTGTCGCGGATTGCGGTCACGAGCGCGTAGTAGGGAGCTCCAATTCCCCGGCCATTCTGAATCGGACCATCCGGCTCGGAGGGAATGGCGGCATCGGTCCACTTGATCGGCTTCGATTTCCAGGGCGAGTGATACGCCAAGGCGGCTTCCCAAAACCCGGCCGCCAAACCTCCTTCGTTCGAGCCCATTCCGAGTGGAAGAAGCGGACGCTCGTGCATGTTCGTCAGCAACTCGCCGGTATGAACGCCATCGGCCCACAGCCACTTGTATTCCCACTTCGGCAGATCCTGCCAAACGGGAGTGAACTCATAGACGATTTCACCCTCAAACAGCGAGACCTCGAACTTATCCGGGAAGCGGCTCCATTGGCCCGCGTTCGGAGTTTCGTTGTCGCTGGATAGTGTGCGCCGGACCGGGCCGCCGCTTTCGTTCGAATGCTTGCGACCTTCGCCATCGTCGCGGCTCGCGTTCAGCTTTGCCCGAAATCTCGGAGAGCATTCATAAAAGCCATGCTGCTCGTCGTCGCCGCTGCTGGTCGTGGGAACCCAATCAAAGGAAATAGAGTGGAACGCATCCTGCCAGAATTTACAACGAGGTTGACCCGTTCTTCCAACTTCGTCCGGGAGCGTGGAATCGACGAGCAAGATGGGATTCTCGCTCATCATCCATCCCGCGCCGACCCAGTCCCACCAGCGCGTGCGGTACGGCGAGACTGTAATTGTTCCGGGCTCCGAAGGGCGATAGCTCAGGGTGCGATCTGCGGAGTGGCTTCGGATCAGGCGGAACTGGCTGCCGCCCAGCGGCAAAGTCAAATCTTCGAATTGAACAAACGGAACTCCAGTAACAAGATCAACGTGCTGGTCGATAGTTGGTCTTGACAACCCGTTCCACGACGTCGAATCGCCCGCAATCGTGCGAGGTAGAAGAGGAAGCGTATCTTCCGCCAGCGTTGAACCCGGGGTCATGAAATCCCCAGGTTGCGTGGACTCCATCAATCCGAGGTTGAACGGGAAACAATCGTTCAGCAAATCCGGCATCAAATGAGTTGCCAGCGCTCCCCATATGTCACTCTGATCGCCAAAAATGCCATCCCCCGAGCCTGTGTATTGAGCCCATCCTCGGCTCCAACCGCCATAACGGTGCTCGGTCGTGTTGGTCGAGGAGAGATCTCGGCCGGATTCTGCCACCGACCATCCGTTGCCGGGGATCTCAATCCACCGGGTGGGCTCCGTCGCCGTCGCCGTCTGCACCATCGCTGCAAGGACCGCGATGGTTGACTTGACGCGGAACGAGGATTTCTTACCCGGAACGCTCACTCTGACAACAGTTTGCTGCCGCATCGGATGGTCTCCCGGAATTTACACTCATTGGCTGCGATGGTTTACCCAAAGGATGAACGCGCGTCAAACGACCGACGGGCGATAAGTGAGTTATCCACAGTTATCCGGCATTGGCAGCACGAGGTGTCCGCGTCCTAATACAAACTGAGTAATTCGTCCTCGCGAGACTTGACGCACGTGCAGTGCTTTCGTAATCGAACCACCGACGATCTTGATTCCCTGTATTTTTGTACATCGGATCCATACTTTGGCAATCGCTTTGTGACAGCGGTGGGCGCTCTTGCATTGCCCGAATGTACGATTGGTCGGCAAGCCTTTGGCATTGGCTTCCGACTTCAGTATTCGAAGCCGGGGCCCCAGAAGACGCTTTGGTTTGAGGAACCTTTCGCCGATTTCCTGTAGACTCGTGACCGTATGATCGCTTTCAATTTCCAAAGGGTCGCCCGCCGTAGTCCACATTTCGCAGTCGCGGCAGTATCACTTCTAGCACCAATGACCGCGTCAATCGCAGGCTTCTTGGCCGCATCGCCTCGCGTCTCCCTCCCCGAGCAAGTCGATCTCTCCGGTCTCGTCATTCTCACGGCGAACACGCTCGAGATCCCGCTCGAATTCGATCCCGCGATTCTCAAGCCATCAGGATCCGGCGCGAGCAGCACCGTGACGCTGCGCGGCGTGAGCGACGTCACGCCGGACGAACTCTGGGCGCTGACGAATCAGGTGCTCGCTTCGCGGCAGCTTGCGCTTGTTCGCAGCCCGAACGCGCACGTGCTCTCAATTGTCAAACTCGCTGATGCGCCGAACGCATCGGGTGTGCAGATCGCAACGGTTCAACCGGATACATCGCTCCGCCCCGGATTCGTGCAGCAAATCATCCGCCCCAAGTTTCGCTCCGCGAAGGATCTTGCCGAGGCGATTAAACCATTTCTGACGAAGAACGTCGGCACCGCCACACCGGTCGGCGATTCGGGTCTTCTGCTCATTAGCGATCTGGCCTCACGTGTCGAAGAAGCGAAGAAGCTCCTCGACACACTCGATGTGCCGCGCGAAGACATCTCTCCGCTGGTCGTTGAGGCGAGGAATATCCCTGCCACGGCGTTGCAATCAGCGGTCACGCAACTCGCCGCGAAGCGGGACGCGGTCTCGGGCGACAAGCTCCGCGGCGAACTGACGATTGCGCCCGATGGCAAGTCACTCTTACTTGTTGCGCCCGCGGAGACGCGCGACTCGTGGCTCAAGTTGATTGCCGCGCTCGACCAGCGCGAGGAGGTCATCACCCGCGACTACACACCCAAGGTGTTCAGTGCGAAGGAAGTTGCCAATCTCATTGAGCAGACAATCCGCGAGAAAACCATGAACGCCCCGGCAGCCGCTCCTTCCGCGCAATCTGCGGATGATCGCCTGCGCGTCGTCACAGATGAGTTGACGGGAACACTGATCGTCACAGCTACGCCCACTCAGCACGAGCGCATCGTCGCGTTGCTGGCGCGGCTCGATGCGACTCCGCAGTCCGCGGCACGACCGGTTCGAGCCTTCCCGGTGCGCAATCGACCCGTCAAGGAAGTTCTCCAAACACTGCAGTCGCTCATCGCTGCGGGCGCTCTCGACACTTCATCGGTGGTGGATGCATCGGGGCAGGGTGCTGCTGCGGCTTCGATCCGCGATGCGGGCGCACAGCGAACATCGCGTTCCGATGATCCCTCGCAAGGGAGCGTGATTCCGGTAGGATGCCTTCCCACCGCTCGTGGATCCGAAACTCTTCTGGAAAGCGCAGGCCCGGATCGCCGGATGGTCCACGCGCATCACCAGCAAACAGGCACTCGACGCGCTGCGCCCGCTTTTAGCAAAGCACGGCAAACTCTCGGCCCAGATCATCAACGACGCCAAGGGCGTCCCGGGGAGCGTCTTCTACGAACACCGATTCGGCGGCCTGAATGCCGTGTACGCGCTGCTGCACTATCGCCCGAAGAGGGACTGCAGCCACCTGCGCGGCTACGGCGCCCGCAAGCAGCGGATTCGTCGACTGCGTCCCGAATGGGCCGATCAAATCCGAGCACGGGGCGCGGTGGTCGAGCAAGATTCCGAAACGACATTCCGAGTCAACGGCAACCTTCGGGTCGAAATGCTCTTGTGCTTTCGAGGCATGGAAGATGGCCGACCTCACTGGGTCGCCCAGACGCACACGATGCCCCGCCCGGACATCGTGCTGATCGCGTGCCTCCAAGAAGACGGCGAGACCATCGGGCGGTACGTCCTCATGCGCGGCGGCACCTGCTGTTACAAGGTCGGAGTCAAGCCGCGTACGCGCAAGTTGATGGTTTCAGAATCGCTGGCGCCGCTTCTGGACTACATCGCCTCCAGGCCCACCGATCTCGAAGAACGCCTTGGCTCGCCTAGACGTTATCTCGTGAAGCGGGATGTACGCGCCGATCGCATCGCGAATAGACGTGTCAAACGCAACACCTGAGGAGACTTCAGCCGACAAAAGGTGATAGATCGGCAGGATGGGCGAGCTACGCGAATCCGGAATGAAAACTTTGTCGCGTTCGAGGAGCGCCCACGAGTCAGGTCAATCCGATCTCGGCCTGCCATCCGCTTCGAGAACGATTTCCTCGATGCTCGCATACCGAGTGGCGCGCTCGCGCCAAGCCAGCCTGTCTTGGGTCGACATTCTGGAGAATGCGGCGCGAGCTTCAGCCCATTTCTTTACGGCAGGCTCCCCCATTCGCTCGCTGATTTCCGTTTCGCTGAAAAAGCTTCCGGTGCACTCCATCGCGTACGCCGATTCGATATCGACAAACTCCTCCGCCATGTGCCGCACCATCGCATTGAATAAGCGATTGAATTCCTTTGTTCGCCGACGCGGCGGAAGCGTGTGCATCCTTTCCTCTTCCTCCGGCGATGCCGTCCGAGGTTGGCCGGGTGGATCTGCATCGACCTCGTCCTGTTCGTCGGGTTCGATGTAGGCATCACGAAGGCTGCCGAGCCGCCATCCGTGGTGGATCCAATCACGAATTGAATCCGGAATGCAAGCGATGGGAAGGCCGCTGCTGATCAACGATGAATCAGCGAGGAACAGCTTCCGGTCAACGTCCCACACCACGTCTTTGAGCGTGAACCCCAAGGGCTCCGGGCAGTCGTCGAATTCCTTGCTGAACACTCGGAGACCTTCGAAGGCCGGAAACGGGAGTTCGATCTCGCGTGTCACGATAATGCCAGCACCGTCTTCGGTCATTGGCGGCACGAAGTAGAGGTGGAGGTCGAGATGCAGCTTGTACATGACTTGCCTCTCCGATGTGGAGCGTCAGAATCGCGACTTCAGCTTCGTGGTGCAGAGCTTGTACGCGAGTTGATGCACTGCGTGCTCGGTCCCCACTCCCCATTTTTTCACCCCCTTTGTCGGGATCACCCTGGCCGCCATGCGGTAAATCACTGTTGACACAGAAGATACGCGATCACGCCCGGCGTGATCTCCGACAAAACCGCCATTCCTTTGCGGCTTTTCAGCGGAGAATCCTACCCCTATCCACGTTCTTACACCGCTTTGAACTTTCACGCTTACCGTGCGAGTGCAAGCCCCGGATGATTGAATGGCGATCCTCTGCCACGAGGGGGCTTTGTGCAAGCAGCATTTTTAGGGCATCCCAATTCATCCCCGACGAAAGCAGATGATCGAGACCTAGCGACAAGAACGGAGCCTGCGGATTCATGAATCGCGAGATTGCGTGCACGGCTTTTCCCTCGGCATCGCCAGTTTCATTGCCGACATCCGCGTTGACGTGCCCTTCGCCCAATATTTTCGCTGAATCGTGGAGAATGGATTGCAGCGGTGCCGTCCTGGCTGCTTCGCGTTCGAGGCGTTCGATATCGCTTAGTCGTGGCAGAAAATCGTCAACCCATTTTGCGACTCCTTTTTCGATTCCGTCCGCCGACAAACTGGCGAGATATTGGTCAATATCCTCCTTCTTGATTTCCAGTTTCACCGTTACCCGCTTCATCTCCTTCTCCGCAGCCGGGCCGAGAGTTTGACTTTGTATTTGTGTCTTTTCAGCCTCTTCTTTCATTCCGGCTTGCAGAAACAGCTTTCGTGCGTCATTCAAGAAGATCATCGCCGACAACGCGTCTCCCATCGCAGCACGTCGAACATGCTGCCTTGCAAGGGCGGCAAGCACCTGTTTACTCTTGTTGTTCAGTCCTTTGCGGCGGTAGTAATTCAGCAGATCGCCGGCGACGCGTTCGCTTGACTTTGGGCTCGCATCCCACTCGCTTCCGGGTGCGACCATGGCGGCGACTCTCGCTTCAAGGCTTTCGACTACGGCCATTTCGATATCTGGATCGAGCTTTGGCCCCCCCTTCTCCGGCAATAGAACGCCGAAAGCAAATGAGAATGTGCCGGGTTCCTCGTCATTCGCGGTTTTCTTTTCGTAGTCAAGAATGGCGTCAACGACGAGCTTCGCCCGCTGCTTGTCCTTGATCTTCAACGACAACGCCATAGCACGTCGTAGGTTTTGCTCCGTATCTCCCCACACAGAACCGGAATCGATTTTTGACGCGGCTACATACGAATCTATGGCCAGCTTCGCGAATTCAACGTCGGTTCCTTTCCGTGCATCCCCAACAATTGCTCCGAAATCCCATACCAAATCGGCGTACCTAACCACTTGTTCCATTCGAGAGCCCAAAACCACTCTCCTTTTTCGGCTTGGTCACGCCGCATAATCACCTTGAAAAAGCCATTGGCAGAGACGACGATGGCTCGCACCGGAACGTCCAGCGCCCTCTTTTGAATCTCCATCAGTTGGGGATTTCCCCAATCGTTGATGTGGGTGTAGCCGAAAAATTGAAAGTGATGTTCGGGCAGAATCCTGGTTGTTCCGCGAATCGTCGGATCAGCGGTAGTAGTCAGCGAAAAGAGTGCTTGGATCTGGCAAAACGCAAGGTTCTTGACGTAGTTGGCTGCGGGCTGCGGCGGCGCGACTAGCCCAAACTTCATCGACATTCCGCTTCCTTTAGCCGCGATGGACAACGACGAATGAGAGTCCTGAACGAGTTTCTTTTCGACAGGGTGCGTGTCCTTTGCCCCTTTCCTCCGGGCAGAAGCGTCAACGGCCGCATCCGAACGGGCCGGACTATTGAATAAGGTCACACTGGATAGATGCCGCTCCAGGTTGGATTTGTGGCCGTTGCACTCCTTGCATGCCCGGAAGATAAAGTTGAATTCTTTGCCCGTTACAAACGAGCCTTCCGGGCCAAATTCTCTTGCGATGAGATGCTCTTTGTCTGAGGCGAGGGATTCGTCACCTACCAATCGACCGCAATAAAGGCACTCTTGGTTGGATTTTTCTAGCGAGCGGTGCCACCACACCACAGGTTGATCGGGTCGAAACCGAAAAACGGGTTGCGGCGGGGTGGAACCGGCATCAGATTCACCAATCATGAGCCATTTTTGCCTGTAGACGCCAGAATTGTCCAGCACAAGAGATTCTTTACGGAATCGCCAGCTCGGGATCGCCATCGGGCCTCACACCTGCGGCCCGATGGCGAGCACGAGCGTTCTTCGCTCCTCCCCGCCGCCAGACGGGTTGAGCCGGAGGGCCTCTCCGAGCAATCTCAGTGCGGTTGAGCATCGCCCGCAATGCCCTGCGGGCGATCACTTCGCTGCCAGAATGTTTCGATACCGCACGGGACCAGCAGGTGCGAAAAATATTTTTGCACCCCTCGCGTGCCCAAAGTCTTCGAATTGCAATCAAAGGTTGTTATTGCCATCTCTATGATAACTCTTCTGGACTACCTGTACTACAACAAGCTCACTCCGAAAGACCTTCAAAAGGCTATCGGCGAGAAGTATGTGAAAAACATCTTGCGTTGGTGCCGCCACGAGCGAAAGCCACGCAAAGACAAAATTGAAATGATCCGAGCGTGGACAGACGGTGAGGTAACGGCAATCGATTTCGAGGAAGCGGCTGTTCCACGATCCGCCGTCATGATCACCCTTCCGAGCGGCAAGAAGTGGATGGTGACACCGTTTTCGGATGACGACGACGATCTGGATGCGGCGTATGAGGCCAGCCGGTTCGAAATGCTCGAACCCTACAGCCCGCAAGTGATGGATGCGATCCGAACGCTGGGTCATCGTGTGCGGATTCGCTCGAAGGACAGTTTTTTTCTGTACGGAAGACCATCAGACGTCCGGCGTGTGGTAGTGGCGGCGAATCGAATGCGGATACCTCGCGGCCAATTACCAATCCGCTATCCCGGCGTAAACGGAGCCCGGCTATCGGATTGGGCGACAAAGCGAAACGCAATGCCATAGGTGTGGATTCGGCGCCGCGTGCCGGAGCAAACCGCTAGCAGGCTGTTGAAATTCTGATTGTGCCTACTGCGCCGACGCATTGCAGACAACTTTCTGGCCCTCAGACCCGGGTCGCGAGGGTAGATGGCGGTTCGAAATTGCGACTGGTTGGAGTTTTTCAACAGCCTGCTAGCCCTCTGCTCGCTACCCATTCATGAAAGGATGAGCATGACAGAATCGTCGCGTGGACGACATGCCGTTGCCCACGCATCGGCATCGCAATTGATCCGCTTGCTTGCGAAGATCGAAGTCGACCGATTCTTGCGAGAGAACGCCGACCGAGCATGCAACAAAATCAGGCAACCAGTCGGACTCCCTCGCCCCTCTGTTTCACAATCCCCCCTTCCTCCCTTCGGACGAAGAGGGGGGCGATTGTCAGTGAACGTCGGCCGCGATCTGATCGCTCGCCACGAGCGCCCCCACCCCCGCGCACCCGTCTCCGACGTCATCAGGGACTCACGGGTGCCACTCCGCCGAAATGCGACACCCGAATCACCGAATCCCCTCACCGACTCTCTCACCCTCTGCCCCAATTTCCCCTTCTTTCCCGCAACCCCGAAAACACGGATTGGCCCCGACTCCCGAAGAGCGAAAGCTTCGCAGGCGGACCTTCGTCTTCCGTGAAAGATTCCTAAAGTCGTCCTGAGAATTCCGGTTTTTTGGTCCGAATCGCCCGCTCATTGGTTGGGACCGCGTTCGGCCGCGGCACACGCGAGCTTCATTCGATCGCGCGAAACTCCACCCCAACGCGACGCGCCTCTACGCGACGAACAGCAAAGAACTTGCCTCCGGAAACCGCCGCAAGCTCCATCAAGACCGCGACCGCGACCGATCATCGCCGGATCGGTCCTGTCCGGGCGCCGCTCTCTCCCGATCCGGCGCGGGTGCTTTTCCCGCCTGAACGGCGACCGTGCATCGATCTGATTCCGATTCGATTTCGATTTCCAGCGCCGATCCGGCCGACCGGCTCGCGATCCCGATGAAAATCAGTTGCACGGCGGATTCACGCGTCAGCTCCTTGTCCCCGCGGATGCGCGGCGCGCGTCTTCCGACGATGACCGTGCGGATGTCACCGCACTGTTCGCCTTCTTCCGTGCGCAACTCCGCGACAATTTCGCGGACCAGGTCGCGTACGTCGAGAATCTGGACAACGTGGTCCCGACTTCCGTCCGCGGATGGCGATAGCAGACACAAGCTCTCCAAGAGGCGCGCGAGGTGTTTTCCCTCGCCGCGGATGGATTCGGTCAAGTTGCCCAACGCTCCGGCTCCGCGCTCATCGCGCCTGTCGGGCTTGCAGAATGGTCACGGCGAGAAACGATCGAAACTCATGGGCGATGCGCCCGGTCAACCGGCTCTTCCGCCGCAGCGAATCGATCGGGCTTTGAAAGCCCCTCCGTTCCGACCCGCGGCTCGGTGCAGGGCTTCGCCGGCGGATTAGAGCGATCCGAAGCGATAGCCGACTCCTCGAACCGTGTGTATCAGTTGGGTGGGGAAACCGTAATCGCACTTGCGGCGCAGCGACGCGACGTACACATCAATGAGGTTGCTGTCTTCTTCAAGCATCTGTCCCCAGACTCGTTCCGCGATCTGCCCGCGCGCGAGCGGGCGATTGGGATTGCGCATGAACACCTCGAGAAGCGCCGACTCCCGGTTCGAAAGCTGGATCTCTTTATCCGCTCGCACCGCCTGGCGCGAATAGATATCCAGCTTGAGATCGTCGAACCTGAGATACCGGCTTGCACCCGCGTCGCCACGCCGCATCAGCGCGCGAAACCGAGCGACAAGCTCGTCAAGATCAAACGGCTTGGTGACGCAGTCATCCGCGCCCGCGTCCAATCCACGGATTTTGTCTTGGACGCCGCTCAACCCTGTCAGCATCAGTATCTTTGATTGCACACCCCGCCTGCGCAGGTTCCTGCACACCTCAATCCCCGACCGATCCGGCAACATCACATCCACCACGGCGATGTCGTAGTTCCCGCTCGAGGCGAGTTCTTCGCCTTCGACGCCGGACGCCGCCACGTCCGTGGGAAACCCCGCTGCAACCAAGCCGCCCGTCAAAGCGGTCGAGATTTTCTCGTTGTCCTCGACTAAGAGCACCCGCATGGATCACTTCTCCATTAAGGTTTTCTCTTCGATTGCGGCTCAGACACCCCGCCGCGTTCCTTGAAACGGAACACTTCATTCTAAGCCAATCGGCAATTCATCGAAACCCCCGCATGGAGCGATCACCTCATTTCCAAACTGAAAAGGCAGTCATTCTCGGAAGCCTCCTCCCCACGGGAGCCTCACGGCGCGAATCCTGCACGTTTCCCCTATTCGGACGACCGTTGCCCCCTCCGGGATCGCAAAAGAGCAGAGGAAACCCAAAGCTCTTTGCCCCCAAGGCACGCCATCCGTTACTCTTGTGCCCCGACCCCAACCGTTTCCCGAAAGAACCGCCCGCTTGACCAATTCGAACGCCGCCCAATCAATCGCGCTCGCCCTCGGCGTCAGCGCCATCGTCAGCGTGTTCTGCCGCCGCATGCGCATCCCCGCGCTCCTGCCGCTCCTGGTGACGGGTGTGGCGCTCGGAACTTCCGGACTGGAACTCGTGGACGGCGCCTCCCTCGGGGGCGCGCTCACCGGCTTCATCACCGTCGCGATCGGCCTCCTTATTTTCGAGGGCGCGCTGCATCTCAACCGCGAAGAGCTCGCTCGGGCCCCGCGCGCCGTCTGGGGACTGCTCACCATCGGCGCCGCCATCACCTGGGCCGGTGCTTCGGCCGCCGCGCACTTTTTCCTGGGCATGTCGACGCCCATCGCGGTCCTGCTCGGCGCTTCGCTCATCGTGACCGGGCCGACCGTCGTCCAGCCGATCCTTCGACTGATGAAAGTCAGCCCGCGCCTGCACGCCGTGCTCGGCGCCGAAGCGGTGCTCGTCGATCCGATCGGAGTCGTCGTCACCATCGCCGTGCTCGATGTTCTCCGCCTCTACTTCCTCCACGGATTCCTGCAGGGTTCAGAATCAAAGCTCGCAAGCGAAGGTATGTGGGTCTTCTTTCGCCCGCTGGTCGGCGGCGCGGGAATCGGAATCATCATGGGGCTTGTCGGGCGGGGTTTCATGGCGATCATCGGCCGATCCGCCAAGCCCGAGCCTCAACTCGTCAACCTCACCGCCGTCGGCGTGTGCATGACCTGCGTCGGAATCGGAGAGGCGATCACCCCCGAAGGCGGTCTGGCCGCCGTCACCATCTGCGGCATCATGATGGCACGTGCCCGCATACTCGGCGCCACCGAACTAAGAGCGTTCAAGGAACTCCTCGCGGTCATGCTCGTCGGGACGCTCTTCGTGCTTCTCGCCTCGCGATTTGATGTTTCCCGGCTCGCTTCGCTCACCTGGAAAGAAGGCGCGTTCGTGCTCGCGCTGCTCTTTCTCGTCCGCCCCATTGCGGCCTTTGCGTCAACCTGGGGATCCAAGCTGGATATGCGCGAACGCGTGTTCGCCGCGACGTTCGCGCCCCGCGGCATCGTCGCGCTCTCGGTCATCGCCGTCGCATCCGACGAGCTCGGGCGCGCGATCCAGGCCGGCGGAAGCGGCCTCGATCCTTCGGTGCTGTCCCAAACCCTGGGAGATATCAAACAGCTCGATCTTGTCATGTTCGTCACGATCGCCGGAACCGTTCTGCTCGCCAGCGTCTTTTCTCCCGCGCTCGCGTGGGCCCTGGGGCTTCGCGCCGGCGAAGGCGGAACGGTCATGCTCGTCGGTGCTCACCCGATGAGCGTCGCGCTCGCCAAGCAACTCGCGTCGAACCAGATTCCTGTCCGCATCGTCGACAGCAGCGAAGAAAGCATCGACATCGCCGCAACCGAAGGTGTCGAGGGGATCATCGGCGACGCGACCGACTTCCGCTGGCTCGATGATTTCGGAAGCCCGCACGACGTCGGATGGGTCATCGCATGGACCGGAAACCACGATGTCGATCAGATGGCGGCCCGCTGGGCGGAAGACCGCCTCGGTAAAGGACACACTGCCATCTGGTCGGCGAAGCGCGCCCGCGGCGCGCTCGAGGCCGTCGATATCAGCGCCGGCGAGCCGCTGGCTGAGGCCGTCGCCAAGTTCGAACGCGAAAAGCGCACCTGCGCGACCGCCAAGGAGGCCGGCGCGCTGCTCCGCGTCATCGGCTGGATCATCAACGCGCGATTCACGCTGAACGTGCCGACCTCAAAAGCCCTTCGAGCGCCCGAGAGCGCCCTCTTCGTCGGAATTAGTGACAAAAACGGTGAGGGTGCCGTTCTTGTTCCCGACGAATCCAGAGAGCACGCACGGAGCGAACCGCCTTCCAAGTAGCGCTTGCTGCCCGCTTCTCGCCGGTGCGCTGCTTCAATCCGCAGGCCCGGTCCTACCGCTCGCGAAACCCCAGCACCACAAGCACGCAGGCGCCCGAAGCAATCACGTTCATGCCCGATTCTTGCGCCTGCCCAATCGCCTTCGCGCTCTCCGCGCCCGGCTGCATCCAGATGTGCTTGATCCCAAGTTCGCCCGCCTCTTCAACGATTCGCTCGGTTACCGGCGGCGGCGTAATGATCGAAACCGCGTGCACCCGCTCGGGAATCGACCGAAGGTTCGCGAAGGTGCGCAGACCTTCAATCTCTGCCGCGGATGGATTGACAGGAATCGCGACTCGGCCATTCTGCAAGTAACAGCGCAGCACCTTGTTGCCGTACTTCGCGCGATCGGCCGACGCGCCAACCACCGCGAATGGCGACCCCGACAGAAACCCCTCGATCCGTGATTGAAGATCGCTCGTGCTCATCGGAGGTTGCGAACACCTCATGCTATCCCGGCAGTCTGCTCTAGAATCTCTGATGGAACACGCACGATGATGCGTCCTTCAAATCCACGCCCAGAGCCTCTTGAGCGCTGCGATCTCCACATCGGCGGAATGTCCTGCGCGTCGTGCGCCTCCACCATCGAAAAGCAATTATCGCGCACGCCCGGCGTGTCGAGCGCCAGCGTGAACTTCGCGACCAAGACCGCGACGGTGCACTTCGAGACCGCAAAGACCGACCGCTCCACCCTGATCAAACGCGTCGAAGACGTGGGCTACACCGCGCACGCTTCTCACGATGCCATGGAAATGGGCGCCGGTGAACACGCCTCGCACCACATGAGCCATGATGTACACGCTCACGCGCATGGGTCACCGCTCGCCGATTCCGAAGAGCGGACCCTGCGCCGCCGTGTCGTCGTCGGCGTCGTCCTCGCCGCGCCCGTCTTCATCATCGCGATGTCGCACGGCGCCATCCCATGGCTCCGCGGCACATGGACCTCCTGGTTCCAGCTCGTGCTCACGACCGCCGTGATGGTCTACTGCGCCGCGCCCATCTTTCGATCAACCTGGCGCTCCGCAAGGCATTTCCACGCCAACATGGACACGCTCGTCGCTCTCGGAACCGGCGCCGCATACCTCTACTCGCTTGTCGCCACCATTTGGCCCGGTGCGGTGTCCGTCGGCGCACACGCTGAACATGGACCACCCGTCTATTTCGAAGCCGCCGCGGTCGTCATCGTCCTCATCCTTCTCGGCAAGCTGCTCGAAGCCCGCGCCACCGGCAAAACTGCGCAGGCAATCAAAGGCCTCATTCAACTCCAACCCGCCACCGCACGCGTTCTTCGAGGCGCGGGGCAAGAGGAACAAATGATCCCGGTCGGCAACGTGGCCGTCGGAGATCGCGTGCGCATCCGTCCCGGAGAGCGCGTACCGGTCGATGGCCGGATCGAAGAGGGCGAATCATCGATCGATGAATCCATGCTGACGGGCGAGAGCGTTCCCGTGGACAAGCACGCCGGTAGCGACGTCTTCGGCGGCACGCTCAACACGACCGGCGCGCTCACCGTCGTCGCATCCAAGGTCGGTGCCGATACGGCGCTCCAGCAGATCGTGACGCTCGTCCGTGAAGCACAAGGAACCAAGGCTCCGATCGCCCGCCTCGCCGATCGCGTCAGCGGCATCTTCGTCCCCATTGTGCTCCTGATCGCCGCTGCGACGTTCATCACATGGATGTTCTTCGCTCCGGGGGAGAACCGGCTCCCATTTTCTCTTGTTGCAGCGGTCTCCGTTCTCGTCATCGCATGCCCGTGTGCTCTCGGACTCGCCACTCCGACCGCGATCATGGTCGGAACCGGCCGCGGCGCCGAACGCGGCATCCTCATCCGCAGCGGCGAAGCACTCGAACGCGCCTCGAGCATACAGGCTCTTGTCATTGACAAGACCGGCACGCTGACCCGTGGGAAACCCGCTCTTTCCGCCGTGTTCCCCGCCTCGGGCTTCTCCGAGAACGAAATCCTCCATGCCGCCGCGTCCGCCGAATCCCGCAGCGAGCACCCGCTTGCCGGCGCGATCGTCGATGCCGCAAGGGCGCGGGCCATCACTCTCGCGCAGCCGATCGGATTCCGCGCACTTGTCGGAATGGGCGCTTCAGCCGATGTTGGCGGCAAGGCCGTTCTCGTGGGCAAGGTGGAGCTGCTCCGCCAACGTGGCATCGACACTTCCAACTCGCCGGACACCGCCGCCCTCGAAGCAGAGGGAAACACCGTCGTGTTCGTCGCCATCGGCACGCAACTCGCCGGAGCGATCGCGGTCTCCGACGTCATTCGGCCCGAAGCACGCGATGCGGTCTCTTCGCTCCGCAATCTTCAGATCCGCTCGATCATGATGACCGGCGACAACCGCAGAACCGCGGAGTCTGTCGCCAAACAGACCGGTGTCGACGACGTGCTCGCCGAGGTCAAACCGGATGAGAAGGCCGCAAAGATCGCTTCGCTCCAGTCTCAAGGACTCTCGGTCGGAATGGTCGGGGACGGGGTCAACGATGCGCCCGCCCTCGCCCGTGCCGATGTCGGCATGGCCATGGGCAGCGGTACCGATGTCGCCATGGAATCGGCTTCCATCACGCTTCTGCGCTCCGATCTGCGCGCAATCCCCGAAGCGATCGCTCTCTCGCGCGCCACCCTCCGAACCATCCGTCAGAATCTTTTCTGGGCGTTCGCGTACAACGTCGTCGGAATACCGATCGCCGCCGGCGTGCTCTATCCGTGGACCGGCTGGCTTCTTTCGCCGATGATCGCGGGCGCCGCCATGGCGTTCAGCAGCATCTCGGTTGTGCTCAACAGCTTGCGTCTAGCGCGCATGCCGATCCACGACTAGGCCGCACCGTTTACTTCGCCTTGTACCTGTAGTAGACCTCAAGGCTCAGCGTGCACACGGCCGTCTGGTAGAGCCGCCCGCCGAGTCTCGACCATTCATCCTGCGGATCCCAGCTCCCCGCCGCGCCGCCATCGCGCCGCTGATGCTCAACCAGGATCGGCGACAGCTGCCGATTCCACTTCTCCCACGCCTCCCCCTGCTGCTGAAAGAGCGCGAGTGTCGCGTAATACCAGTGATACGTCGGCGCGGCTCCGTCCCACTTCGGCGGCTCGCTCAGGATGAACTCCGCCGACTCCCTCATCCGCGCTTCATCGCGTGAATGCCCCAGAATCTGCTGCACGAACATCGCCTCCGCCGTCATCGCCGCGCTCGGCGCTTCTCCGCGCCGATACGAGTATCTTCCCCCGCTGCTCGCGCTCTCCAGCCACTTGCCCGCCGCATCGAACACGTCCCGCGGCACAGCAATCCCCGCCCGCCGCGCGCTCTCCACCGTCATCACCAGCCACCCAAGCACCGACGTATCTTCTTCCCTCTTCGGTCCTCCGTTCGCCGCCGTGTTCAGCACAAAGTTCACCGCGCGCCGCGCCGGCCCCGTCAACCTCTGATCCTTCGTCATCGCCAGCGCCTCGCAGAGCGCCACCGTGCTCAGCGTCTGCCCGTACATCGTCTCGCCGCGCCGCAAGTCCCCCGACGGCTCCTGCCGCTCGATCAACCACCGCAGCGCCCGCACAATATTCTCCCGATACGGCCCATCCGCCATGTGCGTGTGCCCCGCCCCGAGATAACACAACAGCACGATCCCCGTCATCGCCGCATCAGCATCGATCTCCGCCGGCGCGCCGCACTCGCCGCAGTGTGCATCAAACTTTTTCCCCGACCATCTTCCATCCGCCTCCTGATGCTTCGCGAACCACTCGAGCGCCGTCCCCACCGCGCGCTCCGTCTCCGCCGATCCGCCCATCTTCGCGAGCATCTCCCCGCGCGATTCCGGATTCCGTTGCTCCTGCGTATCGATCGGCTTCACCGGCTCCGCGATCTCCGCGGGCAAACGCGCATCGCCAAAGCTCAGCGCCCCGAGCGCGCTCGAATCAACCGCCGTGCCGCCAACTCCCGCTATCTCGCGCGGCTCGCTCGCGCCCCCGAAGCCCTCCATCTTCAATCGTTCCGCACTCACTCCGCCGTTCCCAACCGGCAGCGCCATCACCGGCGCTTCGATCTTCGCCCCGACTCCCGCGCTCATCGCAGGCCCGCGCGCAAGTTCACCCAAGCTCGCACTTCCTCTCTCTTCTCCAGTCATCTTCGCGCCGCCCGCCTGCGGCAGTCGCGCACCCACCACGCTCTCGGCTCGACCCAGTCGCTCCGAATTCATCGCGACGCCCGGCTCGCTCGATTCGCCCGCCGCAACATCCACACTCGCTCGCGGAATCGCAGGCAGCGCTCCCCCGCTGTTGCTCGCCGGCAACGCAAGCTCCGTCCTCCGCGGCAATGCGCTCATCCCACCCGTCGTCGGTGCCGCGAGCACACCGCTCGGCGCATTCGTCGGTCCGCCGACACCCGCGGGCCCACTCGCTTCTGTCATCGTCATCACTTTCGCGCTCGGCAACGCCGCGCTCGCACCCACGCTCGCCGCTGGCAGCGCACTCGCCGATTCACTCCGCGCGCTCACATCCGAATTCGATTCACTCGCGCTCACCGCCGGCGACTTGAGCGACAGCTCCTCAGCACCAGTCCCGCCCGCAACCTCGCTCCGCGGCATCGCAAGCTCCGGCGCTCGAATCGCGAGCGACGGCGTCACGCTCGGAGCCGGCGACAGTTCCACTCGCTCCGCCGCCGCGCTCGCTTCCTTCCTCACATCTCCTTGCACCGTCCGCGGCATCGCCGCATCCACTCGCACCGCATCTTCCCGCGAAAGCTCCACTGTCTTGACCGGCCCACTCGATGATTCGGTCGCCGTCTCATTCCGCGTCGCCATCTTCTCCGTCACCGGAGCAAGCGGCGCGGGCAATTCCACGATCTTCGGCCCCGCAATCTCGACCGCCGGTGTCAAATCCGCCGCGATCATCGAGAGTGTCGGCATCGGCAGAGTCGTTTGCGTTGCCGGCGCGCCGAGCTGGCCCGACACTTGCCCGCCAAAGTCTCCCGCCTCGCCGGCCGAAGCGAGCACCACGCGCGTCCCGCCGCCCGATCGCATCGCATCCGCGATCCCGCTCCCAACTTTCCAAACCGCAAGCCCCGCCGTGATCGCCGCATGAATCAAGAGTGAAATCAACAGACACTGCGCAAGCAGGCTCAATCTTCCCAGCCGCTTCCGCCAGATCTCGTTCCGCAACATCCAAATCAATAACGCCAACGGAATCAGCGCCAGCAGCAACGCCGCAAACCACGGCAACATCGGCACAATGAAATTCCACAATCTCGCCAGCCGATCCGACGCCTCCGTCTCCACAAAGACTTCACGCGAGGCCGTGCTCCAAAGCGAGTACCGACGCTCGCCGTTCGATTTGTGCGCCGGCGACCGCACCGTCAGGCCCTGTTCCGCTTCCTTGTTCGCTTCTTCTTTGGACTGTGGGTCGCTCGAAGCACGCTCCACCGCGCCTTCCCGCCGCGCGCGATCCGAACTGAAATACAACCGGAATCCATCCGCACTCAGCCCCGCATCGAGGTCGTTGTCCGCCGAGTTCACCGCGTCGCCGAGATTCTCCGCAGCGCCGATGCGATCCGCGAACACTCTGCTCCGATACAGATCAAATCCGCCGAGCCCGCCCGGCCGGTCCGACGCGAAGTACAAAAAGTCCCCGACCGGGCTCATCGCCGGCGCGCCTTCATCAAACTCCGTGTTCAATCCCTCAACGGCGGCCGCGCCCTCCCACGCACCATCCAAGAGCATGCGCGCCCGGTACAGGTCATAGTCGTGCCGCTCGCGCTTCTCACGGATCGTCGCCGGCCATCCATCGGCATCCCGCACGCTCTCACCCGGCCGCCGCCGATTCGATGCAAAGTAGAGCGTCTTCCCATCCGGCGAAAGCGCCGGACCGTACTCGTTCGCTTCGGAATTCACCGAAGCACCGAGATTCGTCGCCGCTCCCCACTGCCCATCGACCTGTTTCGACACCCAAAGGTCATATCCGCCGAGTCCACCCGCTCGATCGGAATAGAAATAGAGCGCTGTCCCATCGCGCGACAATTCCGGACCGAGCTCGTCGCTCTCCGTGTTCACCGCGTCGATCGGCCTGGCCTCACCCCACCCGCTCGGCGACCACCGCGACTCGAACAAATCCGCGTTGCTTCCCGCGCGCCGGCGCACGAACACCATCGTCAAACCATCCGAGCTCACCTTCGGCTCATACTGATCCGCTTCGCTCATCCCCGCGACCGGCCGCGCCGGCAGCCACAAAATCCGCCGAATCGGTGCGCCCGCCGCCGCTGCCTTGATCTCGTTGCCGTTCGTCCAATACCGCTCCGGCACGATCGCGAGCAAGCCGACCGCAATCACCAGCGCCGCGATCACCCCCGCGCCGTACCACACCGAACTCTTTGTCACAGCAAACCTCTTCATTTCATGCACCGTCCGGAACTTCGGGCTTCGACTCCATCTCTCCTCCTCCTCGCAACTCCGCTCTCTCCGCGCACTCCGCGTTCTCCCCATCTATCCCTCTCTTCTCCGCCGACGGTCCCCCCTCTTCCGACCGTGCGATCCGGCCGCTCTTCCCGCCTTCCATCAGTTCCCCTCCGCGTAACTCCGCGTACTCCGCGTTCTCTCCATCTCCTCTACTTCAACGGGATCGTCTCCAGATACGGCTGCTGCGCCCCCGCCCCCTTGCACACATCAAGCACGTGCGCCACGCTCGCGTACGAAGCGCTCCGATCGCCCCGCACGTTCACCTTCTGCTCCGGATTGGTCTCGAGCGCTTTCCGCAACAACTGCGACAGCGCCGCATCATCCATCTCTTTCCCGCCGACGAACGCCTTCCCCTCGGCGTTCACATTGATCACGATGTCGCGCAGCGCCGCCGTGATCGGGCCCGACGCCGCCGCCTGCGGCAGCGCAATCCTCATCTCCCGCTCCGCCTGCACCATGCTCGTCGCGATCAGAAAGAAAATCAGCAGGTTGAACAGCACATCCACCATCGGAACAAAGTCGATGTGCAGGTCCGCGCTCGTCTCCGCGTTCTTGATGAGCATCCCTTATCCCTCCGCGAGCACCAGATCGCCGTCGAGCGACGCTTCCTTCGGCGTCGCGACCGACACCACTTCTTCCGGCTCTTCGCCGTCCCGCCACGCCTGCACGCCCGCATCAAGCTGCGCCGCCGCGCGATCGATCCTGCTCAGGATCACGTGATACGCGATCAGCGTCGGGATCGCGATGATCAATCCCGCCGCCGTCGCGGTCCAGGCCTCGTAAATCCCCTGTGCCAGCCGCTCCGTCTTTCCCAGCGATTCGCCCGACGCCGCGATCACCGTAAACGTCCGGATCATCCCCACCACCGTTCCGAGTAGCCCAAGCATCGTCGCCACCTGGGGCAAGACCGAAAGCAATCGCATCCGGTGCTTCAGCTTCTGCACCTCGCGCTCGCCCGCCTCCGATGTCAATTTGTCCTGAACCTCTCGCGTCTCGTGCCTCGCCCGAATCGCGGCATGCAGCACCTTCGCCAGCGGGCTCGGGTCCGCCGCACACGTCGCGAGCGCCTGCCGCGGATGCCGACGCAACCCCTTCAGCGACGCCTGCAACCCGAGCGGCGCAATCCGCCCCGACCGCGTCACGATCAATCGCTCAACAATCAGCGTGACCGCGACGAGCGAGCACAGCCCCAGCGGCACCATCGACCAGCCGCCCTTCATCACGAGATCCAGCACAGTCGAAACCAGCGACCCGCCGCCCGCCGTCTGTTGCAACAACACGTGCGATTCAACAAACAGGTTCATCGAATCTCCTTCCAGAAATCAGCGATCAACACCCGACTCCGTTTTCGATGCGCTCCCCGCCGCCGAGACGGCAGGAATCTCTTTCGCCAGCGCCGCCCAGCGCGTCTCGGGAAATCGCTTCACCACTTCCTCGAACTGCGCCGAAGCTTCTTTCTCTCTCCCCAGTTCCCTCATGCACCGGCCCGCTTCATACAAAGCCGCCGCACTCCACTCCGGATACCCGTACAGCACATCCACTTTCAATAACTCGCGGACCGCCTCATCGAGCTTCTTCTGGGCGTACAGGCACTCTCCGATCTGGAACTGCGCCCGCGCCGCCGTCGGCCCCTCGTGCTTCTCAACGACGTCTCGATACGCCTCGCATGCCTGGTCGTACTTCGCGAGGTTCTCTCGCGCCCATCCCTGCCCGAATCGCGCCTGGAACCACAGCGGACTCGCCGATTCTCCCTCGAGAAAACGCGAATACGCCTTCTCGCTCTCATCCCAAAGCGATGCGCTCGCGCTCACTTCCCCCAGCTTCAGCAGCGCGAACGACCGGTTCGCGCCCGTCGCCGGCATCTCCGCAACGCGGCTCAGCACGGCCGCCGCATCGCGTGCCCGCCCGCACTTGCCGAGCACATCTCCCAAAGTCAATAGCGCCGCCGACAGCACGTCGCTCGTCGGATACTTCTTTTCGAAGTCCTCGAGCGCTTTCACCGCATCCGCCGGCTTCCCCGATTCCTGCGCACACAGGGCCCGCAGATACGTCTCGCGCTCCCCGATTCTCGCCGCTTCCGAGGGCGGCAGCTTCTCCGCCGCGCCGCGAGAGCGCTCCAGCAGCGCCGCCGCCTCGTCCAGCTTCTTCGCCCCAAGCGCGATCTGCCCCAAATCGAGCGCCGCGTACGCTTCGATCATCGCCGTCGGCTGTCCATCCAGCAGCGCGCGGTACGCGCTCGCCGCTTCCTCGTCCCGTCCGAGCGCGCGAAGCGCCAGCGCCGTTTCATACCGAAACGCACTCTGAGTTTCCGCATCCAGCGATCCCGCCTTCGCCGCAATCGACCCGAACTCCTTCACCGCTTCTTCGTGACGGCCGAGACGGTTCATCGCGATCGCGTGCCGGGCGTGCGCGAGCGTCGCCCCCTTTCCCTTCACCCCCTGTTCCAAGTAGAGCCTGCTCGCCTCTTCCGCCTTCGCGTACTCACTCGCCGCAAGCCACGCTCCCGCTTGTTCGAGCAGCGCGCCCCGATCCGATCCACCGATCTTCGCGAGCGCTTCCGCGGCAGTCTTCGCATCCCCGCCGTTCGATGCGATCGCCGCCAGTTGCCGCAGCGCCGCCGCCGACAGCTCCGTCGTCCCTTTTTCCGATTCGACGATCGCCGTCAGCCGCGCCGTCGCTTCATCCGCCCGTCCGAGCCGCGCAAGCACGCCCGCATATTCGTACGCCGCGTGATTCTCGAGCGCCGTTCCCGCCGCCGATTTCCATGCTTTCTCCAGCAGCGTGAGCGCCGCGTCGTTCTTCCCCTGCCGCGCCATCGCCACACCCGCCCGCAGATTCAAATCGGCGCCCGCATCGACCCCGCTCGCTTCGATCGCGCGCGCGAACCACTTCTCCGCGCCGCCCCAGTCCTGCCTTCGAACGCTCAGATCGCCGAGTGCCGCAAACGCGCCCGCCCGGAGCTTCGAGTCCGCCGAAGGCGCCGATCCCGCCACCGCGCGCTCGAGCACGCGTTCCGCATCGTCGCTCCTGCCCAGCTTCTCGAGGCAAATCCCCCGCCGGGTTTCCGCTCGAACCTTTGCCGCATCGTCCGGGAAGCGTTGAGAGAACATCGCAAACGTCCGTTCCGCGTCGGCGTAGCTCTCCATCAGGAATTGATCTTCGCCAAGCAGCAGCACGATTTCGCTCATCCGCGCGTCGTTTCCGCCTCGTTCGAGGATCGCCGCGCACACCGCCGCGCTCCGTTCGTATTTCCCCAGCCGGTAGAGGCACGCCGCGAGCGACGAATCCGCCTGCGCTGCCAGCGCATGACTCGCGAACCGTCCCCGCCAGTCTTCCCACGCCGATGCCGCGCCCGCGTCGTCGCCGGTCTGCGCCAGCGCAACCGCTCGATCAAACAGCACCTCCGGCAATTCGTTCTCGCCCGCCGTCTTCGCAAGTTGCGAGAGTCTCGCGAGCGCCTCCGCCGACTTGCCGCCCTGCAGTTCGCACTTGGCCCGCCACAGCTCGGCGTTCGCGCGAACGGCTTCCGGCCCGCTCGTCGCGATCCGTTCAAACACCGCGCCGGCTTCGTCCGCTTTTCCCGCCTGCAGCAGCAAACGCCCCCGTTCAAAATCGACAAGCGCCCGTTGATCCGGCGTACTCCTCATCCCATCGAGCTCGCGCAGCGCCGCCTCCGCGCTCGCAGTGTCGCCCGATGCGCGCGCAAGCCGCGCGATCTCCAGATTCGCATCGAACGCGATCGCCCCTCCCGCCTTCGCCGCCCGCTGATACATCTCCCGCGCGCCCGCCGAATCCCCCGCGCTCTGGCGGCATTGCCCAAGCGCCAGCGCCGCGTTCCCCGCGCACGCTCCATCCGGCGATCGCTTCAGAATCCCTTCAAGCAGGGCGCTCGCGCTCTGGTTGTCCGAAAGTGAAATCTCCGCGAGCGCGCAGATCAGTTCCGCCCGATCGAGCGATCCGCTCGCCGGCCACTTCTTGCTAAAGTCCTGCAGCGCCGCCCGCGCCTGCTGCGCGCGCCCGAGGCGATACTGCGATTCCCCGTACAAAAGCACCGCCCGGTCTGCCTTCTCAAACTGCGGCGCCTCGCGCATCAGCTTCTTCAGCCCCGCGCTCGCTCCCGAATAGTCGCCAGTCCCCGCGGCGCACTGCGCCCGCAGCAGCCTTGCATCATTCACAAACGCAAAGTCCTTCACGCCGACAACAAGATCAAGCGCCTTCATCGCATCCGGATACTTCTCGAGTTTCGCCAGGCATACGCCCAGCGTGTACCGCGCCGAAGTCGCGTTCGGTCCTTCCGGATCGCCCGCCAAATACTTGTTCAGTTCCTCGATCGCCCCTTCATTCACTCCTTTATTCGCAAGCCCGACTCCCGCGCGATACGCCTTCTCGTCCGCGGGCGCCGCGCTCGCCCCACAAATCGCGCCGCTCACCGCGACCACCGCCAGCAACTTCGTTCCCCATCTCGTTCGCATGGACTCCTCCCGACAAAGCGATACCGCGGCACAGTGCGGGCCGTTTCCCCGATCACTCGTTTGTTCTTGCCAACCCTGCACCCGACCGTTAAGCCGGGCGCGGGGGTCTCGCGATGGAGGTCAAGCGCTTCGTGTAGAATTCACAACACTCGCCGCGGCAGGTGTCGGCTGCGCGGGCTGCGTCGACCCAGCAGGCGCCGCAGACGGGCTCGGTGACACAGGCGCCGTCGGGGCCGCGGGTGGTGTCGCAGCGGAAGATGGCGAAGGAGCCGCATTTGGCATCGGCGCGCCAATCGGAGCGACCGCCGGAAGTGTCGGCAACGCCGGAACCACAACCGGAGCCGGCGTTGGAATCGGCTCAAGATTGGTGAACGGAGCAGGTACGCCGAACGGCTCGGCGATTGGGCTCTCGTCCATCTCTTCGAGCTCATCCTCCGTGACATCGCCGGCCGCATCGGGAGCGATGATCACTTCCATCATCTCGGGAAACACTTCGTCGCCGTCGAACTCGGCGATCTCGTCGCCATCGTCCGATTCTGCTTCGGAGATCTTCTCTTCGAGCTCCTCGGCGCGTTGCTCGAGCTGCTCGATCTTTCTTTCGATCTGTTCGACCTGTTCGTCCGTCGAGCGCGAGCGCTGTCGCACCGATTCTGCGCGCCGACGCATCTCGGACGCCGCTTGTTCGACGATCTTTCGCGAGTCGCCGGCCTGCAATTCCGCCGCCTGCTCCTGCAGCCGCTCGGTCATCGCCTCGAGTTGCTCCTGCTGCTCACGGAACCGGTCGGCCTGGGCGCGCATCCGCTCGGCGTTGCGTTCGATGTTCGCGCGGTTCGCATTCAATTCGCGGAGCGCCTGCTCGTACGAACGCGTCAGTCCTCTTCGCGCGCCCGCCTCGGCCTGCTCGGCGCTGCGCGCCGCGCTCCGGCCCGAGCCCTCGCCCGATGCGCCGCCGGAACCGCCGGGATTGATGATCTCGACGAAGCCCGCGACGATCGGATGCTGCGCATCGGTCTCCCACACGACGATCGAGTTGCCCTTGCGCTGCACGAGAATCGGCACATCGCTCCTGCTCAAGAGTTTGTACAGCGCCTCGGCCTTTCCGGGCGAGAGCACATATGCCCGCGCCGTCCGCCCGCTCCTCAGATCCTGACTGGAAGCGATCGCCTTCGGTCGCGAGGCGCCGCACTGGCCGCCCCGCGCGATCACTTTCGCCTTCGGAGCAGACTCAAAGAACACGCCCGTGCCCGGAGGCATCGGCGGCATCGGAGCGACGGGGGCAACCGGAGGAACCGGAGCGACGGGGGCAACCGGAGGAACCGGAGCGACCGGCGCCGCAAACGCGCCGCTCTTGGCCTTCTTCGCGCGCATCGCCTCGAGCGCCGGCGCCTCGCCGAAGAACTGCACGTTGCCGTCCGCGCTCTTCACTTTCTTCCCGTCCGGCGTGATGACGACAAAGCCGGACGCTTTGTTCTTCGAGGCCTCCTTCTCGGCCTTTTCTTCCGGCGGGCACGCCAGTCCCGGCATGACAAACGCGCCGAGCGCCACCACTCCCGCCGCCGTGAACGCACCGAACAGCGACACTCTCGAAGCCGACTTCTGCGTCATCACCATCGTAATTCTCCTTGCCATTTTCTTCGCCGAGCCCGACAACACTCCGACGCCGCCGCTGAAACTCCCGTGCGAAAGCCACGGGCCCGAAACCCGACCCTTCATGCTCACAAACGACTTGGTCGCGAGCAGCGCCGTCGCGTACGCGCGCCGGCTCTCCGGCAGCGTGTTCACAACCCACGCGTCGCAGCTCGCCTCCGCCTCGTCATGCAGACGCCGACGCGCCCACCACGAGACCGGATGCCACCAGTACAACGACCCGATCGCAAGATCCAGCCAGCACAAGACGTGATCCCATCTCCGCACATGCGCGAGTTCATGCACCACCACCGCGCGCTGCGAACTCTGATCAAGCGCATTCCACAAGCCCCGCGGCAGAATCAGCTTCGGACGCAGCCCGCACCAGATCATCGGCGATACCGCTTCGTCCACCATTCTCGCTTCAGGCACTCGCGAAAGCCCGATCTGCTCCGCCGCACTCCGCACCATCGCCCGCACGTGCACATCCGCGGGCTCTGACATTCGAATCAGCCTCCCCGCCCGCGCCGTCCGAACAAGCCTTGCGCAGAGCAGCAGCGCCGCAACCCCGAGCCACAGCACCACCGGAATCGGCGAGGCCGAGCCGAGCCAATCGCGCACCGCGACGAGCGCCGCCGCAACCGTGCGCAGTTGCCCCGCGCTCTCCACTTTCTTCGCGTCCGGAACGACCGCCGGCTCGGGCGCAGGTTCCCTTCGCTCCGGCCTCGACTCTGCCGCTCCGCTCCGATCAATCCGCGCCCGTGCCGGACGCTCGGAAATTTCGTTCCGCGCCGCGCGTCCAGTCCCCGGCGCAAGCCCGAGAGGACTTGCAAGCCCCAGCGGCGTTGCGCGCCCCAGCGCGCTCATCGGTGAGGTCAGCGTCGCATAGTCCGCCCGAGCCGCACGCATATTCTCAGCTTCGAACGGGATGGCCCGAGGTGTGTCCACCACAAACCGTGCTTCATTCTCCGGCTGAATCAGCGGCACCAGCACCGGGCCAACAAACATGGACGCCGGCGCGCTCTGCGCGGCAACCTTCGGCTCAGGCTTCACCTGCGCGACTTCGGTCTTCGGCTCCCGCGGCGTCGCCGACTCGATCGCCTTGATCACGTTCTCCGCCGCGCCGAGCAGCCGCTCCGAACCGAACCAGTCCGGCCGCCACACAAAGACCCCGATCACCGGCGTCACGAACGACGCCAGCACCGCGAGCCAGAGCGTGTGCTTCGTCGCCGCGCTCCACACCCGCACGCGGCAGACCAGTCCGACACCCAGCGCCAGAGGAGTCGCGGCAAGCCCGCCGATCCACAACGCCCGCATGATTTCCGTCATCGCGTCCATTGCTCCGGGCCCTTTCAGCTCTTGTTGTCCAGGTCGTCGATCAACTTCCGCAGCTTCGTGATCTCATCCGGCGTAAACCGCTCATTCTCAATCAGTTGCGCCAGCATGGGCGCAGCCGCACCGTCGTAGAGCTGGTCCACCAACGCCTTGATGCGCGAGAGTGTCACGCTCTGGCGGGAAACTTTCGATCGGTAGATGTACGCCGTGTCCCGCTTGTCGCTGGCCACCACGCCCTTCTGCTCGAGCCGGGTCAAAAAGGTCAGAACCGTCGTGTACGCGACGTTTCTCCCCCGCTCGTGCAGCCGGTTCATCACGTCCCGCACCGTCTGCGGCCCGTGATCCCAAAGAGCCCGCATCACCGCGAGCTCCGCTTCCCCGAGTTCGATCTGCTTTCTGGCCATGTGCTCCGTCCGTTCCGACCGCGGTCTACTACCGCTGTCGTAGTCAAGATACTACAACCGTCGTAGGCCGTCAACGGTTGCGGCAATTTTCAAACAAAAAGTTTGAATCGCGCATTTCCGAAGCCCCCTCCCTGAGGGAGGGGGTTGGGGGCGGGCGGGGCGGGCGGGGCGGGGCGGGGCGGGCGCGCTCCGATTCCGTCAAACAGTTCGTATAGATCCCATGCGACTCACACGACCTATTCCTTCGCGCCGGCGGAATCCGCGAGTTGCTCCGCGCCTCTCACAAACCTTTTCAACTCCACCACTTCCAGCCCGCTCTTGTTGTTGTCGTCCTCCCAGCAGACGATCAGGTCGCACTCCGCCGGATCATGATCAAAGCGGCTCGTCGCAAACTCAAACTCGAAGATAGTCGACTTCGAGTGGGCTTGCAGGGTCCTTCCACTGGGAGCCCATTGGCTCCAACTGCGTCGCCCGGCCGCTCCACCACATCGCGCTCGCCGACGCGAGCGCGATGCGACCAATAGGACCGATGGGACCAATAGGACGAATTAGACCGATGGGGCCAAATGGCTGATGAGGCTTATGCCGGAAAGCTATTTTGTGTCACCGGGCTTGGGCTGTGCGCCTCGATGTTGCAAGCGTGCTTTGAGCATTCGTTCGCGGATGCCGCCGTGCTCGATGAAGTCTTTCTCGAGTCGGCGGATCTGGCGGTCCAGCAGGTAGTTGGCCTGGTGGATCACGCAGATGGTGATGTTGGCGACGACATCGCCGGGGCGGGTTTCGCAATAGGGCCGATAGGTCTCATAGGACGTATGAGGCTCATTGCCGAGCTTGCGGACGAAGAGGGCTTCTTTTGAATCTTTCGGCCAGAGCGGGAAATCGCGCACGCGAAGGTAATCCTGGTAGTCGTTCAGCAGTTCCTCCAAGCTCGCCCGCGCCACGTTGACCAGCTTGATCTCCATTTCCTTCGAAGTCCCCGACGCCGCGCATCCCTCCACGATGTTCTGTTTGCCGGACCGTGCCGCCTGCACCATTTGGTCGATGGTGCGGTCGCCCTTCTTCAGGAAGCGCTCGCAAAAGCGAAACGTGATGTCGTAGATGACTTCGGCCTTCTGATAGGAAAGCAGTTCCTTGTAGTTGCCGTGTGCTGGAATGAAGGGCATGCCCACCTCGCGTCCGACCTTCAGAAATAGGTCCTATGGGTCCCATAGGACCTATGAGACCTATTGCCTTCTGCCTCAGCATACAAAGACCGCTCACTCGCCCCCGTACTTCGCCTTCATGTACGCGTGCCGCTTCTCCACGACTTCCTGAAACGTCATCGCTCCCGCCGCGGGCTTCGTGCGAAACGCCACGATCCCCGAGCCCATCGGCGTGCGGTTCTTTGCATCCATCACAAACCATGCCTTTTCCGCGCGCACCCACTTTCCGTCTTGGGCATCCTGCACAAAGGTCTTGATCGCCGGTACCGCGTTCTTCTCGCGTGCCGCGTCGAGCATGCAGCCGAGATCGTCGTAATACAGCGTGCGCCCGCCCTCTCTCATCACCCGCGCGCCCGCAAAGCCCGAATCCTCGATCGTCATCCCGCACGCGGCACACTGATCGATTCCCGTTTGGACCGAACCGATCTCCGCCGGGCGCACAATCGCAAGCGCCGCGAAGCACACGGCCGCGGCAACAAAGAGCGCCATCCCGCCGATCGCCCGTGCTCCACCCCCGCGCGAATTGCCCGACAACTCGTTGCTCATCCGCGTGTCTTCCGAGGCCAGTTCTCAGTAACACCAAATCCGATTTTCCGCATTTCTAGTGCCTAATGCCGAATGCCCAATGCCCAATGCCCAATACCCAATGCCCAATGCCAAGTGCCTAGTGCCAAATGCCTAGTGCCTCATTTCTTCGCCCGAAACAACGTCAGACACGCGCTGTTCCCATGCAGGAACGACTCGGGCCCGACCGGCGCGATCTCGCCGGCCGCGAAAAAGCCCGCGAGCGCGAATGCGCTTCCCGCCGGCATGAACGAGGGCGCGATGAACGCGCCCGGCTTGGCGAGTTGTTCGCCCGCCGTCACGCCCTGCCCGAAAGCGCGGCAGACCGCTGCCGCATCGTGGTTCTTCTCGGAAAACAGCCGCGTTCCGCGTCCGTTGCACGTCACGAGCAGCCCGCCCGCCGGCCGCTCGTGCAGCCGCTGCGCATCGAGCAGGAGCGACAGGTCCTGCGTCGCCGTGTCGGCGTCGCGCACGTGAAACTGCACTGTCTGCCCCGCGCGCACGAAATCCGCGACGGCGATCGAGCCCGATGCCGGGTCTTCCCCCACCACGGCGCGGATGAGAAAATCGTCGCGCCCGAACCGTTCCTTGTACTCGTTGATCACGCGCCCGAGAAACAAGCCGCCCGAGAGCGCGCCGCGCTCGCCCGGGTCCATCTCGTTCACCACTTCGCGCATCACCTCGCGCGCCGGCCGCCCGCCGAGCTGCATGATCAGATTGTTCTTTGCGCGCGTGATCACCAGCGGCTGCCCCACCGCGCGGCAACCCTGGCTCACGATCGTCTCGACTTCGACATTGCCCGAGATCGTCACGCCCACCGCGCCGAACTTCATCACCTTGTCGTCGAGAAACATCACGTTCCCGCCCGGCGCCCGCGCCGCCGACGCCAGCCCGCCGATCACTTTCCCGATCGGGCGCCCTTCCGGATCGGTTCGGCGCGCCTTGTTCATCATCGGGATGAGCTGCAAAACCGGGATGCTGAACGGATCTGCGAAGACGATCGTCGCCGCAGTGTCGTCCGCGGCGCCGATCCCGCCCGCCAGCACCGCGACGTGTTCTTTTTCCTTCGCGTCGAGCGGCGGAAACGAATCCGATGTGAACGCGCTCAGTCGAACATTCGGAAGCGAGAGCGCGAGGATCGCCACGCCCGGCGTGCGCTCGAGTTCGATCGCGCCGCCCAGGACCGATTCCGCCGAAACTCCGAGGCAATTGACCGGGCGCAGCATCTCGCGCACCCATTTCGAGATCTCGTCCGCGCGCTCGGTGTGATGCGCCGAGAAAAACACGATCGCGAGGTCGCAGGCCCGCGAGCCGAGTTGCAAAAGACAATCGTGTGCCGCGGCACGCACCGCCATTTCCGTCTCCGGCTGCGACGAAATCGCCGCGCCGACGACCGGCCCCGAAATCTGGATCGATCCGCTCGACATGCGGCCAAGACTAGCCCCCGGCGCGCCCCCAAAGAGCCCCCGCGCCGCCGCGGCTATACTTTTGGCGGATTGCACCCGTTCGAATGTCTGAAGTGGGTGGTCTTGGGACCGTTTCGGATTCTGCCTGAGCGCCGAGTTGGTTTCACCGTTCTGGGTTGGATGCTCAGGCAAGATGCGAGAAACGGTTATGAGGATTTACGTCGGCAATCTGCCCTTCAGCTGCACCGAAGATGAACTCCGGAATCACTTTGGCACATTCGGTTCGGTGACGTCGGCCGCGATCGTGATCGATCGCGAGACCGGTCGCCCGCGCGGCTTCGGATTTGTTGAAATGGCCAACGACGAAGAGGCCCGCAAGGCGATTGCCGCGAGCAACGGTCAACAGTTCGGCGGACGTCCGCTCGTTGTCAACGAAGCCAAGCCCCGTGAAGCCGGCGCAGGTGGCGGTCGCGGCGGATTCGGTGGCGGCGGTGGACGCGGCGGATTCGGTGGTGGTGGCGGCGGACGCGGCGGATTCGGCGGCGGACGTGGCGGTCGCGATCGGGGCGGCGACGGCGGCGGCTGGTAATTCGGAGGCGCGCGGTGTTGAATCGCGCGGGCTTGAAGCGCGCGACGATGCATCGGATGGTGCCGAGTCGCGCGAAGATTCGAAACAATGAATTCGGATTGCGGATTCGCGATCCGGAAACTCGAAGTGACGAGACCCGGGCACCGGCCCGGGTTTTTTTTCGCGCGGAGGGCTTCCCGTGAAGAGTGCGCGACTTCTTCGCAATCCTGGCGAAGTTTGGGTGCGGTTCGGCCGATAACCAGATGGAAGAACTCAACGGGAGAGTCCATGCAGATGCCGGAAGTTCCATCTCGCGCGATACTCATCGGAACGGCACAGACCTTGAGCCTGCTCGCGGATCAGCTGCGACTGATCCCGGATGCGCCGTCGGCTGCGGGATTCATTGATATTGAATCGAAGGACGGGAACGCGCTGGCGGATGTCGCGGGGCTGGCGCGGGAGACGGGCGCGACGATCGCGATCGTTTCGCTTCCGGGCGCGATGGCGCGGCAGATCGAGACGGCGCGCGAGGCAGTTCGGCGCGCGGGGCTCGAAGAGCGCATCGTGACGCCACTCAATGAAATGCTGGAGCGCGCGCCGGGCGCGACGTTTACGCGGGTCGCGCGCGAGATCGATGTGACGGACCTGATCGGGCGGACGCCATACGGGATCGACCGGCGCGCGGTGGCGGGCGTGCTCGAGGGCGCGAGGGTGTTGATCACGGGCGCGGGCGGGTCGATCGGATCGGAGATCGCGCGGATCGCGGCGACGTTCAAGCCGGGCGCGCTGATCCTGATGGAGCGGAGCGAGAACGCGCTCTTTGAGATCGATCGGCAGATCGCGCGGAAGTTTCCGGATGTGAAGCGGCGGGCGCTGCTTCATGACATTGCCGATGCGGACGCGACGATGCGGCACGTGCTGGAACTGAAGCCGGATGTGGTGTTCCATGCCGCGGCTCATAAGCATGTGCCGCTGATGGAGGATCATCCGGCGCACGCGCTGACAAATAATTTGTTCGGCACCAAGAGCGTCGCGGACGCGGCGCTGGCGAGCGGGGCGAAGCGGTTTGTACTCATCAGCAGCGACAAGGCTGTGAACCCGACGAGCGTGATGGGCGCAACGAAGAGGCTGGCGGAGATGTACACCCAGGGGTTGCATCGACAGGCGCGCGCAAGCACGCGCGGCACGAAGTGCGACGCCACGAGTTTCAGCATGGTGCGGTTCGGCAACGTGCTGGGGAGCGCGTGCAGCGTGCTGCCGATCTGGAGCACGCAGATCGCGGAGGGCGGACCGATCACGGTGACGGACCCGCGGATGACGCGGTATTTCATGACGATTCACGAGGCGGCGATGCTGGTGATCCAGAGTGCCGCGATCGAGCCGGGGCCGGATGCGGCGGTGTTCGTGCTGGACATGGGCGACCCGGTGAAGATCATGGATCTGGCGATGCGGTTTGTGCGGGCGCATGGGTATGCGCCGGTGGTGAAGGGGATTGCGGGGCCGAGCGAAACTCTTGAGACAAAGGCAGCGACCCACCCCCTACCCCCTCCCTCCGGGAGGGGGTTTCAGAACGCGGACAGCGGGCTGCCGCTGATGGAAGTTGCGGTGACGGGGAAGCGGCCGGGCGAGAAGCTGCACGAGGAATTGTGCTACGACTCGGAGCAATTGCGCGCGACGGCTTTCCCGGGGATTCGCTCGTGGGCTGGAACTGCCGCGGGAGAATTGCGGCAAGATTTCAATCTGCCTGCGATGGTGGCGGAGTTGAGCACAGCGCGGCAGATGGTGGAGAAGGAAGCGGTCGTGCGGGCGATCAGGCAGCACGTACCGGAAATGAGGGCTTCGGAGATTGAAGCGAGGCCTGTGGCGTTTGAGCGGGCGGCGTGAAGGTTCCGCCGGGGCGCGCCGAGAATAGGCAAGCGACGATGATTCACGCCGCGATGCGACGCCAATACGACACAGTCTGAGAGATCGACTGCGTTGTACCGCACTCGGGGCACGTGTACAAATCGTCGGTCCCCGAAGAAATCGGATATGCACACTCGCGGCACAATTGGTATTCCCAGCGCCTTGCCGCGTGAATCACTCGCCGACGGTTTCCGAGTAATACTCCGAGCGCGATTGGAGTCGGCGCAAAACAGAGCGCGCCAGCGACAACCAGCCACGCGCGATCGATTACACTTGCTCGCACTAGCACCAACGTTCCGAGCAGGACGAGCGCCGCGAGAGCCGACGCCGAAAACCAGATCCAGATAGTTCGCATTTGCGATTTCTTCAATTGATTTTTCTCGCTACTCTGGATAGGTACCACCACAATCTGTATCGGGTGTGACCCCAAACGCATCTGCGCAGTCCGGGCTCGTAGAGAGCCGGTTCCGAATCATCTGTTCTTCAGTTGACACCACTCAAAACTTAGTGTATACTAACTCATGAAGATAGGCCGTTTATGCTTGGTTTTCGCGGGCTTTTTGGTGGGTGCGGCCGGCGGGCTTTGGGGCGGGATTGCGGGGTGTGTACTGATGCCGGGGGATCGGACGCGGGGATTTATTGAGGTTGAAAAGCGGGATGTGCCGCGGGCGGAGGCGCTTCGGCGGGATGTGGAGCGGCTTGCGGGTGAGATCGGTGAGCGGTCGCTGATGGCGGAGCGGAACGCGCGGCCGTCGCTCTACGACGCGGAGGATTTTCTCGCGCTGTCGCTCGCGAAGATGGGGTTTGTCGTGCGCTGGCAAACGTTTGCCGCGGTGTGTCCGGACGGTGTGACGCGGGACGCGAGCAACCTCGAAGTTGAGATCGCGGGCTCGGACAAGCCTGAAGAGATCATCGTGGTCGGCGCGCACTACGACACGGTGCATGTGGATGATTTGGTGCACGGGCGCGTGCGCATGCCGGGCGCGGACGACAACGCGAGCGGGTGCGCGGCGCTACTCGAGATTGCGCGCGGGTTTGCGACACGGCGGGAACGCGGAGAGATGCCGGCGCGGACGGTGCGGCTGGTGTTTTTTGCGAATGAGGAGCCGCCGTTTTTCTGGACGGATCAGATGGGGAGCCTGGTGTACGCGCGGGCGTGCAAGGAACGCGGCGAAAAGATCGTCGGGATGATCAGCCTCGAAACGATCGGGATGTACAGCGATGAACCGGGATCGCAGGGAAGACCGGCGCTGATGGGCAACGCCGTGCCCGATCGGGGGGACTTCATCGCGTTTGTCGGGATGTCGAACGCGGAGGAGTTTGTGCGCGAATGTGTGGACGCGTTTCGGGCGGGGAGTTCGTTTCCGTGCGAGGGCGCGGCGCTGCCGATGGCTGTGCCGCGGGTGGGGAGCAGCGATCACTGGAGTTTCTGGAAGCAGGGATACCCGGCGGTGATGGCGACGGATACGGCGAAGTATCGGAACAGGAACTATCACAAGGAGACGGATACGCCGGAGACGCTGGACTATGAGAAGATGGCGGAGGTTGTGAGGGGGGTTGAGGGTGTGATTGAGGGGTTGGCGGGAGATCAACACGGAGAACCACGGAGAAGGAAGGCCGAGAAAGGCGCGGATTTGGAATTACCACGAAGGGCACGAAGAGCAGGGAGAAGAGAGAGAAAGAGAGAGAGCAAATTGGAGATTAAGGGGCTGACGCTCGCCCATTTCATGGGCGAGGGTTTGGTGAGGGGCTGCTGACCAGACACTTCGTGTCTGGCAACGTCCGAGCGCCCGCTTCGCGGGCTGAAAGAGCGGCGGTGATGAGCGCACCAACCGGAGTTCGATTGTCCCCGCGCCCTCGCTTGCGCGTCGGGCTCGTAGAGGCGGCGCGATTGCGAGGGCGCACGACCTTTGTGTTCAACTCCGCGAACACGTTGCGCCCGCCCCCAACCCCTTCCCTCGGGGAGGGGGCTCCCGACGTCAGACGTTGAAGAGGAAGTGGCAGACGTCGGCGTCGTGCATGGTGTAGTCCTTGCCTTCGACGCGCATCTTGCCGGCTTCTTTGATGGCTTTTTCGTTCTTGAACTTCTCGAGATCGGCGACGGAGTAGATCTCGGCGCGGATGAAGCCACGTTCGAAGTCGGTGTGGATGACGCCCGCGGCCTGCGGCGCGGTGGCGCCGATGGCGACGGTCCAGGCGCGGATTTCCTTGGGGCCGGCGGTGTAGAAGGACTGGAGGCCCAGGAGTTTGTAGGTCGCGCGGGCGAGACGGTTGAGGGCGGGCTCGGCCATGCCCATCGACTGGAGCATCTCGATGCGGTCGGCATCGGAGAGTTCGGCGAGTTCGCTCTCGATCTTGGCGCAGATGGGGACCCACTCGGCGCCCTCCTTCTTCGCGTGCTCGCGGACCTTCATGCAGAGCTCGTTCTCGCCGTTCACATCGTCCTCGTCCACGTTCATGACGAAGAGAACTTTTTTCGAGGTGATCAGGTTGAGACTCTTGAGCGATTTCTGATGATCGGCGTCGTCGAAGTGGACGGTGCGGGCGGGCTTGCCGGCGTCGAGGACGGGCTGGAGCTTTTTGAGGACTTCGAAGCGGACAACGGACTCTTTTTCGCCGCTCTTGGCGGCACGTTCGGCTTTGCCGAGAGCGCCGGCGACGACCTCGAGATCGGCGAGGACGAGTTCGGTGTTGATCGTCTCGATATCGCGGATGGGATCGACGGAGCCGTCGACGTGTGTGATGTCTTCGCCGCCGGGTGCTTTGGTGAAACAGCGGACGACCTGGAGGATCGCATCGACCTCGCGGATGTGGCTGAGGAACTTGTTGCCGAGGCCGGCGCCTTCGCTCGCGCCCTTCACGATGCCCGCGATATCGACGAGGCGGAGCATCGCGGGGACGATCTTCTGGGATTCGATGTGGGTGCGGATGATCTCGAGGCGGGGATCGGGGATGGGGACGACGCCGACGTTGGGCTCGATGGTGGCGAAGGGGTAGTTGGCGGCGAGCGCGCCCGCCTTGGTGAGGGCGTTAAAGAGCGTGCTTTTGCCGACGTTGGGGAGACCGACGATTCCTGCTTCCATGGGGGCGGATGGTAGATGGGGAGAGGGGCAAAGGGGCAAAGGGGCAGAGGGGCAGAGGGGCAGAGGGGCGAAGGGGCGAAGGGGCGAAGGGGCGAAGGGAAAAGACAAAGTGCGGCGGACGGCTGTTCTATTATGACGCGACGCGTCCGTAGCTCAGCCTGGATAGAGCATCGGTCTTCGAAACCGAGGGTCGCAGGTTCAAATCCTGCCGGGCGTATTTCCCGACCGAGATCGCAAATCTGAGCGCCGACGAGGAGAGCGGAAGCCTGGAGAGAGAACGCGGAGTCGGCGGAGAGTGCGGAGTTGCGCGGAGGGAAGAGCTTTCACACAAAGAAGTGATTGCGTCGGCGTGAGGAACGCTCGACGCAATCGAGGGCTCGGAGAGTGCGTGAATTCCTATGATCTTTGCGTGCGCCCGTAGCTCAGCTGGATAGAGCATCGGATTTCTAATCCGATGGTCGGAGGTTCGAATCCTCCCGGGCGCGTTTTGCGGGCGGCTCGGCGGGTGGTTTTGGCATTCGGGCGCATGTTTCAAACAGAATGAGCGTCCCCGGTGGCGTAGGACTCGGCGTAGTTATGCTTCGGGCATGAATCATGCCAGAACGGAGAGGTGGCGGCTTGCGCGAGCGGCGGCGCTGGCCGGAATTGCGGCGATCGGAATCGCTGCCTGCGGCAAGAAGCCTTCGGCGAGCGCGGGCGCGGCGCCCCCACCGACGGTGTCGGTCGAGACCGTGACGCCGGTGACCGTGCCGGGGAACTACGAGTTCATCGCGCAGACGGCGGCGTCGAGGACGGTCGAGATCCGGGCGCGGGTGCAGGGCTTCTTGCTCAAGAGGCACTTTGAAGAAGGCGGGAAGGTGAAGGAGGGCGATCTGCTCTTCACGATCGACCCGCGGAGCTTCGAGGCGGATCTGCAGATCGCGCGGGCGCAGCTTGCTCAGGCGAAGGCGGCGCTCGCGCTCGCCGAGTCGAACCTGGTGCGCGTCAAGGAGGGCGTGGAGAAGGGCGGCATCGCGCAGGCGGACCTGGACCGCGCGCAGGCGCAGCGCGATCAGGCGGTTGCGGAGGTGAAGCTTTCGGAAGCGAAGGTGACGAACGCGGAGCTCGAGCTGAGTTACACGAAGATTCTTTCGCCGGTGTCGGGAACAATCGGGCAGGCGGAAAGGCAGGAGGGTGCGCTCGTCGATTCCGGGCAGAACAGCCTGCTCGCGACGAGCCAGCAGGTGGACCCGATCTACGTGAACTTCAACGTGAGCGAGCGCGACGTCCTCAGGTGGCGGAGCGACGTGGCGAGCGGGCGGATCAAACTGATCAGCGACAAGCACCTGCCGACGCAGATCACGCTCTCGGATGGGACGGTCTTCGAATCGACGGGCACGATCAACTTCGTGGATGTCAAGGTGGACCCGAACACGGGAACGGCGATGATCCGTGCGGAGTTTCCGAACCCTGAGGCGCGTGTGATGCCCGGGCAGTATGTGAAGTTGAAGATTCTCGGGGTGGAGAGGCCCAACGTGCTGACTGTGCCGCAGCAGGCGGTGCTCAACACGCCGAACGGGACGTTCGTGCTTGTGGTGGATTCGGACGGGAAAGCGGAGCGTCGCCCGGTGACTTTGGGAGATTGGCTTGGATCCGACTGGACGGTCGAGTTCGGGCTCAAGCCGGGCGAGCGGGTGATTGTCGACAACATTCAGAAAGTGCAGCCGGGGATGGAAGTGAGAGTTGCGGAGAACGTGGCGACGCCGGGGGAGGCGGCGGCAGCCAACCCGGCGAATCCAAAGGTCGCGGCACCCGCACCGAAGAAGTGAACGACCTGTTCGAAGCGAGAGGAAGCTGATGTTCGCCAAGTTTTTCATCGATCGGCCGGTGTTCGCGACGGTGGTCTCGCTTTTGATTACGCTTCTTGGCGTGGTGGCGATCCGGAGCCTGCCGATCGCGCAGTTTCCGGAGATCGTGCCGCCGAGCGTGGTGATCAGCGCGACGTATCCGGGCGCGAGCGCGGAGACGGTGGCGCAGTCGGTGGCGGCGCCGATCGAGCAGCAGTTGTCGGGTGCGCGGCACCTGATCTACTACCAGAGCCAGTCGGGCAACGACGGCGTCTTGAAGATCACGGCGACGTTTGAGATCGGATCGGATCAGGATCTGGCGGCGGTCGAGGTACAGAACCGGTTGGCGATCGCGCAGCCCCGGCTGCCGCAGGAGGTGGTGAGGCAGGGCATTACGGTCACGAAGACATCGACGAGCTTGCTCGCCGTTGTCGCGCTGCGCGCCGAGGACGGCGAGTACGACGATGTGTATCTGTCGAACTACGCGACGATCAATCTGCTCGATGCGATCAAGCGCGTGCCGGGCGTGGGCGACGCGACGATTTTCGGAGGCAAGGACTACGCGATGCGCGTGTGGGTCGATCCGGACCGGTTGGCGCAGAAGGCGTTTACGGTAACGGACCTCGCGACAGCGATCCGCGATCAGAACGCTGTGTTTCCTGCGGGACGCATCGGCCAGAGGCCCGGGCCGGCCGATCAGCAGTTGACGCTGCCGGTGTTGACACGCGGGCGGCTCGAGAACCCGGAGGACTACGAGAGCATCATTTTGCGCGCGAACCCCGACGGCTCGATGCTGCGGCTGAAGGACGTGGCGAAGGTCGAGCTCGGGAGCCAGACGTACGACCTGTTCGGTCGGCTCGACGGGAAAGCGACGACGCTCATCCTGATCTATCTGCAGACCGGCGCGAACGCGCTCTCGACGTATGAAGCGGTCGAGGCGACGATGCGGGATGCGCAGCGGTCGTTCCCGAAGGGGGTGGAATGGCTCATCCCGTACGACACGGTGCAGTTCATCCGCGCATCGATGGAGAGCGTGGTGCACACGCTGTTCGAAGCGGGCATTCTCGTGATCCTTGTCGTGTTCATTTTCCTGCAGAACTGGCGGGCGACGATCATCCCGCTCGTGGCCGTGCCGGTCGCGATCATCGGGACGTTTGCGGGGATGCTGGCGCTCGGGTTCACGATCAACTCGCTGACGCTGTTCGGGATGGTGCTGGCGATCGGAATCGTCGTCGACGATGCGATCGTGGTGGTGGAAAACGTCGAGCGCATCATGCACGACGAGCAACTTCCCGTGCGCGAGGCGACGATCAAGGCGATGGAGCAGGTGACGGGGCCGGTGGTCGCGATCGTGCTGGTGCTGAGCGCGGTGTTCTTGCCGGTCGCGTTTCTGGGCGGACTCACGGGCGAGCTCTACCGACAGTTTGCGGTGACGATCGCAGTATCGGTCGCGATTTCGGGTTTGGTGGCGCTGACGCTGAGCCCGGCGATGTGCCGCCTGCTGCTCAAGCCTGGGCACGGGAACAAGTTTGTTTTATTCCGGTGGTTCAACAAGGCTTTCGACGGATTGACGCACGCGTACTCGAGCACGGTGAAGCTGTCGATCCGGCTCGCGGTGGTGACGCTGCTGATCTTCGGCGGGTTGTTGTTCGTGACGTATCGGTTGTTCCAGACCGTGCCGGGCGGATTCATCCCGGATGAAGACCAGGGGTACATCATCGTCGCGATGATCCTGCCCGACGGGGCCTCGATCGATCGGACGGACAAGCTGGCGTCGGAGGTTGAGTCGTTTCTGAAGCAGGACCCGAACGTCGCGCACACGGTAATGCTGGGCGGGTTCGATTTTCTCGCGGGCGGGATCAACAGCACCAACACAGGGATTTTGTTCGCGCGATTGAAGCCGTGGGCTGAGCGCACGAGACCGGATCAATCGGCGAAAGCGCTGATCGGGAAGGTGTACGGGCACTTCGCGAGCAACCGCGAGGGAGTCGTGCTTCCGTTCAACCCCCCAGCTATTCAGGGCCTTGGCCAGCGCGCCGGATTTGAATTCCAGTTGCAGGCGCGGGGAGCGGGCGACGTGCGTGATTTGGCGGCGGTCGAGCAGCAGTTCATGGCGGCGGCGGCGAAGCGGCCGGAGATCACGGGCCTGAATGCGACGCTGCGCGTGAACACGCCCCAGCTCTTTGTCGACCTTGATCGCGACAAGGCGAAGATGCTCGGCCTTTCGCTCACGGACATTTTCAACTCACTGCAAGCCTATTTGGGCGCGCTGTACATCAACGATTTCGACAAGTTCGGGCGGATCTGGCGCGTGCAGCTCCAGGCCGAGCCGCAGTTCCGCAAGTCGCCGCAGTCGATCACAGAGATCTATGTGCGCAATGCGACGGGCGGGATCGTGCCGCTGTCGGAGGTAATCTCGCTGAAATTGCAATCGGGCCCGAACACGGTGGCGAGGTTCAACGGATTTCCTTCGGTGCAGATCACCGGTGCGCCGGGCGCAGGGTTCAGCACGGGCGACTCGATGCGGGCGATGCGCGAAGTTGCGGCGGAGGTTCTGCCGCCGGGGTACGGATATGAATGGTCGGGCGCGAGTTTCCAGGAGATCAAGGCCGGCAATCAGGCGCCGATCGTTGTGGGGTTCGGATTGATCGTGGTGTTCCTCGTGCTCGCGGCACAGTATGAGAAGTGGTCGCTGCCGTTCGCGGTGCTGCTCGCGGTTCCGATCGGCGTGTTCGGGGCACTGGTCGCGGTGTGGCTGCGGAACTTCCCGAATGATATTTATTTCCAGATCGGGCTCTTGACGCTGGTCGGGCTGGCGGCGAAGAACGCGATTCTGATCGTCGAGTTCTGCGCGATGGAGCGTGCGGCGGGCAAGCCGCTGATCGAGGCGGCGGTGAACGCGGCAAGGCTCCGATTCCGGCCGATCATCATGACGAGCCTCGCGTTTATTCTCGGTGTTGTGCCGCTGGCGATCGCGCGCGGGGCGGGTGCCGCGGGGAGGCAGTCGATCGGGACGGGCGTCCTGGGCGGGATGATCGCGGCGACTTTTTTGGCGATTTTCTTCGTGCCGGTGTTCTTTGTGATCATCCAGGCCGCAGCGGAAAAACTGTTCGAGAAGCACGGGAGAGCGAAAGGCGGGATCGCGCCCAGTTCGGCACCGAGTTCGGTTCCGAGTCCGACGTCGCACTAGAGCAGATCGCCTTCGATGTGGCGATGACAAATTGAAGTGCGACGGGCGGTGTCGTGCGCAATGGCCCTTTGCTGCGCTCGGGCCCCTACGGAAAGGTTCCATTGGAAGCGATCATCGCAATCGCACGAAAAGCGATTTCGCTGCAGCGGCACACTAGTCGCAGAGCAGCGTCTCGTACGCCACGACGAACGAGACAAAGTCGGCATCGTCCACCGCGTCGTCGCGATTGAAATCCGCAAAGGCCGAGGCGGGCGGCACGACGAGCGCGTCGTATGACTGCACGAAGAGCGAAAAGTCGGAATCGTCGACAAAGCTGTCGCCGTTGAGATCGCCGTCGCAGACGGGCTGAACGAACGTGACTTCCAGTGTCGGGCGATCGGAGACGACGGCGGCTTCGCTCGAGAGGAAACGCCAGCCGTCGCCGCCGGTGGGCGCTAGAACCCAGCCCTGATTGGAAGCGGGGTTCGCAACCATGTCGCGCACGGAAGAGGTCACATCGAAGACCGCCCAGGCATCGAGCACGTTGGGGAGAACGGCGAATTCGGCGCTCGGCGCCGCCTCGACTCCATCGAATTGCACGCCCGCGCCGAGTGAATTCCAGGTGGAGTTCTCGTTCCACGTTCGATGCATGCGGTAGAGCAGGATGCCGTTGACGGTCGGATCGTTTGTCGCGGGGCCGGTGAGAAGCTTGAGTTTGGCGGAGAGGACCTGCGCACCGGGCGGCACCCGGCCGATGCCGCGGCCGACGAAGTCGTCGAAACGGACAAGGCCTTGCGTGATCGAGGGCGAGCTATCGATGAGAATGGGAGAAATCGTGGCGCGCGAGCCGGAAGGAACGGCCGCGTCGAGATAAGTGTCGCTCACGAGCGCGCCGCTTGTGCCGCGGCGGATGCTGATGCTTTGGATGTTGGGATCGGAAGCGAAAACGCCGGCCAGGGGCGAAACGAGCTGCGCGTTCAGAGGAGGTGCGGCGCCGGAGAGATCGCAGACGGTGCGGAGAAGATTGTGGAGCGTGTAGGTTGAGGCGTAGACGCCGGGCTTCACCATCGGGCCGTAGAGAATCGTCGGGATCTGGTTGCGGAGCGTGTTGGCGTCTTCGTCCCAGGTGATGATGAGCAGGCTGTTGTGATTCATCGCCCACTGCGCGTACGGGCCGACGTGCTGCGCGAGCCAGGCATCACCCTGTTCGATCGTGCCGTCGTGCATGTCGTTGTTGAGATTGGGAACGACGAGGGAAACAGACGGGAGCTTCGAGAAATCGGACGGAAATGCGGAGAAGGGCTGGTTTGCCGCGAGGGGGAGCTGATTCGGGCCTGGTGAGGCGGATTGCCAGTTCGCGCAGGGGTTGTGCTTGCGTGCGTAGGCACCAAAGGTGGCGCCGTCGAAGCCGGCGTACGGGAGATCCTCGCTGAAGGAGGCGAATGTGCGACCGGAAGCGATGATGCTCGCGCCGAGATTCGGAGTGGTGAACGGCGTGCCCGCCGGGACGCTGTTGTCGATCACGCCCAGGGAAGCGCCGGCGAAGAAGTGGATGTAGTTGGGCTGGCTCGGATGAGTGAGACCGTAGAAATCGGTGAAGAGTGCGCCGTTCGCGGCGAGCTGGTTCAGGTATGGCGCGCCGGGATAGCCGATGACCTGAGAGAGACCGTGATTCTCCTCGATGACGATGACGATGTGGTCGGGCGGAGCGCCGCGCGAGAATCCGCAGACGATGGCGAGGGCGGCGGTTGAGAAGCAAGCGCGGAGCATGGTGTGAGTTACGGCCGGATTTTCAGAACGTTCGGCCTGCTCGTCTCAATATACCGTCAAAAAGAAAAAGCCCGGCCTTCTAGGGGCCGGGCGAGTGCGATTCCGCAAAGATGCGGGTTCCTTATGGGCAGAGCAGAGCGTTGTACGCGTTGGCAAAGAGCACGAAGTCGTCGTCATCCACGAAGCCGTCTCCGTTGAAGTCCGCCGGGCAGCAGGAGTAGAGAGCCGGGTTTGTGGGACAGATAAGCGTGTTGTAGGCGTTGGCGAAGATCACAAAGTCGTCGTCGTCGACGAAGCCGTCTCCGTTGAGGTCGCCGACGCAGCGCTTGGTGAAGCAAGGCGTGGTCGTCAGCATCGTGATGTCGTTGACAGGGACGTTTACGGGCTGCCAAAGATCGCTCGAGGCAACCTGAATTCCCGGTGTTTTCACCGCGAGCGCGACCGGTTTCCTGACAGGATCAACTATGCGTTCGCGGCAACCGCTCGTGAAGTCGGTGTAGGTCTTCACGAAGTAGATATCGTTGCCGCCGGCGCCGATGTCGTTGGTCACGCCGCCCATGGCGTATCCGCCCCAGGGGCGCCAATTGGTGACGCCCTCGCCTCGAACGTTGAAGCCCGCGACAAACGGCCCGTAGATCTGCTGGCGGATGAACACGCCGGCGCCCGACACTTCGATGAGCGAGGCGCTGTTGATCGGTGCGGCGGCTCCGGGCGAGACCATGCCGGCGATCACGGCGGTACGTGCGGGCGTGAAGATGACGGCTTGATATCCGTTGGTGAAACCATCGACATCGAGCGCCCAAATGGGCGCTCCCGTGAGATGGTCGAGCTTCGCGACGATGAGATCCGAGGGAGACAGCTGGCCGGGAACCGCCGGGCCGCGCCTGCCGCTGAAGATCAGGTCTCCCGCGCCGTCGAGCGCAAAGCCGTCGGCGGTGATGCTGATTCCGGCGGAGGGATGCAGATACTCGCGGGCCCAGATGATGTTACCGGCGGAATCGGTGCGCATCGCGAATGCGCCGTATCTTCCGACCGTGACATCGAGGATGTTGCCCACGATCAGAAGATCGTTTGAGCCGGTGGGAAACCTGGCCTGTCGCACTTCGGAGAAATCGAGTTCCGAGGCATCGGAGCCCGGCGGGATGTAGGCGCGTTCGATCACCAGAATGCCCGCGGCGGTCTGGACTGTGAGCACCCCGACTCTCGAAACTCCGAGCGCGCCGACCTGGCGATTGACGGAGGCGATCTGCTTATTGAAGATCTCGCGGACGCTGACGCCCAGCGTGCCCGCGGCGGGTGCGATGGAAGGCACGAAGGGAGTTCCCTGCAGGAGCGTTCCCCAGATCGGGATGCCTGCGGGCGTCACCCGGAACACGAGTTTGCCCACGGCGACGCCTCCGAACGCCGACTCGCATCCGAAAATCAGAGCGCGGTCGCCGGCCTCGACGAGCGTGTAACCGGCGTTGTTGCCCTGGGTGAGAAGATACTGCTTGCTCCAGAGGATGTTCCCATCCGAGTTGTATCGCACTCCCTGGATGGCGCTCGGAATTCCCGCGACGGAACGGATTCCGACTGTCGCGTAGTCGCAGTCGTAGAGATCGGTGATGTCCAGCGCTACTTCCTGGGCGGGCGTTCCGTACGCGCGCTGAAATATCTGCGCCGACGCGGCAGACCCGATCGCGGAACCGCACAGACCCGCAACCACAAATGCACACATTCCACTCCGCTTGCGTGTGTCCATTGGTCGTTCTCCTGATTTTTTTTCGCCGCACCACCGCTCGCGCCGAGCGATCGGCAACAACGTGAGGCTAACACGACCAGCGGAAATGCACAGTGCCGTCCGCGATATCGGTCCCTAAATGTTTCTTCAGAGTGGGGCGCGCCCACCCAGCAGCTTGCGAACACGGACGCAAACACCGCGCAAACGGCACGAACCGAATCGCTTTTGGAGCGAATTGTGGCCACAAACTGAAGAATGGGGTTAAGTTTGAATCGTGATCAAGAAGAGTCGTCATGGCGCGCTCGTTGGCACGGCCCTGCTGTCCGCATCGCTTGGCGCGTGCACATCGGTCCGCTACACGGAGCAAGGCACTCCACGGGCGACGCTCGCGAGCGCACCCGAAGGTCCGGGTCCGTCTCATTCCACCGCGTGGGCCGGCGTGCTGCCGGCCGACTCGGTGAACGATTCGCCGCTCGCGATGGCGGAGTATCACGCCGACCTTGATCGCAACGACGGAGCGTTCGGTGTTGTGACGGGGCCGCCGGGCGAGCCGTTGTCGTACTACGCGTCGGCCGAACCGCCTTCTTTGTACTGGCAGTATCAGTTCACTCTGCCATCGACCGCGAACACGGTCACGGTGTTCCGTCGGCCGAACGATGTGCTCTACTACCGGCCGTATCGCGGGTATTACCGGGCGCCGTAAGTCAGGCGGTGCGAAATCGCGAACCGAGTTCGCGAACCGTCGCTTCCCAGACCTGATCCGCGTTTGCCTTGGCGTCGATGAGCGCGTGGTGCGCCGGATCGGCCTTGGCCTGAGCAAGGTAACTCTCGTGCACGCGGCGCCGGAAATCGTCGGAGCGCTGCTCGATTCGGTCATCGAAAAGCGTCACGCCCCGCAAGGCCTCGGCCTGCGCCGCTTTTTTCTTGCCGGCGTTGACAGGCACGCCGCGCGTGCGCGCGGTTGCGGTTTCGACATCGACGTAGTAGATCAGCACAAGATCGGGCGACAGACCGAGCGTTGCGACTTTGCCGACAGCGCGGATGTCCTCCGGCAGCAAGCCTCCCCCGGCGCCCTGATACGCGAAAGTTGAAGTCAGGAAGCGATCGGCGATGACAAGATGGCCGGCGGCGAGGGCGGGCTTCACCGTTTCTTCGACAAGCTGCGCTCGGCTCGCCATATACAGCAGCATCTCGCAGCGGAGAGTCATGGTGGATGATGGATCGAGCAGAACACTTCGGATCTGTTCACCGACCGAAGTGCCGCCGGGCTCGCGGACGGTGGTCACCTGGATGCCGCGCGACTGACAGGCGTCGGTCAATCGCTTCATCTGGGTGCTCTTGCCCGAGCCGTCGGGCCCTTCGAAGACGAGGAATTTTCCGGCGAGCGCGATCGGCCACGATTCGTTGATTTCTGCGCCGGAATTGGTCGGTTGCGGCATCAAGTCGAGTGTAGCCGCCGGTCGCGTGAATTCTCGACCGTGTGTCTCGATCAACCCGCTTCCTTCGTATCGGATTGATCCCGGCTGGGCGCGGGATTCGTCGCTCCGCTCGCGCCGCCGATGTAGCCGAGTATTTTTGCCGCGGCCTGAAGCCCCTTGCCGGCGGGGCTGACGAAGGAGTTCGAGACACCTTCGAGCGTCTGGAAGAAACGGAGAAGTTCATCCAATCGCTTGTTGTGCGCGAGCAGGTCGGCGCTCGGATCGCGTCCGGCACGCTCGCCGGTCTGATCGCGGATCTCATAGAGCTGGGCACGGAGCGGATCGACTTCGCGCTTCATGCGCTCTCGGACGATCGCGCGGAACATTGCCCACACTTCGCCCTCTGCTTTGAAGTATTCTTTTCGGTCTCCCCGGCGATGCACGCGCTCGACGATGCCCCAATCGAGCAGAGCGCGCATGGACATGCTGGCGTTGCCCCGAGAAATCTGCAGGCGCTCCATGATGTCATCGGTGCAGAGCGGCTCGCCCGTGATGTACAGCAGAGCATGCACTTCCGCCATGGTGCGGCTGATGCCCCAGGCACTTCCCATTTGCCCCCAAACGGCCACAAATCGATCCTGAGCCTCTCTGAGTTGTGCTGGCTGCATGAATCGCCCTCGGGATGCCCGACGTCGTACGACATGAGTATAGCGAAAGTTTCAGAAACGATTGAAAATGAGCCGCGACGCAAAGTCTTTTCACGAAAGCCGTTGCGCAGGTCGTCGGCATGAAATCCTGATCGGAGCGTGGCGCCGTGGGCCGCATCGAATACTTTCGGAGGTGTGGCGCCTCGCCCACCAGGAGTGGATGGCATGAACAAGGAACCGGGCTTGAGTTCGGAAGAATCCGCGGCGTTGCTCGATCGGCCCGCGAAACGCGCGGGACGTGGGCGGCGCATCCTGATGGTCCTCGGCGGGATTGTGCTGATCCTGCTGGTGATCGTGGCGCTCTTGCCTCGTCTGGCGTCGCCGTTTCTGAACGGGCGGACCGTGCTGAACTCGGATCGCGTGCACGCGACCATCGCATCGTCGTCGCTCGGCTGGTTCGGTGATCAGCAGGTGCGGCTCGCGCTGACGGACGCCAAGGCGAAACCGGCGGGAAACCTCAACGTTTCGATCGATCGCGGGCTGCTCGCGCTCGCGGGCAATTGGTACAACCTCGGAACGATCCGGATAACGGGCGATGCCGAGCTTCGAGAAGGCGCCGGGGCATCGGCTCCGAAGCCGACGAGCGGCGGAACGACAGTTTCGGTCACAACCGACCGGATACCACTGCCGAAAGACCTGCAGGCCCGGATCGAGATGAGTCTGAGTAAGGTCGGCGTGATCGACGCGGCTGGCGCGACTGTCGCCGAATTACGCGATGTGAAAACCGTCGCGAACATCCGGATCGGCGAGCCTCTGACGATCGACTTTGATGCGAAGTCCGGTGCGTCTCCGATTTCCGCGAACGTCAAGGTCGAGAACTGGGTACAGCCCGACGGCAGCATTCATCTCGATAGCGCGAGCCTCGCGAAAAACTCGCCGAAAGTGAATGCGTCGGTCAAGATGGATGATCTCTCGGTCGCGCTCGTCGATGCGCTTGTCGCAACCGCGACGGGGCAGGAGCGCCATCTGAAATCCATCCTCGGCGAAACGGTTTCGATCGAATCGCAGGCGAGCGGCGACTTCGGCGGAGGGAATGCTTCGCTCAACCTGCGGAGCGCAGGCGCGCAAGCGAATGCGCAGTTCGCGCTCAAGGACGGCGTGGTGTCGCTCGTGAAACCCGCGCACGCGAAGATCACGAGCGCCGGGACGCGCGCGATCCTCGACAACTACGTCCCTCCTTCGACCGGCGGGTTCGTCGTCACGTCGGCACCGGACACGGAATTCCAGATCGAAGAACTCTCGCTCAAGCTGCCGACGGCCGGTCTCGATCTGCGAAATGCGCGCGTGCGCGGCACGGCAACGCTGGCGAATACTGCCGGGACGATTGCTCTTGGAGAAGGCCAGCCCCCGTCCAAGGTTTCTATTCCGGCGTTTAAGGCCGCACTCGCGAGCGAGGATCTTGCCGGGGTCGTTCGCGTGACGGCGGACGCGGAGTCGACGATCGCAACCGGCGGCAACACCGCTTCGGGAGGCGACCTCAAGGCGGATATTTCTGCTTCGGGGCTTCTCGATGCGAATGGCGCTCCACGTTCTGGCTTGCCCGGTGCGATCGATGGGCGCGTCGCGCTCCGCGGCGCCGCGACGGGGATACTGCAGCCGATCGTTTCGGGGGCGTTGGCATCGTCCGGAGTCGCGCTCGATCTGCCGCGCGACATCGGCCCAACCGCCGATGTCGATCTGACCGCAAAGACCGAGAGCGGCGTGATCGACCTGGATGTGAATGCGCGCGCACAGTCCGCCGAAGCAATCGCGGAACTGCGTGTGACTGATCAGGCACTCGCGGCACGCGGCAAGGGGATTTCGCTTCGGCTCGCAAACGCCGGCGCGATCGCGGCCCGAACGCTCAAGAGCCCGAATCTCTCACTCGCGAACCCGAGCGGCCAGTTGTCGTTGGACGTCACGTCGCTGAATCTGCCGCTGGAGTCGGGGACGCGCAAGCCAAAGCTCGATCAACTCGCGGCACAGGCGAAGGCCACGCTGAGCGGCTGGTCGCTCACCGCGCAGGTCCCGCCCGGAAAAGACCAGGTCAGGGGCAGACCCGTCGCGATCGACCTTCGTGCGTTGAACGCAGATGTCGCGCTCGCCCCGGGCAAGGGGGCGGTCGTCCGGGTCGATTCAGATGCATCAACCGACGGCGCACCTGTGAAGATCGCGGCCGATCTTTCGTTGCCGCACGCGCTCGACTCGATCGGCGCGCCCAAGCCGGGAGGCGGCGCGGGACTCGCACAAAAGCTGGGTCCGGCCCTTGCATTCGGGCACGTGGAGGTCTCCGGTTTGCCGGCGACTCTGGCTGATGCACTCCCTCGATCGGCGCAGTCCGCTACGACAATGGGCGCTCTGGTCCGCGAGGCCGTCGGGGATACGGTCACGATCTCGCTCGATTCTTCGCGTGGCGCGGATGCGCAGGCGATGTCGGTGAAAGCAAACGTTCAGGGGGCTCGCACCAGCGCGGGGGTGAATGCAGACATCAATTCGTCGGCGATTGTCGCGATCGCGACCGGCAAGGGCACGCTCACACCGGGGTTGCTCGACGCGCTCGTGAGTGGCAACGCGGCGGACAAGCCGCGGCTGCGCGCGCCCGTTTCCTATTCGTTTTCCACGGAACCGTTGAGTGTTCCGCTCGATGCAGAGGGCTCACCCGTTCTTGCGAAAGCGGGTGTGCTGAAGGCAAAGGCATCGATCCCGGGCCAGGCGATCGTGCAATCCGGTGCGCAGGCATACGGCCTCCAAGACTTTGCGATTCAAGCGGATATGCCCCTTTCGGCTTTGGGCGAGGGTTCGGGCGGGCAAGCCGCGGCCAGCGCGGGCGGCGTGCTGCTTTCCGCGGATGGATCGTCGATGGGCAACCTCGATGCGAAAGCGACGCTCCCGCTCGGAGCCAATCTCACACTCGCGGGGCCGGCAAATGTTGAAGTGGGATTGAGCGGCATGAACACGGCGGGACTGGATCGCGCTCTCGGGCAACCTCTGCTCGTGTCGGGCGCACTCGGGCCGAGCGCGACGATCAGGGCCGCAACCCGGATTTCGCCACCGAGCGGCGCAGCGATCGGAGTCGCGGAAGCGTTTTCGAAAGCGGACCTCGCCGCGGACATCACGCTGGCATCGCAACGGCTCGAGATCAAGAAGCCGTTGCACGCTCGAGCGGAGGGCGATCGGCTCTCACTTGAATCTCCTGAACCGATCACATGGACGATTGATCCTGCGTGGTTCGACCGATTTGTTCTCGGGAAGGGACAGGGAAAACAAGACACCGATCTCAGCCTGGCGGCTCCTGCGCGTGCCGAGCTTGTGGTTTCCAAAGCGGTGATCGCCCGGACGAACACGGAACGGGGGATCCAGGGCCCGGCGTTTCCTGGGGTTTTCGCGCTCGACGCGACGGCGCGGCTTCCTTCGCTCGAACTTGTCGATTCGCGCAGCGTGCGCACCCAGATGGGCGACGCGGTGCTCAAGGTTCTGTCGGGGCCGGCATCGCCCGGGCAGCCGATTTCGCTGGCGTTTGACCTCGGCTTCGGGAAACTCGCGGTCGTGCCCGATCCCGCGAAATCGGGACCGGGCGGCGGCACGATCAAGGGAACGATCTCCGGGATTTCGACACCCACGGGATTGATCGAGGCTTCGAATCCGATCATCACGGCGAAGGGAGATATCCGCTCCTTGCCGTCGGCACTTGTCGATGCTTTCAGCGTCAAGAACGGATTGCCCGGCGAGATCCTCGGCCCGAGCGTGAACGTCGCGCTCGATGCGCAGAATTTCTCGAAGGCGGGCGGGAGCGTTTCGTTCAGCGCGAAAAGCACCGAAACAGGAGCGGTCTCCGAGAACGGTGCGACGACGCAGCGCCCCCGCGCGGAAATGTCGCTGAAGGGAAATGCGCAGAACGGCGTGCTGGTCGCGCCGCTCAACATCACGCTCCGTCGCGTGGATCTGGGGCTCGAGAAGCGATTGTCCGATGTCCTGCCGATGATCGCGGACGTTGAAAAACGCTATGAAGACAAGCAGGCGGTGATCTCGTCGCCTCAGCTCGCGATACCGCTCGACGGGAACACCGCCAAGCTCAACGGCACGCTGAACATCGACCCCGGGGACGCGAGATTCAAGACGTCGGGCACGTTCGGTGCGCTGCTTCGGGCGATCAAGACAAAGGACCAAGGAAAGATTTTTCAGCGCCTGAAGCCATTGAACCTTTCGATCACCGACGGGGTGATCACCTATCCGCGCTGGACGTTTCCCATGGGCGAGTTCAATATGGACATCGAGGGAACGGTCGATCTGCCGCAGAGCTACGTGGACATGGTCGCTTGGGTTCCGGTCGGTCAGCTCGTCGAAGACGTTGCGGGAGTATTCAATCGGATTCCCGGGGTCGGGACCGCGGGCAACATGATCAATCAGTCCACGATGGTTCCGATTCGCTTCAAGGGACCGATGGGGCAAACCAAGGCAGCGCCGGACGCGGCCATGTTCGGCAAGAACTTCATCAAGAACGTCAACCCCGAAAAGGCTGTCGATCTGATCAAGGACATTTTCAAGCGACCCAAGTAGCGGGCATCTGGGGCTTCCGCTCAGCCGAGAAGATCGCAATCGTCCTGATCTTCGAGCTCTTCGCTGTGGGTGGGGAAGGGATCCCCGGGACTCGCCCACTCCTCCTTGGGAAGGTGCCGGTGGTGCACCTTGATCACCCGGCCGAACTGGCTGGCGAGGATCTTCGAGAGCGATTGGAGTGACTGGCGAGCGTGCTCGGGAAAAGGCGACGTCCGATCACGGAAGAGAACGATGCACGCGAGGGTCTCTCCTTCGTGCACCGCGGGAGAGGCGAGCACGGCGCAGTCGCCCAGCCACTCCGCTGCGCCGGGCAGAGCCCGCTTGACCTGCGCTTCGCCTTCGAGGAGCACCGTCGAACCGATCTCATCCATCCGGCCCGGAACCGTGTCGGCGAGGTGATCCAGCATCATCTCCGCCGAGTCGCGCGCCCGGTCGTAATTCACGTAGGCGCCGAGCGTCCAGTCGCCGCTGCTTGATGGGAGAAAGAGCGCCGCGTTGGTGGAGCCGAACTTGGCGAGCATGAATTCGAGGCTGGTGCGCATCAGGCTTTCGAGCTCGATCTCCTGGCGGATCAGGCCCGTGAATTCTCCCGCCATGGCGACCGTATCGATTGTGCCCGCGAGCTCGGCGTACGACTCGGTCATCTCGGCGCACAGCCGCGTCAGTTCCTTCGAGAGTTCGCGGCGCGAGGCGTTCAGCTTTCGGCAGAGACCGCGGAGCCGGCGCTCCCGCGCGCTGGCAGCGCCGCGCGCGGCCGCGGCCCTCTCCACGATCGCGACGAACTCATTCAATTCCAGTCGCTCATCGGCAAAGTCGTCGCAGCGAAGTTCGATCGCGCGGCGCGCCGATTTCGCGTCGACGGTTTCGCAAAGCAGCACAACTGTCTCGACGGAGCGCGCCGAAAGAATCTGGTCCGCGATCGAATCCGCCATCAGAAGGATGGAGCCCAAGCCCTCGACGATGGCATCGTCGGCGGCCTCCGCCGATCCGAACGCGCGGCAGTCATAGCCCTGCTTCGAGAGGACGCGCATGACCTCGTCGCGACGCGCCCGCACCGGGTGAGCGACGAGCACGACCTGCTCACGCCTCATCGTGGTTTGGCTGTTCTCGCATTCCTTACCCGGCTTGGTTTTGCGTGCGGCCATTGTCGGTACGTCCTGGTGCGGAAAGGTCCGCACATGGTTTTCGACGCACCCGAGGCCCGACTTTTGCTTCACTGGTGCGGAGCGACCGAGTTGATCGCAGTTTCATGGAACGACCCGCCCGTTCCACGCACGGCAGATTCGAGAATTGATTCAAGTTCCCGCGATGCTTCGACGATCGCCGCCGCAGCAGCCCGGTCGCGAGCGTCGTGCAGCCTCATCGCCAGGAGCTGCGTCTTGGACGTCACGATCGAGAGATTCTGCTTGGCACGCTTTCCGGCTTCGGCCAGCATGCGTGCTTCCGGAGAGACGGGCGCTTGGTCCGGCGCAAGTTGCCCGCGGATGGCGAACGAAAGATCCCGAACGGTCCGAAGAAGAGTGCGGTTTTCGCGCGTGGCTTCCATGATCGACTCGATCGCGAGACCTGCGGGGCCGACAGACGAGAGCCCGAGCGCGCTGAGGCGATCGCTTACGGCACGCAGGAGACGATCGCCGAACTCCGCCATTTCCGGCGGCCGGATATTGGCCGCGGGGAGCAGAATCGGGATCTTTGGCGGAAGAGCGAAATCGCCGCTCCATCCAAGCCCCAGCGTTTGAACGAACGCGGCGCTTCCCGAGATGAGCCCCACCATCGCCTTGTTTTCCGACTCCGGAAGCTCTTCGAAGGGCGTCGCGTGGAGGAGCATGACCTCAGCCAGGGCCGCCGGGAGATTCCAGAAATCTGCCAGTTCCTTCCCGGCGCGGTGATAGTCCACTCCGAGAACGCGGCGTTCGATCGTCGCACTCGGTTCGCATTCATGACGGGCGAGCTCGATCACTTTCCCGTACGCCTTGGGCAGCGCGTGATCCAGAACGAGCTTGCCGATCGCGTGGAGCAGCCCGGCAACAAACGCTTCCTCGGGCGCGATCCGCAGCGCCGCGCGGTTGCTCGATGCGAGCATTTCGGCCGTGCACGCCACGCACACGCAGTACTTCCAGAATCCGGCACGATCGAATGCGCCCTCGGCTTTGTCGCCGTCGACGCCAAAGGCTCCAAAGGCGCTCGCGCCGAGCACGGCGCCGCGAACAGCGCCGATCCCGACCAGCACGACCGCCCGACGCACCGACGTGATCTTTTCCGCGACGCCCCTGTCTGCTTTGCGGCAAAGCCCCAGAATCCGACCCGAAAGCACGGGATCGGTCTCGACAAGGCTCGCAATCTCCGCGAGGTCCACTTTCGCGCTGTCCTGGAGGGCAAGCAACCGGCTTGCAACCGGCGCGAGCGGCGGAAGACTCTGAACCTGACGGAGAATCATCCGAGCCTGTTCGGATTCGCGCCCGCCGACGATGTGGTTGCCGGAATCCGCCATCTCAGGCCGCCGCGCGAACAGTCCCCGTCGACACTTGGAACAAGTCCTGAACCTTCTTCAGCAGGGCCGAGGGCTCGAACGGCTTGAGAAGCATCGCGTCGATCCCTGCGGCAGACATCGCGCGGATGTCCGTTTCGTTTGCCGAAGCCGTCACGCCGAGAATCCTGCAATTGCGAAGGTCTTCGCGTGCCCGCACCCGTGCGCACACGGTGCTCCCGCTGACGTCGGGCAGCATGAGGTCGAGCACTATCGCGTCCGGCCGGAAACTTTCGGTGAGCAGCCCGGCGTCGTATCCGGTGGCGGCGCAGCGCACTTCAAATCCGCCGCGACAGAGCGCGTGCTCGGCGAGCCGCAGGAATGCATCATCATCATCCACGATGAGCACGCGCCGGCGCTCGTCGTGCGCACCGGACGGATTCCCGAGCGCGTCGGTTGGAATGCCGCTTGTTTTCATGAACCGCAGCAGTTCGTCGCGAGGGATGCGCCGAAACTTGGACCCCGGAACACGAAATCCCGTCAGCCTTCCCGCATCGAAGCAACGGATGATGGTCTGCTGGCTGACCTTGCAGATCGCCGCGGCCTCGCCCGTTGTGAAAATGCGCTTGGCGCTCAAGGCCTCTGGTTGCGATTCCGAGTTGGCGGCATGATCGGACAGATCCATCACGACCTCCCGAGATCGAGAGCCTCTAGCAACGTCCCCAAACCGACTCATCGGGCTCGGATGAACGTCACTTCAGGCAATCTCGTGGAGATATGCGGGGGGCGATGGTGATCAGGCACGTTTTTTGCGCTCAACCTACTTCTGATTGCGGGCTTTCCACTGTGTCACGGCCTCCGGTTCGCGGGGATAAATCGGGTTCAATGACTCCGGGCCTCCGGGAACAATCAGGCACCCCAACTCCAGGCACGAAGCTGCACGAAACCGAGGATGTTCTACCGGGATGTGCAGCGCCGCGGCGGCTGCGCGAATCGCCTCAGGCAGATACTTATCCGCGACGATCAATCCGACGTTCAGGCCGGCCACGTCTTCCGCTCGAACGAGCTTCGTCGCGGGCGCTTGGTCCCCAAGTCTGCGCTCCCAGCCGGCTTCGAACAGAGTTGCAAACGCGCTGTCGTTCTTGCCGGCAAGCAGCACGGCGAATCGACCGGAAGATTTCACCATGTGTGCCGCGACCCACGCACTCGGCACGCTGGCGCACATTGCATCAGTGGAGTACGCAAGCATCTTTGCCGCTGTGACGGCAACCCGAAGCGCGGTAAAACCGCCCGGCCCGGCTGAAACCGAAACCAGACCGAGTTGCTCGGGACGAGCCCCTGCGTTGCGAAACAACCGGTCGATCGCCGGCAGGAGATCGTCATCGCGCCCGGTCTCTCGACGTAACGGCTCGGTCAGAATTGTTCCCGAGACTTCGAAGCGGCCCGCTGTACGAAGTATCCTGGCGAGCGCTACACCCGGGCCATTCACTCCATCTTCCAAAGCCGAGGGGTTACTCGACTCGATGGAGAGACTGAGAATCGTGTCCGCCGCGGCGTCCATCCGCAAGCCTAGTGGCCCCGGACTGAGCTCCGAATCGGCTACGCTGTGCTCGACCGTTCTTTGATCCACGCACCCGGAGCCGCGAATGCGCAGCGCAGTCATCGCCTTCTTGCTTGCCGCACTGATCTTTCACCCTCTCTGCAATGCGGAGCCGGATCAGGAAACGCTTTCCGCGACACCACCCCCCGTGCAGGAAGACAAGCCGCAGCCGCTCGGTGCTTCGCAGCCGGAGTGGCGCTTTCAATTCGAACCCTCAGCTTGGTATGCCGGCGCGAGCGGCAAAGTGCGCATCGCGGGCGCGCCCGCCGGGGCTTCGACCGTTCAGATCAACGATCTTCATCTGGACAACCCGCGCCTAACCCCTGCTGGCGAATTGCACCTCCGCACCGGAGACTGGCGTTTCAGCTTCGGCACGTTCTTCTTCTCGCAGAATCGGCTGCAAACGATGAGCGTGCCCGGACAACTCGGCTCGGTCGTGTTCGCGCCGGGCAACCAGGTCTACTCCAAACTCGAGCAAAATGAATATGTCCCGGTCGTGGGGTATGAGTTCTGGAAGCGCAAGGCGGAGCCGAACGACGCGGTTCAGTTTCTCGGGCGCCTCGAAGTCTTCGGCGGTGCTCGACTGGACGACGTGAAATTCGATTTTTCCCAGGGTGCACTCGCTTCGAGTCAGAGCGAATTCTTCGGCCAAGCCATCGTTGGCATTAAAGGCTCGATGGATATCGCCGAACAGTTTTCGATCGACCTCGAAACGAGCGTCGGAGGCTGGCCGGGCGGCAACAGCAATTACGCGTGGAGCTGGGATATCACCGTCGGTTTCATGTGGCGCCCGCTTCCCAATGTGGGAGTGCAGCTTGGTTATCGCAACTTGTTCAATGAATTCCGCAACGGCGAAGGCTCCCAGCAGTTTTACTACAACGGCGGCCTCGCAGGGCTTTTCTTCGGCGCCGTGATCCGGTTCTGATCGGTGGACACCCATTTGTCAAGGCGGGGAACGCGTTTTTCCACATTTCTGTGGAGACAAAAAACATTCACGCTCGCGTGTTCCATATGTGAATCTCGCTTGACGTCACTCGACTGATCGCGGATACTGTTGCGCAGGGGCACGTCATGCAGTTTGCATTCCTACATTCCGCATGGGCTGCTTCTGGAGGAAGAGCCATGGGGTCGCGGTTCTCATCTTCACAATCGGTTCTGCTCGAGCTTTGAACGGAGTCGGTGCATTTGCCGCGCCGGCGCGCCCAACCACGCGCCGACTCGGGGAAAACTTCTCGACGCGGGTTGGACGTAGAGCAACAGCGCGGCAACGATGCCACGCGAGTCAGACGTTCGAGAGCATTCGCGGGAACAAAGTGCCATGCGAACGATCACCAAGAAAGATTTGATCGATTACATCTCCACCCGAGCCAAAGTCAAAAGGCCGACCGTGAAACTGGTCGTGCAGGAGTTTCTTGATCAGGTCATCAACGAGCTTCAGCGCGGTAACCGTCTTGAATTTCGAGACTTCGGGGTGTTCGAAGTGAAGAACCGCGCTGCGCGCTCGGCACAAAACCCGAAGACTCTCGAAAAGGTCGAGGTTCCGGCCAAGCGCACCGTCAAGTTCAAGATCGGGCGTCTGATGCGCGAGAGCCTCGAGGAACCAGCTACCCGATCCAAGCCGGCGCCGGTTGCATCGTCGTCCGGCCCCGCCATCGGCAGCGTGGTTGTCTCGAAGCCCCGCTTCAGCGGCGCCAAGATCGAGGCCTGATTCCGGCGATACGGCGCGGTCTTTGATTATTTCGCGATTCCGCCGGCGCGCAGCCGACGCTGTCTACTTCGGGTTCGGCGCGGGGAACTCCGGTGCGGACGGCTTTGGCGGCAACGGTGTTCCGCGATCCGGTGATGGTGGTTCGGCCGATGGGCCGACCGAAGGAGGCTTCTCTTCAACCTGAGGCGGCGCGATCATTTCATCGAGCCGCGCGCTGAGCCGCTTCGCGTCGTATTGGGAGATCGCGAAGAGCCAGCCCGAGGTGCGCTTGTTGATCTCCGCGGCTTGCTTCGCGGCGTCCACCTTCTTTTCTTCGGCCGACTTGTCGACTTCCGCCGCGCTCTTGGACTCGGAAGGTAACGCGTCTGCCGCCGCTTCCGCCTCGACATGCGCCCACCATTTGCCGTCGCGAAATCCGGTCTTGACGGTCACGACCAGCCCGTCGAATGTCTCGAATTGTGCGACCACCGGATGCGCCGCGTTCGGACCGGTCGCGGCGGGATCGGGATTGCCGATCACGCCACCGGGGTCCTTCATGACATCCTCCATTGACAGAAATGAAATCGCCTGCACCGGCTGATCGACGGCTTCGCTGGGCTTCAGTTGCGCGTCTGGCGGCATCCCCGCGGCAGTGAAAGCCGCCGCGTCCCTGTCGGGGCGCGAAAGAGAGAGATCCGGTTCGGCGTGTCCATCCGGAGACGAAGGACCCGTTCCGGCGACGCGCCGGATTGTCGCACCCTTGATCCGCTCGCGCGGAACGTTCACGATTTTCTTGTCGACCCAGTTCATCGGCTCGGAATCGACGTAGACCGTTCCGCGCGTCAGCCACGACTGCGTCGAACCGGGGCGGCGGACAAACTGTCCTGTTTCCATCGGGCGCTCGAGCGTGGCGTTTCCGATGTCCGCGGCATTGCCGATGATCAGCGAGCCGATCGCTCTTCCCGCGGAGTCCTTGAGTTCGACGAGCGCCCCGGGCGCCGCTGCTTTTTTTGCGGCATCGCCGGCATCTTTCGGAAGAACCGCGACTTCCTGAACGCCCAGCTTCGGATAGAACTCGGCGTTGGAGGTCTGTGGTACCGAGAGTTCGAGATTGCCGAGCTGAAGCAGCGTCGAGCGCAACCGCTCGATGTCCGCGGGGAATCCGTCTTTGGCGACGACAGTCCACGCCGCGTTCTCGCCGCTGCCGGTTCGAGCGAGTGTGACGCTGCCCGAATTCTTCAGGATGGTCACCGAAGCGACGTCGTTGATCTTTTCCTTGAGCCCCGGGATCGCGGCGCCCGGCACCGGGATTTGGGAATTGCCGCGACGCCCCTTCACGGCAAAGAAGGCGCCGCCCACGATAATCGCCGTCGCGATCGCGAGATTTCGCAATTTGGTTCCGCTCATGATTCCAACCTCTTCCGCGCCTGTTACGCGCTGGTGCGTGCCGATTTTCTTCCGATGGCCCGGAACGCGGCCCAGAGCACGGCGATCAGCATGACCACGACAGGGACCAACCCGATATTGATCAGTTTCACCCGCTCGCCCAGTTTCTGCACATCCTGACCCAAATCGAACTGAACTTTCCTGAGTTGCTTTCGAGTCTCGAGCCGCTCGGCGCGGAGTTTCTCGAGTTCTTTCTGCTGCGCATCGGTCAGCAAGATCACGCCCTGGTCGGACTGATCCGGCCGCGTGCGCTCGATTTCGAGAATGCGTTGCTGGGCCGCCTCCGCTTTCTGCTTGAGTTGCTCGGCTTCGGCGCGAAGTCTCTGCTCGGCGCCGCGCTTGATTTCTTCCACGCGCGTAAAGGGCCGCGTGTATTCACCCCGCGCACGGACACCGAGCAAGTCGCCGCTCCCGATGTACGAATCGATCGCCGTGGTGAGCATGGCGACGTTGTCCGCGACTTTCATCGCGCCGAAGGCGGTCTGCTGGATCCACAACCGGTCCGACAGCACATCGACGTCGGCGATGATGAGCAAGTTCGCCGGCTTCGCCGACTCTTTGAGACTGTCCGCCACCACCGGCTCTTCCGGACCCTGTTTCGACTCATCAGCATTCGAGGCGGCCGGATCCCCCTGCGGAAAAGCGGTCTTGAGATTCCCGGTCAGGCGCGCGCCGAGGGTCAGTTTCTGCCCGCTCGACTTAAAATCAGCCAGCACACTCGCCGGATCGGTGAGCGACAGCATGGCCGCGGCCTGGAGCAGCATCGAATTGTCGGTTGTTTCGATGATCGGCGTCAGTTCGCCGCCTTTGTTGGTCGGATCGGCCGGAGGTTTGTGGGTGAGCGCACCGGCCATCGCGAAGTTCACCGACGTCAATTTGCCCGAGACGGGGTCGGACTTGTTGAATCCGCGCTGATCGACCGTGATCCAAGGGGGAAAGACAATCTGCTGCTGGCGCCCACCCTGACCCGCAGTCAGTCGCGTGCCGAGCGTCGCATCGGCCGCGATCAACTTGGGGTCATAACCGACGCCCCAGGCATTGAAAAGATTTTCGAGGTTTGAAGAAAGGTCGACTCCGCCCGGCTGCATTCTTTGCTGCGCCGCCGCTTCGTCGGCCATACACAAGGGATCGACGAAGATAATCGCCTTGCCGCCCTTGAGCACGAACTGATCGATCGCGAATTGTGCTTTGAGATTGAAGTTCTTGGGGTGGACGATCAACAGCACCGAGGTTTCCGCCGGAATGACGAGGTTGTCCGCCTGCAGCGTCTTGACGTCGTAGAGCTGCTTGAGTTCCTGCATGACCGCCCAGCCGGGTTTTCGCATCGGCTGCTGCGTGCGCGGATCGATGGTGAAGCCGCCCGCAAGATCGAGGCTGCTGACGATCGAAACCACCGGCTTCTTCGACATCGAGAGCACCTGCACAAGCTTCGCGACGTCATACTCGAGAAACCGCTCGTTCGTGATATCAAAGAGAGGAATGACTTCCCGCCCGCCGATCGTGTTCGTGCCGACCAGACCGAGATAGATCGATTCGCCCGAAGGAGAAGGCAGACCGGTGAGCCCCGCCTGCACGGCGCGATCCTCGTCTTCGCTGAATGCCTCCGGGTCCACGTTTTGAACCACGATTTTTCCGTCCGAATCGCGCGCGAACTCTTCCAGCATCTCGCCGATGCGCCCCGCGATTCCCTCGATCTGCGGCACGCCCTGCGCCGCTTTCGCGGAGTAGTAGAACGTGAGCGTGACCGGCTCTGCCGGGCTCTTCGCGATGTTCTTTGATCCTTGCGTCAGGGTGTAGAGCCCGCCATCGGTCAGATCGAGCCTCACGGAACGCAGCGCCGCGCCGGCCAAAACGTTCACCGCCACGAGCAGAATCGCAAGGAGTACGAGTGAGGCAATTCCGGCAATGCGTGCATTCATAGAAATCGACCCTGCAACTCAATACCCGACTTCCCAAACTCGATATCCGACACTTTGCTCACTCCGCCTTCTTCATATTGACCACGACGCCGGTCGCCGCCACGAACACGATGATGACCGATCCGAAGAAGATCAAGTCGCGCAGGTCGAGCACGCCCCTCGAGATCGCGTCAAACCGCGACAAGAAACTGAAACCGCCCAGCACCTGAACGGCGCTCAAGGGGAGCCAGCCGCTCACAAACGCCTGAACATCCTTCAAACCCGCAAGCATGAAAAGCAGGCAGATCACCACCGACACGATGAACGCGATCACCTGGCTCTTGGTGGTCGCGCTGATGCACGAGCCGATCGCCAGGAATGCGCCCGCCATCAAAAAGCTCCCCACATACCCCGCGAAAATCACACCGTTGTCCGGATTGCCCAGATAGTTGGTCGTGATCCACAGCGGAAAAGTAAGGGCGAGCGCGAGACCGGCGAAAGCCCATGCGGCGAGAAACTTCCCCACCACCGCCGCCGAGAGCGAGATCGGCAGCGTGAGCAGCAGCTCGATCGTGCCGGTCTTGCGTTCCTCGGCCCACAGCCGCATCGACACCGCTGGAATCAGGAACAGGTAGAGCCACGGATGAAAATTGAAGAACACGACGAGATCGGCCTGCCCGCGCTCAAAGAACTTTCCGAGCTGGAACGTGAACACGCCGGACAAGAACAGGAAAATCACGATAAACACGAGCGCCACCGGCGTCGTGAAATAGCCGGACAGTTCGCGCCGGAAAACCGGGAGCAGCCCCTTCATCATGCCGCACCTCCGGCCTGAACGGACTCGCGTGTTCGAGCACCGTCGCGTGTCGTCAGATCGCGGAAGACGTCGTCCAAGCGACCGCCTTCGACCGCGATCGTTTCGATCGTCCAGCCCTTGCTCTTGGCAAGACTCGTGACGTCCGCGAGCAGCGGCCTGCCGCCCTTGGGCACCAACGTGCAGGTCTGGCGAGGCCCACCCGGTCCTGCGGCAGAAACCGGGACATGCCGAACACCCTGATCCTCGACGTCGGCAACCCACTTCATGGCTCCCAGTTCCTGCGCGAGGTTGAGCGGCTCGCCGGCACTGGAGAGAGGCGGGATGAGCGTGAGCGTAACGGCATTGTGATACTTGCTCATCGCGCGCAATTGCGCCGGGGTGCCATCGACCAGCACCTTGCCCTTCGCGATGATCACGGCGCGTGTGCACACGGCCTCGACTTCCTCGAGAATGTGCGTGCTGAGGACGACCGCTCTCCCCGAGTTCGCGTCGCCCCGATTCGCAAGGTCGCGGATCACATTCCGAACTTCATGCTTCTGATTCGGATCGAGCCCGTCGGTCGGTTCGTCCAGGATCAGCACCGGCGGCTCGTGCAGCATTGCCTGCGCCAATCCCACGCGCCGCTTGAATCCTTTCGAAAGTGTTTCGATCGCCTGCCTCATGACGCCGCCGATATGCACGCGCTCCACCACTGATCCGATGCGCCGACGTTTCTCCGCGCCCGAAAACCCCCGGATCTGCGCGATGAAGTCGAGAAACGCGCCGGGTGTCATGTCGGGGTAGTTCGGAGCCCCCTCAGGGAGGTATCCGATCACGCTCTTCACGCCGACCGGGTCCTCGACGACATCCCTGCCGCAGACGAGAGCTGATCCGCTCGTCGGCGTCAGAAAGCCGGTCACCATCTTCATCGTCGTGGACTTCCCGGCCCCGTTCGGGCCCAGAAACCCGAGTACCTCACCCGGCCCGACTTCAAGGCTCACGCCATCCACGGCCAGAATCGATCTCGCTCCGGCGCCGAAGCGTTTGCTGATGTTCCGGATGCTGATCATGCAGCGAACGTCTCCTATTCGACGGGCCCACACGCCCCAGCCCTGAAAAGTCTTGCCCGCGCTTCCCAACCAGATTGTGCGGGTCGGCAGAGCGTAGCAATGGCCGGTTCGCGCTTCATTTTTCTCCTCGGGGGGCGACGGCTCCACCGATCGTGGGTATCTAGTCGTTTCGGCACCCGCAAGGTTCGCCGAACGCACACGACCGAAAACACCCGCGGACCCCTCAAAGTCCGCACAGAAGGAGCAGACGCGCATGGTTCGCCGCCGCGCCAGGTTCCGAGGCTTGCAATACGCCTCGTTCAATGACTTCCTTGAGGCAGGACGGTCGCCACACCCCTCGGCTCTGCCCGATTTCGGGGCGTCGCGCGCTCCGTCCGGATTTTCGCCTCGCGGCGGGGGAGAGCATTGGATGGACATTTTCGAGGATTCAGATGCTTTGTTGGACGGCGCAAACCGCATGGGGTACCGATCATCGGCCCCGGGTCAGGCGACGTCCGGCGATGAGCGGCCTCTCCGCGCCAGCGCGTCGTCGCCGGGGCCGACCACGCAGTCTCGGCAATTCCCGCGCGACCGCTTTATGGTCGTCGATCGATTGCCCTACGCAACCGTGGTCACGTTCGTCACGCCGCACCTGCGCGAAGCGCACGCCGCGCAGCTTGGCCCCGAACTCGTCGCGCTCGCGCGCCTCACCGGCGGCAGGCTCGCGCTCGACATGACTCAGGTCACCGACTTTTCCTGCGCGTGGATCAACGCGATGATCGCGGCATCGCAGCACTGCGAGCAGTTCGGCGGCAAGCTCGCCATCATGTCGCTTTCGCCTCGCCTCGAGAACCTGCTGCGCGAGACCGGACTCCACCGCCAGCTTTATCTCGCTGGCTCCGTCAAAGAAGCGCTCCAGCGCTATGCGACCAACGCCAGCCGGTCGAGTGGCAGCGGCATCGGTCGATGGCTCGGCCTGAAGCGCGTCGACGCCGCTTGATCCATCCGCAGGAAGTCGGATTCTCGGACCTTCAGGCCGATCGGATAGAACGCGGGAAACTCAACCCCTTTACCCTCCGTACCTCCATGCGGAGGGTTTTTTGTTGGCTTGAATATGAGGTTCCAGACCGCCGATTCCGGCAGCGCCCGCGAGCGTTCGTGAGAGGGGATTCTTCTTGGCGAATCTGTTTGAAACGACAGCCCGCACCGTTTTCTTCACGGGCGTCGCGCTCTGCGCCTCGACCGCCTTGGCCCAGGACGTGCTCGATCTTCGCGCGCAGCGGGTACGTTTCCGCGACACGCCCGATCTCCTGAAAGAACGCACGCTGCGCGCGTCGGATACGGCTCGTGTGCTCACGCTCGACGGACCGATGACCCCCGAGCGTCGCGCCGCGCTTTCCAAAGCCGGCGTGCAAATCAAGAGTTTCCTCGAGGGCAATTCGTTCATCGCCGAAATCCCGCCGGGGTCTCCTGCCGCGCTGAGCCGCCTCGGCTTTGTGCGCACCGCCGCCGACTTCAAACCGGAATGGAAGATCGCGCCGGATTTGTTGCGCCGCGCGCCCGCGAGAAACTTTCGCGAGGCCGTCCGCAAGCAACTCGAATCCGGCGGCAAGCTCGCCCTGATTGTCTCGTTCGCTCCCGGCGCGAATCCGGCGCTCGCCCGAACACAAGTCGCTTCTTTACCCGGCGCCCAGATTCTCAAAATGGACAACGCCGGGGGCGATCTGCTCGCGGTCATCGCGCTCCCCGCGCATCAACTCGTGGCGCTCAGCCGCATGTCCACCGTCTTCTTCATCGAGGAAGCGCCGGAGTTCGAAGATCGCAATGCCAACGCGCGCTGGATCGCTCAGACCAACATCTCGAATTCCACGCCGATGTATTCCGCCGGCCTGAACGGCACCGGCCAGATCATCGGCATCATCGAATCTTCGACCAAGCTCGACCTTTCGCACTGCTCGTTCTTTGATCCGCTCGTCTCGGTGGCCGGCCCCACGCACCGCAAAGTCGTCTACCTCAATACCCCCCGCAACGTCGGACTGCACGCGACACACGTTTCGTGCACCGCCGCCGGAGACGCGGGCGACAACACCAACACGCGTGGAATCGCCTACGGCGCGCGAATCTCCTTTCTCGGCGGGCTTGCGCTCGACGAGAGCATCATTTACAACCTTTTCCTCGACAACTACAACCACGGCGCGTTCGTGCACAACAACAGCTGGGGGAACTCGAGCACCAACGCCTACGACGTGACCTGCCGCGCGATCGACAATTTCTCCTGGACGAACCCCAACTGCCTCCTGATGTTCGCGACCGCCGAGAGCGGCCCGCTCACAAACCCTGAAAACGCGAAGAACTGCATCGCAGTCGTCGCCAGCGGCAATACGCCGAACCAGGAAACCATCATCTTCGGCGGCACAGGTCCCACGACCGACGGCCGGCGCAAGCCCGAGATTTCCGCTCCCGGAAGTTTGACGTCCGCCACGAACGGCACCGGCTGCGGCACGGGTGGGCAACTCGGCACATCGATGGCCTCCCCCGTCGTTACCGGGATGGCGGCGATGATCCGCCAGTATTTCACGCAGGGCTTCTACCCCTCAGGTCTCGCCAACGCCCCCGATGCGAGAGTGCCAAGCGGCGCGCTGCTCAAGGCCATGCTGCTCAACGGCGCCGTTCGCATGACGTCGCAAGCGACCTATCCGAGCGACACCGCCGGATGGGGGCGTCTACTCGCGGACCGTTCGGTGTATCTCCCCGGCGACTCCCGCAAGCTGCTCGTGCGTGACCAATCGAACAACGCGGCGGGTGCGCTCAGCACCAGCGACTACCGCTACGTGCGCTTCGTCGTGACACCCGGCAGCGAAGACCTTCGCGCCACCATGGCTTTCCACGATGCGCCGGGCAGCGTCGCATCGAGTGCACCGGTCGTGAACAATCTCGATCTCACGCTCATCGCGCCCGGCCGCGTTGAATACCGCGGCAATGTCTTCTCCAACGGCTGGAGCACGAACGGCGGCAGCGCCGACTCGCTCAACAACGTCGAGATGGCAATGTTCCAGTCGCCAACGCCCGGCGTCTGGTTCGCGAAGATCTCGGCGCCGGCGGTCAACGTCGGCACGCAGGGCTACGGCCTTGTTCTCACGGGCAATGTCGCCGAAGCAACCTGCGTCTGCGATCTCAATGCCGACGGCTTCGTCGACGATGCCGACTTTGTCATGTTCGTCTCTTCGTACGACCTGCTCGAAGACCCGCTCGGCGATTTCAACGGCGACGGCATGACGGACGACGCGGATTTCGTCATTTTCGTCGGCGCGTACAACGAGCTGTTGTGTCCTTGAAGCAGGTGTCGAGGTGTCAAGGTGTCGAGGTGTCAAGGGAGCACCAAAGGCATCCGACTCGGCGCCCTTGAAACCTGGACACCCGGAAACCTCGCCACCTTTCCCTAATCCTCGTCGAAGTACTCTTCCGCCGTCTTTTCGTCATCCTCAAAGTTGACGGCGCTCGACTGCGCATCGCTGAGGATGCTCTCGTCGAACTCTCCCTCGTCCGCGACCCACACGCCGTCCTGCTTGGTGATCTTGGAGCGTGTGCCGCCGCGCCCGAGCTTGAGCTTATCCGAATACTTCCCGGTCTCGATGAGTTTCGAGTCGTCCTCGCGCTGCCGGCGTGCCCGCACCACCAGCCGCAGAGGCACCTCGACAAACGGAGTCTCTTCGCGGAGCCGGTTCATCAGGAACCGCTGGTAGTTCGGGCGGAAAAGTTCCGGGTAATTCACGACGATCGTGATCGTGGGCGGGTTGGTCTGAGTCTGCGCGACAAAGAACACCTTCGCCTGCGTGCCCATCGTGTCGGTCGGGCCGCGTCGGGTCACGATCTCGCGGATCAGCCGATTGAGCTTGCCCGTGGTCACGCGCTCCGACGCCTGCTGCTTCAACTCGAATGCCAGTTCGATCGTCTCGCGGACATTGGCGTTGTCTTTGCCGCTGACGAACGCGATCGGCGCGAAGGAAAGGCCGCGCAGCTCCTTGCGCAGGTAATCCTCATACTTCTCCGGCGTTACGGGCTTGTCATCGCGACCGATCTGCCCTTCGGCAAGGTCCCACTTGTTCACGACGATGATCGCCGGCTTCCAGCTCTTCTGCGCGAGTGCCGCCAATTGCTCGTCCACCTGGCTGATCTTTTCGGTCGCGTCGATGAGCAGCAGGATCACATCCGCCCGCTCGATCGCCCGCACGGCCCGGTCCATCGCCCAGTGCTCGATCTGATTCTGAAAACTCTTCTTGCGCCGGACGCCCGCCGTGTCGATCGCGACCAGGCTCTTGCCGTCCATCTCGAAGCGGACGTCGATCGCGTCGCGCGTCGTGCCCGCGATTTCACTCACGATCACGCGGGGCTCCCCCGCGAGCGTGTTCACGAGCGTGCTCTTGCCCGCGTTGCGCTTGCCGACGATCGCCAGCATCAGGTCCGCCCGCGCTTCGGGCTCGGCACCGAGCGCTTCATCGGGCGTCAACTCGTACACCGTGTCGAGGAACTCCCGGCGCATGTAGTTGTTCATCGACGAGACCATCAGCGGCTCGCCGAACCCGAGCGCCGACAACTCGTGCGCGTGCGCCTCCCACTTCGGCCCGTCCACCTTCGTCGCGACGATCCGGATCGGCGGCTTTTTCCGAAGCCCCTTCCCTGAGGGAAGGGGTTGGGGGAAGGGTTCCTGTTTTCCTCCCTTTGCCCCTTTACCCCTCTGCCCCTTGACCCCTTCTCGTCCGCTCCCCAATTTTCCCTCTCGCAGCAGCTTCGCGATCTGTTCATCGTGAGGCGTAATACCCGCCTGCGCATCGACCGCGAACAGAATCAGATCCGCCCCCTCGACTGCCGCGGCAATCTGACCCTCGATGTCCTCCGTCAGCGTCGCAAGGTCGGCGCCGACTTCGTCGAATCGCTCGCCCTCAGCGACATATACACCGAAGCCGCCGGTGTCCATGAACTCGACTGTCTTCTTCGGGCTGTTGATGCCGTTTGGACCCTCGAGATCGACGATTGCCGCAACCCGATCCCGCGTCACCCCCGGCGTCGGATCGACGATGGAGACCTTCGACTTCGCGATCATGTTCATCAGCGAAGACTTGCCCGCGTTGGGGCGACCGACGATAGCAATGCGTGGAATGGGCACGCTAGATCGTAGGGAAACGGATCAGCCGATCCGTCGCCGCTTTCTTCGAAACGAAAGCAGCATCACCGGCACCCCCGCCGCCATCCCGGCCCCCTTCGGCGCATCGCGCAGCGGCCGGAACCGAGCTTCTCCTCGCTCCTCCTGCAGATACCGACGCAGTTCAAGCCGCTGCTCCCACGTCAGCACGCCGAACATGTCCGCGAGCAATTTCAGACCATCCCGCGGCCTCGGATTGAAGTTGGAATTCGTCGCGTACTCCTGCAAGAGTGTTTGCAGCTTTCCCTCCTGCTCGCTCGTCAGATCGAGCCGGCGAGAAATCCTCTCAAATCGTTCGCGTGCCTGTGCCGCGCTCGCCTGCGCCGGCCGCTCGATATCCGCGATCTTCTTTTCCCGTTCGAGACGCGCGAGCAGCGTCGCCCGATCCGACTTCGACTCGCGTGACTTCTCCGCGATCCACGCCTCGCGATACTGCTCGATCAAGCGGGCGTATTCCCGCCGCGCACGCTCCGGGAGCGCCTTGGAAATCACTTCTTCCGGACTGGTCTTCCAGATCTCGCGATGCGCCCCAAAGCGTTTCAGCACGTCATCAATACGTTCATCCGATCCGCTCGCGATCACTTCCCGCAATCCAAGAATGAACGGGATCCGGCGGATTCCACCGGCCGTCACATCGGCAAGCCGCAGCCGGATGTATTGATCGATCGGTTCTCGTTCCGCGTCGCTCAAACCAAGCAGCTCGACCGCCTCGATCTCTTCGCGATTCTCGAGCGCGATCAACCTGCCATCCGCCCCGAAGTGAACGAGCGTCTTCGCCGGCGCGGCATCCTTGACCGCGGGACCCGCAAGCAGCGGCGCATCTTCCGCGACCTGCTTCGGCGCAGGCGTCGCAACGGACACAGCAACCATTAGTCCGAGAATGAGCGCAACCATCGAAGCCTCCCGGTTTCGTTGGGAAACCGGCAGTTCAACGTTCAGAACGCTGCCTTATTCCAGCGCCTATCCCTGCACCTGTTCGACACCTACCGGTGATTTCACCGCAAAGAGATCGAGCGGCGGCATTCCCGCCACACGTCTTTCGTGCTCGAGCAGCCAGCGCTTGCGCCACAGGTCGCCGCCGTAGCCGCCGAGCTGCCCATCGGCATTGATCACGCGATGGCACGGCACGATGATCGCGATCGGGTTCGCCCCGTTCGCGGCACCCACCGCGCGGAAGCCGTTCGCGCTCCCCACGCGCTTCGCGAGTTCCGCGTACGAGATCGTCTCGGCGTACGGAATCTTCAAAAGCTCGTCCCACACGCGCTTCTGAAACTCGGTTCCTTCCAGTTCGAGTGATACACCGAACTCGCGCCGCCGCCCCTGAAAATACTCGTGCAGCTCGTGCTCGACCTGCTCCAGCAGCGCGCTCTTCACCGACAACAATTCGCTCTCGCCCCTACCGGAAAAGTGCAGCCCGCAAAGCGAATTCGGAGTTGCCTGCAACCACAGGTCGCCGAGCGGCGACTTCACAATCCGCGACGCATTGGCGAGCGCGGCAGTCATGCCCGCATCATACCACACTCTTCTTCGAACAATCTCGCTCGGAAATAGCCACTTTGGGTGGTGCGACGGGTGTCCCGGATAATCGCCGCAACAATGACCGATTGACACAGCCTGACGGTAATCTCATCCCTGTCATCGCCGGCCCAACCGCCGGGGGCAAGTCCGCACTCGCGCTCGACCTGGCCGAAAGGATCGGCAACGCCGAAATCATCACCGCCGATGCCTTTCAGATCTACACCGGAATGGACATCGGCACAGCGAAGCCCACGCCGGCCGAACGCCGGGGAATCCCCCACCACCTGCTCGATCTCCGCGATCCGCGCGATCCGACGCCCTTCACGGTGCACGATTGGCTCCGCGCCGCGAACGCCGCGATCGCCGACATCCGGTCCCGGGGCAAACACCCCATTGTCGTCGGCGGCACGCACCTCTACATCAAGGCGCTGCTCGACGGTCTCTTCGAGGGCCCCGGCGCCGACACGGAGCTGCGTGAGAAGCTGCGTGCGAAGGGGCTTGCCGCGCTCCGCGAAGAGCTCGAACGCGTCGATCCCGATGCAGCGCGCCGCATCCACGCCAACGACGAACGCCGCACCATCCGCGCGCTCGAAGTCTTCCACCTCACCGGTAAGCCGATCAGCGCCCACCAGACGCAGTGGGATTCTCCAGCCCCTTCCCTGAGGGAAGGGGTTGGGGGAAGGGAGGGTTCTGATTCGCTCTCGCCACCTCGACACCCCGACACCTCGACACCCTCATTCCGCCTCATCATCCTCGACTGGCCCGCCGAACTCATCAACCCGCGCATCAACGCGCGTGTCAAAAACATGATGGAAGCGGGCTTTCTCGATGAGGTGCGAGCGCTGCACGCGGCGGGCGCGTTCGCGCCCGCCGCCAACGCTCAGGCCCGCGAAGCGCTCGGCTATAAGCAACTCCTCGCGCATGTCGAAGGCCGCATGTCGCTCGAAGATGCGATCGAGCGAATCAAAATCGATACCCGCCACTTCGCTAAGACACAGCGAACGTGGCTGAAGCGTTTGCGAATCACGCCCGGAAGCAAATCGATCGACGCGGCGAATAGTCCAGTGTCCGAGTGGCTGGCGAACCTCGGGCACTGACCGAAACCTCGTGTCGGCGCTGCGTCCAAGCCGCCATTCGCCGCAAATCATGCGGTGAATAGCAGGTCGATTCACCGCAACGTCTGCGGCGAATACGGCAGAGAATCCGTCCAAAATCCAAACAAAATCCTGCTTGCACGTATTCCCTACACCTAACCCCCTTGACAACCCCCCCTTTCTTTCCTTATCTACAGCCTTTGCCGGACTGCCACTTCAGGCTCCAGCCGGTGAATTGCCGAAGGTGTGGCGGCACGCCGCCCCGCCCAAAGCCTTTCCGCAGCCCGTTTTTCAGTGATTCCCCGGTCCTCCAACCCGGCACACCCCTCGCATAGACAAATTCACCCATGGCCAAACGCCCTTCCAAAAAACCCGAGTCCGTGCCCGAGGGAGGAGCGACCGCCGTCGCCGACGCACCCACCTCTCCGGCCAAGCCCGTAGGCCGATTCGGCGGCAAGGGCGGACGGGGTGGCCGAGGCGGACGCGTCTTCAAGTCCGTCTACAAGACCGGTTCCGCCAAGGGCAAGAACCTCGTCATCGTCGAATCGCCCGCCAAGGCCAAGACCATCAACCGCTATCTCGGACCCGAATACGTCGTCCTCGCTTCGGTCGGCCACGTGCGTGATCTGCCCAGCCGCAACCCCAAGGGTGTGAAGAACCCGGTCCCGGGCGTCGACCTCGAGCGCGATTTCAAACCAACCTACGTCATCAACGAAGATCGCGCGAACGTGATCTCCGATCTCCGCCGCGCGGCAAAGGACGTCGCCAGCGGCGACGGCCAGATCTGGTTCGCAACCGACCTCGACCGCGAGGGTGAAGCCATCGCATGGCACCTCGCGCAGGAACTGGGCATTACCAGCAAGCAGGCCAAGCGCGTCATCTTCCCAGCGATCACCAAAGCCGAGATCGCCAAGGCTTTCAGCAATCCGCACCCGATCGACGAAGACCGCGTCAACGCGCAGCAGGCGCGCCGAATCCTCGATCGCATCGTCGGCTATCAGGTTTCTCCGTTGCTCTGGAAAAAGGTCGCGCGAGGACTCAGCGCCGGACGCGTGCAGTCCGTCGCCGTGCGCCTCGTCGTCGAGCGCGAACGCGAGATCCGCGCGTTCATCCCCGACGAGTACTACGAGATCAAGGCCAATTTCACGAACGAACTCGCCAAGGCCGCGGGCCTGGCTCCTGCGTGGCAGAAGTTCATCGCCCAGCGCGACGACAAGAACAATCCCCCCACGATCGCCCAGCAGACACACTGGCTCGAAGAGAATCACGGTTTTCGCGCCGAACTCATCGAAGTCGGGGGCAAGCCGATCGACATCCTTGCGCCGAAAGAAGGCGAACACCGCACCGAGGCCCAGAACAAGCAGATCCTCGACCGCGCACTCGAGATCGCGCGCCTCGCCGGCGTCAAAAACCCTTCGGTCGATGTCACCGAAGACCAGAGCGCCAAAGGCCCCGCCAAATTCATCCGCGCGATCAAGGGCGATATCGACCCCAAGACCCCGTACAAGGTCGAATCGATCGAGACCAAGCGCACGACGACTCGCCCGGCACCGCCATTTATCACCTCGACGCTTCAGCAGGCCGCGAGCAGCCGCCTCGGCTTCGGCGCACAGCGCACCATGCGTGCCGCGCAGCAGCTCTACGAAGGCGTGGACATCCCCGGCGAAGGCCCGATCGGTCTCATCACCTACATGCGTACCGACAGCACGCATCTCTCCGGCGAAGCGCTCAACGCCGCACGCGAGTACATCGGCAAGCAGTTCGGCGACAAGTACCTGCCTGAGAAGCCCAATTTCTTCTCGTCGTCCAACAAGGATGCGCAAGAGGCTCACGAAGCCATCCGCCCGACCAACCCCGATCTCGCGCCGTCGAATCCCAAGATCCGCCGCGCCCTCTCCGATGATCAGTTCCGCCTCTACGAACTCATCTGGCAGCGCTTCGTCGCGTGTCAGATGACCCCCGCGCAGTGGGATTCGACCACGATCCGCATTTCCGGCGGCACCGACCCTTCACCGGCGAAAGTCGTCACCTTCAAGACCACCGGCCGCGTCCTCATCTTCGACGGCCACTACAAAGTCTCCGGCGTCCCGCGCGGCGGCGAAGAGCAGACACTCCCCACCTTCACAGAGAATCAGCCGCTCGCGCCTTTCGCGGCAAGCGTTCTCCAGAAATTCACATCGCCCCCGCCGCGCTACAGCGAAGCGAGCCTGATCAAAGTCCTCGAGTCCGAAGGCATCGGCCGCCCTTCGACCTACGCCAGCATCATCAGCGTCATCCAGGAACGCAAGTACGTCGAGCAGCAGCAGCGCCGCTTCTACGCGACCGACCTGGGCGAAGTCGTCACCGACAAATTGATCGAGGGCTTCCCGCAGATCATGGATGTCGGCTACACGCGCGAGATGGAAGCGCAGCTCGACAAGGTCGAGGAAGATCACCTCGACTGGATCGACATGCTCAAGAAGTTCTACGGGCCCTTCAAAAAGGACCTGAAGAACGCCGAGGAATCGCTCGTCCACGCCAAGGCCGAATCGCAGCCCTCCGACTACAAGTGCCCGACCTGCGGCAAGCCGCTCGTCTACAAGTTCGGCAAGAACGGTCGCTTCCTCAGTTGCTCCGACTACCCGACCTGCACCTACGCCTCGCCCGTCGATCGGGAAGGCAAGCCGAGACCGGCGGCCGAAACCGTCAACGTCCAATGCCCCAAGTGCGGGCGCGCGATGACCAAGCGCGTCGGCCGCTTCGGGCCTTTCCTCGGTTGCTCCGGCTACTCCGACAAAGAGAATCCGTGCGACGGCCTCTTGAACATCGACAAGAAGGGCAAAGTCACGGCTCCGTCACAGCCGCCGCTCATCACTGATCTTCCCTGCCCGACGTGCGAAGCCCCGCTCAATCTCCGCAACGGCGTGCGCGGCCCGTGGCTCGGCTGCTCCCGCTTCCCCAAGTGCCGCGGCAGAGGCAAATGGGCCGAGCTCGACGAAGCCAAGCGCACCGGCCTCGAGAAACAAATGGCCGCGCACGACAAGGCGAATCCGATTCCGATTATCAAGACGATGGATGGAATCGCGCTGACGGATGCGATGGGCAAGCCGCTGGCGGCGGCGAAAACGGTGGATCAGTTGTCGGGAGATGACGGCTCCTCATCCGGCGAACAGACGCTTGAGTCGGTTGCGGATGAGATGGGGGTGTAGTCCGCGTTTCGGAGCCGCGGACTTCAGTCCGCGCGGGGTCTGTTGCGATTGAATTTGCCGTTCGAGGCGAATGCAAGTGAGCAATTCACCGCCCGAACTACCTCAGTCGGTGCACTGGAGGTACTCGCTGCCATTGTTTCTTGTTGCCCTCGCCGTCTTGTTGTTCATGCTCTTGGTGGCGCATGCAGGCTGATGGTCACGCGATTGGCCTTTTTGTGCATTTCACGGCAACGCCGTGCCAGAATCGAGCCGAGGGTGGAGCGAAGCGACACCCTCGGTGCGAACAAGAAGAATCCCGCACCCCAACCGGGGTGCAACACTTTTGTCAGTTGTCGATCGACGGAAACACGGACGCCCCATCCGGCGAACAGAATCGTGACTGCGCCGAGGACAAATAGAACTCGCAACCTATGGGCAATTCCGTCCCATCTAACACTCTCGCGAACGTGATCCGCCGCGAGATTCTCCCTTCGCTGGTCGTCTTGGGAATCGCCTCGCTGCTCGTGCTCGTTGGCTTTTTCCTGATAGCAAGATCAAACAAACGTCCCGGTGCGGATGAAGCGCTCCGCGGCCCCCGATCGCGACTGCTTCACAGAGCCGATCCCAATTTCGACGCCGGGTCCGAGAAGAACGATCTCACGCTTCTCTATTGCACGGAGGCGAACGGCCGCACCGAGTACTTCTTCATCAACGACCAAGATGATTCTCGCTACTTTGGACACGTTGAACTCTTCAATTCGCTTGAATCCGCAGCTTTCCAGATTGCTCGGAACTTGAGGGACCGAAATGTGCTTGCCGCCGAACCCGCGATGGCATTCGAAGGACCACCGGCTGTCCGCGATTGGAAGGATTCCGAATTGGTCCGGATGCACGAGTTGCTGCTCGACCGGAAGTAAAGGTTCGACTGAGCGAATTCATCGAGCCAACAACCCGAATCGGTTGCCCTGCCCTTGATTGACGCAGAATTCGGGCGCCCCGTGCTCGGCGAATCATTCCGTCATGAGCGATCGCGTCATTCCCCACATGTCCCCCTCCGACTTCCGCGCGCAGGCCCACCGCGCCATCGACTTCATCGCCGACTACCTCGCTTCCATCGAGTCGCGCCCGGTCCTTTCGCAACTCAAGCCAAATGACATCTACAACATGCTCCCCGTGCACGCGCCCGAACTCTCCGCGCTCTCCCGCGGCAGCGCTCTTTCCGGCTCGCACAGCGGCATCGATACCGAATGGTCCTCCATCTTCTCCGACCTCGAACAAACCATCCTCCCAGGTCTCACCCACTGGCAATCGCCCAACTTCTTCGCCTTCTTCCCATCCGACACCAGCTACCCCTCGATCATCGGTGAACTGCTCTCCGCCGGCCTCGGTGTCCAAGGCATGCTCTGGCTCACCAGCCCCGCGTGCACCGAACTCGAAACCAAGGTTCTCGACTGGCTCGGCGAACTGATCGGGCTGCCGCGCGAGTTCCTTTCCGATGGCGCCGATCCGAAACTTGCCGATCATGGGCGCGGCAATGGCGGCGGCAATGGGGGTGGGGTCATCGAAGGCACCGCGAGCGAAGCAACGCTCGTCGCACTCTGTGCCGCGCGCCATCGCGTGCGCTGCAGGAACCCCCTCCCTGAGGGAGGGGGCTTGGGGGTGGGCGAGCTTTCCTCTTTGCCTTCCCACTCCGCCACTGCGCCACTCCGCCACCCCGCCACTTCCCCTCACTTCACAATCTACTGCTCCACCCAGGCCCACTCCTCCGTTATCAAGGCCGCGATGATCGCCGGCCTCGCAACCTCGCCCGACGATCGCACCCACCTCCGCCTCATCGACACCGACACGAACTTCGCGATGGACCCCGCTGCGCTCGAGCGCGCGATCCGCGACGACCTGAAGCGCGGCTTCACCCCAACTTACGTCGTCGCGACCGTCGGCACAACATCCTCCACCGCGATCGACCCGATTGACAAGATTGCAGGCGTGTTGCGCGACACCGGCTGCGACAAGCTTGGAACGTGGCTGCACATCGACGCCGCGCACGCCGGGGCCGCATGCGTCTGCCCCGAATTCCGCTCCATGCTCGCCGGTGTCGAGTCCGCGGACTCCATCGCCTTCAACCCGCACAAGTGGCTCCTCACCAATTTCGATTGCAACTGCTTCTACACGCGCGACCGCAGGTCTCTTACCGGCGCCCTCTCCATCACACCCGAATATCTCCGCAACCGCGGCACAGATTCCGGCGCGATCGACTACCGCGACTGGCAAATCCCTCTCGGCCGGCGCTTCCGCGCGCTCAAGCTCTGGCTCGTGCTCCGCCACTACGGCGCCGAAGGCTTACGCGAGCACATCCGCGAACACATACGGTTGTCCGAACTCTTCGAATCACTCGTCCGCGCAGATTCCCGCTTCGAAATCGTGGCCCCACGCTCCATGAACCTGATTTGCTTCCGTTACCGAGGCGAATCCGAAGCCCGTAACCGAAAGCACCCGCCGTCGCCTCCGTCCTCCCCCTTTGCCAAAGGGGGAGGTGGCGCTTCGCCGGAGGGGGTTTCTACCGATCTGGATTCGATCAACAAGCGCCTTGTCGATTCCCTCAACCAGAGCGGCAAGCTCTACCTCACCCACACCGTGCTCCCCGGCATCGGCTACACCATCCGCTTCTGCATCGGCGCAACGCTCACCCAGGAACATCACGTCCGTGCCGCGTGGGAATTGATCCGACAAACTGCCGGGTAAAACTCAAAGCTCAAAACATCAAAGCTCAAATAGATGCAAACGAACCCCGTTCCCCTTGCCTTGATTTGAGCTTTATCGCTTTGCGCTTTGTTACCTCACCCCCGCCAACCGCCTCACCGTCATATCAAACGTCCGCACCATCCCGCTCTGGATCGCGTACACCACCACGCAATAGATCACCGCCGCGCACACCGAACCGATCGCCAGCGACACCCGCGCCGTCTCCAGTCCGCCGCCGCCCGCAACAGTCTGCACCATCGCCGCTTCCGGACTGACAAGCGCGAAAATCAGTGGCGCCGGGCTCAACGCCCCGAGTGCCGGCCCGATCCACGAAACACTCAACGCCGCCTGCCAGCCGCACAAGCCCACCATCCCCGCGACCGCGCCGACGATTCCGACCGTCGCGACCACCGACGAGATCGTCCCCTTGCTCCGGAGCGACCACTGCAATCCCACCATCACGCAGAACGCCGTGAACGGGAGCACCACGACCGGAACCAATATCGCCGCCTCCGGCAGCACGACCGGGATCTGCATCGACCCGACGCCCGCGATCTGCGTCGTCACCTCCACGCCGCCCTCGCGTCCGAATCCGCCGAAGAGCACATAGACCGATGCCAGCGCAAGCGTTCCCAGCGGCACAGCCAGCAGCGGCAAGAGATACGAAATCAGTCCACGCAGCTTCCCGAACAGATAACTCGACGGCGTAATCGGGGTCGTCAACAACAGATCGAGCGTCCCGTCCTCTCTCTCGCGGCTGATCGCCGTCGCCGCCATGTTGATCGCCACCAGCGTGATCACCGCCAACTCTCCCCACACCGTCGCCAGCAGCGCCGTGCGGAAATCAACGTGATTCATCGAGCCCGTGTGATAGAGCGCAAGCAACGCAATCCCAAACAATCCGCCCAGCCCGATGAACGCGTACCGCGCCACGATGCGCCCGAGCGTGCTGTTCCGCGCCGCCGCCTCGCGCCACGCGATCGGATTGTGCCACACCGTCCGCGCCGGCCTCGTCTCCGCGCCCGCCGCACCAAGCCCAAACATCTTTCGATACCACGGAATGCCGCTCTCCTCGGCCTGAAACAGATTCAAACCGCCGCTGCGCACCGTGAACGTCGAAACCACCATCAACAGGACGCTGAGCAGCAGCGACCCGTAGCACCACGTCCGCACCGGATGTTCGAGGAACCAGTTCGTGATCCCCGACGTCGTCCCTTCCGGCGCCGTCGGAAAATCCGTCGGGTTCAAGAGTGCCGCGAGCGCCAGGAACGGATTGATCGCGGTCATCCATGTCACGCCCCCGCCGCCCGCGGCGCCGCGCCCCGAGTTCCGCAAAAACACATCGATCCCCGCCGTGATCGCAAGATAGCTGATCACGCACACGTAAAAGGCAAACACCGCCCTCTTGCCCGCCAGCCTCGACACCGACAGCGCGATCGCGATGGTGCCTACCAGGAGCACCGCGAACGCGCTGATCGCAAAGCTGCCGAAAATCGCCTGCATCGAGACGCCGCCGAAATACTGCGTCAGCGCGAACAAGGGCAGCGTCGCCACCATCAGCGCAATGATGAAGAACAATCGCCCCAGCAGATTCCCCAGAACAATCTGCGCCGCCGTCAGCGGCGTCGTCAAAAGCACTTCCCATGTCCGCGGGCTCGACTCCTGCGCGATCGCCCCCGCCATGAACACGGGCGCCAAAATACAGATCAGCGCGAGCTGCAGATACGCAATAAACGTAAAGCTCGCCGCGGCATTGATCGCCAGCTCTCGATAATCCAGCTCCCCGCCCCCCAGCCGCGCAATGAGCGACCAGAGCAACACCAGAATCAACACCGCCAGGTACGCCGCGCGAATATACAGGTGCCGCGTCCGCCTCGACCCGTTCTGCACGAGCCGCACCGCGATCGGATTCAGCGGAATCAGGTAGACGATCCAACGGAGAAAGACGGGCATGGGTAAAGCATAAGAAGTGGCAAAGGGGCAAAGCGACAGAGTGGCGAGGGGATTGGACCGATTGCGGCGAGCGAATGCGCCGCTCTTCTCACCTCTTCACCCGCTCACCTCCCCACCTCCCTACCTCCTCACCTCCTCACCTCCCTACCTCCTCACCTCCTCACCTTTGTCCGGGTCCTCACTCTCCCCCTTCCCCCTTCCCGTATGCTCCCCCCATGAGCATCAACTCCCTCGCGAAACAATTTGTCGATCTCTGCAATCAGGGCAAAAACTTCGACGTCATGCGCAGCATGTATGCCGACGACATCGTCTCCGTCGAAGGCGACGGCAAAGAAACCGCCGGCAAAACGCCTGTGATCCAAAAATCTGAACGCTGGGCGGCCGTCAACGAGATCCACGGCGAAAAAGTCCTCGGCCCATACTTCTGCGGCCCCGATCAATTCGCAGTCCACTTCACTTTCGAAGTCACCCCCAAAGCCACCGGCAAGCGTCGATCCCTTCCCGAAGTCGGCGTCTACACCGTCAAGGGCGACAAGATCGTTCGCGAGCAGTTCTTCTACGAGGGCGATCGCTAGCAGGCTGTTGAAATTCTGATTGTGCCTACTGCGCCGACGCATTGCAGACAACTTTCTGGCCCTCAGACCCGGGTCGCGAGGGTAGATGGCGGTTCGAAATTGCGACTGGTTGGAGTTTTTCAACAGCCTGCTAGCTCGCACACGCCACGAGTGGTGACAAAACGCCGCTCGGACTTCTCCGCATCTGTTGGCCCGCAACGCGGGCCGACGGAGCTTGCCAGATGTGCAACATCTGGTATTGGCTTGCGACAGGATGTCAACGTGCCGGGCATCTATGAACCCGCCCATAACATGGGCGGGCGGTGCTTCGATTCTCCTCACTGGTTCTCAAAGAGAAAACCATGGCAACGCGCACGTCAAAGTCTTCAGCAGTAACTTCTCCAATCCGCTTCAGCACGAAACTCCTCCGCCCCAAGCCCGACAACGGCATACGCCCCGCGTGGTCCTTTCTCGTTCTTCCAAAACAAGCCACTTCCAAACTTCCTTCCCGGAGCCAGGTTTCGGTCCGCGGCACTTTCAACTCCATCCCTTTCGCCTCAACCCTTCAGCCGGACGGCCGCGGCGGACACTGGCTCAAGGTCGATCCCAAACTCAGCAAGCGCGCTCGCACCAAAATCGGCGATGAAGTCTCTCTCGAGATCACACCCCTCGCTCCCGATCAGGAACCCGAGCCCGAAGTCCCGCCCGACTTTCGCAAGGCCCTCGCCGCCGCGCCAAAAGAAGCGCAGCTCGCCTGGAAAGAAATCACTCCCGTCGCCCGCCGCGATTGGATCCAGTTCATGACCTCCGGCAAACGCGCCGAAACCCGCACGCTCCGAATCGAAAAGGCCTGCGACATGCTCGCGAATGGCAAGCGCCGCCCCTGCTGCTTCGATCGCTCCGGCATGTACGACAAAAGCCTCAGTTGCCCCGTCCCCGAGTAAGACCAACGCCTTTCAGAATCGCCTCGCCGCTTCCAATTTGGCGCTTCCCCCGCTCGTCTCATTCCTCATTTGCCATTTGCTCATTTGCGATTTGCCATTTCTCTCCGCCATCCGCCCAGGATTCTCCCATGCCCTCCCGCCTCCGCGTCCTCTGCTTCTCCCTCTCTCTCGACGGCTACGGCGCCGGCCCCGCGCAGAGTCTCGAAAACCCGCTCGGCCTCCGCGGCTCCGAACTCTTCAATTGGTTCATGACCACCCGTACCTGGCGCCAGATGCAAAACCAATCCGGCGGCGACACCGGTGGCGATGACGACATCGCCGCCAAAGGTTTCGAAAACATCGGCGCGTGGATCCTCGGCCGCAACATGTTCGGCCCCGTGCGCGGCCCATGGCCCGACGAGAATTGGAAAGGCTGGTGGGGCGAAGAACCCCCTTACCACACGCCCGTCTTCGTCCTCACGCATCACCCGCGCCCGCCCCTCCGGATGAAAGGCGGCACAACGTTCCACTTCGTGACCGACGGCATCCACTCCGCGCTCAAACAGGCGACCGATGCCGCGGGCGGCAGAGACGTGCGCGTCGGCGGCGGCGTCGCAACGATCCGCCAATACCTGCAAGCCCGCCTCATCGACGACCTTCACCTCGCCATCTCGCCGGTTCTTCTCGGCCGCGGCGAACACCTCCTCCACGGCATCGACACCCACGCGCTCGGCTACTACTGCGAGCGGCATGTGGGCAGCGAAAAGGCCGTGGCGCATGTCTTCCTTCGTAAACAGCCCTAGTTCATCCAACGCCTCCGACCGATGCACCGCCCACTCGTTCCTTCAACTCCACGTTCGCCATTCTCTGTTCTGCGATCTGCGATCCGCGATTTCTGTTTCTGATTTCCGATCCGCGATCCGCGATCCGCGATCCGCGATCCGCGATCCGCGATCGGATTCTCCGCCCCAACGGGGCGCCGGGCTGTAGCCACGGGTGGAACGAGGTCGCCTCGACCGAGCGCAACCCGTGGAAACCGACGCGCATGATCTCTCCTGCCCCGGAGGGGCAGCGGAATCCCCCGCAACACAATCCCGTCCATTCCCAACAACCCTCCGCGTGCCTTCTTCCACCCCCAAACCCCGCGCAATCGACTGGCCCCTCCTCCTCATTCTCCTTGCCGGTGGCCTGCTCGGATTCCTCGCCACGATCCCACTCGTGGTGCAGTGGCTCCCAAGACTGGTGAGCCCGGGCGCCAAAGCCGAGTTCCAAAAAAACCTGCCGATGCCTCTCCCCGCGGTCTTCGCGCTCGGCTTCGTGCAAAACGCCGCGATCTTCGGTGTCGCAATCGCGGTCGGTCTCGTGCTCGGCAAGAAAGTCGGTCTCGGCGCGCCCGAACTCGAAGCCTGGCGTGCGGGTTCGCCGCGCCCCGGCCTCGCGCGCCGTCTCGCACTCGCCGCAATCATCGGCCTCGGCACAGGCCTGCTTCTGATTGTCCTCGACGCCTTCCTCTTCCTCCCGCGCACCGGCCTCGAACTCGCGAAGTGGATGGCCGACGTTCCACTCTGGAAGCGCCTCCTCGCCGGTCTCGTCTACGGCGGCATCACCGAAGAACTCATCTGCCGCTTCTTTCTTGTCACATTGCTCGCATGGCTTCTCGGCAAATTCTGGCGCACCCCCAGTAGCCAACCAGATGGCCAGCCCACCCCCGGCGCGATCTGGACCGCAATCCTGATCGCCACATTCCTCTTCGCGCTCGGCCACTTGCCCCTCGCCGCCCGCCTCGGCGAATTGACTCCTTGGCTCGTCGCCCGTGTTCTGGTTCTCAACGGTGTCGCCGGCACCGTCTACGGCTACCTCTACACCCGCCGCGGCCTCGAATCCGCGATGGCCGCGCACGCGGCAACGCACATTCCGCTGCAAATCCTTGCCGGAACTGCCGCGAGCATCGCGCAGAGTGTCAGCTAGTCTGGCAAGGTTTCCAATCTTCTGCGCCCGAGCGGGGGAGAGACGGATGGAGCGAGGTCGCTTCGATCGACCGCAACCCGTCGATAACAACCCCCAACTCCTCCTGCCCCGGAGAGGCAGTGGGCTCGCCCGCGATCTGAATCAACGATTTCGGCATCATCCAAGACATGTTGCAGACTTTCGCTTCTTCAAGTCCTACTTATCTTATCCCAATCTGCAATATTGCCTCCATTGTCTTGGCGGCAGATTCGGTATCAAATTGCATTGTCATAACCGGCATCTCCGACGCGTCCGTCAAAACATCCAAGAGCCACGACTCTGATACCAAGACACGCGACGCGCGTTGCGATTCTGCCCACGCTGCACCGATTGCGGCACCTGCCGCGAGACTTCCGCCACCGAGAGCTGCACCCATCATTCCTGCAAGAACACCTCCCGCCAAAGCAGGCCCTGTGTCCTGAACAGTCAAGTCTTTCTTATGCGACAGTCGCAGCTCTTTAATTCTTTCGTTTGAAAGAACCAAGAGCAAATCGCTCGGGACATCTGCCAAGACGAGGCCGTGTTTCGACGCAATCGCAATTAGCCCGTCTTCCCACACCTTCATCTGCCCATCCGCCATTATTTTCTTAAACTTGGATGCCAACTTATTCGCAAATATGTTTACGATTTTCTTTCCACACAAATCTCTTGCGCCAAGAACTTCATCGTAGGTCAGACCGGCCATTTGTTCAGCTGAAACAACTTCCCCAACTCCCATGCGTCTTAGTTCATAGGGCGCGATCCCGGGACTATTTGGAAGGTGAAGCGCGCGGCTGCCCGTCAACCAAAACAACAAGGCGCCGAGCAGAGCGATTGGGATCAGCGACAGCGCCGCTACGGCGGTGCCTCCGAGAGCGCTTAATGTCATTATGGCCATGAGAACGATGCCGACGAAAACAACGATGCGAGCGAGATCCCGTTGAGATTCGAACTTTGCTTGCGCTGCGGATCGCTTGCTAGTGGCCATCCCCAGCAATTGGGTAGCAAGCGACTGGCGCAATTGCTCCGAAAATGCCGCCTCGTGCAGAGAATCAGCCAGCCTAACGAGTTGAGCACCAGATATCCAACTTGGCGATCGAGTAGCACCCATCTCACCAATCCCCCTTCGCAGTTTCACAACTCACACCTACAACTTTCTCAGCGCCCCCACCAGCGCATCAATATCCCCCGTCGAATGCGCCGCCGAGATCTGGCACCGCAGCCGCGCATGCCCCTCCGGCACGACCGGATACCCGAATCCGATCACAAACACGCCCAGTTCCAAGAGTCGCTTGCTCATCGCGATCGCCTTCGCCGTCTCGCCCACGATGATCGGGCAGATCGCGGTCGGGCTCTCGAGCACATCGAACCCCGCCTCCTTGATCTTCTTCCGCGCATACGCCGTGTTGTCCTTCAGTTTCTGCACGCGCTGCGGCTCGCGCAGCATGATCTCGATCGCCTTCTTCGCGCTGCACGCCACCGTCACCGGCAACGCATTGCTGAAGAGCGTCGGCCTGCCGCGCTGGATGAGCAATTTCGTCACCCGCTCGCTCGCCGCCACAAACCCTCCCGCCCCACCACCAAGCGCCTTCCCCAGCGTGCCGGTAAAGATGTCCACGCGCCCATTCCCCGATCCATTTGAGCTTTGCTGCTTTGAGCTTTGAGCTTTCTCTTCATTTGGCCCTTTGGCCATTTGGCCATTTGGCCATTTCCCTTCTTCTCCCCCTTTGCCATTTGCTATTTGGCCCTTTGCCATTTGCAACTCCCCCACCATCCCCCAGTGCTCGTGCGTCCCTCTTCCCAATTTCCCCATCACCCCGTGCCCGTGCGAATCATCGACGACGAGCAGCGCCCCGAACTCATCGCACAGTTTCCGCATCGCCGGCAAATCCGCGATCGAGCCTTCCATGCTGAAGACGCCGTCGGTCACGACCCAGATCTGCCCCGTCACCTCCGGATTCTTCTTCGCCGCCTCGAGCGCCGCGCGCAGACTCTTCTCGCCTTCCAATCTGTTGTTCGCGTACACCGCCTTCTGCACGCCCTTCTTGATGACCGTCGTCAGGCGGATCGCATCGATGATGCACGCGTGGTTGAGTTCATCGCTGATGATGCAGTCGCCCGGCTCCGTGCACGTCGGGAAGAGCGCCTCCGCCGCGGTCCACGCGCTCACGAATGTGTACGAACTCTCCGTCCCCATCATCCGCGCGATCTCGGCTTCCAGTTCATGATGAGGCGAGAACGTCCCGCAGATGAACCGCACGCTTGCCGTCCCCGCGCCGTAATCGCGCAAGCCCCTGATCCCCGCTTCAACAACCTCCGGGTGATTCGCGAGCCCCAGGTAGTTGTTCGAGCAGAAGCACAGGACTTCCTTTTCCTTCCCGTCCGCCTGCCTCAGCCGGATCTTCGCGTCCATCGGCCCTTCGATGGTCTGCAACTCCTTCCAGACCTTCTGGTCGCGGAGTTGCGAGAAGAGTGCGTCCGTCCGCGTATCAAAAACGTTCTTGCTCATAATGGTCACCGACTGTATTCGATCACCTATTCCGCCGCCGAAATGTCCATCGCCGGAAGATCCCGCGAGCCGTGCAGGACCCTCACCACGTACAGGTTTTCTTCGCGAATGCGATACACAACGAGGTGCTTCGGAAACCCTTCGACAGCCAGCAGCCGCAACTCGGCAACTTCCACCGGGAACAAGTCTCGTCGCACGTGCCCCAATTCCGGCCGCTCTCTCAGCAACTCGATCGTGGAATCCACCCGTTCCAGAAACCGTGCCGCAGCTTCGTGGCTATCGAGCGCCAGAAACATCGCGTGCGACTCAACATCACGCTCCGCGGCACGCGAAATGATGATGTTGATCACGCGCTCTTCCGCTTCTTGAGCCGTTCAGCAACTCGCGCCTTCATCGCTTCCCAGAATTCCGGCGTCACCTCGGTGGCGCCGGTCTCATCAAGCCCTTCTCGAATCAACTGCTCAAACCGCGTGCGCTTCTCCGCATCCTCCCGCACCAGATGACGAAAATACTCGCTCCGGTTCCCGAACTGCCCCGCCACCCTGTGCTCGACAAACTCCGCCAGTTCCTTCGGTAGCGAGATGTTCATCGTCTCCATCTTCTGCTTGTCTTCCTTCTCTTTCATGATGCCTCCCGCAATCGCCGTCGGTCCCGCCCCTCTCTTCCCTGAGCAATCCGCCTTCTGCCTTTGCGATCCGAAATCCGAGTTCCGAGTTCCGCCATCCGCCATCCGCCTTCCAAGCCCTTCCCTCGCCCCTCGTCTGCCAAAATCCTACATCTATTGCCATCTATTGTCAATGAATCCTCCCGAAGCCCCCCGCATCCAACTCTCCGTCGCTTCCCGGACGTTTCCGGTAGGCTCTCGTTTCCCCGCTTGGAGACCGATTCTCATGCAGAAGCTGGCCAAACTCTCACTCCCCTTCCTCACCGTCGCCGCCGTCGGAACTGCCGCGGCACTCTGGAGCTCCACCCCGCCAGCAGTCGCCAACTTCGCCGCGGACAACGGCTACAAGGTCGATCCCGTTCACACCTCCGCCGTCTTCGGCGTCAAGCACAACGGCGTTTCCAACTTCTACGGTCGCTTCAACAAGACCGGCGGCACCTTCAATGTCGACCCCGCCGACCCTTCCAAGAGCTTTATCGATATCACGATCGAAACCGACTCCGTCGACACCGCCAACGCCAACCGCGACAAGCACCTCAAGAGTGGCGACTTCTTTGCCGTCACCGAATTCCCCACGATGAGCTTTAAGAGCAAGTCGTTTAAGAAAACCGGCGACGGGACCTATGACGTGACCGGCGATCTCACGATCCGCGGCAAAACCACCGAGGTCATCGTCCCCGTCACCGACACCGGCCACGGCAAAGCCCGCAACGGCGAAGTCGCCGGCTTCGAAACCAGGTTCAGAATCAATCGCTCCGATTACGGCGTCTCGTTCATGGTCGGTCCCGGCCTCAGCGATGAAGTCAGCATCCTCTTCAGCGCTGAAGGCGGCAAAGGCACCTGACTTTTTCGAAACCCCCTCCCGGAGGTAGGGGGCAGGGGGTGGGTCTTCCGCATTCCAGTACGATCAAACGCACCGCACGCCGCGGTGCGTTTTCTTTCCAGACCATTCGATCCATTTTTCTTCCACGTGCTCTCCGCGCAACTCCGCCAACTCCGCAACTCCGCGTTCTCTCCTTGCTTCCGTTTCGCGACACGCATCACCAAGAATCTCGCATGTCCATTTCTCCCGAACAACTCAAAGTGCTCCTCCTCGGCTCGGTCCCGCCCTTCTTCATCGGCGCGATCGTCTTCTTCTTCCTCGCGCCAAGGTCCGAGCCGCAGCCCGACGCGAATGGCAAACTCCCTCGTCCGCGCCACGCATGGGTGCTTCCCGTGCTCCTCTGCACGCTGATGTTCATCTTTCAGCCGCTGGTCGCGGGCAAGTTCGTGCTCTACCCGCGCTCCGCATCCGAGTGGCCCCTGCTCACCGCGCTCATCTCCGCCATTCTCGCGCTCGTCGCGCTCGCCCTCCCCCGCCCTCGCGCACTCCGCTTGCTCGCCCGCTTCGGCGCGATCGTCACGCTCGGCGGCTTTGTCGCACAAACCATCTTCTTTCGGTGGACGCTCCCCGAAAAACTCGCCTGGCTCGGCTTGCTCGGCGCGTTCGCCACCACTGCCTGGTTCTCGCTCTCCCACATCGTCACGCTGAACAAAGGCATCAGCGGCATCGGCATTCTCGCGCTCTTCACGCTCGCCGCGGCCGTCGCTTGCGAGCCCGGACTCAGCTCGCTCCCGAGCGCCCAGGCCATCGGCATCATCTCGTGGGCGCTCCTTGGCGGCGCCGCGGTCGCACTCATCCGCCCCAACCTGCGCCTCGCGGAGAACGCAACGCACGTCCCCGTCTTCGTCGCGTCGATGATCACTTTCGCCGCATCCATCGGCGCCGGCGAAGACCCGAATTGGCTCAAAGTCCTTTTCGGCGCGCTCGTAGCGCTCGTTCCGACACTCCCGTTCCTGCTCGATGCGATCTGGAAGCCCGCCGTGCCTTCAAAGGGCCGCACGTTCCTGCGCCTCGCCGTCGCCGCGATTCCTTTTCTTGTTCTCGCCGCGATCGCCGGCAAACGCGCCATGGACGCGCTCGCGGCAGATCCGTACTCGTATTAGTAACGCAAAGTCTCGACGGTCTCCTGTCCGTTCCAGTTGAAGTACACACACTGAATCTCGCCATTCTTCTCTCGAATGATGAAGTTGCCGGGCGAATCCTCGACGCGTACGTCGTTGGGATAGCCGAACTCTTGCTGAAGCAGGCGAACGGCGGCCTCTGCAACGAGCGATGCTTCCTTATTCTTTGCGGGCCCTTGTTTCTCCATCTGATCGATGGCCACGGAGCACGCACTCTGAATCTCCCTCATGCGCTTGTAATCTGAAATACCGGATTTGCTCGCTTCCGAAACCGCCGGGATCAAATGCCATGTCAGAAGGAAACCGACAATGCCCGCTGCAAGCGACATTCCCAACCCCTGCAGACCGGCAGGCCACGGCCCAATCTGCGCCGCCCAGCGCGACAAGCCGGCGCCGCTAATCAGAAACGCGGTCAGCCCCATCGCGATCGCCATCTGAAGCGCCGCGGTCTTCGATGCGATCGAGTTGCCTTTCCTGCTTGCACCGGCAAACTCGATATCGATGTCGCGGTTCATGTCTCCTGGCCGCAGAGTGCGCCGCAGCAGCGTTGCGCACGGTGCATCACCCACAACTTCCTTCACAAGCGCGTGCGAAACGCGAACGTTGGTAGAACCGCGCCAGTAATAACCTTGTCCGCTCTCCAGAATCTCAACGTCCGCCCGCCGCACGCTGTCGAATCCCGATGCAAACGCAAACGACTTTCCAAACACGAACAGTTCGAGCCGCAGCGGCGCCGTCGCGCCCGCTCCCGTGAGTTGCATCGGATAGACCGGCTTGCTCGCGGCAAATTTGAATATCAGAGGGGTCGGTGCGGTCAATCTCGCTTCATCGAAGGAGCGACGCAGCTTCGACACCGCAAAGAACCATCCTCGCTTCACGTAGTCCTCGATCGCCCGGTCCGCGTCCGGCGAAGTTCCGACTCCATTTTCCGCGAGCCATCCCTTTATTTCGCCGGCATCCGCCGACTGTACAACCGACACATCGAAGTCGCCGATCAAGGCACGTTCGATGACCGTCACCGCGCCGAAATCGCCTCCGCCTCCCCTCGCTAGTCCCAGTGAACTCATCACGCAGGACGTCACAAGGAGCCATGCCAGAGTTCCCCAGGCCGCGATTCTTGCACCTGCCGAACCAGCTCCAAGCATCACGAGGCAACACCCAACGCACCAAAACAACAGCAGTCCAATCACAACTCCGGCACCCTCGAAAACCCACATCCGCGGCAGAAACATCCCCCGCAGCGTCGGAAACATCCCTGCCGTGCCGGCCCGAATCTCCGGCTTCGCCGGCAGTGGCACCACCCATGCAAAGTCCCTGCCCTTCGCAGCAAACCGCGTTTCGATCGCCAGTGTCTCGACTCTCCCGTCGTACACAATCAGCGCCGACTGCTCGGGAATCTCCGCCGGCGCGGCATGACCGGCAAATATCTTCCCATCGCCGAGCGCCGGTGAACACACCAGCAATGCTGCGCAGATCAAAGCCCGGAACATCACAGCCATTCACCGCACCCGCCTTCCGTGCCGGACTATCCGCCGCGGCATGTCTCCAGGTTCCTCAGCGTACCCTGAAACATGGCTCGCGTTGTTGTTCTTGGCGCTGGTGTGATCGGCCTGACTTCGGCGTTGACGCTCGAAGAAGCCGGTCACGACGTGCGCGTCATCGCCGCCGCGAAGGGCAGTTCCACGACCTCCGCCGCGGCAGGCGCAATCTGGTACCCCTTCAAGGTCGGGCCGCCCGAAAAAGCCGCGATCTGGGCCGGCGCAACTCTTCATTGGCTGACCGAGCTCGCGAAAGCGACTCCGGGTGCGGGTGTGGATTTGCTTTTGCGGACCGAGCTCGCAGCGGATGGCCGCTGGCCTTGGTGGGCCGATGCAACTCCGGGTATTGAGAAGATCGAATCGGTGGATGGCAAGACTCTCCCCGCCGGAGCACATGTCGGCTGGAAGTTTTCCGCGCCGCGCTGCGATCCGCCGATCTTTCTCGAGTGGCTCGAAAAGCAACTGCGACGGCCTGTCGAGATTCGTCGGGTCGACTCGCTCGCGGAATTGCTCGCCGAGACGAATGCCGAAGCGCTTATTAACTGCACGGGCCTCGGCGCGCGCCGATTGACGGGCGACACTGAATTGCAGGCGATCTACGGCCAAACCGTGATTACCGCGCCGGGTCGGATCGATCTCGCGCACTGCCTCGGCGATGAACGCGATGAGAGCCGCATGTTCTATTCGATCCCCCGCCGCGCGGAGGTCGTGCTCGGCGGATGCGCCGAAGTTTGTTCCGATGATCGCCCATGCACAACCACCCGCGCGATGACCGATGTGATCCTCTCTCGCGCGGCATCGATGGGGCTCGAACCGGGCCCGGTACTCCGTGAATCCGCGGGACTCCGGCCCTACCGCCCTTCGGTCCGCCTCGATCGCGACGCCGCGGACCCGCGCATCATCCACAACTACGGGCACGGCGGTTCGGGCTACACGCTCTGCCGCGGCTGCGCGGAAGAGGTCGCACGGCTCGTTCGATGAACGGCCGCTCGCTCACTTCCGGCGGCGGAAATAGAGCCACCACGGATCGCGATCCATGTCGATGTTCGCGATGCGGATGGTGCGACCGACGAGTTCGCTGAACGACTGCGAGAGACTTGTCGAAGGCGCTGGCGGCTGCTTCGGTCCCGCGTCGGCGCGGTGGCGCAGCGCCTCGGCGGCATCGGACAACGCGTGACGAGCAAACGGGAAACGCAGGCGGCGGACGGCGGACATGAGTAACTCCCTTGTGGTTCGTGCGCCGGGCCCGCATCGGGAAGCGAGCCGCGGCGTGTGAGTGTCAATTTCAGCAAACCATGCGAACGTGCGCGAACAGGAAAACCTCTTTCAGAATCGTGCTTTCAAATTTGGTATCTGGATCCGTCGTACCTCGCGGTCAGATCCGCGGGCGAATCGCGCAACAGCATTGAAGCGTGTGCGAAAGTCGGCCGTGTCGGCCGGCATGGGCAAGTTGAAGTCGAGCGTTGATCATGGTCTTGAACATGGACTTGATCACGGATCGGCTCAGGTTCTTCAAACTTCCGGCGGACAAACGCGGGAGGCGTACTTGGCTTGGATGCCGCGTACACCCATGAGTATCGGCGCCTCGCGCGGTCTTGTCACCAACAAAACACGCTGAAACTGCTATGAAAATAGGCTGTTTTGTTACGGAAACAGCAGTGAAAGGAAGCGAAACGCGCAGGATGCCGGAAAAACACGGAAGGCAACGGAGAAGAAATACTGAAGAGGAAAGCGAACGTGTGAAAGGAAAACGGAAAACGGGGGCGGGAGATGACAGGAATCCGGAACATCGCGCGAGAGATTTGGATTCCGAGCGCGCGTCGCTGCGACGCATGCTCAGCGTTTGATCACCGCCGTGAAGATCGAGTGCGCGGGGGCTGTCTGCTTCACGGCTTCGCCTCGGAGTTGCAGGTTCACATCAATCGCTTTGCCGGTCTGGTTCATCACCACAACCGCGATCGAGCCGTCCGTGTTTTTGAATGCAATGGTGAGCAGGTCGTCGGATGTAGAGGACGCGATGATTCGTTTCGCGCCGGGGCGGATGAACTTGGAGAAGTGGCCGAGGTAGTAGAACGAGTTCATGAAAGTGAGCTTGCCGGCGCCGATGTCCGCATGCACGGGCGCGAAGCAGTAGTTGCCGACGTGATTCGGGCCGCCGCGCTCGTCGAGGAGGATGTTCCAATCGGTCCAGCCGACGGCGCCGTTGTTGAAATCGTGCATGAGTGATCGGCCGTAGCGCTCGCCCGCGCCCCACTCCTTCACCCGCGCTGCATCAAAACTCTCGACGCACCCTTCGGTGAAAAGAAGGTGGGTGTCGGGGAAGCGCTCCTGCACCAATCGCACGTTTTCGAAGTGATCGCCGACGTACCAGTGGAAGCCGACGCCCCAGATGTACCTTGCCGCGGCGGGGTCTTCGAGCACTACCTTCGCACGCTCGTACATGATGTCGCGGTTGTGATCCCAGACGATGATCTTCTTCGAGTTCGGCGCATCGACGTTTGCTGGATCGAGCATTCCCGCTTTCACGAGCGCGGGTCCGAGATAGTTCTTGACGAAATCGCGTTCCTGCTCGGCGGAGTAGATGCAGGATTCCCATCGCTGGACTGCCGCGGGCTCGTTCTGGACGGTGACGCCGAAGATTGGGATGCCCTGCTTTTCGTAGGACTGGATGAACTTGACGAAGTAGTTCGCCCATGCGCTGGCGAATTCGGGCTTGAGCTCGCCGCCCTCGAGCATGTTGCTGTTCGACTTCATCCACGCGGGGGGCGACCAGGGGCTGGCGTAGACGGTGATCTGGTTGCCGGCGAGCGCGAGGGCGCGCTTGATCATGGGGATGCGGTGTTTGAGATCGGGCGCGATGTCGAAGGATTCGAGCGACGCGTCGTTGTCTTTCACATAGGTGTAGCTCGCGCTCGAGAAATCGCAGGAGTGGATGTGCGTGCGGATGAGCGAGTAGCCGATGCCGGCGTTCGGATCGAAGTAGGCGGTGATGAGTTCTTGCTGTTTGGGCGCGGGGAGCTTGGCGAAGACTTCTGCCGCGGCATCGGTGATCGCGCCGCCGATTCCGACGATGGTTTGAAAGGTGGTGCCGTCGTCGAGAAAGATTGTCGCGTTTGCGTTGCCGGGCGCCGCGGAAGTGAGTACGCCCGCGGGCGCGAGACGCGACTCGGTGTCCTTGGCGGTGAGGAAGACATTGGCCTGAAAAGGCTGCGCGAGCGTGGGCATAGTGAGTAGTCCGAGTGGAAGTAGGAACCAGAACATGAAGAAAGGTAGTATCGCCGCGGAAGTCGCTCGCTTATTGATCCGGGGCGTAGCTTGCCTCATCGCTACGGACAGATCAGTTCGTTGTACGAAGCGACGAACACTGTGAAGTCCGCATCGTCAACGAGGCCGTCTCCGTTCAGGTCGCTTGGACAGTTCGGCGGCATTGCCGGATCGGCACAATCGAGAATGTCGTAGGCAGCGACGAAGAACGAAAAATCCGCATCGTCCACGAATCCGTCGTGATTCAGATCGCCGGCGCACGCGGTGAAGCTCTGCACCTGCAAACCGAACCCGTCGGTCTGACCGTTGCCCTCGACATAGAAATCGATCGTGTTCACGCCGGCGACGAAGCCCTTTGTCAGGGTGATCCAGGGAGAAAAGTCGTAGGTCGGGATGCGGTGATCGGGCGTCGAGCCGGGGTAGTTGATGAATGCGCCGCCGTTGAGACGGAAGGCGGGAATCCATGAGCCGCGAAAGGCGATGATCTCGCCGGAATCGTCCGCGGCCCAGCGGAAAGTCAGTGCCGCGACCGCCGGGTTGTAACCGGTGAGGTCAAAGGTCTGGCGGAAGACGAAGAAGGTCCAGTTGCCGACGCCGCCGTGACTGCCGCCGGGTACATCGGCGATCCAATCGGCGCGGGCGGGGGTGTATGTCACGTTGACGGCCTGCTGGAAGTTGTTGGTCACGAACGATGCGAAATTGCCGTCGCCGCCAGGCGCGACATTGGTGGAGACGAACCAGTGACCGAGGGGGCTTGCGGTCGGATAGAAGACGGGCGCGGCCTGGGAGAGGCGCGGGGAGATGCCGGAGACAACGACTGCCGCGATTCCAACATATGTACGCACGTTTGATTTCCTCATCGTTGCTTCGCGCCGGTGCGCATGGAGCTTGCGGGCGCGTGTCACAAAAGAATACCGCGGGCGGCGGGAACGGCAAGGAAAATCGTGTTCGTGGCGCGCGAGAATGAAGCGGGTTGTTCACGGGAGAATCGCAGAGAACGCGGAGAAAACAGGGGATTTCGGGGAAGAAAAGAGCTTGCCCGTTCCCCGCGTGAGGGTCTTATTTCTTCCTCTTCGCGGGGATCTGGCCGCCCTGGTGGAGAACGAAAGAATCCGAGCTGCCTTCATCGAACACGAACTTCACGTCGGTGTCGAAGGTCGGGCGGAACTCGCCGTTGCCCTGGTAGAGAAGGCGAGTTTCTTTCTGGCCGGTGGCCTGGGCCCACATCTTGCCGTCGCGGTCGAAGAGTTTGATTTCGAGCGGAATCCCTTCGAACGCGAAGTCGCCCTTGAAGCGCGCGATTTCGGCTTCGGTCAAATCAAGATCCTTGGGCTCGAAGACTTCGATGCCGAGCGCGTTCTTGGCGACGATGTCGGCGAATTTGCCGGAGTTGATCGAATCGTTGTTGACGAGCACGGCGACGGTGAGATCGTCGGCGTGCTTGTCGTCCGCCGGGAGCGTGAGGAGCATGGAGTTGAATCCGAAGATTCCGCCACCGTGCGAAATGCGCCTGCGATCCTCCCATTCATCGATCTGGAGTCCGAAGCCGTAGTCGGTCTGCTTGCCGCCTGTGAGAACCGCCGGCGTCGTCATCTGTTTGTACGACTCGGGCGAGACAACCTTTCCCGACGCGAGCGCCATTTCCCAGCGGCAGAGATCGCTCGCCGTTGAGAGAAGAGAACCCGCGGCGCCGGGCACATCCGCCCCGATCGCGCGATCGTTGGTGAGCTTGCCCTGCTGGAGCGAATATCCCTGGGCGCGGTTCTTGATGATGTCGGAATTGGATTCGTAGCGGGTGTGCTTCAGTCCGAGCGGCGTGAAGAACTCATCCTGAAGAAACGCGGCGTAGGGCTTGCCCGAAACCTTTTCGATGATCGGGCCCAGCAAGTAATACGCCGAGTTGCTGTAGTGCCACTTCGTGCCGGGCTCGAAGTCGAGGGGCTTTTCTGCGAACGTTGCGATCAGTTCGGTGGGCGTGAGCTCGAGCGAGGCGTCACGGCTCATCCACTTGCCGTCGCTGGTGTAGGACCAGATGCCGGAAGTGTGGGTCAGGATCTCGCGGATGGTGACGGGGTGGTCTTTCTTGGGAAAATCGGGGAGATAGGTCTGTATTTCTGCGTCGAGAGAGACTTTGCCTTGTTCGACGAGGCGCATGATTGCCGCGGCGGAGAACTGCTTGGTGACCGAACCGATCCGGAAGAGAGAGTCGGGCGTGGCGGGGACATCGAGTTCGACATCGGCGAGGCCGTAGGCCTTGGCGAAGATGATTTCTCCGTTGCGAGCGACGGCCACAGAAACCGCGGCGGCGCCGGGTTCGGCGAGTGCCTTTGTTGCCGCGGCGTCGATTTTTTGGGTGAGGTCGGCGGGAGGAGCGGCGAGGGCGGTGAGGGACGAAAGCAGGACAATGGCGAGCGATGCGCGGAGAGTGGGCATGGTGGCTCCTTCGGGGTGAAGGGTACTTGGGAATGCGCCCGAGGGATTTGCCGCAGCTTTTTGGAAGAGAACGCGGAGGTGCGGAGTCTGCGGAGTTACGCGGAGTGGGAGAATGAGTGCGCGAAACGCAACCGCCCTTTCGCCAACCCCTTTGCTCCCCCACGGAAGGAGCTTCGGAAGTGCGCGAGGTGCGCGGGTGCAGTATGTGTGCGTCACTCGCCCCCCCAACCCCCTCCCTCCGGGAGGGGCCTCGGAGGAAAGCACACCGCCCGGAAGAGCGGTGCCACGGCGAGCGCGCGGAGCAAAAATGAAAAGGGCTCCTCAAGGTTTACCTTGAAGAGCCCAAAGTCGGCGATGACCTACTTTCCCGCAGTGCAGTATCATCGGCAGCGTCAGCTTAACTGCTGTGTTCGGGATGGGAACAGGTGTTTCCTAACGCTTGTGGTCACCGACAAACCGAGTCGGCCTGCCTTTCGGCGGGCCGTCAGAGTTGACAGCGAAGCTGGAAGAAGAAGGCACCAGGCACTCGGCATCAGGCACGAGGCGAAATGCAGAGGGAAAAGGCCCGACGAGCACCGACCTTGCAAAGCCAAGGTCGGTGGCACGAGTGAATAGAAACAGTAAGGATCGAGACCGGACCGCGTGATTGAAGTCACGCGAACAGAACTCTTGAAGCGCTGCCACGAGTTGTTCGGATTCATCTGCGGAGGCGGATGAGAGGGACAAGCCCGTCTCATCTGCGGAGGCAGATGACTCGAACGAAATCGCGGCGGCTGGTTGGTGATCAGACATTCGACCGTTCGTACCGCTCCGCTGAAGGCATTACTGCCCGTACACGCGCGGCCGATCAACCTGGTGGTCTTCCAGGGGTCTTCCGTCTTACGACAAGCAAACCTCATCTCCGGGGGGGCTTCACGCTTAGATGCTTTCAGCGTTTATCCCTGCCATACGTAGCTACCCAGCGGTGCACTTGGCAGTGCAACTGGATCACCAGGGGTATGTCCAACCCAATCCTCTCGTACTAAGGTTGATTCCCGTCAAGTTTGCGACGCCCACAACAGATAGGGACCGACCTGGCTCACGCCGGTCTGAACCCAGCTCGCGTACCACTTTAATCGGCGAACAGCCGAACCCTTGGGGCCGCCTTCAGTCCCAGGATGTGATGGGCCGACATCGAGGTGCCAAACCGCTCCGCCGCTATGGACGCTCGGGAGCGATCAGCCTGTTATCCCCGGGGTACCTTTTATCCGTTGAGCTACGACCCTTCCACACGGGATCGCAGGATCACTAGAACCTACTTTCGTAACTGCTCGACCCGTCGGTCTCGCAGTAAATCCGGCTTGTGCTCTTACACTCGACACACGGTTTCCATCCGTGCTGAGCCGAACTTTGTGCTCCTCCGTTACTCTTTTGGAGGAGACCGCCCCAGTCAAACTACCCGACACCAACTGTCCCTCGCCCGGATTCACGGGAAACGAGGTTAGACCACAAACTTACTCAGGGTGGTATTTCACCTTTGGCTAATCCTGGACCGGAATCCAGGCTTCAAAGCCTCCCACCTATGCTACGCAGAATATGCTCGTGGTCAATAGGAGCCTATAGTAAAGGTCCACGGGGTCTTTCCGTCTTGCTGCGGGTAGGCGGTATCTTCACCGCCACTACTATTTCACCGAGTCGGTCGTGGAGACAGTGATCCAGTGATTACGCTATTCATGCGCGTCGGAACTTACCCGACAAGGAACTTCGCTACCTTAGGACCGTCATAGTTACGGCCGCCATTCGCCGGTGCTTCGGTCGCGACCTTCGCTTTCGCTTAGCCACTTCCTTGACATTCCGGCATCGGGCAAGCGTCACTCTGTATACTTCGGTTTACACCTTTGCACAGAGCTGTGTTTTTGATAAACAGTTCCCAGATCCTTTTCTCTGCGCCCTTTCCTTGCGGAGTAGGGCCCCCTTCTCGCGAACTTACGGGGTTATGTTGCCTAGTTCCTTCACGACCGTTCTCTCGAGCGCCTTAGGCTATTCGCCTCATCCACCTGTGTCAGTTTTGGTACGGGACCTGTTTCGCCACCGCTGCTTTTCTAGGAACTCCCTTTGCTCACATCGGCCACAAGGGCCTGCCCATCCAACAGGGCCGTGAACTCCGGAAATCCGCACAACGGATTGATCTACGCAGGTGCTCGGGAATATTGACCCGACTTCCATCGACTACGCCTTTCGGCCTCGCCTTAGGACCCGGCTAACCCTGGGCGGATTTACCTTCCCCAGGAAACCTTGGATATATGGCGGACAGGATTCTCACCTGTCTAATCGTTACTCAAGCCGACATATGCACTTCTTGGCGCTCCACCTAACTTTACAGTACAGCTTCGATGCACCAAGAACGCTCTCCTACCACTCAATATTGCTATTGAGTCCACAGCTTCGGTTTTCTGCTTATTCCCGATCATTATCGGCGCCAGATTCCTCGTCCAGTGAGCTGTTACGCACTCTTTAAATGATGGCTGCTTCTAAGCCAACATCCTGGATGTCACGGCAACCTGACTTCCTTTGACTGAGCAGAAATTGGGGACCTTAGCTGGTGGTCTGGATTTTTCTCCTTTTGACGACGGATATTGTCACTCGCCGTCTATCTCCCAGCGCTTGAACTATGGCATTCGGAGTTTGGTTGGTCCGGCTAGCCGGGTAGGCCGCTCAGACCATCCAGTCGCTCTACCTCCATAGTTTGCTTGCTGAGGCTAACCCTAGAGTTATTTCGGAGAGAACGAGCTATCTCCCAGTTTGATTGGACTTTGACCCCTCCCGTCAGTTCATCGCAGAACTTTTCAACGTTCACGCGTTCGACCCTCCAGGCGGTTTTACCCGCCCTTCAGTCTGACCAACGGTAGATCACAAGGTTTCGCGTCTAGCCCATGAGACTGATCGCCAGTTTCAGACTCGCTTTCGCTCCGCCTCCGGTCCGGTAGACCTTAGGCTCGCCGCATAGGCTAACTCGTCGGCTCATTATGCAAAAAGCACGCCGTCACCCCTCTTTTGGAGGAGGCTCCGACCGCTTGTAAGCGCACGGTTTCAGCTACTCTTTCACCCCGCTCGTCGCGGTAGTTTTCATCGTTCAGTCGCCTTACTGGTTCGCTATCGGTCGTCGAGGAGTATTTAGCCTTGGAGGGTGGACCCCCCATATTCAACCCGGGTTTCCCGAGCCCGAGTTTACTCGTGGGCATCCCCAACGTGCGGCTACAGGGCTTTCACCTTCTGGAGCGTGTCTTTCCAGACACTTCACTCGCACAATTGGTTCATCCGCGTTCGCTCGCCGCTACTTGCGGAATCGCTGTTGCTTTCTTTTCCTGTGGGTACTGAGATGTTTCACTTCTCCACGTTCGCTTTCGGCACCTATGCATTCAGTGCCGAATACCCTTGCGGGTGGGTTGCCCCATTCGGAAATCCCTAGATCTCTGCCTATTTACCGGCTCCCTAGGGCTTATCGCAGGTTTTCGCGTCCTTCATCGCCTCTCGACGCCAAGACATCCGCCGTGCGCCCTTCGTGCCTGATCACCAACCTGACGCCGCGATGCTCCGCCCGGCCAATCGCTTGGTCGAACTTCGCACCTCGTAGTCAAGTCGTACCCCGCAGGCCTGAATACCCGCGGTTTCGATTCCTCCGTCCGATTGCCTTGCGGCACGCGGACTGATTCGTCGAAAAGGCCAACCTGAATTGCGCTTCGAGAGTCCGTTGATGCCTGCTTGCTTTGGGTTTGCACCCATCGCAAACAGACGTCTCCGATCTCGATTCTTACTTGCTTCTATTGCACTCAAAACCTGGCCGAAAAGAAGTCTTTTTCAAGGCTTCCATTGTGGGCTCAAGGTCTTTGAGTCGTCGTGATTCCGGGTGTTGCACTCGGGGCCGCGGCACGCATGAAAGCATCCGCACCCGTCGGCAAAGGCCCGGGATCGATTCTTCTTCCAATCTCCGGTTGTCAAAGATACCCGTCGCCGTGGCCTTCGCCCCGGTGATCGGCCCGACTCGGTTTTCACCGTTCCGGGGTTCCGCCCGTTTTGAGAGCGGAGGGAAGTCTAGGGACACCCCCTCAGGGGTCAAGTGCTGGACAAAAGTCTTTTGCGAGTCGGCTCTAAACTCTGAATCTTCAAGCCTTTACAGAAACTGAACGCCGGAGTACCCCGAACGGTTCAGCCGCCGGCCGACTTCGCGGACGCTTCGATTCGCTTGTACAGCGGGCTGTCGCGATCCTTTTCAGGGTCGCGGATGATGACCTGGCCGTTGATATCCCGCAAAACCGCGACGAAACTCGGCGTGCCCGAAGCATTCGGCATCGGCGCGACATCGAGCAGAATCACGCCGTCGAGCGTGACGCGGATGTTGTCGGGAACGGTGAACGATGCCGGCGCTTCGGCTTCTGCCGTCGTTCCGGGATTCGCCGTATCAGAGGGCGCGGTCGGCGCGCTCGCGAGACTCTTGGGAAGATTGATGCTCCCCGAAAGCGGATCACCGATGTTCATGCCGGCGGTCTGCTTGCGGTAATGCCCGAAATAGAACTTGTAGAGTTCGACCGACGCTCGGGCCGCCCCGAGATCGTTGTCGGGAGTCGCCGAGGTCACGAAGAAGTACTCGGCCCGATCGACATCGACCGCGTTGCTCCACTCCGACCACGGGCTCTTGATGATGCTGTTTGCGGCAAGGCTCTGCTGCTCTTCCTTGAGATTCATGCCGCGACCGAAGAGGGGGTTGTTCACGCCGAGGCGGAGTCGGTAGCGGTAGCGCTCACCGGGCTGCGCGGTCGCGTCGTGCATCCAGAATGTCACCGAATCCTGCGAGAGCAGGCTGGTGATCGCGGCGGGCGCCCCGCCGGCGGGCGCGGTGTCGCCGGTCGATTGGGGCGAGATTCTCGCGATTTCTTCCGCGAGAAGTCGCTCGCGGTTCTCGAGCCTGTTGATGATGTTGGTCAGTCGCGTGCGCTCGACGGTGTTGTTGACCGTCGGAGTGGTGGGCGGTGGCTTGGGCGTGGGTGCCCGTCCGGGCGCCGGCTTTTCAGTTGGCTTGGGCGCTTCGGGCTTCTTGGGCTCGTCTTTGGGAAGCTTCTCGAGTTCCTCGCGCCGCGTCTTGAGGTCGGCGCGGACTTTTTCGAGTTCGGACTGCTTGGCGGCGATCACGCCGGGATCCGCGCCCGCCTTGGTGCGAGTCGCGGCAGCGGAAGGCGGAACCCAGTCCTGAGCGCCCAGTGTCTTGTAGAAGGCGGGGCGCAGGATTTCGGACGCTTGCTCGCGCGCGCTACGCAATTCTGATTGCATGTCTCCATTGGTTTTGACGTTCTCGTTCCAACCAACAACGAAGAGATGCCGCCCGAGCATCGCGGGGAGGACGACGCCCTTGCCCCACGAACCGTCGGACTTCATCTGCTCGCGCTCGGCTTCGACGGATACTGCTTCGATTCCTTCACGCCACCAACCCTGCGGCATCGCTTCGAGAGGACCGGCGCCATCGGGATCGGACTGAAGCGAATCGACAAGCGACCTGATATCGATGGTCGATTCAACGCTGACGAAAGGATGATCGAACGGCTGTTCCTTGGGCAAAAGCGCGGCGAGCTCGGGATATGCCGCGGTTTCGTCCGGGCTGATCGTGGACCAGAATGCCGCGGCAACAGCGGGCGCGGGCTGGGGCAATGCGACCTCGGCAAACGTCGCGTCAGTCACGATGACGTTGGTGGCACCCAGCGCGACCGCCGGTCCGAGCGCCGGGAGTGACTTGCGCGGGGCGATCGCGCCCTTGACCAACTTTTCCCACTCGCCCTTCATGTCCTTGCCGGCGGAATCAAAGCCGTCGGGCAGAGGGGGTGTCGACGCGTCGAGCTTCGACTTGAGCACGTTTGCGGCTCGTTTCACCGGTTCGTACGCGCGGGCGGCTGAAACCGTGTCGCCGCCGATCTTGACCTCGTTGGGGTTGGTGAGGAACTGCTGCGCAATGACGGCGAGCAAAGCCACGCCCGCGAGCACGACGACGATCTTTTCGACGTGCTGCTCGATCGGATTTATTCCCTTCAGTTTCATCGCTGATCCTTATTCGGGCGGCCGGCGGCGGCGCCCGCGAGATTGATTACTTGGGACCCTCTTCCGTGTGCCCTTCGCTTCCTGGAGCCGCGAGGTCGGGAAGCCCGAGCGCCGTTCGCACGGAAGGCGGGAAGAGCGGTTCGGTCCACGATCGCAGCCATGTGAACTCGAGATCGAGAAGCACACGGACGACATTCTCATCGCCGTAGTAGTACCCCTGAGAGAGGTCCTGCCAGCCGTCCACCTTGTCCATCGCGAATCCGACGACAAAGGCGAAATTGGTCCGGCCGATCGCGTTGAACAATTCGGGCAATCGAGCGCTCGAAACGATGAGCGTGACGCGCGCTCGGCGCACGTCGTATTCGGTCGATGCGCCGTCGGCGTGTCCGCTGATCGAGTCCTTGAATTCGCCGGGCGCGGCAGGTGCACCGGGGTTTCCAAAGGCGCCCGTGCTCTCCGAGGCAGTCTGAACGTGCCAGGGCAGAATCTCGATCTTCTCGATGCGCTTCACGACCGCGTCTTTTTCGCTCGCCAATCGGCCGTCGGAAGCTGTGTTGGCATTACGGATGATCGCGAAAACATCCTGGAGCAGCCAGAAATCGGCCTGCCAGAGGAATGTCTGCCGGATGCCGGGCGGAGTCGCCGGCGCGGTGAGAAGAATCTGGTTCGATCCGGTCGTCGCTGCTCCGTAGTTGCCGGGGCCGGAAGAGGCGGAAGACGGGAAAACGCTCATGTCGGCGTAGATGGAGATTTCGTTCGCGCGCCGCACGTATTCGGTCTTCCGCGCATCGAGGAGAAGCTTGGCCAAAGACTCCTTCTCGCTCTGTGTGAGTTCGCGATTGGCGGAATTCCCCCGGATTTTCTCGGTTTCGCGCCGCAGAACGTCGTTGAGCTGGGCTTCGAGTTGCGACGAATTGACCGGGCCGCCCGCTCGCACGGAGTCGAGCAGACCCTGGTACGCCGATTGAGTCCCTTGCGTGGGATTCCCGGCAAGCTTCTGGACGAACTCAAGGACTTTGAATTGTTCCTGACCGGGACCGGGCGACGGGAACAGACCGTCGATAAGCGCCTTCTTGTCACCCTTGTTGAAGGCCTCGGCGAGTTTGACGATGCTCTCGCGCTGTTCGAGCAGCTGTTTCTTCCGCTCGCTGAATTTCTGCGTGTAGAACGAATTCGGCGGCTCCGAAATCTCGACCGCCTTGTCCTGCCCGGCGACGAGCGGCAACGCGTACGTCACCTTCGTGTTGTTGACTTTGGTGAGCAGGTCGTTGGCCGCCTTTTGCTGCTCTTCGCGGATGCTCTCGTTCCAGGCGGAGCTGAACCACCAGGTGCAGCCGAGGACCGCGATCGTGAAGATGCAAAGCGTTGGAACGATCCAATTCTTCTTGAGCCACGGGAGGATATTTTTCATTGCTTGGCCTCCGGCTGCTGCGCGGGCAGCTTGGATGCTGTGAAAGAGATGGTGAAGGTCGTGGGAGGCGGAGCGCCTTCCTGTGCCGGAGGTTTCATTGCCGCGATCGGCGCGAGCGTCTCGAGGCTCGCTTTGCCCTCTTGTCCGGGTCCGGCGTTCGACGTCTGCGCGAGCGGAGTCGGAGACGTGCTCGGTGCACCGGGAATGATCGCCGAAGCGAGTTCCTGGCGCCATGGGGCGCGCGACACGATGATTTCGTACGGAACCCCTGGACGCGTGCCGTGCGTGCGGAGCCAATTGTCAAGTGTGGCGAGGATGAACTTTTGCGGCTCGGGCTGATGCGTTGTCACGACGAGCGTGACGAGCACGCGCGGGCGATCGGGCGGTCCGAGCGGGCCCGAATTGTCCGTGGGCTGGACCATTCCGGGCGCTTCTCCTCCGGAAGGCGGGAAGTACGCGGTTGTCATGCGGTCCACCTGGAAACCTTCGGGAACGACCGCGGCGGACCCGACGTCCTTCGCCCACGTGCTCGCGCGCCTGGACGAATCCTCGATCATCAATCCGACATCGTTCACGAGGTTGGCGTAGAACGTCCGGTTGTCGAGCATGGAGATCATCTTGGCGGCACGTTCGTCAGCAGCCACCGAACCGACAACGCCGGCTTCTTCCGCTTCCTTCTTGAGCCGCTCACCCTGACTGATCGTCGCTCGGATATTCGGCACTTCCGGATCCGCGGCAGAAGCAGCAACAGCATTCGAATCAAGGAACGGGCGGACAAACATCGCCACGCCGGCGACGGCCGCGATACCTGCCGCGGCACCGAACCACTTGACCTTGCCCTTCCACATCGCCTCGCGGATGATCGAGACCGGCATTAAGTTGGCGTTGATCGTGCCTGCCCCGACGCCCTGGAGTGCGAGCCCGTACGCCGTCGTCATGTCGAGCGCACGCGAATTGAACTTGGCGGCGCGCTCGCCGCCGTCCTTGTTCCCATCAAGCGGGAGAAGATTCGCCTTCTTGAACTCTTCGACGCGGTAGACCTCGATCCCGAGCTGCTGCTTGAGATATTTGCGGAGCCCGGGGAGATTCGCGGTCGCGCCGATGAGGATCACGCGCTGCAGGTTCGCATCCTTGTGCAGCGACTGGTAATAGCCGATGCTGCGCTGGATGTCCTGACCGAGGTCGGTGAAGACCGGGCGCATCGCCTGGAAGACCTGGCGAGCGTGCTTAGAGTCTTCGGCTTCCTGCTTGAGTTTCTCGGCCTTTGGGTAACCGATCTGGAACGCGCTCACGAGTGCTTCTGTGAACTGATGTCCGCCGAGCGGGAAGGTGCGCACCCACATACGCCCCGCTTCGGAAATCACAAGATCGGTGGACGTCGTGCCGATGTCAACAACGATCGTGCCCGGAGTCTTGTCGTTGAAATCAAGGTCGTACGCGAGCGCGTTGAAAACCGCGATCGGCCCGAGCGTGACATATCCCGGAGTGAGCCCGACATCCTGCAGCATCGTGAGCCGCTCGCTGATCCGCTCGCGCGTGATCGCGAAGATGCCGACTTCGATCTCCGGGCTGTCCGGGCTGATAAATGTCTGATAGTCCCACTCAACCTGCTCGAGCGGGAACGGAATCTGCTGCATCGCTTCGAACTTCACGATGTCGGGAACCTTCTTCGGCTCGACCGGCGGCAGCTTCGCGAAGCGCGCAAAGCTCGAGTGACCGGGAACACTGACCGCGATCTGCGTCTTGCTCAGGTCGTACTGACTGACAAGCGTTCCGAGCGAGACGCGCAAAACGTCGGACGGATCGACACCGGGAGTCGAGAGCGTGCGCGGGTGATCGATGATCGCCATGTCGAGCACATTGACGCGATCGCCCGCGTTCTCGATCTTGACGGCCTTGATTGCCGCGGCTCCGATCTCGATTCCCCAGCAGATGTTCGAACTTGCCATGCCTTGGTTTCCGGGCCGGAGCGATCAATCGCGCCGGCCAAGCGTGAACATGCAACACGGAGACTCGCGGCGCGAGACCTTCCGCCCCCCACTCCAACCCCACCCACCCCACCCATCCCCACCCATCCCCACCCATCCCCACTCCGCTCTGCGGCGAACACCATGCGGCGCTTCCCCCATTGGAAAGCCGATGGCGCCACGCTCCGACAGCCGGAGAGTGAACGAACCCCTTCCCGAACGAACCCACGCCGGGGGTGCTTGCGTCCGGATGGTACACAAAGCGACCCCGCTTCGGACACTACGAGCCAAATGATCGAGGTGTTTCGCGCCTTGGAAAGGCTCCGAAGCGCAAAAGTGAAAACAGCGGACGCTTCTCCTCTCTCTCCCAGACGAGTCGTGCCGCTGTTCCCACGAAAATGTCGAGATTTCTGGTGCGTACCGCGTCAGGATTCCAAGCGGACCAAGCTCGGAATCCGGCGGATGGCGGGTGCAATGTACACGACAACTCGTGGGCGATTCAAGACTCTTTTTCAGTCTTTGCGCAGAACTCTTGATTGGGGGAAAACGCTTACGGGCGGCTCGCAACGGGTGCCGCGGGCACGACCGTCACTGCGGGTTCTCCCGGGATCGAGCCGCCGTCGCGCAGAGCGTGCAGCACCTCCGGCGCGATCGAGCGGGTGACCTCGCCCACCTTGGGCTTGGCATCAAATCCCTGCGCTTCCGCAAGTGCCTGATCGATCGTGTAACTCTGCGAGGCCATACGGAACAGCGCAATCGCGCAGCTCGTCCGCTGGGCGCCGGTCGCGCAGTGAATCAGGACCGGCTGGTTGGCAGGATCCAGAGCCAATCGCAGTGCCGCCAGATACTCGTTCGGATTCCCGGTGGAATCTCCGACCAAATTGAACTTGTACCTCTTGAGCCCGAGCACTTGAGCAGTCAATTGCTGCCTGCGGTCGCGCGGGTCGCCGTCGGGGGCAACTCCCAGATCGATCACGGTTTTCAGGCCTGTTTTCCTGGCTATTTCTTCCATCGCGGCAGGCGAAAGCTCCGCGCTGCGATACACCTTTCCGGGAACGACTTCCCCGAATCGCTTGGGCCAAACATCGGGCTTCACAGCCTTGTAGGCGAAAACGGTCAGCCCGATGGCGAGCGCGAGAGCGATCGCAGCGCCCAGGAGCGATCCCAAACCAGCGGGTTTTCTCATGCGGCTCGTCAACGGCCCGATGCTACGCCTTAGGATCAGGCATGGGCCGCCATCAGACACCACCTTCCGAGGAACCGGGCAGTGCGGGCGTGGTGCGCCGCGGACCAGCCTATCCCTCGGCGGTGGAACGACTTATCGATGAATTTACGAAGCTGCCCGGGATCGGTCGAAAGTCGGCGGAGCGCCTCGCGTTCTATGTGCTGAAGAACGATGAAGCAACGGCGAACGGGCTGGCCCGCGCGATCCAGGACGTCAAACAGAAGATCAAGCACTGCCGCATCTGTTGGAACCTCGCCGACGGGCAAATCTGCGCCATCTGCGACAACCCTTCGCGCGACCGTTCGCAGGTGCTCGTTGTGGAGCAGCCCAAAGACCTGATCGCTCTTGAGCAAACGGGTATGTACCGTGGCACCTACCACGTTCTGATGGGCCGACTCAGCCCGCTGGATGGCGTGGAAGCCAGTGACTTGACCATCGCGGATCTGGTTCAAAGGGTAAAAGACCCGACTCGCAACGCCGGTAATGTTCCGATAACTGAAATTATTCTCGGACTCAACCCAACGCTTGAAGGCGACGGAACCGGGCTCTACTTGCAGCGTGAACTAGAATCGGCGGGTGTAGGTATCACTCGATTGGCACGGGGTTTGCCGAGTGGCAGCCAATTGGAGTATGCCAACAAGGCGGTTTTGGCCGATGCCATACAGAGCCGGCAGCGGTTGAGCGGGAGTTAGCCGCGGCCTGCCGGGCGAAGAGAGAACGTCGCTCGTTCTCTGCCTGGGAGCGCTCGATGAGGTTTGAAACCCAGCAACATCTGAAAATGGGCCAGCACATGAAGCTGGCGCCCAGGATGATCCAATCGATGGAGATCCTGCAGATGCCGCTGGCCGAGTTGCAGGAACGCATCCAGCAGGAACTGGAGAACAACCCGACGCTGGAACTCGCCGAGCGCGAGGGCGAAGCGGAAACCGAGGTCGCGGGCGACGATGTCGATGTCGTAACCGCATCCGACGACGACGCGGACGAAAGTGACTCGGACGGCGCGGTCTCGGAAGATGAGCGCGAGCTCGATGTCGGCGACGACGTGGACGATTTCGCGCGGCTCGAGAATTACGAAGAAGCAAACCCGGAAGCGGCGGAGAACGAATTCGACGAATCGCCGAAGGCCGAGGTGCCGAGCGCGCCCGAGAGCGCCTCGCAACCGTCGCGCGAAGAAGACTTCGACTATTCGCCCCGACAGCGCTCGGATGACGACCGCGATGCGAAGATGGAAGCGATGGCGGCAACGCCCGCGCGCGCCGTGTCGCTCGGCGATCAGTTGCTCGAGCAATGGGGTCTTGCGGAGATCAAGCCGGAATTGCGGCCGCTCGGCGAACTGATCATCTCTTTTCTCGACGCGGACGGATACCTGCGGACCGGGCTCGATGTGATCTCCGATCGCGCGCCCGGCGAACCAAAGCCCACCGTCGCCGAACTCGAGAACGCGCTGAAGGCCGTGCAGTTGTTTCTCGAGCCGCCTGGGGTCGCGGCACGCGACGCTCGCGAGTGCTTGCTTCTCCAGATCGATGCGCTCGAAGACGGTGAAGACGAGAAAAAGATCGAGCCCGAAGTGATCTCTCACGCGCGGCTGATCATCGAGAATCACCTCGATGATCTCATGAACAACCGGCTGCCCCGGGTGAGCGAGAAGACGAAGCTGTCGCTCACACAGATCCGCGCGGCACTCGAACTCCTGAAGAAGCTCAGCCTCGCGCCGGCCCGCCGGCTGGTGACGGATGATGTGCGCCCGATCGTGGCGGATGCGATCGTCGAGTACGACGCCGAGAACGATCGGTACGTCGCGTACCTGAACGAGACGCGCATCCCCGATCTTCGGATCAATCAGCAATACGCGCTGCTCGGCAAGGGCAAGGAGATGGACAAGCGCGGCAAGGAATTCATCCGCACCAACCTGTCCAATGCATCTTGGCTGATCGACGCGGTGAATCAGCGCAAGCACACGCTGCTGCGGGTTGTTCAATCCGTGGTCGATGCCCAGCGGGATTACTTCGATTTCGGGCCGCAGGCGCTCAAGCCCTTGCCGATGACGCAGGTGGCGGATCAACTCGGGATTCACGTGGCGACGGTGAGCCGCGCCGTGAGCGAAAAGCACATCCAGACGCCGCGGGGGGTCGTGCCTCTGCGAAAATTCTTCTCCGGCGGCGTGCAGACCGAGGGCGGCGAGGACATGGCGTGGGACGCGATCAAGGTCGCGCTCCGCGACATCATCGACCACGAGGACAAGAAAAAGCCGTGGTCGGACGACGCGCTGGTGGACGAACTCAAAGGCCGCGGCATCGAGATCGCGCGGAGAACTGTCGCGAAGTATCGGGATCAGTTGAACATCCCGGCGGCGCGATTGCGGCGGGAGTTTTGAATCCGATCGGTTCGCCGATTCCCGCGTTCACCACGGTTGGCGCAGAAATCCCATGATGCCGAGCGATCCAATTCCCGCGTGCAACCCGATCAGAACCGCAAGCGCAAATAATAAGCCGCAGAGTTTCAAGTGCATGGTTCGTATACTTCTGCATTGGAGGTGTGCATGCGCTTGACCGGGATTCGTTTAATGGCGTTCGTGTTTGCGCTCGCCTCGGTTGTCGTCTGCCTTCGAGCGGCGGCGCTGCCTCCGGCGTTTACCGCGATCAATCTCGATGCCGCGAAAAAGAAAGTTGCGGGAACGGACAAGGTCGTGGTCATTAAGTTCACGGCGGAGTGGTGCCCGCCGTGCAAGCTGATGGACAGGACGACGTGGCGCGACGACAAAGTCGTCGCGTGGGTCAAAGAGCACGCCGTCGCGATCCAGGTGGACGTGGATCGTGAGAAGAAAACCGCTTCGGCGTACAACGTCGAGGCGATGCCGACGATGGTGATACTGCGCGAGGGCAAGGAGATCGCCCGCTTCGTGGGAGCGATGCGGCCGGCGCAAACGCTGTCGTGGTTGGAATCAACGACGGGCAAAGTGGCGACGGCGAAGGCGCCCGCTCCGAAACCGGCGGTGAAGAAGCCCGCGGAGGCGACCAAGGCGAGCACGGTTGAGCCGATCGTCGAGCGGCTCAATCAGAACATCGAAGATAGAAAATACGCGGAGGCCGCGAAGGACCTTCGGGAGATCTGGAGCAACGACAACGCGAACGACGCGCTTCGGCGGGGCGGGGTCGCGACATCGCTCTATCGCCAGATCGCTGCGCTTCTCGATTCCTCGACCGAGGCGAGATCAACGGTCACAGGCATTCGCGACGAGATCGAAACTCGACTCGCGAAGGGACCGGAAGAGACGCCGGCCGATCGCGGCGATTGGCTTGTGCTCAACGAGCTGCTTTCGGAAGATGCGAAGAGCCTGTCGTGGTTCGATCGGGTGAAAAAGCAGGACGAGGCCGCGGCAACGTTCCAGCCGGTTTTTGCGACCCTTCTTCCGTTGCTGGACAGAAGCAAGCGACTTTCAGATGTGCCCGAGGCGGTTCCGGACCCATCGACCTGGGCGATGGAGCGGTACAAGGCGGTTTCAGAGGAAAGCACGGGCTCGGGGTCGCTGGCCGAAGCGCGATGGAAGATCTTTGAAAATCAGGGCGCGAAGGTGTACGCGGGATACATCGCCGCGAAGCAGAACGCGAAGGCAGACGAGCTGGCGGTGGTGCTATTAGAGCTTCGCGACACCCCGACTATGCGTGTCGCTCTGGCGAAGGCGCTGGCGGATGCGGGGCTTTCCAGCCCGAGCGCAAGGGTCTGGCTGGACGAGGCGGCAAAGAGCGGCGAGGATGTTTCGGAGTTGCGGGGGCAGTTGGCGCGGTGAGGCGAACAGGAAACACCGGAGTTGCAAATGAATCGGATCGTCGCGTGCGTGTTGGTACTGTTCGCTGTGGCGATCTGCCGCGCCGACCTGCCCCCCGCCTTCAGCGACGTCACGCTCGATGCCGCGAAGAAGCAGGTGCAGGGAACCGACAAGGTCGTCGTAATCAAGTTCACGGCGGAGTGGTGCCCGCCGTGCAAGGTAATGGACAGGACGACTTGGCGCGACGACAAGGTCATTGAATGGGTGAAGAGCCACGGCGTCGCACTGCAGGTTGATGTGGACAAAGACCAGAAAACCGCGATGGCGTACAACATCGAGGCGATGCCGACGATGGTGATGCTCCGAAGCGGCAAAGAGATCGCCCGCACGCTGGGGTACATGGACCCGACGCAGACGATTTCATGGATGGAATCGGCGGCGACAGGAAAAGCAGTGACCGCCGCGCCGGCCAAGGCCAAGGCCGATCCGAGCGACACGCCCGTTCTTCGATTGATGTCGAGCCTCGACAAGAGTGTGGAGGAAGGCAAATTCACCGACGCGCTTTCGATCGTGCGCGAGATGTTCGCGAAAGAGAACGCAAGCGACCCGCTGCGGCAGATCGGGCTCGTCGCCGAAGTGCACCCGCAGTTGCAGGCGATTCTCAAGGGCGCGCCGGACGCGAAGCAAGCGTTCGCATCCATTCGCGATGAGATCGAAAACGCGCCGGTGGAGCCTCCGTCCATCGCCTCAAACGGGCCGCTGAACGACTGGTTTGCGTGGAACAGCATCCTCGACGATGACGCCCGCAGCCTCGCGTGGCTTGAACACATGAAGGGAGAACGCAACGGCGCCGCGTGGATCGACGTCGGCTTTGCCGGAGTCGCGCCGCTTCTCTACCGGCACCGGCGCGCCGCGGAGATCGCCGAAGTGCTGCCCGGCGCCACCGATGCTCTCAAGCGCCGGCACCAGCAGATCGTTCCCGTGGCGGACGGCCTAAGCAAACCCGATCCGTCCGCCGCGGCGAGGATGTGGGCCGACTTTGAAACGCTCGGCGCGCAGATCTTCGCGGGAAACGTCGCGGCAAAGAAGATCAGGGAAGCCAACGAGATCGCGGAAACAATGCTCCAGTTCCGCGACACCCCCACCATGCGCGTCGCGCTCGTGCAGGAGTGCGTCGAAACAGGAGTGCTCGGCCCCGGCATGAACCTGTGGCTCGATGAAGCGCAGAAGTCCGGACAGGATGTGGGCGGGCTGAAGAAGCAGGTTGAAGCGCTGCGCAAGCCGTAGTTGCGCTCTCGCGCGCGGCTCTAGAGTTCGTCATGCACAAGCTGTTTGCAACGTTTCTTCTCCTCGTGACTGTCACCGCCGCAAGAGCGGATTTGCCCCCGGCTTTCAGCGATCTGACGCTCGACGCCGCGACCAAACAGGTTGAAGGAACGGACAAGCTGGTGCTCATCAAGTTCACTGCCGAGTGGTGCATGCCGTGCAAGGCGATGGACCAGACGACCTGGCGTGACGACAAGGTTGTTGAGTGGATGAAAGACCACGGCGTGGCGATCCAGGTCGATGTCGACAAGGAGCGCGACATCGCGGGGCGCTACCAGATCTCGGCGATGCCGACCATGGTGATGCTCAAGGGCGGAAACGAGATCGCGCGCAAGACCGGGTACATGGATGCGGCCGGGACGCTGAAGTGGATGGATGATGCCGCGGCAGGGAAACTGATCGGCGGACCGAGGGTGGACAAGGACTCGCGTGACATGGGGGCGCGATACCAGACGGTTCGCGAGCTTGCAACATCGGGAAAACCCGACGAGGCGACCGAGGAATACGTGTGGCTGTGGGAGCACATGCTGGAATACGAACCCAGCATGGCCGGCGTGCGCGGTTCGTACATGGCGAGCGACATGGCGAACCTGGCGGCACGACACGCGCCGGCGAAGGCGGCGTTTACAAAGCTGCGGGATCAAGCGGATGAGGCGCTCAAGGCCGGCAACGCGAGCACCAGCGGGCGCGATGACTGGATTGTGCTGAACGAAATCGTCGGCGATGAGGATCGGACCCTCGCGTGGTTCGATGCAGTGAAGAACACACCGGAAGCACCGGCACAGTTCGAACGGTCCGCGTTCCGGATCTTTGATCTTCTGGTCACGCGCGATCGGCTCGCGGATATTCCGCTGCTGTACCCAAGCCCGTTGCAGACGATTCGCGCCGACTACGCGATGAGCGCCGACATGGCGAAAATGGCGCCGCAGTTGCCGGATTCGCTTGACGAAGCGACGAAGCAATCGATTCTCGAACAGACGTGGACGATGTTTCGCGAGCGCGTCGCCGTTCTCTATGCAGGGTACCTGACCGCGGGAAGGGACGAAACCGCCGGAGAGATTCTGAAAGACGCGCGGAGCTTGCACGATCCGCCGCGGTTGATCACCGGCGCTGTTGGATATGCAATGAGCAAAGGGCAGGCACGTCCGGACATGCGGGCGCTGCTGGATGATGCGGACAAGAGCGGAGCGGACACAATGGCGCTTCGCGAGCAGCTCGAAGCCGCGCTCTCAGGCAAGTGACGAACGAGGCCGCCGCAAAGCACTTTCTAAGCCACCATCTTGCCGCCCGGAGCGGGTTCGCTGGTCTTCTTCGCGTCTTGCGTGTGGTACACGAAGCGATCCTTGCCCCCCTTTTTCGCCCGGTACTGGCAATCGTCAATGCTGGCGAGCAACTCATCGACATTGGCGGGCGGCGCATCGAACGTCGCGGCGCCGATGCTGAAGGTAACATCACGCTTCAAGGCGTCCATAGCACGCGTGAGTTCGGCGTGAATGCGCGTGACGGCCAGCTTGCCCCCTTCGCAGTCGGTCGCGGGCATGAGCAGCACGAATTCATCGCCACCGACGCGCGCGACGACATCGGCCGGGCGCGTGCAGGTGCGGAAGACTTCCGCAACGGCGCGGAGGACGGCGTCGCCCTCGGCGTGGCCGAAACGATCATTGACCTGCTTGAAATTGTCGCAATCGACGTACGCCGCGGAAATCGGCGTCTTTTCCCGCCGCGCCGCGAGAATCAGCCGCTCGGCCTGGATGCACAGGTCGCGGAAATTCGAAAGGCCGGTGAGTCCGTCGGTGCGCGCGTGCGCCGCGTATTGATGGATGAGATCGCGGAATCGCGACGAGATCTCGGCCATGAAGATGTAGGTGATGGCGCGCGAAGCGAACGACCAGGTAATGAGACCGAGGCTCGCGTCAGTTGGAAGAACGCGGTAGGAATCGACGAACGCGCAGAACGCCGCGATCACGGAATAGGTGTACGAGACGAGGCGACCGCCGAAGCAGCCGACGAGGAACACCGGCGCGAGCGTGAGTGCACTGAGCGAGATATGCGGACCGAGCTTGAGATCGACCGCGACGATCGGGATGAGCGCGATGAGCGCGAGAGACAGCACGTCGAGTTTGCTGCGACGTTCGAGCCACCGCGCCGTATCTTCGGCGTCGAGCTGTGACCAGAGACGGAACACCGCATCGGATATCGACGCCGAACGGGGCGTCGTTTATCCGGGCTTGGCGGATGGACGGGTCAAAAGCGTGTTATTTTCGGGCCGGGGCGGAGCGGCGGGCCTTGCGGGCGGGGGAAGAGCTCGCCGCACTTCGCTTTGGGTTCGGTAGACCATTCGCTTCGGCCAGCTTTTTGAGTTGCGCCGCCGTGAACATCGTGCCCGTCGTGTCCCGCTCCCAGGTGTGCGCCGGCCCCTGCAGCTTTTCGTAGTGCACCCACATCTCGAACCAGTAGCTCCGGAAGGCGTGCGATTCGAACGGCGCGAAGTGCTCGTGCACGCGCTTCATCACCTGCTTCGAATTGCCGGTGTAGCCGAGCACCGAGCGACCGTGGCGGACGCTCTCGGTATCGAGCGGAAGGCGCGAGTAGCGCCCGAGCAGCTGCATGATGTTTGCCGCGGCATACGGACCGACGCCGGGAAGCTCGAGCAGCGTTTCGTGCAGCACGTCGTCCGGCGTGGAAGGGTCCTCGATGATGCGTACTTCGGGAGCGTGCGTGGCGAAGAGCCGCGCGAGTTCGATAATGCGGAGATCGCGATAGCCGACGCGGCACTGGGAGCGCAGTGTCTGCGGTCGCGCACGTGCAAGCGCCGAAGCTGTCGGGAACGTGAGCAGACCCGACGGCGTGCGCTTCCCCACCACTTCGCACAACCGCCGGTTCATCTGAACAGTGCCCGGCCAGGTCACGTTGCAACTCGTGACGGTTTTCAGCACATCTTCAAAGAGCGTCGGCGAGCGGAAGAGTCGCGCACGGCCTGAACGCTTCCAACGCGGATCGACCTTGTGGAACGCGCGGACGTGCGCCTCGTCCTCATCGAGCCGGAGCATGCGCCGGATCAGCGCCTCTGCCTGCTTGCGCTGGGCGAGCGCGAGCGCCCGATCGACGCGAACCTTCAGCGGCTTGCCCTTTCCCCCGGGCTGCGTGATGACGACGCCGACGACCTCTTTTCCGATGTTGAGGCCGCGCGAAAGTGCCTGCTCATCGACATTCCAGCGATTGGGCGCGAGAAGGAAGTAGCCGTACGAGCACGCGTCGCGAAGGAGGGAGTAATCGGAGGGTGGCTTGATCGAGAACGAGGGCATCGGAATTCACCAAAGGAGCTGCAGAGGCACAGAGAGAGGGAATTGGGGGAAAAAGCAAGAACGCCGTCCCATCACCCCCTCCATCTCTCCACCTCCCCACCTGGTCACCTCTTCACCTGCTCACGTTTCATTTCTTCTCTGTGTCTCTGTGCCTCTGTGGTAAATGTCCTTCACGCCGTCAGCTTCCGCTCGAGCGGAAACAGGAAACTCGCGATATTGACGCAGAGCCGGTCGGAATAGCGCGCGAAATCGGCGTAATGCTTGTCGAGCTGGGCGCGGAGATCGCCTTCCGAGATTCCGGCGCGTGAGCAGAAATCTTTGTCGTGCGGCAGCAGCGCCTCGATCATCGCGCGATCGAACTCCGGGTGATGCTGGAAGCCGTACGTGCGAACCCCCGCCTTGAAGATCTGGTTCTTGCACTCTTTGGTCGAACCGAGCAGCGTCGCACCCGGCGGCAGTTGCTTGATCTCGTAGCCGTGCGTTTCATACGCCCCCGCATCCCACGCGATTCCGGCGAGAAGCGGCTCGGTCTGGCCGACCGGGTTGAGCGACATTGTCTTCATCCCGATCTCGGGCGTGTCCATCTTGCCGACCTGGCCGCCGAGGGTCTGCGCGATCATCTGCGCGCCGAGGCAGATGCCGATGACCGGGAGCTGGCGCTCGTGCGCCTGTTTGAGAAACGACATCTCGCCGGGCATCCACGGATGATCCTCGCCGACGTTCTGCGGGCCGCCTAAGGCGATCACGCCCTGCACATTGTCGAAATCGGTGGGGATGAGTTGCCCGTCACCGAAATCTTCGAGCGCGAGAATGTTGATCGGATGATCCGCCGCGAGATCAAGACGCCGGATCGAGAGTTTGAAGCCGTGATCCCGAAGCGTCAGACCGAGCCGACCGGGACCGACGAGCGCTCCGTGTTGAAAGACGATGATTGCCATGGGAGCCGACTATAGGAAGCAGCGCTATCGATTCAGGCTTGCAACAAACGTTTCTACTGACAGTCCAGATTGCCGAATAATCGCGCGCAGCGTCCCCCGATCCAGTTCTCGATGTAGTGGTACTGTGACAGCCAGACGTGGCGATTCCCGTACCAGAATTGCATGAGAACCCTTCGTACGACGATGTTGGAAGCCGAAGCGTGCGAGCGCGCCGATCACTTCCAAGCCACTCATGACCGGAAGCCCGCTCATTCTTCTGCCGCCTTGCTCTTCTTCTGCCGAGCGTTTTTTTCGGCGTCAGCAGCTGCTTGCACACGTCCCAGTCGTACTGAGAGCCCCGTGAGTTCGAACTCATTTCGCTCGTTTCTGTGACCGGGCCTCGGATTCTCTCCTTGGCTGAGCTTCCTGTTGGTCCGGATTGAAAGCAGCCCCTTCTTCTTGAGTTCATACGCCCAGCGTCGCACGGTGTTTCGATCGCGGCCACACCACTGTGCAAGCTCTTCCCAGTAATAGCGAACCTTTCTGTCTCGATATTCATCCACCTTCAACATCAGAATCAAGAGCAGGTGGTGTGGCTCAATCTTGAGATCGAAGAATCGCTTCGCCAATATCTTCGGGAACTTAATGAAGTTTCCGTCGCTCTCGCAGCTCTTCGGCCAACGAACAGTTCCTGCCTGCTGATCGAGATCGCTGCCTGCCTTGGTCGCCAAGCGAACTGTGGGCTTTTTCATTGCAGTCATACCAGAATCTTGGCGCTGTTACGCTCGCAATCCAGAAAGCACCTCTCCGTCATCCCGTATTACCCGGTTACGTCTTACGGCGCAACGTCTCTACGCGCGACATCTCTAGATGGTGTCCACTTTAGAATAGGTGCGGAGCATCATCAATGACACCACAGTATGTTCAATGTTAGACACCCAGGGTGTCCAAAGATTTCTATGCGGCAGGGTCTGGAATCGTCTCGATTCGCGCGGACATCGAGTCAACGGGAATATTCCAGCCCATTTCGCGAACTGTTTCCACCCAAAGACTGATTGCTTCGGCCACATTCGCAAGGGCTTGTTGAGTGGAGCTGCCCTGCGAAACACACCCGGGAAGCGAGGGTACTTCCGCAACCCAGTTTCCGTCCTCTCCCTTGTAGATCACAACTTGCCTCACGCCTTCATTATCAGATATTTCCGGCGGCAAATCAAGGGAATTTTGATGCATCACACGGCGCGGTTCTGATACAGATTCGCGGCCGGGACGCCTAGCAGGCTGTTGAAAAACTCCAACCAGTCGCAATTTCGAACCGCCATCTACCCTCGCGACCCGGGTCTGAGGGCCAGAAAGTTGTCTGCAATGCGTCGGCGCAGTAGGCACAATCAGAATTTCAACAGCCTGCTAGACCCGCACCATGCTCGCGTATTCCTCGAAGCGCTTGTCGAGGTCGGCCCGCTTGATTTCCTTGAGCCGATCGAGGCTGAACGCCTCGATGGTGAAGCTCGCGACGACGGTGCCGTGCACCAGCGAGCGACGGATCGACGCGAAGCTTCCGGGGTCGTGCTGCGACGATTTGTCCGACGACAGGAACCCCATCAGCCCGCCGGCGAATGTATCGCCGCAGCCGGTTGGGTCGATGACGCGCTCGGTCGGGTACGCGGGCAGCGAGCAGATGCCGTCGCGATGGATGAGCAGGCAGCCGTGCTCGCCTTTCTTGATGATGACAAAGCGGGGGCCCAGGTCGAGGATGTGGCGACCGGCGCTCACGCTGTTCAATTTTCCGGTCAGCAGTTCCGCCTCGTCGTAGTTCAGCACGAGCCCATCGACGCGCTTCAGGAGCGCGAGCAGATCGCTCTTGGCAACTTGGATCCAAAGGTCCATCGTGTCCGCAACGGTCAGCACGCGCTTGGGGCACTGCTCCAAAAACCCCGCCTGCACCGCGGGCGGCGAATTGGCCAGGAACAGATACTTCGAATCCGCGTACGACTGCGGCACCTTCGCCGGCGCTTCGCCCACGACACCAAGCTCGGTGAAGAGCGTGTCACGGCTGTTCATGTTGCTGTGATACTTGCAGCCCCAGCGGAATGTCTTGCCGCCTTTTCGGGTCTCCAGCCCCTCGAGATCCACGCCCGGAAACTGCTTGAAACTCTCGCGGAACTGCGGCGGAAAATCCTCACCGACCACCGCGACGATGCGCAGCGGCGAATAGAAACTCGCCGCGGCGGAGAAATACATGCACGATCCGCCGAGCACCTGATTGGCGTGCCCCGTCGGAGTAACAACGTCGTCAATGCCGATGGTTCCGGTGACAAGAAGTGACATAGGGCGGAAGAGTAGGAAGACCGGAAATCGCGAATCGTGCGGTCGTCACTTCTTGGCGGGCAGCGGAGTGCCCGTGTTTTCCGGACGAACGTAGTGCACTTTGGCGATCGTGTTGCGCGTTCCGTCCGGGTTCGGCGTCGCCAACACCTGCACGTCGTACGTTCCATCATCGAGAAAGGTGTACTTCACCTGGTACGGCACCATCGTGCTGTTCTCAGAGAGCGCGTAGCTGTTCCAATCAAGGGTCATCGTGTTGCCTTCGAGACGCACCGGCGCGAGCGTGAACGTCCCATCCTGATCAAAATTCCAGACGGTCCATTCGCCGCTGCGCGGATCGACCGCGGCGGTGAAGTGGCTGTGCTGCGCCATTGTTTTCTCATTGCCGAGAAAACCGGTCGCGAAGTACACGCGCCCGTCGAAGAGCGGCGTGACGTGCGTCTTGCCGCGGAAGGTGCCCCCGTCGCTCGTCGTTTGCGAAAACTCCCAGTCGCCGACCATCGACTCGAACCGCTTCTTGATCGCGTTTGCCTTCGCCTCGCGATCCGCCGGTTCGAATGCTTCCTGCATCTTCTCGAGCGACCACGCGTTGCCCTTCTTAAAGAACTCGTACGCCTTGTCGTACAACTCGCCCTCGCGATAGCCCATCCCGGTGATCGTGATCCTCGTCGATGTCGGCGTGAGCGGCTCGAGGCGCAGCACGCTCCATCCGGTTTCGCAGATTGCATGTATGTAATCCGGCGCGCTCTTCGGCGCGACCGACTTCAAGACAAGCATGCGCTCGGGCTCGAACGTCACGATCTGATTCACGATCGTGCCGTCATCGCCGAGTGTTCCCGTCGCGTCGTACGTTGTTCGGATCGCGCCGCCAGGACGAAAATCGACGTCCGCCTTCGCGACGCCCCACATCTTCTGGATTCCCTCGCCCGTCTGGAAAGCCTTCCAGATCTCAGATGCGGGCGCATGGATCACGCCGGAGTGGCGGAGAATCCGATCTTCGCCGAGAGCCGCGAGCGCCATCGACGAAACCGCGGCAACAACAAGCAAGCAAGATGCGAACTTCATGGGTGCAACTCCAGTGAGATCAACGCCATGCGCCAAGGATCGCGCCGGCGGCCATGAACGCGACGAGCTGGTACACGCTGTCAAGGATGTACGCCGCGAAGGGGCGGGTACGGGTGATGTGATCGGTGAGTCCGATGGCCGTGGTGGCGAAGAGCCAGAGAAATGCGCCGAGCACGGCGCCGTCGAATGCGCCGCGCAGACCGATGTTCACGACGATGAGCGCCATGGCGAGCGCGCCGATGAGGTACGCGATGATCATGACGCTGAAGAAGACTTGAGGTGGGCGTGCCTTCTGCATCACCTTGACCTGCTCGTCGGTATACCCGTGCAGGCGCTGCCACAGCTTCGCAAAAACCGCGCCGTACCAGATTCCGCCGATCAGGAACATCGCGACTCCCGCGACGACGACCGCCAACCAGTTGATCTCGTTGAGCTTTGCGAACATGCGTGTCTCCCGGTTACCTGGAGGATCGCTCGGCGGACGCCCGCTCGAGCAGAAGTTCGAAATATCGACGGAGTTGTCCGACCGATGCGTCGTATGCCGCGGCGGAGCGCGACGAGCGCGCTTGCATCAATCCGCCTTCCATCACAGTGAGCACCGTTGCGGCGAGGTGCGTGCGATCGAGATCGCGCGGCAGCCGATCGCCCGCATCTCTCAGCCACTTTTCGACGCACGCGGACCATCCATCGAAATTGCGTTGGATCAGCGGCCGGATTTCGGGGTGCGAATCCGCGACCTCGAGCGCAAGATTCCCGATCGGACAGCCGAGCCGGAACTCCAGCGGCGAAAACCAATCCCGATACTGCTGCAAAAGAGCGAACACGCGCTCGATCGGATCGCTGGTCTTCTTCTCGACCGGCGCCATCACGATCGGATGCAGCAGTTCCGTGTATCGCTCAAGCACCGCGGCAAGCAGCGCATCCTTGCTCGGAAAAAGGTTGTAGAGACTTCCCGGGTTGACGCCCGCCTCGCGCAGGATCGTGGAAACTCCGGTGGCGTTGAACCCCTGCTCGTGGAAGAGTCGGGCCGCGGCATCGAGGATGCGTGTGCGCGTGTCGGGCTGAGAGGACAAAGGAGGACTCATTGAATGATCGCTCAATTGTTGAGCGTTCATTCAATCATGCTGCAGCGGTCCTGTCAAGCGGATTTTCTCTGAAACCGAAAGTACTTTCAGTTATGGACCGGGTGGCGAATGCGCCATGTGGGGCGTGAACCCGAAGACTGTCGAAGTACCTCGAACCGATCAGCGCAGTTCGAGCAGCATGTCGATCGTCGCGACGCAAAAGCCGCAGGATTCGAAGAGTTTGCGCGCGGCCGGGTTCTGTGCCGCGGTTTCGAGGCGTATTTGTTCAACGCCGATCCGGCGAAACTTTTCGATTGCCCGTAGCGCCAGCAGTTTTCCGAGGCCTTTCCCGCGCGCGTGCGGCTCGACCCAGACATCGTGGATGAATCCGAAACGAGCAAGACGGTAGATCGGGATGCTGCGCTCGGTGGTCGCGACGAGAAATCCCGCGATCTTCGAATCCTGTTCGACCACGAGCAGCGCGCTCTCCGGATCGGCGATTCGCTCGGGAAGCCAGCTCTCATACATCATCGCGACGTTCGGACGCATCGCGTAGCGCGCGGGATCGAGCGATTCGTGCATCGCACAGATTGCACGCACCATCGGCAGAATGGCGGGTACGTCCGCATCGGTCGCGTCGCGCACCACTGCCGCGGCAGTCATCCGACGCTCGCCTTCTCGAACCGCGCCGCGATGTACGCCTGAACATCCGCGGGCGCAAAGCTCAGCATCGTGCGGATGAACGCGTTGCGCTCGAACCACATGATGTCGAAGTCCCAGACGCAGAACGACTCGTTGCCGGGAGGCTCGCCCCAGTCCGCTCCTTCCGAGCGCGTCAGGATTCGCGTCGCGAGTTCGTTCTTGTTCTCCCACCAGCAGATTACGAGGTAGTCGAGCGGCGTCGCCAGATGCTCGATGACAAAGCCTACGGGCGGGCGCTCGGGACCTTCGCGCGCACGCGGCAACGTCCGAAAGACCGCCTCGGTCGATTCTGCCGACAGCGGCTCATCGCGATTCGATTCCCGCCCGAGAATGCGGTACGGCTTGATCGCCCAACCATCGCTCCGGACGACCGGGAGTGCCGCGACGGGTCTTGGATGAAAGCTGGCGGAGTTCAGCGTCACGCCTGAGTTTACGAGCGCGGCCGCACCGGGATTTGAATCAGGTCGCGCGTGAAGCGCACAGTCACTCAGATCTTGCGTTCGCCCCATTCCTTGGGCTGAACAACTTCCTTCGCGAGGCCGACGGCGCGGAACGCGCGAATCGTCCAGTAGGTGAGATCAAACTCCCACCACTTGTGGCCGTGTGCCGCGGCACGCTGATCGGCGTGGTGGTTGTTGTGCCAGCCTTCGCCGCCGGAGAGAATCGCGACAAGCCAGTTGTTCCGGCTGTCCTCATCGGTTTCGTAGTTGCGATAGCCGAAAGTGTGCGTGAACGAATTCACGCTCCACGTGATGTGCCAGACCGCGACGGTGCGCACAAAGACGCCCCAGAAGAGCCAACTGAGGGCGAGCGCCCAGCCGCCGGAGGTCGTGCCGGTCGTGGCGTATCCGACACCGAAGCCGAGCGCCATGATGATGACCGCGTGGATCGGATAGATGAGAAGCCAGAGCGGGTTCTCCTCCATCGACTTGTAGACGGGGTCGCGGAAGAGATCGACGCAGTACTTGCGGATGCTTTCTTTGCTGTCAACGTGCGGATTGGTGACAAAGAGCCACAGGATGTGGCCCCACAGGAAGTTGACAAGGGGAGAGTGCGGATCGGGCTCGTGATCGGAGTGCTGGTGGTGGCGCCGGTGTGCCGCGACCCACGATGCGGGTGTGCCTTCAAGGTTGCAGATGGCGAGCAGCGCGAGGGCGCGCTCGAACCACTTGGGGACGACAAAGCCTTTGTGCGTGAGCAGGCGGTGGTAGCAGATGTTGATCCCGATCATCCCGAAGAAATAGATCCCGAAGATCATGAGCGCCACGCCGCTCCACGAGAAGAACATCGGGAAGAACGCGGGAATGGCGGCGAGGTGGATCGCGCCGATGGCGATGATGACGTGCCAGCGAAGGACGTACGGCTTCACACCCTCGGGAACCGAAAGCCGCCGCTCGACGGTCGCGGGCGCACCCGTTTCCGGGTCCATCGGAATATCGAGCGCGGGGGCCGGAGGTTGGACGAAGGGCGAGACGGGCCGGGTTGCGGTGGTCGTCATGAGTTGTTCACTGGTATCGGGGAGGAACGATGACCGCGCGGAGGGAAGGGGGTGGGGTGGGGTGGGGTGGGGTGGGGTGGGGCGCGGTCGGACCGGAAGGTTAGCCTGTACCAACGATCTTTGGGAAACAATTCCGGCCGCTTTCTCCATCGGGTTTGTTTCCGACTTCACTCGAATCGGATGCCCTGCGCCAGTTCGAGCTTTCCGGAGAAGTTGATCGAGCAAGTCTGGCGCCGCATGTAGGCCTTCCAGGAGTCAGATCCCGACTCGCGCCCGCCCCCCGTTTCCTTTTCGCCCCCAAACGCGCCGCCGATTTCGGCGCCGCTGGTTCCCATGTTGACGTACGCGAGCCCGCAGTCCGATCCGGTGCCCGCGGGAGAAAGGAAGCGCTCGGCGAGCCCGGCGTTCAACGTGAAAATTGCGGACGAGAGCCCCTGCGCGACGGAGTTCTGGAGTGCGATCGCGTCTTCCGGGTCGCGATACGTAAAGACATAGAGGATCGGAGCGAACGTTTCCTCGCTGGCGATCGGCAGTTTGTTGTTCGTCGGGGCGCGGACGATCGTCGGCTGAACGAAGTGGCCTGTGAGGCCGGGCGCGGAATGTTTGTCTCCGCCAACCAGGACCGTTCCCCCCTGCTGCTTTGCCGCGGCAATCGCGGCAACGAAGCCTTCGACCGCGCGGGCGTTCACCAGCGGGCCGACGAGTGTTCCTTCGTTCGAAGGATCTCCGATGCGGACCGACGAATACGCCTTGGTCAGTTTGGCGAGGAGAGCATCCGCAACTTTTTCGTGCACGATGAGCCGGCGCGTCGTGGTGCAGCGCTGGCCGCAGGTGCCGACCGCGGCGAACAGGATCGCGCGCGCGGCCAGATCGAGATCCGCATCCTCGTGGACGATCGCGGCGTTGTTCCCACCGAGTTCGAGCAGCGAACGGCCGAGCCGCTTTGCGACGACCTCGCCCACGCGCCTTCCCATGCGGCAGGAACCGGTCGCGCTGATCAGGGGCAGACGCTTGTCGGCGATCAGCCGCTCACCCACGACATCGTCGCGCCCGATGACGAGCGTGAACAGGTCTTCGTGACCGAGCGCCGACGCGACGCGCTGCGCGATCGTGTTGGTCGCGATCGCGGTGAGCGGCGCGAGCAGGCTTGGTTTCCAGATGACGCTGTCGCCGCAGACCGCGGCGACCATCGCGTTCCACGCCCAGACCGCGTTCGGAAAATTGAACGCGGAGATGACGCCGATCGGGCCGAGCGGGAGCCACTGCTCGCGCATCGCGTGGCCGGGTCGCTCGCTGGGCATGGTGAGGCCGTACAACTGGCGCGAGAGGCCGACGGCAAAGTCGGCGATATCGATGGTTTCCTGCACCTCGCCTTCGGATTCCGAAATGATCTTGCCCACCTCGGCGGTGATGATCGCGCCGAGCGCCTCTTTGTGTTTGCGGAACTCATCGCCGACGGCGCGCACGACCTGGCCGCGGACCGGGGCCGGGACTTCGCGCCATTTATTGAATGCGGCCACACTCCGAGCAATCGCGGCGTCGTAGGAGCGCTCGTCGTCGAGTTTGATCGCGGCGATCGGCACCGCGGTTGTCGGGCTATTGACGACCTCGATCAGCCCATCGACAGACCGATCGCCGGACAAGTCGAGAATAATGCGAGGATGTGAAGTCAGGCCAAGGGCATCGAGTGCGTTTCGAAGCATGGTGTCAGTGTATGAAAGCGCTGCGATTTGTCGCGCCGCCTTCAACGGCTCGGACGGTTGACGATGTGCGCGATGGTGTCGGAAATCGCCATAGTCAGCATCTCGTCTTGCTCGCCAGGGGGAACGCTCAGCAACTCGCACGCTGGGGACCAGAGATCGTTTTCGCCCTTGGATTTCGAGGTGGCAATCAAGAGCCATCGGGCGAGGCGGCCTCGTTCGACCTGCGAAAGCTGTCTTATGTCCAGCGACGCCAGAATCTGGTTGCCGACGGCGGGGTTCAGTCGAAGCAGCCGTTGCAAGCCGTATCCCGCGCAGTTGTCGCCTGACATTCGAGCATCGGATCCTGTGCCATCGTGGAGCCACGAGACTATTACGCGCCGCGACTGGTCAGCCGAATAGAGAGACATTTCGATCGAAGCGGAACACGTCGCGAGCAGGCGATCTTCCTCCCCGTGCTTGGCCTCCAAGAACGAGACGAGGTACTCCGGGCCCTCCTTCACAAAATGAAGCGGATCACGGATGCGAGGCCGCTCCGTCATGCTCAGCGTGAACATCGCGATCGCGCGGAGCGTCAATAGCCCAAGCCCGAGACCGATCGCAATCAGAATCGCTGCCGCAACCCATTTGTGCAGGAGTTTCACGCGACGTATTCCTCGAAAAGACCCCGCTTTCCTTGCTGTCTACCCGAAATTGTACAGACAACCTCCAAACACGATCGCGCGTTATCCGGCCGCATTCCGGCCGAGTTTGGTTCGATTCTGCCATCTCCATAGATTCTGAAGAAGCGACCTTCAACGAGCGCCGATGTTCGAAACAGCCCTTTTTGCTGAGAGACGGGGCCAAGTATGAGCCGCACACGCGCCATCCATCTCGCGACGCTCATCGGCGCAGGAGTCGTGTCGGCAGCCCTCACCGGCTGCGATCGCGGCCCGAGCATCGGCGTCGGCGTCGTCAACAAGACGGGCCTCATGATGACCAATTGCATCGTGCGCTTCGACGAGGCGAATCTCAACACGGGCGTCGTGCTGACGAACGCGCGGCGCGAGTTCTCGTATTTCGACAAGCCGATTTCAGAAACCGCGACGGTCGACGTGATCTTTCCGGACGGCGCCAAGCGCAACATGAAGGCGCACGTCGGGAATGTCTACGACCGGGCGCGATCGGGAACGCTCGTCTTCGAAGTCGGCACCGAATCGGTGCGGGTGTTCTTTGAACGGGCGAAGTAGCGCCCGCCGTTTCTACTTGGGTTCCTTCGCGAGCAGATCCGCCACGCCGCGGGCGATACCGACCATGGTGTTGATGTCCACCGCGGCCTTTGGATTGTTCCAGCCCATGGAGACGGCGAACATCGCGCCGTCGTTTCGCTCGAGCAGCCAGGTGAGATTGATCACGCCGGGCTCGGAACCGCCCTTGTACGCGACGCTCGGCCAAACCTTCTTGTCGAAGGGAATGCCGCCATTGATCCGCAGCACACGCTTGAGCTCGTCCATCCCCGGCCTCTCTTCAAGCTCGTGCAGCTTCAGCATGGCGTTGCAGAGGTCGGTCGCGGAGGAAAACCACTCGATCTCTTCGATTTCGATCGGGACTGTCCACTTTTCTGCAAATTTCAGATCGGGCTCCGACTTGCTCACCTCGCCGCCCGGCGCGAGAAGCGCCCGCCTCCCCGCTTCGTCCGCGCTCGCGTAACGCGTGGCGAGCCCCTTGTCCGGCGAGAGCTTGATCCGGAACATTTCCATCGTCGTCAGAAAAGGCGTGGTCCGCGCCGCACACGAATTCAAACCGGCGGCGTATTCCTCGACAGCTTCGCGCCCCGCCCGATGGATGAGATGATCGGTCGCCGTGTTGTCGCTGATCGAGATCATCTTCGCTGCGAATTCGCTGAGCGGAATCGCCTTGCCCGCCGGCTCGTTCTGCATCACTCCGCCCGGCAGACTCTTGAGGTCATCCGAGATCTTGATCTCTTCGTCCCACTTGCCCTTACCGGCGAGAATCTGCTCGCCGAGCGTTCCCAGCACGTAGAGCTTGAACGTTGATCCGGTCGCGAGGCACAGCTCGGGATGAATCGTGTACACCGGTCGCAAGGCGAATGTTCCGTCCGATGAGGGGGTCACGGCGTACGCGGCAAAGTTCGTGCTCCCCGGCAGCGACCCGAACTTCTCGTCGAACTGCTTCCAGGATGAGAACGCGGCCTTGGCGGGTGCCGCGGGCTTGAGCAGCAGGCCCTGCATCTTCCCTGACGCGTCCGTATCGACCGACACCTCGAGCAGTGCGTCGCCACCCTGTAGCACCGCGACGAGGTGGGATTCCGTGGCGTCCGGCTTGATCTGTGTGAGCTTGGCGCCGTCCTTGAAGACGGTTGACTTCGCGGATTCGAGGAGCGGCTTGATTCGCTCGGCCGGAACTTGCTTCAGGAATGCCTCGTTGAAGCGATCGGTCGGCTCTCCGAACTCGCCCTTGCCGTTCAAAAAATTGACCAGCCACTTGAGCTGCTCACCGGCGGGGGAATCGGGAACGGCAACCTCTGCCGAAGCCGACCCCGGCGCGGCCGGCTGGCGCGCGACCGATGGCAGGGACCCCAGGCTCACCGAAACGCCGAGCAGAATCACGAGAAGTCGATTCATGTGTGCCCTCCGGGTACGGAATATGCGCCGAGCCAACGGCCGGCCGCGAACGCGCCCTCAGAATAACACCGGATGGAGCGTGGATCAGGCGGTGACCTTGCGGGTCATCTTCTCGATGCCATTGGGCGTTTCGACGAGCAATTCCTGGCACTCGGTCAGGAAAAGGCCGTGGTCCGCCACACCGGCGATCTGATCGAGTTCCGCCGCGAGCTCATCGAGGTCGTGGTGTTCGATCGAGACGTCGATCAAGAGATGCCCGTTGTCGGTCAGGAAGAACTGGCCATCGAGCGTGCGACGGATGACACCGTTCAAGCCAAGATCGCGCAAGCGGGTGCGAACCGAAGCGAGCCCGAACGCCATCACGGCGATGGGAAGCGTGCAGGTCTGACCGAGGCGATCGACGAGTTTGTTCTGGCCGACCATATAGATGGAGCGAGTCGAAGCGTGCGCCACGATCCGCTCGCGAACGATCGCGCCGCCCTTGCCCTTGAGCATGCGGAGCTGAGGATCGACTTCATCCGCGCCGTCGAAAATGAAGTCCACTTTTTCGACCATCGCGAAATCGATGATGGGCAACTGGTAGTTGCGCGCGACGGTTTCGGATGCGTGGCTGGTCGGCACGCATTGGATCGAGAGCTTTTCGGCTCTGACGCGCTCGGCGAGAGCGAGGATGCCTCTTGCCGCGGTCATGCCCGTCCCCAAGCCGATGATCATCCCGGATTGAATCTCGGCCACTGCCGCGCGTGCGAGTGCATCCACTGGGAGCACCTCCGTGCCCGTATCCACATCTGCTGACTGAGCCGTGAAACACATCGCGATGACTGTAGGCGATACTCAGCGCACGAAAAGCAAACGGCCGTTTCAATTTCACGCTTGCGATTACTAGGTTGCGCTCGTGCATACCGTTTGTTTCGCTCTGGCGCAGCATGCGCGCCGCGCGATCATTCGTCTAGCGCGGCCTCGGCTCCGGTAACTCGCGGAGAAACTCAACGAGTCTTTGTGCTGTCGGGCTGCCCGCGTCACGGACGTACGCCCCGCTGGTCGCACAACCGAGCGCCAGGCACTCTTCCAGAGTCATTCCCGCGAGCTGTCCGAGGGAGAACCCCGCGTTGAAATGGTCGCCCGCGCCCGTCGAAAGCCGCGGAGTTTGCGTGAATGGACCGTCGAACCACGCGGCGTCCGCGTCGACGCTTGCGGCGCCGGCTCCCTCGCGCGGATGGATCACGACGCAATCGATACCGATCGCGGCGCGAATCGCCTCTGCGCCGTCGCGCACGCTCTCGCCCAGAGCGGAACCGGACTCCACATCGAGAACAGAGAGCTCCAGCACCGATGCGATGCGCTGCGCTTCGGCGTGATTCAGTCCGAGAGTGACCGGCACGGCCGCATCTAAATCCGCAATTCTGCGTACGGCGGCGCGGACATCGTCATCCGACCTGCGCGTCGGATCGGCGAGATCGAGAAATACCCGCTTGGAGTCGGCGCGCCCCTCGCTGAAGACCTCTTTGCGTATCCCTTCCCAAACTGACTCGACGCCGGGCATCATGACCCAGTTCACGATGCCGATCAGCGCCGCGGAACGGAAGATCGAAACCAGTCGCTCGCGTCCGATCTCCGACGCAAGCGACTCCCAGCAGATCGTTTGCACGTTGCGGGGGCGCCCGAGCATGATCTTGCCGTCATCGAATTCGAGTGCGTCGGTATGGGCGGGCGGCCCCACCGCGATGACCTGCGAGCATCTCGTGGCAAAGTCGGCGTAGATCGGATGAAGCTCGCGGGGCCTGTCGTGCGCGCCCACGGCGCCGATGTACGTCACGGGCGCGCCCGCGCGCCCCATCGCGCCAGCCATGAGAGGTCCGTTGCCACCGAACCGATCTTCCTTGACGACCAGCTCGATGTTCGCACTCTTTCCCGCGGCCGCCGCCACGCGCCGCGAGAACTGCTCGATCGTTCGGAAAGGAATGTATCCGTCCGGACCGAGCGATTGTCGCTTCTCGACGGGATGGATGATCGAATCGATGAATCCGTCGAATCCGACGACCACCGGAAGGTTCTTGAGGGCGTCGATCGATTCCGTGAGCCTGGTTGCCGCGGATCGAGCGATGTCATTCCTGGCGGGCATGGCGGCAAAGTAGGCCGGGCGCCGTCGAACCGGTGCATGCCCGGGGCCGGCGCTGCAAGAATCGATCATGGTTGAGATCGTGCTCGCAACGGCAAACCCTCACAAAGTCAAGGAAATGAAGGCGATCTTCTCGGCTCTCGCGCCGGCGGTGCGGCTGATCGGGCTCGACACGCTTGCCCCCGGACCGATCCCCGAGCCCGCCGAGGTCGGCTCGACCTTCGAAGAGAACTCCGAGATCAAGGCGATCGCGTACGCAAGGGCAACAGGGCGCGTGTGCCTGGCAGACGATTCCGGGCTGGAAATCGACGCGCTCGGAGGGCGTCCCGGGGTCATCAGCAGCCACTACTGCACCGACGGGCGCGAAGCGGGGATGACCCGCGCCGAACGCGACGGGGCCAATAACAATCGCGTGCTCAGGGAGTTGGAAGGAATCGAGAGCGTTCAACGCTCGGCGCGCTTTGTCTGCACCATGACGCTCGGCGACGCCCAAGGCAGGATTCTCGGCCGGAGCAAAGGAACCTTCGAAGGCCGAATCGGAATTCCGCCTCGTGTGCCGAGCGGTCACTCCGGATTCGGATACGACCCGTTGTTCCTCGTGGCGCCCGACTTCCTGCGAACGAGTTCGGAGCTGCCTCCCGAGGAAAAGAACCTGCTCAGTCATCGCCGGCGCGCGGCGGAACAAATGGCAAGAATCGTCGAAACTATGTAGAATCGATCGTCTACCGGACATTGAGATTCGTTCCCTTTGGGGTACCGGCTTTTCAAGACCGAGCCTGGGAGAGCTTCATGAGCCTGTTTCGTTGGGTATTGATCGTCTGCATGCTGCTCGTCGCGGCCGTCCGGACCGCCCGTGCTGAGGACATGATCTATTTCAGCGACGGCCGCGTGCTGCTCGGAGAGGTGATCAAGGAGACCGACGACGAAGTTGAAGCCAAAGGCACGATGGCCGGCGTCGAACTTCATTCAACATTCAAGAAATCTCAGATCGCTTCGATCATCCGGAACGTTTCGTCCAGATCGCCTTCCAAAGTCGAATCCGATGTCAAAGACGACGACTCGAGCGGCGATTTTCTGATTGTCCCCCTGAAAGGCACGTTTGGGGAAGACGTCTATCCCCTCGGACTCATCAACGCGATGGATTGGGCCGTGAAGCACAAGGTGCCGCGGATCGTGATGGTCATCGACTCCCCGGGCGGCTATGTCTGGGCTTCGAGGTACATGGCCGACAAGATGAAGGAGTACGACGACAAGCTGAACTTCACGATGGTGATCGAGAATTCGATCAGCGCTTCGATCTGGCCCACTTTCGCGAGCGACGATCTGATGATCACGCCCGGCGGCACGTTCGGCGGCGCCGTTGTTTATCACATGACCAACACCGGCTCGGCGGAAGTGGACATGAAGATGAATTCGATTCTCGCGGCGGAAGTCGCGGCCATGGCCGAGAAGCACGGCCACAGCGGTGCGCTCGCCCGGGCGATGATGCTCTCTGGCCAGCAGGTCTGGGCCGTCCCCGCAGGGCCAAACAAATGGACGCTCACGTCCGAGCCGCCTGCCGACAAATCCGGTGCCAAACAGCTTTCGGTCGGACAGGTCTTCACACTGACCGGAGTCGACTGCGTGAGGTACGGCATTGCCCGGTCGATCCCGGACACGAGCGTCTCTTCGATTTCTCACGCACTTGGAAACCTGAAGAGCGCGGGTGATCAGGGCGAGAAGTGCATGAAGAACGCCAAGACCGCGTGCGACGGGCTCATCAAGCGCGTGAAGCAGTGGCGGCAGAACGTTGCCGACCGAATCGAAAAACTGAAAGACGCCGCGGCGACCGCCAAAGACAAGGAATCGTTCATCCGGCGTATCGACGATGTCGCGTCCACCATCACCAACAGCATCGGACCCTTGCGCGACCAGGCCAAGGCGCTGCACATGATGCCGCTGTTTGAGTCGTTCAGTTCCGCCGACGTCATCGAATACCGAAAGCGGATCGACAAGATCAAAGAGCAAATCCGCAAATAGCTTGGATCACTCGACGAGGGTGATCGTGCCGGATTGCGCGTCGTAACGTGGCAGCACCGGCACACCATCGACTCTCGAGCAGAATTCGATGTCGGCTTCGAAGCCGAGTTTGACGAGGTTCCGACCGCCGCGGCTGACGCGCATAGCGTCGAGAATTCCGGTGCGCGCGGCTTCGTGCCAGTTTCTCAGACAAACCTGTCCGGAATCATCCGAACCGAGTTCGCGTCCGGCGTCGCGCAGCCGGTCGACCATCGCTCCCGCCGCGATGCAATCGTCGAGGCTGATCTCACCGCGCGTTCCGGAACAGATGATGTGCACGTCGCGGGGATCTGTGGCAACGGCACGGCACACGGCATCGACATTGGTGAGCGCTCCGACGAGAACGATTGAGGCTTCGCGCGCGTGGAGGAGCGTCGATGTCCCGTTGGCTGTCGTGAAAACGACCGCCTTATCGCGCACCCGATCGGCCGTGTACGCGAGCGGCGAATTGTCGAGATCGAAACCGGGAATCAGGACTCCGCCGCGCTCGCCACCGAGGATGATGTCTTCTTTCGGAATCCCGGAGTGAATCATTTTCTCTGCCGCGACGAGCGCGTCGTCCACAGTGAGAACCGGGTAAACCGCGCGAGCCCCAGAGGCGAGTGCCGCGGCGATCGTGACGCTGGCACGGAGTGCATCGATCATGATCACAATGGAGCCGGCCAGAGACGACTGGGCGACAAGTCCGGGCAGCAAATGCACCGACAGGGGTCTCTCACGATGCGGGAATGAGGCGGGCGGACCGAGGTCGGGTGCGGGCATGGGGGCAAGGGTACGGGGCATCTGAAACCTTGCCCCATCGTGCCGGTATCAACATCCGAGGAATCGGACAACGGGAGATTCGCTCATGGCGGACATTTCAAGGCGGGAGTTCCTCGCGACCGGCAGCGTCGCCGGGGTTTGCTTTGCAACGCTTCCCGCGTCGGGTTCCGAGCCGGATTCGCTCGGCGCACCCGTCACCGATTGGCCGAACTGTCCGCACTTTGATCCGAAACTGGTCGCCGAAGTCGTCGGGAAATCGCACTTCGACGAGAATCGTGTTCGCGAATTGGTGGACACGCATCCTCCGCTCGCGAATGCGTGGTGGGATTGGGGATTCGGCGATTGGGAATCGGCGTTGGGCGCCGCGTCGCACACCGGTCGCCGCTCGATCGCGGAATTCCTGATCGAAAGAGGCGCACGCATCGACATCTTTGCCGCGGCGATGCTCGGGTACACCGACGTTGTCAGGGCGTTCGTCGCGGCACGACCCGGCATCCAGCGGCAACTCGGGCCTCACGGCATCCCGCTCCTGAACCACGCGCGCGCCGGAGGCGACAAATCCAAGGACACGTTCGAATACCTGAGCTCACTGGGGGATGCGGGCAACGCCCCGGCCGCAAAGCAGATCACCCCTGAGGAGCAGCAGCAATTCATCGGCAATTACAGCCTCGGCGACAAGCGATTCGAGATCAAGCTGAACAACAACAAGGCGCTCGTGTTTGCGATGCCCGGAGAATCGGATCGAATCATTCACTGGCTCGGCGGCGGCGACTTCTTTCCTGCTGGAGTGCCGACGACGAAGATCGCGTTTGACCTCGAAGCGAATCCGGTGAGTGTCGCCGTTTTTGCGGGTCCATTCGTGGGGCGCGGGACGAAGCAGTAGCGCGGATCGCCCTCGTTTCCGTGCTCCTCGCTTTGTTGCATACAACTATCCGGCTTTCGCGTGCGGCTCATACACTGAGTCATGACGATTCCCCGCCCTGTCAATCTCACGAGCGCGTTCGCGACGATTGCAGAGCACTGGTCGCCGCGGATCGCCGCCGATCTGAACGGCCAGCAGGTGAAGCTCGTGAAGTTTCAGGGCGAGTTTGTCTGGCACAGCCACGAGCATGAAGACGAGATGTTCCTTGTGCACAAGGGTGCCTTCACGATGGAGTTTCGGGATCGCAAAGTGGAGCTCAGCGCGGGCGAATTCCTCGTCGTGCCGCGCGGCGTCGAACACCGGCCCGTTGCAAGGAACGAAGTTGAAGTCATCCTCTTCGAGCCGGCGAGCACGCTGAACACGGGTGATGCGAAGGACCCGCGCACCGTCCGGGATCTCAAGCCAATCTGATCCTCGCCGAAAACAAAAGCGCCCCGGGTTTGAGTCCGGGGCGCTTCTCAAACACTTTGAATAGTCACGGAAAGATCAGTTCTCGTCCTTGACCTTGAACTCCGCGTCGATGACGTCGTCCTTCTTCGCGCCGTCCTGCGCTTCGCCGCCGGGAGCAGCGCCCTCGGCACCCGGGGTTGCGCCCTTCTTCGAAGCTTCCTCGTACATCACCTTGCCGAGCTCCATGCTCGCGGCATCGAGTTCCTTCATTGCCGCCTCGATCGCGGCCTTTTCGTCGCCCTTGAGCTTGCTCTCGAGATTTGAAAGCGCGCTCTCGACTTTGCCCCGAACTTCGGGGCTGACTTTGCCGCCGTACTCCTCCAAGCTCTTGCGCGTCTGGATAAGCATGGCCTCGCCGCGATTCTTGAGGTCGATCACCTCGCGACGCGACTTGTCCTCGGCGGCGTGCGCCTCGGCGTCGCGCTTCATGCGATCGATTTCGTCCTTCGACAAACCGCCCGAGTTGGTGATCTTGATGTCCGCCTTTTTGCCGCTGGCCTTGTCCGTCGCGGTGACAGTCAGAATGCCGTTGGCGTCGAGCGCGAATTCCACTTCGATCTGCGGCACGCCGCGCGCCGCCGGCGGAATGCCGGTGAGGTCGAAGTTGCCGAGCGTGCGATTGTCCTTGGCGAACTCGCGCTCGCCCTGCAGCACATGAATCGTCACGCTCGTCTGATTGTCCGCCGCGGTCGAGAAGGTTTCCTTCTTGCTCGTCGGGATCGTGGTGTTGCGCTCGATGAGCCGCGTCATCACGCCGCCGAGAGTCTCGACGCCGAGCGAAAGCGGTGTGACGTCGAGAAGGAGGATGTCCTTCACGGCGCCGGTGAGCACGCCGCCCTGGATCGCGGCGCCGACCGCAACCACCTCGTCCGGGTTGACGCTCTTGTTGGGCTCCTTGCCGAAGATTTCCTTGGCGATCTGCTGCGCCTTGGGCATGCGCGTGCTGCCACCGACAAGAACGACTTCGTCGATCTTGCTCGTGTCGAGCTTCGCGTCCTTGAGCGCGCTGAGGCACGGTCCCTTGAGCCGATCGAAGAGATCGGCGCACAGCGATTCGAACTTGGTGCGATTCAGCGTGACCTGCAGGTGCTTGGGTCCGTTCTGATCGGCCGTGATGAACGGCAGATTGACCGTTGTCTCCTGCATGGTGGAGAGTTCGATCTTCGCTTTTTCCGCCGCTTCCTTGAGGCGCTGAAGAGCCATCGGGTCCTTGCGGATGTCGATGCCTTCCTTCTTGCGGAACTCCTCGGCGAGGAAGTCGATGACGCGCTGGTCCCAGTCGTCGCCGCCCAGATGCGTGTCGCCATTGGTGCTCAGCACCTCGAACACGCCGTCGCCGATATCGAGCACCGAGACGTCGAACGTACCGCCGCCCAGATCGAAGACAGCAATCTTCTGGTTCTTCTTGCCTTTGTCGAGTCCGTACGCGAGTGCCGCGGCGGTGGGCTCGTTGATGATGCGCTCGACCTTCAAGCCCGCGATCTCGCCGGCGTCCTTGGTCGCCTGGCGCTGCGCGTCGTTGAAGTACGCCGGCACGGTGATCACCGCGCGCTCGACTTTTTCGCCGAGATAATCCTCGGCGGTCTTCTTGAGATCCTGCAGGATGAACGCGCTGATCTGCTGGGGTGTGAACTCGCCCTGGTTTACTTTCACCTTGACGAAGTCGTCGGGTCCGCCGACGAGCGTGTACGGAACTTTTGATTCTTCGTTGCCCGATTTTCCGTACGACGTGTCTGCACCGCCCGACACTTCCGAGCGCCTGCGGCCCATGAAGCGCTTGATCGAGAAGATCGTGTTCTTGGGGTTGGTCACCTGCTGGTGCTTGGCGGGCTGGCCCACGAGGCGCTCGCCCTTATCCGTAAACGCAACGACCGAGGGGGTGATCCGGTTACCCGAGCTATTGATCAGCACCTTCGGCTGCGTGCCTTCCATGACGGCGACGCACGAGTTCGTGGTGCCGAGGTCGATTCCAATGATTTTGGACATAGAGATTCCTTCCTTTCTCAAACTCTGTCATCATTCGGTGGGGCAACCGGCGTGCCAAGCCCCGTGCTTTTACCAAACCGGAATGAGACGGGAATGAAGGGAGGAATCGGGCTGCGTCTCCCCGTTTTCAGCCGACTAGACGCCCGTCGGCCGGATCGCCTGCCATACTGACACCTTCAAAGAGGGGGTGTTCGAGCGACTTGTTTTGATGGAGACTTGCGTGGCGCTCAGGAAACTTCCCAAGACATCCCGAAGCGTCCGCCTTGCCACGCGTTCGCTCGATGTGCCCGCGGAGGGCGCTCATCTCATTCAGGAATTTTTCCGCCCGCTGCATGCGCTGGGGAGCATGCCCGAATTCACGGCGCGCCGGCTCAAGCGTGCGGGTCTAGGCCCGGAATCGCGCGTGCTCGATCTTGGGTGCGGCAAGGGCGCGGTCGCCGTGGAGATCGCGCGCAGAATCGGCTGCCGCGTGTTGGGCGTGGATGCATTCGCGCCGTTTATCGCGGATTGCCGCGACTTGGCGAGAGCGCGCGGCGTTGAAAACCTGTGCGAGTTCCGCGTGGGCGTGGCGGAAAGAATTCGGTTGCGTGGTTTCGATGCGGTCGTGTTGCTCAATGTTTTTCCTTTCGAACAGGCGATCCGGATCGCAAGGCGGCTGACAAAGCCGGGAGGTTGGTACATATTCGATGACGCGGTGGCTTTGAAGCGACGGCGAGACACAGCGCATTTGCCGACCCCAGCGGATGTCGAAAGAACGATCGAAGATGCCGACGACCGTGTTCTCGATTCCAAGGTTTGGAGCGGGGCTGAAGTGCGCTCGCGCGAGCGTGCCATCTACAAATTGCTTCGAACAAACGCGGGGCGGGTGATCACCAACGGAGCCGCGGACCGCGCATTGCTTGAAGAGTGTCTCCGGCGCAAGCTCGCCGCGATTTCCGAACTCTCGGGATCGGTGCGGCCCGGCTGGTGGCTGGCGCGGCGCGGCCGCAGGTAGCGTGGCGCAATACTGTTGAGCATGGCGGCGTCCGACCATCGCGGGTTCGAATTCGGAGGCGACGCCACGCGCGATGCGGCGGCCACGCCTCCGGATTTTGGCGGGCAAACGCCGCGGATCGATCCCGACTCGCCGACGGTGGATCAGGCGGTGTCGCCCGCGCTCAGCAGCACGGGGTGGCTTGCGCCGGGAGACGTCGTCGGACCGTACAAGATCGTGCGCGTCATCGGCGAAGGCGGCTTCGGCGTGGTGTACGAGGCTGAACAGAGCGAGCCGATCCGGCGCACAGTCGCGCTCAAAGTCCTGAAGCCGGGGATGGACACGCGCGAGATCATCACGCGCTTCGAGGCGGAGCGGCAGGCGCTCGCGCTGCTCGATCACCCGGGAATCGCAAAGATTCTCGATGCAGGGGTGACTTCGAACGGCAGGCCTTTCTTCGCGATGGAGCTCGTGCGGGGCGTTCCGATCACGAGATTCTGCGACGACACGCGCATGAACATCGAGGCGCGCGTCCGCCTGATGATCGACGTTTGCGAAGCCGTGCAGCACGCGCACCAGCGCGGCATCATTCACCGCGATCTGAAACCCTCGAACATTCTCGTGCACGCGGAATCCGATCGCGCCGATGCACCCGCCCGGGCACGCATCATCGACTTCGGGATCGCGAAGGCGACCGCACCCGGCGTGCAGCAAGCCCGGACGCTGGAAGGTCACTTTCTCGGCACGCCGGAATACATGAGCCCGGAGCAGGCGGGTTCGGGGGGAGTGGACGCGGATGTTCGCTCCGATGTCTACTCGCTTGGGGTCACGCTCTACGAATTGCTGACCGGCCGTCTTCCGATTGAACCGCCATCGCGGGGCGCGGCGCTCGAGATGCTCCGGTTGCTGCGCGATGCCGAGCCGGTGCGGGCATCCGATCGGTACGCGGCGCGCTCTTCGGCGAGCACGCGCACGCTTGCCGATCGGCGCGGCGAACGACCCGCGGCGATCGCCAAGGCGCTGCGCGGCGACCTCGACTGGATTCTGAACAAGAGCCTCGAAAAGGATCGCGACCGGCGTTACGCATCGGCGCGCGACTTCGGGCTCGACCTCGAGCGCGCTCTCACGGGTCAGCCAGTGCTCGCGGGGCCGCCGAGCACTTTCTATCGTGCCGGGAAATTCGCGCGGCGCCACCGGCTTGCGCTGAGCGCGGCGGTTTTCGTCGTGCTCGCGCTTGTCGTGGGGCTGGCGCTCGCGAGCTACGGATTGATCCAGGCGCGCGACCAGCGCGACATCGCCGTGCTCGCGGCGGAGAACAGCGATCGTGCCGCGGTCGCGGCGAAGGAGGCCAAGGAAAAGGCGGATCGACAGGCGGAAGCTGCCGACAAGGCGAAAAGCGAAGCGCAGCACGAAGCGGAAACAGCGCTCGCGGTCCGCAGTTTTCTTCAGGAGATGATCGCGGCGGGCGACCCAGAAAAAGGCGCGACGCCGGATATGACGGTGCGCCAGGTGATCGATCGGGCCGCGGCACGCCTCGACAACGGTTCATTGAAAGAGCAGCCTCTCGTCGAGGCCGAAGTACGCCAGACACTCGGAGATGCGTATATCAGCCTCGGGCTGACGGAACAAGCGGAGAAGCAGATCCGGCGCACCCTGGCGCTACGAGCGCAGGTCTCGGGCACGAACAGTGTCGGCTACGCGGAGGCGCTGAACAGCCTCGCGTTTCTTCTCGATGATCTTGGGCGCTACGACGAGGCCGAAAAGTACTACAAGGAAGTCGAGTCGATGTTCGAAGAGTGGCGCGCGACCGAGCCGTTCAATCTTGCAACCGCCAAGAACAATCTGGCGACGCTGCTGCGTCGAACGAATCGTCTCGAAGAAGCAGAGCAAAAGTGGCGTGAAGCGCTGCAGCTCATGAAATCCGTGCCCGGACAGGAGCACCCGACGCTGGGCCAGACGATCGGGAACCTCGGCCTCTGCCTGCGTAACCAGAACAAGCTTGCGGAAGCCGAAGCCCTCGATCGCGAATCGCTCGAGATCCTGCGGCGAACCGACGGCGAGAGTCCGAGCGTGGCGCGGGCGCTCTCGAATCTTGCTTCAGTCCTGCAGGATCAGTCCAAGTACGAAGAGGCGGAGCCGCTCTTCAAGGAGTCGCTCGCGATGCAGCGGAAGTTCTTCGCGGCGCCGCACAAAGAGATCGCGACTTCGCTCAACAACCTGGGCATTCTGTACGTGGATTCGGCGCGGCCGGATCTCGCGCTGCCGCTGCTGGAGGAGGCGTTGGTGCAGTGCGCCGACGCGATGGGAACCACGCATCCGGAGACGATCTTCCAGAGGATGAACGTCGGGTTGTGTCTGTTTTCGCTCGGGAAGATCGACGCGGCAGAATCGATGCTGTTGAGTGCCGCGACGGACGCGCGGAATGTGATCGGGCCCAAGAGCGCCACGACCGCGCGCATCCTGTTCGGGCTTGGCGATGTGCAGACCGAGAAGGGCGAATTCGACCGGGCGGAGAAGACACTGCGAGAATCGCTCGAGTCGTATCTCCTCGTGTACGGGGAGGAAGAGCCGCAGGCGACGGGCTCGCTCGTCGCGCTCTCGGATGCCCTTGTTCGCAAAGGCGATGCACCGGCGGCCCTCGAGATTGCTCGGCGGGCGCTCGCGATTCGCGAGAAGGCGTTCGGCGAATCGAACTGGCAAACCGCGCAGGCACGCGGGGCGGTCGGCAGCGCGCTGGCGGCAAGCGGCGACATCAAGCAAGGAGTCGCTCTGATGGAAAGTAGCGCGGAGACGCTTGAAGGGGCACGAGGCGTCTCACTCGCCGGGATCCGGCGTGCGTATCAAAGGCTTGCGTGGCATTACAAACGTGCTGGTGATCAGGGACGCGCTGATCAATTCACCGCCAAGTCGCGCTCCGTGCGATCGCTGAAGAACGATCCGGTCCCGGAAAAGCTCCCGGATTCCGGCGCGCGATAATCCCGCTCGACCAATGGCAGACACTGCACAACTTCTGAACTGGGACGAAGCGCCGAGGGCGATTCGCCTGCGGATTCCCTCGGGGCGCGTGTGCGTTATCGGCGTCACCGGGCCCGTCGGCGCCGGGAAGTCTCATCTCTCACGCACGCTTCGTGGAGAACATGGCATACACATCGCAACCGACGACTATTTGCCGGACTACGACAAAGTTGCGTACGAGGATCGCGACGATCCGGACCGCGCCGACAGCGCGGCGCTGATCGCCAACCTTTTGGACCTTCGGCGCGGCACATCCACCCGCATCCCGACATGGTCGTTTCAGACTCATTCACGCGTGGGATACCGAGAGGTCGCGCCGGCAAGTCTCGTTCTCGTTGAGGGAATCCACGCGCTGCACGAGCGGATTTTGCCTCATCTCGATCTGTGCGTGTTTGTGGAAGCGCCGCCCGAAATCCGCTGGCGGCGATGGGAGTATCTGGAAGCGACAGGCCAGCGCGGCTGGGGCGTTGAGGTCGCGCGGGAGTTCTTTCACTCCGTTGCGGAACCCACCTTCGCGAAATTTGAACATGTCTATCGCTCTCGGGCGCATTTCGTCGTGCGGAACGGTGCGGGGATGCCGACGGTCTGAATCGGGAATGCTCTGTCGCGCGATCGGTTTTGGCGCTCATACTCTCGATCCGGCAACTCATGAAACAACCCGCGACAAGCAGCGACGCGACGCACACCGGCACCGGAGCCGGCATTGCGCTCATTCTCACCTCGCTGGCGTGCTGGACGACGATTCCGCTCTTTCTCCGATTCTTTACCTCGCAGGTGGACGGCTGGACCGCCAACGGATGGAGGTACGGATTCTCTGCGTTGCTGTGGTTGCCGCTCTTGCTTGTCGCGGCGCGAAAGGGTGCGCTGCCGCCCGGCCTTTGGAAGGCGGCGTTCTGGCCGAGCGTATTCAACACCGCGGCGCAGGCGTGCTTCGGTCTTGCTCCGTACTTCGTGGACCCGAGCCTGATGACGTTCAGCCTGCGGTTCCAGATCGTGTTCGTGACGTGTGCCGCGGCGGTCATGTTTCCGGCCGAACGCATGATCATCAAGAAACCCGGATTCATCCTCGGCATCGCGATGGTGGTGTGCGGAACGCTGCTGACGATCGCGCTCACGCCGGGCGGCCTGGGCAAAGGCACCGCGGTCGGTGTCGTGCTTTCAATCGCTTCCGGGCTGCTTTACGCCGGGTATGCGCTCAGCGTGCGTGCCACCATGCACGGCATGAAGCCTCTGCTCGCGTTCAGCGCTGTCAGCCAGCTCACGGCGATTGGGATGATCGTGCTCATGGTCCTTTTCGCCCACGATCAGCAAACCCATGAGCACGATTTCGGGCTCGGAGTTCTGCACATGTCCGGCGGAATGTGGGCGATGATGCTCGCGTCCGCGGTCATCGGAATCGGCATCGGGCACACGGCGTACTTCAAGAGCATCCAGGCGCTCGGGCTCGCGGTGTCGGCGGGCGTCGTGCAGTTGCAGCCGATCACGGTTTCAATTGTCGCGCCTTTTCTCTTTCCGGAGGATCAGCACCTGAGCGCCGTTCAATGGGCGACGGGGCTGATCGCCGTGGGCGGCGCGGCGACGATGCTTCTGACACAAAGCCGATATGCCCGGAGACTCAAGGAGCTGTCCGACCCGATGCGATGTTCGCATTGCGGATACTCCCGCGCGGGACTTCCTGCGGGTGCTGCATGCCCGGAATGCGGCAAGACTCCCGGAATGGGAATGGATGATGACCGGTTCGACGACCTTCCCGTCGACCCGGATGTCGCACTTGTTGGTCAGAGCAACGAAGTCGCGCCCCCAAAAGAAAACGCGGCCGCCCGATGATGATTCGGGCTATTTCCCAAGCATGAAAGCGCCACTCATCGGAATCCGGTCGGTGGCGGCACCGGCCGCAGCCAGTGGCATCGAAGAGTCGCTTTTTGCACTTTTTGTGTCTAGGCTCTCCGTTACCCCCTGAACGAATCTTCACGTCGCTCTGTTGCGGGAATTCGTCGGGATGTAACGCCCAGAACTGCGGCAAACCAGCGATCAACACGGAGGCCTCAAACTTGTCCAGCACCCCCACCTCCAGCACCCCCACCTCCAGCACCCCCACCTCCAGCACCCCCACCTCCAGCACTCCCACCTCCAGCACTCCCACCGCAGCGTCAACCAAAGTGACGCCGTCGACGAGCTACCTGAGCAATCTTGATCTCGCCCCGCACAAGACGAGCTTCAATTTGAGTCCGGCGGAGTTGGTGCAGCGGGCGGTCGCGGCGGGTGAAGGAACTCTGGCGGCGAACGGCGCGCTGGTCTGCAACACGGGCGACCGCACCGGGCGCAGCCCCAACGACAAGTATCTCGAAGAGACGCCGGGGATCAAGAACAACATCTGGTGGGGCAAGGTCAATCGCCCGATCACGCCCGCGAATTTCGACGCGGCACTCAAGATCGCCGTCGATCACCTGAACACACGCCCGCATCTGTATGTGTTCGAAGGCTTTGTCGGCGCCGACCCGAAGTATCGCCTTGGCGTGCGCGTGGTAACAGAACAGGCGTGGCACAGCCTCTTCTGCTCGACGCTTTTCATTCGCCAGGGGAGCAAGGGGGCGGGTGCGGCAACCAAGGACTTCGCGCACGACTGGACCGTGATCAACGCGGGTCGCCGTCGCCTCACCAAAGAGGAAATGGAAAAGTTCGGCGTCAAGAGCCCGGTGCTCATTCTGCAAAGCCTTGAGCGCAAGCTCGTCGTCATCATCGGCACCGAGTACGCGGGCGAGATGAAGAAGAGCCTCTTCTACGCGATGAACTATGACATGCCAGAAGTGGGCGTCTTCCCGATGCACTGCTCGTGCAACACCGACATGAAGGGAGACAACGCGGCGCTCTTCTTCGGGCTTTCGGGCACGGGGAAAACGACGCTCAGCGCCGATCCCAACCGCAAGCTCATCGGCGATGATGAGCACGGCTGGAGCGATCACGGCGCGTTCAACTTCGAGGGCGGCTGCTACGCCAAGTGCATCAAGCTGAGCAAAGAAGGCGAGCCGCAGATCTGGAACGCGATCAAGTTCGGCAGCGTGCTCGAGAACACGGTGATCGACCCCCGCACCCGCGTGCCGGATTACGACAGTTCGAAACTCACCGAGAACACGCGCGTCACGTATCCCGTCGATTTCATCGACAACGCGATCATCCCGAGCGTCTGCGGCAATCCGAAGAACGTGATCTTCCTGACGGCCGATGCGTACGGCGTGATGCCGCCGGTGAGCAAGCTCACGCCCGAGCAGGCGATGTACTACTTCATCAACGGATACACGAGCAAGCTCGCGGGCACGGAAGCCGGCGTGACCGAGCCGCAGCCGAACTTCAGCCCGTGTTTCGGCGGCGTCTTCCTGCCGCGTCCTCCGGTCAGCTACGCCAAGCAACTCGCCGAGAAGATCAAGCAGCACGGCGCGAACGTGTGGCTGCTCAACACCGGCTGGACGGGCGGCCCGTACGGAACCGGAAGCCGCTTCAAACTCGCCTACACGCGCGCGTTCGTGACGGCGATCCTCGACGGCTCGCTCGCCAAGGCCGAGTTCGTGACCGAGCCGGCGTTCGGGCTGCACGTGCCCAAGGCGGTGCAGGGCGTGCCGGGCGAAGTGCTCCTGCCGCGCAACACGTGGAAGGACGGCGCCGCGTATGACGCGCAGGCCGCGAAACTAGCCAAAGGCTTCCGCGAGAACGACAAGCAGTTTGAGATGCCGGAAGCGGTGCGGGGGGCGGGGCCGAAGGTGTAAGCAAAGCGCCGTAGTCGCGTCGACGTAATTAGTTCGTCGTACGCAAATCGGCGACATACGCCTCGGGAAAGAGTTCAGTATTCGGCGGGACCTCGTCAATCGAGTCAATCGCCGAATAGCGAATAACGCCTCCGAGCACCGAAGGCACTTCACGCCAAATTCGCTCGGCCCATGCGCGCACGTCGGTAGCCCACGGCTCGTCCATTACGCAATCGCCATCGTGCGTGAACCAGCAAATGTTCCCGGCCATGGAGCCGCGCAGGACCACAAACCAACGTTCTTCGCTGAAGTTCACGCCGGCGAACGGGGCGATGTCGTTCCATGTGTATGGAAGCGGCCCGAATTGTTCCTCCAGTCCATCAGGAAACCAGTCGCGCATGTGTGACCGCACTTCGTCCCATTCGTGCGGCGGGAAGAGCACGACCGTTCCGGCCAGTGCTTGGGCAACATGTCCAGTTCGATCGATTGTTCCAGCGTTGGTTTTTCTTTCCAGCTCTGCCGAAACAAATAAACCGAGTCCATCGCCACCCGCAAGCAAACTCCGCAGCTGCGCCACGCTTTCAGATTCAGGCAGTGCATCCAGCATTCTCTGGCCCGCCGTTGCATTTGGTGCTTCGCTGTATGTATGAGTGAGCGCAACGTGCTTAAGCGGCACGCAATATCGGCGTGGATCGCTTCTTTGCGTGTTGTTCTTGCATACAAACGCCGGCGCCGGATCGTTTATGGGCGGAATTAACTTTGCGGCTTGCATGGCTCAGAGGATACCCGATCGATATCCCGCCGCTTCGCCTGCGACTTACCCCCAACTCACTCCGGCGGCTCGGTCTCCCACGGATTTATGGCGATCACACCGGTTGACTCAAAATCCTTCACGTTGCGGGTCATGAGCCGTAGGCCGTGATGGATCGCGGTCGCTGCGATCAGGCCATCGGCGGCGTGGAGCGTCCGACCGGCGCTTGCCGCCTTCGCGGTGATCTCGCCCCAGAGCTGAGCGATGTCGCGGTTAATGGGAAGGATGCGATCGGCGAAGTGTCGCTCGGTCAGGCCGAACCACTCTTCCAATTCACGGCGCTTGTTTCCGGCTTGGAGCTTCGCGATGCCGTGAGCGATCTCACCGATCGAGATGACACTCAGGAAGAGATCGTCCGGATTGGCGGCCGCGATCTGTTGCTTCACGAGCGCGAACCCATCGGGCTTGCGCGCTTCGGAAAGCACATCGGTGTCGATCAACGTTTTCATGTACAGCCGCACTCCCGAGTCCGCTCAGAGCGAAACATCTCGCATCCGGGAGTCGCTTCGCGGCGGCGTTGAAAGGTCGTCGATGCGAGGGCCGTTCAGCAACCAATCGGTGAAGTTCGGGGCTTTGCCGGTCAATTGCTCGTACTGGTCTGCCGGGAGTAGCACAAAGGTGTCGCTCCGGCGACGGATGATCTGAGGGCCTTCCCGCCGCGCGCGATCGAGCAATTCGCTGAGACGGTTTTTGGCGTCGGAGAGATTCCAATTCATGCCGTGGGCTCCCATGCGGCTTCGGAGAATTAGTCTAGCCTATCTAGACTTTTTTGACAAGGACGTCTGAATGCAATTAATTGGCATTATTATAGGACTACAGACTCAGTTAGCGACCTGTTGCGGGCTCTTGATAGATTCTCGTCGTGACGGTTTCCCACTGGCGACGCTCCGCTCAGCCCCCCACCACGCTCGACGTCGATGTGTGCGTGATCGGCGCGGGCATCTGCGGCATTGCTGCGGCGATCGCCCTTCAGAAAAAGCACCAGAGCGTTGTCGTTCTCGAGCGCCACGCGCTCGCCAGCGGCGCATCTTCTCGCAACGCCGGATTCCTCATGCGCGGGGCGGCGTGTCACTATGCGGAAGCGATCGACCTCTACGGGCAAGAGCGTGCGAAGGCGCTCTGGCGATTCACCGAAGAAAACCTGGAAGGCTTGCGCGCGGAGGGCTGTGAAGCGCTTTCGAGCTACCGGCGCGTGCCGTCGATGCTGCTGGCGCTGCGCGCAGGAAGTGGAAACGAGCCTTGGCGACCCTCAGCGATAGATGCCGCGGCGAATCGCGCGGGGCTGGAGCGTTCGCGTGACCTGATGCGACAGGATGGGCTCGAAGTTGGATGGCTGGAGCCCGGAGATACCGGACCGAAGGACAGTGCGTGGGCCTCGGGACAAATCGCCAGTGCGCTCGTGAATCCGGGCGATGCGAGCATGAACTCATACGAGCTCATGAAGATGCTCGCTTCGAAGTTAAGACCGCACGCGAGCGTCGCGGGGAATATGACCGCGCCCGTGATCGAGAATCAGGAGGTGTTTGACATTGCGGATGAGAACGGTCGATCGTTCTTGAGTGAATTGGAGCCGAAATTGCTCACCCTCAACCGCCTCCCTCCGAGAGGAGGCTCCGGAAGAATCGCGGTTCGCACGGCTGATTTTACGATTCGGTGCGAGCGCGTGCTGGTCTGCACGAACGCGTACGCGTCGCTGCTGCTGCCTCGGTTCGAAGGAATTGTGATGCCGCGGCGTGGACAGATGCTTGCGCTCGATGCGCAAGGGCGCACGCTCGGCGCTTCGTATTACTGCAACGACGGAAGCGAGTATTTCCGCCAAACGGCGGACGGAACGATCGTTGTCGGCGGTTGCAGGACGTACTTCGCGGAGGAGGAGGTCGGATTCGAAGATCGGACGACGGCGCGCGTTCAAGAAGCGCTCGAGTCGTTCGCTCGCACGATGCTCGGCTACGAGAAGGGCGAAGTGCTGCCGATCACGTCGCGCTGGGCGGGAACGATGGGTTTCTCGCCGGATGGATTGCCCTTGATCGGCCCCATCGCGCCCGCATCGCCGGTCTGGTTCTGCGGAGGGTTCACCGGACACGGCATGTCGATGGGGTACAAAGCAGCGCACGAAGCGGTCGATGCGATGCTGAGCGGGCGCGAAGCGATGTTCGCGCTTTCGCGTCTTGCGGCGCAATTCAAAGCACGATGATCGCGTGCAAATTCAACGATTGACTCAGCGATTGGCAGCGCCGGGAACCGCGGCCTTCACGATCCCCGCGAACTCCGGGGCCTTGAGGGATGCACCGCCGATGAGGCCACCGTCGATATCGGGCTGTTTGAAGAGTTCCGCCGCGTTGCTCGCTTTGACGCTGCCGCCGTAGATGATGCGGGTGCGCTCGGCGACGTCGGCGTTGTACATCTGGCTCAGCAATTTGCGGAGCTTCGCGTGAACATCCTGAGCGTCTTCGGGCGTCGAGGTTTTGCCGGTTCCGATCGCCCAGACCGGTTCGTAAGCGATGACGACGTGTTCGAGCGCATCGGCGGAGATGTCCGCGAGGCCGCCCCGAAGCTGGCGCTGGTTGACCGGATCGGTGTGGCCCGATTCCCGCTGCTCGAGCGTTTCGCCGATGCAGAGAACGCCGGTGAGCCCGCCGTCGATGATGGCGCGGAGCTTGGTGTTGACGACTTCATCGTTCTCGCCGATGACGTGGCGGCGCTCGCTGTGGCCGGCGAGCACGATCTGCACGCCGCAATCCTTGAGCATCTCGATCGAGACTTCTCCGGTGAACGCTCCGTCGGGCTTGTTGTAGCAATCCTGCGCGCCGAGCTTGATCGAACTGCCCCGGTCCCGGAGGATCGAGCGGACCGCGAGCAGGTAAGGGAATGGCGGAAAAACCGCCGTCTCGACGGCGCTGACACTCGAGAGTGCATCGACCACGGCGCGGGTGAGATCCGCCGACGTGGTGCGGTTGGTGTTCATCTTCCAATTGCCGCCGACAAAGGGCTTTCTTTCCCGCACGCGCGCGCTCCTCAATTTCACCGAGACGTCGAGCCGCCGGACGGAGGCCCGAAAACCGGGAGGATACCCGTCCCGAGTTCCCGCGAGGCGGCGCGATCGCAACGAATCATTTTTCTTTCGCGGCCTGGCGAACCGGGTTTTCTCGGACTTTTTGGCAATTGATTTGCACAATCCACGCTCTCCTGCGAAGATACGTAGGGGCTGGCTCTGCTCCTTTGTTTCACGCCTCAGGAGGACGGATGTTTACATCGCATTTCGTTGGGTGCGCCGGCGCGGCGCTCATGGTTTCTCTCGCTCCATGCGTCGCGGCCGAGCCCCTGCATTCTGATTCGCCGTCTTCCTTATTTCCCAACTCGCGCGAATCGCTCGACGGTTTCCAGGCGGGATTGGGTATCGCCTCGCGGGAAGTCATCGAAGCAGTCCCGCTCTTTCATCCAAGCCAGATCCTCGTGAGAATGGAGCCGTTTGCCGACCGCGCCGCGCAGGAATCGGCGCTCAAGAACGCCGGAGCCGGAGAGACGATTCGAACCATCGGAATCGTTCCGGGCCTGCGGGTCGTTTCTGTTACTCCGGGTAGCGTTGAAGAAGTGTGCGCGAGATTGAGGAATCAGCCGGGGGTTCTGTATGCCTCGCCGGACTATGTTCGGCACGCGCTCGCCCAGAGCACGCCGTACGGAATCTCGCTGGTGAAGGCGGATGTCACCTGGGCCAACTACGGGCGTGGCGGCGGCGCGAAGGTCGCGGTCCTCGACACCGGCATCGACGCGGCGCACCCCGATCTCCCCGCGCCGCTCATCATGAGTTCTTTTGTTCCGGGGCTGCCGGTTGATGACTTTCACGAACACGGAACCCACTGCTCGGGCACCGTGCTCGGCCTTGACAACACGATCGGAGTCGTCGGCGTCGCGCCGCAGGCTTCACTCATCATTGGAAAAGTTTTAAACAACGGTGGATACGGGCTTGATAGCTGGATCGCGACGGCGATCGATTGGGCGGTAACGCAGGGCGCGGATGTCATCAGCATGTCGCTCGGTGGCGACACGATCGACCCGGCGCTTCAGGATGCTTGTTTGAACGCGTACAACGCGGGAGTGCTGGTTGTCGCCGCCGCGGGCAATGACTCTTCGGCGCTGCCGCATTATCCCGCGGCATTTCCCGGCGTGATGTCGATCGCGGCGGTTGATTCCTCCGAGCAACTCGCCTCGTTTTCGAACTACGGACCGCTCATCTCGGTTTCGGCTCCGGGCGTCGGCGTGCAATCGACCGTGCCAACGGTGAGCGATACAGTTTTTTTCAGCAGCGTTTCGCACAACGCGGCGAATTTCACGGGTTCACCGGGCGGCTCGCTGACCGGAACCGTCGTGAACTGCGGCACCGGCCTTGACGCTTCCGAGTTCCCCGCGTCGGTGTCAGGAAAAATCGCGCACATCCGGCGCGGACCCAGCGGAAACCCCGCCGCTTCTTTCTACAACAAGGCTACGAACGCCGTGAATGCGGGCGCGATCGGCGTGATCATCTCGAACAACACCGGGACGACTTCCGTCGTGGCCGGGGCGCTCAACGACACGTTCTTTATTCCGGTCTTTGGGATCAGTCAGAACGACGGCAACGCCCTTCAGGCTCTCTCGCTTCCGACCGTCACCCTCAACGAGGCAATCGTCGGTCACGACTACGCATCATTCAACGGCACCTCGATGGCCTGCCCGCATGTTTCGGGCGCCGGCGGATTGCTCATCGGACTCTTCAAATCGGTTTCTCAGCCGGCGCCGCTTCCCCCCGGCAGCGTCCGCTGGATACTTGAACAAACGGCAAAGGACCTCGGCGCTCCCGGGCGCGACGATACATTCGGCTTCGGGCTGATCAACGTGCAAGCTGCGGCGGGCTATCTCTATGGCCGCGCAATCTGCCGGGGCGATTTGAACACCGACGGGCTTGTTGACGACTCTGACTTCGTGCAGTTTGTGAGTTACTACAACGATCTGATCTCCCCCGGCGGACCTTGGACCGGAGGCGACTTCAACGGCGACGCGTTCGCCGATGACTTGGATTTCGTTGAGTTTGCAAGTTCGTACAACAACTTATTGTGCCCGTGAGTTTCGGCTCTTCAACGAGCGACTCGCTTGGGAGTTGTCTTGGAATACGGAAGTCGTCCGACGGCATCCCGCGAGCGCTGATCTTGTCCGAAAAGGAGAATCTCGATGAACAGTGGAAGCAGGCTCTTGGCGTGTTCGGGTTTGGTGATCAGCATATTCGCGTCTGCTTCAATCGGCGCCGAGCCTCAGCCTTCATCGGTGATGCGAAGTTCTCTCGATTCACTCGCGGGGTTCCGCGCTGGAGACGGCGTGAGGGCGCCCGGCGCCTTCAATGACTGGCCCGAGAAACATCCGTCGCGAGTGCTGGTTCGGTTCGAACCGTTCCTCGATCGCGCCGCGGAGAACGAAGCGTTCGCACGGGCGGGCGTGCGTGAGATCGCGGAGGAGCTTCCGCTTGTTCCGGGTCTGAAGGTGGTTCGGACGATCGGCGACAACGCCGAACAGGCGATCGAAATACTCAAAGCAACGCCGGGAGTCATCTACGCCGAACCCGACACATTGATGGTCGCCGAAGCCCAGAGCATTCCGTACGGCATCACGATGATCGGCGCAACCTCGGTCTGGCCGAGGTGGGGACAGGGCGGCGCGAAAGTCGCCGTACTGGACACTGGCGTTGATACGGCGCACATCGATCTCGCCGGCGCGGTGCAGTCGGTGTCGTTTGTCGATTCACCGGTCGAAGCGGTCGAAGACTACAACACGCACGGAACCCACGTTTCGGGCACGATCCTCGCGCTCGACAACACCGAGGGCGTTGTCGGTGTCGCGCCGCAATGCCAGTTGTTGACCGGCAAAGTTCTCGCGAACAGCGGCTCGGGCTTTTCTTCCTGGGGAATGGCTGGAATCAACTGGGCGGTGGCGAACGGCGCGAAAGCGATCAACATGTCGCTTAGCGGCTCCACGTTTTCGCAGGCTTATTCCGACACGGTTCAGGCCGCCGTCAACGCGGGAACGCTCGTCTGCTGCGCCATGGGCAACCAGTCGTCGGGCACTCCCCGGTATCCCGCGGCGTATCCGGCGAGCATGGCCGTCTCCGCGGTGGATTCGTCGGGCGCGTTCGCGAGCTTCTCCAACTTCGGATCACACTGCTCGGTCGCCGCACCAGGGGTAAGCGTTCAATCCTCCGTTCCGGTTGTCACCTGGAGCGCGAAGTGGCTTTTGACCGATCACGAAGCGCTGCCGCTGACGGGCAGCGTTATTCGCGCGGTCAGCGCGCAGGTGGTCTATTGCGGACTCGGCGAGACTGCCGCGGATTTCACCGGTGTATCCGGAAAGATCGCTCACGTGCGCCGGGGAAACGTTTCATTCAACATCAAAGCAACAAACGCGCTCAACGCGGGCGCGATCGGCGTAATCATTTCGAACAACGTCGCCGGCTCTCTGAACGGCACGCTCAATGTCAGTTCGACCTTCGCGATCCCGGTCGTCGGCTGCCTGCAGACCGACGGTGACAACCTGCTCGCGAACAACGGAACCACCGTCAACCTGTATCAATTCAACGACGGACACACCTACGCCAACTTCAACGGCACGTCGATGGCGACGCCGCACGTTGCGGGTGCCGCCGGGCTTCTGCTCGGCAATTTCGTTCCCGGCGGCGGAAATCCGGCGGTTCCTCCGGCGACCACCCGGTGGGTGCTCGAGCGAACAGCAACCGATGCGGGAGCGCCCGGCAAGGACGACAACTTCGGCTGGGGAATCATCAACGTCCAAAGAGCGGCGGAATACATGCACGGCCGTATCCGTTGTCCCGGCGACCTGGTCTACGACAATCTCGTGGATGACACCGATTTCGTTGCGTTTGCCTCTGCGTACAACGACCTGATCGCTCCGGGCGGCGCGTACACCGGCGGCGACTTCAACGGCGATGGGCAGACCGATGACACCGACTTTGTGATCTTTGTTGCGTCATACAACGAGCTGCTCTGCCCGTAGCAGCCGTCAAGCGCGCGAGAGTCTGAGAGGGGCCCGAGTCCACTTCTTTCTGCGCCCCTCCGGCGCGGGAGGGAGCCCGCATTCATTACGTGCGGGCCTTTATCCACCCCGTTGGAAGCGATTTGACCCCATTTGCAGCCATTGGCCGGATCGCCTTCAGCCGCGCGAATTCGGTGCCGATAAGCGAAGTCTCAGGGAAGTTCGACGCGGCCCAAGGCGACCGCGTCGTGACCATCGCGCCGGTGCCGAGAGACGTCATGAGCCAAGAACCGACCGACTCCAGCACGATGTCAGCGACAGACCCGCAGGTGAGCAATACCGGCGCCGACGCGCTCGGCGCGATCACCGATTTTGAGAAAAGCATCCAGGGCCTGAAAAAGCTCTACGAAGAACGCAAGGAAATCGAAACACGGCTTATTGACTTGCAGTCGCGGCTGGTCGCCAAGGAAACCGAATTGGCGCAGCGCGATCGGGAACTCGAACAGGCCCGCAAGAACCACGCCGACGCCGATCAATCGTTGCGTCTGCTGCAGGAATCAGTCACCACAAAGGAAACGGCGCTCCAGGAGGCCGAGGATTCGCTCCGTGTTCTGACCGGAGAACTCGAAGCCCGCAAGCAACAGGAAGCAGCAAAGGCCGGGGAACAGGCACAGGAACAAGAAAAATCGAAGTCGCTTGCGAAAGAGCTGGATGAATTCGCCTCGGAATTGCAGAAACTGCAGAGCGATCTCGACAAGGACAAGGCGGAGCTCGCCGCTGCGCGAGAATCACTCGCCGAGCACGCGAAAGCCCTGAAAGATCGCGAAGCCGACCTGGATTCGCGGAACACAGAGATCGAGAGCGAGATCGCGCGCCGGAAAAGCGAACTGGACCAGCGCGCCGAGGAATTGAAATGCGCGCAGGCTGCAGCTTCGGAAGCCGCGGCGGCAGATTCCGAACTCGCCCGGCGCCTGACGGCCGAGACCGAAGCGAACGAACAGCTGCGATCCGATATCGAGCGGGTCGCACGTCGCTGCGCCACGCAGGAGGAGGTCCTGGCCGAATACGAGGAGCTTCTCGCCGTCGAGCGCACGCACATTCACGAGATCGTCTCCGCGATTCAGTCCAGGGACGCCGAACCCTCGGTGACGCGCTCGAAAATCGAAGAACTGAAGAAGTGCCTGGCCCACGAACGTCAAGAGCGCGACCGGCTTGTCCAGCGAATCGGGGAACTGCAGAACGCGGCAAAGTCTTCGAGCGCGGGCACGGCGGCAGCGGGTCGCGGGGCGACCGCGCTGCGCCAGCGCCGGCTGAAACGATGCCGCGCGATTCTGCGAGAACATGTCTCGAAGGTCCGCAAGGCGAGCGAAGTACTCGCCAAGCGTTTCGAGCAATGCGAACAGGTGCTGGCGCAGCGGGCTCAATTGGCCGCCACCAAACGTCAGCTCGAGGTTGCCGGCGCAGCCCTGGCGCGGCGAGCCGCCAGCAAGCGCGCCGGCATTCTCACCCTTTGCACCGTCGTTACCCTCGCCGTGCTCAGCGGGCTCTCCTGGTCGGTTGTCGGACAAGCATGGCCGGGCGATTTCGCGGCGAGAGCTGAGATCGTCGCCGATGGGCGCGGGCGCGAGCTCTCCGACCCCGAACTCGATGAATGGCGAAGATCGCTCGAAGCAACGCTTGCCGACCCGCAATTTGTGGAGACTGTGGCATCGCGCATGAAGCAGCGCGGCTACGAAACGCTCGGCAACGCGGGCGCTGTCCGAACACTCTTGACGACTTCATTCTCCCATGAATCACCGTCGCCGGGCACGCTCTCGCTCGAGATTCGAGCTCCCGGCCGTGAGAAATCCGCCCGCATGCTCGACATCATCAGCACCGCGCTCGCCAGCGATGCCAACGCGGCACGCGAGCATCGCGCGGACGGCGCAGTCACGCTCATCAAAGCGCCCGCCGCGGCGGGCACGCAACCGATTGACGACCAGCGACTCCCTCGCGCGGGGATGGTCCTTCTCGGCGCCGTGGTGCTGACCTGCGGCCTGGGATTTGGCATCTGGGGACGACTGTCGCGTGCCAAGCGGGAGTTCGAGCTCGGATCGCAGATCGACGAAGTGCTGGATGATGCGAAGTGGTCGGAGTTTACGGCTTCGACAACGGTCGGTCGTCCGGCCGCGGCGCCCACGAAATAGAAAACCCGGGGGTGGCCCGGGCTTCTTGATCGTTCGAATTCGGTTGGATTCGTTCAGATGGTCGAAGTGATCATCGCGAGATGTCCCTTCGCGGCATCCAAGCCGCGGGCCGTCACGTAAATGGCGAGCTGCTTGGGGTTGTACCCGCTCATCGAGACCGACTTGGTGATGATCTCGCCCTGTGAGGCGAACTCGGCAATCTGGTCCGTCACCTTGCCGTTGTCATCGAGCACAACCAGACGGATGGTCTCGTTCGGCGCCGTCACAATGTTGCGACAGAACAATCGCGCCGACTGCTTCTTCGAGTTGTACCAGACGGCCGCCTCACCCTTGAAATCGGGCTCCGAAGCCGCAAACGGGATCTTCTTGGTGTTGGCATTGAACACGGCGTCTGTGAGGTCCGCCGGCCCAAACATATCGACGAGCTTGTTCAACGCCGCGTCACTTCCATTCACTAATGCCAGCTTCTGCATCTGTGCATTCTGCTGGAACACCAGCACGGTGAGCACCAATGCCGCCGTTGCACACGCGAGGGTCGCGACGCGCCAAGCGCGGCTGACTCGCCGAACCGGATGAACGGTGGGGAGTTCGCGGCCGGCACCGTGCAGACGGCCGCGGGCCGCGCCCGCAACGCCCGCGATTTCGGCCCGGATGGCGCCCAGGATGCGAGCCCGCAGATCAACCGGTGGTTCGACATTCAACCGCAGGCGATCGGGCTTCACGAAGCGTGCCTGTTCGTCACGCAGCTGAGCACGGATCGCCGGCGAAGCACCGGCGAACGCCGCTTCAAACTCGGCCTGCTCGCGCTCGTCGAGAAGACCGAGTGCATCGAGCTGCGCTGCTTCAAAGAGTTCTTGCGTGTTCATACGGCAAATTCCTCGCTTCCACGTTCACGTAATCTGGTCAGAGCCCGGCTGAGCGCCGACTTGATGGTGCCAAGAGGCGTGTTCAATTCTTCCCCGATTTGTCTCAGCGTCTGCCCACCCAAGTAGGCGCGCTTCACGACAGTTCGCTGAAGCTCCGGGAGCGCATCGATGCGCCGGAGCATTTCCTTCATGTTCTCTTCGCGCTCGCCGCGGGTCTGTTCCTCGCTGCGATCGGGCACCGGGACCGGCGTGGACTCGTCCAGCATGCCCGGCTTGATCCTCGCCCGGCTGCGGCGCATCCGGTCGACGAGTTGCCGCCTCGAAATCAGCATCACCCACGTCACCAGCGCCGCCCGTTCGGCGTCGTATCGCTGAGCGGTCTTCCAAAGGCGCACGAAGATCTCCTGGACGGCGTCTTCGGCTTCGGCTCGGGTTGGCATCGACTGAAAGGCCATCTTGTAAACCAGACTCCCAAACCGGTCGTACAGCTCGGCGACGGCTCGTTCGTCACCTGCTGCCACGCGTTGCATCAAAGAGATGTCCTGCGCGGCCTGCTCACGATTGATCCGCCTGTCGGCCATGGTCGTCCCCCGACCCGGAAACCAAACAGATACGAATCCCGCGGACGAAGACGCGTCCGCAAGAAGAGGTACGGGAAGACTCCCGAACGTGATTCCAGAATCGCGGATTTGCGACCTTTTGGCAAGTGCGGACCGTAAGAATTCGGCCTTGTTCAAGCTCTGTCGTGTTCAGGTTATGATCGGTATGCATTGAAACGTCCGAATACGGGAATCCGCTTGCGGCCGATGGCCGATTTTGGTACCGTGGGCGTTGGTGCGGGACGAAGGCCCGCAGAGGAGGTTCGACGTTGCGGGATCGCGAGACCCAGGTTGGTCTCCTTGGCGCGACCCAAAAATCTTGGGGTGTTGCAGCGCGCGCAGCGTTCACCCTGATCGATCTGATGGTCTCGATCGTCATCATCGCTGTCCTGATCGGACTGCTCCTGCCTTCGATCGCCAAAATCAACGAAGCGACGCGGCGTGTTATGTGCCGCTCGAATATGCGGCAGGTATCGATCGGCGTTTCAATGTACGCCGGCGACAACCTGCAGTTCCTGCCGCGCAGCCAGTTTGTCTCATCTCTCGGCTCGGGCCGCGCCTCTTCCACGACCACCCTGCGTGTGGACGAATCGGGCGGCACCCGTGCGCCGCAGCTTTCCGACTACGACGGCCTCGGCCTTCTGTATTCACGTGAATACCTCCTGGCACCCAAGATCTTTTATTGCCCCTCGAACAAGGGCACCAATACTTTCTCGAAATTCGCTCCGCAGTGGGCCAAGCAGCCCGGCCCGATCATCGGGAACTTCCAGTACCGCGGCACGATGGCCGATGGCAACCGGCTGCTGAATGTTTCGACGGACGCAGCAGTGGGCGCGCTCATTTCCGACGCCCTCACAAGCGTGCAGGATTTCAGCCACGCTTCCGGTCTCAACGTGATGCGGGGCGATCTCAGCGTCACGTGGCTCGCGGACAATGACAAGAAAATCATCACCATGATTTCACGCGCCGGGAACAAGGACAAGAACGTCGGCGACACCTGGCCCATCATGGACGAAGCGATGGGGATGGTCGTGCTTGATCGCTAGTTTGATCTCGCAATCCAGCCCTACCCTCCGCGAATGAACAAACTTGTAGCGCTCGGTATCGTGGTCGCAACCGCATTTTTTGCAGCGGCGCCGTCTATCGCGCAGCTCACGCCCGACAGGCTGTACTACGGCATCAATCGCGAAGTCCCGATTGAGGTTTCCGTTCCCGAAGGCAAGGAAGGCGAAGCGGTGATCGAACTGCTCCGTCCCGTCACGGCGGAGAAAGCCGCGACCGCTTCGGTCCTGCCCGGCAAGGTTAATCTCGCCACGCTGTTTCCGAATCTCTGGAACACCAAAACGCCTTCGCTGCTCTACGCGCAGCTGTCGGTCGGGGGTGAGAAAATCGGACCGGCGCTTGTGCTCCAACCGATGGTCAGCCCGAAATACGCGTCGATGCAGCCCGGTTCTCGCGAACCCAAGTTCTCATCGAGCGGCGAGACCTACTCCGGCCTGCGCATCTACATCGACAAATACGTGCGGTTCGACACCGACAAGGGCGTCATCGAATTCGAGCTCCGTCCTGACGTCGCGCCGAACACCGCATGGAACTTCCGCGAACTCGCCGCGGGCGGGTTCTACACCGATGTGATCTTTCATCGCATCGTTCCCACGCGCCAGGATGGCCAGCCGTTTGTCATTCAGGTCGGAGACCCGACCGCGACCGGAACCGGCGGACCAGGATACCTGATCGATCTCGAGCCCAGCAACCTCCCACACGATTTCGGCGTGCTCTCAATGGCGCGCTCCGGCGATCCCAATTCGAATGGTTCGCAGGTCTTCGTCTGTCTGAGCAAGGGCGGCACGTCATTCCTCGACAAGAATTACACGAGTTTCGGACAGGCGATTCGGGGCGCCGATGTGATCCAGGCGATCGCCGCGGCACCGATCGGCGCCGAAGGCCGACCGCTCGACCCGATGCCGCGCATCAAATCCGCTTCGCTCGTGGATGCGGCGCCGTACGGCACCGGCCCCAAGCCGATCACGCTCGGCAACAGGAATTCTCCGTCGCTCGAAAGCAACCAACCGGCTAAAAGCGAAGCACCAGTCCAGCGCTGAGATACAGGCCCGGATCAACATCGACCTGGCCGAGCGTCACGCGCTGCGCATTCCGCTCCTTGAGCTTCTGATAGACCATCGCACCGACGCGTCCCTGCAGGGTCAAGTTGGGAATGGGCGTCCAATCCACGCCGAACGTCACGGGCACCCGCTCGTCGCTGGCGATGTCGCCTGGCCCGGAATCGTCGCTCGCGAGCCGGAACTCCGAAAAGTCGTAGCGTGCGCCCGCGCTAAACCGCCACACGTCATTCGGCGCGTAACTCAGATAGAGCCCCGGCTGATTCTCGTTTGAGAGACGCCACTGCTTGTTGATCTGCCAGTCGATCCCGACGATCGGGAAAACGTAGACGCCCCCGCCCAGCTTCGAGCGCACAAAGCAGCCCGCTGTCAGATCGAATCCCTCCGCCAACTGGAGAATGAGCGCCCCGCCTCCACCTCCGGTAAACCCATGGTCCCAGACCGCCGAGCCCTCGCCCGCGAAGTTGATCGTCCCGATGAGGATCGTCGAGATCGTCTCGCTCCATTGCGTCGAGAAGTTCGCGCCGATCGTGTACGACTGGATGTGGTTCCAGGGCTTGAAGTCTCCGGCTTCGAGAAAAGCGCCGCTCGAAAAATCGTACCACGACTGTTCCGCGCCCATCGTCACGCTGAATCGGTTCCGCGGCGGCACGGGCGCGGTAATCGTCAGCGCCGCGCCGGTTCGCAAGATCCCGACGCTTCCGCTGTCGTTGTCGAGGTCGCCCCGCAAGCGGTAGTTCACCGAAGCGTCGAGAACCGCCGTCACACGCTTGTCGCGCTCTTCAAAGCCCGGGCTCGCACCTTGAATGTCTTGCCGCGGCCGGGCCGTCGGCTCTTGCGCCGCGGCTCCGCGCGCCAACCCGCCCGCGATCAGGATGAACGAAAGTATGAGTCGGAAATGTGTATTCAAGTTTGGGCCGTCCTTGTCCCGCCGCGGCAGTCTAGCGAATTCTGGCTCCGGTTTTCGGGCCAAACCGACTTTTGCGCCCGGCGCGAGCTCGAAGCCCTCTTTCGCGACGAGGCAATGCAGGAAGGCGCGGCATCACGACTCGGAATCCCGATTGGCAATCGGCGTCGTGGTGTCCGATCGGCCGCGGCCGGCCTTTGCAGCGCGTAAACTTCCACCCCTTCGGGGCGGTAGCTCAGTTGGTAGAGCGCCAGCTTTGCAAGCTGGATGTCGGGAGTTCGAGTCTCCTCCGCTCCATTCCCCTGCATCCTCCTCTTCTCTTTCCCTTTCGCTTCGTTCCTCTCCCAGACACGCCACTCTCTTCAACCACACAAACTCCGACGTCTCAACCAGTTGCCACACTCCACGCCGATCCCACGAAAGCCGCTGATCCCGCAGGGTCAGGTTCGAGCCGAGGTTTTTGACGAATTCCGCTTTCTCGCGCTCGTCTTCGCTTCGTGCAATGGATGTGCCTTCAACTGAAGCCTTTACGAATCTTCTCATCGGTTCGAGCCACGAAACCGATTTTCCCGCTGCGAGTGCCGCCAAGCGATCCGCTCGCGATCGGTTTTCGGTTATCAGCTGGTTCTTCACGCCACGGAATTCGTCGAGACTGAGGTCGTTTGCCGCATAGGCCAGCATCACGCGTGCAAGTCTCTCGTCGCACACTCCCATCTCGTCGCGCACCTTCGCTTGTTCAACCTGGGATTCCGCCCGTTCGCTCGCCAGCAGACTCTCCATCTTGGCGAGCAATCGTTCTGCAGTCCTCGGATGCATTGAGCACGTCTCGATAATCTCATTGATTTGCTGCGTCGCCTTGTCTGCCCGCAAAAACCTTTGTTGGCAGCGGCCCCTCTTTTTTGTGCACCGCAGATACCGATGACCTTTCTGGGTCTCCATCGAGACCACGCAGCCGCACTCGCCGCACTTGAAGAGCTTCCGGAAGGCAAAGGGTTTGAATCGCTTGTTGTACGCCGCCCGCCCAATCTGCTTCCTGATGCGCTGGCAGCGTTCGAAGAGGTCCTGCGTGACCAAGGGCTCGTAAGCGCCGTCGTACAACTCCCCGCTGTATCGCATTACTCCGCAGTAGAACGGGTTCTGAAGGGCGTAATGGACTTTAGCGAGGGCGATGGGCCTGCCCCGCAAGCCCGCCGTTAGTCCCATGTCCAAGATCTTCTGGTGCAAGAACCGGACGGAGTACTTCCCTGTGGCGTATAACTCGAAGAGCTGCCGGATGATCGGCCCGTTGACCGGATGCGGGATGATCTGGCGGGCGACGCGATCGTTGAGATAACCGATTGGGGCCCCGGAAGGCCATCCACCCCGCCGGAGCTTGTGCTTCATCCCTCGCCGGATGTTCTCACTGAGATTGTCCACGTAGTACTTGGACTGACCGAACATCACCATGAGCATGAATTTGCCCTGGGCGTTCGACTCAAAACGGAACGTCACGAATCGCAAGTCGGCGATCTTCGCCGTGTCGACCAGGTGGATAATTCGGCCGGAGTCCAAGGCGTTTCTGGCGATCCGGTCTGGATGCCAAGCGATAATCCCGTTGGCTTCTCCCCGCTCTATCCGCTGGAGCATGGAATTGAAGATGGGCCGGCCTGGGTGCTTGGCGCTTTGCTTTTCCGTTAGGACTTCGACGACTTCCAGCCCATCCCTTTCAATGAGTGTCTTGACCTCTGCAAGCTGATCTTCGATCGATCGCTGTTGACGGTGGCCATCGTCCGTCGACTTGCGCGCGTAGACAAAATATCGCTTTCCCATCTCTTCCCCCTTGGCTGGAGTCGGCTGCGGGAGCCTTTGCGGTCCCACAGGTATTTGTACGCGGGTTCCCCGATCCGCGACGGCGTGAGTAGTTTGAAGACTTGCAATCATGGCATCCCGGTTCTTCACGCGCGGAGCCTGCCATGTCAACTCGCAATTGCGCAGAAAAACGCCGCCTACAGGGGCGGCGTTTGGCACACTCAAAATGGCAGATCCTTCAGTCAGGCCAAGGCGTACGCCTTGGCACGCTGAGAATCATCGCCCTTCGGAATTGTCTTGCCGTCCTTGTTGTACCGGTGGACCTTGCCCGCCTTAACAAGCTTCATGATGGCCTGGGCCACCGACGGCTTCGAGGAGGCTCTCGTGGCTTCAACGATTTGGTTCACGGTGACCGGCTTGTTGGCGTTTCCGAGGACCGCCAGAATTCCCTGCGTCACTGCCCCATGACCAGAGTGGTTGCCGGCAGCCTTGCGTCCGCCCAGCGATGACGCAGGCACCATCCCAAAGTCACGTTCTAACTGACGTTGGCGCTTGCCGAACTCAAGCACGTAGGAATGCACGCTTTTGCGATAATCCGCAAGCTCTTGTTCCTTCGCCTGTATTTTCTCTTTCGCGCCCTTAAGCGCCGCTTCCAATTCAGACAGTGACATTTCTGATGCGGACTTGCCCTTTGCCATAGAACTTTGCTCTCCCTGCCAGCTGGCAGCAAGCCACCCCGACCACGATTACGACAATGGAGTGTAGACAGTGTTGAACTGTCACTCCATGCGTTTATCAGAATGCATTAATTGCTGGACACCTACTTTGCAATTCACTCATTCGCGGCGGAGCATGAATTTCACGCGTCGCGTGAAGAAGGGCATGCTCCGCCTTTGATCCGCTCGCCGGGTGCGCCGTGCGGCGACACATCCCGGCTTCGCTTCATCCCGACCCCTGCGTGAGCAGCGGCGATCGTGGGATCGGCGTGGTAAAGAAGGAAATCCTGTGTGGCAACAAGCGAGCACTTAAGACGTCGGAGTTTGTGTGGTTGAAGAGAGTGGCGTGTCTGGGAGAGGAACGAAGCGAAAGGGAAAGAGAAGAGGAGGATGCAGGGGAATGGAGGTTACTCTCCACCGCTCGAACGATCCTCGCGGCGGAGACCTCGGGGAAACAATGACGGAATTACCTTTCCGCTGCAAGCGAACAGATCTGCGAACACGCCTTAGGGGAGATGTGTGAGGGGGCTGTGGGTTTGGTTGGCGGGGATCGCCTCCTCCCCTGGGCTGAATTCGCGCACACCGCGCCGCGCTCCGCGCGGCGGTCACGCGGGCAAGCGGCCCCTCCTCGCCCCGAGCCCCACTCCTACCCCCCATCTATGAGCAGGCTCTTGTCAAGGCGATCGCGGGAAAAAATCGGGATCACTCCAACCATCTATCCGGCATCACCGCACGAGGTGCGCCACATTGCAAATGCGGGTCGGCCCCATTCACCCAAACAGCCTTTGCGGCTATGGGGGGAACCACGGGGTCCGACCTCTTGATCCCGCATGTCCGTGACAAGCCTGACAATGACGATTCTCTCGGCACCCGTCGGACGATTCTACGCCTTCGGCAAGAAGACCCCTCCGACGGGTGCCGAGAGAACGTGTTCCTCCTCTCACGACACAGAGATGTCTCTCGATCTCCGAATTGACGCATCATGGCATCCGAGAAGGACGCCTCACAACTGCGCTGAAACTGTCTCATGCAAACTACACTGGCCGCATAATCGCCCTATAGATGCAACCAAAATCGTCCCAATAATATAGTCCAAGTTCCAAATGCCACCGCCACTTTGAACTTGCCATCACAATCGTCGCTAGCTTTCCGCGTCAATTCAGGAATTTGATATTACGCTCATTTTCTTTTCGGCTTTAAGCGCTTTCACTACACAAGCGCAACTTGGCGAAGGAGAATCGGCGGCATACTAAGGCCCCGTAAGCATTTCTTTTTCTTCAATACTACTCACGTTGCCTTGTTCATCTAATTTAAATGTGTAGGACATGCTTTTTGTCACCATTCCCTGTCTCGACACATTGCGCCGAATTGCCCGAATAACGTTATTTTCCTTCTCGTATCCGCATTCGATGCCGCGAGATTGCAACGCTTTCATAGCCGCTTCCTTTGACATTCCGATCGTGACAACATCTCGCATAGCGTCGCCTTCGCCGGTCCGGTTACGAGCTGGACACCCAGCGATCAATGCAGCCACAATTGCTATTGTAAATATTTGTCTAATTCTGATCATTGGAATTTCATCCGAAAAACAATTACAAAAACAAATCTATCGAATCGACGGCGGTGCGGGCGTTGGTGGTGGACGATGGGGGATGGTGGTCGGCAACAGGTTATTGTCTGAACCTGGCGCCCAAACAGGGGAGATTGGCCGCGGAAATCCTGATTTTTCAAGAATTGAGTGAGCTACCGAATTGCTATTGTCGCCAATCGGATTATATGGTATTTTACAATTCTGTATTTTATTTAGTGCGTCAAGCAAACGCTTATTGATTTCGTCACAACTTGCTGCGTCGTCTTGAAGGACGAGCTTTGGCACGTTGGGGTTATTGCCGTCCCAGTCAATAGTTCCAGGCGCAAAAGGACCGCTACTTGTGTCAATCGGCCCCCATGGCCCATATCCGTTTCCGTTAGCAGGCCCCCCCCCGTCGCTAACCCCCGGACTTGTTCCATTTGCTTCCGGACTAGAGCCGCTTCGACTATCCCCAGGGGTGCTAGCCCCCCCAGGACCGCTTGTGGTAGAACGCGAAGGTCCAGAGGAAGGGGAGGACGTCGGCCCTCCACGAAAATACGTTTGGGAACCATCTGCAGATGTCGTCACGACGTATGCATGATAATAATGCAGCAAGCCGTTTCCGATGTCGGCATAACGTACTTCAACTTTACATAGCCCGCTTGGATCGACAAATCTTATTGGAATTGATCCAACGTATTGAAACAAATTGCTACCATCTAGATATTCAATATAGTCTCGAGAAATCCAAGTCCCTCTTTCAAAGTCGCAAATACGATTTCGAACGAAAAATTGGGCAGTTTCTCCGTTCCATATATACCCCCCATACCCGATCCTGCTATCCACATTGTCGCTGGCCGTCGAGCTGCGGTTGGACAGCTGCCCCGTCTCGACACCAAGCAGGTTGGTGTAGTGCGGCACCCAGATCGCGTAGTCCGTGTCGTCCACTATGCCGTCCTGGTTCAGGTCGCAGACCGCCCAGGCCTCTCCGCTCTTGCTGCCGCCGGCGGTGTATCCGACAACCAATTCGTTGTAGCTCGTGCTGAAGATCGCGAAGTCCGCGTCCTCCACGAGCCCGTCGTGGTTGAAATCCCCGACGCTCGCCGTCTTGGGAACTCCGTAACTCGTGTACTTCGGCCGCTCGACGATCTCGCCGTTCTCCTTGGAGATCGCCACCACATCGTGCCGCCAGTTCTGCAGGTAGTAGAGCCGATCGGCGAGGCTCGCTCCGGCGGCATCGCTCAAGAGATCGCCGTTGTCCCGCTCGCGCAGGATCACGTCGTCGATGTACGAGGATGACCCTCGCCCGTCCATGCCGGCGTTATGGTAGACGAACCGCTCGTGCGGCTTGTCCGGGTCGTCCCCATGCTTGAACGTCGCGACGATCCGCCAGCTGTCGTCGTAGACCTGATCGACCCAGACGTTGTCCGTGCTGCCCACGCCGTCCAGGTCCCCGTCCAGATCCGTGTCCAGCTTGTACGCGATCCTGTGACCCAGGCCGTTGTAACGGGACTCTTCGATGAGCGTGCCGCGCGCTCCCGAGGTTCCCCGCGTGTGCACGTACCGCAATCTCCCGAACGCGTCGTACGTGTACACCCTCTCTCCGTCGTCGGTCAATTGACCGGCCTTGTTGTAGACAAACGGAGTTGTCACCGGTGTCCCGGTATCCACCGTCCTTGTCGCGATCTCGTTCACCGCCGTGTTCGTCCGCGTCTCTTCACGGGTCGCGGTCGTCGGGTTGACCGCATCGGCAAAGTCCTTGAACTCCAGCCAGTTCCCGGTGTGGGAGAGACTCCAGGTCTGTTTGAACGTCTGGCTGCTAATTGATCCGGACGCCAGCGTTCCCTCTTGCGCCGCGACCAATCGGTGCAGCCCGTCATTGACGTAGAGCACGTCGGTTCCCGGTGTCACCCGGTCCTGCGTGCTGGTGATGTCGCCGCCGGAAGAGTAGTTCACGTTCGTCCGGTACGCGTACCACTCGATGGGGCTGCTTCCATCCGTCGACTCTCTTCCCCAGCGGCTTTCCTTGACCCGGTTGAACCGGTCCAGCCCCACCCCCGTGATTGCGGAGGTATTTGTCGCCAGGGGGCCGTCCGCGAACAGACGGCTCGTGTACCCGGGCTCCTCGAGCATCGTCCCGACGAGCTGCGCAGCGCCGAGGTAGGAATAGCTCGCCGCGGCGATCTCCCCGTCTCCCATCAAGTACACCTCCTCGACCCGCCCGGCCAAATCGTTCAGGTTTCCTTGGAATTCATTGGGAGTCGACGATGAAGTGAAATATCGATACGCCACCACCGCCGACGCGTTGTGCGGCGTCGGGCTTCCCGTCGTCGCTCCGGGCAGCGTCATCGCGGTGCGGCGGACCGATTGCCTGCCGACGAACCCCGACGAACTGGGCGCCGCGCGGCTGTTGGTGTACGACACGGCGTACCCGTCCGGCGTCGGCGATGCGATCGCTCCGTCGGTCTGCTGCCGAATCTCCGTCAGCATCCCGTAGTCGTCGTACGCGTACTTCACCTGATCCGTCGGATCGTCGCTGTCGTCGTACTGCGTGACTTTTTCAACCAGCCCGCGCTCGTCGTACTCGAGCCCGATCTTCACGACATCCGACGCGGTCATCGCGCCCGACGGCGCGGCGGTCGGCGAACCGGTCGGGTCGTACGTCGAACCAAAGCTCGCAACGCGCGTCGCGATCACTCTTCCCGTGTTGTCGCGGTCGGTGAAGATGACGTTGTCGAGCTGGTCTTTGCTCCACGCCGCCTCGCCCAGCGCGTTGTAGGCGACATGCACCGTCGCTGTTGACCCCGAACTCGTCGTCCCGTCCGGATACACCGTCCGATTGAGCAGCTTGCCGGTTGCGATGGAAGATGCGTACGCCGAAGCGCCCGAGCTCGAGTCACCCAGCGTTCCCTTCGTCGTCCCGTAGTGATACTCCGTCACCTGCGGCCCCGCGGCCGTCGGGCCCGATCCGGAAATCTGCGACGCGGGAATCACCGCCGTCATCGATGTCAGCAGGCCATTCGTGTAGGCATACTCAACGATCTGATCGTCGTCGTCGTAGGTTCCGCCGCCCGCCGTTCCGTTAACGTAGTTCCGTGTCACCTTTTCCACGCGGCCGTCGTCCGTGTACTCCGTCTTTGTCTTCTTCCCATCCGCATCGATCGCGATCTCCAGATCACCTGCCGCGTTGTACCTATTCTCCATCACCAGCACGTCGGCCGTGCTCGACGAGGGGATAGACCCCGGGATGGACGCCGCGGTTCCCGAACATGCCGTCGGCGTGAGCGGGTCGTAGTCCGTGAATCCGCCGGCTCCTCCATGCCCCCAGAACCCCGCAAACGTCACGCGATTGAGATCGTCGTAGAAGTAGGTCGTCAGCTGCATCCGCCCTTTCACGTCCGCAGCGGCAATCGACGTCGGGAAAACATCATCATTCCCGTGCAAGTCGCCCATCGTGCCGAGCGTGCTCGATGTCCAATTCAAGTGCTCGGCCTGCGAACGGCTGATCTGAACCCTGCCGAGCAGGTTGCCTGTCGCCGGCTCGTACACGCTCTGCTGCAGTTCGAGCACGACGTCCGCGGCGCCGCCGTTTCCGTTCACCAGCGTCCCCACCGTCGCGCTGTAGTCGTTCGTGTAGCTACTCATGTGCCCATCGCTGATTCCCGTCCCGTCCGCAGCAAGCGTCCAGCGGCGCAGCACCCGACCCAGGCCGTCGTACCGCATCTTGCTCAGGCTTGTCCCCGTCGTCTTGATGAGCCGCCCGACCGGGTCGTACCGGAACAAGCTCATCAGCGCGTTCGAGCTGTCCGTCTCAATCGCGCCGCTCGACTGGTTGATCCGGTGCATTACCGTCTTCCACACCTGACCACGGCCGTCGTATAGGGTCTCCGAGAGCGACAGCCGATCTGTTCCCGTCGATGTCGGGTCCGTCGCCGCCGTCACCGATGCGGTGCTCTTGTACGTCGCCTGCGCGATGACACGCCCGAGGTTGTCGTACTTCCGCACCAGGGTTGGCGCGTCCGTCCGTTTCTCCACGATCACCCGGCCGCGGTAATCGCGGAGGTATTCCGTGATGCGCTGATCGGAGTCATCGCCCCAATTTCCGTCGGCATCTTGCGTCGTTTTCGAAAGCCAGCCATCGCTCGCGCCCTCGCCCGGGATGTACTCGAATGTGGCAACCTTTGTCATGTTCCCGCCCGAACTTGGGCTCGTTCGACCGGTGCCGATTGTTTCATCAATGTCATCGGTCCCGATCCATCGCTCGACGGCTAGCCCGCGATAGTCATAGACGGTGCGTGTGATCGTGCCGGTGGGGTCTGTCACTCGTCCTGCCCGACCTACCGCGTCATATTCATACTTGCTGACTTCGGCGTTCGCCGCGGTCAGATACACCCATGAACCCGTGCCGCCGGAACCCCAGTCTGTCACCGCGTCGGTGCTTGTTCCCGTCAGAATGGTGTGATAAACGCGCGATTGCTGAAGCTGGACACCGGAACGATTGTAAATGTTAACGCGCAAACGTGAGATCGCCGCGGGACTCTGGATGGCGGTAAGCACGTTCTCGGCTTCAACATCGATCCAGGAGGTTGGCGCGGTCGTGGAATACGAGAAGTAACCCCCTCCGCCGTCAGAATCGCCGGCAATCGCCAACTCGGCGTCTACTTCCACCTTGCCCGCCAGATTCTCGACGCGATACGAGACCGGCCCGAAAAACCTTTCTTCGGAACCGGTGTCGATCACCATCGGCACTGTCATTGTGATCTTGCGACCATCCGGAGCTGTGAAGTAGTAGAACCGCTCGGAGCGATCTGAAACCGACGCGGTCGGTGGCAATTGATGCTTGGTCAGCCTTCCGACTCCGTCGTACTCGTATTCATGCACCAAGTGTTGGCCGCTACTGGGGAAATCCGGCGTGATGCCGAACGCTGTTGTAACCCCGGTCGGAATATCGCTGGAGCCTGACTTGACGTCCTGAATGCTCCGCGTCAACTGACCCGCGTAGTTGTACTCGAAGTAGGTCCACCGCCCATCTTCGGAGCGCCGAAATGCCGTACGGCCATCCCGATACCGATACTCCGTGGAGACCACGGCGCTTCCCGAGCCGTTTTCCGAGCTGGAAACCGTGCGGGAAGTCGCGATGCTCATGATCAAGTAACCGGGATCCGTGCCCGCGGACCATGTTGTGTATGAATAAGTCGTGTCTTCGCTTGCTCCAGACGTCGACTCTGTCGTGTAGGCCTTGGTTTCCAGTGGGAGCGAGAACGGGGCACGCACATGGTCGCCGGACCAGTCTGCCCCATCTGGAGGCAAAAGCACATTGACGGACCACGCTGAGCCGCTCTTGAACGTCGCGTCATCTTGCACAACTGCTGTCCCTGTTGCTCCGATGGATGTACTCCGCTGCGTCGGCGTCCCTGCAAGCAAATCTGTAGCAGCCTTTGTCGCTCGTTCTGCGATATCGCCCGACGATGTCCCGGTTGGATACGCCGTCATATAACCGACCTGTTGCACCAATCCCGCCTCAGGCAAGACTCGAATATCCCCGCCTTCGGGATTGAATGTCTCGGGATCAATCGCGCTCGGAGAAAAAATCGCTTGAACTCGATCTCGAACATCGCGATCCGTCACCGTCGCCTGCCACTTGGCGCTGCTCCAGTCGGTTTCGTAGGTGGCGTACGTATCCGAGACGTACTCGCCAACCTGCTGCTGGTATCCATCGAACAGACGTGTGCGAAATGTCCCGTCAGCGCGGATTTCGTATGACTTCTTAGTATCGTAAGCGTCCTTCGCAGACGGGGCCGTTTCCGAGCCAAGTCGCGTCCAGACAAAGCCGTTCGCGTTAAAAACTGGCTCCCCGTCGTTCAACTGATCTGCACTGCCCGATTCGTAGAAAAACTGCCAGGCTCGTGACGCTTCACCGCCGCAGCCGCATCCCGACTGTTGCAAAACGCGGGTACCGTTCTTTTGGTCATAGTCGACACCTTCGGGTGCTTCATATAAAACTTCGCTGGTGGACAAGTCGATCCAAGCAGTGACGCCGTACTGAAGCCAAGTGCTCGCGTAATTGATGAGCTCGTCGTCGTGAATATCTTCAAGCTCAGTTAGACCGTGTTCCTGTTCGAGCAGGAGGCGTCGCATTCCTTCTGGTCCAACGATCGCTTTCAGCTGATGGCATGGCGACGTGGCGTCCAGTGGATACGGAGGAATCGCGCCGGTCGTTGGCTCGCTACCCGTGTAATAGCGATAATACGTGTGCTCTACGAGATCTCCGCTATTTGTCGGTGTGGTAACGGTAACGAGTCTCAGATCACCATGCCCCCCACAGCCGTCTGGAAAATCGGGAAATGTCTCGTGGAGTGGCGGCCATTGCGTAATAAGATCATCATAATAATTGTAATCGATGGTGCGCACGATGATCGGTTCTTCGTCTTGCGTCTGAATCGTAATCTTGGCCAGTCGATAGGGGGGCCTTGTGCCATACTCGTAGACGTATTTGTTTCCACCCTGCTGGATAACAGAATTTACTCTGGTCACGACCTGCGCAGCGCCGTAGTACCCGCTGCCGCCAAGTCCAGTGATGATTGCATCGAATCCTTCGTTCGCAGCCTCGAGCGGATCGTCGGGGTCGCCGACGTAGAGAACATTGGATCCGCTGGTTCCCTTTGGCCGCTCAAGCTTCCACAACTGACCGGTTGCGAGGCGGTTCTTGTATGTCAAGGTCACAAACGGATCGGGCTCGTCCGTGTCGTCGTAGAAGCCGAAGAAAGTCATCTTCGTCCCATCCGTACCGTAATACTCGACGAGCGGAGGGATTTCATCCGGACTTGTCACGCGCGGCTTGGCCAGAAGGACGCCGGACTCTCCATTGACGCCCACAAAAAGAATGGAATGGACCGTATCAGTTGGAGAATCTTTGTACCGCCCGCCGGTGATTCCTGAGGCAACCGCGGGATATCGACGAAATGTCTTGTAGCCCCCCTGCGGCGTGGACATCGTGATGTAATCTTTTCTGTATTCGTCTGCTGAGAACCGCTGCAGCTCCGGCCGCAGTCCGTCCGTTCCCCCGTTCCCCAGGTTGCCGATCCCCTCGACTAAGTCACACTCGCCCAGTCCGGGCCACGGAACCCCGATCGAAGGGCGGAGGTACGAGATGCTGCAAAACGCATCGCCGCGCACTTGAATGCCGCAGAACACCGCGGGTTGGAATGGAGACGGCAGGTCAAAGTCCTGCGGCGGCGTGATGTAGACCCCGTCGCCCGCGTCGTATCCGGACCCTGGTTTGTCACATCCACCCGGGCAATTCAGGTTCTTCGGAACACCGGAATCACGCGGCTGCGGCTTGTCCGTGATCGGAGAATAGCTGCAACTGGAGGTTTCACCGGCTGGCCCTTTGTCGGACTTCGCCGTATCAGCATCGGGTTGGCAAGGCGGGATGTCGTCTGCGTGAGAAATAACGGCAATTCCCGCCGTCCAAAGAAGGCTCGCCACAATCGCGCCGCAGCGAACCAAGTTGGGCTTTGATCGACTATTCGAGCTTGATTTTTGCCCCAAATGCTGTTTCGCGTGCATAAACGTTCCCCGAAATTGGTTTTCGAAGCGAGTTTTTCAACTAAAAGACTGGAGGCAGTATGCCAACGCACGTCCTGTTTTTCAACTGACCTCCCGCGCGTTCACGCGGTCTGAACAAAATGTGGATAACTTTCTCACTGCTTGAGTAATTTGCCGTCCGGTCAGCATCTTCCAATCATTCCACTCAAAAACTTGGTATCGTGCTCTCCACACTTCGGAGTCCATCGCATGCGCCGAGCAGCCATTCGAACATCCGCGTTGGGTCTGATCGCCATCGTTTTCACCGCTTCGCTGACTTCGCTCATGTGGCGCACCGGATCGGCGACCGCAACCATCACGGAGCCTGCAACGGTGCAGGTCAAAGACGTGAGAAGGATGCTCGCGGTCGCCGGCGTCGAGCCGCTGGCGCTCGCCGCGGCGGGCGCTTCGGCGACGGATGCCCAGTTGATCGTGTCGCAGGCCCGCGCCTACCTCACCGAGCACTTGCAGGTACTTAATACATCCATCGAATCTGCTTCGACCGCCGCGAAGCGGGCGGCGCGTCGCACCCCCGAAGAAACTCAAACCGTTGCAGAGTTGCGCGCTGCCGCGGCGAGCGCGAAGTCTGATCGCGATTCGGCCATCGCTGCATTCAGGGCAGCGGCATTGAGCGGCGTGAACCAAACCATCGTCACGAAGCTGGACAACATCCGGGCCAATCGCTCGCAGGGCCTGCCGCTCAAGTACCTCGTCAAGAACCGCACCTCCGACGAATGGGCGGCGCTCCGCAACGCCCTCGCCGCGGAAAAGACCGCGAACAAACGTGGAGTCGAGCTGCAAGGGGCCTGCGTCACCATCCTCGCCGAGGCGAATTCGGACAGCGCGGTCGCTGCCGCGGGTTCTGCGTGCTCGGCGAACAACACCGCGATCGTCAAGGCGGCATGGAACACCGCGATCGCGTCCACTGGAACTACGCACACTCCCTGATCGCATACCTTGCTGCGGAGTCAGCAATAGGTACCAGAGCGTGGCTTGTTAAGATTGCGGGCTGGAGGCCCACTCATGAATACCACGCCTCGAGCCCTTCGCTTCGCGACGCGATCGGTCTTGTGCATCATCCTCTTCGGCGGAACGTGGTTGATTTCAGAGGCTGGCGCCCAGGTACTAGATCAACGCGTCTCTCTCCCCGAGCAAGTCGACCTCTCCGGCCTTGTCATTCTCACCGCGAACACCCTTGAGATCCCGCTCGAGTTCGATCCGGCGATTCTCAAACTATCGGGATCAGGTGCGAGTAGCACGGTGACGCTTCGCGGCGTGAACGACGTCACGCCGGACGAACTGTGGGCACTCACAAATCAGGTACTCGCATCACGACAACTGGCATTGGTGCGGAGCCCGAACGCGCGTGTGCTTTCAATTGTGAGGCTCGCCGACGCGCCGAACGCATCGGGCGTGCAGATCGCGACAGTTCAACCCGATGTTTCGCTCCGGCCCGGGTTTGTGCAGCAGATCGTCCGCCCCAAGTTCCGCTCCGCGAAGGATCTCGCCGAGGCGATCAAGCCATTTCTGACCAAGAACGTTGGAACCGCGGCACCGGTCGGCGACTCGGGCGTTCTGCTCATCAGCGATTTGGCGTCGCGCGTCGAAGAAGCGAAGAAACTCCTCGACACGCTGGATGTGCCGCGGGAGGACATCTCCCCGCTGGTCGTTGAAGCGCGGAATATCCCTGCCGCGGCGTTGCAATCAGCCGTCACGCAGCTCGCTGCCAAGCGCGACACGGTCTCAGGGGACAAACTCCGCGGCGAGCTCACGATCGCGCCGGACGGCAAGTCACTCCTTCTGATTGCGCCCGCCGAGACGCGCGACTCGTGGCTCAAGTTGATCGCGGCGCTCGATCAGCGCGAGGAAGTCATCACACGCGATTACACGCCCAAGGTGTTCAGCGCGAAGGAAGTCGCGAACTTGATCGAACAGACGATCCGCGAGCGAGCCGCGAATGCGCCGGCGCCCGCAGGGGGAAGTGCCGCGCAATCGGCAGACGATCGCTTGCGCGTTGTCACCGACGAGTTGACGGGAACACTGATTGTCACTGCCACGCCCACCCAGCATGAGCGCATCGTCGCCTTGCTCGCTCGGCTCGACGCGACGCCACAGTCCGCCGCGCGACCGGTTCGAGCTTTTCCGGTGCGCAATAGGCCGGTGAAGGAAGTCTTGCAGACATTGCAGTCGCTCATCGCGGCGGGCGCACTCGACACCACATCCGTGGTCGATGCATTCGGACAGGGCACTTCCGCGAGTTCGATCCGCGATGCCGGCGCACAGCGGACGTCGCGTTCCGATGATCCCTCACAAGGGAGCGTGATACCCACCGTCGTCCCTCCCCCCACGCCGCCTTCATCTCCCGTGTTGAATTCGAGCGGTTGGACCGGCGGGACGTCGCTCGGTTCACGCGGCTCGGGTCGGTCCGGCACGGGAATCCCCGGCTTGTCGATCACCGCTGACGAAGGAACCAACACGCTTATCGCGATCGCAGAGCCGCGGATGCTCGCGCAGCTCGAACTTCTCATCCGTCAACTCGACGTGCGCCAGCCTCAAGTTATGCTCGAGGTCTACCTCGTAAGCCTGAGCGAGCAGGATGCGCTCAATCTCGGGGTGGAACTCGAGAAGATCGGCCAATTCAGCGGGAATCTCTATCAGTTAAGTTCGCTCTTCGGGTTGACATCAGGCACGCCGGGGAACCGGACTCCCACCGCGTCTCAAGGTTTCACCGGCGCGGTGCTCAATCCCGGCGACTTCAGCGCCGTGATCAAGGCCTTGGAGACTATCTCGAGCGGCTCGACCAAGAGCTTGCCACGCGTGCTCGTCAACAACAACCAGCAGGCTTCGTTCAATTCGGTGCTTCAGCAGCCGTACACGATCAGCAACACGACCAGCGGCGCCGGAACCACAACCAGCTTCGGCGGCACGCAGGATGCAGGTACCACGATCAGCGTGCGCCCGCAAATCGCGGAAGCGGATCAACTCGTGCTGGAATACTCGCTCTCTCTGAGCTCGTTTGTCGGTGCGCCCCCGGCGAATGGACTCCCCCCACCGCGCCAGCAGAACAACGTGAGCAGCAACGCGACGATCCCCGATGGGCACACCGTCGTGGTCGGAGGCATCGAGCTCATCAGCGACGGGAAGAACACGTCGCAGGTGCCGTACATCGGCGATGTGCCGGTTGTCGGCGAGTTGTTCAAGGTTCGCGACAACAGCACGAGCCGGCAGCGGTTTTATGTATTTATTCGTGCCGCGGTGCTGCGCGATCAGCAGCTCAATGACCTCAAGTACCTGACTGATGCGACAATCCGGAAGGACAACCTCAAGAGCCTTGGGATCAATGACGGCTTCCCGACCATGAAGCCGCGGGTCATTCGCTAATACACCAGCCATCGCGATGCAGACTGATGCGACCAACCTCCAAGACGCAGCCGCTCCGGTGGTCGCATTGGCCGACGCGAGCCCATCGGAAGACTTCCTCAGAAAGATCCCACGCGATTTCGCGCGTCATCATTTGGTTTGCAGCATCGGTCTAGGCGACACTGAGCAAGCCGAGTCTCCTTCCGAGCGACTGGTCGTCTCAGCACGGACAGCCGAGACAATTATGCACAACGTCGGAGTCCGGCTTGGCCGCACCGCTGTAGTGACCATTGCAGAGGACGAAGAGATCGCCAGGCTGGTCGATCGCGCGTACGACAACGCCGCGGCAAAGCAGTCGACCACTTCAGCCACCGGTACGGAGACCTTTGCCGCCGAGCCGGGCGATGTGGATGCCGCAATCGAGCAGTCGCTCAGGGCTTCCGATCGCGACCTGCTCAACCTGGACGGCAAGGGACCTGTCATTCGGCTCGTTGATGCCATGCTCTTCGAGGCGCTCTCGCGTCAAGCCAGTGATATCCACCTCCAACCCCTCGCGGATCGGACGCTCGTGCGCTACCGCGTGGACGGCGTGCTCTTCATCGCACGCGAGGTCCCGCACACCCTGACGCACGCGCTCATCAGCCGCATCAAGGTCATGGCGCAGATGGATGTCGCCGAGCGGAACGCTCCGCAGGACGGCCGCGCGACCGTCACCATGGGGAGATCGAGAGGTGGCGATCGAACGGCTCGATCGATCGACCTCCGGATCAGCACGCTCCCGACGAACTACGGAGAGCGCGCCGTCATCCGCCTGCTCGACAACGCACGCGGGTCGCATCTCGCGGATTTTTCCAGCTTGGGAATGCCGCAGAATGTGCGAACAGCGTTGCTCGATCGCGTCGAGCGGTCGCACGGCATCATCCTCGTCACCGGGCCCACCGGCTCGGGCAAGACCACCACGCTCTACACACTTCTCCGCCACATCGCGACCGGCGGGGACACGGGTCACGTGCCGCAAGCAAGACGGTCGGGACGCAACCGCGGCGATCTCAACGTCATGACGATCGAGGACCCAATCGAGTACGAACTCTCAACGACCGGCATCGCCATCAGCCAGTCGCAGATCAACCCCAAGAAGGGTGTCACGTTCGCAACGGGGTTGCGCCACATCCTGCGGCAGGACCCCGACGTCGTCATGGTCGGCGAGATCCGAGATGCGGAGACGACCAAAATCGCGATGCAAGCGAGCCTGACCGGGCACCTTGTGCTTTCAACCTTGCACACCAACGACGCGGCAAGCGCGGTGACTCGACTTGTCGATCTTGGCGCCGAACCGTATTTGGTCGCCGCGTCGCTCTCGGCGGTCATGGCGCAGCGGCTGGTCCGACGGCTTCACTTTTCTTGCCGCGGCAGCGGATGCGCGGGCTGCCTGCAAACGGGATATTCCGGACGCCTCGGCGTCTTCGAATTGCTCCTCGTTGATGAGACTTTGCGTGACATGGTCTCGCGCGGCGGGCAATTGGTCTCCATCCGCGAGCACGCCGCCGAATGCGGCATGCGCACGTTGATGGACGAAGGCAAACGCCTCGTCCGCGAGGGCCAGACCGACGAATCCGAAGTGCGACGGGTTCTCCAAGGCATGGAAGATGCGGACCTCGCGGAATCGCTCATCGAGACGACGAAGGAGTCGATCGATGCGGCGTGACAACGATCTCTCTGCCGAATTGACCACAAGATTGCAGCGGAACCGCGCGACGGGAGTCGTAGTCTTGATCGCTCTTGCGGCTTGGGCGCTGTGGCCGGGCGGAACCGCCGAATCAATGAGCACGGTCGCGGCGCAATCGCCGGAGCCGCGCGCACCATCCGACGTTCGCTGGGTCGCGCCGAAACTCTTGAGCAACGCGCAGTCCATCGATGTGAAGGCTTTCGATGCTCAGCTCTGGAAAGTCCCGCCGAAACCGATCGAAGTCGCGGTCGAACCCCCACCGCCGCCACCCTCGCCTCCGCCACCTCTCAAATTGCAACTCGTCGGAATTCTCGCGAACGCCACGAATTCCGGGTCGAGTTTGGAGAGCGAAAAAAACCAGCCGAGCGAACTGCGCGCGGCGCTCTTCGATCCGGACGCCAACAAGATCTACACGGTTGCGGTCGGCGCAAGCGTCTTGCGCTATCGCGTGAAGTCGATTTCTTCGGATCTTGTCGAACTCGTTGACGCCCAACTTCCGAATCTGCCGCCCTATGCACTCAAGATGAAATCGAACGAGTTCAAACTTCCGGTGGTGACCCGCGGCACACGTTCCGCGACGAAATCCCAACAGCCGCCTTCCTCCATCACTCCGAGCGGCGCCGAACCTGTGAACGAGGAACTCGCCAGCGGAGGGGGTCGATGACCAGCCCTTCATCTGTTCATACAGACGCCACTGAATCCCAGCCTGCGAGTCAGACAGCCGCGTCGGCCGATGCGACATCGAGAGGATCCTCCAACGGGCAGATTCCGATCACAAAGCTCGTTCTTCCCTGGCAACGCTTCTACTGGGCGATCCTTGACGTGAACGATGCGCCGCAAACGGCTCGTTCTCTCCACTCGAGTGCCGCACGCGCCATGCTCGATGACCGATTCCAATCCGAATTGCCCCTGCCAGTGGACCAGATTGCGACCGCATATGCAACAACGGTTCGAAACTCCGTGATTGCGTGCGGGCTCGAGATCGAAGTTCTTCGCCGTGAACTCGAATCGCATCCGGCGCTCCTCACTTTGGTCCCGGATGGATTGCCGCCGCAATTGCGCGATCGGTTCCCCGAATTCCAACTAGAACAATTGAATCTTCTCGTCGCCGCGCACGAGCCTGTACCGATTCGGAAACTCCGTGCTTCAAAGCGCCGAACGCTGCTCGCGTTCACCGCTGCATCGCTTGTTCTGGTCGCGCTGGGCATGCTCCGCCGCGCGTCGATCGATCGCGTGCAATCATCTCAATTGCAAACATCCCTGAGCGACGCTGTCGCCGATGTGTCGGGATCGAAGCTCGATCTTGATGTCGGTCTCCAGACGCTTCAGCACGAGCGCGATCGCCTGATCTCGACCCGCACCATGCAGGCCACCCGCGGCCTCCCGATGGATGCGTCCCGCACGCTCGCCGCGGTTCTCGCGGCGTGGCCGACGGACTTGGAAATCCGGGCCCAATCGATCTCCTCAACCTCACAAGGTGTGGCCATCGCGGCGGAGGTGAACGACCAGTCCGGGGCAGAGACGCTTTCCAAGGCTCTCGCTTCGGTACCGGACATGTCGCTCCAATCGCCGCGAACACACGCATCCGGAAAAGTCGTCCGCTTCGACGCATCTCTCCAGCTCAAGGGAGGTGCAAGATGAGCGAAGCGAACAACGACATGACCATCGATATCAAGAAACGCGCGCGGAGCAATCTCGATGTCGCGCTCGGCGCGGTGGTCGCGCTCTCAGCGGCGGCACTCATCTGGTCCACCTTTCAGCTGTGGAGCAACAAGAAGGCGCTGGAGCAAGCTCGATATCAGGATCTGCAAGCCGCGAATCTGATCGCTGAAGTCCGGCATCTGCGATCGCTCCCGGCGATCGTGGAAGAACAGGCGATCCGCGAAGATCGCGTGCTGGGACTGGTCTCCGATTGTTTGTCCCAATCCGGCATCAACCCTTCCGTCATCCGAGATGTGAGCTCGGAATCGCTGCCCGGCGGCGGGTTCGCGGGAGCGAATCCGGGCGGGGGTGGGGCGAACTATTGCCGGCAGAACATACGAGCGCAGCTCGATTCGCTCGGCGTTCCCGAAATCGGTCGGTTTCTCGCGACCTGGAGCAAACTCCACCCCAATTGGATTCCCACGACCGTCAACCTCTCGCCAACGTCAAAGAACGCCGGATCGAAGTCGGATGACGGATCCGTGCTCTGGACAGCGACGATTGTTCTCACGTCCACCTATCTCAGCACGCCCTCCGGAATACCTCCGACGTCGGAAGTCTTGGCTCAACCGCCATCACCGGGAGCCAAACGTGGTATTCTCCCGCCGGAGAAACCGACTCGATGAAGGCGCCGCGCGACATCAATTCTGTTTTTTGTGGCGCGGCCTTGATCGCGTTGGCTCTCGCTGCCGCATCCACCGCTGGCTGCTCGATCGCGAAAAGAACCGATCCGTACGCGCCGGTCTCGGAAGGCGCCCGCGACACGCAGAAAGCCATCTCGCTCAACAACGAAGCGCTGCCCTACATGGACAAGGGCGACCTTTCTTCCATGAACAAAGCAGAAGATTTGCTCCGCCAGGCGCTCGCGGCCGATCTGTACTTCGGACCGGCGCACAACAACCTCGGCGTGATCTATTTACAGGAAGGGAAGCTTTTTGAGGCTGCAGGGGAATTTGAGTGGGCTCGGAGGCTGTTACCAGGCCATCCGGACCCGCGCGTAAACCTTGCGATGACGCTCGAGTCCGCGGGCCGCAGCGACGACGCGATGGCAACGTACCGCACCGCGCTCGAGATCTATCCGGACTACGTCGCTGCGGCACAGGGTCTCGCGCGCCTCCAGCTCAAGAGCGGCAAGGCCGATGAACGAACCCCCGCGCTCCTCCGCGTCGTCGCCATGCAGGGCGAAACACAGGAATGGCGCGATTGGGCCAAGGGCGAGTTGACACGGGTGCGATAGCGATTTGGTCGCACCGCTCGCCGGAGAGGTCGGACCATGGGTCTTCCCCAAAGGTTTGGTCCGAGGCTGAGATTCCCACGGATCTACCGCCGCCTGGAGATTCCGCCGCCACCGACCGCAGATGCCGTCGCGGAGCGCCGCCCGTCATTGCTCGAAGGACCTCCGCCTCGCGTCCGCGCGGCGCAATACCTCCGCATGTCAACCGAACACCAGAAGTACTCGCTGGCGAATCAGAGCCAGGCGATCAGCTGCTTCGCGGATTCGAACGGCATCGAGTTGATGCGTTCGTATCACGACGCGGGCAAGAGCGGGCTCACGCTTCACCAACGCCGCGGGTTACAGGCGCTCCTCCACGACGTCGTTTGCGGGGAAACCGACTTCGAGATGGTCCTGATCTACGACGTCAGCCGCTGGGGCCGCTTCCAGGACTGTGACGAGAGCGCCCACTACGAGTACATCTGCCGGGAAGCTGGCATCCGCATCGAGTACTGCATGGAGCCGTTCCGCAACGACGGCTCGCCGCTGGCCTCGGTCATGAAGAGCTTAAAGAGGGTCATGGCGGGAGAGTACAGCCGCGAGCTCTCCACCAAGATCTTCGCCGCCAAGGTGCGCATGATCAAGATGGGCTTCCGCGCCGGAGGGATCGCGGGCTATGGATACCGAAGGATGGTCGTCGACTCCCACGGGAAGGAGCGATTCATTCTCGCTCAAGGTGAATTGAAGTGGCTGCAAACCGATCGCGTGATCCTCGTGCCCGGCCCCGCAACCGAGGTGAATCGCCTCCGCTGGATATTCAGACAAGTGGTGAACGGCAGAATGCCCTTGCAGATCGCCCGCGAACTCAATCGTCGCGGCGTTCCGAGCCCGGAAGGCCGACTCTGGACCGGGCAACGGATCTCCTGCATGGTCGAGAACGAGAAGTATCTCGGCAGCTTGGTCTACAACAAGCGGTCCACGAAACTCCAGACCCCGGGCGTAATGAATCCTCCCTCGGAATGGGTGCGGACGGAGAATGCCTTCCCGCCGCTCGTGGATCCGAAACTCTTCTGGAAAGCTCAGGCCCGAATGGCCGAGTGGTCCACGCGCATCACCCGCAAACAGGCACTCGACGTGCTGCGCCCGCTTTTAGCAAAGCACGGCAAACTCTCGGCCCAGATCATCAACGACGCCAAGGGCGTCCCGGGGAGCGTCTTCTACGAACACCGATTCGGCGGCCTGAATGCCGTGTACGCGCTGCTGCACTATCGCCCGAAGAGGGACTGCAGCCACCTGCGCGGCTACGGCGCCCGCAAGCAGCGGATTCGTCGACTGCGTCCCGAATGGGCCGATCAAATCCGAGCACGGGGCGCGGTGGTCGAGCAAGATTCCGAAACGACATTCCGAGTCAACGGCAACCTTCGGGTCGAAATGCTCTTGTGCTTTCGAGGCATGGAAGATGGCCGACCTCACTGGGTCGCCCAGACGCACACGATGCCCCGCCCGGACATCGTGCTGATCGCGTGCCTCCAAGAAGACGGCGAGACCATCGGGCGGTACGTCCTCATGCGCGGCGGCACCTGCTGTTACAAGGTCGGAGTCAAGCCGCGTACGCGCAAGTTGATGGTTTCAGAATTGCTAGCGCCGCTTCTAGACTACATCGCTTCAAGCCCTACAGATCTTGAAGAAAGCCTTGGTTCGCCCAAGCGGAAGTGCCAACCGACTCGGCGCCATTGATTATGTTCTCACCATGCCAGTTATTAGGCATACGCCAATTCCCCTGCACGCGTAGGAGCATCGCGCTCAGGCCGCGCGTGGCCAATTGCTCTCAAATCGAGACTGCCGCAACGAATAGCTTGCGCCCACTTTGGGCGAATGCACCGTCACCACTTGGTATGAACCAAGGACCAACGTGTGCCCCCTCGATCGCCGCGTCACTCGTTCTGCAATATCTTGATACGCTAGCACCAACTCGGCCAGGCCGAGGGCGTCGAAGGGCGAAAGGGGCATGAAATGGGAATTGAGCGACCGTTCTATCCGATCGTGTATGTACGCGGCTTTGCGGCAACCCAAGGCGAAATCGAGGATACTTCTGCTGATCCCTTCATGGGATTCAACCTTGGTGCGACCAAGATTCGCCAGAACTTCGAAGGCCACATCCTTCGCTTCATCTTCGAGTCGCCGCTACTTCGCCTGATGAAAGACGAAGGGTACCAAGACTGCTTCCGCGACGGAGACTTCTTGCCCGCCGCCGAATGCGCTGATCCTCGCAGTATCTGGATTTTTCGCTACTACGAACGTGCTTCCGACTCGCTTGGTGACGGAACGCGTCAAGCTATTCCTGACATTGCTCAGGATCTCCGCCGCTTCATTCTCAGGATCCGAGACAGCACTTGCCAGAAAGACGCCGCAAAGGAGAAGGACTTCCGCGTGCATCTCGTCGCTCACTCGATGGGAGGACTAATCTGCCGCTGCTATCTTCAAAATATCTGCGTTTACGGCACTGGCAACAAGATTGTTGATGCCACTCTCGAACTTCCGACTAGAGCGCCCTTCACGCCGAGCGATTCGATTCATCTGGTCGATAAGGTCTTCACCTACGCAACGCCGCACAATGGCATTGACTTGGCTGGATTTAGCGCGCCAAACCTCGGGATTCTCGATCCGTTCCACGTTCGCAATTTCAATCGCGTTGTTATCCGCGACTATCTCAGGCTCCCGGCGCAGTCCGATGGCGATGATTCGGTCCGATCATTGAATGGCGCGTTTCCTCCGGATCGCTTTTTCTGCCTTATTGGCTCGAACTATCGCGATTACGACGCTTTCCATAAGCTCTCTCGTCGAGCGACCGGTGAGATGAGCGATGGTCTCGTGATGATCAAGAACGCTGCGGTCGACGGCGCTCCCAGAGCCATTGTGCACCGTAGCCACAGCGGGCACTTCGGGATCGTGAATTCGGAGGAGGGATATCAGAACTTGCGGCGCTTCCTCTTCGGCGATATCCGCGTTGAGGCAACGCTTTTTGCCGATGAGATTCTACTTCCGACAACACTAGGAGAGCGTAAGGCTGAGGCTGATCGTACCGGAAAAGACTTTAAGCTCCGGGCTTCATATCAGATCGAAGTTACCGCTAGGGTTCGCGGGGCAACGTACTACATGCACGAGCGGAAGGTCGATCACGCGTCCGCGATTCTCGCGCCCTACGACGATTTCGTCAAACGAAAGAAGCCGGAGTACCTCTTCTCCGGATATTTGCTCAAGCGTGCAAAGACTGACACCAATGACACGGCTCTCGCTTTCGCCGTTCGCGTCAGCATCCGTGTACCAATGTACGAGATCAACGAGCGCTTCTGGCTCGACGAGCATTTCGAAGGAGGCTTTGTCTTCGACGAAACGGTGACATTCTTCGTTCGACCTCGCGCCAACAAGACCACGATCAAATTCGGTCTCGCATCCAAGATCGGCATCGGAGAGGTTGAAACCGAGGCGGAGGCCAAGCAGATTTCTGACAAGTTGTTGCGGATTGAAATCAATCTCGGTTTCCTGCCAGAAGAGAAGAATCCCCCTCGGCCAGGATTTCGTGGCAAGCTCCGGCTTGACTGCGCACCGTGGAATCGGCCGACTTGAACTCGGTCGCGCGTTTGTTCGACACCGGATGAGCCCCGTTGCTGCGGGGGTCAAATTGATCTCGAGCACCCATCGGATCTAACAATAAATCCTGTCCACATGCACCGATCAACCCCGGGCAGCTTGTCGGCTTTTGCGATTGGAAGCGTTGAATCGTGGACGCCATTTCGATGCCAATCATGCCGCGTCTAATAGCTGTTTAGCACGCTTGGAAATAAAGAAGATGTTCCGATTCAAAATCGTGGAGCGTGCATCGGATGCGTTTTCGCCCAGGGCGTTTTCCGCCATACATCCAAGCTCACTCCAACATGAGAGGTAGGAAAAGTGATACTTGATGAAAGATCGGATCCGGCTACCGATTCTCCACCTTCTTTTCTGCCTGAGCATTCTTGATGGTTTCTGCTCTGAGCCTGTTCGAATTCTTGAGCGCGTCGACCGCCCCCCGAATCGTGTAGTGGTTGGCATAATCAGTAATCGCAGCGATGACGCGGGTTGCTGGATACTGGTCGTACGACATGGTGTTCAGGTCTTCGATGAGCTTGTTTTTTGCCTCCATAATTTCGTTTTTTACTGCATCTCGCAGCGCGGTGTAGAGCTCGGGATCAAAATTCGCGGTTATATAGTCGGTCGTGGTATCGACGAATAAGCCGCCGCCTGTGAGAGCAGCGCCGAGCACTGGAGAAATGAACGTCGCCGCGATACCTGCGCCCATGAACGCCTTGGCTCCCGCCCGAAGTCCCCGCTGATATGTGATCAATGCCGAAAAGCGACGCCAATACTCAAGCCCGTTCATGTCCGCAATTTCCATGAGCTTCATCGCGATGATCAGTCGCTTTTTCCGCAGCTCGAGCTCTTCTGCCACCGTGAATCCGATGCTGCAACGAAAGCTCTGATCCGTCGCGGTGGGCGTGTTCACCGCGGTTCCCTGAACACCCAGGTAGAAATGACTGTCGATCGCGCTCACATCCGCGACTTGATAGACGAATCCTTGTGTGGTCGGATCGAGTGTCCCAAGCCCGCTGACGTTGACGCGGTAAACCTTCAGCAAAGGCTCGCGGCTGCCGGGGACTGGCTCAGGCTTGGCCGACCCATCCGGGCCGACATCGACCATCAAGTCGACGTCGCCCTCCCAGATGACGGGGTCGGCGCCGCGGGTCACAACGGGGATTCCCCCAAGCGAGCGCGCGAGCTGATCCGTGCAGCCAGCAAAGCAACCCGCTATCACGACGCAAAGAACGATCAGAATCCCGCACCGAATCATGTGTGCCTCCGCTGTACTCCTCGTAACGCCGCCACCAAACAACGATTGGCTATCGATCAGACACGATCATCTCGAGTTGACCAGGCTCGGGGAGTTTGGACATTGGCGCTTCGCCGTGGTTGGCCTCATCAAACTGCCCTTTCCGAGCGCCTCTACGGGGCCCCGGTGAAATCGAACAACCTCTGCGCACGCTCGCGCTTGAGTCGGAGAGTGACAAGAACGGTTCGGTTCCGCCGAAAGACGGAGGAAAGCTGGGCTTGCGGGATTCGACAGCCACCGATATCTGCCGCATTCATGGTGCTATACCCGACCGGTGATTGCCCGGGATCTTCGCCGACGCTCGGGTGGGCGGTAATACTCACGCTCAGCGCTTCGTCCACTTTGTCGATCACGCGCTCGAGCTTCGTGCAATTGACATAGAGACTTCTGTAGGAGGGATCGTCGCCATACGCATGAACATCCACCAGCGCGGTGGTATGAAACATCTTCGCAATCAGGTCCTTTGGATCCTTGTCGTCGTCGTAGAACTCGATGAAATAGTCCGGAACTGCGTTGCCGTCCTGGTCCACAACACGCACGACCGTGTTCTGGAATCCTTGCGTCTCCGATCGTGTGTCGATCTCGTCCATCAATGCGTCGGTTTCTTGTCGTAGCGTGCCGCACCACGCCGCAAAGTTACCGTCCGAAACATCGAGCGCCTTGTTGATCCGTTCAAGGAGCAGCTTATCACGCTCCGAACGCCCCGATGATTCGTTCAAGGTAATCGTGGTGTGATTGTGCCCGTCCATCACCGCGAATCCCACCGTACCACTCGATTCAGTCACTCGGTACGTCGGCTCCATCGGGCGATCGACAAAGTCCGCTTCCAATCTCGCACAGTTCAGATTGGCGGTGGAAACCCTGACCGTTCCGTCCGATCCATCTTCATTGGCGACTGCGCGGATCCCGCTGTACCCACGATTTCCAACGAGAACCGTGCAGAGCACGCCGCCTGGCCCGTACATCGCCGCGCGATCGCCAAATCGATCCGTCAACGCCAGATTCCACGAGTAGGGGCTCGCCAACTCCAATCCGCGCAGGATTCGTGCTCCGGTCTGAAACGCCCCTTCCTTGTTGTCGTAGCCCTTGACCACACGACCGATGAACGACCTGCCTTTATGGGCGAGGGGAGACCCGAAGTTCGCCGGCGCGAGCATCACAAGATGATTGATCGGAATCTCGGCAATGGGCATCCGCTTCATCCAATCACGAATGACGAGCCCTCCGGTCGAATGGACAATTGCATCTATCGACCGGGGGTCACGCGGCAACCCCCGTCGCGTCCACGCCGTATCCATCGCCGCCGCGAGATCGTCGAATGTGACATAATCGTTCATCGAGACGTACTCGGCAAGCGAGATAGTGGTGACTTCGCCACCCCGAGTTTCTCGAAGCCTTGCTGCAAGCGTCTTGAACGTCGCCGCGTGATCGCTCCAGCCATGGATGATGACAAGTGGTCTTGGCATGCCAGTCGTTGTTCCTAATCGTTCGACTCTTTCGAGTCAAGAGAGTCCGCCCACTTCTCCGTTCGCCATAAGACGCGCGGCACTCGTGTTTCTCCGATTGCCCCGCTAAATAGAACGATCGAACACACGCTGCAATGAATCGCATCCACAACGCATCCTCGCCGCCTAATCGATTCCCCACCACATCGCGATCAGATCAGTTTGCCGAGACACGCCACGCCACCGTCGGATCGTACTGCATCAATTCGTTGGGTGCAAATCGATGCTCGGCCGTGTTTTACACACCAAGTCCATGTCCGTCGAATTCCACGAATTTGTGGAATCACCGAACACTGCATTAAGAATCGCTGTAAGTTGCACACGGGCCTCGAGCGGACCAGCTCGGCCGACAGCCTCATCCTTTCCTTAGTAGACTGAGACCGTGAGCATCCCCGCTCCCAATGTCGCCGAAGCCTGTGCCTTCGGACTTGCACTTTCATTTTGGGTTGTGACCACATTCATCGGAAGCCCTCGCACGTGGCCCGATGAAGAATCGAGAACGGGATTGTCGGCGCTGCCGCTTGCCGATCGTCAGGAGCTCTTCAAACTCGAATTCGATGCGTTGCAGAGGTTTGCCTCGAGCTTGTCGTGGAACATGATGCTGCAGGTAACCCTGATCGTGACGGCGCTCTACGCGATCTGGCACCCGTCGGATTCCGCGATTCCGCTCTCGGCTCTCGGTTTCACCTTCGATCGGCAGCCCTTGCTGACGTGTCTAGCGATCGTTTTGCTTACCGTCTGGTTCCACTTCGGCCTGGTTCTTCACTCCAGTATCGACACCCGCTTGATCTTGTGGGAATTGGCCCGCGATCTTGACGGAGACGCGATCCCCGCCCGCTCGATCGTGAGCCGGACGCGCGTGCTGCGCGACGCAGGAATTCTCGACGCCTGGCTAACAGGCTGTTGAAATTCTGATTGTGCTTACTGCGCCGACGCATTGCAGACAACTTTCTGGCCCTCAGACCCGGGTCGCGAGGGTAGATGGCGGTTCGAAATTGCGACTGGTTGGAGTTTTTCAACAGCCTGCTAAAGGTGTTCGAACCCGAGCACTTTTTTCATGAGCCGCCGAAATGGAATTTGTTCGACAAGTCCCAGTTGCTTGTATTCGCATGCATGCTCGGCACGACGCAGGCTCTAATCTTGGTTTCTCTGTACGCTTCCGCGGCCCCGGCAAACTCGCTGCCTTGGACTGTGACTTTTGGCGTCGTTGCTGCCGCGGGATTTCTCCTCGCCACAAATTTGCATTTCTACTACGGCGGGCCACACCGGAACTGGCTCCAACACATCTACTTTGTCGTTGTCTTGGTCGTGACGATTTCATTGACGTGAACGACCCCGCTTCGCGTTTGCATTCAAACTTGTTCTTTGGGGAAACGAGACGAATGACCACCGAAGCTCTACAAGTTCCGCCGCAATCTGAGCGACCGCAACTCTTGCCCGAACGGCCGCTGCCGCGTGGCCATTCAAAGGGTGAACCCACCGACATCCTGCTGGCCTACATCCGGCAGCTTCTCACGGACTGGAAGCTGGTTCCGGAACCGAAGCGAGATTCGGAAGCCGGCCGCGTCATCGACGGATTAATCGCATCGAAGAACGACGAAAGCTGGACCTGGGACGACGCCTACTCCATCGAAAAATCGCTCTGTTTGGTCGAAGAGGATTCTCGGGTTCGCTGGAGGCTGTGGGCAGCCCGGATGGAGTATCAAGAGCTCGCTGGAGAAAGAGTCTTCGCGATCTATCAGAACGCGAGGAAAAACGATCTCTGGGAAGCCCCCATCGACGACATCCGATCGGAACTCATGCAGGTCTTCGCTGAAGTTCAGTGGCTGTACTCCACGATCTGGGTGCAGGATCGCTTCAAAGACGAACTCGCACGCAATGTCGCGATCGTGACCGCGATCGTACTCATCGCGCCAATGAGCTATGTCTTGTACCGACTCCAGAGCTCGGATGCCTCTAATCGCACGCGATGGCTACGTGCTCCGGCACAGCGCGCTCAACAAGGAAGCGCTCTGGGTGTGCGAGCACGTTCGGCGGGATCAACTGAGCGGGAATCTGAAACGCAGCGACGCCTTTCGGCCCGACCCCCTCCTGCAGCCGGGGGATCGCGCAGAACTGACGGACTACCGCGGCTCGGGATACGACCGTGGACACATGGCGCCGGCCGGAGATCAGACCGTCGATGCGCGCAAGAAGGATGAAACCTTCTACCTCTCCAACATGGCGCCGCAGGAACCACAGCTCAACCAGCGGGTCTGGGCCGCCTTGGAGGATCAGGTGCGGGATTGGGCAGACCAGCGCGGGGAAGTCTGGATCATTACGGGCCCGATGTGGTACGACCCGCGCGAGGATGATCCGTCGACCGCCCGTGGATTTGTCGACTATTGGGTCATCGGGGCGAACGAGGTCGCCGTACCCACGCATTGCTACAAGATCGTCATCCGGCCGGACGGTAATGGCGATGTCGATTGCGTCGCTTTCGTGATCGAGAACAAACCGGGCTACCGCGCCCCCTTCCACCTCGATGAATACATCACTTCGGTCGATTTCATTGAGAAGCGCACCGGCCTGAACTTCATGCCCAACCTCAGCCCGCCAGCGAAGGCGAGGCTCGAGAACAGCCCGGGGCACATGTAGCACCATGAGCCGGGCAGAGAATCATGCCGCGAGGTATCGACCGCTTCGGCCCGGTATCCAGTTGCTCAACCCGCGAACGGGAAGACCGGGAACGCTCGGGTGCGTTTGTATCGACCAGGCTAGAGACCTCTGGCTTGTGAGCTGTTTTCATGTCCTTTGCGATCAGCCGGGCGGGCAGGCGGTGAGCGGCGACTCGATCTATCAACCCTCCGACCAAATCCTGTCGGACGCCGTCGCGATTGTCGACTCGGCAATGGCATTCCCCAGCGCCGGCCTGGACTACGCCGCGGCACGCCTCCTGGCACCCTTCGCGGCCTCGAATGACGTCGTCGGATTGGGAATGGTCGCGGGCGTGGCCCAATAGTGAACTGGCCTTGGATGTGTCTGGCGATGGCCGCATTGTTCTTGGCCGAACTTACATCGCCTACATTGCCAACGCGTCGCAAACAATCGGATTGCTGTGGTCAATCGGCAACATCGAGCCGCTGTTTGGCCTGTCAGGTGGTTGGTTCGCCATGCCCGAGACCTTGAGCTCCGACGGTTCGACCGCCGTGGGCACCCTTCGCTTCTATAGCCCGACGCCACCAACGCCTACGCGTGCGGCAACCTGGACCCAAGGTCAAGGGGGATTCTTGCCCGCGCTGGCTGGGCTCACCGAAACTCGGGCGACGGCTTGCAGCCATTACGCTGACGTGATTGTGGGGAGCGTGGGTTCGTTTACCCAACTAGATCGTCCGGCAATTTGGCGAAGGAGCGGGATCGAGATCCTCACTTTGCCCCCCGACGCGATTTCTGGGGTTGCAACTTCAGTCAGCGGTGATGGGAGCGTGGTGGCCGGCGCGGTTACCACTAGCACCGCTGTGAAACCATTTATCTATTCTTCTACACAAGGCGTCAGAGTCATTTCAGGATATGCCTTTCGCACCGTGATAAGCGGCAACGGCGCGGTCATGATTGGTATGTTCGATCCTCCCAGCGGAACTCGGCGTGGCTTCATTTGGACGCCGCGAATGGGATACATGGATTTGTACGAGTACGCGCTGGCAGCCGGCGTTGATCTGAGTTACATCAAGAGCATGGTTCCAGTCGATATCTCACATGACGGCACCTCAATTGCTGGCTATTTGACGCATAACGGGGGAATTCGAGCGTTTCGATTGTCTCAGCTTCGGCCGTGGGACCTATGTCCCGCAGATCTCAACGCGGATTCTGTCGTCGACGATGCCGACTTCGTGATTTTCGTTGCCGCCTATGACACGCTGCTGTGTGCAAGCGAGACGATGGCCGTTGGTTGCCCTTCTGATCTCAACGGCGATGCCGCGGTCGATGATGTGGACTTTGTTCTGTTCGCGAATGCATACGACGCTCTCAGGTGTTTATAGCCGCGCGCCAAGTGCCTCAAGCTCGCCATCGAAGCGGTCCACTATCCAGGGACCACAGATAAAGTCGACCTCCACTGGCATCGACAAATCCTACGAAGTGAACGAGGCGTACACGACACTCTCGCCACTCATGGAGAAGCAACTGGACGCACTGATTGGAACGCTGATCTTGGAAGCCATCACCGGCTACCCCCACCGCGACACTCCGCTCGTGAGGCTGCTTGCTACCGAACTCGGCGTGTCGATTCGAAAGAAGTGGACACCCAGCGCAGAATGGCTCGCGGGCTACCAAAAGGTGCAGCTTGCCCACCTGATGGGAGTCCTTCGGGGACCTGCTCATGGCAGCGCCGCGCTCAGCCGAAAGAAATCGGAACTCGTTACAGAGCTTGACACTCTTTTCGGACAACCAGTAGCGGCCCCGAAGGAGCTTGGGAACCACGAACTGGCCGACCGAGTCAACACTTGGATGCCAAAGCCAAGTGACAGGTAGTATCCGTAGCTAGGGCCGGCGTTCATCCGCTCGAAACCACAGAACAGCCGAGCGAAGGCTCGGCTGTTCTGCTTTTTCGCATCGCGCAGTAGTCAATTAATCGACACGATTGCACGCCACCCAAATCCACCCCACCAACAACTATCGCATGACTACGGACGAAGCAACACGTTGTATGCCGCAGCAAAGACGCCAAAGTCACCGTCGTCCACCATATCGTCATGATTCAAGTCTGCTTGGCATCCGGGCGGCATCGCAGCATCTCCACATCCAGCGAGGTCGCACGCCACCGCAAACACGCTGACATCCGCATCATCCACAACGTGGTCCCCGTTGAAATCGGCTAGACACCGAGGCGAATGCTCCCACCTTTGACTACTGATCCCTGATTTCGTGTCCCCTCCGAAAAGCGCTGCGCCACGCCGGTGCGAATCATAAGTCATCGCCGGGACGAACCGCGCTGAGGGCCCACTGCCTGATACTCTAGTCCACGATTTGCCAAAACCAACCCCAGAGCATTGCTGCTCCTTCCGTAGCAACTATTAGTTGCCCGCGCGTAGTTTGTAGCGCTTGCAAGCTTGCATCACCATATTGCTATGCCTTATTGCGGAGACGTAGACTGACCGATCGCGGCAGTTGGATTTATACTATTCCACGTCTCGCTATCGGACAACGATACCGTTATCAACATGTGGTCCGTGGGAAATATATTTTCAAGCAAAGGCATCAGCTGCCGCGTCGTCGATACAACTTGATCCTTTGCCAATGCCACAAAATACATATACTTTTCAGCTATTAGTCCCTTGTCGGCGTCGTCCGGTCGGTCTGATTTTCGCTCAATTCGCCATCTGTTCCAACCGCCGACGCCATTCAATATTTTGTGCAGCTCGATGAAACTCTTGTCCGCTTCGCTCGACGTGATTGCGGGCACTCTTATTATCAAGGCGTGCGTCAACCGAACCGGCTGATTCTTGTCATCAGAACTTAAAGATGTGCCCTTTGTTACTGTGTCAATTACGACACCGGCGAGCGCGTCGGGTTTTCCAGAGCTCTTTGCAATCAGTCGCAACCACGAATTCGCTTCGGGAATAGCCCACAAAACCACACTCAGAAGAACAAGAGCGATGACCACGGCGGCGAACGTATTTAGAATTTCCAGGAATTTTCTTGTGACGCCTCCAGCCTTTTCCTGTTTGGGTGCGCCGTTGGCGAGCGCTACCACAACTTGCACCAATGCCTCTTGACTCTTTTGAATGGCTCTTGTCTGCGACTGAAGAAGCTGCATGGAAGAAGCCACGTCCTTGAACCCGGCTCGTACTTTGCCTTCAAATTCGTTGCTCATTTCGACCCCCGTAAGCCTCGAACTCCTCCGAAGACGAAGTATACGCTCAACAGCAACTTCGACACTCAGGCTGCTTTTGGTATCATGTAAAGAGGCGGTGGACATGTTGCGGCAGTGAGCGATGCTCGATACCCGCATTTATGGACCCAGTCCCGCGATTCGGCGGAACAGCCGCAGGCAAATTGATTTGCCCGCTAGCTGCCGCCATGCCGCGCTCGGCAAAGCGGCTCGCTCGCCGGCGCCGTCGTTGATGCGCCGGAACATCAGCTCTCGGGAGCGCCGCCTCCTCCTCACGAAGGCGGCTGGCTCCGAGAGCATGTCGGGATCGGGTGATCCCGCCCCGGAACCGTCGCGGTCACAGGAGTTACGGCAATGAAGATCGCGTTGTCCAATCTGATCGCGGACCGGCAGAATCCCAGGCGTGTGAAGCCCGAGCTCGTGTCCGAATTGGCCGGGCTCTTTGAGAAGGCCGCGACGAAGCTGGAAGGTATTGGCGAGCCCGGCTTGGCGGAACGGGTGAACGGGTGGATGCCAAGTGTTGAGAGCGAGCCCGTCTAGGGCAGGACGGAACTTTGAATCATCGCAGCCGCCGGATGAGAATGCGGTCGCTGCATTTCCTCGAAGCCTCCAGCATTACGGTAACAGGACAGGCTTTTACACCGCCTGACAAGTAGGAGACATGGGTTTCAATTCGGTACATGCACCGAAAGGAATCACCGCCCCTGCAGGGAATTCCACTTTGTCGATTCGCGTTGCCTCGTGTCACCTGGCGGCCATTGCAACGAGATTGCATCGCGAAAGCAGTTTTGATAGCCTCCGGTGTATGGCGGTTACAGTGAATTAAGTGGACAACAGCAAGGCCGACAGGCACCGACGCAGTGCGTCACGGTAGAGCCGACTATCTGCATTGCCGTCTGGGGGGTCGCTACCGTGGAAGTGATCTGGCAGCCAACCCGAAGGAACTTTCCATGAGGGAGGCGCACGAATCAACGGCATCTTCGATCAGCGATAAAGGACAAAGCCCATGACTCCGCCAGGCAACCGCGTCCCGCCAAAGGACGACCCCACCTCTCACGAGGCGGGGTTTTCGTTGCGCTCCTCCCACCTATCGAGTTGGAGTTCCGCCCAAAGCACATCGACCTCAGCAGAGTAAAGGTCGTTGCTCCACGATCGCCCCGGACGTGAGTTCACGCGTACACGGATCTGAAGTAGGCATCCGCGTATGGCGTGACGGAGTAATCGACGTTCCAGATCGGTGTCCGTGCCATCGCGGCACCTCGCGTCCATTTGGCGCATCCACTCTCGCAAGTCGTCCTTGAGCCGGCGGAGTTGCTCGTGGCAGCTTTCGCGATCCGGCTTCTTTGCTCCCGCCTGTTGGGCAAGCACTTGCACTCGAAGCCTTAGTCCCTGCAGAAACTCGCGGGCCTCTTTCGGGCTATCAATTCCCTTCAGATAACCGGGGGTCGCAGGCCGCCGATCCGTAGTTCCATTGCTCCCGTTCATTGTGAACTCCTTCGCTTCGGAAACTAGCGCGAAGTGGAGCTTTGGCAACTGCCGTGCATCGAGTTTTTTTTCAGCTTGGACTTGGGTCGCGATCTTCCATCGGCAGCGTCGATTGCGAGGCTTACGGCTGGGTGAAGGCCTCGGCAACGCGCTTTGGCCGGAAACCACGGATGAGTGGCCCGTAGCCCAGCGAGGCAAAACCTGCGGGGGCCGTTGCCGACCCCTCGCAGCATTGGGGTGGGGGATTGCGTTTCCGCCAGAGGAGTTGGAATCCCGCACCAAGCTGCAGCATACCCGAAGACTGGGCCGTCTCGCACTAAATTGGTGCCGGGATGAGCGCGAACAAGCTTGTTCGCTCCTGTTCACGGCTGTTCGCGCGGTGGGAAGGCCGAAATGGCGAACGCCAATGGCCCTAGAACGCGCTCAGGCTGCTCGGTCGCCCCTCGGGCTCCGGGCAACCTGTCAAACACGTTTTTACCCGCCTTAGCGGCCCTCGTTTCACGGTGGCCGCTCCAGCCGCTCAGAACTATCCCACCCACCCGCCCGTTTGCCGATCCCAGGAACCTTCAGATGGCAGTGTTGACTCCCCAGAGGCCTTTGTAAGGACTTGAGACCCAGGAACCAGAATCCAAAGCCATCAGCTCCCCAGAACCAACCACCAAACCCTGGAAAACCAAACGGTGCGAATTCAGCCCAGGGGAGGAGGCGATCCCCGCCAACCAAACCCACAGCCCCCTCACACATCTCCCCTAAGGCGTGTTCGCAGATCTGTTTGCTTGCAGCGGAAAGGTAATTCCGTCAGTGTTTCCCCGAGGTCTCCGCCGCGAGGATCGTTCGAGCGGTGGAGAGTAACCTCCATTTCCAGATTGGAACGCGCTTCAGCGCGGCTGGCGAGCCGCTCGCTTGCGGGGGCGAGCGACACACGCGAGCCCCACCCTTCAACTCCTGCTCGGATTCGCAGGCGCTGGCGGGGGTGTCTCCTGCTCTCTCTGTTCTCGCCGCCTCGGCATGTTCGGGCGCTCGCCCGCCGTATCCACCTTCGCCCGCGGCAACAGCGTCGGCGCGCATCCGAGCCGATAAGCCACGACAGCCGAGTTCGTCGCCGATTGGATCAGATACTCCTCGATCGCAAGTTCGATCTTGTCGTTCTGTGTGTGCCAGCCGAAACCGTAATCCGCGCGTCCGCCTTCCTCCCAAAAGAAACCGGGCACGCCGGCCTGATTGAAACTCGCGTGATCGGAGCCCCCGTGGCTCTTCATCATCTCGCCCGTGTTCTTGATGTCGACGTTGAGGAATTTCTTGTCGAAGCGGCTGAAGAAGACGTTGTTCATCGGTGCGCTCGCCGCGGCGAGCATCTCCACCTGCCCGGTTGCCGCCTGCACGCCCGCCTGATATCCCGTTCCTCCATCATCAACGAACACGGCGCTGATGCCGGAGAGTTCGTCTTTGTGCGACTCGATATAACCCTTGGAGCCGAGCAGACCCTGCTCCTCACCCGCCCACAAGATAAACCGGATCGTTCGCAGCGGCCTGGCGTTCACGGCCTTCAGGATGCGCGCGGCCTCGAGTGTCACGGCGCTCCCGGTTCCGTTGTCCGTTGCGCCCTGGGAGCCTGGGCCATCCCAGCTATCGAGGTGCGCCGAGATGATCACGTATTCGTCGGGGAACTTGCTGCCCTTGATCTCGGCGATCACGTTGTGCACTGGCACCGGACCAGACTTGAAGTGGTGCTCCAGGTTGAACTCGACTTCCACCTTTTCGCCATCGGCGAGACGCGAATTCAGAAAGTCGTAGTCGCTCAGCCGGACCTGCACGTGCACCTGATCGTCGTCGGCGCCATCGCGATCGGCGTTCGTGAGATCGCGCCAGCCGGGGACCGCACCGGTCCACACGCGCTCATCGCGGCTCGAAGAGATGTACCCCGCGATCGGCTCGAACGCGAGCCGTTCGGCGACCGGGAGTTCGGAGATGGGCTTGCCTTCCGCGACTTTCTTCCGAGCTTCTTTGCGCATGTCGTAGCGCGCCGACATCATCGAGCGGATGCCGCGCATGCCGAGCGCCGGCGGCGCCTGCACCAGAATCCAGGCGCCCTTCAGTTCGCCCTTGACGGCTTCGAACTCCGCATCGGTCTTGGGTTCGCGGATGACCGGGCCGCGCACCGTCCCGTTCGTGCCGACACTCCACGAAAGCGCGGTAAGTTCCACCTCGCGTGCTTTGTTCCATTCGATCCTTGGTTCGGGCTTTGGCGCTTCCTTCTGGGCGTCCGGTGCCGCATCCCTTGCCGGCGTGTCTGCGGCATCGCGCGTGTTCACACCCGGACGGGTCTCGGGGCGCATCGGACGCGCGAGATAAATCGTGCCGCTGCTCGGCCCGCGATCAAAGCCGACGCCGACTGTTCCCCACTGCTCCAGGTGAACGTTCGTCAATCCCCAATCGCGGAAACTCTTGCTCGCCCAGTCCTGTGCTCTTCGCAGATTCTCGGAGCCCGTAAGCCTCGGTCCGCGCTCCACCGCGATCGCGCGCAAGTTGTTCATCACCTGCGAATTTAACGCACCCTCTTTCAGAATGCTCATCGTCATCGAGTCGTCGCCCATCTCCATCGAAGGCACAGCGACTTCCTGTCCGTCGATCACGCTCTTCCAGTCTTGGGGCTGATGAAACGTCACATCGAGTCCCGGGCGATCGAGCGCGACGACGCCAGAGCTTGCGGCCGTATCCGCCGAGCGGGGTTGCGAACCGGCGCACGAGGCCAACCCCCCCGCGACAATTGCCACCAGAATTGATTTGAGACTTGGCCTCAGACAAGGCGTCAAAGCCGGGATTCGAACGACGACGCAATTGTTTTCTGCCACAGACTGCCTCCGAGAATGTTGCGCTTGCGGGCGGGCTAGAGCGTACCGGTTTTGGGCCGGATTCGTTGCGACCAATTCGGCTGCCGGTTCCGTTCGCGACCTACCATCTCCGCCTACTTCGGAGCGACAATGAACAGCATTTTCGAGTGGTTTATGAACAATCCATGGGCGACCGCGCTGCTCATGGTGGTGTTCATCGGAATCAGCACCCTGATGGTGCTGGCCATCCTGATCCAGCGCCCCCAAGGCGGCGGGCTGTCCGCGGCGTTCGGAGGCGGCTCGGCCGGCTCGGGCCAGACAGCATTCGGCACCAAAACAGGTGACGCGCTCACCTGGTTCACAATCTCGGTGTTTGCGGCATTCCTGCTCTTTGGAATCATTCTCAATTACGCGACGACGCCCGCTGCCGTCCGGCAAACCACCGCCGCGACGTCGACGAGCGCTCCAGAAGAGAAGCCCGCGGATGGAGCATCGCAACCAGAGAGCCAAACTCCCCCGGTAACGCCTCCGGCCGAGACCAACACTGCCGCGCCCAGCGCGACGGAGCCGGCGGCAGCGCCCGCTTCCTCCCCGTCGGCCCCGGAACCCAAACCCTCCGAGCCCGCTCCCAAGAACTAATGCCGGCGCCAGCGTCCATCATTGTGGGAGGTGTGGCTTGATTCGGAGCATGACCGGTTACGGCGAGGCATCCGCACATGTGGATGGCGCTCATTACGTTCTCGAGATCCGCTCGCTCAACAACAAGTACCTCAAGACGGTCCTTCGGCTGCCGGAGGAACTCCAGAGTCTCGAGGCAGAACTCGAGACACGATTGCGCGAGCGCATCAGTCGCGGCACGGTGACGGTCAATGCCTCGATTTCGGATCAGACCGAGGCCGCGGCCCACGAGATCAACACCAAAGCGCTGAACCGCTATATCGAGCAACTCAAGCGGCTCGACGGCGCTCCGTCCGTTGATCTCGGCGCCCTCCTCTCTCTCCCGGGCGTGCTCCAACCGCCGGCGGATGCGGAGGGACGGTTCGAAGCGACAAAGGCCGCCATGCTCGATCTGCTCGACAAGGCGATCAAGCAACTCCAGTCGATGCGCGAGCGCGAGGGGAAATCGCTCGTCGCCGACCTGCGCACCCACCACGCGTTCATCGCCGAGCGGCTCAAACTTGTCGCCGATCGCGCGCCGGAAGTCATCGCCGATTACGAAAAGCGCCTCCGCACCCGGATCGACACGCTTCTCAAGGATGTCGGGGTCAAGATCGATTCTGTTGATCTGGTGCGCGAGATCGCGGCGTACGCCGAGCGCACCGACATCGCCGAAGAGATCAACCGGCTGCGGGCCCACCTCGAGCAGTTCGAAGAGTTGATCGCGAGCAACGAACCCCGCCCGCTCGGACGCACGCTCGATTTTCTCGCACAGGAAATGCTCCGCGAAGCGAACACCATCGCCAGCAAATCGCCCGACGCCGTGATCTCGCGACACGCCGTCGAGATCAAGGGCGCGATCGATCGCATCAAAGAACAGGCCCAGAACGTCGAATAAGGCGGTTTCGGGACAAGGAATGAATTGCCGGTAAGTATCCGCTCACCGCAGGAACCGCGCGGCTTCGGCACAGTACAACAACATGCGCAGGCAACGGTTGGTTATAATCAGAAGGGGCGCCACCCTTATGGGTATTCGAATCCGCCAACCCGGCTTTGCAATCATCCGATCGGTCGCGATCGCTCTCGCTCTAGCGGCGGGCTCCGCGCCGACTGCGCGGGCTTCTGGACCACTCGTCGATTCCGCAGTACGCGACCTCGAGAACGATTCGATCGAAACGCGCGAGAAGGCGGCGGAAACACTCCGGGCCTGGGCCGGCGCTTCGCCGGATCGCGTGCTCGCGCTCGTCAACGCGGATGCAACTCCGGAACAGCGCGAACGCCTGATCGGCATCGCCCGCGAGATTTTCTTCGCGACGCCGCGCGGCGCGCTCGGAGTGCAATTCGGAATCGTCCGCCAGATCGGTGTCGCCGGCGCCGAAGAGCAATACGAAGAAGGAATCCCGATCGATGCGACAGTCGATGGCTTTGATTCGGCGAACGTGCTCAAGGGCGGCGATCTGCTCCGATCGATCGATAGTTGCCGGATCCGGACCAATCTGCAGTGTCAGCTCGAAACGATCTCCCGCGACAAAGGCCAGATCGTGCAGATCGAGATCGAGCGCGAAGGTCGTCCGATGCGTGTGAGCGTCTGCCTTGGTTCTCGTCGCGACCTTCGCGGAGCGCAGATCCCAAGTCCGGAACTGATGGAGGCGGCGTGGAAGTTGCGGCTCGGGCGCAGCGCTTCCGTTCAGCCCGCTCCGCTGGCGCTCGGTGCGATTCCGGCGCAGGCCTGGGTTGAAGCGGACCGATTGAGCGCCGAGCCAGTCGATCCCGAAGCGGAAATCCGCCGCGCGTCGATGCAGCGCCCCGATTTTCAGGTGCAGCGCGTGCTTCCGGATGGATCCCGCATCGCGGTTCAGCGTGAAGGAACGCCCACAGCCGATCTCGTCGCCTCGGGCAATCCTCGCGAAAAAGTTTCTTCGGGTACGCCGCAGTCGAGCATGATCTCCATGCGTCCGCAGCAGTTCGTCAACGCCGTTGGCGGCGAGAATCGCAACGCGCTCCTGAAGCGCCAGCAGCGCCTGCTGGAAGAACGCACCCTTATCCGGGGCAGGATCGATACCGCGAACAGACTGGCGAACGATCCCAATCTTCCGCGTGAGCAGCGTCAGATCATGAAGCAGACCACGGACGAATTGGAAGCGGATCTTGCGATCGTCCAGGCCCAGATGGATCAGATCCGTCAGATCCTTCGCGATCGCTGAGAACCCACCGGCACGCTCACTTTTTCCGACGCGAATGGCTCCGGAGGAGTTCTTTCGTCTTCGCGATCGCATTGCGGCAAATCGGCCGCACCTTCGCATCGGGCTGCGCGAGGGCGATTGCGCGCCGGCACGCGTCAATCCGCTTTGAGATATCCCTGTCACCGCGCGGGTCGTTGACACTATCGAGCAGATTGTCGTAGGTATCCGCGAGCTTGACAAGGCGCACGCGCCAGTCGGCCTTGGCGATCCGCGCGTCGTATTCCCTTTCCCGCGCCGCTTCAGGGAGCATCATGTTCTTGGTGAGCGCCGCCACTATATCCGCGACCTTTTTTCCGAAGCGCTCGAGGATGTCCTCGTAGTCGGTCGTCGTGTCCTCGATGACATCGTGCAAGAGCGCCGCCGCGAGCGCCTCCTCGTCGTGGCAACCGAAGACTTCCGCAACCGTCATCGCGACCCGGACGACGTGCGCAAAGTAAGGTGTGCGCCCGTCGCGACGCAACTGATTTGCGTGCTTGCGCGCCGCAAACGAGGCCGCATTGCGCCAGAGTTCGCCGGCTTCCCGCTTCGGCACCCCGCGCTTCACGCGGGCTCCTGGCTGACCCCTGTCGTGATCGGCATGACGGTGTCGTCGAATACCACCTTGAGCTTCGTCGGCTTCGCGCCGTGCTCGTCGAAGATCATGATCTCGTTCATCGCCGGGTGCTTCGGGTCGTTGTCCTTCTTGAGCCAGCACGCGGGAAGCCAGTATCGGGTTTGCGTCGGCACTTCCTTGCCGGCCTTCGTTGCGACGAAATAGCGCCCGACGTGACGGCCGTTCAGGTAAATCTGCCCTTTGGTCAATCCATCGAGTTCGATGAACATCGGCACCGAAGTGTGCGGAGCCTGAAACGATGTCTTCCACCACACCGGCCCTTCTTCGTGCTTGTTGCCCGCCTTGAACATCGCGGCGGTCGGCAGATCGAACTTCGCGAACGCCCATTCCGCCTTGGCGGATATGTTGTTCTCGACCGAGTAGAACTCGAGCGTCGATGCCGCGGCATCGACAAGCCCGCTCACGCTGTCCTCGCCGTCGCCGCCACCGTCGCCGCCGCCTTCGATCGGGAAGAGCGCGAGCTGGATGGTGACGTTTCCGCGTCCCAAGCGATCTTGCTCGATCAGAAAAGTCGCGGGCCCGGCTTCATCGATCACGGTCACCGGCTTGTCGTTCACGATCAAGAGCGCCGCGCACGGAAGCCCCTTGTTCACGACAAGAATCGGAGAGGATGACTTCTTCCCGAGATTCCAGCTGATGCGTTCCGGCAGCGTCGAGTCGGACGACCGAACGTCGTAGATCGGGCTGCTGAAGCGAAGGATGTCGAGAGGTTCCCCGATCTCGACTTTGGGCGCCGCCGACTTGATCGGCTCGACTTCCAAGAGGTGTGAGACGAGGCCCTTGGGCTCTCCCATGTGGCGCCCGTCGCTGTAGCGACCGAGCGCTTCCCCGAGAACCACGAGAGTCTGTTCCGGCTTATGCAGCGGCAAGCCGAGCGTGGAATGAGCGCCGGACCCGACGCCCAGCACCCCCACCTCGCGCGAACGATCGAAGAAGTGCAGCCGATCACCCGACGAAGGCGATGCGATCGTTACGCGCTCCGCCTTCGACGGCTTCAGCTTGATCCGGTACCAGCCGTAGCTGGTCGTCGAACCGAGCGTTGAGAGGTCCGCAGGCCCGTCCACCGCGGCAAACCGCGCGCTCTCGCCCGAGATGTAATCGTCCAGCGGCGCGCAGGTCCAGTTGTGGAGCGCGATCTTTTCCGGCGCCTTTTCGGCCTTCTTGCTGAGCGACAGCTTCGCGGTATCGACCGTTCGAACATCCCCCTCGCCGTCGATCCGCGTGATCTGGCGCTGGCCCTCGATCGGCATCGGACGACCGTCGGTGGTAAGTCCAGACGCATTGACGTAAACCGCGTCTTCCGCGAAATAGGTCGCGTCCGCGAGTTCCTCGCTGACGACGACGATGTACACGTTTTCGTGCTCGATCACTTCGGGATTACGAGCGCCCGCGCCGGGAACTTCGACCTCGAGCGGCGAGCCGTTGATCGAAATCGTGCCGCGCGTTCCGACCGGACCGAACACGACGAGCGTGCGTCCCACGGCGCCGAGCGCGCACAGCGTGCAGTAATCGACATTGGCACGACCGCCCACGCTCGCGTTGATCAGGCACCATGCAACCGACTGGTTGGTCAGATGCACCGGCAACGGCGTGCCGTCGTGCATCATCAGTTCGACCGTGCGCACTTCTCCCTTGTCCGCGGGTCCGGGCGTGAAGACAAACGCGACGCCGCCCTGGCTGCCGGAAGCGTGCACCACGGTCGCCGGTGGCTCGTGCGGGTCGTGCTTGCCCTTCTTGGTGTGCGCGAGCGCGAGGCGCGGCGCAACCATCACAGGGTGGAACGTCGGGTCGAATCCGCTCAGGACGCGCCCGAAGCGCGAGGCGAACGTGTTCAGCCTTCGGAGGAAGGCATGAGTTTCGCCCGCTGCACCGGTTTGCGTCAGCGGCGCTCGGCTCGAAACGTTGGTGGCACTGAACACATCGGGCCCGTCGGAAAGCCGGCCGCCCGAGATGCCCCAGTTCGTTCCCGCGTGGAAAGGTGAGAGGTTGTATTGGCCGGCGCCCGCGAGAATCTCCGCGAGTTGGCGCTGAAGGAGCCACGCCGGACGTGCCTGCGCCGGCTCCGCGCCCCATACATCGCGCGGCGCCGTGTCGAAGTCCACCACGAAGCGCGGCTGCAGCGAACGGACCATCGCGAACTGGCGCATCGCGCTGAGCATCTCATCGCCACCGGTCCACCCGTCGATTTCGCCTTCGACTCCGGCCCACAGGTTGTTGCTGTTCGCGATCGGCACGTCGAAGCCCGACTCGCGGATGTAACGGAGCAATTCGCCAAGGTAGTGATCGGCGATCACTTGATCGCCGCAGGTCCATCCCGCCTCGTTGTGGATCATCACCAGCGGGCCGCCCTTGGCGGTCGCTGTGACCTGCAGCATCCGGATCTGGTTCGACACCGCGTTGATGAAGCGCGAAGCCGCTTCCAGGAAAGGCTGGCTCGGCGCGCGCAGCCGCATGACTTTGGCCTTGATCGCGCGGGTTTCGGCGTTATCGTCGCCATCGGGCTTGGTCGGGAGTTTTCCCTCGGCGACTTTCGCCTCGGCCGCCTTCGCTTCGGCGCTCTTGTTCGAAACAAGCCAGACCGGCATTCCGCCCATGTCGAATCCGTTGCCAACGTGGGGTCCGAGCCGGACCGTGCAATACATGCCGGCCTTTCCGACCAAATCGACAAAGTGCTTGAGATCGTTGTCGCCTTTGAAGTCAAAGTGGCCGGGGCGCGGCTCGTGCCTCGCCCAGACAATGCTGGTGTCGATCGTGTTCAGGCCCGCCAATTTCGCGGCGTGGATTCGGTCAGCCCAATATTCGCGAGGCACGCGCGTGTACTGAACCGTTCCGGATACCAGCCAGATGCGCTTGCCGTCAATAAGCAGACTGCGCCCGTCGTAGGTGATCGAAGCCATCGAGGCCCTTCCCCGGTTTCTCCGGAGCGAAGACCAACCGCGAAGCACACAGCACAGCGCACAACGCTGCGCGGCCCGCGGAACCAATTTGAGCGTCCAAGCTCACAGGCCTCGACGGCTGGCAGGTCGCCATTGCGCTGCCCGCCACGTTTCCTCGATCTTGGCTGCAAACCCAGCGACCGCAAGACCTTGGAAACGCTGACGACCCGGAGGCCACGGAGAGGTCCACCCTCACATCCGTCCAAATCCCTAACGAGATGGGTCGTCCGATCGACGATGGCGAACTGTATGCGCGCTGGTCGGTATTCGCAACAACCACAGACCCGGCGAGGTACACTTCGGCTTCGGCCAAGGCCGCGTGATCTTAACAAAGTCCGAATAACAGCGCGTGAAATGCCACTCGATTCAATCTCCGGACCACGCGCCAATGTCCGCCAAGGCGCAAATCGTACGAACTATGTTGGGCATCGCCGGAGTCGCCGGTGCGCTTGCGGGCGGCTGTAACTCCGGCATGGATTCGATCGATCGGCGGATCGACGCCATGCTTCAGAATCGTTCTGCGGAGCTTCGATCCAACGCCGTACCCGCAAACGACTATCGGAAAGAAGCGGCCCAGACGAGCGACCAGAAGATCCGCGACCATTCGCTGGCGACCGATCCAAAGACCAACAACCCCACTGCGGGCGATCTGACGTACCCGCCTGAGCAGGAAGCCCGCGACGTCACGGCGCGTCTGACCAAGTACGCGGACGAGGCGTACGGGACAAACACGGAAGGCGCCGGGCTGCGCGACGCACGGGACCTCGACCTTGCCTCGTCGTGGCGCATCGCGCAGAGGAGCTCGCGCGAGTACCTCACCGCCGAAGAGGATTACCTGCTCGCCGTCATCTCTCTGCTCGCCGAGCAGCATCGCTGGGAACCACGCCTCTTCAACGACACGACCTTCGCGGGCAGCAACACGTGGAACGACGGCACGCCCCAGAGCGCGCTGAGCGTGATCAACACGCTGCGAGTGCAGAAGAAACTGCCGTACGGCGGCCAGGTCGAAGCCGCGTGGGTCGCCAACGCCGGTCAGCAGCTGGTTGGAACTGTCTCGAGCTCGTACGTTCAGGCGTCGTCGGTGCGGCTCGCCGCGAGCGTTCCTCTGCTCAGAGGCGCCGGCATGGTGGCCCGGGAACCGCTGATCCAGGCCGAGCGCGATGTCATCTACCGCGCCAGAACATTCGAGCGATTCCGGCGTCAGTTGCTGGTAAGCGTGGCCGGCGATTACTTCCAGCTTGTCCAGGTTCAATCGCAAATCGCCAACCAGATGCGCTCACTCGAGAGTCTGCGGACGTTCCAGCAGGCGACGCAGGCGCGCGTGGACGCCGGGCGCATCCGCGCGTTCGAGGTCAACATTGCCGCGAACGACGTGCTCAACGCCGAAGCGGCGCTCGCGAACCTGCGAGAGCAGTACATCCTTCAGCTCGATCGATTCAAAGTCCGACTCGGGCTCGAGGTTTCCGAGCGCGTGATCATCCGGCCGCTGGCGCTCGAAATCCCGATGCCGGACTCTACCCTCGACACCGCGACCCGCGCTGCGCTCGAATACCGCTTGGACCTTCAGAATACGCGCGACCGCGTCGACGATGCGCGGCGTGCCGTCGCCAATGCGCAGAATGAAACCCTTCCGTCGCTGAATGTCGGCGCCACCGCGCTCATCATCACCGATCCCAACAAGGACATCGGCGGAATCAACTTCAGCCCGGAGGACTCGACGATCACCGGAAGTGCGACGCTCTCGCTGCCACTGGATAACGAGATCGAGCGATTGAACGTGCGATCCGCCACCATCGCCCTCCAGCAGCGAGAGCGCGGCCTGGACCAGGCTCGTGACAACGTCGTGGTGAGCGTACGAAGCGCGCTGCGCAACATCGATCTCGCCGCGTTCCAGCTCAAGCTCGCGGAACAACAGGTGCAGATCAACAAGCGCCGGCTCGAGGAGCAGCTTCTCAAGATCGACGAAGTCGATGCGAAGCAAGTCGTTGATTCCCAGAACGCGCTGCTCCTCGCGGAGAACCGGCGCGACCAGGCCAAGACCGATCTGCGCAACTCGATCCTGAACTACCTCCTCGAATCCGATCAACTGCGCGTCGCGCCCGACGGAACGTTTCAGCCCTTGCCGGGGATGAACCTCACGTCGGCGACGCAGACCGCCCCCGGAGCGGGCGATCCGCCCGTCATGGGAGACTCGCAGGAAGCAGCAAACGCCGCCAAACAGGCCCCCTGATTGCTCACTCCGGACGCGTGCCTTCAGCCAGCGACATCGCGAACCACACCGCGGAATCCGGCTGCGCGGCGAATTCTCGTAATTCCACGTCGCAGCAGCCACGCACAACATCCGGGCCGATGAGCCCCTCCGCGACCATGCGAGGTTCCGCGCCGCGCAGTACTCCGATCAGATTTGTCACGGTCGCATCAAAGATCGGATCGCCGCTGCACGCGCCGAACCAGACCCACGAATTTCTGCGGGGGGATGCGCCCGCCTGATGAAGCAGTTGTACGAGCCGCCGTCCGACGATCGGATCGTTCCTCAGTTTCGTGTAGAGCTGCATGTAACCGCTCCAAACCGCGCGCAGGCTCGGCGGCTCGGGATGCAATCGAAGGATCTCGTGATCGTCATCGGCGAGAACAATCCGTCCGCCCGGGCGCACCGCGCTCACCATCTGCCGCACCACCGCGAGCGGATCCGGAACGTGTTCGAGCAGGAATCGGGTAAGCGCGAGATCGAATTGCCCTCTTTCGCCATCGCCGAGCGCGAGCTTCAGCGCATCGCCCTGACGAAACTCGACTCGCGCCGGCGACAGTCCCGCGGCGTTCCTGCTCTCAATCGCCTTTGCAATCTGCTCGTCGCTCCGCTCGATTCCGAGCACGCGCGAGCCGGCCCCGCCTGCCTCCGCCATCGCGATCGACATCTGCCCCAGGCCCGAACCGACATCGAGAATCCGATCGCCCGGTTGTACTCGAACTTCCGCGAGCGTTCGCGCGTTGAGAATCCGGTTCATCAGCGCGAGCCGATCCTGCTCGGATCGGTGCGTGCCGTGAACATACTCGCCTTCGGAATCGAGCTTCGCCATGACTCAGCCTACGTCGTCGTCCGTAGCGAGTTCTTGAAGCCGATTGATCAGATCGCGGCGCCCGCCCACGTGGGCGGATCGCCGAGCGGGGGAATAGATTCCTCCGATTTTGGCTCGATTGCGCTCTTCACTTCTTCTTCGACGGGCCGCGATTCCGCTTCGGGCTCATGATCCTGCAATTCGCCGAGCGGGTCGATACAGAAAAAGCCGCCATCGATGCGCGCGCCGTCTTCAACGATCAGAATCTTCGCCTTGCAGTCTCCACGCCAGCGCGCTGTCTCGCCGATCACGACGTGCCCGTGTGTGACAACGTCGGCTTTCAGTTCGCCGAGCACTTCGACGGCATCTCCCGCGCGAACGCCCGGCGCCCACACCCGGCCTTTGCGCTTGATGAAAAGAATCCCCGTAGTCTCGACGCGTCCGCCCGTGCGATCACTCTCAACGACAACATCGCGCACAGTCTGGCGCTTGTAGCATGCCGGGCACGTCGCCGTTTCGGCCTTCTGCGGCACGTGCATCTGCACGCGGCAGTGGATGCACTGAACAGCACGCGTCGGTCCGGTCGCGATCGCTCCAGCATCTCCTCGATTGCCGATCATGCTGCACGACACCTCTCACGCCGATCTCGCTCCGCGAGAACGCCGCATGGTGGGCCGACGCACGGTCTCCGCCGCGCCCGCCGCTGGTTGTCGTGCGACCCGAAGATTCCATCTCCGGGTGCGTTACCGTCCGGTGCTACTCCGCACGCGTCCCGGCAAGCCACGACGCGCCGTTATTCGCATTTGCCGTGCCATTCGCGGCAGCGGCGCGAGCGGCCCGCGCGGACTTGATCTCGAGTTCGGTGCTCGGCTCTTCGGAAAGGCGGACCGCATCGGGGCCGACTTTGCAATGACCGACAAAGCTGGCGCCCTCTCCCACGCTCAGGCTTGCGGCGATGATGTCGCCCTTTACCTTGGCCTTCGGGGTCAGTTGAATGCGGTCACGCGCGATGATGTCGCCCTCGATCGGGCCATCGACCACCACCGTGCCCGCTTCCACCGTCGCGCGGCAGTTGGCGGATTCGCCGATGATCACTTCGCCCTTCGCCGAAATCTTGCCCTCAAATCCGCCCAGGATTTTGGCCGAGTTCTCGAACGAGAGCTCGCCCTTGATCTTGGCGTCCTTGCCGATAATCGTGATTTGACCTTCGTCTGCCATGGGTCGTGCTCCGCCGTCCCGGTTTCCGAGTCATGCCGGCCCGCCTTTCCCCGAACCGTCGGGGCATTTGGGCCGTCTGGATTCTGCCGGCCTGTTCGGCCGCGTCGGAGAGGTATCGGCCCCATTGACCCAACTTCAGCAAAAATGCGCGATCCTTGCGCAGGTTCCGCCCGCTCAAATAGTTCCAGCGCCCTTTTTGACCCGCCTTCGGCCCATACAAATTCACTCCAGCCGAGATAGAAAGAAACCCGGAGCGATTGCAATGCCTTACTGGATTCCTCTGCTTGTCGCGCTTGTTGCGGCCGAACCGACCGAATTACCCGAGAGCGCACCGGAGCCGGTGACCGAGAAATCTTCCGCGCCGTCCACGAACACTTCCCCCGCGACCGATGCCGCGCCATCCAAGGAATCGGTCGATTTGCGACCCGTGTACAAGGCGGGTGACACGATGAAGATCCGCTGGACGACCGACAACGTCGACGTCCGCGAGGGCGAGCGGATCGGCAAGAATCAGAAGCGCAGCACAAGCCATTGCGAGTTGACGTTCACGCTCAAAATCGAAGAGGTCTTCCCTGATCGTGTCTATCGCTGCTCGGCAAAAATGGATCGGGTGGTGATCGAAGCGCCGACGATGGGCGGCGTCGAGCGGTATGACAGCGCCGACCCAAAAACGGCCGAGTCGGTTTTCTCCAGTCCGGCGCGCATCCTGCTGATGAAGCCGCTCGAGTTTGCGATCTCGGGAGAGACCATGTCGTTCTACCGCAAAGAGCACCCGCGTCTGCGAGCGTGGTATGCGGACGGCGCCAATCTGCTCGACAACACCTTCGGTGACAACGCTTTCCCGGCCCGGTTCGGAGTTCTCTTTGGCTGGCGGGCCGACTCGGCGACGGTCGGCCAGAAGTGGAAGGACACCGTACCGGTTCAGATCAATTCCGGATATCCGATCATCACCGAGCGCGAGTTCACCTTGCTGGACAACGACGGGATCACGATGAACATCGGCATCGATGGAAAAGGTCTTGCGGCTCCCGACTCGGGGCAACGCTCGCAGATCTTCAAAGAAAGCACGTACGAAGGCAAGTACAAGGTCAATACTGCATCTGCCAAAATTCGTGAAGGCGAGATCACGCACACGTACAGCGCCGACTACAACTGGCAGGGCTCGCCCGCGACGGTGACGAGCACGGTCAAGGAAAAGATCGAGCGGCTGGAGTGAGCTCGCGCGCCGGTGCGAGAGATGGTCCGCGGGCATCGAAGAGCGCGAGCCACGCCAGCCACGCGTAGAGAATCATCGAAATAATCGGTCGGACCAGGAGGTCCTTGCTGCCCTGCGCGACCTCTGCGTAGGCTCCGGAGCGCGGCATCAATTCGTGCACGAAGATCATGAGCACGCCCATAGCGAGCAGCGCAAGGCCTACGCAGCGCCGCCACTTGAGCGCGCGATCTGCAAAACACTCGATCGCGCCGAAGAGTGCGATCGCCGGCGCGATCACGACGTAGGTCAAGCCTTCGGTGCGGGGATTGAAAACAACGATGTACGAAGCGCCGAGCGCCCAGAGAATCAGTCCACCCTTCACTGGGCCACGGCGGCGCAGCGCGGCAAAGCCGAGCGCGAGCGTCGCGATCGCGGCGATCACGCGACAAACCTGGCGTTGAAAGTCGGAAAGATCGAGCCAGAACCACCAGAACACTGTCGAGAATTCCGCGAACCGACGCGGCAGCGGCTGCGCCGCGCGGACAACCTTGGTCCAGAACATCTCGTATTCCCCCCATGCGTATGCGGGACCGTGCGCGGTCGCGACAAACGGCAACGCGAACGCGACGAGCGCGACGATGGGGAATCGCCACCAGAGCGCGGGATAGAGGGCAAGTGCCAGGAGCGCCGGCGCGAGCGCCAGCGGCTTCAGCATGATGGAGATCACAAGCCAGATCGCCCCCCACCACCAGCGCTTTTCGATCAGGGCACACGCCGCGAGAATGATCGACGCCGCCATCGGAAGGTTGTATTGCCCGTTGATCGCATTGCCGGCACCCACGCCGATCGTGATCGCGCTTGCGGCGAAGAAGTACTCGTTCCAAGGCCGACCGCTGGCGAGTCGGGTGATTCGCCATATCGCCCACGCCATCATCGAAACAATGACCAGACGATAGAGCGTTTCCCCAAACCAGAGTGGGAGCGCTTCGAACGGCGAGTAGAGAATCGCCGCGTGGGGAAGATAAACAAAGCCGTTAAAAAGATCGTTGAATTTGTCTTCGTAGACGTTTTCGTACATGTCGCGACCGCTCCACCAGCATTCGCACGCGACGCGGTAGCAGGCGGAAACGGAGTTCTTCTCTGGGTGCATTCCTGTGCGGATTGAGGCCACAATCGCCAAGACACCCCACAATGCCCAAGCCGCGTTCGCGAGGAACCGGCCCAATGAGAACGATCCGGTGGGCGCATCGGCCGGATCGACGAGAGTCTCCGGGGTTGGATTTGAGGTCATCGGCATCGACGAAAACCCGGCGAGCTGGGGCTACGTTGAAACAATCTCCTGCTCGCTCGCGAGGCTTTCGGGAGAATCACTTCACGAGAGCCAATACACACAGGAATAGGAGGTAGGTGAGCGACGGGCGGATGATCAGGTCCTCTCTTCCCACCGCCCACAATTCATAGGCGCTGCCGCGCGGCACAATCGCGTGCGGGGAGCTCAAGGCAATCGCACCGACAATTCGCAGCCAACGCAGCAGGCTGCGCCTGATGGAACGATGCCATCGGTTGCTGCAAAAGCGTCGCAGAAGCCGAAGCCAACACAGGCGATGCCATACGGAACTGATTCGATCTCCCGTTTGACAATCATGAGAGTTGGGGCGCCCAGCAACCGGACCCGCAGACTTCTAGATTCGGCCGAATTGGCGAGCAAAGTCGCAGTATCGCACAAAGTCAGCGTGGCGCCCGATCCAGCCCAGAAATTCGCGGAGGGCGTCCGTCATTGCGACGCCGCTGCACCGGCGAATCACGCCTGGTAAACCGAATCCGGCATTGTCCATCAGCTCCCACGGATGGAAGTAGAGCGCGGCGTACCCGTCAGACTTCAACACGATCCGTGTGGACAGCCGAGTCAGCCATCGCGGCTGATTCTTGAACGCGAGCCAGAAGAGGGGCCAACGGACCAGCGGGGTGGCGCTCAAAGGGATGCGAACCAGCCCATTCACATTGTGTACTCGGCGTTTCTCAAAGAAGCGGTTGTACCTTCCCGGAAGCCAGATGGGATTCATCGAAGAGTCGTACACATAACCCGCATCGCGGACAAGCGACTGCGACACCGGAGACATGCGCGGCATGCGGAAACCCACCACCTCGCTGCCGCTCACGGATTCCAGGACTTCACGACTCTCCCGCAAGTGCCTTTCCTCGAAGCGCGAGTGAAAGAACGAATGACTGGCGATTTCATGGCCTTGGGCGACGGCCCAGCGGACCAAATCCGGGCGCCGGATCGCCAATGCCGCGGTCGTGAAAAACGTGGCCCGAACGCCGATTTCCGAGAGCAGCAGCAACGTGCGCTCGAATCCGTCGGCGCCGATGCGGAACTGCTCAGTCTCCGAAATGGAATGCCCGTATTCGAGCGGGATGTCAAACTCCTCGGCATCGAAACTGAGAAGCACGACGGGGCGGCGCGACTCCTCGGCTCGCATGCTCACGCGCCGCGCCTGTGCAGACCGCCTCGCGCTCCGGCTTTGCGCACCGTCGAATCCGCTCGCGAGCCGACATCGCCCATGTCTCGCTCGTGCAGGCGATAGAGGCCCATTATTTTGTTGAGCCGGATGCGACAGAGGCTCCAGAACATGCGGATCGGATCACGCAGGAGATTCACCGTCGACGACGTTCGCTTGTGTTCGGCGTCGACACGCGCCGGGATCTCGGCGATCGTGTATCCCAGCTTGCGCGCAACGTACAGTACTTCGACATCGAACGAAAAATCGGGGATCCGGATCCGCGAAAAAATATCGTGCGCCGGACGCGAGCGAAAGCCCTTTAGCCCGGCTTGCGTATCGCGGTAGCGGATGCTCAGCACCAGTCCCGCGAGATAATTGAAGACCCGGCCCATGATGTTGCGGAGCGGGCGGGCGCCGTACCCCTCGTCGTGCTCGAGGCGCGATCCGATCACAACATCGGCCGATTGGAGGCGTTCGAACAATCGGAGCAGATGGTCGGGCGAATAGGCCAGGTCTCCGTCGGTGAACAGAAAATACTCGGCGTCGTTCTCGAGTGCCGCGACCCGGACGGCGTGGCCTTTGCCCGCGTTGGGCGCATAGCTCAGGACGCCGAATCGGCGAGCGACCTCCGGTTCGACGATGTCGATCGCCGCGAGACGCTTGCGCAGGAGCGAGGCTGTTCCGTCCGTCGATCCATCATCGACAAACAGAAACTCCCAGGTTTGGACCTTGTGGGCGAACTCGATGAGTTCGTCGAGGACGCGAACGGCGTCCGGCGCGGCGTTGTACAGCGGCAGCGCGACGCAGACGCGAGGGGCATGAAAGAGCCCGGGAAGCGGCGCGTTCGAACCCTCCACCGACCCCGGCGCAACGCCCGAAACATCCCCATCACCGCGGATCGCCTCGATGAGTTCCGAACGCACTTCGCTCACGGCGTCGGTGGGATCAGAGTGTTTGTGGGGGAACGCCGACAAAAAGTGGGTCCTTTCGTTGGCTGCGCGGTTTCCGGCGAGCCGACCCCCATTGTAGGAATCGGCGCTCCTCACCCAGCAGGCGGCGTCGATGGCGCTGCTTCACCATGGGGTTTTTCTTCCGGCGAGATCGAGGCAAGTTCCTTCTCGATCTCCTCGAGGATCAACCGGCTCACGGCGTTGTCGCCCCACAAGCCAACCCGGATCGAGAGCCCGGTAACCGTTTCGCTGCTCTTTCGTAGCTTGACGATGATGGAACTTCCGTCCGACTGCGAACCTTGTAACTGGGCGTAGTGCGTTCCGACGTCTTCTCGAGTGATTTCGTAGCCCAGGCGGTGATACGCGCGACGCGACGCCTCGAACACCTTTTCCATTGGCTTGTCAAATGCCGCCTGGAGCGTTCCTTGGATGAAACTGCTGGTGCCGGCCTGCGCCACACCGAGCCCGGCGTTGGCGGCGAAATCGAAGGGCGTCACGCAGCCTACGAGCAGACAGATCGCCGAGGCAAGCAGCGTGAGCCCGACGAGGAATGGCCGTTTGCTTGAGCGCACCGTCACTCTTCGTCGGCCCGAAGCTTCGCGACGACTGAGAAATCTTCCAGAGTGGTTGTGTCCTGCGTGATCTTCTCGACCCCGGCGGCAACATCGCGCAGCAGGCGGCGCATGATCTTGCCGCTGCGGGTCTTGGGCAACCCCTCGGCAAAGCGGATCTGATCCGGCTTGGCGAGCGACCCCACTTCTTTCGCGACATGACTCGTGAGTTCGGCCCGGAGACCGTCGTCCGGCGTCTTCCCCGGATTGCCTTTCGACCATGAGGACTTCAGCGTGACGAAGGCGACGATGCCATTGCCCTTGATCTCGTGCGGCACGCCCACCACCGCGGCCTCGGCGACCGCCGGATGGCTGACGAGAGCGCTTTCGACTTCCATCGTTCCGAGCAGGTGCCCGCTGACCTTGATCACGTCGTCCACTCGGCCCTGCACCCAGAAGTAACCGTCTTCGTCGCGGCGCGCTCCATCGGCGCTGAAGTAATAGGGTGTGCCGGTTTTCGGATCCTTGATGCGCCCCCAGTAATTGCTGATGAAGCGTTCGCGATTGCCGTAGACGCCCCTGAGCATCCCGGGCCACGGACGGCGGATGACGAACAAGCCGCCCTTGTTCGCGCCGAGTTCTTCGCCGGCTTCGTTCACAATTGCCGCATCAATCCCGACCATCGGCAGCGTGCAGGAGCCGGGCTTGGTTGGCGTCGCGCCCGGAAGCGGAGTGACGACATGACCGCCGGTCTCCGTTTGCCAATACGTGTCCACGATCGGGCAGCGCTTTTTCCCGATAGTTTCGTGATACCAGATCCACGCTTCGGGATTGATCGGTTCGCCGACCGTCCCGAGGATGCGCAGGGACGACATGTCGTACTTGTCGGGCCACTCGGTTCCCCACTTCATGAACGTACGGATGGCGGTGGGCGCGGTGTAGAACTGGGTGACCTTGTGGCGCTGGATGATGTCCCAGAAGCGGCCGTTGTCGGGAAAATTGGGCGCGCCCTCGTAGAGCAGCGTGGGGATGCGGTTGGTCAAGAGGCCGTAGAGAACGTAGGAGTGGCCGGTGATCCATCCGATATCGGCGCTGCACCAGAAGAGTTGCCCCGCATCCGGTACGAGATTGAATGTCAAGCGCGCCGTCGTATTCACGTACGTGAGATACCCGCCCGTCGTGTGCAGGATTCCCTTGGGTTTCCCCGTGCTCCCGCTCGTGTAGAGCAGGAAGAGCATGTCCTCGCTGTCCATCGCTTCACACGGGCAGGCGCTCGAAACGCGTTCGACGATCTCGTGCCACCAATGAAATTTCGTGCGCGCCTTTGGAAACGCCGACTTGAGCGAGGCGGGAACAGTGCCCGAATCGAACCGGTGGCTGGGCGGCTCGTGCCCGGTGCGCTTGAGCACCAGCACGTGCTCGACATGATGCTCCTTTTCGAGCAGTTGCTTGACCGCTTCTTCGACATTTTTCTGAAGCGGGACGATGTCGCCCCGCCGGTAGCCGCCGTCGGCGGTGATGATGACGCGCGAATTCGCGTCGATCGCGCGCTCGCTGATCGCGTGCGGCGCGAATCCTCCGAAGATAACCGAATGTGCCGCACCGATGCGGGCGCACGCGAGCACGGCGACGGCCAGTTCGGGGACCATCGGCATGTAGATCGTGACCACATCGCCCTTTTTGATGCCGAGTTCTTTCAGCGCGTTCCCGACCCTGCTGGTCTGCTCTTCGAGATCGCGATAAGTGATGCGCCGGATCTCGGGCTCGTGCGCGTACTTGGTCCCGGGCGCCACATGGCTGGTCCGCGGTGCGGTCGGTTCGCCCTCCCAGACGATCGCGACTTCATCGCCGTGACCCGACTGCACGTGCCGGTCGGCGCAGTTGAAGCACGCGTTCAACTTGCCGCCGACAAACCACTTCGCATCGGGCGGCGCCCAGTCGAGAACGTGGTCCCAGTGCTTGAACCAGGCGAGCCGCTGCGCTTCCTCCGCCCAAAATGCGTCGGGCTGCGCGAGCGAGCGCCGGTGCATCGCGAGGTAATCGTTGTGCGACTCGGCGTGCCACTTGTGAAATCCGAGACTCTCCGCCGACGGAGGTGGAAACTTGCGTGTCTCTTTCAGCAATGTTTGAACTGTGTCGCTCATGTGAATGAAAGGTTGAGTGTCTTGCGCGGCCGGGAAAACACATGCTTCCGAAGAACGGACCCAAAAGAGAATAACCGCTCGGACATCCGAATCGAACGCGGGCGGTTTCTGACAGATTACGAACACGAGAGGAAGCACCGGAAACTGCCGCCAAGCCGCGTTGCGGGCGAGCTTGTTTCGTCCGCAGCGGACTACGGACTATCCCGCCGAAGCCCGAGCGGCGAACGGGCCGGCTCGCCGTCGGCACGCGGATAATCGCGCGGAGTGGCGCTGCGCTTCTCGAGAATGATGACTCGACCGGTGGGAGTCTCGATGGTGCCGATGTGCACGGCTTTCAGAGTGTGGAGCGCCTTCTCCGCTTCCTTCACTTCTTCATCCGCCCTTTCGCCCTTGATCAGCAGCACACGCCCGCCGATTTTGCACAGAGGGACGGTGAGTTCGGCCAGCGAAGCGAGCCTTCCGACCGCGCGCGCCACGACCACGTCGTAGGCCTCACGGTGGCCGCCCTTGTGAGAAACCGTGCCCTTCGAATCCGCGCGAATGCCGCGGTCGTGCGCCACCCGCTCGGATCTTCCCTGGAGTACGACGGAGTTTCTTAGCTCCAGTCGCGCGATAACCTGATTGAGGAAATCACATTTCTTTCCGGTCGCTTCGAGCAGCGTGAAACGGAGCGCGGGCAAGACAATCGCCAGCGGAATTCCCGGCAGGCCTCCGCCGCTGCCGACGTCGATCACGCCCGCGCTCTCCGGGAACTCGGCGAGCAGCGGGAGCAACGTCAGCGAGTCGAGAATGTGGCGGCGCCACGCATCGTCCGGATCGCGCACCGCCGTCAGATTCTGCAGTTCATTCGCCTTCAACAGGAGCGCGAGGTACAGACCCAGTTTCTCGACATCTCCGGCTTCGAACTCGATCCCCAACCTTGAGACTTCCTCCCCAAAGGACGGCGGGGGAACAAGCGGAATTGCCGCCGCACCGCTGACGTCGAGCTTCGGACGGGGAGAAATGGGCTTTTCGTGGTTCACTCGTCGTCAGAATATTCAAAGCTTTTTCGATGGGGCAGGCGCGACTGGCGCACGCTCACCGAGAAAATGAGTCCCACCATGAGCCAGCTCGCGATCAGGCTCGACCCACCGTATGAGACGAACGGAAGCGTGATGCCGACGATCGGGAGCAATCCGACATTCATGGCGATATTGACGATCGCCTGCGTCGCGACAAAGGTCGAGAGTCCCACGACGATGAGCCGGCCGAACGGTTCGCGGGCGACCGCCGCCGTGAGCAGGGCGCCCATGATCCAGAGCGCGTACAGCGCGATCACACACGCCCCGCCCAAGAGGCCGTAACGGTTGACGATCACCGAATAGATCATGTCGGTGTGGCGTTCGGGAAGCCTGCTGAAATGCACGAGCGCGCGCGATCGCTCATCCGCCGTTCCCGAGATCCCGCCGGCACCGACGAGCGACTGCGCCGTGATGGGCTGGAAATTGATGTCCTGATCGAGCTGCTTGTTGCCCTGAATCTGTGCGAGCAGTCCGTTGATTCGCTGTTTCTGGTGCGGCTTGAGCAAGGGATAGCTGAGCGGCGCCGCCATCGCCGCCGCGATCACGATCAGGATGAGGTGGCGTTTCTTTGCGCCCGCCGCGAGTAGCATCGCAAAGAGCGCGGGAACAAACATCATCGCGCTGCCAAGATCCGGCTGCAGCGTGATCAATCCGATGGGAATTCCCGCGATGATCGCCGGCGGAACGAGGCCGCCCGGCCTCCGGTGATTGCTGCGGAAGCGCAGGTAGTTCGCCAGCACGAGCACGAAGGCGATCTTTGCCAGTTCGCTCGGCTGAATGTCGAATACGCCGAGATTGATCCATGCCCGCGCGCCGTTGCGGGGTCTCACCAGCGACTCCGGGACGCCGGGCACGAGAAGAAAAACCAGGAGCGCCAGAACGAAGACGGAGATCCCCATCGCGACGTAACTGAGCCATCGGTAGTCGGGGAGCGCGATCAGGACCGCGCTCACGATGCCGACGCCCAGCAGCACAAGCTGCTTGACTGCTACCGGATCGAGCCCCGAAACCGAGAGCGGATCGGTCCGGAGCTGGCGCGCCAGGTCGATCCCGTAGACCCCCAGCAGCGAGAGTGCGAGCGCACTCAGCACCGTCAGCCATGCCGGGTTTGTGGGGCGCACGATGGCCTTGAATGCGTCCCAGGCGCCGGCCCGGGCGGGTGAACCTGCAAGCACGATCTGATTCAGGGTTCGGGGCACGCGGCGCAGCCTAAGGCATCCTTCCGTCGCGGACCTGTGCGGGAGCAAAAGAAACCGGTCTCGATTGCGATTGGTGAATCCCGAACGCCGGATCCTGACCGTCGCAGATCGGCCGTCCATCCCCTTTCACTTCAACGCCACAGGCTCCGACTTGAGGTCCACCAGGCCGGCTTGCCGCGCCGCTTCGTCCGCCGCTTCACGCGACATCGCGCCGAGTTCGACCAGGGCTGTCAGGGCGGCGAGTTGCTCCGCCCGCTTCTTGCTCTGTCCCCACGCTTCGGGGAAGCGCCTGCCGCCGATCTCCACGCAGATCTTGAAGCACTTGCTGTGATCCGGCCCTTTTTCGTCGAGTACCGGATAGGAAGGCAAGCCCGATCCGATCGCCTGGGCGTGCTGCTGAAGAAAGCTCTTGAAATTCTGCTGGTGATTGCTTGCCGCGGCACGCTGGATGAGCGGATCAACCAGGGGCGCCAGAAATCTTTCTGCGGTCTCCAGCCCGCCATCAAGAAAAACCGCGGCGATCACCGCTTCGAACGCGGCGGCCGCCAGAGACGACGGTTGCTCGCCCCCCTTCATCCCCTTGCCCAGCCGAAGGCACGCCGGAAGGCCCAAATCCTTCGCGATCGCGGCACAGCTCTGGCGGCTGACCACCATGGACTTGATCTTGGTCATCTCTCCTTCGAGCATCGACGGGAAGTGAGCAAACACCCGCTGGCATACCACCATTCCCAACACCGCATCGCCCAGAAACTCCATTCGCTCGTTCGATTCCACGCGGGCATCCACCAGCGAAGCATGCATGAGCGCGCGATCAAGCAACAACGGATCGGCGAAATGATGACCGAGGCGCTGTTCGAGTTTGTTGCGTGTATTGTCGTCCATCGGCGCCATTCGAAACGCTCCGGGCAAACATGCCCGCACGAGTGATCTTCGGGAGAACACCCGAAGCTCTCTCTCACAAATCGCGTTTCGGCAGCGATGGCTCGACGGTCGTCCCCAAACTTTCTGATCTCACTGTCGATCAGAACCGCGGACGGCCAGCGAGCCGGTCGCTCCCGATTGTCCGGATAACCCGGACGCACGACCAGCGGCCCCTCTCCTCGGGGCCGCGTTCATCGTACGGGAAGTCGCGGCCGCCGCCAAGGAAAACCTCGCGAGCTTCCGAACAAAATTCAAACCATGATCCGGGAGGGTGGAGCAGGTCCAAAGATCGCGCTATCCTCTTGGCCCTGAAAAAACGCCCGCGAGGGCGTCCCGGTCGCGGACGCATCAACGGCTTGAAGGTACGCCATGCATTACCCCCACCGCACCAGCCGAATCAAACGCAAGCGCGCGATCGGATTCCGCGCCCGTATGCAGACCAAGAACGGCCGCAAAATGATGAACCGCAAGCGCAAGGTCGGCCGAAGCCTGAACGTGGCGGACAAATAAGCAAGCGGATCCGCACTCCGGTTACGGCTTCAATCCCAGCCGGGCGCTGACTCTGCCGTAGTCATCCATCTGGCCGGCGTCCTTGAGCGCGGCACGATAGAGCTTGCCCAGCCGGTACCAATTCGATTGTCCGGCAAACTCGGGGTTCAACGAGCTGGGCGGCGTTGTGTGCGCCCACGCTTTTCCAAGAATCGAGGCGCCTTCCCCGATCGTCTTGCCGTTGTCTTTCAGGAGCACGAGCAGACGCTGCGCCGCCTCGACGGCCCGGGGGCTGGTGTCTGAGTAAAGCCTGAGGATCCACTCGTAGCACTCCCAAGCTTTGTCGGGCTTGTGCTCCTTCTCGAACATCTCGGCTTGATTGAACCGGACAACCGAAGCGATGTCGCCATTGTGCGTCACTCCCTCGAACAGCCAGTTCCACATTTTGTTTTGTTCTTCGAGATCGTCCGCGGATTTGATGACCGGAATCAGGCAATTCACCGCCGCGGCGAGATACCCATTCGCCAGGGTCTTGAGGATCGCTTCGCCCCAGCGATTTCGCTGCTCGATTGTCCATCTGCCGCTCGTGCCGATCGCCACACCGAGCCGCCATGCGCGGATCGAGCCGGGGCTGAGATTCGCGGCGGCTTCGGAGATGGCCAGAATGCGGCTCACCATTTCGGGCGTGAGCTTCTCGTGGATCACGTGACCGCTCGCGTCCATCGCGTACCCCTCTTCTCTGGGCATGAGCTTGGCTGCGAGCGCGTAGCCGGCGTCCTCGAGCGCGGTCGCACGTTGGCGCTTGTCCGACGGAGTGAGCGCGAGCGCCGCCCGCAGCGACAATTCCGATTCCACGACATTCTCACCGGTCTGCGGATCGACGATAAAACCGACGACGGCGCGATAGTCCGGGTATCGCCCCTGGCGCGAATCGAAGATTGCTTTCTGTCCGTTCCAAACAAGATACGCGACCCACGCGTGCCCGACCTCGGCGCTCTGCCCCGTCATGATCACCGCGGGAATTCCGCTGGCCTTGCCCACTTCCGAAGCGAAGTACGCCTGATCGATGCAGACGCCTCCGTACTTGGAGATGTTCTGAAGCGTCAAGCCTTCGGCCGTCACCCGCTTGGGCGCTCCGGTCCTGAAGTGGCTTTGGTCGTATTGAATCTCGAAGAATCGGGCGCCCAGGTCGCGATTGCCGCGATACTTATCGAGCGCCCACTGCAACTCCGACACCTTCGCCGTCGCATCGACGACGAGGACCAGAAGCTGCACGGGAACGTTCTTCAATCCCAGGGGCATCCGCGCCGCGTTGTCCGCGAAGAAATCGAAGAGTTTCAGTGGATCGTCCGCCACAACCCGGTTCTCGTTCGCCTGCTCGAAGACTTCGCGATCGTGAACGACGCAGATGGCGGCCCCCAGCGTGGCGAAATCGTTGAGGCGCGACCCTTCGGCCTTGAACAGTCTGGCCGCGAGCGCCGATACTTTCGCAACGTCGTCCTTCTCGCTCAGGGCCATCGCGAGTTCGTTCATGAACCTCGGCGCCTTCTGGAATGCAGCGATGAGCGCTTCACGTACCGCCGGATCGCCGGCGCGAGACAGCAGCGCCGCCGAACGGCTCGCGCTCGCGATCGCATAAAAACCCTCGACGTTGCGAACCGGGTCCGATTCCTCCGCGAGCCGAACCAATTCCGCGTCGAGCTTCTCTTCGATCGGCTTTGGGTCTTCTCCTTTGAGTAGCGCCGCCATGCTTTCGGAAGCGAGCTCCTTCGCCAGCGTGATTTCCGAAGCGTTGCGCGGGTTTGCCTTGGGGACCGGCTTCGCGGGAGCGGATTTTTTCGCCGGCGTCGTACCCTTGTCGTTCGCCGGCTGCTGCGCAGAACCCGACCATGTGAAGACGGCGCAAACAATCACCGCCATCAGACACGTACCGACGCTTCTCATGACAACGCTCCCGGAATAAGCGGGTTCTCAAACTTCATGCGTTCCACTCTTGCCTGATATTCGGGCAGCCTACGAAATCGTGAGCCCGACCGGCTGCGGACGGAGCGTCTGGTTTGGCTGCACCATGATCCCCAGCGGCACGCGCTTGCCGTTCGCATCGGTCGGGGGCATCCCCTCCTGATCGATGTGCCGCTGGATCGCCATGATCCCTTCGAGCAATTGCTCCGGCCGCGGCGGACATCCGGGCACGTACACATCAACCGGAATGAACTGATCGCACCCCTGAACTGTCGCGTACGTATCGAACACGCCGCCGGTCGAAGCGCACGCCCCCATGCTGATCACCCACTTGGGCTCGGTCATTTGCATGTAGATCCGTTGAAGGACGGGGAGCATCTTGATGCCGACGCGGCCGGCAACGATCATGAGGTCGGCCTGACGCGGGCTGAAACCCATCCGCTCCATGCCGAAGCGAGCGACGTCGTACCGGCTCGATGCCGTCGCCATCAGCTCGATGCCGCAGCACGCCGTCGCAAAGGGCATCGGCCACATGCTGTTGCGGCGCGCCCAGTTCACCACACGCTTGAACTGCGTGGTCAAAACCCAGTCGTTCGGAAGTGCGGCTTCGATTCCCATTCGTCGTTCCTTCGCGTCATCGTAGCGGTTGTGCCCGACGAATCGCAGGACGTCTTCTTACCGATTCGAGTTCGATGAAGGCTGCGAAAAACCGTCGTTGCTTGATCTGTTTTCCGGGAAGAACGCCTTGTCCAGAGCCGTTTCGCTCCGGTAGGGCTTCTGTACCGCAACCCCTTGAGCGCCGAGCCCTTCCGCCCGCACCACGCGCTCGTAGCACCCGGCCAATCCGCCCACAAGAGCCCCGCACGTGAACGCGACCATGACCCGAACCAACGTTTTCCGTTTCATGCCGGTGCCACTCCCGGAATCGCCGCGTTCGCCGGCGCGGCGGGTACAACCTGAGCCTGAGCTCCCGGCGCGAGCAAATCGGCAAGGGTCATCCCCTTTGCCGCATCTTTCTGAGCGGTGCGCAAACGCGCGAGCGCCGGCGGCAGCGATTTTTCCGCATCGGGACCGAGCGCGTTCACGCCGTCGCTGAGCGAATAGCCGAGCGTCAGCAATTGCTCGACCGGTATTTGTGACGGCGAGCGCGCAAGAGTGAAACACTCCTCGTCGTGGGAGACGGACCCGGGAAGAAGAATCGTGCCGCGTCGCTCCGGGGAAGAAACCTGCACCGGAAGCAGCAATCCGACCCGAGCCAGTTGCCGGAGCACTTCCGCCAGCACGGCCTCGTTCAGATGCACTTCGTTCTTGAGCGTCGAAGCCGAAGAAGGCTTTCCCTGATCAAAGTTTTTCGCAATGCCGATCATGATCGGCACGATCACGCCCGAATCGATGATCGCAGGCTCCTGCGGCCCGCGCGCCGCGGCGAGCGCGAACAGGTTCGGCCCGAGCGACCGCAACCTCGAGAACAACTGAATCGACCGCGCGATCTGCAAGCCGAACAGCACGATCAGCCACGTACAGTAAATCCAGAAAAGAAACAGCGGCAAGAGAGCGAGCGATCCATAGAAGCGCGAATACGTACTCGTCGGCTGCATCGCGAAGCGCACGTATTCGCGGAACGCGTACTTCAGCAGCTCCCAGCAGATCGCCGCGAAGAGCGCGCCGGCAGCCGCAGGAATCATCCGCACCCGCGCGTTGGGCACAGTGAAATACACAACCAGCAGAATGATGCCCGTGATTGAAATCTGGATCACGTTACCGAGCATCATGAGCAGGAAGCTCGCGATTTGTCCGTGCACGTTGTTCGTGATGAACGACTGCATCTTCCCATTGATCAGGTTGCCGATGTAGAAAGTGCCCAGCAGGAATACCGCGCCGAGCGTCATCAGCGTCCAGTACTGCATGATCCGACGCGCCCAGCTCTTCCCCGCCTGCGCCTCGTAGATTCGATTGAACGCGTACTCGACTTCCACCACCATCGAGACGGCGGCATACACCAGCAGCAACAGGGCCGCGATGCCGATTCCCGTAAAGCTGATTGACTTCACTCCGCTCGTAAGCGATTTGATCCAGTCGTCCAGCCATTCGCGCGGCACGGCCGACTTCGGCGGAGCCGGCTCGGCCCCCTCCGGCAGAATCCCAACCGCCGGCGGCGCTCCCGTCGCATCGGGCTTTGGAACTGGAGTTGGTGTCACCGGATTGGCGCCCGACAGCTCTCCGTTCTCCGGCGTTGAATCCGACTCATGAATCTGGAAAACTTCGCTCAAACCCGTGTACTTGAGAGCGTTGTCCACGGCCCACTGGATGTCTTTTTCCTGCGCAAACGCGCCGAGCATCGACAGCCCGATGATCAGCACCGGCACCAGACCGAAGATCGTGCGATACGCCAGCGCCGCGGCCATCAGCGGCATCTGCGCCTTGTAAAAGCCCGAGACCGACACACCCAGAAGATGAAGCGTGCTCGGCTTGGTCCCCGGCGGCAAATTCAGGGCCTGGATCGCGGTCAAATCCGGTCGATCATCCTCGTCGCTCGGCCACCCGATCGTGCTGAACACGTACTCGAGCATCCAGTGCCGCTTTGACTGTTGCGGCTTCTGCCATGAGTTCCCGTTCTTGCCGTTGGCTTGCGTCATGCGGTCCTGTCGAAAGTCGCCTCACCCAATCAATCTTCGAAGTCTTCCGGGTCCACGCCGCGCTCTTCTTCAGATTGTTGCTCGGAATCCAAGGCCGCCGCGTTCATCGCACCGGCACCTCCGGCCGACGCTCGCGCCCCACCAATGACCCGAGGCCGGCGCACACCCGGACCGCGCGAAGAACCGGCGGAACTACTGCGATTGGATTTCGCCGGTTTCATCCCGCTTGCCGCGGCAAGCTCATCCAGAAATGCTCGCAGCGCCTTCATCTCGTCGCGAGAGAGCTCCCGCCACGCGCCCGGCCCGACTTCTCTCAGCTTCAGCGGCCCGATCGCAAGTCTCTGAAGTTTCCGCACCGGATGCCCCACGAGGTGCATCGCCTGCGCGACGTATTCATCGCGCGGCTCGGTCGTCAGTATCTCGATGCTCGTATTTCCTGCCGTGGCATCTTCGGGCGCAACCGGACCTGCGCGCGTCGATGGATCGAGCGAGCGAATCTCAAGTCGAACGCGCCGCATCTTGGGCTTGCTTTCCCGTTTCTCGTTCCGATCGAATCCTTTTTCGAGCGTCTTTCGCCGCGGCTCGGTTGGACTGGCCTTGCGAGAGCCGGGCGCCTCCTTCCCTCGCTCGGGCATCAAGACCTGGACGCCCTTGCGGAGCTTGCTCCGCGCCGTTCCGGTCGGGGTTCCCTTCACCCGGGCGTTGTAAACCCGCTCCACACGCGACTTTGGGTGAGAGAGCAGGGTCGCGGCTCGGGTATTGCTCGTCAGCAGCATCAGGCCCGAAGCTTCAAACCCGAGCGTTCCCACTGGAAAGAGCCGCGCCGCGGTCGGATGGTCTACATAGTCGGCAACGGTCGGTCGCGATTCCATCTCATCGATCGGAGGGGTCGCCAGCACCCGCGCCGGCTTGTGCCACATCAGGTACACATGCCGGGTCGTCGGCTTGATCCTCTTGCCATCCACCCGGATGTCGTCCACCTGTGGATCGACAAATACCGGAAGCCGCTCGACACGTTCGCCGTTGACCTCAACGTGCCCCGTTTCGATCAGCCGCTCGCACTGCTTGCGTGCCGCCACCCCCGCATCGGCCAGCACCCGCTGGAGGCGCACCTTTCCCCCGCGACTCTCCCCGTTCTCTGGCGTACGCCCGGCTCTCATGCACCACTGTAGAGACTCGCCTCCCCGACCCGATCCCACCCACCGGCCATACCAACAAGCTTCCCACGTCCGAAAAACGCCAGAAACCGCGCATCCTTTGCCGATTTAGAACCGTTCATGCCCGCGCCCCACGCAAGCCCGTTCGCATCCGATGTCGCGGCATCCGCGCGAACGCTGCCCGGGGCGGAAAAGACCATCTCCGAAGTCTTCCTCTCGCCGCGCGTGGTCGATCGACGCACGTTCGAGGAATACTCGCTCACGCTCCAGCAACTGATCCGCGAGGCCAGCGGACACGGGCGCACGCTCGAGGTCACGAGCACCGAAGTGCGAACGCTGCGCGAGACCGTACAGGCGCTCGCCCGCGATTTGCAGATCCGGCTCGACGCGGCAGGCAAGGTGCTCCCTTCGCTCGAGCAGCGCATCGGGCGCGCGGAACAAATCGCCGACTCGGTCGCACGGCTGACGAGCGACCCCGCCCGTCTCGAAGCACTCATCCGGGACAACCTTGGCGCGCTCGTCCGCTCTCGGAGCGCCGAATTCGAGGCGACGTGCGAACGCACGATCCACAGCGCCATCGCACGGATCAAAGAGCGTGAGGAACAACTCGCCCGCGCCACCGCCGATTTCGAACGCTTCTTCGAGAGCAAGCACGCCGATCTCGAACGCTCGCACGCCGAAGCCCTCCAATCCATCGAGACCCGCGCGGCGGCGGTCGAATCCATCGTCCGCAAGCGTCTCGACGAGATGGTCGATCAGGCTTCGGAGTTCGAGCGCCGGGCCCAAGCGCGACACGCCGATGCCGCGGCACGCGAAGCGCTCATCCTCGAACGAGAAAGCGCTGTTCAGCGCCAGCTCGACGAGATGGTGCGTGGGATGGAAGACCGGCTCGCGCCGCTCCACGAGCAGGTCGAGCACGATGTCCGCGAACTCGACAAGCGAATCCGGCGCGCACGGCTCGAAGTTGAAGTCGCGAGTGGGCCGGGCATGCAACGACTTGAGCAACTCTGCCGCGCCGCGGCGAACTTGCTCGGCCCGCACATCGCGGCGGAGGTAGGGCTGCCGAGCGCGCAAACGACCGATGCGCCTGGCGCACAAGGCAAGAGTCTGGCCGACGTCGTGGACGATGCGACGCGAATTCACCAGCGCCTGACGACAAAGGCCGGCGAGTTCGGGACGCTCGAACAGCAAGTCGATATTGCCCGCCGCGGCATGGACAAGGCGATCCTCGAAGGCGCCGACAAGATCGATGCGCTCTTCAAGCAGACTGATGAACTGGTAGACACGATCGGCAAAAGCAAAGACGCGGCACGCGAGATCGAGCGCCTGGTCGAAGGCCGGATCGATCAATTGAGGGCGGATTCACAGGCCTTCCACGAGTTCACGACCCGCCTCGCCGAGCACCTGCTCCGACTCAATGAAAACGCGCAGCGCCTCGCAAAGGAACTGGGTGTGAAATTCGGCCCCGATGGCACACCTGTTGCGCTCAGCGAGCCCCTGCTGCAGCAGAGCATGAAGGCGGCGGAAGATCTGCGCGACCTGCTCGACAAGGCCGGCGCGACGATCCGAGCGCTCGATCATGTGGCGAAGTCGGCCGACAAGCCGCGCATGGCGAGCTGACCCTAATTTGATGACTCAGAGCCGCCACAAACCCCGGCCGGATCCATCGTCTGCGGCGGCACGAGAGGCCATGGACATCCGCACTCAGAGCAGCGCTCGGGGCCCAAGTTGATGCAGGAATTGCCTTCATAGGCAAACGTCCTGCCGCGCTCGACTTCATATCCGCAGTCGCAGCACAGCTGCCCCTCAAGACTCCCGAAAAGGCGTGACCGCACCCGTTTCAGGAGAAAGTGCCGCGCAGCGAGGAACGCGATCAGCACCGCGAACATGAAGAAGATGGGATACATCGACCACGCGTCGCTCCGGTACACGGGTCGCGCGCCGGAAGAGGCGGCCCGCGGCGCGAAGACCTCAGCGGCGGTCGATACAAGCGGTCCGATCAGTTGACCGAACAGCACGAGCGAGAACATGAACACCGAGAGCAGTCGCCCGAGAGCCGATGCGCTCATCATCGCCTGATGCCTGTCTCTTTGATGATAAACGAGCCTTAGCTTCCACCACCGGCGGCGATCGGCGAGTTCGGACGAAATCGACGCGTCGTCTTCGGAGGCGAGAAACTTTGCACGATCGTGCGCGGCCGCGATACACCTGCCGTCGGGAACCGGCCCCGCCTCAAAGAACATGCACATCGCGTAACCGAGGAGCGAGACAACCGCGCCGAGGACAAACGCCAACGGCCAACGCGACAGCACGGTCACCGAAGCGAGCAGGCCGCCGAGGGAAACAGCAAGGACGGCCGCCCGCATCCATAGCGTGCTCCGCCACAGAATCTCGATGCGTTCAAGAAGCGAGCGCCGACGCCCCAGCGGATGCGGCGCGCGCACTTTCCTACGCAGCAGAACCTGCTGCGTAACCCACATGTAGTCCCAAATCGCATACGGCCGCAATCCCGCCATCGAAGCATGATACCCGTGCGTTCCTGTACGATTCGCACAATGACGCTCCAACGCAGACTCCTCCGCGCGATGCTCATGCTCCTGGGTCTCGCAGCGCTCGCGGGGGTTTCGACGATCTTCGTACCGGCCCGCGACTTTCTTGGGCGCATCGCGCTAACGTTGATCGCCGCGGCAATTGCCATCGCGATCGCGCTCCCTGCCTCTTCCCGCCTCGATCGTGAGCGAACACGGCCCGGCGCGCTCGCGCTGCTCGTCGCGATCGTTCCCGCATTTGTGCTGATCCTGCTTGCCATCTGGATTGGTCTGTTTGGTGGTTACCGGCTGGAATGGAACTTTGCAGGCACCGCGGGCCACTATGTCCTCTGTGCCGCGGCTGGGCTCGGCGCGCTGGCGCTGGCACGCAAGCCCGGCAACCGCTTCGCCGGAGTGCTCGCGCTGGTGTCCAGCGCGGCCTGCTTCGCACTCGGCTTCGTCGCGATCTGGATCGACGCCGCCGGCATTGGCGACTACGAAACCCAGGCGCAGCTCTGGGCCAGCGCGTGGCTCATTTTCTGGTGCGGGATCATCACCGCTAGCTGCCTGTACGGACGCGCGACCAACACCGCCCCGTGGCGCTGGGTCGGCGTTGTCGCGGCGATTGCCGCGCTCGCGATGGGCCTCTGGGGAATCTGGGAACAACTCCATGATCCGCCGGTCTGGTTCTTGCAGGCGTTCTTCATCGCAGTCGCGGTCGGCGTCTGCAACATCCTGAACACACTCGCCTTCACTGGGTTTCAGCGATATGTGGCGCTCGGCACGATGGCGATGGTGCTCGCGTCTTTCGCGTTCGCGACGTACCTCAATATCACGACCGCGGGGTTTCGCAACACCGATTTTGAGGAAGACTTTGCCGCCCGCCTTCTCGCGGCCAGTTGCATCATCTCCGTGTGCGGTTTCCTGGCGATCGTGATCTTCATCGCGGCGAACCGGCGCGCGCTCGTCACGCATTCCGGCGCAATCAGCGAGATCAAAGATGTCCGGATCGTGTGCCCGCGCTGCGCTACGAAGTGTGATGCTCACGTCGGCTCCTCACGCTGCACCGGCTGCGGCCTGCTCTTTCTTCTCCAGCTCGCCGAGCCGCGCTGCATCAAGTGCGAGTACAACCTGCTTGATCTGAAAGCGGATCGGTGTCCGGAGTGCGGAACACCGGTGACAGAAAGTGTGCCGCACACGGAGGCGACCTCATGACTCTTTCTGATGCACTCGGGTGACCGTTTACAAAATCCGCTTCGCCCTCGGATAACTCCCCAGCACGATCAATTCCTGACAGTGTTCGCTGGCCTCTTCGATCGCGCCCGCGACGTTCGGGTCGTCGCGGTGCCCCACCGCATCGATGAAGAACGTGTAGCTCCAGTTTGTTCGGCCGCTCGGCCGCTTGTCGATGTGCGAGAGGTTCACGCCGCGATCCCTGAACACCGCGAGCACATCAACCAGCGCGCCCGGCTTGTCTTCGGTGATGAACATCATGCTCGTCTTGTCGTCGCCGCTGCGGACTGCCTTGGCGCGCGTGATGACAAAGAATCGCGTGATGTTGTTCAGCTTGTCCTCGATCTTCGAGAAGAGCGTCTTGAGGCCGTAGATCTGTCCGGCCAGATCGCTGCCGATCGCTGCCGTCCCCGGCACGGCCCCGATCTCGAGCGCCTTCTTGCATTCATCCGCGGCAATCTGCGCAGCGCGGCTCGAACTCGCCGCCGGGATCAACTCGGCCTTGGGATACTGCGTCGCCAGCCAGTTGCGGCACTGGCTGAACACCTCCGGCTTGCTGTGGATGCGTCGAACATCTTTCGGCTCGCAATTCGCCAGCAGCGCGTGGTGCACTTCGAGCTGAACTTCCGCGTACACATGACACGAGGAATGCATCTTGGTCAGCGCATCGAGCGTCTCGACAATGCCGCCGCCGGTGCTGTTCTCGATCGGTACCAATCCATAATTCACGTGCCCGCGCGCCACCTCGGTGAAGACACCGGCGATCTCGTGCAGATCCTCGAACGCGACCGACGAACCGAAGTGTCTCACCGCCGCCACGTGCGAGTAACTGCCCTGCGGCCCCAAGAAGCCGATCCGGAGCGGCTGCTGCAACTGAAAGCTGCCCGACATCAGCTCGCGATACACGCCCTCGAGCGTGCGATCCTGCAACGGACCGGTGTTCGCGTGGATCACCTTGTCCAAGACTTCCGCTTCGCGGTGCGGCGCGTAGATGGGCAGCCCGGCGGCACGCTTGAACTTTCCGACGTTCACCACCAGGTCCGCCCGCTCGTTGAGCAGCTTCACCAGTTTCTTATCGATCGCGTCGATCTTGACCCGCACCTGCGAAAGGTGCTTCTGGGCCGCCGCCGAGAGCTTGGCCTTCGCGCCGGGCGCTCCGGCCTTGGCCGAGGTCGCTTTCGCTTTGACGGTCTTTGCGTTCGCCTTGCCCGACTTCTTCCCGCGCTTTGCCATCGGTCTCTCTGCTTGTGGCGCCCTCTTGGGCGGCGATAGGCGACTGAAACCCGACCGCGCCATACGCCTTCGAACGCCGCCGGACCCGCAATTATCGGCTCATCCCACCCGCGGGTTCCGCCGATCGACGTGTCCAAGGCCCGGTTTGGAGCAAATATCCCCTTCAAGGCCAAAACTTGCCGACGCAAGGTCCTAAGAACCCTCTGTCCCATTCATGGAAACCGTCGAGCAAACAACCTCCGGCGCACAATGGCTCTCGGGCGCGCACGACTCGTTCTCACACTTCTTCGAGGGCGTGACGCCTCTCACACCGTGGGTGCTCGCCTTCGGGATGGCGATCGCATTCCTGCTCTGGATGAAGGGCTCCAAGCTTCTTCGCCCGGCGCTGACGCTGACGGGTGCGGTGCTCGGCGCTGCCGCGGGCGGGGCGCTCGCGACCCCGATCGCATCGACGGTCGTCGGTCTCTTGGGCGGCGCGCTCGTCGGTGCGCTTGCTGGCTACCTCAGCTTCCGGATCGTGACCGCGGGTGTTGCGGGCGTCGCCTGCGCCGCGATCGCGCTCGCCGGTTCGGTCGTCTATCTTGATCGGCATGATCGGGCGATCCCAATCGAAGCGCGGGCGCTCAATAACAGCGAAGAAGCGGTGTTGAACGACGCCGCGGATCTCTGGCGGCGCACGCTCAAGGGAGAAGTCGCCGCGACCGAAATGCGAGCCGAATCGCAATCGATGATCGACGGCGGGGCTGCTGCTGTGCTGCGCGACGGCGTGAAGGCACGATACGAAGCGCTGCCCGAACAGAGCAAAGTGTTCGTTTCCGCCTCGACGGCGGTCGGCGCGATGTTCGGCATTCTCATGGGGCTGATATTCCCGCGCGGCATCGCGGCGCTCTCGACCGCCGGGCTCGGTGCCGCAGGCTTGGTGGTGGGCGGTTTGACGCTCGCGATCATCGTTCAGACCCCCGGCGCTTCGCACGCGGCGGCGGAACCGGCACGGCTGCTCGGACCGTGGGCGTTCCTCACGCTCGCCGGAATCTGGCTGCAGCGCTCAAAGTCCAGCGTCAAGATCAAGCAAGTCGTTCAGACGCAGAGCCCGGCGCCGCCTCCGTGCGCTCCCGCGGCGTCCTGATTCAAAATCAATTCACCGATTCCGCGCCGGCGTTTCAACCCTTGGCTTTGTAGTAGTCCAGGTTGATCTGCACGTACTTGTTCCATTCCTGAGGCAGATCTTCCTGCGGGAAAATCGCCTTCACCGGGCACTCGTCCACGCACAGTCCGCAATCGATGCAGGTGTCCGGGTCGATGTAGAGCTGGTCCGACTTTCCGAATTCGGCCTCGGCCTTGGTCGGATGGATGCAGTCAACCGGGCACACTTCGACACAGGAAGTGTCCTTGGTTCCCAGACAGGGTTCGGCGATCACGTGTGGCATAAGGGAAACTCTAGCCGCGACTCCAGCGAAAAAAGACGTTCCGAAGATCCGATCAGCGATCCGGCCGCTCGATCTCCGACACTTTGAGCTGTACGTACGAACCCGGGCCGTCACCATGCGCCGCGGCGATCGCCTGCATCAGTCCGGTCGGATCGTCCTCGACAAACTGCAGAGTCTTGATGACGACCGGTCTGCGTCCGCTCACGCGGCTGATCGGGTTCAGGTCGTCGAGCGCGCGGAGGATCTTTGCGTCCGCCCCCGCGCCCTGGTCGCTGCGCCGGATGTTGCTCGTCAGCAGAAAAACGACATCGGGCGCGAACTCGAGCGAGCGCTTCAAGCCCGCAAGCGGCGCGGAACGACCGAGCGGACGCGCCGAACGGAGCAGCTGATCGACCCGCCGCTTGTTTTCGACTGACGCCCCGAGAAGTGAGGCCTTGCCGCCGTAATCATCGATCGCGACTGCTCTCTGCTCGCCGTTGAGCTCCTGGCGGAAAAACACGATCTGAAACCGCTGCTCGGAATCGAGCCGACCGATCGAGCGGCGCAGCTCGAGGAGCACACTGTCAAGACACGCCGCCATCGCGCCCGAAACATCGACGGCGTAAACGATCCGCGTCGCCTTCCGCACGTTCACTCCGGCAAAGCCGGCCATCGGTGCTTCGGACTTTGATGCGATCTCCGGTGGCGAAGGCGCCGGCTTGGAGACGACCACAGGCGCGGGCGCCGACTTTGGAACCGAGATGACCGGACGCTTCGGAGTGGGCGCCGGCATCGCTTCGAAGGCGCCCTCCTGTTCGACAATTTCGGCCGCCCTCACTGGTTCGACCTCGGGAGGCGTTTCTGCGACCATGGGCTCTTCGGGCGGTTGGGGCGGCTCAGCAACCGGCTCAGGAACGACCGGCGGCGCGGTCGGCGCGAGTTGAATGGAAGTGGAAACATCGTCCGTCACATGAGCCGCGACCGGACCACCTTCGCCCGGAAAGACATCCATGGCCAAGAACGTCGTGATCACGGTGACATGGATCGCCGCCGAAATCACCAGCGGGGCCGCGAGCGGCTTGAGCCACGCCGGAAACACTCCCGCCGCGGCGACCGCCTTGGTTTTTCTCTGGTGCTTCGACATCGTTCAGGTGAGTCCGGAAAGGCCGCGGAGAATGATATTTCGACCGCCGGGGCCGGCCTACTGAGCAATTTCCCCAAGTCTTTTTCCTGAGAGAACTTGCGCCTCACTTGGCGGGGGCTGCCGGCTTGGTCTTGTTCACAACCGGCCTGCCGCTGATGGCACGGTCCATGGAGAGCCCCCCAGACCCTGCAAAAACGAGATTCATCGCGGCACACAACAGGCAGAGTTGCCAGAGGAGCGTTTGCCACGCCTTGACATCGAAGGCCGGGTAGGGCGGCAAGAAACCGAGCGAGGCGTTCCCTGATTGCACCGCCGGGCCGATCTGGGTGAGCCAGATGGCGGTCAACATGACGCAGGCAATCCCGAGTGCCGCCAGGCGTGTAAACAGACCGAAGAGAAGCAGGAACCCACCGAGCAATTCCGTGAGTGCCGCGGCCCAGGCGAGCCACCACGGCCAAGAACCGGTCGCGATGAACGAGGGCGCCAGGGGAAATCGCACGGGTTTGCCCTCGCGATCCGTGGGCTGCACCGCATCGTGGAGCAAGAGCGCGATGCCGTAGAGCTGGGCAACCCGGGTTTCATTCGGAAAGTCCGCCGCGGTGAATGTCGCAGCGGTCGGGGGAGGCGTTGACTGCTGCGCGATGACCGAGATGAGAGCCGGCGGACCCGAAACGGGCGCCTTTGCAGGATCCTTCTTGGGTTCCTGCTTGGGTTCCTTGACCATTGGCGATGGAATTGGTGCCGGTGCAGTCGGGGACGGCGCGGCACCGGGCTGGGCGACGCGCTGGAGACCGCTGACTCCCATGTTGGCAAGAACGGCGGCGCGCTCGCCGCTGACGGACATGTCGGTCATCAGCTTTCCGAGCCCGGTCCAAATGAAGACAATACTGAGGGCGAGTCGCAGAAAGAGAGGCGCAACAGAAACGGCCATGTGTTCACGTGAAGTCATAAAGAAGCCCCCGGAAGGGTCGGAACGCCGACATCTTGTTCCGATTCGTCGGCGTTGGTTTCCAAACGACTGCAAGTTTCGCGTGTTCGGGGGGCACGGAGGCCCCCGACGTACCATTCCCACACCTTTCGCGGGTGTGGCGAAACTGGCAGACGCGCGGGATTTAGGTTCCCGTGGCCGCAAGGCCTTGCAGGTTCAATTCCTGTCACCCGCATTCAAAGAACCGGCCGGCCCGATGGGCCGGCCGGAACGTTCGGCGAACGAAGATGGCGATTCAGGGGCAGACGAGGTCGTCGTAGGCCGCCGCAAAGATCACAAAGTCTGAGTCGTCCGTTTTGGCGTCGAAGTTGATATCGCCGTCGAAAGACAGGTAGGCGTCGTACGCCACCGCGAAAGCGACAAAATCGGCGTCGTCCACGAAGCCATCGAGATTGAAGTCGGCGGGGCAATCCGAGTGCTTGATCGCGTTCGCGGGGATCGTGCGCTTGGAGATCGCCGCGCTGCCGAGCGCGCCATAGGACTCGTAGCTGAAGACGAGCGAAGCGGTCGAGTCGTCGCCCTGGAAGTACTCGATGCGGAAGCTGTGATAGCCGGCCTTGAGAGGAAGGAAGCCGGAGTCTTCGAACGCGGTGTGCAGGCCGTCGTTCTCAACGACAAGCTGACCGTCCACGTACATGCGCGCGCCGTCGTCGGACTTGAGATAGAAGCGGTAGATGTCGTCGGCCGTGATGTTGACATAGCCGCGATAGACGATGCCGCCCTTCGAGGCGATGCCGAGACCGCCCAGACTGCTCGAACCGGGATTGGCAACCACGACCGAGTCGAGGCGCGTGACGACCATCGGCGTCTCGCCGAACATCGGCAGCGCATTGAGCGGCGTGATCCCGGATAGATCGAAGTACGATGCGTGCACCTTGGCATTCACGCTCGACGGCGTTTTCGCCGGGTTGAGATCGGCGTTGGCGAAGAGCGTGATGGTGTTGGTCACCGTCGAGACCGCATTCACACTGTTCTTGATCGTGTAGGAATACGAATCAACCGGAGGGATGGACGAACCCGGCGGAATCGACACGGGGGGCGTGTACTTGAGAAGGTCGCGACCACTGGGACCTGCGCCGACAAGTTTCGTGACGGTGCCGCCGAGCGTGGTGGTTGTGTCGAACGAAAGAATCGAAATACCGAGCTGGCTGCCGTCGATGTCATTGAGCAGCACGTCCATGTTCTTGGTGTTCGGCATGAAGATGGCGGTGTTGTCGGCGACCGCGGTCGGTGCGCCGATGCTCGCGAGCGCCGCCTGCACGGCCTTGTAGGCGTTGACGCGGCCGTAGGAGTAGACCGTGTCCTTCGCCGGATACACGAGCGCGAGATTGCCCAGCCGATCGCAGGTGCTGTACAGAATCGTCTGAGCCTGGTCGGGGGTGAGGCCCGGATTCACCGACCAGATAAGCCCGACGATGCCGTTGGTCAGCGGCGTGGCAAAACTCGTGCCCGAGTTGTAGCCGTACCAGCCGCCGTCGAAGGTGGTCAGGATGCTGACGCCCGGCGCGAAAACGGACACTCCGTTTCCGTAACCGGAAAAGCCTGCTTTCACGTCGTTCGAGCCGGTGGCACCGACGACAATCGTGTCGGGCCAGGAGAAGCTCGTCCAGTTGTCCGCATCGTTCCCCGCCGCGAAGAGGAAGAGCGCGTTCTTGCTCTTGATGTACGTGCCCGTCGAGTTCACCGACGGGCTGCTCACGCCGGAGTAGCTGGCGCTGACAACGCGTGCGCCGTTGTTGGCCGCCCAGCGTGCGCCGTCGAGAATCGCGCTCTGCGCCGCGGTTCCGTCCGCGTTGTCCGAGCAGCGCACCGGAAGCAGCTGATAGTTCCAGCCCATGCCGGTGACACCGATACCGTTGTTACCGATGGCGCCCGCGCATCCGAGCGTGTTGGTGCCGTGCCCGTTGACGTCCTGAACATCGCCGCCCTGTGCCGCGGTCTTTCCGGTCGTCGAGACGTAGCCCGGCAAAAGCCTGGGAGCCAGATCCGGATGCGCCTTGTCCACGCCCGTATCGACCGTCGACACGATCAACGTGTTCAATCCCGTGGTGATATCCCAAGCCTGCGGCAACTGCATCTTGTTCACGTGCCACATGCTGTTGATGAACTGATCGTTGGGAGAAACAACGGGCCAGCAGAGCCAGTCGGGCTGAACGTAGTCGTAGTCTCCGGTCGAAAGCAGCGCTTCGGCATGGACGTTTTCGCTCTGACCACGAGCTTGGCCGACCAGCTGGGCGAATGCCGCCGGCGGCGTCACTTCTACGAGGTACTCGTCGGTTTCGGGGTAGTACTTGACGATGCGCATTCCATCGTCGTTCAGTCGCGCACGAGCGACGACGGAGCGAATCCCGGCAGCGCCGGGGACCGCCCCTGATGCATTGATCGCTCCCCCCGGACGAACAATCAGCCGTCCCGTGAAGGCCTGAACGCCGTCTCGTTCAACAAATAACGGCTTGGCAGAATGTGCGGCACCCGGGTTCTGGCCCGCGAGCGCGACGAGTGAAAGCGTCGACCACACCGAAGCGGCAAAGATGCCGCCGACAATGAAGCTCTTTGATTGCATCGCGACCGTCTCCAAAGAATTCTGGATCATCAATCAGTTCGGATCGTCCCATTAGAACGATCCGTCCGTGTTCTGTTTTCGTCAAAACCGGCAAATTCGCGGAGAACTTCAAAATGGACGTTGAGCCGCTCCGTACAAAGACCACACATGAATTCTCCCCCTGTTTTCAGGGACAGAGCAGTTCGTTATAGGCGCCGACAAACAGCACGAAGTCGGAATCCTCGACGACGCCATCCAGAGTCAAATCCGCCGGGCACCATTGCGGCATCGCGGGGTCGGCGCAGTCGAGAATGTTGTACGCAACGACGAAAAACACAAAATCCAGATCATCCACGAAACCGTCGTGGTTCAAGTCCGCCGGGCAAGTCGCGACCGTCACCAGCGGCGCGATCGTGACGCGATCGAAGCCGAGGATTTTCGCGCTGCCGCCGAATTCGGCGGTGAGGTTTTCTATCCGGCTCGAAAAATAGAGCAAGACCGAGTAATGCCGCCCCTGGTCAAGCGTCCCGCCGGGAATCACTTCCGTGCCGATCGATGATTCGAAATAGTCATTGAAGACCACAGCGCCGAATTCATCGTAAATGAATACAAAGATCAGAGAGGTATTGGCCGGAGCCGGCGCCGCGAACGTGTTGAACTCGAGCGTCAGATCACTCGCCGCGTCGGCGCTTTGCATCTGCCAGAAGCACGATTCGGTGAAAGCGGGGATCTCCTCGCTCCAGAAAGACCCATCCGGTCGCATGATCTCGCCGGCCTGATCTCCGAGCGTGCCATCCTGGATTCCGAAGATGTAGTCGCCGGGTCCGAACGCAAAGAGTGAATCCTCCTGAGTCGAGAAGTCCTGTTGAAAAAGGAAATAGCCCGGTCCGATTTCCGGCAGGCTCAAGTCCTGCAGATCCGGAGTGAGCACCCGCGCAAAGCCCACATCGCCCGGAGTCGCGATGATGCGCGCCGAGAAGTTGCTGTCGTCGTAGTCGGTCGGCGCCGATCCGGACGTCTGGTTGTAGAACGTCGAATAGAAGAGATCAAAGAACTGCACATCGGCAGCAGCGATTGGCGCCGCGGCGACACACGATGCAAGCAGCACGCTCGTCAGTCCCGGTTTCATGCAAGGCCCCTCGCTCGCCTCAAGAATCGCAATTATGACACAACCAGCGTGAACAACGCAAGCCCAAAGCAGGCGGAAATGGCGGCTCCGTGCCGTGCTCGGCGTGGCGACCGCCTACAAACGTAGCTTCGGCGCGGCACTTCCTACTGTTCTTTGCCAGAGGAGGTTGCCATGACGCCATCCGCCATTTCTGATGTGCCCGCTGCGAAAAGTCCCTCCGCGACGCCCCCCGTTCCCGGGATTTCGACGATCCGCGCGATTGATCCCGCGATCGCCGACCTGATTTCGAAGGAAGCCCAGCGCCAAGAATCGACTCTGGAATTGATCGCGAGCGAGAATCACACTTCCGCTGCCGTCATGGCCGCGATGGGCACCTGCCTCACCAACAAGTATGCCGAGGGCTACCCGGGCGCACGCTACTACGGCGGCTGCGAGTTTCACGATCAGGTCGAGACGCTTGCCATCGAGCGCGCCAAGCAGATGTTCGGATGCAAATTCGCGAATGTGCAGCCGCACTCCGGTGCGCAGGCGAACGCGGCGGTTTTCATGGCGTGCATGGACCCGGGCAGCACGTTCGCCAGCCTCGTGCTGAAAGACGGGGGCCATCTTTCGCACGGGATGAAGATCAACTTCAGCGGACGCTACTACAACCCCGTGCATTACCCGCTGCACTACGACGTTTCGCACAAGGACTTTGAGCGCATCGACTACGACGCGGTCGAGAGAGTCGTGCTGGAGCACAAGCCCAAGATGCTGCTCTGCGGCTACTCGGCGTACCCGCGCACGATCGACTTTGCGCGCTTCCGCGCGATCGCGGACAAGGTCGGCGCTGTTTTGATGAGCGACGTGGCGCACATCGCGGGGCTCATTGTCGGCGGCGCACACCCGAGCCCGTTCCCCCACTCGCACATCGTGACGACGACGACGCACAAGACTCTGCGCGGCCCGCGAGGCGGCCTGATCCTTACGAATGACGAAGAGCTGGCCAAGAAGATAGATAAGGCTGTCTTCCCCGGCATGCAGGGCGGTCCGCTCATGCATGTGATCGCTGCAAAGGCCGTCGCGTTCGGCGAATGCCTAAAGCCCGAGTGGAAGAACTACGCGGCGCAGGTCGTGAAGAACGCCAAAGCGCTGGCCGACGCGCTCATCAAGCTCAACTACCGCATCACGACAGGCGGCACCGACAACCACCTGATGCTTGTCGATCTCCGCAAGCGCAGCGAAGCGCTTACCGGCGCCGACGCGAGCAAGTGGCTCGAAACGTGCGGCATCATCAGCAACATGAACGGCGTCCCGAGCGATCCGCGTCCTCCCAAAGTCACCAGCGGCATCCGCCTCGGCACCCCGGCCGTGACGACGCGCGGTCTGAAGGAAACCGACATGAGCACCGTCGCGTCGTTTATCGATCGCGCGCTCAGCGCCGGCCTTGCCGGTGAATCCGATTTCATGACGGCGAGTTCGCAGATCCGTCAAGATGTTCGTACGCTGTGTGAACGCTTCCCTCTGCCCCACTAAACCTCGTGGGATTTGCGGGGCCGACGAGGAACGTCGCGAGCACGCGCTCGCGCAGTCGCGAAGGAGCTTCGCATGTATTACGGTGGCGGACTGATCGGACTCATCGTCCTGATCCTCGACATCATCGCGATTGTCGAGATTCTTCAGAGCGGGCGCGCGGCGGGCGAGAAGCTTCTGTGGATCCTCGTCATCCTGCTGCTGCCGCTGCTCGGCGTGCTGCTCTATTTCCTGCTCGGACGCAAGTAGGTTACGGGCAGATCAGTTCGTTGTATGCGACGACAAAGATGCTGAAGTCAGCATCGTCGACGAATCCGTCGCGGTTGAAATCCGCCGGGCAGCCTGCGGGCATCGCGCCGTCGGCGCAATCGAGCAGGTTGTACGCCACAACGAAAAGCGAGAAGTCCGCGTCGTCCACGAGCCCGTCGCTGTTCAGATCGCCCGCGCATCCCCTGTCTACCGCAAATGCGATCGCGTTCAGAACAAGCGTCTGATTCGCAGCGGGAAAGTACCCGTCGCCGATCATCGTGCAATCGGAGAACAACACCACGCCGCCGCTCCCCGGTCCGATCGCGCCGCGCGGAATCAAGGCAAGGGCCGATTGTCCGTTATCGTTGAGCGTGGCGAGCGAAGTCGCGCCCCCGAGACCGTTGAACCAGCCGGGCCATCCGATCGAGAAAGTCTGCGAGAGCCCGAAGGGTCCGTCGGTCACGGGCGAAGAGTGCGGATCGAGCACCGTCGCGGTTCGTTGCCACGGAAGTCCCGTGCCGGCGCACGTCAATCCGAACGGAGCGAGCAAGGAATGATTCGCCGGCTGACTGGCACCGCCGGCAAACGAGTCGTTGTCTGAAAAAATTACGGCGCCGCCGCCCGCGAGCACAAAGTCGTACAGCGCTGTCTGCTCGGAAGCGGAAAGCGGCGCGATCGCCGAAGTCCCGGCGGTCGTTGAAGCGAGGAAGACAACATCAGCGCCGGCGAGTCCCGACGGCGAGAGCGCAGAAACTCCGCCGATCGTTGCGCTCGGGTAGGCGCCGAGAATGACGCCGCGAAGCGTCGTCAGCGCGCCGCCTTGGCTGATCGAAAACGCTCCGCCGCGGCCCAGATCAAATCCGACAATTGCGGGAGCGCCGAACGCAGAAGCCCCGGTCAGCGCCAGCGCGGCATACGCGAAGTTCTTCATGGGAAATCCCTCTTCCCGGCGCACCCAATCAACCAATACCACGACCCGCGGCGCGAAACAAGCGAAATCCAGAGATGCGCCCGTGCAAAATCTAGCGCAGCCCCACGATCCGGCTCGCATCAAACGATGCGCCTGTGATGGCATCGGAGAAGCGCACTCTCAGCAGAATCTGCCCCGGCGGTTGCAAATCCGACGCCGGCACAGGCAGGTCGACGGCGTAGTACGTCCCTGTGAAGCCCGCGCGGTACGCATCACGCACTTGGAGCGGATCGAGCGATTTCGTCGCGAGCAGCCGCGCGGGCGCTTCGCCCGCATTCTGAACCGACGCGCTCAGCGAAACGAGCCGCGAGACTTCAATCGTCAGAGTTCCCGTCGCCTGGATGAATCTTCCTCGCCCGTCGAGCGGCTTGACATAAATCGCGACTTCGCGGTTGCGATCGCTTCGGGGCGGCGCAGAGGAATCCTGTGTCGGGCCCGACAGGAAGTCGATCTCGATGCTCGCGACCCGCGGCGTCGCCTCGGTCACTTCCGCGCTCTTCGAACCCGATGGGCCGGTCAGCTCCGCGATCTTGGCGCGCAATTCGTTCGCGTCTGTTTGAAGCTGGGCGACCTGCGCCTGCAATTCAAGATTCTGCCTTCGCAGCATGTCACCGGTCGATTCGCCGCCCGTGCGACACCCCGCCAAGGCAAAGAGCATCGCCGCCGGCAACACGCTTGCTTTCATGGATTGCGAAACGCCCATGCACAAGCGTACGACAATGAAGCGACACGAAAAAACCCCGGCACGAAGGCCGGGGCTCAAGAAGTACGCGTCGTTTCCAAGGCTCTACAAGTCAGCGGCGGCGACGGCCCGCGACGACGAGCCCAGCGAGGGCGAGCATGCCCGTCGCCGGAGCCGGAACAATACAGATCGTGTCGATCACGACCTGATCAATGTACAGCGGCGCCCCGGTCGGGTTGGTATTGCCCAGGAAGACGATCTCGAAATCGGGGCATTCTTTGACCGAGAACAACCAAGTGGTGTGGAACCAGCCATCCGGGAGCTGGATCGTCTGAGGATCGGCGATCAATCCGAGCGGAGTGTCGTTGCTGGTCATGCCTTCCACGCCGGGCAGACCCGCACCGAACCAGGTCACCTGAACCCAGATCAGCTTGTAGAGCGCATCGGGATTGTCATCGTTGGGAATTTCGAACTTCAGGTGATTGCCACCCGGGAACCCCCACACGCCGGTCCGACCCTCGAACTCCGGAAAATACTGGCTGTTGTCGCTCGCCGACATGTTCGGCGTGCCGTTGGGGTTGTTCCACTCGGTGGGCGACCCCGAAGGGTTGGTGGGCGGGAAGGTCCAATGCTGGAACGTCGAGTGCGGCTGGCCTCGCCACGGTGGAGGATTCAAATCATCCGCAAGCGCCCAGGAAGCAGAAACGCCGGCGACCGCCACCAGCACTGCGGGCATCGACCGAAGCAGTTTGGACATATTCGTACCCTTGCTCAATAGCCCCGGATTTCGGAGCAAGCCTTCCTACGACCCTCGTCACACCCACGACAGGGAGTACGCGCCCGGGCTTCTTTGCAACTTCCTTGCCGCGGCGACCCGAGCTTGTGACCAATTCAACAGGTATCCCCAAACCACGCAGATGCCACCAAAGAGACAACATCCCCTGTGAATTAGGGGGTTGGTTCAAGCATCGCCGAAGCAACTGCGTCGATACTTGCGCAGAATTCGCGCTGACAAACTCCGAATTCAAAAGAGCCCCGGGTCCACTCCCGGGGCTCCTGTTCTACCTGTACGTTTCACTCGGCGAAGCTTTCGCACGCTAGCGCCGTCGGCGACCGGCAACCACCAGCCCTGCGAGCGCGAGAAGGCTCGTCGCGGGCGCGGGAACGATGCAAATCGTATCGATCACGACCTGATCGATATACAGCGGAGAAGTCGACGCCAAGTTGCGCAGGAATGCAATCTCAAAGTCCGGGCATTCGGGGATGATGAATTCCCACGTCGTGTGATTCCAACCATCGGCCAAAGTAACCGTCTGGGGATCGTTGACCAACTCGAACGCTTTCCCGGTGCTCGACTCACCGTTGACCGCGGGCAACCCCTCTCCGAACCACGTCACCTGGATCCAGATGATTTTGTAGAGCGCGTCCGGATTGTCATCATTCGGAATCACAAACCGCATGTCCCCTTCGAACGGGAGGCACCACACGCCGGTTCGGTTGTTGAATTCCGGAAAATACTGAGCGTTGTCGCTCGGCGTCCCGAACGGCGTGCCATTCGGATTGTTCCACTCGTCTGGCATCCCCTGCGGATTGTTCGGCGGGAACGTCCAGTGCTGGAAGGTGGAGTGAGGCTGGCCGCGCCACGGCGGCGGATTCAGATCGTCTGCGACCGCCCACGACGCCGACACGCCGGCAACCGCAACCAGCACGGCAGGTAATGACCGAAGCGTTCTGGACATGATTTTAACCCTTCCCAGGCCCCGCGAACGCGGGGCAGTTTCTCCCATTTCCCTCGTCACACCCGCGAAAGGGCGAACGCACCCGGAGCAACAGCTCGACGTCCTTGCCGCCGCGGCCCGAGCGTGTGACAACTCAACCAATAGCACAGGAGCGGTGCGCGGCCACCGAAACTCAAACTCAAACCCGAGAATGAGGGAATTGCCCTCACGGGAATTGCGCAACGAAAAACCGACCGCAGAATTCCGTCGCCATGCATCGATCCGTTCAGCAAATTGCCGAGACGGTTCCACTCGGCAAATTGCCGAATGTGTCGATCAAGCGCCTTCCGCCTTGCCGATCTGCCACTCTTCCAATTCGATCGGCGCCTGGCGCCCGAAGATCGTCACGAGAACACGGACAAGGCCCTTGTCGGGCAGAAGCTCGTCGACCGTTCCTTCGTAGGAAGTGAACGGGCCTTCCTTGATGATGACGTGCTCGCCCTTTTCGAAGACCATGCGGACATTCGGCGTGTCCTCGGGCTTCTTCGAGTCCTTGAGCATTTTCTCAATTTCGTGGTCCTTCATCGGAGTCGGACGGCCCGCGGTGCCGACGAAGTCGCCGACCCCGGTCGTCTCCTTGATCAGGAAGAACACATCCTGCGGGATACGGCCGTCGGGCTCGAGGCGCATTTCGACAAACACATATCCGGGGTAGAGCTTGGTTTCGGTGATCTTCTGCTTGCCGCCTTTGACGGTTTTGGTTTTTTCGGTTGGCACGAGGATGCGGTTGACCAGGTGCGTCATCCGCTCGATCTGCACCTTGCGGAGCAGCGTGTCGCGCACCGAACTTTCTTTGTTGCTGGCGACGCGTAGGACGAACCAATTCATACCTTCCTGGCGAATGGGTTCGTCGGCGTTGATGAGGCCGACCTTTTCGTCGGGGCGTCCGTCGAGCGCGGGGACTGCAGAAACCGGTGCCTGATTGGTGGTGTCGTTTTCGCTCATAGAGGGCTCTTTTCTGCCGCGGGAGACCGTTGCGTGAACGGCGGGTCGCGGCCGAAGGCATTTGGTCTGGAAGAGACAAGCGGCGGCCCGATGGGGTCCGCCGCTTCTGAGAAAGTATAGACCGCAAGGGGGCCGGATTGTTCGGATGGAATTGTGCTATTTCGGCGGGATTCCGATGTCTTCGTTCCAGAGGTCGGGCCGGGCGGTGATGAACTCCTCCATGAGGGCGATGCAGCGGAGGTCGTTCATCAACACGACTTCGATCTTTTCCGCCGCCAGCCAATCTTCGCGCCCTTGAAACGTGTGATGCTCGCCGATGACGATGCGAGGGATTCGATGCAGAACCGCCGTGCCGCTGCACATCGCGCACGGGCTGAGCGTCGTCGCCATGGTGAGGTGGTGCCAGTCGCGCCGGCGCCCGGCGTTTCGGATGCACACCGTCTCCGCGTGCGCCGTCGGATCACCCGATTGCACGCGCAGGTTGTGGCCGAGCGCGATGATTGTGCCCGCCGGGTTGACGAGCGCCGCGCCGATAGGAATTCCGCCCTCGGAGAGGCTTTTGCGCGCCTGTTCGTACGCCGCGTCGAGCGCGTGGCGGTCGATCGATGCCTGCGTGTCCGGATCGTTCATGTCGCGAGCGTACCACGAACCGAGCCCGCGATCACAGCGGATCGCAGAGCAACTGGTTATACGCCGGAACGAACTCGACAAAGTCGTCGTCCACAACATACCCGTCGTTGGTCAGATCGGCCGGACATTTCTCGGGCATGAACTCGTCCGAACAGTAAAGCAGGTTGTACGCCTGCACAAAGATGACGAAGTCGGCATCGTCAACGTAACCGTCGCCGTTCAGATCCGCCGGACACGGGCCGCGCGTATTAAAGAACCAGTTGGTGTACCTGGTGAACCCTTCGGAGTATGAGCCGCCCGCGACGCCGCCTGAGTCGTCGGAGTACGAGACGGAGTAATAAAGAATGCCGAAGTACGCGTATCCCGGGAGAATCGAGTCACCGGGAATCGTGAAACTGGTTTCGCTCGGGTCGAACGTCTGCGCGTAGTAGAGTGAGCTATGGCTGAGATCGTAGATGACGATGGCGGCGCCGCTGACATTCGCCGCCGGATGATCGGTGAATCCGTTCATCCAACCGGTGAAATCGGAGGAAAGATCGTCTTTGTACGCTTGGAAGCGCGAGTACGTATCGCCGAGAAGCTCCGGGACTTCGGGACAGAAGGTGGTCGGTCGCAGCGTGACCGGGTGATTGCCGCTGGGAACGGAGATCCCGGTGTAGTCAAACGTGTACTCGGTCGCCGGGACTTCGGCATCGAGATCTTCTTGCGTGGCGTGGATATTGGAGTAGGAATACCACGTCGTGCCGCCGAGCACGTTGTTGCCGACCTCGAAGAGCGCGATCGGAGAGAGCGGGCCGGCGTAAGTCACCGTGCCCGCCGCGAACGCGTCTGTCACCGGCGAGTTCAACGAGAACAGTGCGGAGTAGTCGGTGCCGCCCGTAACGACGCCGTCCGCCGACTGGATGTAGGTCACCCCCTTGCTGATACCAAAGTTGACGGGCGGCTCGACTCCTGCCGGAGCGGATGCCACCGAAAAAAGACAGGTGGCTGAGATCGCGCACGCGTGGCGGTATTGCATAGGTTTCTCCGGATTTTCCCCCAGATGGAACGTGAGCCTACCACTGGCTCGCCTCCGGACCAAGAGTTGTCGGACCAAATTGAGGCGACACATCCATAACTCTCTATCTCGCAGAGACTTTCGATCAATTTTCGACGAGCTCGGAGGGCACCCCCCGATCGACCACGGAACTTCGGTCGATGGATTGCGTAGTATTCCTTCGCAGGCCCGAAACGTGACGGTCGGGCCGCCGGTCCTGGCGGGAAGCGATTTCTGAGCATTCCGAGTCAACGGGTGTTCGGCAGAATTGCGATCCGCTGTCGGCGGGCTGCTGAGTGACGCAGCCAGAGCCGAGCAGGCAACCGCCCGCATGCCGTCTTGTGAGGCTTCCGCCCCGCAAGTCAGCCTCAAGGCCACCGCTCGAGCGCCGATTGCCCGAGCAAGCACGTCGCACATTCCATAACCGGGGACCGATTCACGCGCGGTCGTGCGCGTCGGAGATGGTCATGGAAACGGGGCACTTCCGCGTGTTCTCCCTATGAAAACAGATTCCAACACAGATTCCAGCGAACCCCCACAATCGACCCGCCGCGCGCATGCGCCCAAGCGCGGCGCGCGGCGCTCCGGCCAGCTCGTCGAGAGCCTGACCGAGCCGGCGGTGCGCGTCGGCAAGGAGCTCAAGAGCATGCTCCTCGACCCGGCGCCGATCAAGGTCGCCGGCAACCCGATCGTCACCCCGAGCATCCGCCCCGGCGACAAGCCCCGGCTTCTCGGCGGGCTCACGGTGCTCATCCCGGCGTACAACGAGAGCAAGTTCGTCGCCGACACCATCCGCTCCGTGCAGCGCCAGACCGTGCACGTCGATCACATCGTCGTCATCGACGACTGCTCGACCGACAACACCGGCGACGTCGCACGCGCCTGCGGCAAAGAGATCGTCGTCGTGCGCCCGCCGAAGAACTGCGGCAGCAAGGCCACCGCGCTCAACTACGCGCTTGACTATGTCAGCACGGAGTACACGCTCGCCATCGACGCCGATACCACGCTCGCGAACGACGCGATCGAAAAGCTCATGCCCCACTTCGATCAGCCCAAGACGGCGGCCGTCTGCGGCATGGTGCTCCCGCGGTTTGTAAACACCATGTGGGAGCGCGGGCGCTATATCGAATATCTCTATGCGTTCCTCTTTTACAAACCGATCCAGGACTACTACGAGCGTCCGCTTATTGCCAGCGGATGCTTCAGCGCGTACAAGACCGATGTTCTGCGGCAACTCGGTGGGTGGAACACGCGCACCGTCGGCGAAGACATGGACCTGACCTGGTGCGTCTACCGGCTGGGAATGTCGGTGCGGTTCAGTCCGGAAGCGATGTGCTACCCGGTGGAGCCGCACAACTTTCACTTCATGAGCAAACAGCTCGAGCGCTGGTGCGCCGGCTTTGCTCAGTGCATCAAGGTCCACTGGAAGGACATCGTCGGGACATCGGTCCTGCGTTCGATGGTTGCGACGGCGTTGTGGGACGCGACGGTGAGTGTCTTTGCGCTCTTCATTCTGCTCCCCTTGCTCGCACTCTTCGTGCACCCGGCTTTCCTGCTCGGCTATTTCCTCGACCTTCCGACCATCGTCGTCCCGGTGCTGATTTATGCCGCGAAGCGTGGCGAATTCCTGAAGGCGCTTTCAAGCGTCCCGGCGTTCTGGGTGCTCCGGTTCGTGAACACCTGGTTTGTGACCCGGGCCTTCTGGAACGAATTTGTCGGGAAGCGATCGATCAAAGTCTTTGAGAAGGGCCACTGATTCGGCGTTCGGTTGATCGGTGTTTCACGCAGGCGGGCAACCCCGCCGGGAGTTGAGCGAACATGTTTGCGGGTCTTCCAGCAACAGGTATCGGCGGCATCTTCTACATGGGGCTTGTGTTCTTCATGCCGTTCAGAGAACTCTGGCGCGCGATGAAGGGTGAAAGCAGCATCGAGCGCTGGATCTTCATCGCTTCGCGTTGGGGTCTCTTCGCCATCGTCATCGCGATGATGTGGGTGCAGGCCTCGATCATGAAGTGGGCTCTGGGCGCGGACATGTCCAAATTCATGGCGGCGGGCGCGAGTGCCGCGACAGGCCATAAGACCTCGTCCCTCGCCGGCGCAACCCTTTATCTCGCCCTGCTCAGCCTTGTCGGCGTGATGGCCACTGTCTATCTCGTCCGCGCGATCATTCTGGTTCGCAAGGCCTTCGGCAGCCGGTGAGCCGCGGCGTTGAGTTTTCGCCGGGTCAAGATAGCGTGAGGATTTGGCGAAGTCGGCCGACGCGGGCGCGCGAACTGTTCACTCAAATTAAATCGAATCTGATCAATGAAGAATCAGGCAGATTCTGGCGACACTCCGTCGCTCTTCGCGGTCAATACACGACTTGCGAGCTCTCTCTTCGCGAACACGGGCTCTGCGTCACGTCGCATCTTTGCACAAACTGAATATTCTCCTTCACATAGTCTTGTCACAGACTTGTGCCATCGGTCGAACACACTCTCTCCTGCGATCACTACGCTGCGGTTCACTCACCACGCGCGGCTGTTCGAGCGCGAAACTTTCTTCAAAGGGGAAGCAGGATGTCGGACCGGAACGCGCGACGGCAGGAAATCGCAGAAAACTCGTCTTCTCCGCGTGCGTTTACGCTGATCGAACTCCTGGTGGTGATCGCGGTCATCGCGCTCTTGATCGGGATTCTGCTTCCGTCGCTTGGGGCAGCCCGGAATGCCGCCCGGTCGACGGTCTGCCTCAACAACACTCGGCAAATCGCGATCGCGGTCACGTCCTACACAGTGGACAATAAGTGGTATCCGGCTTCGTACGTCTACCCGGACACGGAGACCGGGCAGTCGTGGAAGATCGCGGATCAGAAAGGGACCGACCCGCAGTTCGGCTATTTGCACTGGTCGTTCGCGCTCTTCAACAGCGGACAGGTGCCGCAGAACGCGTTCGAGTGCCCGTCGGCGTTCGGAAGAGGCGCTCCGCGCACGAACCCCGGCCCGCTGACCGAAGACCGCGATCCGAATCAGTTCGTCGATCCCGCCACGGCGAATATCACCGACCGTCAGGCGCGACGGATGGCGTATGGCGCGAACGGCGCCGTGATTCCTCGCAACAAGTTTTACGAAGAGAAAGGGTCGCGAAACAACGTGCTCGTCGGCCCTTCCGCAGTCGATGGAGACCGTGGCGGCCCGGGCAGGGTCATTCTCGCTGCGGACTACGCGTACAGCATCAACAACGGATGGGCGACCATCGGCGACGAAAAGGGCTACGAGGGCGGCTCGGACGGCTTCAAGTCCAAGTCACACCGACCTTTCACGCCGTTCCGAGTGCGCTTCGGAACCGGTGATCCGAACGAGGACTACACAGTTCCCGCGGCAAAGTCGAAGCGATACGAGTATCCCGACGTTTCCGACAAAGCGACTACCGACATCAAACTGAAGAAAGACCTCGGCGCCGGCGACATGACCAATTCCAAGACGACACTCAACGTCGTCGGGCGCCATCATCCGGGCGGAGACGCGTCCATCGGCTCTGCAAACTTCGTGTTCTTTGATGGACACGCCGACCGAATGACCGTGATCGACACGATCTCGAAGCGCCTCTGGGGCAATCGCTACTACAGCCTCTCGGGCGACAACACCGTCTACGACCCTGCGGACGACGAAAAGCACTGATAAACCCTCGCGCCCGGAACACACGTTTCTGGCGCGGATTCACGGTACTCAAGCCCAGGGATCGGGCGCTCGAAGCCGTCGAACACACGATCGGCCGCGTGGCCGTTCGCTCAATGGGAGCCGCCGCTCCCAATCCAGCAAGAGAGAGGTTGAATCATGAAGAAGAATCTGTTGCTCGTATCGGCGTGCGGCCTCGCCACGACTGTGCAAGCCGTCGCGCTCGCGCAGCCGAAGATCGTCACCATCAGCGGTGCGACCCTGCTCGAGAACTTCGTGAAGTCGCGCGGCTCGACTAACGACTACATCGACGTGGACAAGAACGGCACCGCCGGAAAGTTCGCGAACGGCATTCAGCAGCTCGCCCCGACCGCGGCTGGCAGCAACGTCACTCCCTTCCCGGCCAGCCAGATCTGGGCGGTCCAGTATTCGGGCGTCGGATCGATCCGCGGCATCAACGAACTGGTCAACGCCGGTTTCCCGACGATGTCGGTCTTCTCACAAACGGGCGCATCGCTCCTCCCCTCGACCGGTTCTCCGTACACCGGCCTGAGCGCCGCCAACGCATCTTTCCAGTATTACAACAGCTTCCGCTATTGGAACGGAACGGCGTTCACCGGTGGCCAGTACGGCAACGCCGGCAACCCGCGCGGCTTCCCTGTCGTTTCTGATCCGAACAACTTTATTGCGGTGTGGGCAGCGCCCGACACGGTCTCCTCGGGACTGGGCGTCCGCATCGACATCGCCCCGAGCGACGTTCATGGTCGGTGGGCTCAGCAGATTCCAGGCACGCCGAGCCCCTACGCACTTCCCGGAACTGCCGGCTACGGCGCGAACATGCGACCCTCGGTCAACCCGCAGGGCACCTCGGTCGGTGCCGCCTTCGCCAGCAATCTCACCACACTCGCCGGCGCGGTCTTTTATGACCCGAACAACCCGCCGCCGGTGAACGCGACGAACGTGCTCTTCGATCAGCCTCTGGCATTCGCCCCGATTTCGCCCGTGACCAACATCGGCACCGGCTATCAGCAGATGAAGATGAGCCAGGTTCAGCATCTTTTCGTGACAGGCCGCATGCCCAACGGCGAGAATCTCATCGCTATTACCCGCGACATCGGATCGGGAACCCGCAACGGCTTCTCGAACACGATCGGTATCGATCCCTCACAAACCGTTGGTGACAACGTTGGCGGCAACGGCGGCACACAGTCCAACGCCGCGGACGAGCAGATCCTCGGCACGCTCTACCGCTCCAACAACAAGGGTGGCAATGGCCAAGTTGAATCAACGGTGACGAACACCCGTCTCGGCGTCGGCTATGTCGGTCCCGAGCGCGGCGCAGCCTCGCAGCAGGGGTGGCTGGCCAACGGCATCTTCGAACTGCTCGCGGTTCAGAACGATGTCTACGGCGGCACCGCGTACAGCCGCGCCAACATCGACGCCATCCTCGACAACTCTGCCGATGGATTCGTGATCGGCGGGCCCGCCCAGTTCATCAGCCGCGGCACTCCGCTCGCCGAGTCGATCGCCGACGGCGGCACGGGCGCGATTCTGCCCAAGATGACCAACCCCAACGCTGCGGCATATCTCAACAACATCCGCCAGAGCGTCGCTGAATTTGTTGCTGTCCCGGGCGGTCCGGATTCGGACTTCATGCCCGGCGAAGTGCTCGCGTTCAACTTCGTTCTCAACGAGGGCCTCGACAATGCGCACGACCCGCAGGCGCCGACCAGCTTGGCTCCGACGCCGGCGTTCAGCCAGCCGCTGCAGAATTACCTCCGCGACACCAACGTCCTCGGCGCTTCGGTCTACTACTCGTTCAACACCACCACCAACGGCCGCGTCCCGACCCGCAAGACGGGCGTCGTGTACAGCGACGGCGTCGCCAACGGCAACAACTACATCAGCCAGGGCGGCGCAATCGTGAACTACAACTCGAACCTGACCACCCGCAACAAAATCGCCGGCGACTTCAGCGGCAACGGCATCCGCGACCTGGCGGACATCGGAGAAATGATCAAGGCCTACAACCAACGCGCCGGCGGACCCGCGTGGTCCGCTCCCGCCGGCTCCGGCCCCCTCGCCGGCGCACCGGCCACCGACGCGGTGATCGAAATCCTCGGCGATTTCGACTGTGACGGCAGCTTCACCAAGGCCGACGTCCGCTACTTTGCAGACGGCTTGCTCATCCAGGGCGGCGTGCTCAACCGCAAGGTCGCCTTTGAAGAAGTTGACATGCAGGCGAATGCGAACTGCCCGACCTGCGCCGGGATCAACTTCTTCAATACCACGCTCGCGACCGCTTCGGGCGGCGCGGCATACACGGGCGGCGCCTCCCGCGCGGACGTTGCCGGATCGGGCGGCATCGCCCGCGGATGGGCCCCGGTCGGCGCCGACGGCGTGATCGACGCCAAGGACATCGATTACGTCTACCAGCAGTTCAACAACCCGGCGTTCAGCGGCACAGCAAACTGGACCGATCTGGTCAAGGCCGCAAACTTTGACCTGTCGGCCGACATGAACGGCGACCTTATCGTCAATCAGTCCGATGTGGACTACGTCGTGCTCAGCGCGCTCCAGACCAGCTACGGCGATGTGAACCTCGATCGCCGCACCGATATCAACGACTTCAATACCTGGGCCGCCAACTACAACACCGGCTCGCTCGCTTCTCCCGCCGGATGGGCCAAGGGCGATGTCAGCGGCAACGGCAAGGTCTTCGACGAGGACTACCACATCCTCATGGCCAACCGCTCCTGCGCTTCGGACCTCAACAACGACGGTTTGGTCGACGACAGCGACTTCGTGATCTTCGCGAACGCTTACAACGCCCTCGAGTGCCCGGCGCTGCCCGGCCTGTGCATGGCCGATCTCAATGATGACGGCATCGTTGAAGACTCGGACTTCGTGATCTTCGCCGGCGCGTACAACGAGCTGCTCTGCCCCTGAGCCTGAGACGTCTCCCCGGGGCCGGGGAGAGAGAACCACAATTCGAAAATACGTTCTTTGTGCATCCCCGGCCCGCACAGCCGGGGGTGTTTTTTTATGCCTTGACCGCGATCAACTCGAAGACCGGCGGCAGCAGCATGAACGCGCCGTCGTCGTTCACCGCTGCGGCCATCTCTTTCAGAGCCGCGTCGCAATCCGCCTGCGAAAGGAAACCCGATTCGACGAGTTTGGGCAGGAACGAATTGAAGAATGTCCACGGCCAGTGCCACATGCTCGTATTCGGACGCGCGATGCGTTGCTTCACGTCCATGTGCTCGATCTCAAAGCCGTGGCGCTTCAAAAGCCGCGGCAGTTCTCCCATGATGTCCGGGTTGCCGCCCCGTGCACGCCACGATTGCCCCACAGCCTTGATCGCCCGTGAGAACGCCTCGCGCCGCGGCGCCAGCGTGATGCCGAATTCGTAGTTGAAGTAATCCTGCACCAGAAGTTTGCCGCCGGTCCGCAGCACACGCCTGACGCCCTTCACCATCTCGTCGGGACTGGCGACGAAGCAGAAGACCCAGCGCGTGTAGGCCATGTCGAAGTAGTCGTCGGTCGCGGGCGAAGGCAGACAATGATCGAGCTTCTGCGCATCTCCCAGCACGCGATCGATGTTGTGGAGCCGACGCGCCTCGGATTCCTGTCCGAGCTGCTTGAGGAATGCCGCGGATTCATCGACGCCGACAACTCTCCCCTGCGCGCCCACGATCTGCGCGATGTCGAGCGAGGCGTGGCCGGGGCCGCAACCAAGGTCAAGAACCCGCATCCCCGGCTGCAGGCCGGCGCGGAGCCAAAGGTCGAATGCCGAGTTGCTCCACAGCCGGTGCTGAAGACCGAGCCGGAACGCCTCGTCGTTCCCCGTGCCCAGGACGTACGGCTGCTCGCGGGACGAAGGCGGCTGGGATGGAGTGGCGGTGGGCATGGTCAAGAATAGGTCGTTTTCGACCGAACTCGGCCCCGAAATGAGCGCCGCTGCCGAACGGTCCGATTCAACAGCCGGCTAGCATCACCGCTCACGGACGACCTGTTTCTTCGGCCGCACGGAACGCATGGCCTGGCTGCTCTCCTACTTCCGCTCGTTTCTTCCGGTCGCGTTTCCGCGCTTTGCACGCCGGTCGTATTCGCTCGAACTCATCACCGTCATCTGCTTCTCGACCACGCTCGGCATCGTCGAAGGCGGCGTCATCTCCAACATCGCCAAGCGCCGCTTCGAGGACGTCGTCGAAGCCGAAGCGCTCAACTTTTACGTCGCTCTGCTCTTTGCTGCGCCCGATCTCGCCAACATTCTCAGTTTCTTCTGGTCGGGCTTGAGCCACGGACGCCCGAAGATCCCGCTCATCAATCTGCTCCAGCTCTGCGTGATCCTGCTGATCGCGCTCATGGCGCTGACACCGGTTTCGAGCACCGGGCTCTTTGCCATGGTTGCGGTCGCGATTCTGGCACGAGTCTGCTGGTCGGGGATCATCACACTCCGCCCAACCGTCTGGCGATCGAACTACCCGGCGATCATGCGCGCCACCGCCGTCGGCAATTTCCAGACCATGCAGTACGTGATGGCGGGCGTCGTGGGCGTCGTCGTCGGATCCGTTCTCAACGTCCACCCGGGCTGGTTCCCGCCGCTGGTCATCTCGGTTGCATCTGTCGGTCTCATCGCGTTCTTCGCGACCCGCAAGCAGCGTGTTCGCCGCGAGAAGCAAATGCGCCGCGCCGAACTCGACTCGGCGCCGATCATGAAACCGTGGCACGGGCCGCTTGTCGTCTGGCGCGTGCTCCACAAAGACCCGATGTGGGCGCGCTTCATGCTCTGGATGTTCGTGCTCGGCCTCGGCAACATGCTGCTCGGCCCCATTCTCACAATCGTACTGCGCGATCAATTTGACCTCGGCTACCTTCGCAGCATCCTGATCACCAGCTCGATCATGGCGCTCGTCATGCCGCTCTCGATCCCCATCTGGGCGCGCTATCTCGATCGCTCCCATGTCGTTCGCTTCCGCGCAAGACAAACGTGGATGTTCGTCGGCTCCGCGACGATCGCCTGTCTCGGCGTCCTCTTCCACCGCGTCGAACTCCTTTATCTCACCGCAGTCTTGCAGGGAGTCGCTTACGGCGGCGGCACGCTCGCGTGGAACCTGGGCCACGTTGATTTCGCGCCGCCCACGCACACCAGCCAGTACATGGCCTCGCACGTCACGCTCAACGGGATCCGCGGGCTCATCGCACCCTTCTTCGCGGTCGGCCTCTACAACGGCGGCGTGAGCGCGGGACTCTCGATTCTCGGCCTCGGCGTAACGACGACTTCCGCCGCCGCCGTCCTCGCCGTCAGCGCGATCATGAGCGCGATCGGCGCGACCGGCTTCGGCCGTTTGCTCACACATATGGGAGATCGCGCGACACTCGCCAAGGCTCGCTCCGCGTGAAAAGCAGCGTCCCGGCGAGTGCCCGCCGGGACGCTTGGTTGCGCAAATTGGAGAACCGCTTGGACCGGAACGGCTTTCCTACTTGATCGCGATCTTGCGCGCCTGGGCCTGCGGCGCCTTCGGCAGCGTGATCGTCAGCACACCGTCCGAAAGATCCGCGGCAATGTCGTTTTCCGAGACGCCTTCCGGCAGCGCGATGCGGCGCGTCACGCTCTGCGAGCGACGCTCCCTGCGGTGGTAGCGTTCGGTGTTTTCGTCTTTCTCCTCCGCCGCTTCGGCGCGAACGGTCAACACGCCCTTCTCGACGTCGAGCGCGATCTGATCCTTCTTGAAACCGGGGACGTCGGCGCGCACGACGAAAGCGCTCTCGGATTCGGTGACATCGAGCGGCATCGGCGCCGGCGCCGTGCTCCACGCGCCGCCCAGCACCTCACCGATAAACGGATCGGCAAAGATCTGCGCGAGCGGGCTCAACGAAGCGTTCGACGACGGGCCGCAGCAATTGGCGGCGAGTTCACTGGGACGACGACGGAATGCAATATTCATAGTCTGAGTCTCCTTTCAGCACCCCGGCCCCACGCCGATGGCGCTCTGGAAAGCAAATGGCAACCGGCGTGCCAGTGTCCGGGCTCGGCGGAAATGCCGCGCGGCGGGTTCCTCCAGCCACCCGGCTCGTTCAATCTTGCAGGAGGCCCGACATCGATTGCCACTTTGGCAGAAATCCAAAAACTGCCTGATTGGCAGCGTGTTTACCATCAGCCCATGGCACAGCAGCTCATCGATCTCCGGTCCGACACGGTTACACGCCCCACCCCCGAGATGCGCAAGGTCATCGCGAACGCCGAAGTGGGCGACGAGGTGCTCGGCGACGATCCGACCGTGCGAAAGCTCGAAGAGAAATTCGCGGCACACCTGGGCAAGTCCGCCGCGTGCTTCGTCCCCACCGGCACGATGGCGAATCAGACCGCCATCCGCGCCCACACCGAACCGGGCGACGAGATCATCTGCTCCGAAGGTTCGCACATCATCCACTACGAAACCGGCGCCCCCGCGGCACTCTCGGGCTGCATGATCCGCACGATCGTCAATCCGCGCGGGCTCTTCGATGTCGCGGATGTCACGCCCCTGGTGCGCCAGGATGCGTATCACTTCCCCCACTCGCGTCTGCTCACCGTCGAGAACACCCACAACCGAGGCGGCGGCACGGTCTGGCCCCTCGAGCAGATCCAGCGCGTCACCGCCGAGGCACGCAAGCACAAGCTGCGGCTGCACCTCGATGGCGCTCGACTCTGGAACGCGAGCGTCGCCAGCGGCGTCGCGATGAAGGAATACGCGAAGCATTTCGACACGATCTCGTGCTGTTTTTCCAAGGGCCTCGGCGCGCCGGTCGGCTCGGCGGTCGCGGGTGATGCGGAAACCATCCTGCGCGTGCAGCGCTTCAAGAAGATGTTCGGCGGCATGACAAGGCAGGTCGGAATCCTTGCCGCGGCGGCGCTCTACGCGATGGACAATCACGTGCAGCGGCTCGCCGAAGACCATGCCAACGCGAAGAAACTGGCGGAACTGATCGCGAGCATCCCCGGGCTCTCGATCGCGCTCGCGCCGGTCGAAACGAACATCCTGTACTTCGACATCGCCCAGGATGTGCCGCTGACGGCGCAGCAGCTCTCGGACAAACTGAAAGCCCAGAACGTGCTGATGCTCGCGACCGGCCCGCGCCGCATCCGTTGCGTGACGCACCTGGATGTCAAGGCGCCGATGATCGAGCAGGCGGCGCAGGCGATCGAGCAATGCGTGACGGGACGAACGGCGGCGCGCGCAACGGTGGGCGTCTGAAACACATCTGCAAGAAAGGGCCCGCGCCGTCGCGCGGGCCCCTCGGTTCAGATTCACTCCTTCACGGACGATCGGCGATTAGGTCTCGAGATCGCCGGCGCGGATTTCCGCCTGTACTTCCTTCCAGGCTTCAAAAGTCAGGTCGATATCGCCGGAATAGACGACGTACTTGTAGATGCCCCGCTTCCAAAGGGTCTTGACCAGACGCTTGAAAAACGACTTGTCGCCGCCCCATTGGTTGTCGTCAGTAGGTCTGGGATCAACATCACGATCCCTGATGCCGGGAGGATCGGCGACCTTCGATCGCAATTGCTCCGGCAGATAGACGCCGTAGATGTACGCATCGGTCGGCATCGTGGGATGGATGTTCTTTAGAATTTGGTCGACAATGAGCCTGTGCGACTCGTTATTCCAATCCTCAACCGCCGCATCCAGTGCCTCCTGGCCGACGGCATTGCGAATCGACGTGACGTACGGATCGCTCGCGCCGCACATGCCATAGCAACTCGGGGCCTGGTAGTCCTGCCGGATGAATTCCTGGATGGAAGCCACGCCGCTAGAGGACGGACGCTGGTATGGATGTAACGGATCCGGCACCACTACAAATTCGTAGTTGGAGAAGCCGGCTTGCGGGAATTCCTCCTTCCACGGCTCGATCATCGCCTTGAAAAGGCAGTAGTCGGCGGCCTGATAAATGATCTTGTTGAAGCGCAGGTTGACGTCCGAGTTGGCTTCGCGCGAATCGCCCATCGTCGGCGCGTACTTGTAGTAGAGATTACGCAAGACTGTGTCGGCGTAGATGGTCGACTGATACGACTCCGGAATATCAAAGTTTGATCCCGAGTAGTAGATCGGCATTGTCCACGTGTTGTTGGGAGCTCCAAAGTCACCCATGACGTGGTAGAGGCAGCCCAATAAGTAGTAGCCAGGACCACCCGGACTCGGAGGTTCGCCTCCGTGAGCCGGGTCGTTAATGTACCCGTTCGAATGCATCGCGACCCGCGTCGACATGTCTTCGCTATCGAGCAGCACGTATGCCGGATAGCAGAGTTCGATCGGATCGGTTTCGCCCGGCGGGAGGTACGAATCGCAGAGATCCTTGACTGCGGCCCGCAGCGCAACCACATAGCGCTTTGCTGCCGCGATCCCGTACTCGCAGAAGAGGTGGTGGTAGTTGCCCGGTCGCGCACCAATCGTATTGGCTTCGATCGCTGTGCGACCGCTCGCCGTCTGAAAGCTGCCTCCGATCAAAGCGCCCTGCGGGTCCACTTTGAAGAGAGTTGTGGGAGAGTCAGCGCGATAGACCCCGGCGCTTGTCGGCAGATACTGCGTTCTCGGGACCGTCGGCGCATCGTCGGGATGGCGGAAGAGCGCAGTAAATGTGAAGTGCGCTGTATTGTCCTGCCATCTCCCGTCGGTGAATAGCTCGTGGTGCGAGAAAGCGCCTCCGTAGTTTCCCCCGCCGATCGGGCCGCGTCCGCGAATCAGACCTTGTTTGTGGATGCAGTCGCAGATCTGCCGCGCGTCGTGTGCGGCGTGAGCATTGATCTTGAGTTGCAGGTTGGCATCGGAACAGTCGATCTTGTCCGTCGATGGATCTAGCTGCGCGTAGTTTTCGTCGCAACCGTGATTCTGCTGCCAATGCAGAATATCCATCAGCGGATATCCGGGAATGGGATAGTACTGATGCTGGAACGAGGCAAAGTTGCAAGCCCAGGTGGCTTTGTCTCGCCAGATTGGGCTGGTGGAGCTGATATTGCTCGCGTGGCCCCAATAGATCAAGATCGGCGTCCCCCTCGACGGCGCGTACTTCGCGAAGAACGTGCCCGTTGATGCATCCGCGGCGTTGATGTTCAGCGGACCCGCGAGCGCCGTCGCCGAATTGATGACGAGCGAAGATTCGCCCGCCTTTGCGTTGATGCCGAACGGCGGCGCGAGCGCCGTCACGGCCGTGAGTGTCAGAATTGTTCTGATCATGTGCTTTACCCCCGTTCTTCAGTTCAGCGTCATCGGCGGCACATTGACGATGTTCGCGGCGTCGGTGTAATCCGCCGATGCCTTGGTCGTCGTACCATCGTTCGCCAGCAGCGTGAGTTTCTTGAGATCGCGGTTGTCCTCGCGCCCGCCGACGATCCACTGGCTGGAATACCAGATGCGCTCCGGCCACGTGAGGGTGCCGAGCGTGGTGTTGACGGGTTCGTTGACGCTCTCTTCCTCGCTGTCGACGAACGTCGGAACTCCGAGGTTGTCGAACCCGCGCGGCGCGAGCATCACTTCCTGATCGATCGCGATCTCGATGTTGACTTGCGCCATGTTGGTGACGCCGCGCAGAACGATCGAGACGCTCTCGGCCCCGGGCGCGAACGCGGCATTCGGGATGCCGAGCTGATACCACCCCGGCATGGTTTCGGCATCGATCTCGACGAATCCGCTGTCCACCCAGTCGCCGAGGTTCATTTCGACGAACGTGCCTTCGGTGCCGCCCGTGTTGAAGCCGACCGGTTCTTCGAGATCGGAACGCATGTAGTACGCGCGGAGTCCCGACGAATCGAATGTCAGGCCGGTCAGACCTTCGCCGCTGAATGACGCGGCATCGGGGATGAAGACCTGCGCGATGAACGACTCCTTGCCGGAGCGCACCGACAACTTGGTGCTGACGGATCCCGCGCTGCCGCTTGATGCCGAACCGCCGCCGATCTGATCGATCACGGGCGTGATGGCAGCGAGCTGCGTGTCAGAATCGGTCCAGGTCGGGGTTGAGAAACCCGCGGTGTACCGGATGTCGACGCCGCGCGTGAATTCGAGTCTTTGGGCCGAATCGGAGAATTCCAAAACTGGGAGTGTGATCTCGTTGGCTGTTTGCGGCTCGAGAATTGTCCGTACGACATCTCCCGCCTCGAGCACAATCGGCGCAATCGGGATCGTGATCGTACCGGCGCGTTCTTGTTCATCCCCGCTTACACACGATGCACTCGCTTCGGGCAACTCGACGTTTGCCTTCAATTCGCCGTTCACATACACACGCACAGCGAAGTCGGCTTCATCTTCGAACTGGATCGCCAAGGAAACGCCCGACATGCGACAGGCATGCGAGGTCGTCCAAACGTTGCCTCGATAGATTTCAGCGACCGTCGTATTACCCCAATTGACGGAAGAGGAATTGAGAACAGCCGTGCTCCGGTCGAGAAGCCTTCCAGCACCTCGCGCCGCAATCGCGGGCGTACCCGCAGCCGGTACCCAGGCGGCTCCGGCATCACTTGTGCTGACGTAGGGAAAGAGCTGATCCTGTGACGCCTGCTCCCCCAGTCTGATCCGCAAATGATTACCGCTGGTGTACGTCGTCGCACCTTCGCGCACCGTCAGTGCCACCAACTGCATTTCTTCCGTGGTGTTGCGATAGGGATCGAGCAGCGGTGCCCAAACAAACTGGTTGACTATTCCATCGATCGCGACCGATGCCGATTTGGTCTCGGTAGACCCAACACCATCGAAGTAGCCATCGGGTGTTCCTTGATCGGATTCCGAAACTTGTTCGACTCCGACCCTCATCGTGACAGTCGAGCCGTAAGCGCGAGTAATGAAGACACCGATCTCGTCGATTTGCCCGCCTGGTGAAACCAGAGCAAATGCCGCGGCCGCGCTTCCAGCCCCGACAAGATCCGGAATGTTGGCACCGAGCAAATTGATCAACTCCGGACAGATCGCGGTCGGACAGATATTTGAAAGAGCCATGGACAATTCCCCTTTCTAGAAGGAGCGAGGGATGGCGCCAGCCCCATGCTGGCGGCACCAGTACAGAATACGAACAAAAAATCGGCCTGTAAACCCTTTTTGTTCGTATTTTGATAAGTATTTGAAAGGACTCTGCTTGCGCACGCGCCAAATACCGGAATGCCTGATCAATTCGCGGTTTTCTGGCTTCGCCCGTGTTGTTGAATTGTCGCGCCGGTGGCGAAGCGAACCAGCCGAGCCGCGCACCTGGACTCACGCCCGGACTTTGCTCCAGTCCCGCCAGGCGCGGCGGAAATGAGCGTCGAGTCTGCGGGTAAATCCGGCGTGGTCGAGAAGCGGACTATTCCGCACCATGGCGCGCAGCGAGGCTCTTAGTTCTGTGCGCCGAGCCTGGTCGGAAGCGAGCGTCGCACAGATCCCCACATAGTCGGCCGAGTCGCTCGCAATCAGGTCGGGTAATCCGATGTTGCTGAGCACGCTTGTCCCGACTCGAGAGACATGGCTGTTGCCCGCGATTGTGACAACCGGAACTCCCATGTACATTGCCTCGACAGTCGTGGTGGTTCCGTTGTACGGCCAGGTGTCGAGCGCAATGTCGACCTCGCTGTACATGGCAAGATGATCGCTCTTTTCTCTCGTTTCGCCCTTCAGCAAGATGCGGTTGTGCCAGATTCCCAACGACTCGATCAACAATGCGCCCATCTTCTGGTGATAACGGAAGAGTTCGAGCGGGTCGAATCCTTCCACGCGTGCGAGGGGCAGCAGCAAAGCGCCGATGACGGACGGGTCGTCGGGCCAGCGGGCTCCCGCGGCTTTGAGCACGCGGATCAGCTCGTCCAGATTCCCGGTGAACTCGCACATCCCGGAATAGAGCGCGTGGGCCTGGCAATCATCCTGACTTTCGTCGTAGACCTTGCGTGCGCTCGCGATGGCGTCTTCAAACTGTCCGCTTTCGTAGAGCGCGATGCAGCGCGAACGGAGCGGGGCGATTTCCGAAGGATGCGCATCGTGAGCCTGTTCGAAGCATTGAATCGCGGACCAGTAGCGACGCGCCCGCATCTCGAGATCGCCCGCGAGCATTAGCACTCCGAAGTTTCTCGGAGCAATCCTGAAGGCGCGTTCGAGGAGAAATGCCGCCTAGGGCCCTTGATTCAAAGCAACGAGCACATCAACGAGGCTCGTCAGCAACTCGACATTTGCAGTATCTCTGTCGATGGCGCGCCTGAGAATCGCGGAGGCCTGGGGCAAGCGCCCTGATGAAATGTGCTGCGCCGCCTGGGCATGTGCGAGATGCTGCATCTCAGGAAAGCCTAGAAGACCTCGCGTCGCGAACTCGATACGCGAGTGCAACGAGGCCAGACATTCCCAACTGGTGGCGATGGAAGCACACAAAAAAAGCCCCGATCTTTCGATCGAGGCCTTTCGGATTCAATTGGAATCACTCAAACGATCGCGACCGATTCAGGCGCGACGGCGACGAGCGGCGACGAGACCGCCGAGGCCCATCAGCGCGAGCGTGCCCGGGGTCGGGACCTGCTCGACGAGGTAGTCATCGTAACGGATCTGGTTGCCGCCGGCGGTGCCGGTCGTGCGGGTCGAGTAGAAGTCGGCATCGCCGAAGTCGGTCGAGAAGATCGTGCCGACCACGCCGAGGTCAACGCCGTTGAGGAAGTACCTGGCGGTGCTGTTGGCGTAGTTCAGTTCGATCTGCATCTGGTTATAGATCGAGGAGTTCACGAAGCCCGCGCCGCTGGCGAACTGGTTGCCGGCTTCGTCGGTCACGGTCAGGGTGCCGTCGCTGTCGATGTACATCGCCGCCATCACGCCGGTGGCCGCCACGTTGTACATCTGGAGCCCAGCGCGCTTGAGGTTGGTGGTCGTGGTGCCGTTGAAGATCTGCGCCCAGACCGAAGCGCGGATGATCGGGTTCACGGCGAGCGAAGCCGCGGACTGGGCGATCGTGCCCTGCCACTGCCACTGACCGCTCGTGGTCGGGGTGACCGAGACATAACGCGAACCGGTGCGCGCGTTCGCGGCGTTGTTGGTGATCGCGCCGCCGCCCTGGGTGATCCAGCCGTCCACGCCGTTGAGCGTGAGGTTGAACGTCGGGGCTTCGAACGACGTCTGATAGAGGATCGTGGCGGAAGCGCCCGACGCCATGGCCAACACGGCCGCTGCAGAAATCAACTTCAACATGTCTCTCTCCCTCATGCACGAACTAGTCCACCCCGCAGTCTCACATCGAGACCACGCCGGGTTTGAACCCGAGGGAAGAGGAACGGATCGCTCGACGCTTCCTGAGCGGAAGGGGCCTATCGCGGCGGAAAACGCGACAAACCGGAACGATTTCGATCTCTCTCCCACCGAATCCGAAGCAAGAGAATACGCGAAAAGCCTGAATTCACAAAGCCTTCATGGTGCAAATTTGAGACTATTTTGTCAAAAATCTGCAAAATCGTTTGTCGTTTCAGATTTTCGGCCCTTGTTCAGATTTCGACCTTTGTTCAGCAAAAAAATCGCCCCGCCGAAGGGCGGGGCGACTGTTGAAAGTTGAATCAGGATCAGAACTTACGCACGCCGACGGCGGGCGGCAACGAGACCGCCGAGACCGATGAGAGCGAGCGATCCGGGCGCCGGGACCAGGTTTCCTTCGACGTTGGTCAGGAACCGGCTCGGGCTCGAACCCGCGGGGGTGCCGAAGCCGAACAACGCCTGGAACACGCCGCTGCCCGCGTTGTTATAAATGCCGAAGCCGTTGATCGACGCACCCGTGGTCGGAGCGTTCGTGACGCGCCAGCCGTTGTTGGCGTCACCAGCGTTGACGCCGGTGAACTCGACGCCGATCCACCAACCGCCCAAGCCCGGATTGGTCGCCAGTTCAAGATTGATGGCGGGGCTGCTGATCGGGCCGGTGTTGACGAGCTGCGTGATCGTCGCGGCGCCACCGCCGAGTGAAGCCTGCGAATAAATCAGGTGGTTCGCACCGCGGCCCAAAGTCGTGCCATCCCAAGTCATTTGCGCGGCATAAATGTTGATGCCGACATCAACCAATGAGCCGCTGACCGTCAGCCGGCGAATACCGACCACGACGTTCGTCACCACCAACTGGGTCTGCGCGGGAGTCACTGCGGTGAAGCAGTTCATGTAGGTGATCGCGCCGGCGCCCGGGTTGAAGCGGGAAGCCGTTTCGGTGCCGCCACCATACAGCAAGGCTGCAGATGAAATGTTCGCCCCGGCCGCGACAGCCAACGCCATCGCCGTCAGAACAGAAGTCGTGCTACGCATGTCTCTCTCTCCAAACAAGGTCCGATGCTCCACGCCCGTGCCCACAATGAGCCCGAAGACGGCGTCCGACCAGCTTTGGGAGAAACACGCTTGTGTTGGCGCAATGGCGGAAAACACTGCGGCCGCGCGACTTGTCTCTCTCTCCCCAAGCCGACGCCAGAGCCTACCCGAGACGGCATCTTGTGAAAAGAGATTTAGATGAAAATTCACTTTTTTTGAGTCGGGTTCTGGTTTTTGGTGGCCAATAGCTCTTTTCTGCTTCTGTCATGCATTCGGATTGTGTTCGGAATGAGGCGAAGGCGCATCTTACGGACCCCGAAAATCTCGTTTGCCGATCGTCGTTCGTTCGGTAGACTGCCGCGATGCTCGCCCGTGTCCAATCCTCGCTCCTGCAGGGAATCGATGCGCTCCCCTGCGAAATCGAAGTCGATCACACCGAGCCCAAGAACGAGGACGACCACGGCTTCGCGGCGATCGTCGGTCTGCCCGACGCCGCCGTGAAAGAGTCGCTCGAGCGCGTGCGCAGCGCGATGGTGAACAGCGGCTACTTTTTTCCGCAAGGCCGCACGATCATCAACCTCGCGCCGGCGGATGTGCGCAAGGAAGGGCCGGTCTACGACCTGCCCATCGCCATCGGTGCGCTGCTGGTGCAGGGGATCGGCGCGCCTCTCAAGGCCGCCAACTCAGAGAAGAAGACGCCGCGTTCGGGAACGCTCGTCGAAGAAGCCCCGGGAATCGATCATCGCAGGTTTCTTTTTGCCGGCGAGCTGGCACTCGATGGGAGGCTGCGCCCGATCAAGGGCGCGATCGCGCTCGCGGCCCTCGCCAAGGCCAAGGGCTTCGAGGGCGTGATCATCCCCTACGAAAACGCGGCCGAGGCCGCCGTTGTCGAAGGAATCGCCGTGCTCGGCGCGCGCTCGCTCGCCGAAGTCGTCGGGCTCATGACCGGGCATCTCGAGCCCGCGCCGTTTCCATCGCCCGATGTTGCGCAGCTTCTGAAGCAAGCGACCTCGCCGATCGACTTCGGCGAGATCAAAGGGCAGGAGACGGTGAAGCGAGCGATCGTGGTTGCCGCCGCGGGCGGGCACAACCTCGTCATGCTCGGCCCGGCCGGCACGGGCAAGACGATGATGGCCAAAGCGCTGCCGGGCGTGCTGCCTCCGCTCACTCCCGACGAGGCGATCCAGGTCACGCGGATTTATTCGGCCGCGGGCCAGCTTGCGCCGGGTCAGGGGCTGATCGCGACAAGGCCGGTGCGCACGCCCCACCACACGGCGAGCGGCGCCGCGATCGTCGGAGGCGGCATGATCCCGCGCCCGGGCGAGATCAGCCTGGCGCACCACGGCGTGCTATTTCTCGATGAATTGCCGGAGTTCCCGCGCGACGTGCTCGAAACGCTGCGCCAGCCGATGGAAGACCACGTCGTGACGATCGCGCGCTCCCACAGCGCCGTGCGATTTCCGGCGAATTTCATGCTGGTCGCCGCGATGAACCCGACGCCCCGGGGCGATGTGGCGCCGGGCGAAGTCGGGCGCATCGAGATGGAGCGTTATCTCGCCAAGCTCAGCGGGCCGTTGCTCGACAGGATCGATATTCACATCGAAGCGCCGGCCGTGCCGTTCCGCGAACTCTCTCGCCGCAACGAACAGGCGAGCGGCACAACCACGGCGCAGATGCGCGAGCAAGTCGCGCGAGCTCGCGCCCGCCAACACGCACGTCAGGGCGAAACCCCCAACGCGCGGCTCAGCGGCAAGAAACTCGACGAGATGGCGAATCTCGACGAGAACGCACTGACGATGCTCGGACAGGCGATGAACGAGATGGGCCTTTCGGCGCGGGCGTTCGACAAGATCCGGCGCATCGCGCGCACGATCGCGGACCTCGCGGAATCCGATGTCGTGACTTCCGAGCACATCGGTGAAGCGGTGCAGTACCGGTTGCTCGATCGCAAGGTGTGACGTTTGCCGGTGCGAAAAAAATTACGAGAGAACGCGGAGAGGCGGAGTTTGCGGAGGCTCGCGGAGGAGAGTCCGGAAGAGAATTGATTTGTTGAGGAGAAAGGGCCGTGTGATTTCGCAGAGTGAAGCTCGCCATTCGAATTGACCCACTTCCGCTCCGCGCAACTCCGCCTTCTCCGCATCTCCGCGTTCTCTCCGTGTCTTTGCTACCCCGCGATTTGGCGTTTGCGCACGTGACGTGACGAGCCGCCGAGGCTGCCGAGATCAAACAGCGCCGCGATGATCACGAGGATCACGTAGCCGCCCTGCACCCCACCGTGCAGATTGGCAAACGCCACGGCGAGCGTCGTGTAGGGTGCGAAAAAGAACCCGAGCAGGGGCCAAATGAAATGGCCGGCGAACGCCCTCTGCAACCAATCGCCAAAGAGCCAAAGGCAGAACAGCGTCACCCGCGGCAAGAACAACGCGAAGAGGACGAGTATGCATCCCATGCAAACTCCTTGGGTTTTCACCGCAACAGGATTCGCGCGATCAGCTGCACGACCAGCAGAGCCTGCACCCCGGCGACAAGATCATCCACCAGGATCCCGGCTCCTCCCGGAAGCCGCTGAAGCCCCCGCGCGGGCCAGATTTTGAGAATGTCGAAGATTCGAAAGGCGAGGAATGCGCCTGACAACGCGAGCAGCGCGGTGAACGTGCTTTGCTCGATCGCCGCGGGAAGGAAAAGGCAGGCAATCGCCTGCCCCGCCGTTTCATCGGCGACAGCCTGTGATGGGTCTTTCTTTCCGAACTTCGCTTCTGCCGCGACGCCTTGAATAAGACATCCCATAGAAAAGATGATGCACCACGCGATGAGCGCCGCGTTAAAAATGACTGGCGATTGCGCCGGACCGCACCCGAAATAGATCAATCCGCCCGCAAGGACAACCGTCGGCAACGAGCCCCAGGTTCCACTCGCGGGGCGCATGTGACCCAGCCCGAAGGTCGTGATCCAGAGCAACTTGCTTGAAGTGGGCATGTCGGGCTAAAGAGAAGAGGCGCTGGCCTGCGCCGCACGGATCGCGTACGGAACAATCGAGAGTGCGGTCACGATCACCGAAGTCCAAACCATGGCGTCGATGAATTTGCGGGCGGGCATGAGGGGCATGGGACTGGCGAACGCCAGAATAAGAAAAACCGAGATGATGCAGGTGCACTGCACGGCCATCTTTGCCTTGCCGCTGAGCGTGGCGGAAAAATCGATCCCCCGGGCCTCGAGCACGGCGCGGATGGTGGTGACAAGCAATTCTCGAGAGAGAATGACCAAGGCCATCCAGGGCATGACGCCGCTGACCTGCAGCGCTTTGCCGCTGGACAGTTGGACGTCGAACGCCGGCCCGGCCATCATGGCGAACGCCCCCACGACGAGCAGTTTGTCCGCGAACGGGTCCATGATCCGCCCGAATCGGCTGATCACGCCCCACCTCCGGGCCAGAAGCCCATCGAGAAGATCGGTCAGGGCGCCGAGAGAAAAAAGAAGGCAGGCCCAGATCATCGGGCCCGTCGGAGGGGCGAATTGCTCATCCAATTTGGGGTAGCGCCAGAGCGAAAGCAGGGTGATAAGCCCCCCAGCCAGAAGCAACCGGGCGAGGGTCAGGAGATTGGGAACCGCCACCCGCCACCCCACCCTTGGCGCGCTCGCACGCAAAGCGGACGGGGGAGTTGCGATACCTGGCTCGGCGTTCACGCGTGCAAGCGTACCCGTCGGCACATCGCCTATCAGATGAATTCCGTCAAACGTGGAACGCCCGAACAAACGACAAGACGCCTCTTCCGGCGCTCCCTGCAGTTGAAGACCCAGTTGGTTCCCACTATCCTCTGCCCTTCGCCCGGCAGGAGGTGCGGGGCTAGGGGCATCGCTTGTCGGCGGTGTTTGTTCGGCGGCGTGTGTTGCCAAGTCGGGCGAGCGAGGGGCCGTGGCCCCTCGGCTCATACGGGCCTCGCCCGAAGGGGCCATCGTTGGATCAAATCATCAACCCACTTGCTCTCTACGCGGCATGCGGCCTTGGTGCGCTCGGCGTTTGCCTCGCGCTGCCCCGCAGGGAAGGCAAGAACCCGCAGATTCTCGGCGCCCTGCTCGCGTCGATCGCGGGCGCGATTGTCCTGATCGCGATGGGTCTGAAGGCGGGCGGGTTTTTCGGCGCCGGCAATTCCCCGACCGTCTATTTCTATGTGTTCGGGCTGGTGGCGCTCGGTGCTTCGCTCCGCGTCATCACCCACCCGCGCCCGGTCTACGCGGCGCTCTATTTCGTCCTGAGCATTCTCGCAACGGCCGGTCTGTTCCTGATCCTGTCGGCCGAATTCATGGCCTTCGCGCTCGTCATCGTGTACGCCGGGGCGATCCTCATTACCTACCTGTTCGTGATCATGCTGGCGACTCAGTCGCCGACCGAGGGTCTCGAAAACGCTCTTGCCGATTACGACACGCAGGCGCGCGAGCCGGTCGTGGCGACCGCCGCGGGCTTTGTGCTGCTTGCCGTGCTGACGACCCTGCTGTTCCAAGGAATGGACGCTCTTCCATCGCAAAAGAGCCCCGGCGGGCAGTCGCTCTTGGCGGAAATGCCACGGAAGATTGAGTCGTCGCTACGGGAAAGCGGCAAACTGCCCAGCGGAACGATCGTCGCGATCGATGAGCACGGCGAGGCGATCGTGGACTTTGCAGCGAAGACCGTACAGGTCCGAAACTCCGCCGGCGAGGTTCAAACCTTGGCGCTCCCCGCGGATTTGGCCGTGTCGAACGTCGAGATGGTCGGTTTCAATCTGTTGCGCGATCACCCGGGTTCGATCGAGATCGCCGGCGTGATCCTGCTGATGGCGATGCTCGGCGCAGTCGTTCTGAGTCGCAAGCAAGTCCAGCTTGACGAAGATGCCAAGGCGCGCCACGCGCGCAGCCTCGCCGCGGAAGTCGCGCAGGGTGTGGAGACCAATCCATGAACATTGCCGTTCTTGCTCAGGACGGGTTTCCCGCGGCGGTTCAGGGCATCACGCTCGCGCACTACCTGTTCATTTCCGCCGCGATGTTCTCGCTGGGCCTCATCGGCTTCCTGACCCGGCGCAACCTCATCATCATGTTCCTGTGCACCGAACTGATGTTCCAGGCAGCGGGCATCGCGCTCGTCGCGTTCAGCCGCTTTCACATGAACATGACCGGACAGAGCTTTGTGATCTTCATCGTGACGGTGGCAGCGGCAGAAGCGGCGATGGCGCTCGCCCTGGTCGTGCTGCTCTTCCGCAGGCGGGAAAGCCTGGACGCGGAGGAATGGTCGGAGTTGAAGGGCTGAACCGGCGGCAGGGTTTCCTGACGCCGCCCGCGGAGCAATCGTGACGACTCTTTTTTCTACACTTACTCTCGCCAGCACCTCGACCGGATCGGGCGCGGCACCGGCGCTGAGCCCGATCCTATTCGGACCCGCGGAAGCGCTGCTCCTGCTCGCGCTGCCCATGCTGGGTGTGCTGCTCTGCACGATCTGCGCGATCTTGCGCGTCAAGAGCAAGGCTCCGGCTTTCTTGACGGTCGCTTGCCTCGCCGGCGCCTTCATCGTCGCCGTCAGGCTGTTTCTTGCGCGATCCGACGCGCCGCTGATCACGCCCGGCTTCGAGTGGTTCGTTCTCGAATGGGGAGATCAGCCCGGCCAGCGGCTGATCGGCAACTTCTCGCTCTACATCGATTCGCTCACGATCCTGTGGATGCTGTTTGTCACAGGGCTCGGTGCTCTCATCGCGCTGTATGCCAGCGAGTACATGAGCCCGGACCTGGGAACGGGCTATTGCCGCTTCTTCGCGGCGTTCAACCTCTTTGTCTTCAGCATGTCGTGCCTCGTGATGGGCGACAACCTGCTCCTGCTCTTCCTTGGCTGGGAAGGCGTCGGCCTCTGCTCGTATCTGCTCATTGGCTATTACTACAAAAAGCCTTCGGCGGTCGAGGCGGCCAAGAAGGCTTTCATTCTCAACCGCATCGGCGACCTCGGCCTGCTGATGGGAATCGGGCTCACGTTCGTCCACTTCGGCAGCATCGAATACCGCGAGATCTTCCACGCGGCGCAGCCGTACATCGAGGCCGCCAAGGCCGGGCGCTATTCGGAAATTCCGTTCCTGGTGCAGTTGATCCCGATCCTGCTCGCGATCGGCGCATTCGGCAAGTCCGCGCAATTGCCCTTGTACGTCTGGCTTCCCGACGCCATGGAAGGACCGACTCCGGTCTCCGCGCTCATCCACGCCGCGACGATGGTGACGGCGGGCGTGTATCTGGTCGCAAGGATGTACCCGCTCTTCCTGCTCAGCGAGATCGCGCTGCCGCTGGTCGCGTGGGTCGGCGCTCTCACGGCGTTCTTCGCGGCGACGATCGGCATGGCGCAGTTCGACATCAAGCGCATCATGGCGTACTCGACGGTGAGCCAGCTCGGTTACATGTTCGCCGGCCTTGGCGCGCTCACGAGCACCGGTGCCGCGTTCCACGTCGTGACGCACGCGTTCTTCAAGGCGCTCCTGTTCCTTTCCTGCGGCGCCATCATGCACGGCTTCGCCGGACAGCTCGACCTTCGCAAGCTGAGCGGCCTGCGACGGCTCAAGGGCTGGGGGATCGTCTCGTTCGGCATGCTCGTCGGCTGCCTCAATCTTTCGGGCTTCCCATTTTCCTCGGGCTTCTTCAGCAAGGACATGCTCATCGGTTCGGCGTTTCTGACGCCGGGGATGGCGCCGGTCGGCTGGATCCTGCTCATCACGGCGGGCCTCACGGCGTACTACACCTTCCGCGTCTTCTTCCGAGTCATTGTCGGACCGCTCGAGTATCAGCCGGGCGATGAACTGCACTCGGCGCACGATGATCACGCGCACGATGCACACGGCTCGGGACACGACGATCACAATCACATTCAGGACGACCACGCCCACCACGATCACGGGCACGGCGGCCATTTCCATCCGCACGCGCCCGGCTGGGCGATCAACACGGTCCTGCTCACGCTGAGCCTCATGTCGCTCGGCGCTACCGCCCTGAACTTCACCAATCTTCCCGGCTCGCCCCATGTCGAGGGTGGCGTGGTGCCCGAAATGGTCATGCAGTCTTCCGCGGCATATCAGTCGCCCTATTCACATCACGATGCGCACGAAGGAGAGGGCGACGGCGGACACGAAGGGCCGGACGCCCACTCTCCACCGTCGTACGTCCCCACATCGATCGCAATCAACAACCCCGACGCGCACGCGGGAACTTTCCTCGGCTGGAACCCGCACGCGGTTTTGTACTACGTTTCAGGCGCGTTCGGCTTCGGAGGCATCTTCATCGCGTTCTGGCTGCACTACGTCGGGCGCACGACCGCCGCGACTTCGAAGGCCGATGCACTGCTTCCCAAGCTCGGCCCGATCCCGAGCTGGGCGCAGCACAAGTGGTACGTGGACGAGTTCTACAACCTGGCGATCCGTGTGCCGCTGCTGATTCTCGCGCACATCTTCCATCTCTTCGACAAGCTGATCGTGGACGGGATGGTGCGTCTGTTCGGCGCAATACCGCACTGGATCGGCAACACCATCCGGCCGACGCAATCGGGCGAATTGCACGGCTATGCCGCGGGAATGGCCGCGGGCGTTGCGCTGCTGCTCTTCATCGTCTTCATGCTGACCCTTCGCTGATCTGACTTCCGGAGTCTTTGAGTTTCATGCAGAGCCCCGAAACACCAATCTCCGATGCCGCGGCAATCACGGCGACCCCGGGCTTCCTCGACACGTGGATGCTCGGCTTGCTGGTCGTGATTCCGCTGATCTTCGCGCTCGTCGTCGCGTTCTCGCCCGAAAAGCGCGCCCGAGCCACGGCGCTCGTCGGCTCGCTCTTCGCGCTCGCGTTCACAGTGCTCTCGCTCATGCGGTTTGACTGGAACAACGGAGCCGATTTCCAGTTTCCCAATCACATCGAGTGGCTGCCCTCGCTGGGCATTTCGGTTTCGATGGGTGTTGATTCGGTTTCGCTCCTGCTCATCGCGCTCACGGGACTGCTCGGGCCGATCTGCGTGCTCGCATCGTGGACCGCGATCACCAACCGGGTGCGGACGTACTACGCATGGATGCTCGTGCTTCAGGCCGCCATGGTCGGCGTCTTTGTCGCTCGCGACTTGATCCTGTTCTACGTCTGCTTCGAGTTCACGCTGATCCCGATGTACATCCTGATCAGCCTCTACGGATCAACCAACCGCAAACGCGCCGCGACGACGTTCTTCCTGTACACATTCACCGGCTCGATGATCGCGCTCGCCGGGCTTGTCTATGTCGCGTGGGTGAACGCCGGGCTCCCGAGCGATTCGTTCCCCGGCGCGGGCACGTGGACGTTCCACATCGCAACGCTCCAGAACGCCGCGATCAGCCACCTCACGCTCGCGCAGCAGTCGATGGTGCTCCTCGCACTGATGGCGGGCTTTGCTGTCAAGGTGCCGCTCTTCCCGGTGCACACGTGGCTGCCTCTCGCCCACACCGAAGCGCCAACAGCGGGTTCGGTGATCCTGGCGGGCGTGCTGCTCAAACTCGGCACGTACGGAATCTACCGCTTCGCGCTCCCCTTCTGCACCGATGCGTTTATTCACTACGCCCCGTTCATCGCCGTGCTCTGCATCATCGGGATCCTTTACGGCGGGCTGATTTGCTGGGTGCAGACCGATATGAAGAAACTGGTCGCGTACTCGTCGGTCGCGCACCTTGGTTTCTGCATCCTGGGCCTCGCGGCACTCAACACCGCCGGTCTTCAGGGCTCCATCCTCTACATGATCAATCACGGTCTTTCGACCGGCGCGCTCTTCCTGTGCGTCGGCTTTGTCTACGAGCGGTATCACACTCGCTCCATGAAAGACCTCGGCGGGCTCGCGGCAAAGATGCCGATCTGGGCCACGTTCATGGTCTTCTTTGTCATGTCCTCGGTCGGCCTGCCCGGCCTGAACGGATTCGTCAGCGAATTCCTCTGCATCTTCGGAACATTCCAGGCGAGCAGCAATTGGGGAGTTGCCGGTGCAGGCGTCTGGAATAGCAGCGGCAACCCTGTCCCCGGAGCGACCGCCGGCAACCTCGGTCCGTGGTACGCACTCATTGCCGGTTTCGGCGTGATCGTCGCCGCGATGTATTTGCTCATCATGGTCGGCAAGGTCGTGTTCGGTCCGCTCCGCGAGCCCAGCGCGCACGGGCACGATTCACACGACGAACACGGCTCTCTTCCGCCGGATCTCACCGCGCGTGAAATCACGGCGCTCGTGCCGCTCGCGCTCGCCTGCCTGATCTTCGGGCTCTACCCGATGCCGCTCTTTGACGCTCTCAAGGGCCCCGTCAACCAAACCGTCACGGCAGTCGAGTGGGCACGCCAGAATCCCATCGAATCAGACGGCCAAAGACCCACCGCGACCGCTTCCGTGGCGTCTGAACTGCGGGAGGTTTCGCGATGATCGGACGCCTCGCATTCCTCTGGCCCGAGATCGCGCTCTTCGCCACGACGTGCATCGTAATGGTGCTCGGGCTCTCGCGCAGCTTTTCCATCCGCAAGTCTTCGGCCTGGGTCGGCGCAATCGGGCTTCTCGTCGCGGGCTGGCTCTCGGCGTTCACGACGCCGGGCGCATGGGGCGCTCCCGCCGCGACCGCGGCGGCCGGCCAGATGATGCTCCCGACGATGGTTCCGTACGCCAAGACGCTCATTTGTCTCGTCGCGCTCATGCTTCTGCCGCTCCTTGCCGGAACGGTCGATCGGCTCGAAGAGACTCGCATCGCTTCGGGCAAGGGAGGCTTCAACCCGCTTCGCTCCAATCGCGCCGAGTTCTACTCGTTCTTCCTCTTTTCGATCACCGGTCTGCTGCTCGTTGCCGATGCCAACGATCTCATCTGGCTCTTCCTTGCTCTCGAACTGACGAGCCTTCCGACGTACATCATGGTCGCGATCAGCACATCGCGTCACCGCTCGCAGGAAGCCGCGGTGAAATACTTCTTCCTCGGCGCGCTCGGCGCCGCGATCTTCCTCTACGGATTCGCTCTGCTCTACGGCGCGACCGGCACCACCAACCTCAACCGCATCCACGATTCGCTCAGCGCCGGCGGGATCTCGACGCTGGCGCTCGCGGGCATCATGCTCTCCGTGCTCGGGCTCTGCTTCAAGATCGCCGCCGTTCCAATGCACTTCTACACGGCCGACGTCTACCAGGGCGCTTCGTCCGGTGTCTCGGCGATGCTCGCGTTCGTCCCCAAGACCGCGGGCTTCCTGGCGATCCTGCTCATCGTCGGGCTCGTCGGCTGGCACTTTGGGCCGAGCGGCGCCTCGCTCCCCGATTCGCTCCGGCTCCTGCTCTGGGTGATCGCGGCGCTGACCATGACCGTCGGCAACGTGCTCGCCATCCTCCAATCAAGCGCGAAGCGCACGCTCGCATACTCCTCCATCGCTCACTCGGGGTACATGCTTGTCGGCGTCATCGTCGGCCCCGGCGACGGCTCGTTCACCGGCAGCGGGATCGCGGCAGTTCTCTTCTATCTGCTCGGATATGGCGTCTCCAACATGGGCGCGTTCGCGGCGCTCGCTTCGGTCGAGAAACCCTCGCCCGATGGCAGCGAGCCGCGCGAGCTCGACAGCTTCGAAGACCTGCGCGGGCTCTGCCGCACCCATCCCGCGGCGGGGTGGACGATGGTGCTCTGCTCGCTCAGCCTGCTCGGTCTTCCCCCGCTGCTCGGCTTCTTCGGCAAACTTCCCCTCTTCACCAGCGGCATTTCCGCCGGCGAAATCCCTCTCGTCATCGTGCTTGCGATCAACTCGGCGATCGCGGCGTTCTACTACCTACGGCTGATGGCCTACCCGCTGCTCGAAGATCCCGCCGTGCGGGGTGAAGTCGCCGTGGACAATCCCTTTGTTTCGCGTCGCTTCGCCGGTCTGCTTTCGGCTGGCGGCGTCGTCGTCTTGGCGATCTGGGCCAACCCTCTGATGAAGCAATCGACCATCGCGGGCCGCTATCACGGCGATGCCGCTCAGGCGCAGGCAAACCCCGAGTCGAGCGTGTCCGATTTGACCGAGCATTGAACAAGGGCTCGCCCGCGCCGCCCGATTATCGCTTGGAGACCTTGAGCAGCTCCGCGCCGTGGTCCGCCACCGGCGGGACCGTTGCGGGAACTTCCGGCTTCGCCGGGGCTTCTTCGCGGGGCGTCGCCTTGATTCCCGCGGCATTGACCGCGGCGATCATCTGGCGCATGTCGTCCGTCGAGAGCGCGGGCGGCCGAACCATTTCGAGCAACCGCTCTTCGGGGATTCCGGCCTCCAGTGAGGTCAGGCCAAGTCCCTGCAGCTTGTCGATGACGACACCCAGCCGCGCGAGCTCCTCGCGCGTCGCCCGCTCTTCCTCATGGCCGAGCAGGTAGTCGCGATACGCTGCGAGTTCTTCTTCCGGCGAGCCGGCGGTCGCCTGAGCCGTGAAGCGATCCCAGGACTCGGAGAACGCCTGGCGGAGTTCGACATCGCGGAGCTGCGCGACAGAGTTGCCGGCGTCGTCCAGAACCGTGCGCTGCATCTCCGCCTTGAATGATTTGGCAAGTTCGACCACCGCCTTCATCCAGAGCCGGTCGGCCGTGACGACGTAGTCGCCCGCCTCGACGCTGGGACGCGCCTTGTTCGGGATGTTCTGGTAGTAGCTGTATCCGATGAACGCCGCGATGATCTGTTCGGGCGTCGCCGATTCGACCGAAAGACCGAGCTGACGGAGCAGTTCCTGATCGGCCGGATCGACCGCGACCGTCTGCCTCACGCGCTGCACTTCACCCAACCGTGGCGGCTGAACCGCTCGTGTATCCGCCACGTTGGTCGACGTCGGGCCCAGCGAAGCAAAGTCGAGAGAGAGCAGGAAGTTGGGTCCGAGCGGGCTCGCCGGACGCAGATCGGTGAAGTTGTTCAGCGTGATCGCCGAGGGATACTGGCGGAAACTGAACGTCTGGAGAATCGGCGAAGGCCCGGCGATCGCCGAATAGCTGAACGTGCCGGCGCCCGGAAGGAGAACCGGCACAACGCTCATGTTGATCGCGCCGCCCGAAACAAGGTCCGTGCCGATGTCGTTGATCGTGCCGCCCGCGTTGTTGAACACGCTGAACCCGGCGCGGCTCACGATCGAGATCGACGGCGCGATGATGTTCATGCTCCCGAGCGTCGTGATGTCGGCGATCGTCGCGTTGGTCAGCGCGCTCATAGTCAGCGTGCCCAGAACCGTCAGCTTCTGGCCTGCCGCCATCGAGATGTTGTTGGCGGCGATGAAGTACTGATCGCCCGGCGAAACGCCGGCCGCGAGGATGCGACCTTGCGAATCAAAGGTCCGCGCCAGAATCACCGTCGCGGTCATCGGCGTCGCGCCGCCGGTGCCGATGACGAGGTTCCCGAGTCGCTGCGAAGCCGCCGGCGTCGTCGAGGACGCACCGAGATTTCCCCCGATGCGGATGGGCGCCACTTCGATCGTCGGGGCGGCACGCGCGATGAGCGTGACGTTCGCGGCACCCGGCGCGAGCGCGTCCGTGTACAGATCGCGCCCGACAAACAGCTGTCCGGTGTCGATCGTCGTGGTGCCGGTCAGGCTCGAGTTCACGCGCAGTTCCCCGCCAAACCACGCCTGACCCGAGGCGAGCGTGTGGAGGCTGCCCCGCAGGAACGACGAGTTCGCGTTGCTGCGGAAACTCGAGAGCGCAAAGCTTTGGCCGACGCCGCTCTCAAACCGCGCTTCGTTGGTGACGTTGACGAGCAGACTGGCGAACACGCCCGAGGCGGAATCGACAGCGCCGACGAAGCGAGCATTGGTCCCGTTGACGGTGAACCCGTTCCCCAGAGACGTCTTGCCGCCGACAGTGAAATTCGACGCAGCCGCCGTACGCGTGCCGACCGTGTAGAGATTGCCCTGAAACGTCGTCGCGCCGATGGTCTTGGTGTTGGCCCCGATGATGGTGTCGGGTGCGTTGCTCACGAGCGAAGCGAGCGCCGTTCCGCCGCCGATCGTGCCCAGCCCCACAGGTCCGGCAAACGTGACCAATCCCGGTGCGTTCACGTTCATCCCGATTGTGCTGGTCGCCGCGTCGATCGCTGCAAAGGTCGCAACACCGGCGTTGAAATTGCGAACCCCCGGAGCGCCGATCAGGAGCAGCGAGCCCCACTTCTGCAGCCCGGAGGCGGTCACATTCCCGGCGACTCGAGACAGCGTCACGCCTCCCGCATCGAGCGACGCGAGCGCCATCAGCGACCCGACATCCGCATTGAAATTCGCGGCATCGGCGATCAGGAGCAGTGTCGGGTTGATCGCGCCGTTCGCGGCATTCAGCGTCGAGTTGAAATTGAACGTGCCGGCGCGGAAATCCGACGGCCCGGCGATCTCGGCGCTCTGAGTCATCGTCATGACGCCGCCCGGCATGAGGCGGACATTTCCCGTGAACTGCGTCAGCCCGGAGCCGCCGATCGTCAGCGTGCTCAACGCGCCGCCCCCGCCGAGACCCGATCCGAACGACCCGATGCCGTTGTTCGTGATCGTAAGTGAACGCGCGCCCCCCGCGGAATCCACCGAGCCGCCGAACGCGAAGCCCGAGGTGTTCAGGATCGTGTCGCCGAACATCCTCGTCACGCCGGTCACGCTGAATGGCCCGCCGCTGCTCAGCGTGAGCGCTCCGTTGAGATCAAGATTCCCATCGAACGATTGCAGGCCGGTCGTGGTTGTATCGCCATCGAGGATCGTGAGGCCGCCACCGGTGCGATTGATCGTGCCAAGCGCTCCGAGCCCGAGGATTCCCGAGCCGACGGTCGAGTGGAATTCGACAGTCGAAGGCGAAACGACGTTGAGCGCCGCTCCGCTGTCGGCCGCGACCGCGCCGAGGAAGTCGATCGCGCCGCCGGTGCTCGAAACCGTCTTGAGATTGGACCCGAGCAACCGCAGCTCGCTCAACCGGATGGCGCTCGTGCCGAGCAACGCACCGTGCAGCCAGGTATCGCTCGCGAGTGATGTGTCGATCGCATCGAGCCTTGCAAGCGTGCCGACATCGCCAACGAATTCGATCGTGCCCGTACCGAGCGAGCGGAGGTCGAACGGCCCGCCCGCGCCCGAGTTCAGCGTGCCGCCGAACCGGAACGTGCCGCCCTGGAGATCGACATCGGAGCCGAGCAGCGTGTTATTCGCGAAGTCGGTGGCGCCCAGAACGTGAACCAGCGAGTTGATGGTCGTCACGCCGCCGCCGTTCACGGTCAGGCTTTGCAGCGCACCACCCGCGCCGATCGACGAACCGAAAAGAATCGGTCCGGCGCTCGTGACGAGGAGGTTCCTCGCGCCGCCGATCGAATCGACCGCGCCGAGGAACGTCGCGCCGATCGCGGCGACATTGACGTCGCCCCCCAGCATCGACGCCCCGCCGATGAAGAGAGGCCCACCCGCATGAATATCGAGCGCGTTGTTGAACCGAACGTCCTGCGCGAACGACTGCGAGCCGAACGTGAACGTATCTCCATTCAGGATCGTCAACCCGCTTCCGGTCCGATTGATCGAAGCGAGCGGATTGCTGAGCGAGCCGATGGTTCCGCCGAAAGTAGCGATTCCCGGCGTATCCACACCGAGGTTGCGTGCGATCGGTGAGGTGATCACACCGAAGTCGATCGGACCTGCAAAGCTCTTGACGATGCTGTCGCCGTCGAGCTGGGTCGCGCCGAATCGAATGAAGTCCTGCGCCGTAACATTTGCTCCGAGCACGGTTTGCGCCGCGCCAAGGCCGTCGATGCTCTGCAGGCGATTGAGTCCGCCGACTTGCCCCAGGAGCGCCAGCGTCGAGACCGAGAGCGTGTCCAGCGAGAAGGGTCCGCCGACTCCCGAATTCAGCAACTGATGGAACGTGAACTGCCCATTGCGCAGATGCGTGTTCGAACCGAGCAGCGTGTTGTTGCGCAGATCGGCGATCTGCACATCGAGCACATCGTTGATCGTCGTCTCGCCGCCGCCCGAGACATCGAGCGTCACCAGCTGATTGTTCTGGCCGATCGATTTCGCGAAAAGAATCGGGCCCGCGCTCTGCACGAAGAGCTCACCGGTCGGTACGCCCGGCGCCGAATCGACGAAGTCGGAAAACGTGACGCTCGAAGCGTTCACGTTCGCACGCCCGTTGATTGTCGTCGGTCCCGCTACCGAGAAGAACCCGCCCGCGTTGAACGTTGCCGGGCCCGTGATCGCGAGCGCCTTGTCGAACTGCTGCTGGTTGCTGGTGCGAACATCCCCGCGCACATCCGCATCGGTGCGTGAGATCAGGTACTCGAGCGCACCGGTGGAGCCCACCGGACCGAGCAGCGTGAGCAAGCCCGAACCGCCCGCGCCCTTGAACTCTGCGCCGAACGCTCCCGGATTGAGCGAGTCGAGTGTCTGCGCGAACCGGACGCTCCCGCTCTCGAAGATCGTGTCGCCCGTCAGTTGAACCGCGTTGTCGAACCGCGCATCCGCCGCACCCACATACGTTGTCACCCGCGTCAACCCGCCGCCATCAACCAGCAGATTGTTCAACTGGCCAAACTGCCCGACCGTGTTGCCGAAGTTGATCAGGCCCGGGCTCGTGACGTGCAGATTCCTCGGCCCACCGACCGAATCGACGCTCCCGGCGAAATCGACGCTCGAGGCCAGCACCACGAGATCGCCATTAAGCTCCGAATTGCCCCCGACGTGGAAGCTCCCGCCCGCGTTCGCCGTCAGCGGCGTGTCAAACCGCACATCACCGTCAAAGGTCTGCTCGCCGACCGAGTCGGTATTGCCGCGCAAGATCGTCTGCCCGCCGCCCGTGCGCCGGATATCCGCGACCACGCCCGCTCCCGAAACTCCCGAACCAACCGTCGAGTTAAACGTCACCAGCCCGGGCGTGCTGGTGAGGATTCCGATATCCGCTGATGCCGCGGCAACCGCGCCCGCGAAGAAAATGTTCCCGCTTGTCGCGCTGAATGATCGATCGCCCGCACCACCGATGAGCCTCGTCTGCGAAAAACTCTGATTCTGCGTCGTCGCGATATCCCCGCCGACTTCTGTCAGCGCAACGCCCGTGGTATCGATCGATCGCAGCGCACGTCCGACGCCCACGTTTTTCTCGAACGACACGGTTCCAGTCGCCGCGGCGGTCAGCGAGAACGGCCCGCCCGCGCCCGAATCAAGCACGTCCTTGAACGCGAACGTTCCACCCTGCAGGAACAGGTCGCTCAGGAGCTCCGTCTGGTTGAAAAACTGGCCAAGGCCCGACGAATCGATCCGCACCGTGCCACCGATGCGCGTCAGCCCTCCACCGTTCACCGTCAGGTTGTGCAGCGCCGACGCCGCTCCGATGTCGGAAGCAAACGTGATCACCCCGGCGCTCGTCACGACCAAGTTGCTCGTCGAGGGAGAGTTGACCGTACCCGCGAAGTAGACCGTCGGCTGCGGGATCGCGCCGGTCGGACTCATCACGATGCTCGCGTTCGCACCGAGCGTGGTCGCGCCCAGCACACTCCATGCGCTGCTCGCCAAGAAATTTGAAGCGCTCGTGACGTTCAGGTCGCCGCCGTACGTCTGCGAGCCGATCGTGCGCACATTGCCCGAAACGATCGCGTTCGAAACCGTGAGCAGCGACGCGAGCGCGTTCGTCTGGCCGACGCCACCGAGCAAAGAAACCTGCCCGCCGAGGAACGTCGCGCTGTACGGACCACCGATGCCGGAATCAAGCGAACTGTTGAAGACGACCGGCCCGCCGTTGAAAGTCGTGTTGCTCTGGATCGTCGTCTTCGAGTTGAAGACCGCGACGCCGGCGCGCACAAGATTTCGCACCCGGGTTTCCGCCGGGCCGTTCACGGTCAGGCTGTTGAGCGCGAAGCCCGAACCGATCGAATTCGCAAAGTTGACAAGGCCCCCGGGATTCGTGCTCGTCACCGTGAAGTTTGCACCGGCCGCCGCGGCATCGACCAACCCGATGAACGTCGCCGAAGACGCCGCCAGATTGATATTGCCGGGGCCGACCAAGGTCCGGCCGTTGTTGCTGAACGAACCAGTAAGCGTCAGGCTGTCATTGAGCCGGAACACACCCGAACCGAGCAGCACGTTCAGCGATCGGCTCATCGCGGGTACGGCCCCGTCGATCGCAATACTTCCAGTCTGCCCGGTTTTGACGAGCTCGAGCGTGCTGAAGCCGCTGATGTTGTTGAGTTCGGTCGTCGACAAATGCAACGCGCCGACCGGCGCCACCGCGCCGCCCAGAGAAATGTTCTGCGCGCTCGAACCGGTCAGTATCCGAAGCTTGCCCGTCGCGAAACCAACAAGAGTTCCGGCGAGATTCAGGTCGTTGGCGACAAGCGAGAAATCTCCCGCCATCGTCTGGCGGAGCATGCGCCCGGAATCCACTTGGATCGTGCCGGGTCCCGCGCTCATTGTCACGGCACCAATTGTGCTCGCAACGTCCGTCGAGCGCGAGAACAGGATCGAAGAGCCCGGTGAAACGCCGTTGCCCGCGAGCAGGTTGATAGTCGCTCCCTGCAGCACGGTCGTGCCCGCGCCGCCCGCGAACGTGAGATTGCCCGCGCCGTTCTGTCCCGCGCGGATGTCAAGGCCGCCACTCGCAATGACGTTTCGGTTAATCGTCGCGTCGCCGCCGGAAACAAGCGACACGTTCCCGCCCGTTATTGCGACGCCCGATGTCAGCGTTCCGTTCGCGCGCGCCGAAATATCGCCGCTGCCCGCATCGACCGATCCGCCCGCGAAATTGATGTTCCCGCTCGACGCCAGGATGTCGATCTTCCCGCCGCTGGTCTTCAGCGTGCCGTTGCTCGCAAAGCTCGTCCCGCGCACCCACAGCGAAGTCGCGCCCGGCGCCGTCGCCTGCGTCGTCACGTTCGCGAGGGAAACGGCGCCGATGTGATTCAGCCAGACGCCGCCGGGACCCGCTGAAATGATCGCGTTGCTCGTGAAATCCGTTCCGCTGCTCGTGAACGTTCCCGTGTTCAGCAGGATGTCGGCGCCCGAGGCGATCGTCACGCCGCCATTCGCGGAGAGGTTCAGATTCAACCCGCCGCCGGTCGGAGTGTTCAGATCACGGATGCGCGCGTTGATCTCGATTCCACCCGCCGAGAGCACGTTGAGCGTGCGCGTCCCGCCGGTCGCCGGCAAGTCGAGCGCCGCCTGGAAACGGATCAATCCCGTGCCCGCTCCGACCGTGCCGACCGTCTGAATCGTCACGACGCTATTCAGCGAAAGCGCGGAAACCAGGTCGCCGACAAACAATTGCCCGGCGCCGCCCGTCGGCGAGAAAATCGGCGGACCCGTCACGTTGCTCGATGCGCCCGCGACGATATCAAGATTGAGCGGGTCGATGAACCAATGCCCGGCTTTCCCAAGCAGCGCCCGCGCCGAAGTGTCGGGAGACCCCGCGAGCGAGAGCCAACCGCCGGAAGTCTCAATGAAACCGCCGTTTCCCGACTCGGTGCCGCCGCGCGCAAAGAGCTTCGCGCCCGAACGCGTCGAATCGTGCGAATAGAGCACGATCTCGCCGCCATTTCCGGCGCGAATCGCATCCGCTTTGATCGTCGTTGCACTGTCCGCGTACAGCGCCGTCGCGGCATTCTCCAGCCCCTTGCCTTCCCGCCCCCCGCCGATATGCGCCGTGCCGCCGCCGCTGTCGCCCGAAACATCGATCTCCGCGCCCGTCAGCGCAATCTTCTCGCCGGCGATCTCGACAATGCCGCCCTTGCTACCAATGTCCCGATTCGAAGCGTCGATCTGCCCCGCGACTCGAACCTCGCCGCTCTTGCCGCCGTCGATCTTCACGTCCCGCGCAATCACGCGGCCCGTGTTGATCACGGCCATGCCATAAATGTCGCCCGCCGCCATCAGCGTGCGCCCGCGCGCCGCATCGATCACGCCGTCGTTGCGCACACCCTCCGGTCGCGCGATGCCGTCGCCCTCGATGCGCGCAAAGATCCGGCCGCCCGCCTCGCCGAGCATCACGTCCTTGCCCGCGGCCATGATCACCGTGCCCTGCGGCGCGACGATCTTTCCGTAGTTCGCGACGTGCTGGCCGACCAGCGTCACCACGCCGCCCTGCTGCGCCGTGATCTGTCCGTGGTTCACGACCGATCCGGTCAGGTTCGTGAAGTTGTCGCGCTTGGCGAGGAAGTCCTGATCGCTCAGCTGCCCGCCGATCGCCGCGAAACTGCCGCAGTTGATCACCGCGTTCTGCCCGAAGATCACGCCGGCCGGGTTCACGAAGTACACGTGACCGTTCGACATCAGCGTGCCTTCGATCCGCGTCGGCACCGAGCTGTTGATCCGGTTTAGCACGCGGGCGTCGCCGCCCGCCTGAACGAACCGCACCCACTGACCCATCGCGATGTCAAAGCTCGAATACTGGATGATTGCGCGGTTCGAGGTCGTGATGATCCAGTTGTTGCCGACCTTCTGGAAACTCGCGCTTCCATAAGTCACAACCGGATTCACCGGACCCGCCGCCCGCGCTGACGCCAACATCAACAGCGCCGCCAGCGTCGATCCGATCCACGCCGCGCTCTTGCCCGACCGCCGTCCCGCGCGCACCGAAGCCGCGCTCCCGGCATACCCGGTCAGCTCTTTCGCACGCGAGGTTTGCGTCTGTACTCTCATGCCGCGGCGAGCCGTTCGTCCAAGTCCGCCCTTTCCCGGCGGTTCGGTCCGTCGCTTCCCCTTCTCTTTCCCATACGTCCGGCAACGAGCCGGGTTTCTGCCGCTCCGCCCGAGAACTCAGCGAAAACGGCGGTCAGAGACTGAAGATTTGCCGGATTCCGACCGGTCCAATGTACCTGCGCCTTCAGCTCTCCGCTCGCCAACGAGCCGTCGGCAGAAATTACCGATTCCGATTCTGACGATCGCACCGATCAGCCGTCCGCCGTCGCTCCCCAACGTCTCAATAAAGCACCGTCAAAATGAAGTTGACGCGGTTGTATCCGGGTGCCACCGGAGTCGGGCCTTCCAAGTTGTACAGCGCCACGCCCCAATCCACGCGGATGCTCAGATTCTGCTTGAACAGAAACTCCAGCCCAACGCCGGTACCGACGAGCGTCCCGTTGATCTCATACGGCTCCCGCTTGTTGTTCACGGTCCGCCCCACGTCAACAAACGCCCGGAAGATCAGGTCCCAGTCCGCCCTTCCGTACGGCTGCTGCGGCGCCCACCGGAACGGTTGTCCCATGAACGGCGTCGTCGTCGGGTCACGAACCGCCAGCGTCCGGGGGAAGTGAAATCGGTATTCTGCCGTACCCAAAATAACCGTATCGCCGGCCGAAACCGACTCCGGATAGCCCCGCACGCTGTACGCGCCGCCCGCCACCTGCTCGGTATTCGGGATCATGCGCCGGTCGTCCATCGTGAACTGCCCGCGCGTGATCAGCACAATCTCGTGCGCCAAGGTCATGTTCCTGTTCGCGGGTGTATCCGGCGGCGCGATCGCATCCGCGTGCCCGTTGATCAAGGGCTCCAGATAGAACGTGTGCTCCACATCCCACTTGAGCATCGCCCACGCGCTGTCCGGGTTCAAGCGGCCCAGATTCGCGAGCTGATACTGCTGCACGCCCGTCACGAACGGCGCCAGCCCCTCGACTCCGATCATCGCCTTCGTCGTCGTCGCGTCCGACTCGCGCGTCAGCCGAAGCGCCGCATACGGCGAGAAAATATTCGCATACCCCTTCTGATCGACCGCCTGGTTGTTCACCGCGATGTTGTCGAACCTTCCGCCCGCGCTCGCCTCGAGAAACCACTCGCGCCGCTGCGCCAGCAGCACAGAAACCTCGCCTCCAAACGTGAATCCATTGCCCGTGAAGTCTTCGCCCGCAAGGCCGACATCCGACGCCGTGTAGTTATTGATCCCGCTGTACCCGCGCAGCGTGACCCCGCTGTCTCCGAGCGGCCGATCATACCCAAGGTTCAGCGCGTTCACATCCGAAAAAGAACTCGTGATGTAATCCATCCGGAACGTGTCGTCGTGATTCGTCAACTGGCTATGCACAAATCCGACGCGCTCGCGCCACACGTTGGTTTCGGTCGTGCCCGTGTTCGACACCTGTCCATACAGCGTCCACGGCTTCGACTCGCTCACCAGATAATCCAGCACCACTTCGCCGGGCTCGCGCGTCGGCCCGAGCGCCACGTCCACCCGGCGCGCCGGCAACCGGTTCAGCCGCAGCGCGTAATTGTCCAGCTTGTCCTTGCGGATCAGGTCGCCCGCCTTGATCGGGCTGTGTTTGCGGATCCGCGCGTGCATCGGATTGTCGATCCGCTGATCGCTCTCCGTCACGCGATCGCCCGACGCGACCGTGCGCACCTGATTGACGACGCCCGTCCAGATCACCAATCTCAGGTCGTATCTCTCTTCTTCTCCCTCCCCCCGTAGATCGTCCGCCGTCACCTCGTCGATATCGCGCGAATCCGGCACAACAAACAACCCGATCAGCTGCCGGCGCGCAAGCTCCGCAACGATGGCGGCACTCACGGCCTGGATCGCACTATTGAAAAACGTCGCGCCCTTGGTCTGTACGCCCCCGAACGTGTCTCCCACACGGATCACCACCGTGGGCAATCCCTCGCGCGGCGCCATGTAGCCGTCTTTGGTCAGAGCGAGCTCGACGGGAATCAGCTCAAGCTCGCTGATCGGCGGCAGGTTCGGATGCGCCCGCTTGTACGAGAGGTCGAACTTTCTCACCTTGTACGACCGCTCGCCCGGACCCGGCACCGCCGGCGGCAGATTCTCTTCATCGATCGGCTGCGCCAGCGTCCGCGGAATCGGAGTCAGTTTCACAGGAGGCGGCCGATCGTCCACCGGAAGGTGGCTGCTCTTTCCATCGGACGGTTGCGAGGGCAATTCGGCGCGCACACCTCCGGCCATGATCAACGCCACCACCGTCGGCCACACGGCTGCATGCAACCCGAGCGGAGATTTTGGATCTCGCCGCGGCATCAGCCTTTCGCGCCGGTCCTTTCCTGCGCATCCGAACGCCACATCGCGACTCTGGATCGAACGCGATCGGCAAACGCCGCTTCGATGTTGAAAGGCACGTCGGTTGTGAGAGGAACCGCACCCGGCGAAGCGCGCAGACACACGAGTTCGGGCGACGAGACGCGACCGATCAACAGATCCACCCAGGAAGCACCATTTCCGATCGCTTCGATCGCCAATGTTCCGTCCGGCACGCCCGTCGGCACATGCAGCAGATCAAGCGCCGACGCGGTCCACGCCCACGCGCTCCCGCCGATCCCCATTCCCCGCACCGGCGGCAGCCTCATCTGTACGCCCCGGGAAGATTGCGCCGCGCCGCGCTTCAGCGCAGGCTCCGCTTCCCGGTGCAGCGAATACGCGGCACGCACCATCGGGATCGCCTCTCCCGCGCTCAATTCCGCATCCTCGGCCAGCGTTCGGCGGCAAGCGCGGTCGAACCGTTCATTTCCTTCCGTTCCGATCGCCGAAGCCCGCGCCGAAAGCCCCTCACTCTCCCGCAAAAAGACCGATCGCACCGCCTGCGCATCGCGCTCCTGCCTGCATCCCTCCATCGCCCGCGTCACCGACTCCGACGCCAGCGGCGCCATCCGACTCAATTCGTGCCCGCGCGCATGCACGCACGCCACCATCGGATACTTCTTCCGTCCCCGCGCATCGCTGCTCGCCCACAGCCGCCCGAATACAAACTCATCTCCTTTGAATCGCCACACAAACGCGTGATCGAAACCCGGGATCGCCGCCGCGCCCATCTTTTCCCATGCGCCGTTATCGATATTCCCCGCGATCCCTTCCGCATACAGCGTCCGGCGAACCTCCACCAGCCGCTCGGTGTTCAGCCCGAAATCCTGCATGTGATCATCCCAACCGGGATGCTTACCGAACAAGCACAGCTGAGCGCACGGCGCACCGCCTCCTTGCGCTGTCGTCGCCAGCCCACCGAGCCATTGAGAGAACTTCTTCAGCATCCGTGCTGCTCGGGCCTCCGCGCTTTCCCCAACCTCAAAACGCCCCCGGAACTCTCACGCCGCAGACTCTCGTTCATCCGATCACGCGTGCTCACTTGGGCCAACTCGTCGCGCTCGGCCACTCTTCCGGTTTCGGCATCGGCGACGAAAACGTCACGTTCATCCACAGGTGATACGTCTGCTTGGTCTCAAGCTCGACAACCGGCAGCGGCACCACCCACGAGTTTCCTCCGGGCGCCGCCTGCTTTGCGCCCGGCTGGAGCGCGATCACGGCGGCGGTCCACGGTCCGGCGATGCGAGATTCGCCTGCAGGAGCCGAATCTCCCAGATTCCGGAAGAACCGGATCGTCACGCCCGGCCCCGGGCTTGTCATCGACAATTGCTTCACCAGTTCCGCCGCTCGCGCCGCATCGATCCCGCGCAGCGCGATCCGCGGGCCCGGCCCCTCCCCATCCCGCACAATCTCCATCTGCTCGAACCACTCGATCACATCGCCCGCGCTGCTCACGCCCGAACTCGAAAGCGGGGGCAGCGCCTCTACGTCGCGGCGGCTCCACACCGGGACCATCGACACAGTCACCGGCTGCTTCTGTTCCAGCCCGTTCCCAAGCGCCGACGCAACCGCCTGGATCCGATCCACGCGCTGCCTCTGCTGATCCGTCAGCACGCGCCTCCCGCGCAGATCCTGAATCAGATCCTTCAATTCGCCCGAAACATCATTCGGAACAGTGCCCGGCGCCGCGAGCAAGTCCGCCGCGCCAAGCGCCCGCAGCAATCCCGCTTCATCCAGCGGCTTTGCAACATCGCCCGACCGCGACAACGGCCACTTGTCCGACGCCTTGAGCACATCGAGCGCCTCGCGCGCCGCCGGCTCATACTGCGCCCGAAGCGACCGCAGAATCCCGATCGCCACGCTCTCGCCGAAAATATCCCGCGGGCCCGTTCCTGCCAGCTCCGCCAGCGCATCCAGCCGCGCCTGCCCCGAACCCTGCACAAGCAACGCCGACCGCGCTTTCCGCCAATCAAGCGCCCCAAGCGGCACGAGCGCGTTCAGCGCATCTCCTCGTCGGCGCATCTCTCCCTCATCCGACAAGCTCTTCACGGTCTGTTGCAGCCGTTCGATCGCCGCCTTGTTCTCCGGCGCGCTCTTCACGCTCGCCGGCAGCGGCTCCACGGCATCGAGTGCCGCGGTCGCAACCTGTCTCATCGGCGCGGTCGCCGCCGCCGCCTTGTCAAGCCCCGCCGTCATCGCCGGACCGAGCTTGTCCCACGCCTGCAGCGATTCGCTCAGCGACATCTCGCGCACAACCCCGCTCGCCCACACGCCCGCATACGCCCGCGCGTAATCCTCAAGACCGCGCCCTCGCGATTTCACCTCGTTGAGCAACCGGTCGCGGTCGATGACCGCCGCGCCGCCCTGGCCCGCCGATGAAAGCTCCGATTCGGCGCGCGTCAGACCGGCCAGAACGATCCCCGCCGCCGCGGACGAAAACTTCGTCGCGATCTCCCCGCCCTGCAAATCCGTCATCGGAATCGTCGGCTTCGCAAACGGCTTCACGCCCTTCGATTTCGCGATCCCCTCCACCGCATTCGCCACGCCGTCCGAAGTGTCCGGCAGCTTCGCAAGGAACCCGCTCAAGATCTCCGACGCTCCCGCGGCACGCGCCGTCCTCACAAACGTCTTTGCCACGCCCCCGACCATCGTCCGCGCCGATGCATCCGCAAGCCCCCGAACGATCGAGTCAATATCCGCGCTCGCCCGATCCGTCTGCCCATCGAGCTTCTGAAAACGCTCCGAAAGCCCGTACCAGTCCGCGTCGCCCGTCTGCAATTCCCGATCGAACAAGTCCTTCGCGCCACGCTGATACGCATCGAGCCGGACTCGATACGCCAGTTCGCTCTCTCTCCCGCCCGGGCCCGGCGCCGCCAGCGGCATGACCGCAGACAAAGAAGTTCCGACTCTCGCCGCCGCCTGATCGACCGCCTTCTCTGCGCTCTCGCGCCGCGCTCCGATCAACTGCCTGATCTCCGCGATCGCCTGCGGCTCGTTCGTCTCGCCCTCACCCAGCACCGGCAGCTGCGACAGCAACATCGCATACTCGCCGTTGATCTGGTCGATCGCCTCGCGCTTGGTCTGCTCGATGCTCGCGCCGAGTTCCGACGGATTCATCTTCATCCCCGCCAGCAGCGAATCGCACTTGCTCGCCGCCGTCGCCATCGCGTCAAGCCTCGCCCGCGCATCGCCCGTGAACGAATCCAATTCCGCCGTCGTCTGCACGATCGCCGTCGGCTTCCCTTCCGCGTCCGGCATGCCGCGCAGGCTCATCAGTTTCGCTTCTTCCGACCTGAATGTCGCCAGCGACTCCGCAACGAGCGAGAGCCGCCCGAGCGCGAACTCGTCTCCCCGCGCCCGCTGCCCCCACGATCCCGCGAACCGCTCGAGCCCCTCGCGGATTGCTCGCAGCGACGCCACATCACCCGTCTCCAGACTCGCCGGCGGCCACGACAGTTTTCCTTCCGACGCGGCCCCGATCTTGTATGTCGAATCGATCGCGTTCTGCCACGCGCCGAGCTCTTCCGGCGCCGGCTTCCCATCCAGTACATACGCGAACAGCGCCTTGAGATCGATCAGCGCCGCCCGCGGCCCGCCCGCCGGCGCGAGCCCGAGCTTCAGCGACTCCAGCCTCATCAACTCCGCCAGCGCCGCCGTCGCGCGCGAATCCCAGGGTCCATTCTCACTCATCCGCTGCCGCGCACCGTTCACGAGGGGCAGCAACACCGACCGTTCGAGCACCGCCGCGCTCGCCGCGCGCTGCTCCTGGGTGAATCCGCCGCCCGCACCGACCATCACCGCCGCGGGCGAAAACACGATCGGCACCCGCACCGGCTCTTCCGCCCTCTTCGTCGCGATCGCAGGCAACTTCGCCCGCGCCGTCACCTCGTCCGGCAATCCGACGTCCGCGCGATCGCCCAGGTACACCCACTTCGGCGCTTCGTACCCGACCACCGCCGTGTCGCCCTTGGTCAGTGTCGTCCCCGGCTGCGCAGTCGGATCTGTTTCCGCCGGTTTCTCCGCCTGCACGGCTCCGACCGCAACACCCACCGACTTCCAGAATTCGCGCGGCCCCTCGATCGACTTGCCAAGCTGGCTCTGCCCGTAAATCGCAAAGCCCAGAACCGCAACAGCCGCGGCAACCGCCGAACCCATCAAAACCATCCGGCGCCGATTCTGTTCCTGCCCGACGTTGGTCGCCCGCGTCACCAGCCCCTTCTCGCGGAACGCCTTCGACAGGAACACGTCGCGCAGGAAGAACGCGCGATCCTTCTCCCATACTTTTCCGCCCGGCAAGCTGTCGAGCGTCAGGCCCAGCGCCTTCGCCAAATCCTGATCGAGTGCCTCACCCTCACGCATCGAGCTCGTGAAGTAGATCCCTCGCAGGAACAGCGGCTTGGGGCTCCACTCGCCGCCCGCAAAGATCGTTTCCAAATACCGCTTCAGCCGCGGCACAACCTTGTCCAGATTCTCCGGCAGCGCGTACAGCTCATCGACCTCATCCATCCGCTTGCCCGTTCCCTGGGCAAACTTCGTCGTGTCCGCAACGAGCGCGAGCCGGCGCGAAAGCAGGCGCTGCTTCACCTGCTTCATGTGCTCTTCAACCAGCTCGATCCGCAAGGGCGCATCCAGATTGTCCGGGTTGCTCCAACCGAGCAACTGATGCTGCAGGTTCGGATCGTGAATGTTGTCGAAGAACTCGCGGAAGCCGGCGATCAGATCGCACTTCGTGATGATCACAAAAACCGGGAACCGCACGTCGAGCGTTCTCTGAATCGTGTCAAGCTGCTGCGCGATCCTCCCCGCCTTGCTCTCGATCTCCTCCGCCTTGTCGCGAATGAGACTGTCCGCGCCGATCACTAAAAACATCCCGTTCACAGGTTCGTTCGGCCTGCTCCGCTTGAGCAGGCGCAGAAACTCTGCCCACTCGCCCCCGTCTTCACCCTCCGCCCCGCCGCTGCCCGCGCCCCCACCCTCCATGAACATGCGCCCCGCCGTGTCGAGCACGACCGCGTGGTTCGTAAACCACCAGTGCATGTTCAACGTACCGCCGGCACCCTGCAGATAGTCCTGCAGCCCAGGCGGGAATCCGACGTTGCAATGCCGGAGCGCCTCGGTTTTTCCCGAACCCGCCGGACCGACGAGCAGATACCACGGCAGGCTGTACAAGTCCTTCCCCGCCGCGCGAAACTTCTCCACGCCGTCATCGAACTTCCGCCGAAGATCATCCAGCCGCGCCCGCTTCGCCGGATCGGTCATCACCGGCGCGATCCCCGCCGCGTTCTTGATCAAATCCGCGAACGGAACACCCTTCGCCTTGTCGCGCACCTGCACGAACCACTGGAACGCGCCGATCGCGAGCGCCACCACGACCGCACCGATCCCAAGCACCGCGAGAAACGTCCCGTCTTTCGGGATCATCCTCAAAAGAGCCGAGTACTCGCCCGCCGCGAGCCCGCGCACCGCGCCCACCCCGCTCAAGCACACACCGAGCAGGAGTGAACTCACTTCGCACCTCCCGAAGATGCCGAACCGCCGCTCGACTCCTTGATCTGCTGCAGCGTCGAACGCAGATCGCCCGACGCCCGCGCAAACAGCATGAAGTACGCGCACACCACGACCACGATCATCCCGACCGCCGCGATCGCGACGCTCGTCAGGCTCCTCACCGGAGGCAGCGTCAGCTTCCGTGTATCAACATTGCGGTACGCCTCCGGACACACGCGCTCCGTCTGATCGATCTCCGCCACCGCGCTCAGCCGAGGCAAGACCTCCGCCAGTTTCTTCGCGCCCGCCTCGCGGTTTCCCCCATAAATCCCCGGCACGCCCAGCCCCAGTATCTGCGCCAGCACCGCGAGCCGCTCCGTCGAGCCCGCCGAGTTGTCCGCGAGCGCCTTCTCGATCGCCTCTTCGATCACGCGAACGCTCGAATCCACCCCGCGCTCCGGCGCCAGCGGCTTCCACACGCCCGCAAACCCGGCGCGCATCGCCCGCACATTCGAATCAATAAACACCAGCATCGACGGCTCGACCGTCTCGAATCCGCGCATCACTTCCGGGTCCGCCGCGGCACGCGCCCTCGCATCGTTCAGCGCCGACCTCAATTCCGAACGAACAACCGTCAAGTCGATCGCCGCGCCCTTCCGCGCCAGCCGGTTCAGGCGGCACACCTGCTGCAGAATCGGCTCGACCAGTTCCAGAAGCGTCATTGCGATCCTCCGACGTCGCGCTGCGAAGCGGAGAGGCTGTCACGCTCCGCGCTCGCGAACGTGCCCGCGAGATTCTCCGCAAACTCGGCCACCGCACGCAGAATCTCCGCTTCGATGTTCGCCTCCGAAGCCCCCGCTGTCTCGCCCATCAATTCCTTGTATTTTCGCCACGCCGCCGCGTCCGCGCTCCCGATCCGCGCCGCGCCGGTTCGTCCGTTCTCCGCCGTCGCGACCCGCTCGATCGTGTCCACGCCGAACCGCATCACGTGCCTGCTCGCGTAGCGCTCCGCCGCCTGCGCGATCGCCGCGATCAGCGCCGCCGTCATTCTCCTCGTCGATGCCAGCGCACGCTCCGCTTCATCGAGCGCCTTTACACGCCGCTCGTTGTCTCCCTCCGAAAGCACGCGCGCCAGCGCCTGGCCGAACGCGCCCTCGCGCGTCAGCGCCGAATCCGGCGCGATCTTCTTGCTCCACGCGTTCCACACAAGTTGATCAAGCTGCGTAATCGTCTCAGCCATCTCTGCCGCGGCATACAGATCCAGTTTCAACCGCTCGAGCTGTCCCGCCGCCTCATCCAGCGCCGCCAGCCCTTCCGGAGTCGCGCCCTCCCGCGCTCGACGGAGGGCTTCCTCCGCTTGGATCAGCCTCGTGTGCCATGCTGTTGCGCTGCGCTGGGCCAAGAACCTCTTTCCCACAAGTCCGTGAATACCGCTTGCCAACCAAGCCGGATGCTCAAGCGGCGAGCATACCGGTTGCGCCCCTTTCCCCGCCTGACCCCATTGCCCCAACCAACCCAAGCGACTGCCCGAACAGGCCACCAACCCGCCACCGAGGCCTTTCAAGGCCTCCGTCGCGGGATCGCCGGCGTCCGGGCTCTCTATTAGTACGTCGACCGACCGCCGCTGCCACCGTTACAGACGGCACCACCCGCGCGATTCTTGCGCGTTTTCGATCTCCCGCCTCTCCCCCTCATCCCCCGTTTCCGATGGTTGAAGCATCGAGCCCATCGGGGCGCGTGGAAAAGGACTTCGCTCGGTTCATCCGGGCACATAGCCCTCCGAGGGCGGGAGCGGGGAGATGCAGACGGTCTACAGCCGTCGTTTTTCTTTTTTGGGGTCGAACGCTGCTCTCAAGGCAGCCGGGATCCTGGCCTCACTCGCTCTGCTGACTGGTTGCTCCAGCACGCAGACCGCCCAGGCGCCGATCCCCGTCGGCTCGCTCGCCGCGCGAGACGCCACCGCCGACATCGGCCTCAAGCCGGTCAACCCCGGCATCATGTCCATGGCCGCCGGTGATCGCCTCGGCATGGCGGTCTACGCCCGCAACATCGAACTCGCCCGCGCCGACGCCCGTGAACGCAATCGTCTCGCCGAGCGCCAAGCCGCCGCGCGCCCTGTGATCGCCAGCGCCGACGAGTAAGCGTCGCGCCTTCTCAATTCGGACCTTCGGCGCTTACCCACCTATCCACGCGCTCACTTATCTTCGCACCGCGGCCACGTCGCGCGCATAGACAATCCGCCATCCCCTCACTCCCCATCCAGATAAGCTCCCCCCGCAAACGCCTTTGCCAGCAACACCGCCGGCGTCTCGGTCGGCCGGCCCGTGCCGCCCTCCGAAAATGCGAGTCGGAATCCAACATCCGAATACCCCATCCGCGCTTCGCGCAAGCTCTTGTACTCGTACGGCTCGAACGCGTCATAAGGCGTGTTGTCGCGCAGCGTGATGCACGAGAGCGCCGACCCACCGATCACCCGCCACTTGTCCGCGAACTTCTCGACGAGCGGCTTGATCGCCTCGGCGGCAGGTTCAACTCCCGCCATGTCTTCCGGTTCGCCGTCGAGCACGATCTCGCTGACATTCCCCACGAGATTCGACCAGCCTTCGCTGTCGCGTGCCGAGGGCGCGAACCACAAATACCCGTCGTTGATGTCGAGCGCAGAGTCATCGCTCGCGTTGACGTACAGCAATTTCCCGTCGGCTTGAGGCCAGACCGGCGTGAGGTTCTTCGGCCAGAAGATTCCCGCGTGCGGCCACTCCTTCCCGATCACGTCGAGCTTCTCGATGTACCGGAATTGAAGCAGCCACGTCTTGTCGCGCCGGTTCTGCCCCGCCGCGGCAGACTTCTGCCCGCCGGCGCGCTCGACCGCCGCCTTCCACTCGTTCACCGTCGGCAGCCGCGCACCCATCTCGCGAGCCGCCAGCAGCGCCGCATCCGGCGAGACCCAGTCCATCGGGCTGTCGTAATTCGGCGGCGCGATCTCGCCCAGTTCCGGCGCGTAGTACGACTTGCCCTGCATGTTCGGGTGACCACGCAGCCATCCGGTCTGATCTTTCCACGCGACCGACTCCTTCGAACGATCGCTCAGGATCACCTTCGCCCGCCGCAGATCCCAGCTCCACGTTGCGGGTCCCGGTCGCGGATCGTCCTTGTCGAAGTCCCAGTGTCGAAGCGTCGTCTGCAGCTGATCCCAGCTCTGGCGCGCCCGCTGCGCCTCGAACGCGCCGATCAGCGTTCCCACCGACACCTCGTGCGTGCCCACATACGTCGCGATCGGGCCGCCCTCGCCTCGGATCTCGACCGGCATGAAAACCAGCTTTGGGACCGGCTGCCCCGGCGCGAGTCTTCCGGGCGGCAGATCGAGCGTGTACACGATCGTGTTCCCGACTTTTTCACCCTTCCAGAGCGGCTGGCCCGTCGTGCTCCGCAGCGCCGCCGGACCGCTCTTGAGGGGATCAAACGCCGGGCGCGCTTCCCGATCCGCGATCACCGACAGCGCGCCGATCAGCTTCGATGCCGCACCCGTCTCCGCCAGCCCCAATTCCGAAGCGCCCGCGCGGAACTTCGCGAGCAGATCGCGCGCGACCGCTGTCTGCGCCGCGAGCGCTTCGGCCGGCGCCGAAGCACCGACTCCGCGCTCGGTTTGCTCGCGCGAAAAGTTCTCCGCCTCCTGCCCAAGACTCCACAAAAGCGCGTTGTAGCGCGCCGGCTTCGAGAGATCGCTCTCACCCGACGGCGTCACACCAAACAACCCCGCGCTCGTCATCGCCGCGTCGATCCCAGCACGATCCGAAGCCTTCCGCGAATTGAAAAAGCCGAGCCAGATGCCGCGTGCACGCGCCGCCGCTCGTTCGCGAACCGCTTCCCGTGTCGAAGCGTCGATCCCCTTGTCGATCAACCCGGGAATCTTCGACGAAGCAAAGTCCTTTGCGACCGCGAACTCCGCAGCCGACTTCGGCCAGCCCAGTTCCGCCAGCCGCGCCCACGCCGCGAGCGCTTCCGGCGCATCCGCGCTCTCGGCATTTCGGATCGCACCCGCCAGCTTCGCCGAATCCGTCGTTTCCGACAGCGTCCGGATCTCCGCGATCGCGCCGCTGACCGACGGCACGACCGCCGCCAGTTCCGGCGCGCTCGGTATCGCGTTCAATCGCCGCACTTCGTCCGGAAGCGATGCGCCCGCGAACGAACCCGAAAGCTCCTCGCCCCTCTTGAGCGCGCTGTCGATCTTCGCCGCCAGCTCGAAATACTCCCGCGCCTGCGCCAGCCAAGTCTTCCACTGCTTCGAAGCGCCCACGCTATCCGGCGGCTCCGACCGCAGCGCCTCACTCAAATGCGCCTCGCGTGCGGCGGTGTACGCCCGGTGCCACGCCGCGACATTGAACTCGAGCGCCGGCGGGAACGCGACCATCGCCCGCTCGGGGATCGCCCGATCGAGCGCGAGCAACTGATCGCGCCGCTTTCTCACCTTGTTGAACGCGTCGCGCTTGCTCGAGTTTGTTCCCGCGCTGTCGAGCGTGCGGTTCCACTCGGTTCGCAGCGCCCCGCTCGCGAACATGTTCCGATCCTGCGTCGCGAGCGCCTCGGACAACGGCAGCATCCCCGTTGTCAGCGCATCCTTCGTGTCGCGCTCGAGCGCATCGACACTCCGCACCAGCTTTTCCGACAATGTTTCAACGCTCGTGCGATTCCGGTTGCTCCACGCGGTCTCCGCCAGCAGCTTCGCATCCGCCGAAACCGAGGCAAATCGCGCATCAAACTCCTCGGGTAGCAACGTCAGTTCGCGCCCTCCCTTTGCCATGTCCGAAAGCCGCTGGCCATCCGCCTTGAGCTGCTCGCCGGTTTCCTTGAACTTCGCCAGCGCCGGCTCGCGCGGATCGGGCGCATCCACCCTTGCAAACTGCGGATCCCGCGCGAGCGCGAGCCACTGGCTCATCAGCTCCGCGCTCGCCGCACCCGCCGCGATCTGCTTCAGCTTCTCCGATTCCAGGAACCCCCGCCGATCCCACCCATCGACGCTTCCGTTCGTGTACGCGAGCGCGCTCTCCACCGACTTGTTGAGCGCCGACAGACGATCACGGATCGCCCCTATTGCCGGCATGCCCTCGCCGGAAGATTTCAACGCATCTTCCGCTTCGTGCGCCGCCACTTCTTTCAGCCGCGAAAGAACCGGATCTCGCAGCGCATCCTTCTCGCCGGCGCCCGATGCCGCTTCCGAAGCCTTGGTCAGCGCATCCCACGCCGACTCGATCTCTTCCGATGCCGTCAGCGCTTCCTGTGCCGCGAGCACCGCGGGCACGATCGCTCCCGATCGAACCGCCGACGAATCGGGCCCGGCGGCATCGTTTTCCTTGATGATGACCGTTGGAATCGAGGATGAAACACCCTCCGCCGCGCTGCGCAGCGGCCCGGTCGCCGCGCTCCAGCCTCGCTTTTCCCATTGATCCGCAAGATCGCGCAGCCGCGCGAGTTCCGGCCACTCGAGAAGCAGCCTTCGCACCTCTTCGATCTTCTCGAGACTGTTCGCCGCCGCCACGATCTTGTCGCCCTCGATCGAGTCGCCAGGGTGATCGAACAGATCGAGCAGGCTCGCGCTCGCGCCGACGCCCGAGATCACGCGCGGGTCCTTGAGCGCCGGGTCGTCCAGCGCCGCGCCGATCGCGCGGATCGTGCTGCCCGCGGGCTTCGATTCCGCCGCCTTCGAAATCTGTGCGCGCGACGCGTACAGATCACCAAACCACAGCCGCCAGCGCTCGACCAGGCCCTGCCATCGGCTCAGCCGCGCCTTTTCGTCGAGTTGATCGGCAGTCAAAACGATCGGTTCGCGCGCCGGCGTGTGCAGCGCAAAGTACGCTCCGCCCGCGAGCAGCACCAGCGCCGCGATCCCGCCTGCGATGTACAGCTGCCGCTTGTTGACCGGCTTGTGCGCGCGGTGCTCGAGAATGTCCTGACGCACCTGCGCCAGCGTCGGCGGATTTCCGCCCGCTCCGAGCGCCGTCCCCGCCGACATCAGCCGGTTCGCAAGTTCGAACCACCAGCGCCCGTCGCCGACGACTTCCCAGCCCTCGGACCAGGTCGCCGTCCAGCCCGACGCCGCCTTCAGAGGCGGGCGTTTGCTCAGCACCATTTCATAAATCAGCCGACCGAGCGCCCGTAAATCAGCGACCTGCGCATCCGTTCCGAGCCGCTCTCGCGATTCGAGCTCGGTGAGAACGACGCCCGTCCCGTCACCCAGCTTCGAATCCCCCGGCCCGACCGAGAGCATCACCGTCGAACTGTTGAGATTCCCCCACTGCCGCGCCGAGTTGCGCTCGAGTTCGAGCAGCCCATCAACAACTCCGAGAATGATCCCGCGCAGTTCGACCGAAGTGAACACATACTGCGCGAGCACCAGTCGCTCGACCGTCCACGCCATCGACGGCCGAACCACGAACGCGCCGCGCCCGTCGTCCATCAATCCGAAATCAGCAACGATCGACCAGCGCTTCGCGCCCGCGCCCACGAGCTGCGCCTGATCGCGTGCCGCGCCGACCAGCCGGCGCGCTTCCTCATCCAGCCCCGCCCGCGGCAGCCAAGGCACCACGACCGTCGGCCCGACCGCCGTCGCCACAAACCGGTCCCCGAATGGCTTCGCGCCCCCACCCGCTCCCATCCCAGGAACCGACGACTCCGCCGACAATGACGCCTCCCAGCGGGCGCAGAAACCTGCGCCCGCCAGTTCGCGGCGAGCTTCATACGACCCAAACGTCGGCATCTCCCCATTGTCCGCGATCCGGCCTCGGGTTGCAAATCAGGCTTAGTTCGACTCCGGAGGCGGAACGGCCCGTGCTTCCCGGACCCGCAACCCGGCCGGCACGATCTTGATCCCCTCGCGGTCCACTTCGAGAATCACCCCTGCGGTCTTCACCGATGCGCTCTTGATCAGCGCGGCACGCCGATCCTGCTTCACCACGTTGTTCGGCACGGGCGGCAGCGCGACATACGGTGAAATCTCGTTCCCCTTCTCGTCAAAGACGCCGATCCGCTCCACATAGTTTTCCGGCGGCGGCTCCGGCGCGGCCCACGCGAGCGACGCCGCGGCAAACACGTACGGACTCTCGAACATCGGATCGCTCGGCGCGATCTTGAAGATCCGCATCCTCTGGTTGAGCGAAACATCCTGAACCAGCGGACCGTTCGGCTTCTCGGCGCTGTCGATCGCCGCGCCGAAGTCAAACTTCCCGCCCGGCAGAGACGAGGATTGCACGCCCATCAGGCGAACCGTCACCGGCGGAAACTTCGCGTTCGCGGGATCACGCATCGCCTCGGCGTACATCACGGTGAGACCGGGCTCGGGCGGACCCTGCACCAGTTCGAATTTTTCGGGGAGCCGCTCGTAGTCGCACGATCCGAGCAGGAGCGAGAGCGAACCAAGACCGGCTGCAATGAGACATTTCATGGCGTGAGAATACCCAATCTGCTTCCGTCGTTTCGCGTCGCACCATTCATCCGAGCAGGTTGCCGAGACCCGGCAGATCGGGGATGCCCAGTTCCTGCGTGCGCTTCTGCACCGCCGCGTGCAGCTTTTCCTGCGCCTGCGTCATTGCGTCGTTGACCGCGTCGGCGATCAACTTCGATGCGGCCTCGCGCGTCTTGGGTTCCGCGGCCATGCCGTTCACGAGCGGCGCGCTGATCTCAACCGAGATCACTTTCAGTTGCCCGCTCACTTTCGCCACCACCGCGCCGTTCGACGACTTGCCGATCACCTCGGTCTTGCCCATTTCCTCCTTCACCTGTTGAATGGAGGCCTGGAGTTTCTCGCGGTTCTTCAGGAGACTCGCGACCGCCCCCATCGCTTTCAACTGATCCAACATCTGCATCTCCTTGTTCGCGGCGCCCGCATCCGGGGCCGATCATTTCTGCCTTGGATACACACCGACTACTTTCGCACCAAACAGCTCAATGGCCTTGGCAATCAGCGGATTCTCCGTCGCATTCGCGACGGTCAATGAAGGAACCTGCGCGCTCGCGCCTTGGTCGGTAGGCAGCACCCCGTTCCGCGCGCTCTCGCTGCTCGGCGCGACCGAGCCGGGCGCCGCGTGCTGCGCGAATTCCAATCGGACCGCGCGCCCCCACGCGCGCGCGATCAACTGGCGGATGTCTTCCTGCACGCCAGATGCCGCGGTCATCAGATCCGGCGCGACCTTCAGATTCACGCACCCGTCTTTGAACTCGACAAGCGACGCTTCCTCGATCACCATCTTCACCTGGCGCCGCGATTCCGCCGCCGCGGCCTGCACGCTCGCCCAATCGCACGCGTTGCTCGGCGAGTGGCGAGGCGGCATGCTCTCCGGCTTCTCGACCACGCGCATCGATTCCTCTCGCGCAAACGGAACGGACGCGCGCGGAACAGGTTCATCGGGAACGGTTCTTCGCGCCGGTGGATCGGGCCTGTCGGCCTCCACCGGCGTCAGCGTTTTTTTGCGGGGGTGCTCACGGTTGCCGCGCCGCGCGGCTCGGATTTCATTTCGCGCAGGACGCTCGTCGCATCCGCGAGCCGATCGGTGAGCGCAAGGCGCACGAGGCACGCGTCGAAGAGTGCGCGCGGGCAGGCGCTGTTCTTGGCGCTGCGTTGCAGGTTCTCGACCATCGCGATCATGTGTACAAGCGCCGCGGGATCGTACTTTGCGCTTCGCGCTGTCTCGCTCTTGCGTGCATCGTCGGAGAGTTCGACAAGCTCGGTCGAACCGCCGCAGGTGGCGAGCACGAGCAGATCGCGGAATCGCTCGAGCAGACTCTCGAAAACCTGGTCGATCGCGATGCCGCGCTTGAGGAGCGCGTCACCCGCTTCGAGCGCCGCGCCGGGTGTGCCGGAAACGAACGCATCGAGCAGCGCGCCGACGAGTTCGCGCGCGGGCAAGCCCAGCAGTTCTTCGAGCGTCTTGACGGTGAGCTTCTTCTCGCCGCTGGCGATCAGGCGATCGAGCAGGCTGAGCGCATCGCGCATCGAGCCGTTGCCGAGGCGCGCGATCTGGAACACAAGCTCGGGCTCGGCCGAGACACCCTCCTGCTTCAGCACCGCCGCGAGATGCCCGGAGATGTCCGTCGCCGGGATGTTTCGGAAGTCGAAGCGCTGGCACCGGCTCTGGATTGTTGCGGGAACCTTCTGCGGATCGGTCGTCGCGAGAATGAACATCACGTGCTCGGGCGGCTCTTCCATCGTCTTGAGCAGCGCGTTGAACGCGGCGGTCGAGAGCATGTGCACTTCGTCGATGATGTAGATCTTCTTCTTGCCGCGGAGCGGCCGGTACGCGGCGTTCGCGATGAGCTCGCGCGCGTTGTCCACGCTGTTGTTGCTGGCGGCGTCGATCTCGATGACGTCGGTGTCCTTGCCCGACATGATCGCGGCATCGATCTCCTCCTTGCCGCCGTTGAGCGCCTTGGCGAAGATGCGCGCCATGCTGGTCTTGCCGACGCCGCGCGTGCCGCAGAAGAGATACGCGTGCGCGACGCGATTGAGCTTGATCGCGTTCTGAAGAGTTTTGGCGATCGCTTCCTGGCCGACTACTTCATCGAAGTCGGCGGAGCGGTAGCGGCGGGCGAGAACGGTGTAGGCCATAGGGGGTCATTCTACGGGGAAGGAGGGCGATGATGGACGCCGAAATCTTGGCGGTTTCGCTATCATTCCGGCATGAAGTTCGATCGCATCACGGTCAATCCCGCGATTCAAAATGGACAACCCTGCATCCGCGGGCAGCGTCTGACGGTGCGGCGCGTGGTGGAGGCGGTGGCGTTGTACCCCGATCGCGCCGAGCTTCATCGCGAATTCCCCGAACTCGAAGAGGAAGACATCCGACAGGCGCTTGCATACGCGGCGGCGAATCTAGCCGACCGCACGCTCCCGCTGGCGGAGTCTGCATGAAGCTCCTTCTGGATCAAGGGCTCGGGCACGGCGCCGCCTCCGTCCTTGCAGAGCGCGGTCACGATGCGGTGCATGTGCTTCAGATCGGATTGTCTGAGGCGACCGACGCCCAGATCATCGTTGCAGCGCGCTCGCAGAGCAGAGTTGTGGTCACACTCGACGGAGATTTCCACGCAATCATGGCGACGAGCGGAGAAACAGCGCCGTCGGTCATACGGATTCGAATTGAAGGATTGCGATCTCAAGCGATCGCCCTCCTGATCCACGATATCGCAACTCGATTCGAGAAGGAACTTCTGTCGGGGGCGCTGGTGACCGCGGATTTGCGCACAATCCGAGCCCGCTCACTCCCTATCTGAATCCTGAGGCTGTCGCTCCCCCTGATCGACGGCCAGGACACCGGCGGCACCGGACGACGGCCGCTTATGGCTGCTGCGGTCAAGCCCTGACCAGGTTCACGGGCCATCCGTGCACCGGGCCCGGCCGTCGATCGGAGGGAGCGGCCCGATTCTAGCGCGTTCCGGGTGCTTTCCCGCTCACGTTTCACTCGCCGAACGCCGACGAACCGCAAGTGCGCGGCATCACAAAGCCCGGCTTGTCCGTAGAATCCTGAGTCTCCATGACTGAGCCCCGAGAGAATCCGTCCGGAGTGCCGTCCGCCGCCGAGCAGACCGAGTCGTACCGCGCATCGCTGATCCGGATGACGCGGCTCTCTTTCTTCGCGCTGTTCGTGGTGGTGACGACGCTGTCGGTGCTGTATTTCCGGCCGGACCAGGCGGTGCCGAAGGAATGGCCGCGGGTCGCGATCGTGATTCTGGTCATCGCGTTCCTGATCGCGGCGATCGTCGGCAGCGTGGACCTGATCACCCGCAAAAAGAAGATCGGCGCGGTGATGGCGGTGTTCTTCGGGCTTGCCGCGGCGATGCTCGCGACCGCGGCGCTCGGCTCGGTCGTCGATCTGCTCGCGACACTCTACGAGATCGACGGGCGCATCACGAGCGCCGCGAAGGTGCTGCTCGGGATCGGCCTTGCCTATCTCGCGGTAACGACGATCCTGCAGACGCAGGACGATTTCCGGCTCGTGATTCCGTACGTCGAATTCGCGAAGCAGATCCGCGGCGCCAAACCGCTGATCCTCGATTCGTCTGCGCTGATCGACGCGCGATTTGTGGACATGGCGGCGACCGGGCTCGTCCAGTCTCCTGTCGTGATTCCGCGGTTCGTCGTTCTCGAACTTCAGAAGCTGGCGGATTCGAGCGACCGCCTCACCCGGACAAAGGGCCGGCGCGGTCTTGATATGGTGACCAGGCTGCAGCGACTCGGAAAGATTCTCGTGAGCATCGACGAATTGCCCGTACCGGGCAAAGCGGTCGATCAGATGCTGATCGAGTTCGCGCGGCTGTCGCCGGGCATCATTGTCACCACCGACCTGGGCCTGGCGCGCGTCGCCGAGATCCAGCACATCGACGTGATCAACATCCACGAACTTGCCAATGCGCTCAAGCCCGCGCTCGTGCCCGGCGAGCCGCTCTCGGTCATGCTGGTCCGGCAGGGCGAGCAGCCGGGTCAGGGCGTCGGCTATCTCGACGACGGAACAATGGTTGTGGCCGACGGAACGTCGCATCTGATCGGCGAGCGTGTCGATCTTCAGGTCACCAGCAACCTGCAGACCGCCGCGGGTCGGCTGATCTTTGCGAAGTTGGTGAGAGGGCCGGGAGAACACGGCGAAAAGACTCCGATGCCTTCCGCGGAACGTGAGCCGAGCGCGACCGAAGGCGAGGCCGCGCCGGAAACCGAATCGCGCGAAGCTCCCGAACCGGAAGAGCCCGCCGCGCACGAGACAGAACGCGAAGTGAATGTCGAACCGGCGAAGCCGCGCTCTCCGCATCCGCCGATTCCGCCGCGCTCGGTCCGGGTCGGGACGCCACGCAATCCGCGTCGCTGAATCAACGCGCGCGACCTATTCGCCCGGATCATCGGGCGCTCGTTGGATTGGGCGGTCGCGCAGACCCTGTGCGAGCGAGGTGAACGCGGCGAAGCCGAAGGGCGCGCCCGATTCTGCTTGTTCGGCTTTCTCCGCGACGCTCTGGAGTTGCTGCATGATCGACTCGGAGAGCGCGTGCAGGCCGCGGATCTCGTGGATCGGCAGCGTGAAGACGTCGCCGTCCGGCGTGATGATCTGGAAGACAGTTCCCTGCAGCATCATCGAGAGCTGCTTTTCTTCGCGCGTCCGACCGACTCCGAAGTTGATGAGCGGCCGGACGGCGCCGATGGGAATGCGCTCGCCCCGGAACGTGATGAGCGTGAGCCGGCCGTCGAGGAGCTTTGGTTTTTCGGAAGCATCGGCGTGCCCGGTTTCGAGACAGAGCGCGCTCAACATTTCGCGCACGAGGTTGTGCCAGAGCATCTCGCGGAGCAATTTGGTCTCGCGCGGATCCATCATGAGCGGGACGCCCATCGACGCGCTCGGCGGCGCGAGTTGCTTTTCAGAGGCCGCCGACTTTTGTTTTCCGCTCGCCGGATGGCGGCGGGTGTGAACGGGCTTTGGCTTTCGGCCTCTTCGATTCGGGCGCACGGAGCACCTTCACCTTTCGGAAACGTCGATCGGTTCTACGCGGCCGCGAGCTTTTCGGCCTTGGCGCGGAGCTTTTCCAATCGATCCTTTGCCTGCTGAATCTTTGATCGCCAGCGAGCCTGAAACTGACTGACTCTTTGACCTGTGTTTGATTGGCCGGGGCCTGGCATGCGGAGAACTTCGGGATTGATACGGACGATTTCCTCGGCGTCGCGGACCGCGGCGTCGGCGGCATCGAGCGCGGGCTTTGCGAGAGAAGCGGCCTCGTGCTTCTGATTCGGCGCGATCTGTTGGCTGTCGTGCTTCACCTTGAGAAAGGGTTCGGCGCGGTCCATCTCGCGCTCGGCGCGATCGAGTGACGCATCGGCGAGATCGCGGAGCGAGGCGAGCGAAGGCCCGACGGCGCGGCGTTCACGCATCTCGGGCTTGGCACCGCCGGTCTTCTGGAGCGCGACTTCGATCGCGTCGCGCGAATCGGTCGCCTCGGCGCTGCAAAGACCGAGCGCGATCGCATTCTGTGCCGAAAGATTCAGGGCTTTTGCGCCGGGCTCGCTGAGCACGACCGCGTTCTCTTCGTCGCCCGGGCTCGCGCCGGCGCGCATTTCGAATTTGCCGCCTTCGCCAAGCGCCGGAATCATTCTGCAGCCGATCGAGGGATCGAGCATCGCGGCGCGGAGCACTTCGTAAGGGACGAACGCGGAGCTGCCTCCGAGCTTTTTCCACTGCGATTCGGCGGCCTTGATCGCCTTCGCATCGGCGAGCTCGCGGGCGTTGCCGGACTCTTCGGAGAAGAAAAGCGTCCCGGTCTGCACGAAGCAGCCCGCGGGAGCGCGGCAGCCGGCAACCAGAAACGCGAGCGGCGCCCGACCGGATTCGGCTTTCACGAAGGCGATCGCGGGCGGCTCGCTCGTAGCAAGCACATCGCCGATCTGCTGCGCGACGTCGAGTCGCCAGGAGTTGCCCGCGAATTCGACGCAAACGATTCTGGCTCCGCCCGCGCGTGCCGCGGCGAGTTGAGATTTGAGTTCGCTCGCCTGTTGCTCGTGGTCAAAGCCGTCGTGCATCTCGAGAACCCAGGCGATGGCGCGGGGCGCGGGCGGCGCTGCGCGAGCGAAGTTCGATGCAAACAAGAGGAGGGCAAAGCGTGCGACGCGGATGCATGATTGGAAGGTCGGATGCATGAACAGAAATCCCCTCCCTTCCCCGTCCCTTGTTTCCAGGGAACAAGGCTTCAGAGCATGAGCTTCGCGCCGAACTCGCCGGGTTCAAAGTAGTGAACGAGGTCCATCGCGACGTGGAGCGTGACTTCCTGGCCGGCGGGGACAGCGTTGCCGCGGGCGGGCAGGCGGGCGACGAGGTGCGGGCTTCTTTGGGTTGCGACGGAGAGATCGACGGTATCGCCGAGCGGTTCGACGACGTTGACTCTCACACGGAGCGACGCGTCGCCCGGACCATCGAGCGAGAACATCTGGGGCCTGATGCCGAGGACGATGGGCTTGCCGATGTGCTGCGCGAGAGCTCCGGAACGCGCGGGGTGTGAAGGGAGTTGAGCGGATTGGCCCGCGCCGCCCGGGCCGCCTTCGATGAAGACGACGGCGTCGCCTCTTTTCTCGAGCGTGCCCTCGAGAAAGTTCATGGGCGGCGTGCCGACAAACGCGGCGACGAAGCGATTCTTTGGATTGCGGTAGACATCGAGAGGAGGACCGGCTTGCTGGATCAGGCCGTTGCTCATGACGACGATGCGGTCGCCGAGCGTCATCGCTTCTTCCTGATCGTGCGTCACATAAATGGTTGTCGTCTTGAGGCGCTGATGCAGCGCTTTGAGTTCGGCGCGTGTCGTGACGCGCAGTTTCGCGTCGAGATTGGAGAGCGGTTCGTCGAAGAGAAAGGCCTTGGGCTCGCGGACGATGGCGCGGCCGAGCGCGACGCGCTGGCGCTGGCCGCCGGAGAGTTGGCGCGGCTTACGATCGAGCATGTCGGTGAGACCGAGAGTCTTGGCAACACCTTGCACGCGCCGGTCGATCTCGGCCTTCGGGACTTTCCGAAGCTTGAGCGCGAAGGCCATGTTCTTGTAGACGCTCATGTGCGGGTAGAGCGCGTACGACTGAAAGACCATCGCGATGTCGCGGTCCTTCGGATGAACGTCGTTGACGACGCGATCGCCGATGGAGATCGTGCCGGAAGTGACATCCTCAAGACCCGCGACCATGCGCAGCGTGGTCGACTTGCCGCAGCCCGACGGGCCGACAAACACGACGAACTCGCCGTCTTTGATCTCGAGGTTGAAGTCCTTCACGGCGTTGAAGCCGTTGGGATAGGTCTTGTGAACGGAAGCCAGCGCGACGAGGGCCATGGGGGAGAAGATTAGCGGATGCGGGAGAGGAAGTACGCCCGGGTCAGGGGCGCGGAATGAAAACAAACATTTCGACGTTGTCGACGCAGATGAGCGTGCGCCCGCTTTGGGAGTACCTGGGCAGGGGGAAGCGGTCGCGCGTTACAAGCAAATAGGACTGTTCCATTTCGCGGAGCCAAGCGGCTTGGGCCTCGACGTCCTCCGGCATTCCGCCCGGGCGATAGACGACGCAGCGAAGCGGGCACGCGGACGACACACGGCTCCAATCCGGGGGAAGCCCGTCGCGGAGGCGGGGCGAATAGATGAGGGCGTTGCAGTAGAAACTTGCCGACCAGTTGAGTCGCTCGCGCAGGCCGATCGTGAAGTCCTTGTGCAGGTCGGTGTGCGCACAGACGACGACGCTGTCAATGGGGAGGTCGTTCCAGAGCCAGCGGGCGAAATCACGGGCGCGGAGATCGCTTGTGGTTTTTGCGGGGCGAACGAAATCGCGCACGAGGCTGCCGACTCCTATGAGCGCAATTGCGACGAGGCAGGCCCAGAGCGCAATGGGACGGCGGGCGCGGCGCTCGTTCCATTGCCAGACGTATGCGACCGCGGCGCCCATGAGAATCACCCCGAGCGGGGCCCAGTACATGCTGAACTTGACGTGGCCACCGAACGGGAACTTGTGCAGCGCGGAGGCTGCGAGGTGAAGTGCGAGCGGCACGAGCGCAAGGAGCAGCCACGCGATGCGGCGCTGCGCGATCCAGAGCGCGATGCCGCCGGCGATGAGGAGAAAACTGAGCGTGCTGGCGCCTCGGCCGCCGCCGATGGGAAAGGCGAGCAGGTCGCTGGTCAGAGTCTTGATGAGCCAGAGGGGGAGGCCCAGGGGCTCGCGGAGCGGGGGGAAATTGGGACCCCAAAATTCCTGCATGAGCGCGTCGTTGGCGGGGCCGACCGCGCGGAGCGCAAACCAGAAATGCACGGCGAAAGAGGCAACGAGCGCGGCATTGAAGAGGAGCCACGCCGGGATGTTTCGGACAGAGCCTTGACGCAAAAGCCAGACCCACGCGAGGCTGACGCCGCCCCCGATGAAGACGATCGGGTGCGAGACAAAGGGACCGAGCGCGGCGATGAAAATGAGGCCGATCGACCAGCGCACCCGCTCCGGGCGGCGCTGCATCTCAAGGAACAGCCAGACGAGGGTGAGTCCAAGGAAGAGATCGAGGCCGTACTGCTTGGCCTCGGCCGAGTATCGGATCATCGGGTAGGAGACGGCGAAGATCGCGATGGCGAAGAGCTGAGCGAGCGGTGGCAGCGTGAGCGCCGCAACGCGCTTCATCAGGAACAAGCTGGCGAGTCCGGCGAGCAGGGCGGTGGCGCGGAGCGAGAACTCGGAAAAGCCCAGAAGATCGATGACCGCGCGCTGGAGCCAGAGGTAGCCGATCGGGGCGACCTGGATGTAGTCGAGGGGCTGAAGGAGCTGGGCGAAACTGCGGCGCGACAGGTTGTACGCAAGAAAGGCTTCGTCCTCCCATAGTGGAAAACGCAGTCCGAAGCGAGCGAGGCGAACGATCACGCCGAGGGTGATGAACGCCCAGATCAGATGCTCGATGCGCTGCACAGACAGGAAGACCGTTTCCGCACGCGGAGAAGGTTGGTCATTCGTCGAGATGCGCGACGGGTCGGCGACCAACTGAAGAGTCCTTTGCCGGTGTGATGTAGGAAAAAAGCCGGCGATGTGGAAAAGAAAGAGCGGGTGAGATCAAACACGGAGAACCACGAGAAGCACGGAGAAAAACGGGGAAGCCGCGCTGGACCCAACGCGAATGAAGAACAATCAAATCGAAAGACGGACGATCGGCGAGCGAATTCACTCGGGGTTACTTCACCAGTTCGATTTCGCTTGGGCGCCACGACTTGTCGAAAAACGGTTCGAGCGGGCTGTAGAGGCGGAGGATGACGAACCACCCCTTGGCGGGATCGGTCTGGATCCAGTTGCCGCGCTTGACGCCTTCGGGCTGCGACGGCGAGAAGTAGACGGTGGTCGAGCCATCGGCGGCGGGTTCTGCCGCGGGACTCGGATAATTCTGGCTTCCGGCGCGCGGGTATTTCTGCGGCGTCTGAAGCATCGAACGCGACATGTTGTCGTAGAGCGTGAACGACCAGAAGTTTGCCTCGGGGATCCCCTTGGGCAATGTCACTTTGTACGTCTTGCTGCCGTCGAAAAACTGTTTGTTCGCGTCCTTGGTCGCGAGCAGGTACTGCGAACCGATGCCCGTCAGCGTCATCGCCATCGCGGGCGTGATGCCGGTGACGCCGTAGAAGAAATTGGTGCGGGCGTTGAGCGTGCGGTAACCCGTCGGGGGCGTGATCTTGATGCCTTCGCGGGTGATGCGCGGGATGGGCGTCTCGAACTGGTAGCCGGTCTCGAAGAGGTAATTGAACCAGGAAGAATTCGGGTAGTAGAACCAGGTCGGATCGCGCGGGTCCATGAAAAGAGTGCGCGACATGGCGTTGGCCTGCGCGGCGGCCTCGTTCAGGATTTTCTTCATGCGCGCGTCGGGCGCGAAGGGCTTGCCTTTCACGATGCCGACTGCCGCGAGAGGCCCCATGAGCTCGGCGTCGAGCGATGTCGCGGGTTCTTCCTGGACCACCTCATTCAGAACCTCGAAGAAGGTGTAGTCGGTCGGCGGCACCGTGTTCATGGTCTTGCCGCTGCCTTCGTGGAAGACGGTCTCGGGCGGCTGGTCGGGTCGCGAAAGGGGCGCTTTGCCGGCGAGGAACTGGGCGATGGGTGTACCGACGCCGCCGGCCCGATAGGGATAGACCTTTGTGAATTTGCGGATCGTGTCGGCGGGAGCTTTCGGATCGGACTTGTTCTCGAGGAATGAGCGGCCGAACCAGAGAACTTTGTTGGTCTTCGCGTGGGCGACGAAGAAGCCGCCGTCGGGCAGATCGTCCTCGTACCCCGGCGGCACGATGACGTACTTGCCGCCTTCACCCCGGTCGCCGCCCGGTAAGCCGATGTCGGTCACCCAGCGGAACCAGTGATCGTCGATCGTTCCGAGAAAACGCGGCGGAACTTCCAGCACCATCGGACCCTTGGAGAGGTCGAGCACCCCCATTGCGTACACGGTGTCGGCGTTGGCGGTCAAAAAGAGCGAGTGCGAATCCATCAGGTCGGAGAAGATCATCACTTCGTTGTCTTTGACCCCTGCGTCTCTCAATCCCTTGGCGGCCGCCTGGATGCTGACACCGCACATGGTGTCGAGGAAGGCACGCACTGCGTGGGAGCGATCGAGCGCGTCGTACGCGGAGTCGGCGGACGACTTGCTCGGAATGCCGTCCTTGAACTCGAAGGTGCCGATGCTTGTCTCGACCTTGTCGGGGGTCACGAGACTCTGCGGGATCGGCGCGAACTGGGCGGATGCCGCGGCACCGACGATTGAAATCAGAAGTGCCGATGCGTGCTTGGTGTACATTTTTCGCTCTCCTTGAGGAATGTGACCGTGGTGACGCTGAGGCCGCGCAGGGCGGATAGTACAGGCGAAGTCCGATGCGTGTGTGAAGAAAGGTTCGCACGGGAGCGCGTCGCGCGTTTCTTCACAAAGCACGGGCGCGACGATCCCGGCGCTCAATCGGTTTCACTTTGGAGCGCCGGGCTTCTCGAACTGGAAGATCTGCTTCCAGTCATCTTTCATGCTGACGACGATCCAGCCGCGGGTGGGTGCTTCGTCGAGCGCTTTGTCGAGTCTGCCCACCGATGAATCGCGGTCGTAGGCGTACTCGCGCACGGCGTCGGTGTGGTGAACGATGAGGCCGAAGCGGGGTCCGCCGTTCATGGTGGTCCATTCGAGCATCTCGCGATCGCCGTCGGAATTGCCGAAGGCCATGAGCGGTCGCCGGCCGATGCGCGAGTTGATACCGGCGGGCTTTCCGGGCCCGTCGTCGATGAAATCGATCTCGGGAAGACGTTCGAGCACGGGCTTGCCATCTTTCATTTCGTACTTGGTCTTGATGCTGCTGCCGACGACTTTCTGAGGCGGAATCCCGTATGTCTGCTCGGTCCAGGGACGCATGAATTCGACGCCGCCGCCGGAGACGATGTAGGCCTGGAAGCCGTTGTCGCGCAAGTAGTGCATCAGCTCCAGCATGGGCTGATAGATGCACTTGGTGTAGGGCTGCTTGAAACGCGGATGCTCGGACTTGGCGATCCAGTCTTTCACAATCTGCTCGAACTCGGCGGTTGTGGTGCCGGCGTGTGTCGCCATGACCAGTTCGACCAGGGCTTTTTCACCGCCCGCGAGCGCCGCCTTGAGGTTGTTCGAGAGAATCGACTTGAAGGGCTCCTTTTCGTTCCACTCGGGATGCTGTGGGGCGAGTTCTTTGACACGGTCGAGCGCGAAGACTGCCTGCACATAGTTGGGCTTTTCGCACCAGAGCGTGCCGTCGTTATCGAAGGTGGCGATGCGTTCTTCGGGCTTGATGAATTGGGGCGAGCCCTCCTTGGTGACTTTCTCGACGAAGGCGATGATCGCTTTTTTCGGCTCGGTGTCGTTCCACGATGGAAGCGGATCGGCAGCGCGACTAAGCGGGGCGAGGAGGAGCAACGCGGACAGCAGAATGGTTCGAAGCATGTGTGCCTCCGTTGGTCGATCGAGTCTACCCGCGTTAGGAAGTGTCGCCCGAGCGGTTCGCAGGCCGCGGACGATGGGTGAACAGGGGCAGATTCGGGGCGTGCATGAGAGCGTGTTTCGATGGGGAGCTTGCGCGACCCTGGAACGGCGCGATCAGATTGCGCTCGCGATAGAGGTTGTGCGGCGGGAGCGATCGATCGCACCGTTGCAGTGATCGGGACTTGCGATTTGGATTCCGACTCGGGAACGGAATCCGATTGCGGGGCGACGTGTTGATCGGGACTGGAACGAGCGGCCTGCGGCTGTGGTGAGGGCGGTCTCGGTGTGGGCGTCGCTTGCTTGGGCTCCTCGCGGTCGCGATCCGAGCGCGGCACTTGGGAAGCCTTTCCGCTTGACTTGGTGTTTCGAAGGATCGCGTCGGCGGCGCGGCGGCGTGATTCGCAGGTGCGGACCGAGTTGTCGGGTCGGGAGATGAGGCAGTCGAGTGCGTTGAGCGCGCGGCGGCGGCTGATGAGCGAATCCATCTCGTAGCGGAGGCGCTCGACACGGATGGCTGCGTGCATGGCCTCGAGGCCGGCCTCGCAGCTGAGGATGTCGGTGACTTCGCGGAAAGAGAGTTCGTGGATTGCGGCGATCCGGTCGATGTGGGTGCCGCGGACGAAAAACTCGTCAAAGACCTGCGCGAACATGGGATGGATGGGGTGCATGGGTGGACTCCGACATTCGCGGTTTGTGCGAGGCATCTCTAATGAGGGGCGAGGGAGCGCGTTTGGCCTGCAAATCCTGTCGGTGAGGGGGCACCAACTCGGCGGTAAGTGCTTTGGGGAGCGGCGAAAAGAAAAAAGTCGCGGAGTAGCGAGATCGAGACTTGGGACGGACTGCTTTGGCTCTCCAAACCGGCAACTGCGCGATCGGTCCGAGCGGAAACTGGGCGCGGCATGGACCAACTGGCGCATGGAAAGTTGTCGGGTATTCAGACCAGAATCGGGTGAGATCGCCGTCGTGGAGGCTGCGACGGCACCGGAGTTGCAAAGGCGGATGAGCGTGAAGACGATCGGAGCAGCACCACTGCCGGCATCTGTTTCATGCCCGGAGCTGACGAGACAGGCGCGCGGCGAGCGCATAGAGAATTGGCGGTGCGATTTCGGATTGCTCTCGCATTGACAGCGCAGGCACGCTATCTTTTTGTAGCGGCGCGAGTTGGATGCCGCGGCGGAGACGCCGGAAGCGCACGGATGTGCTTCCCAAAGAGTGTGTTTGACTCGGTTGTGTGGAGCAAGCCGGTGCGCGGAGCGCATCGGGGATGGAGAGTTCCATCGGTACGGAGACGGACGCGTCGGGATTTCATTTCGCACAGGTTCGACGGATCCGCGGCAAGCGGGACGAATCGAACACGGGGAGCCGCGGAAGCGCGGCAGAGAAGCAGATGGCAACGGTGACGACGGCGAGCGGCGCGAATCTCACTTCGGTGAAGGTCGGAGTGCCGGGGATGGAGACGGAACAGCAGGCCGCGAAGCGTCCGTGGACGATCGAGGACGCGGAAAAGATCTACGGGATCCGCAACTGGGGCGACGGCTACTTCGGGGTCAACGCCGAGGGGCATCTGTTCGTGATGCCGGAGCGCGACCCCAAGCGGCAGATCGATCTGCACGAGGTGATCGAGGGGCTGCGCGAGCGCGAAATCGGGACGCCGGTGATCATCCGGATGCGCGACCTGCTCAAGCACCGGCTGCAGGAGATCCGCGGGGCGTTCGACAACGCGATCAAGGAGCATCAGTACACGGGCGTGTACAGCTGCATCTTTCCGATCAAGGTGAATCAGCAGCGCCAGCTTTGTGAGGAAGTGCGCGATCTTGGCGCACAGCTCGGGTTCGGTCTTGAGGCCGGAAGCAAACCGGAATTGCTGGCGGTGCTCGGGCTGACCGAGAACCTGCCTCAGATGCCGATCGTGTGCAACGGGTTCAAGGACAGCGAGTTCATCGAAACAGTGATCCTGGCCACCAAGCTCGGGCGCCACATCATCCCCGTCGTCGAGCGCATAACCGATCTCGAGCTCATCGTGAAGCACGCGAAGCGGTACGGCGTGCGCCCGAAGATCGGCGTGCGCGCCAAGCCGAGCGCGCAGGGGAGCGGGCGCTGGGAGTCTTCCGGCGGCATGCGCTCGAAGTTCGGCCTGACCGTGTCGGAGCTGCTGCACTCGCTCGAGTTCCTGAAGAAGCACGACATGGCGGATTGCCTGAACATGATCCACTTCCACATCGGGAGTCAGGTCGGCGATATCCGCAACATCAAGGCGGCGGTGAACGAGCTTGCGCACATCTATGTGGAGCTCAAGAAACTCGGCGCGGGGCTGGACACGATCGACGTGGGCGGGGGGATGGGGATTGATTACGACGGGAGCCAGTCGGACAGCCTTTCGAGCGTGAACTACAGCGTGGCGGAATATGCCGCGGACATCGTGTATCGAATCAAGAGCGTGTGCGACGCGGCGGAACTGCCCCACCCGCGGATTCTGTCGGAATCGGGTCGCGCGATGGTCGCTCATTCATCGCTGCTGATCGTGGACGTTCTGGGCAAGACCAATTTCCCGAGCGATCCGGACATGCCGGCGCTCAAGAAGCTGATGCGCGAGGAAAAGCAGAAGCCGCAGCCGGTGATCGAACTGGTGGATGCGTTTGAGTCGCTGGCGCAGCCGAAGGTGAACCTGGTCGAGGCGTATCACGACGCGGTGCAGGCGCGTGACGAAGCGATGAGTCTGTTCAACCTGGGGTACATGTCGCTGAAGATGCGGGCGAGCGCGGAGCGCATGTTCTGGGCGATCGGAAGGAAGATTCTGGCGCTGGCGACGGCGAAGGGAGAGTTGCCGGACGATCTCATTGATCTGCCGCAGGTGTTGAGTGACATCTATTACGTGAACTTCAGCGTGTTCCAGAGCCTGCCGGATCACTGGGCGATCGACCAGTTGTTCCCGATCTGTCCGATCCACCGGCTGAACGAGGAGCCGCTGCGCCGGGCGATCATCGCGGACATCACCTGCGATTCGGACGGGCAGGTGGACAAGTTCTGCGACAAGAGAACGCTGAGCAAGCCGGTGCTGGAGTTGCACGATCTCAACTACAACAACGGCGATCACAAGCCGCAGCCGTATTACCTTGGCATGTTCCTGCTCGGCGCGTATCAGGAGGTGCTGGGAGATCTGCACAACCTGTACGGCGACACGCACGTGGTGCACGTGAGCTTCGACGATTCGCCGGGCGTGGGCGACTGGGACCTTGATGAGGTGGTCGAGGGCGACACGGTGAAAGAAGTGCTCGCGTATGTGCAGTACGACCATGAGGATCTGATCAAGGCGATGAGGCGGGACGTGGAGCGCGCTGTGAAAGCGGGGACGCTGGCGGTGTCGGAAGGGCAGAGCCTGCTCAAGTTTTATGATCAGGGGATGGAGGGGTATACGTACCTGGAGTGAGTGGAGCGGCGCTCGGAGCACATGACGCACGGATGTTCAAGCGGCGCGACTTCTCGTCGCTATCCAGCTTTTCTTTCGGAATCGCCGAGCGCCGAGACCTGATCGATTTCGAACTTTCTGCCGCCGGAAAACGTGGCTGTCAGGTGCAACTCGCCGCCGAGTGCTTCGATGTATTTGCGAAGCGTGGTGAGGTACATGTCGGCGGAATTCTCCAGCTTGGAGACATTGCCCTGGCCGTTGTCCAGTTTTTCCGCCAGCTCGGCTTGGGTCATTCCGATGGCTTTTCGGATTTCGGCAAGGGGCATGCTTTCGAGCGATTGCTTCACGCGCGCATCGACGCGCTCGCGGGTCGCGCGGCTCATTTTCGCCTTGAGATCTTTCCACTTGCGCGCCATTACAACAGCCCTTCCCTCTTCAACTGCTCAAGATGTTCTCCGTACAGCCGGTCGGCCTCCGGAATGAATTGCTCATAGAAACGGTCTTCTCCCTGCTTGCAGCCCCCGATCAGCAGGATCGCGCAGCGGCGCGGATCGAACGCGAACAAAGTTCTGTACGGACGGCCGGCGTGCTGCGTGCGAAGTTCCTTCATGTTGCTGAACCTCGAACCCTTGACGGTGTCGGCCTTGGGGCGTCCGAGCCCCGGACCGAGCTGCTCGAGAAGTTCGATGTCGTGGGCAAGCGACTCCTGTTCTTCTTCGGACAGTGACGCCCACCACTCGCCGAATTCGTCGGTGTATTCGACCTCCCATATGCAATTATACCTTTTCCGAGATATATGTCAAGATGTATTTTCTCGCTGGGTTATCGGGAACCGGAATCTGCAATTCTCGAGAAGCGGCGAACTCGGTCGCCCCACCACTCCTTTGCTTTCGCGACCTTGGCCGCGGTGCCGAGCTTCTCGTGCTGCAGGCCCATCTGACACTTGACAGTGCCGTCTTTGGATTTCTTTTCGGTGAGCCAGACACTGATCGACTTGGTTCCCGGTTCCTGGATCTTCGCGTCGCCGTTCCAGGTGGCGCGGATGCTCTTTGGGGGCGAGACCTTGTGGACGACGATGTCGTCACCGAGCCACTTCTTTTTGAGCGAGGGCTTCGACCACGCGTTGATGATGTCGGCGGCGGAGCATTCGAACGTGCGGGAGATGCTCGCGGAGAAGCCGTCGGCCTTTTGATTTACTTTGCGAAGACCCCGGGCGCGTTCATATTCGACGACGACCATTTGGCACCACCAGCCAGGAATCTTGTGATTGTCGTAGAGGTGTTCTGCCGCGGCCTTGTGGCCTTTTTTCTTGACATCGAACTTGTCGAGCACTTTGAACCAGTGCTTGGAATCGTGACCGGTGGCCTTGGCGATCGCGGCGTCGGAGATGGCGCGGCGGGCTGATTTCCGCGATGTATTCGGCATCGCGGCATGATACCGAAGGCGGTGATGCGTGCACTCGTAAGAGTGGCGCTAGCATTTTGCGGCGTCAGCAAAGGGGGGTTGCATGCTTTGCAGCGGCAATCTGTGCTCCGGCGAGGGCGGGCGTGTGCCGTTTGGCATTTCACTCTTCATCGCGCTGACTATCACTCTCATTTCGGTCGGCGTGCTGGTGATCGCCGGCGCGACGAAATTCGGCTTCGGGATCTTTCTGCCGCTGTTCGCCGGACCGCTCGCGTTTGGTGTGCTCAGAATCCCCGCGGCGGCGCGGGTTCACCCGGCGTGGCCGCTGATCGGATTCCCGATCATGATCGGGTTGACAATCTTCTGCACGGTCTTCCTTGGAGCGACACGCGGTCCGTCTTCGGGGGGCGGGTGCGGCACGATGTTCTGGCTGCTGCCGGTGCTGTACGCCTCCACGCTCAACGGCAAATCGAAGTGCGAGAGCAGCCGTGTCATGTTGCGGCTCGCGACACTGGCCGTTGGCATCGGGGTGCTCGCGTTCTTCGGCATTGCGATGTGGCGAGTTTGGGAGGCGTGGCAAAGCGGAGCGGGTCCGGCGTACGCGGCGATCGGTGATCGTGTGAATATCGCGGCGATCTGGATGGGCGTCATGATTCTGGTGGGCGCTGCTTCGGTGCTCACAAGGCCGCTGCGGATCGAGGATGACCAAGATCGATCTCAGACGCCGATGGAATATTGAGAGAAGACGTGAGCCCCGGTTCGGAGGCAGTATCGCGTCCGGGGTTGCCGACTTGAAGACACACCGCCCGGAAGGGCGGTGCCACTTAGCGTCGGCCCTTGCGCATCTCTTCGATCGCGCGCTGGGCTTTCTTTTTGAGATGCGGCTCGGTCTGCTGCGCGGCGACGGACTCGATCATGCTGTTTGCCGAAGCGAAATCGAAGACCTGCGCCCAGGCGCGGCCCAGTTCGATGAGATCGTCGTCGAGCTGCTCGGGGCGGAGATTCTGGCGGAGCAGGTCGAGCGTGCCGGCTTCTGGCGGGCTGATCCGTGAGCGCAGCGAGATCGAGCATGCTTCCCAGAGATAGTCGCGGAGCATCTGGGCGTCGGTGGACTTGTCGTCGGGTTTTAGGTTGAACGCCTTGAAGAAACCGACGGCGTCGGCCGTGCGTCCGGCGCGAACGAGCGGAGGAACGGCGGCTTTGGCGACGGCGAGATTGATCGCGGCGGGGCGATCACGCAGGAGCGCGGAGGCGAACTTGATCGCCATTTCTTCATCGCCCGCGAGGACGAAGGCGCGGATCGCGCCGGCAAAGTCTCCTTTGCGGACGAGATCGGCGGCATCGGCTTTCGGGTTCTTTGCGCCTTCCAGCGCGAGCGGCGTCGTTGATCTCGGGCCGATCGCGCCGGGCGTGACGGTCGCGAGCGGATCGCCGACGACGGTGAGCTTCCACGCGGGGCCCATGTCGCGGCGCGCGGCGCCGGAGAAGACGGCGTTTTTCGCGAGCAACTCGGCGACCTGCGGACAGGGAGTGAACGCGGCGAGCGTGGGCTCGTTGACCGAGCCGTAGTAGAGATAAACGCCTCGCTCGAGCCAGCGCCCGCCGATGGTGGCGCGCGAGCCGGGAGATTGCAAAGACCATGAGTGGATGAGGTGGAGCGCGGCGGGGCGGAGCAGATAGGGCACGTCGCCGCAGTAGCCGTAGCCGCTTTCGAGTTCGAAGAAATCGGCGTTGCCCTTGGAATTGACGAAGATCAGGCCGGCGTTGAGCGGGTGTTGGGTCTTTTCGCGCCAGTTGGAGATTCCGGCGCCGGGAGATTCGGTGAGGTCGGACTTGAATGCCGCGGAGAGCGCGGATTTTGACTGTGCGAGGCTGTAGTCGCTCCACGGCGGGCTCTTGTGGTAGGTATCGAAGAGCCACACTTCGTCGTTTGAAAGAAAGAGCGGACACATCGCGCGGTAGGCGGCTTCGGACGGGTTGCCGAAGATCTGGCCGCACCACGCCCAGCGCTGCGGACCGTCGATGCGGTGGCGACCGATGCGATCGGTGAGCGCGCGCACGTCGCGCGGCGAGACCTGGATGATGTTGGGGAATGAGCCGCAGAGCGTGACGGCGTCGAGCGTGTCGCCGAGATCGCTCCAGGCAAGGCCGGACTTGGCGCAGGTGTCTTCGAGGAATTTGTCGAGCGCGCCCGCTTCCTCGGCCCCCCACCACATGTGAAGATTTCGCGGGGCTTGGGTGTCGTCGATCCAGATGATGGGCTGGCCGCGGGCGGCGGCGAGCGCGATGGCGGCGGGCCACGCGGCGTCTTTTTCGTTGGCGACGACGATGCCGGGCGGCTCGTGATCTTTTGCGGCCCAGGCTTTCTTGAGGTTTTCGATTTCAGCGGACTCGGCGTTCCAGACTTTGGCGAGCGTGCGCTCAACGGCGGCTGCGCCCGGTTCCCAGCCGCCCGGCGACTTTGGGACTTGATAGCGCACGACTTCGGTTGGCTGGAAGGCTCGGATGAAGCGCGCGATGTTGTCGGAGGCGAGGATGCTGCCGTCATCGATCAAAACGGGGAAGCGCGCTTCAGGAGTCCAGCGGCTGATCGCATCGAGGAACGATGGTCCGTCGGAGACGATGACGAGAGTCGGGATGACTTGTGCTTTTTTCTGATCGGCGCGGACGCGCTCGCCGAGCGCGATGGCGGCGCGCTGAGCGTTGGGCGTCGCGGTTGCGATCGGGAGGTCGGTGGGATTGGGGATGCGGACCGTGGCGGGATGAGGCTGCGCGGACTTGGGCTGAGCGCTCTGGGCCAGGGCGGAGGACGGGGCGAGTGCCGCGGCGAGCGCGATCAGAAACTGGATTGGCTTTGTGATCATTTTCAACAGTCTATGTTCCGCGTACGATCGCCCCTCATGGCAGGGCAGAGCTTGATTTCGGGCCTGAACCTCACGCGCGACGAGTTCGCGGCATTTGCTACTTCGCGGCGGCGGGCGGGCCTTTCGATCGCGGTGCCGCTGCAGGTCCGTCTGCTCGCCGATCAATTGACTCCTGTGCTTGCGTACCGGCGGCTGGTCGCGCCGGATGAGCGCACGGCGCCGTCATTTCTGCTCGAGTCGGTCGAGGGGGGCGATCGGCAAGGGAGGTACTCGATCCTCTCCAGCCGGCCGGTGCACCAGATCACCGGCAAGGGAAACTACGCCTCGGATGATCCGCTGGATCGGGTGCGGAAGCAAAGCGCGGCGATCCGGCTTGAGATTCCGGAGCCGAAGTCGCGGCGCGACACGCTGCCCAAAGCGTTTCTCGGGGGATGGGTGGGTTATGCGGCTTACGACGCGGTGCGGTATGCCGAGCCGGAGAAGCTGGCGACGCCGCCGATGGATGACCGGAATCTTCCGGATGTGGCGTTTTCGTTTTATGACGGCGTGGTGATCTTTGATCACGTGGACAAACTCGTGCACGTGATCCAATTGGCGATCGTTTCTCCGGATGAAGAAGCGGCGATCGCGTTCGATCGCGCGACGGCGGCGCTCGAGCGACGCGTCGAAGAGATTCAGAAACATTCGAAGCCTTTGCCCGCGGGCGTTGTCGGTGCGGACGCGCCTGCGCCCGCGCTCAAGAGCAACATGACGCGCGAGCAGCACGCGCAGATGCTCGATCGCGCGCTCGAATACATCCGCGCCGGCGATATTTTCCAGGTCGTGCTCGGGCAGCGGTTCGAGAAGCGGACGAAGGCTGATCCGTTTGATGTGTACCGGGCGCTGCGCGCGGTGAACCCGAGCCCGTACATGGTGTACATGCAGACTGGGCCGTGCATTCTGGTGGCGAGCAGCCCGGAGATTCTGTGCCGCGTGAGAAGAGAAGAGACGGAGAGAGGAAGAGACGAAGAGAAGAAGGACGCGCGATCAGGTTTTGTCGTGACGAATCGGCCGCTGGCGGGAACACGGAAGCGGGGGCAGACGCCGGAAGAGGATGCGGCGCTCGAGGCTGACTTGCTGTCTGATCAGAAGGAGCGCGCCGAGCACATCATGCTGGTGGACTTGGGCCGGAATGATGTGGGGCGAGTGGCTGAGCCGGGCACGATCGAGTTGCCCGCCGTGATGGACGTCGAGCGCTACAGCCACGTGATGCACATCAGCAGCACGGTGACGGGAAGAGTGCGCGAGGGGCTTGATTGCTGGGACGCGCTGCGCGCGGCACTGCCGGTGGGCACGATCTCGGGCGCGCCGAAGGTGCGGGCGATGCAGATCATCGATGAACTCGAGCCGATCCGGCGCGGGCCGTACGGGGGCGGGATCGGATACGTCGGGCTCGACGGCCAGATGGATATCGCGCTCGCGCTGCGCACCATGGTGATTCCGTGCGATGCGAGGAACGAGGAGGGCTGGCTGTATCACCTGCAGGCGGCGGGCGGAATCGTGGCGGATTCGAAGGCGGAGCCGGAATACCAGGAAACCGTGAACAAGGCGGCAGCGCTGGGTCGGGCGATTGCGCTGGCGGAGCAGGCGTTTGCGAGTTCACGCGATATCATTCAATAATGTCATTCTCCTCGAACATTCCCATCGAGCGGATTGCGGATGTTTGCCGCCGTCACGGAGTGTCTCGGCTTTCGCTGTTTGGCTCCGTGCTTCGCGGCGACGAGCAACCAGACAGCGACATCGATGTACTCGTGGAATTTGGACCCGATCAACGGCCGAGCTTGCTGGATCTGGGCGGGCTGCAGATGGAGTTGCAGCACGTTCTTGGCCGGACTGTTGATCTGAAGACCCCGGGATTCTTGTCGCCGCTGTTTCGCGACGAAGTGATGCGGGAGGCTCGCACGCTTTATGCCGCGTAAGACCGACCCGCTGCGCGACGACCGGATTCGATTTGAGCACATGCTTCTCGCGGCACGCGAGGCTCTGGAGTTCTCCGATGGCAAGGAGGAAGCAGACATCTTTGCCGATCGTTTGCTCGCTCGCGGATTGAAGGATTGTCTGCAGGAAATCGGCGAGGCGGCGGCAAGAGTCAGCGAACTTGGAAGAGCACGCGCGCCCGGTATCCCATGGGAGAAGATCGTGGGGATGCGTCACATTCTCGTGCACGTGTAGTACTCGCTCGATCTGCCAACGATCTGGCGAGTTATCCGCGCGGAATTACCGAGGCTTGTCGTCGAGGTCGAGAAGGCGCTCGAAGAGTGGCCACCGGCTGCAAACTAGCGGCGACGCAACGGGCTTTTTTAGAGCCTCACTCTTCGTCGAAGCCGCTCTCGACAAGTTTCTTCAGTTTCGCGATCGCGGCGTCGGCGTCGTCGCCGGTTGCGACGACATGCAGAACCGAACCCTGTGCCGCGGCGAGCATCATCATCTGCATGATCGACTTGCCGTCGACTTCGGTATCGTCCTTGCGCACGGTGATGTCGCTCGCGAAGGTCGAAGCAAGATCAACAAACGTCATCGCCGGGCGGGCGTGCAGCCCGAGGCGGTTGACGATCGCGACTTGGATTTCGACCTTTGGCATCGCGTGAGCGCCGGAAGCGGCTCGAAGAAAACCCGTGTCCGTCAGGCCGGAAGCTGCTGGTTGTCGGCATCGGTCAGAAGCTGGCGAACGTCTTCGACGCTGCCCGATTGCCGGAGCATGCGCCGGAAGGTTTCCTTCGAGAGATTCTTGAAGATGACTTCCATCGCCTGGAGATGTTCCTCGGGTTTGTCCTCGGGACTGACGAGCAAGACGACCGAGTGCACGGGCTGCTTGTCGAGGGCGTTGAAGTCGATGCCGCGCTGGGAAAGTCCGATGGCAGCGGTCATTTTGGTGATGTTCTTGTGTTTGACGTGCGGGACCGCGACGCCGCGACCGAAACCGGTCGAGCCCTTGCGCTCGCGTTCGAGCACCTTGAGCATGAGCTCGTCGCGGATCTTGGGCGAGATGGCACCCGAAGCGACGATTGCATCAATCAGTTCGGCGATTGTCTCGTCGCGCTGCGTCGAGCGCAGTTGCGGGACAATCGCGCCCGGGGCGATAAGTTGTGCGAACTTGAGCACGCGCGACACTCCTGATTCCTCGGGCCGGTCCGGTTGGACGCGTCTGGAGGGGTGGGCGGCCGCGCACGCAGGCCGACCGCGCCCGGATCGGACCGGGCCTCAACGCTTTTCGGTCTTGAGCCTTTCCTTGAACTCCGCGAGCTGGCGCGATCCCTTGTGCACGACCTCGTCGATGGCGCCATACACATCTTCCGACTTGCAATGGCTCACGAAGTCTTCGTGCTTCTCGACGTCGACCACGAGTTCGACATCGAACGATCCCTTGTGATGATGATCGATCTTGGCGATTGTGAACCTCACCGACTGAACACCGTCGTAGAACTTCGGCAGCTTCGCGGCCTTCGACTCCGCATGATCCTTGATCGCCTGTGTGATTTCCAGATTGCGTCCGATGACGTCGATCCGCATGTTGCACTCCCTCGGCCTCCGGGAAGAACACCCGGCGGCGTCGCCAATCAATCTTTGCTCCGGCTCCTCCACCGGCTTTGGAACCGGTCCCAACGACCGCTCACAAACAAATCAGGGGCGTCCTTGCGGGCCGCCCCTTTCGTCCGGAAAATCCGACGCCCAAGCGGACGTCCAACCTTCAATGGGACTGAGTGGACTCGAACCACCGACCTCACCCTTATCAGGGGTGCGCTCTAGCCAGCTGAGCTACAATCCCGAACTTTTCCCTTCCGACTCCGAAGGCGAGCCGGACCACCGGGCGATCCCGGGCCGCGAGTATACCTGCCCAAAGTCGCCGGGTCACTCCGCCGCCAAACCTGCTGTATCGGGGACCCCCACGGCGTCTTGGGCGTGCATGACCGCTTCGCCCTGATCGAGCAATCGCCGCGGAATCAGCAAAATGATGAGGCCGGAGACGACGAGCATGACCGCAAAGACGACACCCACAGTCACAAGGCTTCCATCGGTTCCGGCGTAGATCCACTGAGCGACCGGCGGACCGACGAAGGCGAGCGACCACGCGCCGCCCATCATGAGTCCCGACGCGAGGGTTGTCCGGTGGGGCAGAAGTCTTTGTGCCGCGGCAATCGAGAGCGGCATCGTCCCCGCGTATCCGCCCCCCACCAGAACGCTCAGGAGAAAGGCAGACCACATCATGTTCATGTGGGGCAGCGCGACAACGGCCAGCGCCCCGACGCACGGCGTCAGGATCATCGCAAGGCGCGCGCGGTTGTGCGGGACGAGCCAGCCGACGAGCAGCCCAAAGACTCCCATCCCGAGTCCCATCGCGGCCTGGAGCGGACCGTTGACGCCGCTGGACGCGAGCCGCAACTCGGGTGTGAGCAGCGCGGCCTTCATTTCGGGGGTGATGTGTCCTTCGATGCCGTGGCGCGCGAGCGTGTAGAGCTCGCTCCATCGGACGAGCAGCTGCACCATCGCCATGTTGACGGTGAAGCGCATCGCGTTCACCGCGTAGAGCACCCAGACGGCGCTCCATCGTGCGGCGCGCTCCTTTTTCGGGAGTGCGCGGTGCGTGGTGTGCGCGTGGGCGTGGCGGTGTGCCGAACCGTGCGTGGCCCATGCAAGGATGAGCGCGACAAGCGCGGCCGGAATAAGGCTCCAGATAAATGTCTTGATGCCGAGCGTCATCGCCCAGCGCGGCGCGGTGATCGAACCGATCGAACCGCCGAGGATCCCGGCGGCGAAGAAAATAGAAACGGCAACCGCGCGTTTCTTTCCTGCGAGGTGCCCCATCACCGCCGCGGCGGGTGGGTGGAACGCGCCGATCCCGGCCGAACCGATGATCTGGAGCAGCGCGAGCTTCCAGAAACTGTCGGCGTAACCGATCAGCCCGATCGCGAGCGCCGCGACGAGAAGCCCGATGGTTCCGAGCACGCGTGTATCGCGTTTGTCGCCGACGATCGCGACGACCGGCTGGATGACGCCGCTGGACAGCGACCCGACGGCGACGAGCATGGCTCCTTCGCCGGGCGACATGTGCGCCCGGCCTTCGAGCACGCTCAGGAGGGGGATGACGAGCGCGGAAAAGAAGTCCACCACGGCGTGCGAGAGCACGATCGCGGCGAGCTTGCCCTTGGGACTTTCTGATTTCTTCGAGATGGCTGCGGCTCTTTCCTGCTGGCTTGCCTGCTTCGACGCCGCCCGGAAGGCTCGGTTTCGCTCGCCGCAAGCAATGGACAATAGTTTTCGCAGCCCCGGCGCGATACGCTAGCCGGCGATGGCAAAGAAGGCGACAACTGCGGCGGCCCGCCGGCCGCTGGACACCGACTGCCGCGTCGTGCTGCTGATCGGGGCCGATGCGTTCATCGCGGGCGAGCACACGCAGGCGCTCAAGGAGAAACTGATCACCGAACACGGAGAGGTGGACATTCTCTCGTTCGACGGGCAGAACGCGAATCTGGCGGATGTGCTGGACGAATGCCGCAGCTTCGGGCTGATGCAGCAGCACAAGATGGTGGTTGTCGATAACGCCGACCAGTTTGTGAAGGAAGAGAAAAGGTCGCTGGTCGAGCGCTACACGCAGGAGCCGAGCGAGGGCGCGACGCTCGTGCTGCGGGCGACAAAGTGGCACAAGGGCAAGCTGGATGAGATGATCGCGGCGGTCGGCACGATCGTGCAGTGCGACGAAGTGGAAGAAGCGACGGCGGTGAACTGGGCGATCAAGCGCGCTGAGAAGCGGCACGCGGCGAAGCTCGACCTCAAAGCCGCGCAGGCGCTGGTCGAGCGCGTCGGATGCGAACTCGGAAGGATCGACTGCGAACTCGGGAAACTCGCGGTTGCCGGGAGCAAGCCCGGCGTGATTTCGGTGGAGCTGGTTTCACAGTTTGTGGGCAAGTCGCGCGAAGAAGAGGTCTGGGGAATTCAGTCCACGCTGGTTTCGGGCGACTCCCAGCAAGCGGTGGCGCACGTGCGCGATCTCATCCAGGTTTCGCGCCAACCGACGATCATGATCTTCTGGGCGATGACCGACCTTGCCCGCAAGTTGCACGGCGCGGCCCGCGGCATCCGCGCGGGCGTCAATCCTTTTGCGCTGGCGGGAGCGCTGAAACTCTGGGGGCCGAGCAAGGAGATCATCCTGCACGCGGCGGGGAAGGTTGATCCGAATTCGGCGGCGGACCTGCTCGATGCGTGCGTGAAGGCGGATGTGCGCCAGAAAACGGGACTCGGCGAGCCGGAGCGCTCGGCGGAAATCCTCGCGCTCAAGTTTGCGGAAGTGTGCGGGAGTTGAGGAAGAATCCTGTGTGCTTGGTCCTGAGTCCTGAGTCGATAGAGAGTATCTGACGCAGGATGCGCGGACACACGACCTCTTCAGGTCATGCCGCCCCAGTCGGCGAGCGCGACGGCTTTCCATCGATCTCGGATCGCCTTGAGTTGATCGGGCGAGAGCGGGCCGGGCTGCGTGAGTGCCGCGTTCTGCGACCAGCGCTCGGGCTTGCTGGTTCCGACGATCGCGACGTGCACACCCGGCTGCTGCAAGGTAAACCGCAGCGCGACGCCGACCGGGCCATCAGGCCCTTGCTTGCTGCGTGCGTCGCCGGTCGCGAACGGGTATTGCAGTTTCTGGAGGCGCTGCCAATAGACCGAGCCGTAGTCGTGCGGATCCTGGTCGTGTCGCCACGCGGCATTGGCGATCGGGCGCTTGGCGATCACGCCCATGTTGCGTTCTTTCGCTTGCGGCAAAAAGAGTTCGATGCATTCCTGATCGGCGATGTTCACCGATGTCTGCAGCGTGTCGAAGCGCCCGCATTCAACGGCGTAGAGCGCATCCTGGCGATCGCCGGAATAGCCGATGAATCGCGTCTTCCCGGCTTTCTTCGCTGCCTCGAGTCCTTCGATGCAGTTGCTCTTCTGCAGCACTTCCTTCGGACACGAGTGGAGCTGAACGAGTTCGACGTAGTCGGTTTTCAGGCGGCGAAGGCTTCGCTCGATGGAAGCGAGCACGCCATCCTTGGTCCAGCCCCACTCTTTGTCTCTTCCGTCTTCGACCCAGTGCCCGCACTTGGTGAAGAGGTAGAAGTCCTTGCGCCGGTGGCCGATCGCCCGCGCGATCTGCTCTTCCGAGTTGATGTAGCACTCGGCGGTGTCCACGACGTTGAGGCCCGCGTCGAGCGCCGCGTTGAGCAATCGTGTGACGACGGCCTCGTCGGTGCGCTCGTAGCCGATCTCGCTGCCGCCGAATCCGAGCACGGCAACGTTCAACCCCGTGTTGCCGAACGCGCGGTGCTCGATTTTGACTGGCTTCATTTCGGAACTCTCCTCTTTCGGCGCTTGAGGCTCGCCCCTCGCGGCCCAACCGCGGCTTTGGACAAGCCCTGCCGCCAAACCACCGGCGGCGGCCAACAGAGTACGGCGTGAGAGTTCGCGCATAGATCCTCCGCAGCTTTCCATTGAGCCTACCGGCAAGGGCAAGAGCCGATGCAGCGGGAGATCGAGCGGGAAGTTTGAAGAAAACTTTCGTATGCTCGCTCCTTGTGACCGCGCTCTCGTTCATCCTGCTCCTGCTTTGCTCGTCGCTGGGCGCCGGCTTTCTCGGCGCGCTCACGGGCCTGGGCGGGGGCGTGGTGATCGTGCCGATCCTGGTGCTGCTGTTCGGGGTTGATCTGCGTTTCGCGGTCGGTGCGTCGCTGGTGGCGGTGATCGCGACGAGCTCTGGCGCTGCCGCGGCGTACGTTCGCGAGGGATACACGAATATCCGCGTGGGGATTCTGCTGGAGGTCGCGACGGTGACGGGCGCGATTGTCGGGGCGATCATCGCGCAGGTCGTCAGCAAGAACACGATCGCGAGCGTCTTTGTGGTGGCGCTGTTCTGGAGCGCGTATTCGACCCTGCGTCCGCCGAAGCCTTTGCCTCCGGATGCCGAACCCGACGCGATCTCGCGGAAGTTCCGTTTGGATTCGACGTACCCGACGAAGGAGGGCATGGTCGCGTACCGGGTGCATCACGTGCCGGCGGGGGGCGTGATCATGTTTTTCGCGGGGCTGCTGAGCGCGCTCGTCGGGATCGGCAGCGGCATCGTCAAGGTCTTCGCGATGGATCGGCTGATGCGCCTTCCGTTCAAGGTGAGCACGACGACGAGCAATTTCATGATCGGCGTGACGGCCGCGGCAAGCGCGGGGATCTATCTGCAGCGCGGGCAGATTCAACCGGCGATCGCGGCGCCGGTGGCACTCGGCGCGTTGATCGGCTCGCTCGCGGGCGCGCGCGTGCTGCCCCATATTCAAACGAAGGCGCTGCGGTATGTCTTTGCGGGCGTGGTCGTGTTCGCGGGGATCGAGTTGTTGCGGCGGGTGTTGAGCAATTCTCTGTAGTGAAACGATGACGGATGCGACGAACAACGCTGCAGGATCGGCCGCGCAGAAACCGGCGAGCGGCGGCGCACCGCTGCACAAGCACGATCTCGAGGCCTCGCTCGCGACGCTGCTCACAGCCGGAACTGCGCTCGCGGCGGTCGTGCTCTGCATCGGCGGGGCGGTCTATCTGAGCGCGGACTACGGGAAGAAACTGGACTTCCGCACGTTCGAGCCGTCGGCGCACGGCAGCGTTTTCTCGGTGTTCCAAAGCGCTTTCCGGCTTGACGGCGCGGCACTCATGCAGCTCGGCGTCGTGCTGCTGATTCTGACTCCGGTGGCGCGGGTGTTCTTCACGCTGGTGGCGTTTTTATTTCGGCGCGATTGGATGTACGTCGTGGTGACGGTCATCGTGCTGAGCGTGCTGATCTACGGCCTGCTCGGAAGTGCACAATTGCACTAGGGTCTGTGCGAAGTAATCGCGCATTGCAGTTGGGAGGGCGTTTTTGTAGAATGGCCTGCCGCACCGATTCAGAGTGCGCGGGCTGGGAGGACTAGTTGATCAATCGTGCGGGCTTTGCCATCCGGGATGTGCTTGTCGGTGTCGCGGTCGTCGGGACTCTGTGCGTGCTCGCGGTGCCGACGCTCTCGCAGGTGCGGATGGATTCGGCGCGCCAGGCGTGCATCGGGAATTACCGGTTCATCGCTGAAGCTTCGTCCAGCTATGAGAACGATCATGCCGGAAACATGTGGGCGCTGAGTTGGAAGGCGGGGATGCAGAATCCGTTGATGCCAACAAACTACTTTGCTTCGGATACCGAAGCACAAAACTACGAAGCCGTGATTGTGCTTCGTCGTTTGGCGAAGTTGAGCGCTCAAGAATCTCCTGTTCCGTCGGGGTGGGTGGCCTCCCTCCTGTTTTCGCATGTCGCGCTTCTCGACTACGTCAATCTTGGATTGCCAGCGGGTTTCTATGTTTGTCCCGAAGATGGTCCTCGCCAACGCATCCTCGACGGGGATTACACCAAACTTCAGGCCGCATCGCTAAGTTGGCGATCACTCTTCACGACTTCGTATGTGCAGAGCACGTATCACTGGGGACCCAGCCGACAGACAACGGCGACAAACCCGCTCGGACAATCAGTGAAGACGCCCATGTGGTATCCGAACGCTGCTGACATCTCTACATGGATGGTCAACGGAGATTCGACCGTCAGAAATGTGAACGGACCGAAACAGACGAGCGAGGTTCGTTTTCCCGCGAGCAAGGTATTCATGTCTGACGATTACGCGCGCCACAACGGTAAGCCCCGCTACTACGCGTATCAGACTGCAGGGCAAGATTTGCTTTTCTACGACAGTTCCGTTCGGTACTTTCGAACTGACAGCACCAATCCGGGATGGGATCCGTCGTCCGCAAGTCGCCGCGGCAGCATGACATCTCGTTTTTTTCACAGCAAAAAAGCCGACTTCTGGGGCGGACTGGACAACGGAGCTTCGCAAGCTCAGTTCCAGGCCGGCTGGTACCGCTGGACGCGGGGCGGGCTCTACGGCTGGGATGTGCCGCGGCTTTCGAGCACGGTCGGCAAGTTGCCGAGCGCGAGCGTCGTTGAGAACGAGGTGGACACGAGCGCCGCGACGGGTGCCTGGTGACTCGTCCGGGAGTCAGGAAGAATTGATTGCAAATTCTCCGGATTGCTCCAAGGTCTGAGCCGGGTTATGACGCATTGGGCTTTTGAGGGCTGCCACGACGCGATCGCCGCGGCTTCGGCTCGACGAAGCTTGTCGCGCGTGCGCGTGCGAAGAACGCGCCAAGTATTCGCGATAATTTTGTGCGTGCGAAGAGAGTTCGAGGAACCATTTCCGCTCGTCGGCTCGAACGGGATTGCGGCGGGTCGAGATTCGAATTCGTGGGCCATGGGGTATCGTGTATGAAGAAGTGCAACGGCTTTGCTCTGCGTGATGTTGTCTTTGCGACCGCGGCGGTGGCGCTGCTGGGCGCGATCGCGGTCCCCGCGCTTTCTCAGGTGCGGATGGACTCCGGGCGCCAAGTCTGCATCGGGAACTACCGGTACATCTCGGCGGTGAGCGGAAGCTACATCAACGATCATGCGGGACGGATGTGGGCACTCGAATGGAAGGGGGGATACCCAATCCAGAGCAGCCCGGCTCGTATTTGAAGACCGACTCTGACGCTCAGTCGTACCAAGCTGTCCTCATCTACCGGCGACTGGCCAACCTGACGCCCGTAGAGGCTCCCATTCCGCAAAACTGGATACCGCAGATTCTGAACGCGCACGCCGCGTTGCTCGACTACCTCAATGTTCCGCTCAAGAGCGGCACCGTGTGAGTTCCTGCGAGTTTTCTTGTTTGCCCGGAAGATTGGACACGCCAGCAATATCTCAACGGCATTTACAGTCCGCTTCCAGCCAACGGCGGCGACGGTTCCCCCACATTCTGGCGATGGATTTTTTCTAGTTCGTATCGCTGGGATGTGTATCAATGGAGTCCCAGCCGAACGTACAGAGCAATGAATCTCAACGGGCAGATGCAATGGGCGCCTGTTCCCTCGCAGACACCCGACAACGCCGATCTCTGGAGCGTTGATGGTGACTTGACCATCCGCGACTCGTTTGGCCCGAAGCTCGCAACGGACGTGAAGTTTCCTGCGAACAAGGTCTTCCTGTCCGATGACTACGCGAGACACAACGGGCAGACCCGCTACTACGCCGATCCGACCGCAGGTCAGGATCTGCTTTTTCACGACGGCTCGGTGCGTTACTACCGAACCGATTCGACCAATCCCGGCTGGTTCGCCAAGTCGCGGACGACGCGGAACGGCATGACGACGCGGTTTGCACACACCAAGCAGGCGGATGTGTTCGGCGCGCTCGGCAACGGCGCCAAGAGCGCGACGTACGCCGCGGGCTGGTACCGCTGGACGCGGGGCGGGCTCTTCGGATGGGACGTGCCACGTCGGGCGGACATGGTGGGCAAGCTGCCGAGCCTGGCAGTTGTTGAAAACGAGGTGAATACGAGCCCGGCGACGGGAACGTGGTAGGCGCTACTGGCGTGAGTCCAGTTCCTGCCAGCGTTCGAAAAGCGTCGTCACCTTCGCTTGCGCCGCCGCGAACGCGCGCGAGACATCTTCGAATTTCTTGTAGTCGGCGATGACGGCCGGGTCGTTCATCTGCTTTTCGAGGTCGGCCGCGAGTTGTTCGGTGCGCTGGATTTCGGGTTCGATCTCCGCAAGCTCGCGCTGTTCTTTGTAGCTGAGTTTTTTCTTTGAGGGCACGGCCGGAGCGGAAGTTGCGGCTGCTTCAACAGTGGCGTTCTGAGTCGCCGCGGCCCGTGCTTCGGCTTTGATTGCCGTTCTTTCCGCGGCGTGCGCCCGCTCCCACTGCGAATACTCGGTGAAGTGGCGGGCGTTGCCCTTCCCGTCGAGCGCGACGATGTGCGTCGAGAGGCGCGCGAGCATGGCGCGATCGTGCGTCACGAGCACGACTGCGCCCGGGAAATCTTCGAGGCTTTCTTCGAGCACTTCCAGGGAAGGAATATCGAGGTCGTTGGTCGGTTCGTCGAGCACGAGCACGTCGGCCGGTTCGAGCATCAGGCGCGCGATGTGGATGCGTGCCTGTTCTCCGCCCGAAAGTGCACGAACGGGCTGTTTGAGTTGCTGCGTCGTGAAGAGGAACTTGCGCGCCCAGGTGTTGATGTGGAGCGAGGCGCCGCGATAGATCACCGCGTCGGCGTGCGGGCTGAGCGCCTCGGCGAGCGTGATGCCGAGGTCGATCTCGGTTCGATGCTGCGAAAAGATGACCGTCCGCAACTTGTCGGCGCGCTTGATCGTCCCGGGCGCGGGGAGGCCGGGAGGCAGATTTACGGCATCCGCGTCGGCCCTGATCGCTTCGGGCGTCGGCGGATCGGGCTCGAGTTCGCCCGTGAGAACTCTGATGAGCGTGGATTTCCCCGAGCCGTTGGGGCCGAGCAGGCCGAGCACGTTCTCTGGCGACAGAATCAGATCGAGATCGGTGAAGAGGCGCTTGCCCCCCAGCGATTTCGTGATCGCGCGGGCGACGACCAGTTTCTGCGTCATCCGCCCGGTCGATTCCCAGTCGATCGCGGTTGCGCGCGGGGCGGCGTTGCGGGCGCGCAGATCGGCGAGTTCATCCATCCGCTGGTACGACGCGTCGATGCGGCTTTTGGACTTGGTTCTTCGGGCCTGCGCGCCGCGCCCAAGCCAGCGCAGGTCTTCACGCACCTGATTCGCGAGCGCCTGTTCCTGTCTCGCCTGTCCGTCGAGAAACTCCTGCTTGCGCCGGAGAAACTCGCTGTAGTTCCCATTGATCGTGAAGAGGCCTTGCGGATATTGACGCGACAATTCGGCGATCCGCGTCGCGATGGTTTCGAGAAACTCGCGGTCGTGCGTGACGACGATACTGGCGAACGACCCGCTTCGCAAGACGCCCTCGAGCCACTCGATCCCCTCGACATCGAGGTGGTTGGTCGGTTCATCGAGGAGGAGAATATCGGGCTCTTTCGCGATCTCGCGCGAGATCGCGAGGCGCTTGCGCTGCCCGCCGGAGAGCGAAGAGACTGGCTGCGAGAGATCGATGAAACCGGCGCGATCGAGAACGAGGTCTGCCGCGAGATCGGCTTCGTGGTCATCGTGCAGGTGCGCGAGTGTTCCGGCGGCCATGTCCGCCTTGAGCGCATCGGCGACGGCGGAGTGGACCGTCGCGCCTTCGCTGAAATTATCCCGCTGCGGCACATACGCGGCACGCACTCCCTTGCGGACCGTGACCGCGCCTTCATCCGCGATGTTGTCGCCCGCGAGAATCCGCAGCAGCGTGGACTTACCGGAACCGTTGGGCCCGATCAGGGCGAGCCGCTCGCGCTCGTGCACCGAAAGGCCGATGCCCTCGAAGAGCGTCTTGGCTCCGAAGGTCTTGGCGAGATTCTGTGCGGTGAGAAGAACGGCCATGACGATCAGTCGCGGAACTTCCGCACCGCCACCGTGTCGTTCTGCCCGCCGAAGCCGAACGAATTGCTCAGGCACAGATCGACGCCGCCCTGATCGTTCAGGTCGCGTGCCGCGTTGGGCACGTAATCGAGATCGCACGCGGGATCGGGCGTTTTGAGATTCATCGTCGGGGGCACAATCCCGGTTTCGATCGCCTTGATGCAGGTGATGAGTTCGACCGCGCCCGCGGCCTGGATGAGATGCCCCAGCATGCTCTTGACGCTGCTGAACGGGATCTTCGGCGCGAGCGGGCCGAAGAGGGTTTTCACCGCCGCGGTCTCGATCTTGTCGTTTTCTTTCGTGCCGGTGCCGTGCGCCGAGATGTAGTGCACCGGTGGCCGGCCGTCGGCGCCGGTTTCGCGGGGCGAAACGCCCGCCTGCTTGAGCGCCTGCGCCATCGCGCCCGTCGCGCCGCGTCCGTCGGGCTGGATATCGGTGATCCGAAAAGCGTCCGCCGTGCTGCCGTAACCGGCGAGTTCGGCGATGATCTTCGCGCCGCGCTTCCTGGCGTGTTCAAGCGATTCGAGGATGATCATCCCCGCGCCCTCGCCCATCACGAAACCGTCGCGCGTCTGATCGAACGGGCGAGCGGCGCTCTGGGGGTTGTCGCGGCGCTGGCTCATCGCAGTGAGGCGGATGAAGCCCGTCATCCCGAGCAGGTGGATCATTGAGTGGCTGCCGCCCGCGAACATCACGTCGGCGTCGCCGTGCCGGATGATCTCGAACGCTTCGCCGATCGCCTGCGTGCTCGCGGCACACGCGGTCATGCAGTTGAACGCCGGGCCCCGGCAGCCGAATTCTGCCGCGACGTGGCTCATCGCCAGGTTCGGCTCCTGCTCCGTCTCGCGCACGGCCGTCATCGACGAGAGAGCGCGCTTGGCCCAATCGCCGCCGTCGACCGTTCGCGCATCGACCCTCCACCCCGCGAGATTGGACGCAAGAAAATTGTCGTAGTCGAGCTGGCCCTCACCCGAACCGAGATAGATGCCGAAGCGCCGGCGGTTGACGCCCGCGCCCGCAAGGCCCGATTGCTTCCACGCCTGCGACGCGGCGCCGAGCGCGTAGTGCGTGCCGATGCTCGCCATCTCGTGCGGCGCAACGTCTTCGACGAACCGCGCGAGCTCGAAGTCCTTCACTTCCGAAGCGAAGTTGGTCGCGCAGGTGCTCGCATCAAAGTGCGAAACGCGGCCGATGCCGCTGTCGCCTTTGAGCAGGCGCGACCAGACCGAATCCACATCGCTTCCCAGCGGCGTGACCCAACCCATCCCGGTGATGACAACACGCTTGCTCATAACGGAAGGCACTTGGCATTGGGCACTCGGCACTAGGAAAGCCAAAGCACCGAACTTTCTCGCGAAACCTCTGATCCACTAGTGCCTAGTCCCTAGTGCCCAGTGCCTTCTAAGCCTTTTCATCGAAGTCGTACATCTGCGAATCATCGCCGTGACCGCCTTCGCCGCCCTCGTACGTGCCCGGCGCGATCCCCTTCGCGGCGTTGATCTTGTCCACATTGAGCACGCGCACGAGCCCGTCTTTCAGCAACCGGCCCGCGAAGTTGATGATCAGCCCGAGTTCGAGATCCGCCGCCTTGAGTTGCGCTCGGAGCACCGACCGCTCGGCGCCCGACACTTCGCCGTAGCGCGCCATCACATCGACGATGAATCGATCTTCGATGAACAGATCGCAGATCGAGTGGCCGACCACCTGGTCCTTGTACTTCACAGCGATCGAGTGATTGTGTTTGAAGTTCACGCCCTGCGCCCGCATCTCCTGCTGCAGCGCGGTCATGTACGTCGATTCGTCGTAGCCGCCGCCGAGCGCGATGTGCACGTCGCGGGCGCAGCCGATCACCTTGTGGCTGATCGAAGTCAGGGTCGGATCGAGTTCCGAGAGCGGGATGCCGCGGCGTTGCCCGCCGTCGCGCCCGCCACCATGTCCGGAATGTCCTCCGCCATGTCCGCTTCGGCCGCGACCGCCGTAGCCGCGCGATTCACCCCGTCCGTCGTTTCTGTAGTCGCTCATGGTTGCGCTCCGTAGTCCCGGCGATCGCCGCACACACAGTGTAGGAACCGGCGTTCCCGTCGAAAGTTAAGACTGTCGCAGCACCGCCGCGGCATTCTGGCCGCCCAGCGCAGTGGTCACCACAAGCACGTTGCGCAAACCCGCGCTGCGCTCGCCGGTCGCGCCCGCTTGCAGGCCGCGCGCGGGCGAGCCGGAGTTGATGCGGGCCGGGAGTTTCTGATGCTTGAGGGCGAGCGCGCCTGCGGCGAGCTGGATGCCGCCGTGCCCGGCAACGGTCTGGCCGACGGAAGGCGTGACGGTGATCAACGGAATCTCGTCGAGGCGATCGCCGAAGACCGCGCGAAGCCCGATCGCTTCTTCTTCATCCTGCTCGCGTACTCCGGATGCGGTCGGAACGATCGCGTCGATCTCGCCGGCGCCCAATCTCGCATCGGAGAGCGCCGCTTCGATCGCGAACTTCACTCCGTCGCCGGGTCGATCTTCGGCGCTTGCGCGCTGCTTCGACTGGATCGCCTCGTACGCGGGCGGCGGCGAGTGTGCAGCGCCGAAGCCCGCGACCTCGGCGTAGATGTTCGCGCCGCGCGCGAGCGCCTTCTCTCGCTCTTCGAGAACAAGGAGTCCGCCTCCCTCGCCCAGAATTGTGCCGCTCGCCTTTGGATCGAACGGACGCACCAGAGTTTCGGGCGCATCCGAATCCGCGCACGGCGCGAGCCGGTTGAGCAGGCTCCAGCGCAGCGTGCCCATCAGATTCACCTTGCTCTCGCATCCGCCCGCGAAGCAGACATCCGCGGCGTCGCGCTGGATCACGCGCACACCCTCACCGACGCAGAGCAAAGCGCTCGCCTCGGCACAGGTGATCGTGTTGCTCGGACCTTCGCAGCCATGGATGATCGTGACGTGGCACGCGAGCATGTTGGGGAGGTACTTGAGCATCCAGAGCGGCTGGAGGTTGTTCATCCCGCCGCCGCCCCCGTCTGCCGCGCCCCACTTGCGATAGTCGAATTCGCCCTTTTCGTCCGTCGACGTCGCGAGCGCGGAGGTCAGTTCATCGGTCTCGGCGTTGATGAGACCGGCGCCGATCTGACAACCCATCCGCTCACTCGGGTAAGTGGATGAGCCGGGAGCCCCGTCGAGCGAGCCGCGGGTGGTCAATCCGGCGTCTTCGACGGCAAGCTTTGCCGCGGCAACCGCGATCTCGCTGTCGCGGGCCATCACCTTGACGGCCTTGCGGTAGCTCTTTGGAACAAAGTCTTTCGCCGAAAACTCGGCGGGCAGTTGCCCGGCCAATTTGGTCTGAAACCCGGACGGGTCGAAGAGGGTCGGCTTGGCGATTCCCGTGCGGCCGGAACAGAGCCCCTTCCAAAGGGCGTCTTGCCCGACCCCCAGAGGACTCACGACACCGATTCCAGTGATGACAACCCGGCGCGACATGAACGGTCAGATGGTAGAAGCCGCCGGAGGGATACCGCGTCCAACCGGACAATCGCCGGACGGATATCCGAAACCGGGAATCCCTTCGGGCATTCGATGGAATGGGCGGTCCGACGCCGCCGGAGACAAACGAGCTGGTTATTTTCGCCCAATGCCCGCGCTATCCGATACCGTTCGGGTGATTATGGCGGCAGAAGCCCCAATTCAGTCCGAGCCTTCCAGGGCTCCGGCGCTGCTTGACCCCGGCTGGCTCTTTGTCATTGCCGGGCTCACGCTGCTGCTCGCCAGCGCGCTCATTCCGGCGGCGGAGCAGGTTCGCGAGGCCCGCTGGCAGCGCGACCGGGCGCTCCTCGTGGAAAAACACCGCCAGGAACGGATGCAGCGCTATCAGGAATTCGCTTCGGCGCTTGAAAACGGTGAGAAGCCGCTGGTGCTTGCGCTCGCCGCGAGCCAGCTCAACCAGATTCCGCTCGACCGCGTGCCGATCGGCGTCGGTTCGACGAGCGGGGGCTACACCGATATCAAGGCGGGGAGCGCCAGTGTCTTCCCGAATCTCGAGCCCGACCCCATCGAACTGCCCGAGTTTCAGAAGTTTGACACCACCCTCAGCCGGATGGTGACCGACGAAAAAGCCCGCCCGTGGGTGCTTCTCGTTGGCGCCGTGCTCATCCTGGTCGGGCTTTTGCCTGCCAGTCGCCGGCGCACATAAGCCTTTCGCCACTAAAATCCCGCATGGCAGCCGGCGCGGCGAAACTTCTCTTTCGGCCCAAGCACCGGCTGACGCATCGCCGCCAGTTCGAGGCCGTGCACGCCGCTCGGATGAAGACTCCGAGCGGACCGCTTGTCGTGCATTCGCGACGGAATGGCTTGCCCCACCCGCGCTTGGGCATGTCGATCGGACGGGCCTTTGGGGGCGCCGTGGAGCGCAATCGACTGAAGCGCTGCCTGCGCGAGGCGTTTCGCCTCATGCAGCATGACGTGCCAAGTTCTGAAGAATTCGGGAGTTACGATCTGCTCGTGACGGCCCGGCGCCACGAAGACTCAGGGCTCGCGAAGTATTCCACTTGGCTTTCTGATGCGATCTCACGCCTCGATCGCGAGTGGCGCAAACGAGAGGCACGATCGGGATGAACCCGCCGGCAAGCGACATTCCGCTGGTTTCGAGGCTCGCGGCGGTTCCGTTGCTGGTGCTCATTCGTCTGTACCAATGGACTCTTTCTCCGTTTCTTGGCGGGCAGTGCCGCTATTGGCCGACCTGCTCGCACTATGGCGTCGAAGCTCTCAAGACGCACGGGGGATTCAAAGGTGGTTGGCTCACGTTGAAACGGCTGCTGCGCTGCCACCCGTTTGCGAAGGGGGGATACGACCCGGTGCCGCCACCCGAGAATTCCCTTCCGTTGTGATCCCTTACTAACCTATTGATTGCCGCTGGCCGATAAGCGGCAATCGCGAGGCGGGGCACCACCCGCCCGATCACCCCGTCGCGGAGCAGCAGGAGGGACGTCTGCGAGCATGAGCCGGTTGCCTGCCCAACAGCGTCGGTCGCAACTTCTGGATCACGCCGCGGTTCTGTTTGCGAAGGTCGGATATGCGCGAACAACGACGGCCGAACTCGCCAAGGCGGCCGGCGTCACCGAGCCGATCATCTACCGCCACTTCGATTCCAAGCGCGATCTCTTCATCGCGCTGATCGATCGTTCGAGTGAACGGACCATCGCGACGTGGGAAAAACACCTCGCGGGCGCGAAGGACCCGGCGGAGCGCCTGCTCCGATTGCTCGGCGACAACCCGATGGTGAGCCGGAGCGGGCGCGACGACTATCGTGTGCTTCTCCAGGCGATCACCGAAGTGGATGACGAGGGGATCGAGGCGGCGATCAAGCGCCACATGGACAACCTGCACGAGTTCATCGCGAAGGAAATCAAGCGGGCGCAGGACGAGCACAAAGTCACCGGCCGATTCAGCGCCGAGGTCATCGCGTGGCTGCTCATCCACATCGGGATGGGCTATGGCGTCGTTGCCGCGATGGGCTATGGCGATCACGGCGCCGATTCGCACGGCGTGCACCCGCAGGATGTCGTCGCGAGGATTCTGGTGGGCAGGGCGGCCGAAAAAGGGTGAGATTGCGAACAATTCGGGTCGGGCGGCGAACCGGGCGAGCGGCCGCGGCGCTGCACTCTGGTTCCCGTTTTGGCTCTTTCTATTCTCTTTGTCTCTCATCTCTTCTTGCCTCTTCTTGCCTCTTCTTTCGTGATTTACCTCGACAACAACGCCACCACCCGTCCGTGCGAGGCCGCGATTCAGGCCGCGGACTTCGCCATGCGCGAGGCATGGCAGAATCCGTCGAGCGTGCACCGAGCCGGGCAGAACGCGCGGGCCCGCATCGAAATGGCGCGCAAGTCGATTGCCGATCTCGTTGGTTGCAAGCCGCGCGAGCTGACGTTTGTCTCGAGCGGAACCGAATCGATCCAACTGGCGATCCGGGGCGTGGTGCAGGCGCAGCCGAGGCACGACGATCCGCCGCTGGTGGTTTCGACACGGGTGGAGCACTCTGCGGTTCGCGAACTGCTGACCGAGATGGAGGCGCGGGGAGAGGCGCGGGTGCGCTGGCTCGAAGTGGATGAGAACGGTGTTGTGAAACTGGATTCGGTGGCGGAATCGCTCGCATCGCGCCCCGCGCTCGTGAGCGTGCAGTGGGTGAACAACGAGACTGGCGTCATCCAGCCGGTCGCGCAGACCGCGGCGCTGTGCAACAGCGCGAACGTGCTCTTTCACTGCGACGGCGTGCAGTGGGTCGGAAAAGAGACCACTCGCATCGGCGCCGGCGGGCTCAACTGCGCCCTGCTCAGTCTTTCGGCGCACAAGTTTCACGGATTGAAGGGTGTTGGATGTCTCTACGTGCGGCCGGGCGTGCGCCTGCGCCCGCAGAATCCCGGTAGCCAGGAATTGGGCAGGCGCGGGGGCACCGAGAACGTCCCGGGGATTCTCGCCGCCGGCGCTGCGGCGGAGGAGGCGCGAACGTGGCTTGCCGAAGACTCATCGCGCGCTGCGCTCGATGAACTCCGGAATGAATTTGAAGAACGTGTGCTCGCCGGCTGCCCGGGCGCCCGGGTGAACGGTGCGGGCGCGGCCCGCATCTGGAATACGACCAGCATCGGGTTTCCCAAGCTCGAGGCCGAAGCGGTGCTGCTCGCGCTCTCGGAGAGCGGCGTCTGCGCGAGCGCGGGCGCCGCGTGCGCCTCGGGTTCGCTCGATCCTTCACCGGTGCTCCTTGCGATGGGAGTACCGGCGCCGATCGCGCATGGAACCGTGCGCTTCAGCCTGTCTCGCGAGTCGAAGCCCGACGAAATCACGCGTGCCGCGGAGATCGTCGTGCGCTGCGTCGGTTCGCTGCGCGCCTCGACCGGGACGGCGGTGTGAAAGACGGGCGGCTGGGTCTTGAATCATGGGCCATGTGTCCAAAGTCGTGCGGGCCTTGACCCGGGACACAAGACCAGAGGACACCGGACCACAAGCCATACTGTTCCTGCATGACGAGTTTCAACGCGCCCGTCGAGCGGGATATCAACTGGGGACCGGAGCGCACGAGCATTCTCGCGATTATCGCGCTCGTCTTTGCGCTGCCCTGCTTCATTCCTCTTTTCGGCATCATCGCCTCGCTGCTGGCGGTGTTCGCCCTGGTGGGGATCGCCAGCAGCAAAGGCCGGGTCGGCGGGACCGGGCTCGCGATCGCCGCGCTTGTGCTGGGTCTTTTCAGCACCGCCCTCTGGACCGCGCTCGGATACGGAGCGTGGCAGGCCGTCAACTTTTTCGACAAGCAGATCGTCGGCTCAACGGCGGTCCTGATGAACGAGATCAAGGACGGCGAATGGGACAAGGCCAAGGGCCGCTTCGTGCCCGTCGCAGCCCAAAAACTGACGCCGGAAATGTTCGAGCAGTTCCGGACCGATTACCGCGAAAAACTCGGCGAGTTTCAGGGCGGACCCAAGGGATTGGGTGAAATGTGGGACCTCTATAAGCGAATCGGCCCGCTCATGAAGAGCCTCAAGAATCCGCCCAACAACATCATCCCGCTGCCTCTGTACTTTGCCAAAGGACCGGCGCTGCTGATGATGGAAATCGATCCCTCGAACAAATCGAAGCCGACCAAGGGCGGCAACGGGAAAGACGTGCTCAGCGTCTTGCCGGTCCGAAACCTGAGCATCCTCGGCGAAAACGACGTCGTGATCACATTGATCGATCCTGAGATTCTCCCGAGCAATACCGTCATCGAGCTCAAGGGAGACAACATCCGCATCAAGACCTCGACCGATTCCCAGAGTGAAACTCCCGAACCGGCGATCCCACCCGGCGCGGAAGCCGCACCCCCCGCGCCCAAGAAGCCGTCGTAACCTGTATCCTCTCGTGCCGTGGCGGAAAGTCCTTCCAGCAAACCTCCGTTGATCTCCTGTCAGCAGGTCGCCAAGATCTTCGACGGACGCGCCGTCCTCGAATCGATCGATCTCGACGTCTACCCCGGCGAGACGATGATCATCATGGGCGGCTCGGGATCGGGAAAATCCACGCTCCTCCGCGTGATCATCGGGAGCTTCCCGGCCGATCGCGGCCGGGTCGTGCTCTTCGGGCAGGACATGGGCCCACTGGTCGGCACGGATGAGGGCGGCGGCGACGAGGACAAACTGGCCGATGTGCGCAAGCGCTTCGGCATCCTGTTCCAATCCGGCGCGCTCTTCAACTCGATGACGATCGCCGAGAACGTGGCTCTCCCGATGAAAGAGCACACGGATATCTCGCAGGAAATCATCGACATCCAGGTCAAGATCAAGCTTGAGCTCGTCGGCCTGCGTGAGCACGCGAACAAGTATCCCTCGCAGATTTCGGGCGGCATGAAGAAGCGCGCCGGCCTGGCGCGGGCGCTCGCGCTCGACCCCGAGATTCTGTTCTACGACGAACCTTCCGCCGGGCTCGACCCCGTCACCAGCGCGCAGATCGACCGGCTGATCATGGATCTCTCCAAGCAACTTGGAGTCACCAGCGTGGTGGTCACGCACGAGATGGACTCTGCCTTCACGATCGCCGATCGGATGGCGATGCTCGACCGCGGACGGATGCTCAAGGTCGAAACGCGGGAGTGGTACGACAACCTGCGAAAACTGCCGGAGTCCGAAGCGAAGGCTCTTCCCCAGACCGAGCGGCTGATCCGGCAATTCCTGCGGGGCGACGCCGAGGGACCGATCACAGAGCGGAGGTCGGAAGCGGCGTTCGAGGCCGATCTGCTCGGCGTTTCCATCGACCAGATCCTGCCTACGCCGAGCGTCGAGCCGACGCGATCGGGCGGATCGGGTTCCGGCACATCCATGTTCCGACGCTCGAAGGGTTGATCTCAACCCTGAATCGTCGTTCCATTTCGGCTACTCTCAGGAAGCATGTCTTTGCGGAGCCCCTCGAAATACTCGATCCTCGCCGGCTTGTTCCTCGTCGGGAGCGTGGCGCTTGCCATCGCCGTTGCCTTCTCGCTGACGAATATCCTCGATCGCTTTATCCCGAGCAAGAAGTTCACGGTCCGGTTCAAGATGAGCGAGGGCGCGCCGGGTCTCAAGCCCGACAGCCAGGTCACGCTGGGCGGGCAGAAGATCGGAACAGTCACAAGCGTCGGATTCGATGATGACGCGACGCATGTTCTGGTCGGGATCCGCGTTGCCGCGGCACACCCGATCCACCCCAACGCGATCATCGGCCTTGAGCGCCCGCTTCTGGGCAGCCAGAGCTGGATCAACATCTCGTCGGTCGGTACGGGCGAGAAGATGCTGGAATCGGGCGCGATCATCGACGGCCGTCCGGCCGGCGGGTTCCTCGCGCAATTCGGCCTGACGCAGGACGACGTGCGCAAGATCTTTGATTCCGCCCAGGACACCATCACATCGGTCAACGAGCTTGTGAAGGCCAACCGTCCGAAGATCGACGGGATCGTCGATGACGTCAGCGTCATTACCAAGTCGACGCGCGAGCGCTGGCCGAAGTGGACAGAGGACTTTGATGTCACCATCACCAACGTGACCGACTTCAGCAAGCATCTCAGTCCGATGGCGGACAACTTCAACGCCAAGGTGGAGTCGTTCGGCAAGCTGCTCGGCAACGTCAACGACGTCATCGACGAGAACCGCCCCAACATCAAGCAGATCACAACCGATGCGAGCGCGATCGCCTCGTCTTTGCGGAACGACACCATTCCGTCGGTCGACAACATCGCCAAGAGCGTCGAGAACTGGTGCGTGACGGAGCTGCCGGAGCTCCGCCGCTCGGTCGCGAATCTGCGACTCATGACCGAACAGGCGAAACGCGCCGTCGTCGAGATCCGCGCGCAGCCGTGGCGGCTCTTCTTCCAGCCCAGCAAGAAAGAACTCGAGACCGACGTGCTCTTCTGGGCCGCAAACGCCTACGCCGACGCCGTCAGCGATCTGCGCGCCGCCTCGGAAGGAATGCAGCAGACGCTGGCGCTCGCGAAGACCGCGCCGGTCGGCACGGGCCCGTCTGCCGCGCTGCTCGAAGCGCAGTACAAGCTGCTTCAGGATTCGATGCAGGTCTACAAAAAGGCGGAGCAGGATCTTCTCGACGTTCTGATTCTTCGGGCCGGGAACAAGCCGAGCGGCCCCTCGCAATCGGCGACGCCTCCGGGCAGTTCGAAGACCGCGAAGTAGGAAACGATCGCGCCGCGGCGATGGCGCGGGGAGCGGAATCGGGTTGACTCAGCGCCGGCACCATTACGAGGTCGCGTTCGAGGACTACCTCCGGAGTCACCGCATCCCGTACGTCGCGGTCGATGAGGCGAAGAAAGCGCTCTTGCCGGGCGGCGCGCGGCTCGCGCTCGCCGCGGCGGAATCGGGCGCTGCTCCGGCCGTGAAGTCATTCGACTTTGTGCTTTACGGTGAGTCGACCAATCTGCTGGTCGAAATCAAAGGAAGGCGGATCCCAATTCGAGCGGCTTCGGCGCCGAGGAGCCGGCGCGTCTCCGAAGGACTCCGTCTTCACCGCCCGCCTAGTCGCTCGTCGCTGCAGAATTGGGTCACGCGCGACGACGTGAACAGTCTGCTGACCTGGGAGCGTCTCTTCGGCTCGGGGTTTGAAGCGGTCTTCGTCTTTGTCTACTGGTGCGACGATCAGCCGCCGGATGCGCTCTTTCAAGAGGTATTTGAGAACCGGGGCAAGTGGTACGCCCTTCGGACCGTCGTCGTCGGCGAGTACGCGCGGGCCATGCGCACGCGAAGCGAAAAATGGCGGACGGTGCATGTGCCGTCCGGAACCTTCGAGCAAATCAGCCGCCCCTTCGCGGCACCCGGACACGGCGCGAGCGGTCAACCGGATGGACACACCGACGCCCCGCCTTACCGAGGCCCGGTCTTCGACGTCCCCGACGACGCGGTCCTTATCCCGCATCGGGCGGGCACCTTGCTTTGAACACCGAAGCGGTTCGGCCGGGCAGAACCGGAGCCGCGCCGGGGCGGTACAGTACGGGTATGAACCGCCCTCTCTCGGCTCTGAATCGTGCCTCAAGCTTCGCCGGCGGATTCGCGCTGGCCTTGGCTTCGAGCGCTGTCGCGCAGGTCTCGACCGCGGATCTATCCGAGCGGCCCCGCCCTCCGATCCCCAAGGCGGCGGAGCAATTGATGACCGGGCACGGTGTGCTGATGATCTTGATCGGGGTCATCCTGATCGGGCTCGTCGTCGGCACCTGCCTGATCCCTGCCAAGCGGGGACACCTCGACTGACGCGCAGATGTTTCTGAATGGGCCGCTGAAACGTTCGAAAGGCGTCATTCCATGGTTCGAATCCGACTGAAACAACTCATCGGGCTCAATCTGGTGCTCGCCGGGGCGCTCGCCTCGTTCTGGCTGCTTTCGCCCGCCGGGGCTCAGCCAACCAACCCCGCCATCGGGCGCGGCAGAGGCGAATACCTGATGATCGCCAGCGGGATTCCCGGCTCGAACGCCAACAACGTGCAGGTGCTCGATGTGTCGAATCAAGAATTGGTGACGTTCCGGTTTGATCAGGGCCGGCGCGCGTACATCGTCGCCGGGTACCGAAGCCTCGGCGCCGACCGCAACATGCAGGGAGGCCGGTGATGAGTGTCTCTCGTCAACGAACCGGACACCTGTTGCGCGCGGGGCTTTGCATCTCCGCCGGGTTTATGGCGTTCCTGATTATCACAAGGCTCGCCTCGGTTCTGGGCGGTTCTTCCGGCATGCGGGCTTTGCCGTTCGAATCGGTCGCGCAGGCGCAGCTCGCCGCGAGCCAGATGGTGGCGAGCGGCAACGGATACAGCATCCTCTCGACCGTGACCGGTGGCGAGGCGTATGTACTCGTCCATGACGCCCGCAACGAAGAGGTCGTGGTTTATCGGTCGGACTCGCAGGGTGCGTTGCAACTGTCGCAGCGGATCCACCTGCAGAACGCCTTTGTCGAGGGTCGGGCCCGATTCGGCCCGAATCCCTGAACCCGCGGCGGGTTCTGCCCGTCTTTCTGTGAGACTTCATGCCGATCGTTCCGCTCCCACAGTTCGAGGCAGACGCCCATCTCAAGGAGCAGTCCGATCGTGAGGCGTACGGCGCGCTCGCGCCGCCGAAGACCATCGTCGTGCGCTTCGGTGCGATGAAACTCGTCGGCGAATACCCGTACGACGGCTCGGCCAAGCCGGGCTGCGGCAGCAAGCTCGTCGTGCGTACCCACCGCGGCACGGAACTCGGCGAGATGCTCACGAGCACCTGCCCGAATTCGGGCTGCTCCAAGAGCGTGAGCCGCAAGGAGATGCTCGAGTACATCGACAACTCGGGCGGACGCGACTACCCGTTCTTCACCGACGGGCGTGTGCTCCGCGTCGCGACCGTCGATGACCTGAATCGCCAATCGCAGATCGAACAGAGCAAGCACGAGCTCAAGCTCCGCGCGCGTTCGAGCGCCGAGCGCGCCGGCTTTGGTCACATCAAAATCGTCGATGTCGAGCCGCTGCTCGGGGGCGAACGCGTGATCGTTCACTTCCTCAGCGAAGAACGCGTCGAGTTCCGCGATCTCGGCCCGACGCTCGCGCGCGAGTTCCGCGGGCGCGTCGATTTTCACCCCGTCGGCGCGCGCGACGAGGCCCGACTCACAGCCGACTACGAGAAATGCGGCCAGTACTGCTGCTGCAAGAACTTCCTCAAGGTGCTCAAGCCCGTGAGCATGAAAAGCGCCAAGGTGCAGAAGGCGACGCTCGACCCGCTGAAAATTTCGGGCCGATGCGGGCGACTGATGTGCTGCCTGCGCTACGAAGATCAGACCTACGAAGATCTCCGCAAGCGCCTGCCGCACAAGCGCACGCGCGTCGGCACGCCAGAGGGCGACGGTATCGTGATCGATGGGCAAATCCTTACGCAGCTCGTGCTGATCGAGCTCGATGCGCTCGATGAACTCGGAAGGCCGAAGCAGGTCGCGATCCCGGTTGAGAATCTCGCGCCGCCCAAGAGCGCTTCAGCGCCGCCGCGGCCGCCGCCGGGAGAGGTTCAGGCCCGAGGCGCCGGACCTCGTCGCCCCGATGCGCGTCAAGGTCCGGCGCGGGAAGGAACTCCCCACGCGGGCAAACCAGCGCGCCCGCCGACCGAAGGCCAACAAGCTCCGGGCACCAAACCTTCAGGACCAAGACCCTCAGCACCAAGACCCGCAGGACCAAGACCGCAGGGTGGCGGCCCGCCGCAGCGCGCACCTCAGCAGCCTCCCCGCCCCGCTTCTGACCAGCCACTGGACCTTGACGACATTCCGACCGACGACGGCACGATGGACGATGCCCCTCGTGAAGAGCGCCAGGAAGGCGGACCTCGCCGCGGCAGACGCCGGCGCAGACGGCGGGGTGGCGGATCGAGTGGACAGCAGGGTGGGCAGGCCGGCCCGGGTGGACAATCGGGGGGCCGCGGGCCTCAGGGTCCGAGCGCTCCGCGAAACGGGGGCGGAGGTCCTTCGGGCGCGTAATGAACGAATTGAGTTCGATGGTCCCGGCGAGGAAGCAGCGCCGGTGAACCGATAGCAAAGGTGATCATGACAGAAGCCAATGTTGCAAAGCCGGGCCAGCAACCGACCTCGGTGAAAGAAACAGTCATCTCGCTTCTGATCGCGTTCACGATCGCGCTCATCTTCCGCGGCATCGTGCTCGAGCCGTTCCAGATTCCCACCGGATCGATGGCCCCCACCCTGCTCGGCGCGCACGTGCGCATCCGCGACAAAGACAACGGCTACCAGTGGCCGATCAGCCCGTCCGACTTTGTGGACGGAAACATGGAGAACGCGCAGCCCCGTCAGCAGATCACGACGGCGCACGAGCCCAACACCGACCGGCTGCTCCCCCCGTTCACCAAAGACTCGAGCAGCGGCGACCGCATCTTCGTCATGAAGTACGACTACCCCTACGGCGATCCGGCCCGCTGGGATGTTGTCGTCTTCCGCAACCCGACCAACCCGCAGGTCTACTACATCAAGCGTCTCGTCGGTCTTGAAAACGAGGAGCTTTCGATTGTCGACGGCGATGTGTTCGTCCGCCCGTTCAGGCCGGACCGGAAGGAAACCCCGGCCGAGTGCTGGGAGAACTCCGAGTGGAAGATCGCGCGCAAGCCGCTCCGCGCCCAGAACGCGACCTGGCAGCTGATTTTCGACAGTACCTACGAGCCGCTGAATCCCGTGCGCGACGGCAAGCGCTGGTTTACTTCGCCGTGGGTGCCGGGCGGCGACAAGTGGACGGTCAACGACACGACCGTGTACAGGTACGACGGCGCCGGCCCCGGCAGCCTGACATGGGATACCAAGTTTCGCCCGATCACGGATCTCAATCACTACAACGACACGCCCCAGCTCAACGCTCGAAAGAACATGCCCGTGCAGCGCTACCCGGTTCCGGACCTGCGCGTGAGCTACGGCATCAAGCCCGCGAGCGCCAGCGCGAGCGCCGGCGCGACGATCAAAGTCAACTCACACGAATTCCGCGGGCGCGTTGAAGGAACAAAGGCGCTGGTCGAAATGCGCCCGATCGGTGATGCGAATGCGCCGTGGAAAGTGCTCGCAAGCAAAGAAGGCATCCGGCCACTCGGCCCGGATCGCGTGACCAACCTCGATTTCCGCCATGTCGATCAGGCGCTCCAGCTCTTCATCGATGGCGAACTCGTGTGCGAGGGTTTCTACGACTGGACACCTGCGCAGCGCGTCGAGTATTCCACCGGCAAACCGCTTGAGGCGATGCTCTCGCTCGCGGTGCGCCCCGTCCCGCTTTCGGAACCGTTTAACTACACGAAGCCGGAAGTCAAGATCGACGTCTCGGGTCCGGCGGAACTGCACCGCGTGCGGCTGGACCGCGATCTCTTTTACCAGCCGGCGCAGCACGTGATGCCCCAGTGGCGCGATACGCCCTGCCGCGGCAGCCACCCGACGACGCTCGCGATCCAACACGCCAACGAGTTTTTCATGATGGGCGACAACAGCCCGGCGAGCCTTGATGCGCGGCTCTGGGGCGAGCCCGATCCGTGGGTGGCGGAACTGATCGATGATCGCCCGGGCGTCGTGCCGCGGGATCTGATCGTGGGCAAAGCGTTCTGCGTCTTCTTCCCGGCACTTTCGCGCAAGTGGGGCTTGATCCCGATTCCGGACTTTGGAAATGTGCGCTGGATCTGGTGATGAGAGTTCACGGCAGAGACACAGAGCGCACGCTCCAGCTTAGTCTGCCCGACCATGCTATGGGAGAATATCGCCGAGATGTTCAGAAATGCAAGGATGACCACCACATACCGCAATAACCCCTACCGGTGGCCGCAGTATACCATCCCGGCGTTCCTTCATCGCATCGAAAGACGGGTTATTGCCATCTATGCGCTCGCATTGCTTTTAGTTCTTACTGGCGTCCTGGTGCTTTATGTCGGCAATATTAATTCGAATTGGAAATGGGCGTTTCCTGTTATACCAATTGCGTCGCTTGCACTGGTACACTATCTAAATAAGAAGAATTCAGTACAACTGAATTTGGTCCGTGCCCACAATGGCGTCGCTTGTACAAATTGTGCATATCCGTACTCTCTTGAACTAGCAACTAAGAGGTGTCCGGAATGTGGCGCATTCGAAGACCCCGAAATGGCACAGTTCCTTTGGTCGCAGTCGCTTAACTTGTATGACGATGTGTCGGCGATCAACACGCCACGACCTCCGATCGATCCGTGAAAACCTGCACGGTCGGGAACCGCGGCACGTCCGAGGCGGCCGAATGGAGGTCCGCAACGCGCTCTACATGGCACCTCTCACCGCGGCCCGCTGCAACCCGGTCATCCCTGAAGACTTCGAACGGATGATCGCCAACAACAAACCGCACAAGGTGGCGATGACCGCCGGCATGCCGCAAGCTCCCGACCATCGCCGACGCGCTCATACGGGATGTTCTGTGGGGTCAAAAATCCGCTCAAAATCTCACCCTCAATCTTGAAATCAAACACAGTCGCTGTGTGGTGAATGCCTTTCATAGCACTATGCCGAGCCGCGCGAACGCCTCGGCGACCAGCATCGGCTGTGACTGCTCGCCGGTGGTGAGGTCCTTGAGCGCGACGGTCTCTTTGGTTTCGATGATCATGGCGATCCGCGCGCCCTGGTCGTTCGCATCCTTTAGCAGCTTGCCGACGTTCCGCGTGGACTTCGATGACGCCCGCGCGTGGCGTCCCGCGGCACGCAGGCGCGCGAGCAGCGGCTTGACAAGAAGCTCCGCCTCCGGCGCCGGCCCGGGAATCACGAACACTTCCGGCGTCGCGCCGATTCGCCGGAGCAGGTCGACGTCTTTGGGCATGAGGCCCCGGTCCTCGAGCACGAGCCCGAGGACGACGTCGCCCATGCCGAAACCCACCGCCGGGGTCGGCGGACCATCAAAGAGTTCCACAAGATTGTCGTAGCGCCCGCCCCCCGCGATCGCTCGCTCGGCGCCCGTTGCCTCGTGCACTTCGAAGACCATGCCTGTGTAGTAGGCGAGTCCGCGTACGACGCTCAGGTCGAAGTCGATCCAATCGATGATCCCCGCCGCGACGAGTTCCTTCGCGAGCGGCATGACCGCATCGGAAAAATAAGTCAGGTCGAGCACATCGCGGACCGCGGGGTCGAGCGCCGGAGGCTGGAACGGATCGACGGCTTCCTTGCTCGGGTCGACCGCCGCCGGGACCGTGATGCGCACGAGCCCCTTCTGGAAGACTTCAGCCTGCTGCGGACTGAAACCGAAGTCTCCGATCTTCTGCGCGAATTCAGGCGCCGGCATTTTGCCCTTGGCATCGAGCAACTTGAAGAGTTCGGCCTGCGCCTCGGGCTGAACGCCCCGGCTGAGCAGCCACGCGCCGAGTGCCGCGCGGTGATTCACCTTGACGCGGACGTCTTTGCTCGTCAGCCCGAGCGAAGAGAGAAGCGAAACACAGGTCGCGATGATCTCGGCGTCCGCGGCAGGCGACGCATCGCCCAGGATGTCGGCGTTCCACTGGAGAAACTCGCGGAGCCTGCCGCGCTGCGGCTTCTCGGCACGAAAAAACGGCCCGGCGGTGAACCATCTTGTCGGCTTGGGAAGGCTGCCCGCGCGTGCCGCGTACAAGCGCGCCAAAGTCGGCGTGAACTCCGGACGCAGCGCGTAGTCCTTTTCGCCGCCCGCGCGCTGGAACGAGAACAGCTCGCTGACGATTCCCTCGCCGCTCTTCACGGTGTAGAGATCGAGATGCTCGAAGATCGGGCCATCGATCTCCTCGAAGCCGTGCCGAATCGACGCAAACCGCCAGGCTTCGGTGATGAAGCGACGGCGCGCCGCGTCGGCCGGGTAGAAATCGCGCGTTCCTTTGGGGGCCTGAAAGTCGGACATGGCGACAAGGGTAGAGAGGCGGGCGGCGCGTGCAAAAAGAAAAGCAGCCCCGCTCGGGGCTGCTCAAAGTGAACTCACGATCGCGCCGAAACCTTATTTGTCGGCTGGCTTGGTGTCGCCGGTCTGCGGCAACTCGTGCTTGGGCATATCGGCCGGGTGTTCCGCGGCATCTTTCTTCTCTGCCGCGTCCTTCAGCGCCGTCTCGATGCCGTCCGCGATTTCCTTCATCGTCGTCTCTTTCAGGTAGTTGGAGACGACACGCACGTTCGCGCCGTCGGCGCCGATGACCACCGCCGTCGGCACGCTCTGCACATCGAGCCGCTCGGCGAGCGAATCGCCCTCGAGCAGCACCGGAATGCCGATGTTCGACTCCTTCACGTAGCCGATGACTCCCTCGGCGTCCTTCTCACGCACCGATGCGATGAAGAACTTGACTCCCTTTTCCTTGTAGCTGTCGGCGAGCTGCTGGAGTTCCTCGTGGCTGCGCTTGGACGGGTTCGACCACGTTCCCCAGAACTGGATCACGGCGACGTTCCCCGCGAGCGAGGCCTTGCTCACCTTGGTGCCTTCGGGCGTCGAGAGTTCGAAGTCCGGCACGGCCAGCTTGTCGAGCTTGATCGGCTTGTTCACGACCGGCTCGCTCTTGTCAACCGCGTATCCCTCCGGCGGCACAATCCCGGCGCGATCCGGCGGGATGGTTTCGTTCACGCGGACGTTCGAAAGCTCCACCGATGTGCTCGCGTTGATCAGTTTGCTGTCGATGATGTTCTCGAGCTTGCGCGGGATCAGATCGCTCTTGGCGACCCAGACCTTCTTGCGGTTGCCGTTGCCCTCGAGCGAAGTTCCCGTCAGCACGACATCGCACGGAACCCCTGCGATTTCTTCAACTCCCTGGAGCTGCATCACCGGCTGCGCCAATTCCTCGCCCAGCGGACGATCGCCGGAAATCGCCGGAATGCGCAGGCCGTTGATCATCTGAAGGCCTTTGAATCCGCGCGCCTGCCCGAACGGGCGTGTGTACACGGTCTTTGCCTGGTTATCCACCCACGTGATCGACTGGCGATCCCACACGACATCGAACTCGCTCGGAGTTGAATCGCGAGCGACGGTGCCGCTGCCCGTCATGTGCATGATCCAGCCGCCGGTGTCCGACCGGGTCAGCGCCATGTGCGCCTTCACGTTCTTGGGGCTGCGCTCTCCACCCATCAGACCGATCTGCGGTGCGAACAGGTCGAATTCGAGCGTCTTCGCGGCGGCGATGGCATCTCGCGATTTTTCGAGCAGCTCTTTGGCTTCGGGCTGCTGAACATTGTTCTGGGCGACCTCCGACTGCTGCTGGTGCTGGGCCTGAGCACGCTGCGGATTCCGGGCTTGAACCGTCGACTCCTGCGCGGGCTGGTGTTCCTGGGCGAAGGCGGCGCCGGCAAGGGCAACGACGCACGCGGCACTGAGTCGGGTCAGGAAGAGATGCCTGCTGTTCATTTCTGAAAGTCTCCATGCCGCACGAAAACGCGGCGGCGGGTTGAATCGGGAATCGCCCCGAAGGGTAGTCAAATCAGAAGTTCGGGCCGGATTCGGGGTTGAGCATGTTCGAAAGGGCCTCTCCGGGGTCTGGCTGGCGCATGAGATGCTCCCCGACCAGAACGATCCGGATTCCCTGACTCCTGAAGCGCGCCAGGTCGGCCGAGGTTCGGATTCCCGACTCGCTGACCAGAATGCTCCGGTCCTCCACCAGATCGGCCAAACGGAGGGTGTGGTTCAGGTCCACCTCCATCGTGGCCAGATTGCGGTTATTGATTCCCAAAAGCCCATACCCCCGGTGCGGAAACCCCACATGTGGGCGTACCCGGAGCAGGTTTTCCATATCGTGCACCTCGAGAAGTACCGTCAATTGGAGCTGCTGAGCCAGAATCATCAGGTCCAGCATCTCGCCCTCGGCGAGGCACTCGGCGATGAGCAGAACCGCGTCCGCCCCGAAGGCCCGGGCCTCCCACAACTGATACGGATCGATGATGAAATCCTTCCGCAGGACCGGCAACGGAACCGCCGCCTTGATCCGCTGGATAAATGAAAGATCGCCCCCAAAGTACTCCCGATCGGTCAGGCACGAAATCGCGGCCGCCCCGGCGGCGTGATACTTTCTGGCGATGTCTTCCGGGCGAAAGGAATCGCCTTCAAACTCCCGCCGGATCAGCCCCGCGCTCGGGCTGCGCCTCTTCACTTCCGCGATGATCGCGGTATCGAACGGGTTGTTCTGCCGGTGCGTCACGGCGGCAAAGAAGTTGCGCGGACTTTCTTCCTGCGCGACCATCGCCTCCAACTCGGACAACGGCAGCGCTTCTTTGGCTTTCACGAGTTCGGCGCGCTTGTGCTCGACGATTTCGGTTAACACGCTGGGCAAGCAGAACTCCCGGTGGCCGGTCCTCATTCTCTTCTTCGGCCTGATTCTTGCAGGGCTTGGGGCAGGTGCGGCAGATGCTGAACCATTTGGTACCGCTGGTTTCCTAACCGGTGATGGAAGCGCCACCGCTCTAGCGAGCGGTTCCACCAAAGCCGATGAAACCACGCTCGGGGCGCAGCAGGTCCCGACGCCGAAGCCCCGCGCGCCCGAAGTCGGGAAGCCGAGCACCGATCCGCCCCGCGTGAGTTCGAAGCAGTGGGTCTGGTTGCAGATCGCGCTCGGCGCGGCCGTTGTCGGCTGTCTCTGGTTCGGAAATGTCATCAAGCCTTCATCGCTCGGTCAATCCGGAGGCAAGGGTGGCGGCAAGGGCGGAGATGGAGCAGGCGGTTCGGACCGGCCGTGGTGGGCTTTCCTCTTTGCCGCGGTCGTCATTTATCTTGCGATGGGGGTCGGCGCCGAAGCGATCAATTCACAGATCCGCCTCAACGCGAGTTGGCTCGGCGGAGTGACAGCGGGCAGCACCAAGGGCAACTCCATCGCGATGCTCGGCCAGGGATTCGCCGGCCTTATCGCCGGCTTCGCGATGCTCGCGCTCGCCAGCGGCGGGCTCAAGCGCCCGACCTGGAAAGACCTCGGCATCGGCTTGCTTGCCATCGTCGTGGCGCTCCCCGTCGTCAACGCAACCGGCCTCGTCGCGCTCGAGATCTATCGCGCGTTCAAAGAATCCAGCCCCCCCACGATCGGGCACAACACACTTCAGACGATTTCCGACAGCCGGAGCGATCCGTGGGCGTGGACACAGGCGGCCGCGGCAATTCTCATCACGCCGATCGTCGAGGAACTCATCTACCGCTATTTCCTGCAGTCCGCGCTGGTCCGTGCGTTCAAACGCGCCTGGCTCGGCGTGCTCGTGACTGCCGCGCTCTTTGCCGCGGCACACATCGGGGCTGTTCCATCCGAAACACTCTCGACCGTGCTCCCGGTGCTGTTCGTGCTCGGCCTTGCCCTCGGCATCGCGATGCAGCGCACCGGCAAGCTCTCGGTCCCGATCGTCATGCACGCGATGTTCAATGCGGTCAATGTCGCGATGACGATCTGGCTGAACAAGTGAGAACGCGCCGGAACGTTTGCATTCGATCTGCGCGATTCCTCTTGTGCGTGAAAACCAACTTGCCCGCAATCCGACTTGCCGATTCCTACGCTTGGGCCCATGACCTCAAGCCCGAGCAGCAATTCTTCCAAACCCCGCATCCTCACCGGCGATACCCCCACCGGCCGTCTGCACCTTGGCCACTGGGTCGGCAGCGTTGAACGCCGCGTCGCGCTCCAGGACAAGTACGACTGTTACTTCCTGCTCGCCAACATGCACGCGTTCACCACGCGTTTCGACAAGCCCGCCGACATCCGCCAGGACACCATCGAGATCGTCAAGGACTGGCTCGCGGCGGGCATCGACCCGAAGAAATCCACAATCGTTCTCCAGACCGAGATCCCCGCGATCGCGGAACTCACGTGGTTCTTCGCGATGCTGCTCAGCTTCAACGACGTGATGGGCAATCCGACGCTCATCCACGAACTCGAAACCAAGGGCCTGGGCGATTCGCACAGTTTCGGTTTCCCGATGTACACCGTCGGCCAGTGCGCGGACATTCTGGCGTTCCGCCCGGTGTACGTGCCTGTGGGCGAAGATCAGGCCCCGCACATCGAGATGTGCCGCAAGGCGGCACGCAAATTCGATCAGCTCTACTGCAACGTGCCCAACCGCACGGAAGACAAGGACTACGTGCAGGCCGGGGGCGTCTTCCCGATTCCCGAGGCGCTGATCGGGCGCGTGGGGCGGCTGCCGGGGGTTGGCGACGGCAAGCAGAAGATGAGCAAGAGCCTCGGCAACGCGATCTTCCTCTCCGATAACGAGAAGGAAGTTCAAAAGAAGATCAACAAGATCACGACCGGTCGCCAGAGCCCGACCGAGCCCGGCGATCCGGACAACATCCTCTTCAAATTCGTCGAAGCGTTCATCACAGACGAAGCCCGCGTCGCGGAACTCAAAGATCGCTACAAGCGGGGCGACAACATCGGCGATGGACACATCAAGCAAGAGCTTGCCGCGGCAATCAACACGCTCCTGACGCCGATGCGTGCACGCCGCGCGGAGTACGAAAAGCCCGGCGGCGATGATGTCGTCATCGACATCATCAAGGACGGCGTGAAACGCGCGAATGCCGTCGCGGAAGAGACGTTGTATCTGGCGAAGAAGGCGATGAAGCTGGATTTTGGCAAGCGCGTGCTGAGCTAGTCCTCCGGGAAAATAAAACTACGCTGCCCTTTCTCGTCGATTCCCGAGACTTTGTTCCAAATGGTGATCCCAATCTTGTGTTTTGTGGCGTACACGAGCGTGTAGATGTCGCGATCGTGGCTATTTCGAACCCTTTGGTAGGCGAAGTGCTTGTATCCGCATCGAGCGCGAAGTTGTTGCTCATACCGCTTCTTTAGCTTGTCCGCTGCTTGATCGGAGGGAGACTTCTCAAGCAAGTCTCGCCAGCCGCCTTCGCCCATGAACCTGTCCAAATTTGACTGGGGATTTGATTTGTAGTACGCCGCCCAATTCCTGAGTGCATCCATGTTGTCCGCGAATAGCAAAACTAGATCGCCGTTGAGATTGGCAATCACTTCAACGGTCGCGAAATCGAGATGAAGACCGAAAGGATCGGCGAATGTCAAACAAAGGGCGCCTTGTTGTGGCACCTGTGCCACCAAATCGTGGATGACGGCGTTCGCGTCTCCTGGAACTATCCGAGCAGGATTCGTCAACTGCGCTCGCCCCAGTCTTGTCTTCAGCGCCTTTAGGTTCGCGGCGTCGCGTTCGCAAACATGAATCCGAGTGAACGGTGTCAAAGTCGCTGCAGCCAACATTGGGCTTCCCAGAACAATTTCCGAAGTGTCGCGAATACGAGCGAATCCCGCGCCGGCAAACAAATCGATGTAGTGAAGCTCGGGCCATTTATTGCGCATCGCAACTGTAAAGGCGGAAATGTACCGGCTCAAGAAATGATACTTTCGCTTTGACCACGGCCCAACCTCTGGAAGGGCTAGGCCGTCATCAGCTGCGACGATGGGCATTCCTTTGATTCCTCGGGCATTTCATTCCAGAAACGACCGTCAAGCTCTCGCCCGGTCTCGTGCTTCCGTACGCCGCCCCATTGCTTAAAGAAAAACGCAACCTCGCTTGCGAGGCATCGATCGCGAATCTGCTCCACCCACCGCGGCTCCATCGACCTTGATCCTGGCCCGCTCTCTCCACCGACGATCACCCAGTGAATCCCCTTGAGTGGCAATTTCGGCATCGGCCCGATCAGTGGCTCGCACGACAGGAACCGAATCTGTGCTGGCACTAGCCGCAGTGTCTCGATGCGATGGGTGTACATCGCATTCTCGACGGACGTACCGAGCCAAATGTTCCTTGTCCATTGCACGCGTGGTGACAGCTTAAGAGCGCGCTCCGGCCGCTTCGTCAGCACCTGAAACTGATGTTGCGGGCATTCGTTCATCACCGCAAAGACATCCTCGATAAATGACTCAGGCACGTTTTCATGAAAGAGGTCGCTCATCGAATTCACAAAGATGCGTCGGCCCTTGCGCCACCTTCGCGGCAGATCGAGCGCGTCATAGTCGAGATTGATGCGGCCCGTGAATACCGGACGGCCGTTCTTTGCGCGCTTTGCAGTGCCCTTATATTTCGCGCAGCCACCCTCGCTGATTCGTTCAAGCCGCAGCGCCATCCGCGCGGCATAACAGTTCAAACAGCCCGGTGAAATTGGAGTGCAACCAGCAACCGGATTCCAGGTCGCTTCCGTCCACTCAATGCCGCTTCCTTGCGCCATGTGAACAGCCTAGTGAACAAAATACGAACTGTCAAGACCGCATATTTTGCAGGCTATTCTGCACGCCTCAATGGACATCCCCTCCATCGCCCGCCTCGAAGAATCCCGCCTCGCGGTCGGCTGCGCGGAGATTTCCGATGCCGTGCTGGAGATCAAGTCCGGAGGCGTTGCCTGCCGCGGCACACCGGGCGCGTGGAACAACCTCGCCGTCGGCCTGGGCATGAACGGCCCGGTCGCGCGTGAAGAGATTGAATCGATCATCGCGTTCTACGAAGAGGCCGGCATCGAGCCGCGCATCGAGGTCTGCCCGCTGGCGGATGTGTCGGTGATCCGCTGCTGCGAAGCGCTCAACTTCCGTGTGCGCGATTTCGACAATGTGCTCTACCGTGAAATCTCAAAGGAAGAACGCGTCGCGCCCGCGCAGCCGGCCGACCCGACGATCGCGATCCGGATCGTGGACAAGAACGACGAATCCGAAATCCGCACGTTCTCGCGCATCGCGATGACCGGCTCGAAAGAGCCCGATCGCGAGATGCCCGAGTCCGATTTCGCGCTCTGGTCGCGCATCGTCAAGCACCCGCGCACCGAATCGTTCATCGCGAGCATCCGCGACGCGAACCAAACCCGCGACGCCGGAGCGGGCTCGCTCGAACTCCACAGCGAACTCGGTTGCCTCTTCGGGCTTTCGACTCTGCCCGCGTTCCGGCGCCGGGGCGTGCAGCAATCGCTCATCGCCGCACGCCTGAACCATGCCGCGGACCGCGGCGTGCTCGTCGCCACCATCGGCTCGCGCCCGGGCGCCGGAACCGAACGCAACGTCCGGCGCATGGGTTTCCAAACCGCGTACACCAAAGTGATCCTCGCGCGCGCCGGTCCAGGTCTCACACCCAATCGCGGATGAGAAAAGATTCTCGCCGCACAGTTGTACAGAGAGCACGAAACAATTCAAAGAGTTTGTGAGAAGCAGTGGAGAATCAGCATCGAACGTGCCGCTCGTGTGAGAGATCGCCAATTCAATTTCTTGCATCTCTCTCCGTGATCTCCGTGTTCTCCGTGGTGAATCTGCTTCAGAGCGGATTCGGCCCGAGGATCATGAGTCCGAACTCCGATGCATGCTTCATCGTGCGCTCGATCAGCACCTGCGCCGACGGCGCGTCGCCTCCGGCATCCGGCGCCCCGATCTTCGCGAAGAACGCCTCGAAGTTGGCGCCGGGGTTCACCATCACGAGCATCCGCGCCGGAGCCTGAGAGCAATTCTTGAACGTGTGCGCTGTGCCCCGCGGCCCAAAGACGACCGAGCCCTCGCGCGCGACGACCCGCTTGCCGCTCTTGCCTGTTCTGTCTCCCGACTCCCCGATGCAGAAGGTAACCTCGCCTTCGAGCACATAAAATGCCTCGTCCTCGCGCTCGTGCATATGGAGGGGCGGCCCGCCGCGGGATACACCTCCGTCTCGATCCACTGAAAACCGCCTGTCTGTGTGCTGAGCAATTTCGTGACGATCAGGTCGCCGCCCGGCGCATACTGCTTCGGTCCCGCTTCCGGCGCCAGGAACAACGGTTTCAGTCCTGTGTTCGTCATCGGTGGCTCCCCATTCGAATCATCGCCCCGAGCAAATCATTCGCCCGCTTCGAAGCAAAGTCCCCGGCCTCCGCGTTGCCGGCGGCTCCTTCTTGCGCATAGCGGCAGACGATGGACAAGGGATCGCGCCACGAAGCGAGCAGCACCCACTGCGAATTTGGCGTTCCGCCCGCGATCGCGCGGAGTTCGAAGAGTTGATCCGCGTTCGCCCCGTCGCGCCCCGCGGACGCGAGTTCGTGCGAAATCTTTGCCGCGAGCATGACGACGCCGTGTCCGCGAACGCCGCGCTCCGCGGCACCGAGCGCCGCCGCCGGATCAGCCGCCTCGATCTCATCCAGGACTTTCAGCACATCCCCCGCCGCGTCGGATGCCTGGCGCCGCAGCGCTCCACGCTCCAGCCACCAGCCGCCCCAGCGAAAGAGCGAACTGTTGGAATCCGACGCGATCGCTCCGCATTCGATCGCATCCACCGCGAGGCCGAGCACGATCGCGATGGCTCGGAGCTTCTGCGCGTGCCCCTCTCCCCCCGGCGCCGCACCCGCCTTGGCCCCCACTTCTCGGCGCCATGCCGCACGCTCACGCTCGATCAGCTCTAGGAGCGCGGCACACCTGTCGCCGAGCAGGGTCTCCATCGATGGATCCTTGGAAGCGAGACTTTGCTCGCCCGGCAGCTCCTGCAGGTCCGCGACGTCCGCCGCGAGTCTGCGCAGGCCGGCGATCGCGCGATCGCGCTTGCGCACATCGGCCACATCCTTTGAGATCTTCAGCAGCGCATCGGTGAACGGCTTGGCGTTCTCTCTCGCGACGGCGTCGCCGCTGCCCGGTTCCTCGATCGCGTCGCTGGCGCGCTGCAGAAGCCGGAGCAACTCAATGTTCTCCGAAAACAGATTCACCGAGGCCATCACGCCCGGGTCTCCCGCATCTTGCGGGTCGCTCGCGACGCGCGCCAGCGAGTCGAACAACTCCGACTGCGTCCGCTTCGCAAGATCGGCGAGCGAGCGCACCGCCGGGCGCAGTTGCCGGACCACCTTTTTCTCGTCGATCAGCGCGCCCCGAGCGGAAGCTTGGTCCAGCCACTGTTCGAGCCGGCGCAGCCCGGCGATATTGCCCGCCTCGGGTTCATCGGGCATGAATTCGACGCGCGCCGCGAGCGCCCTTTCGAGCTGCTTCGCGCCCGGATCGGGCGCAAACGCATCGAGCATCGAGAAGATTCGACCGAGAATCGCCAGACGATTCAGCCGCGCGAGCCCGGTCTCTCCCGTTTCGGCCTGAACGACTTCGAGCGCGCCCCGGACCAGTTCCGCCTTCCAGCGCTTGTACACCCCCGAAGAGATCTGCGCCTCGCGACCGAGCAGCCACGATGCATCGGTCACGAGCCTCATCATCGCCCTTGCCCCGGACCGGAACGCAAGCCAGTTCTCGCCGAGCGCGCACCGATCGCGCAGCACCTCCAGCGCGCCCGCGTCGTCCCCGAAGCGAGTGAAATCGGTCCAGGAGGGTGCGGGCTCACCCGGCATTTCCGGCCACGGCCAAAGGCTCTTGCCCGCATTCAGCTCGCCCGCCTGCAGCACATTGGCAAACACATCGCGGAGCAGGCGATCCAGCGACGCCGCATTCTGCGGCGGCGATTGCAAGATCTTCGACAGGTCCGAAGCGAGCAGCCGCGCCGCGTTGTCGTCGAGCTTGCCCGCATCGAGCAGGGCGAACACGCCGCTCGAGCTCCGCATCATCGCGGTTCCCGAAGCGACGAGAAATGTTCCGCTCACGCCCCTGGCTTCGCCAGCCTCGAGCAACACCCCCGCCGCGGCAAGGAACGCCTGCTTCGCCTGAGCCGCCGGTGTCGCGGCGCCCCGCTCGCGCATTGCATCGAATTTCTCGCGTGCTTCCGCGGCGAGCTCGATCGCAACCTTGCCGGTCCCCGGCTTGGGCTCGTCGGTTGTGAAGTGCAGCCGCTGAGCGAATGCTCCGTGTGTGCACAGCAAGATCAGCGAAAGCACCGCCGCGCTACGCCAGCGCCCGGGCGTACATCTTCTCCAATTCATCCACCATCGTCTCGGCGCTGAACCGCACGCGGCAGAGTTCCCGTCCGGTGTTCGCCATCCGCGCTCGCTCATCCGGTGCATCGTACAACCGTTTGACCGCTTTCCGAAGTCCTTCCAGGTCGCGGGGCTGAATCAAGTATCCCGTCTTCCCGTCCAGACAGATTTCTTTCGTTCCGTCCACGTCGTACGCGATCACCGGAATACCGCAGAGCAGCGCCTGCGGCACCGTTCGCGGCAATCCCTCGCGATAACTCGGATGCACCAGCACGTCCATCGCCCGCATCATCTCCGGCACGCGCTCGCTCGGGACCAGACCCGTCGTCACGATCTGACCCGAAAGCCCCATCTCCGCAACGCGCTTCAGGAGCCGATCGCGCCACCAGCCGTCCCCCACCCACAAGAGTTTCCAGTTCGGATTGGCCTTGAGCTCGCTCCCGAGCGCGTCGAGCAAATCGTCGTGGCCCTTAAGTTCCGCGAGACGCGCGACCGTGCCGATGACAAAGTCCATCGGCGAAAGCCCGAGCGATTCGCGCACGCGATCGGATGTGAAGGACTCTCCGTCGGCGTCGCGTGCGTCGAGATAGCGCTCGGCCTCCATGCCGCTGTAGACAGTGCTGTACTGATCCGGCGTGCCGATCTTCTCGGCGAGAAACTGCTCGGTCATCGCGTCGGCGACCGAGACGATGCGGTGGCAGCGCCGTGCCGCGAACTTCTCGCTGGCGATGTAGATCGCATTGGTGCGCTTGGGCAGGAACTTGTGAAAGGGCGGTCCGTGGATCGTGTGAACGACGCCGAGCCGGTGCCCCGATTTGGCGAATCGCTTCATCTCCGTCCATGCCGCGGCACGCCCGAGCACGCCCGCCTTGCTGCTGTGCGTGTGCACGATGTCGGGTTTCAGATCACGGATGAGCGAACGCAGCGCGAAATAGCAGCGCAGGTCCTTGATCGGATTGATCTCGCGCACCATGCTCTTCACTTCGTGCATGCCGATGCGCAGTTCTTCGTTGCTCTTGGGGTCGCGGCAGCGGAAGTTGCTCGCCCGCTCGAACAGCGACCCCTCGGGCCCGAAGATCGGGCCGAACGCCAGATGCACGTCGTGGCCAAGGCGTGACTGCCCCTCGCACGAGAGAACCGTGTTCTCCTGCGATCCTCCGAGAATCAAACGTGTGGAGATGTGGAGGATGCGCATGCGGGCGGATTGTTGATGGGTGAACCGCACTCGGGACAGATTGACGACGTCAGATTTGAGATGTTGTATCCGCAGGCGGCGCACTTCTGAGGATTTGGCCTGCCGCGCATCGCACCCCAAGACGCGACCCCCGCGCAAACCATGACAAGCCACCACAGCGGAAACGCAACTTCAAAATACGCACGCTCGAATTGAATTGTCGGAACCCACAAAAACTGCTTGAACGACGGGTTCATCAGCGAAGGATTCCAACGGCTTATCAGAAGCTCTGATGGTTTCGGGGTTAATCGAAATGCCGGATTGTCATGACGCGACCAGCGAAAAGCGCCTTGCCAGAGTTCAACTTTCAACTCGGTGGCTGTCGTACGCGTGTACGAAACCGACCACCATCTGTTTGCGATGATGACGCCAAAGACGACGATGCCGCAGCCCAGGCCAACTCGTGTCCAAGCACTTCGCCAATTCAGCCGTTTCACGCCCGCTCCCCGTACCGCACCCACTCCAAGCACAACCCCGTCGGCGGCAGTGTTGGCCCCGCCTTCGATCGATCCTTCGATTCCAGAATTGCCGGCATGCCCTCGGCTTTCTTCATCCCCCGCCCCACCTCGATCAGCGTCCCCGCGATGATCCGCACCATGTTCCACAAAAACCCGTTCCCCTCGATCTCGATCCGCACACGATCCTCACGCACTTTCAGAACTTCGAGCCGATGAATGGCGCGCACGGTCGTTTGCCTCCCGTGCCCCGCCGCGGCAAAGCCGGCGAAATCGTGCTCCCCCACCAGCACCGTCGCCGCGCGCTGCATCGCCTCCACATCGAGCGCGTCCCACACGTGATGCACGAATCGGCGATCGAACAGCTCGCGCGTGCGCGCGTTGTGGATCGAGTACGAATAGCCCTTGCTCGTGCAATCGCCGATCGGATCGAACTCGTTGTCCACGAGCTCCGCGCTCCTCACCACAACATCCTCCGGAAGCTTCCCGTTGAGCGCGCGCATCAGCGCTTCGGCGCCGCGCGACTCCGGCCATCCGGTCGGACCGTCCTCTTCGCCGCCGCACGTGAACGCGGCGACCTGCCCGCGCGCGTGCACGCCGCTGTCGGTGCGGCTCGCGCCCCTGACTTCCACCATCTCCCGGACGATCTCGCGCACCGTGCGCTCCACGATGCCCTGCACCGTGCGCAGTGCGACGCGTCCCACTTCGCCCGGCACGAGCGCCGGATCGATGTACTTCTGCGAGCCGGTTTTTTCTGAATGCTCGAGCGTCGGTTCCTGTTTCTGCCAGCCGCAGAAATCGGTCCCGTCATAGGCGATGGTGAGCTTATAGCGCGGCACTCTCCAAGACTATCGCGCCGCACGGCGGTGAGCGCGAGATTCATTCGCGCCCAAGCATGACAGATTCTCAACGATGCGTGCACCGAAACAGCGACCGCTTGTGGTTGGCTGGTGCTCACAAATCAATCTTTCTTGCGTACCACGACGCGCTCGGTCGGTCCGTTCGTCTTGCCTTTGAAGCGCTTGTGCTCGGCATCGGCCCAGTTGTCGGCGAACTTCCACCACCACAGCACAAAGAGCGGTCCGAGGATCGCCGTTCCGATCATGATGACCCACATCGCGGACATCGGGGACTCACAGCTCGACCATCTGCATGTCGGAACGGACCGGAGCAGCGGCGACGGGAGCACGAACGTCGTTGAACACCGAGAGCGCCGGATAGTTGCGCGCCATCTCGGTGCGGGTGTCCGCCGCGTTAAACGCTCGTGCACGGGGCGGGGCAATCGTCACGCCGGCGGCGACCTGGCCGGGCGTGGTGTTCACGATCACCGTCTCGAGATCGCGCACCTCAAGCGGCACGCGGTTGAACTCCGCTTCGAGATCGAGGGCGATCTGCGCTTCGGTCTTGGCGAGTTCAATCACCGGAATCGCCTGCTCGAAGGCCTGAAGAACATTCTGCCAGTTCTCGAATGTCCCCGATTTTTCCGCCCATGTCGCGCCGGGAATCAGCACGTCGCACGATTCGACGAGCGAGGTGTGCAGCGTGTCGATCAAGACGGTGTACTTGCCCGCCAGCGATGACTCGAGATCCGGCGTGATCCAGTCGCTCGGGTAGTTGCCCGTCACGATGACGGCACCGACGTCGCTCGTGCCGCTTCCGTGACCGAGCGCGCGGAGAAAATCGGCAAATTCGAGAATTTCCGAGCCGAATGCGCCGAGCACGCGGCGAACGCCCCGCGCGTTGGGAGCCTTTTCCGCGGAGATCACGAACGCGTTCTTGTCGCCCGCTTTCGCGCCGATCGGGTAAACCTTGTCTTCGCCCTTGCGCGGCACGGGCCCGACGCCGAGCAGCGCCCTGGGATCGATCAGGCGAGCGAGACGCGCGAGCAGATACGCATCTTCGCACGAAAGCATCGGGCTCGCCAGGAGCGCGAGACGCTTGCCGCCTTCGATTGCCCTCTTCATCCCGTCCACCGCCACTTCGTAGGCCCGGGTGTAGTCGCTCTCGACCAGCGTGCCGAACTGACGCCGCAGAGGCGATCGCAGGCGTTTCTCGCTGTGCACGAACTTCCAGCCATAGCGCACCTCGTCGGTGATCCACCACTTATTGATGGACATGTTCTCGCGGGGCTTGATGCGGTAGATCTTGCCCTCGTTGTGCTCGATGTTGATGTTGTCGCCGCTGGCCGTGATGCCGTCGATGCTGGGCGTGTTCTTGAGGAACCAGACACGCTGGGCGAACAGAAAATCCTTGTCGAGCAGCGCACCGACGGGGCAAAGGTCGATGACGTTGCTCGCCAGTTCGTTCTCGAGGGCGACGCCGGGGAAGAGGTCGATCTCTTCCTTGTTGCCGCGGCCCTGGACGCTGAGCTCGGCGGTTCCCGTCACCTCGCGTGTAAAGCGCACGCAGCGCGTGCACATGATGCACCGGTCGCTGTAGAGATAGACGTGCGGACCAAGATCTTTCTTGGGCTGCTTGACCTTCTGTTCTTCAAAGCGCGAGACACCCCTCCCGTATTCGTACGAGTAGTCCTGAAGAAAACACTCGCCCGCCTGATCGCACACCGGGCAATCGAGCGGGTGATTGATGAGCAGGTACTCCATCACCGCTTTTTGATTCGCGACGCTCTTGGGGCTGTCGGTGTAGACGACCGCACCGTCCGACGCCGGCGTCTGGCAAGTCGGCTGCAACTTGCCGCCCATCTGCGCCGTCAGTTGCCCTGTCTTGGCGTCGGGCGACCAAATCTCGCCGAGGCAGATACGGCAGCTCGCCACGATGGAAAGCCCGTCGTGGTAGCAGTACTGCGGAATATTGACGCCGTGGGCATTGGCGACTTGCAGGATGGTCTGTCCGGGCGTGAAGTCGCACTTCTTCCCGTTGATAGTGATGGTCGGCATGGCTCGTCCGCATGGTAGCGACCGACGCCGGCTCCGCAGAGAGGCGGTTCGGCGCGCGATCCGTTCATCGAACGCTCGTTGCGATGCCCCGGTGCACGATATCTTGCCGCGGCGGCATTGAGCGAGCAGCAGGAATCTGAAAGCATGTTTTACCTGAGGTGCGCGGCGGAAAGGCACGCTGCGGACTCCGGCCTTAACCAAGGGAAGTGGCAGAGCCACTGCGGGAGTGAATATTTTTGCCGATCCTTTGGATTGAAATGAGCCCGGGCTGCATGGTTCATAAACCCATTTTTTGAAGAATTTTACGACATGTTTGGATTATATTTGCGCTTACTTTCGGACGAAGGTTTTTGGAAATGCCAACAAAAGTTGGGGTCGGAACACGAAATTCTTCTTGGCGCGACATCTGAGTCCGCTTAGTATGCGATGGTTGGGAGAGTCGAGAGAGACCGCTGCAAACCGGGGCAGCAAAAGAGATCGCAGGTGTTTCTCTCTCGACGAGATTGGAGCGGTTTTGCTCCTATCCGCCGTTTCCGTGCGTTTCCGCACGATCGGTGGTGCGTCCGGGAGGGAAGAGGTCACGCACTGTGCGTGAGCGACCGGTGTGATGAGAGAGAGAACCCGAATTGGGACCGCAGGAGGGGATATGAAGATTTCGACGATCGCAGCAGTTGCAGGACTTGCCGGCGTGTGTTCGCTGGCTTTCGCCGCCTTCACTGTTGAAGCCACGTACATTGATACGAACCCCGGCGTTTGGGGCATGGTTTCGGTGAACAGTGGCGGCTCGTTCGCTGGTCCTGTGAAGGCTGGCCAGTTCAATTGGCAGCGCACGGGCGGATCGTACACCGGCCTGACCGGGACGTTCGCCACGTTCTGCCTTGAAGTGCACCAGGACATTTTTCCGGGCAACAACTACACGTACGAAGTGAACACGGTTGCGAATGCTCCGCTTCCGATCAACGTGCTTTTCGGCACCCCGATGGGCGCCGTGAAGGCCGACAAGATCGCCGAGCTGTACGGCCGGTTCTTCGGCGGGCTCGTGTCGAATGACGACTACGCCGCGTTCCAGCTCTCGGTCTGGGACTTTGTTTATGACGGAGGCGATGGCGTGAGCAACGGCGTATTCCAGGCTCAAGGCTTCGGCGCCGCGATGGCCCAAGCCAATGCTTGGATTGCCGCTGTCGACGGCACCGGCCCCCGCATGTCCGGCCTGCTCGCCCTTTCGAGCGATGACTGGCAGGATCAGATCTTCACCCCGGCTCCGGGCAGCCTCGCGCTTCTCGGTCTCGGCGGGTTGGTCGCTTCGCGTCGCCGTCGCTGAAACTGAAAACCAAGTCGGGTCGCGATGGCCGATCGGCCAGATCATCCGTAAGCATCGCGATCCGCACACGAATATGAGAAGGGCCCGGCGAAAGTCGGGCTCTTTTTTTGGGAAAGCCGCCGGATTTCCGCGGGCGCCTTCATTGACCGGCAGTCCGCGGGACGGCGAGCGGCTCGTACGGGTACCGACCGTCGGCACGCTCTTACTTGCCCATTGCTTCACAACGCCCTGCGGCTTCGGCGGCTTTCGCGGCCCGCGAATCGGCCGGAAATCTCGATGCAAATTCCCTGTACTGAGCGGCGGCTTCGGCAAATCGCCTCTTCTTTTCGAGCAACTGCGCGATCGCGTAGCGACTGTTCGCCGCAGAAGGCGCAATCTCGACCGCTTTGAGATACGCGGCGATGGCGCCTTCATCGTCGCCGAGAGCCTTTTTGGCTTCGCCGGTCAGGTACCACGGTCCGGCATCATCGGCCGAAGCGACGGCACGATATCGCTCGAGAACAACAAGCGCCGCCGCAGGGTCCTTTTTCTTCGTGAGGAGAGCTTGTGCGTAACCGCGCATCGCGATCGACGGACTCGCATTTGGGCCTTTGGCGCTTTCGGCGAGGTTGTACTGCTCCTCCATTTTCGCCCAGTCGCCCTTGTCGGCGTAGATATCCCCGAGCAACGACCTTCCGAACACTTCGCCCTTGCCGTCGGGAAGGGCGATCAATGCGTTGGCCTGCTCCTCGGCCTTTCGGTAGCTGCCCCCGGCGTAGCCCGGCGCCATCAGAAAGAAACGACCGAGCCCGACCCGCGGCTCGATCAGCGACGAATCCAGCTGGATTGCCTTTTCGTATTCGGCGCGACCGGTCGATGCCAGGGACATTTGTTCAAACGTGCCGGCGGTGTTGATCACCTCGAAGCAAAGCGTGCCGTACGTCGCGTGGTATTCGGCGACGGCCGGCGACGACTTTACAAGTCCTTCCATGACGGCCTTGGCCTGCCTGCGATCCCCCTTTGCGCGATCCAGCAGCGCCTTGGCGTACAAGGCCCGCTCGTTGCCCGGGCTCGAAGCCAGGGCCTCGTCAACGCCGGCCTGAAGCACCGAAAGGTCTGCGGGCGCGAGAGGCTTGCCGGCTCGGATCTGGGAAATCGCGCTTTCGACCGCGGCGCCCTGATCCGTCACGGCAAAGCTCGAACCCGCAATCAGCGTCACAAGCAACAGAGCAACGGTTGGGCGCACAGGGATTCCTCCACTTGAGAATAGCGGACGGGGTGTTTCTAGGACTTTCAAGTCGGTTCTTGCACGCCCGATTGACCGGCATGCTCGAATCCGGGCACCTTCACAGAACCCGACCCGATTCTCCGCCGATGGCCCGATGTGCCATTGGGCTTCCCCAATTCGATGCTCAACACCGCGGTCAACGCGTGGCAATCGCACACGCGCCACGTGGAGCGCTCGATGGAGCGCATCGCAACCGGGAAGCGGATCAATCGCGCCAGCGATGACCCGGCCGGCAGCATGGCGGTCGATCAATTCAACGCGGACCTCGCGAGCCTGAACAAGAAGCTCGAAGCCAATCGATTTGATCAGAAGTATGGCGCGGCACGCGACGGAGGGAACGCCGCGATTGGCGATCTCTTGCTTGAACTGCGCGGCCACATCGTGACCGCGGCGAACCAGGGCGCTCTGGGCGATACCGAGAAACGGGCGATCCAGGATCGGGTGAACAGCATCGTCGATGCGATCGACTTTGTGTCGAACACCTACACCTTCAACGGGCAGCGCGTCTTCGCGAACGCGCTCGCGTCGTCGCTCGGAGCGACCCTTCAAGCCGAATACCAGAAAGACCAGAGCGACCCGACGAAGACGAAACTCGTCGAGAAAACTCTGAATCTGGTGAGCCTCAAGAGCGGCGGCGCACTCAACCTGGTCGATGGCGATCTCGAAAAAGCCCAGCAGGTGATCGACGGCGCGATCGGCCAGAACAGCGCCGACCGCGCGGCCATCGGCGCAAAGACCAAGGAACTCGAGAGCCAGGAACGCCTGCTTCAGCAGCAGATTGAGGGCGTGAGCGGAGCAAAGAGCCAGATCGAGGACACCGACTACGCAAGCGAGGTTTCGAATCTCGTGAAGAATCAGGTACTACAGCAGGCCGCGGCATTCGTGATGCAGACGGCGATGCAGCAGATGAAGCAGCTGACGACGCTTATCGGCGGTCATCCGAACATCCGGTAAACTGGTTGGCGGGAGGTGCCCGCCATGCTGAACCGACGCGGGTTTTTGGGAGCAATCGCATTACCAAGTGCCGCGGCACTGACTTCACTTGCACGCGGGGCGCAGCGCGTGGAGGCGTTCGATCTCGATGCCTGGCGGGATGCGATGAGCGACCTCGCGGATTCTTCCGTTGAGCCGGCTGCCGCGGCATCGGACGAGTCATTCTGGGCGGCCTCGCAGCAGGCTTTCGCGCTCGATCGCAGCGTCATCAACCTGAACAACGGGGGTGTGAGCCCATCGCCGCGGGTGGTGCTGGACGCCCAGCGTCGCTACACGGAGCACGCCAACACCGCTCCAGCGCACGTGTTGTGGAGCTTGCAGGAACCGCAGCGTGAGAGTGTGCGTGAGGCGGTCGCGCGGCAATGGGGGGTCGATGCGAGAGAAATCGCGTTCACGCGGAATGCATCGGAGAGTCTGCAGATCTGCCAGACCGGCTTCGACCTCCAGCCCGGTGACGAAGTGGTGGCATCGACGCAGGATTATCCGCGCATGCTCGCGACTTTTCGACAACTCGAGCGGCGCAAGGGAATCCGGCTCGTGTTCGTAAAGCTGCCGATTCCGTGCGAGGATGAAGATGCCGCGGTCACCCGGTATTCAGAGGCCATCACGCCCCGGACCAAGCTGATCCTGGTCAGCCACATGATCAACATCACGGGTCAGATCATGCCCGTCAAGCGAATCGTCGAGATGGCACGGAGCAGAAACGGCGGCATCCCTGTCGTCGTGGACGGCGCGCACGCGTTCGCCCATGTCGACTTCAAGTTGTCCGATCTTGGCTGCGATTACTACGGCGTCAGCCTGCACAAGTGGCTGTTCGCGCCGCACGGAACCGGGCTGCTCTACGTTCGGCGCGACAAGATCAAGAACCTCTGGCCGATGATGGCAGCCAAGCCAGAGCAAGACGAGGACATCCGCAAATTCGAGGAAATCGGGACGCACCCGGCGGCGCCGGTGCTCGCCGTTGCCGAAGCGCTCGCGTTTCATCAGGCCATCGGAGGCGCACGAAAGGAAGCGCGGATGCGATACCTGCGGAACTACTGGGTTGAACGCCTTCGCAGCAGTTCCGGAGACGTCGCCCACCCGTTGATCCTGCACACCAGTCTCGACCCGCGATTCTCCTGCGGCATCGCCACGTTTCAACTCCGCGGCATCGAAAGTCTGAAGATCGCCTCCGAACTTTGGGATCGACACAAAATCCTCGTGACGGCGATCAAGCATGACGAGTTCGAGGGCGTCCGCGTTTCGCCGAGCGTCTATACGTTGCCGCAGGAACTCGAACGCTTTCTCAGCGCTGTTCAACACATCATGAAGGAGGGCCTCGCGGCCTGAGAAACGGCTTTCTGCGACGCGCGTATCCCCCACGCTCGGGGGGCATCGGATCGGATGAAGCGCGATCGTGCAAGGGGCACAAAGCGCGCCCTCAATCTTCCGCCCGCTTGGAGCACTCATGGAATTCCGTCAACTCGGTGGCTCGGGTCTCAAGGTTCCGGTCTTCAGTCTCGGCACCGCCACCTTTGGCGGCACAACAGATCTGTTTAAGGGCTTTGGTTCGAGCGACGTGGCGGAGGCGACCCGCATCGTCGATATTTGCCTCGATGCCGGGCTCAACATGTTCGACACGGCGGATGTGTATTCGAAAGGAGCATCCGAAGAAATCTTGGGCGCCGCGATCAAGGGAAAGCGCGATCGTGTGCTGATCTCGACGAAAGCAACTTTCAGGATGGGTGACGGCTCGAACGACGTCGGCTCATCGCGATTCCATCTGCTGAGCGCGGTTGACGCCAGTCTGAAACGCCTGGGCGTCGATCACATCGACATCTACCACATGCACGGATTTGATGCCATCGCGCCGGTGGAGGAGACGCTCTCGACGCTCAACGACCTTGTTCGCACGGGGAAGATCCGCTACATCGCCTGTTCGAATTTCTCGGGCTGGCATCTCATGAAATCGCTGGCGACCTCCGATCGCTACGGCTGGCCGCGGTACGTCGCGCAGCAGTCGTATTACTCGCTGGTGGGTCGCGACTTCGAATGGGAATTGATGCCGCTGGGTCTTGATCAGCGAGTTGGCTGCATCGTGTGGAGCCCGCTCGGATGGGGGCGATTGACGGGCAAGATCCGGCGCGGGCATCCGCTGCCGCCGAACACGCGATTGACTTCGAAGGCCGCGGCAGAAGCCGGCCCGCAGGTCGCCGACGACTATCTGCACAAGGTCGTCGACGCGATCGACGAAGTCGCAAAGGAAACCGGAAAGACCGTGCCGCAGATCGCGCTGAATTGGCTCATGCAGCGCCCGACTGTGAGCAACATCGTGATCGGCGCGCGCAACGAGGGGCAGCTCAAACAGAATCTCGGCGCGATCGGTTGGAACCTGTCGGCCGAGCAAGTGGCGAAGCTGGACGCGGCGAGCGCCCTACCCAAGGCGTACCCGTACTGGCATCAGACGTTCTTCAAAGATCGCAACCCGTGGCCGGTGCCGAACTGGTAAGCAGCGACCCGCCTCAGCGCTTTCTCCGCCGCAGGGCGACCACCCCGAGTGTCATCGGCACCAATGCCGCGGGCGAAGGAATGAGCAAGATGTTGTCCACTGTGGCCTGGCCGCCCAGAGTGGCGTTGGTGCCGTACTCGCCATCGAGAGCGGCTCCGACGTTGTACTGCGCCGAGGCGGAATCCCAATTCGGAATGAAGAACGATGTGTTGACGATAAATCCCGCACTCGAAGAGAGCCGAACTCTCGCGGAAACCAGTCCGGTCTCGGTGTCGACGTCGAGCGCGAGGTTGTACCACGTGTTGAGCCCCGGCGCGACAACGGAGAGCGGGATGAACTGCGCCGTCGAAAACGCAGGCCCGGTCTGGGTATAGATCGTCCAGGTTTTGTTGGTGCTGTCGGCGACGATCATCACTTGCGGAGCGAAGTTCGGGTCGTTGCCGGGTGTCGCGTTGAAGAATCCGAGCGCCAATGGCCACCCGCCCCCGTTTCCGTTGGTGGAGTTGTCCCAGAAATCGAATCGCACATCGGCGCTGATCGAAAGATGGCGAGTGGGCGCAAATCGGGCGTAAATCCCCTGGCTTGTGCCGACGGAACGCTGTGTCCGAAAGGCTTTGGTCAACGTGCCGCCGGGCCCGAGCGTGTTGATGATTCTGCCGCTGGGATTGGGCGTGTTCGGGGACGGAATCAGCGTTCGCGCATCGAGCCATTTGGGGCTTGGGAACGCCGAAACAACGTAGCTCTCAAAGTCGTCGACGAACGCTGCGTGGGACACCGTCGGTGCCGCCACAATCGCAAGGCCCATCAGCACGTTTCTTCCGATCAAGGAACACCTCCTCGCGGATGCATTTTCGTGCCTGTTAGCGTAATGCATGACGCAATCGGATGCAAGCCCCTTTTCGCCCGATAACACGGGATTTTCCGAGCGGAGAGAAAAATGGATCGCGCTCCGAATCCGCGTCGGAGCGCGATCCTGGAAGAAAGAAAACGCTGCGGACCGTCAAACGGCGCAGCATGTGGAGCGGCGCCGCCGCCCTATCAGCCCGATCAGCGGCACGATCGACCACGGTGTCGGGACGTACTGAATGTTGTCAACAGAGAACTGCCCCGCGGTCGCGGACTGCGGCGCGTACTCGCCGTCGAACACCGCGACGCGGTTGTACCGGCCGAGCGAAGGCGAATAGCCGGAAAGCGTGACTTGCCGATCGATCAGAAGCTGATCGGCTTCGCCGAAGACCTTGATATCGAACGCGCCGGTTCGCGTGTCCACACCCAGCGCGACGTGATACCACGTGCCCGCGACGACGTCGGCCGTGCCCAGCGAGAGATTCACGGGATTCCCTACTCCCGTGTAGCCGTAGAAATACCAGCGCTGCTGGTAGACGTACACCACCCCCTGAGGCTCGTTGTTGATGTCCGTGGCCGGGCCGGACTCATCGAAGAACCCCATCGCAGCGGTCCAGTTGCCGAACCGAACCGGCGTCGGATGAATATCGACGCGCAGGTCGGCCTCGACCTTGTGCGTATCGGCGAGCGCGATCTCGGTGATCAGGCCCTGGCTGGTGGTGCGTGTCTGAAATACCTGGAACGCGCGCGTCTCCTGGCCGCTCCGACCGATGGTGTCGATCACCTGCCCCGTGGGCATCGCCGGATGAGGCAGCGCCGACGTGCCGATATCGCGCCAGCGGCCGCCCGGGAATGAGCCAACCGGAAAACTCTCGAAGTTCTCCGACCAGCCGGCGGTCGCCTGCCCCACCATCGAGAACGACACGATGAACACGGATGCCCAAATCGTTTTCACAAAGCCCTCTCTTTCTCCTGAGACACACACGATTCCCCGCGTCGGCGCCTGCACACAAGCAATCCGCCGAGCGCGAACGACAATCCGGTGCCGGGAGCCGGCACGCGGCTGATTTCGAGATACTCACCGGTTTGAACCTGCGAACCGAACGGGTCGCGCGACTGATAGAAAAGAGCCAGCGTCAGCGAATCTTTCCCAGTGACCCGTAATTCACCGACACAATCGAGCTTCTCACTGACTTCGCATCCATCGAACGTGCGGTAGCGCGAGTTTGTCGGAGTCGGCACGATGACCCGGAACGCCGCCTGATCTTCCGCAACCCAGACCCCTTGTGCATACCAGCCCGAGGCTGAACTGAGACGGATCGTCTTTCCGACGATCGCGACGTCGATGTGACGACTCGGATCGACGATCTTTGATTCGCCGGTCTTCGGATCGATCGAACGGACGACCGCCTTCCACTCGCCCTGAAACGATGAGTCGCCGTTGCGCGTCGAGGTCACGAAGATCGGGAAACGCGAATCGGTAAAGGGCGCGCGCTTCAGCTTTGAATGAAAGTTCACGCTCCCCCCGAGTGTGAACTCGATCGAGCCGGTTCCGTCGCTCCCGAAACTGCCCGTTCCCTGGTGGCGGTCGAGCGTGAACTTGCCATCGTCATCAAGCGCCCCGGGATAGGCCCCCGCGGCGGGGAGGTCGGCGAATTCAAACCGGCCCGGTGTGCCGAGCGATGCCATCGTCGACCATTCCGAACCGCTGGCGGCGCCCGTGAACGTGTGGAAATAAAGCCCGGCGGGGTCCACCGCCGCCGTCGCGGCGGGAGCGAGCGCACCGACTAGTGCCGAGATTGCAATCGAGCGGCATGTTCCCACGGCGAACCTCCGGGCAAAGTGCGAGCGCACTGCAAGCGCGGGCGACGGGCCGTCGCGCAACGCTGGCGATCGCGAATAGCATGGACACACCGGGTGTGCCCGAACAATCCGGTAGTGTTTACGGATTGCCTTTTCTGCGGATGCACAAAAATGCAAAAAAGAATTTCCCCTGGGCGGCCCCGCCAGTACGCCGATGTTCGAACGGCGGCCCAATTCGATGCCCTGGCGTCCCCGGTGCGTGATCAGATCGTGCAGGTCATCGTGAACCAGGCGCCTTGGCGGCCTGGTTCTGAAGAATCAGCAGGCGTTTCGATCCGCGAGGTCGCGGAACAACTAGGTCGCAAGCCGGGTTCGCTGTATCGGCACTTCGAGGCGCTCGTGAAAGCGGGGCTGATCCGCGAGACCGGCGCGCAGACCTCCGGCGGACGCGACGCGATGACCTACTCCGCACGCGGCGAGGCGCTGCGGCTGATCACGCCCGCACGCTCGGGACCCGCGCTCACGGCGCTGTGCCGATACCTCAAGCGGATGGGCACCTTCGCCGGACGGGAGAGCGCCGGAGTTGTCCGCGATCGTGCCCGGCGCAACGAACCAGAAAACGTGGACGGCACGCGCAGCGACCAGGCATCGGTCTCGATGTTCGGCTGGTTGGATGAATCGCAGCAGCAACGGCTGCACCGGCTGCTGCACGAGGTCGCCGACGTCTTCGCGAATGCGCGCCGACGCCCCGGCACCAAGCTCATCGCGGCGAGCATGCTCGTCCGTCCGGTCCGGCTGCCGGGAGGAAGAACGGGAGAAGAGCCCGATGTCGCGGACTCGGGAAGCGGAGATGCCACAGTTCGGGGGTAGTTGCCGTGCCGAGCGCTCTGCGCTGACGGAATCGGGTGCGTTTCGGGGTTGGGAATCCGTCTCCCACACTGAATTGCTAGATCGATCCGGGGGCGGACTCGCCGGAAGCCTGCGGGTTCGCTGCAAGAATAGGGAACTTCCACGGCGCGCGATTCGTTGTAGTTCCGAGCCTCACCAAGGACGAAGCATGCGCTGGTTTGCGCTGATATTGCTTGTGCTCGCAATTTGCCTCGATGTGATCACATCGCATTGGTTGAGATTGGCCTTCTATCGAGGGGGGTCAAATCTGGTCGTTGCCGAGGGGCAAGTCGAGTGCTGGCGGACACCCGACGGAAAGACCCTCCTGCAAGTAAAGGTTCTGACTCTGTACTCGCCTGCAAGCTATCGCTGGGGCTGGAACAGCACATGTCTCGGAGGCGGATACGAATCCGTCACGTTGCCTTTGTGGCCAAGTTGGGCGTCCCTCGGTGTTGCATCGTTGCTGCTCTGGATGCCGGCGCTTCGATTTCGTGCTTCCGGTACATGCACGAGCTGCGGCTACAGCCTGAATGGTCTCTTGCGGGGCGCTCAGTGTCCGGAGTGCGGACGTATTTCCGAGTGGGAGCGCGTTCGAGAGGTGTCGAAGGATGCGCCGAAATGAAAAACCCCGAGGCTCGGAGCCCCGGGGTTTTGTTGTTCAAAACAGAATACGGAGATCAGTTCTTCCCGTGCATGATCGCGGCCTGTGCCGCAGCCAAGCGGGCGATCGGCACGCGGAACGGAGAGCACGAGACGTAATCCATCCCGACCTTGTGGCAGAAGTGGACACTCTTGGGGTCGCCGCCGTGTTCGCCGCAGATGCCGACCTTGAGGTCGCCCTTGGTCGAGCGGCCCTTGCTGATGCCCATGTCGACGAGCTGGCCGACGCCGCTCTGATCGAGCGAAACGAACGGATCGCCCGGCAGGATTTCACGCGCGAGGTAGTCGGGCAGGAAGGTGCCGATATCGTCGCGCGAGAAGCCGAAGGTCATCTGCGTCAGGTCGTTTGTTCCGAAGGAGAAGAAGTCGGCCGCCTCCGCGATCTCGTTGGCGGTGAGTGCCGCACGGGGGATTTCGATCATGGTGCCGATCTTGATGTCGAGCCGGGGCTTGTAGTCCTGCTCTTCCTTGACCTTCGCGATCGTCGCTTCGACTTCGGCGCGAAGAACGGCGAGTTCCTTCTTGGTGCCGACGAGCGGGATCATGATCTCGGGCAGCGCCTTGATGTTGCTGCGGATGCAGTCGATGGTCGCCTCGACGATCGCCGTGACCTGCATATCGAGGATTTCCGGGTAGGTCACGCAGAGGCGACAGCCGCGGTGGCCGAGCATCGGGTTGGCCTCGTGCAGCGCACTGACGCGAGTCTTCACGCGATCGGCCGACACGCCGAGCATCTTTGCCATTTCGGCCTGGCTCTTGTCGTCGTGCGGCAGGAACTCGTGCAAGGGCGGATCGATCAGGCGGATCGTGACCGGCAGGCCCTTCATCGCCTTGAAGATGCCCATGAAGTCGTCGCGCTGATAGGGCAGCAACTTGGCGAGTGCCTTGACGCGGTCGTCCTTGTTGGTCGCGAGGATCATCTCGCGCATCGCCTTGATGCGATCGCCCTCGAAGAACATGTGCTCGGTGCGGCAGAGGCCGATGCCCTCGGCGCCGAAGTCACGGGCGCGCTGCGCATCTTCCGGCGTGTCGGCGTTGGTGCGCACCCCGATGGTGCGGTACTTGTCGGCCCAGCGCATCACGGTCGCGAAATCGCCGCTCATCTTGGGTTCGACCGAGGGGACCGAGCCGGAGAGAACTTCGCCGCTGCTGCCGTCGATCGAGAAGACGCTGTCGCGGGTGTAGACCTTGCCGCCGACTTTGACGACGCCCTGGGCAGCATCGATCTGCAGTTCGCCCGCGCCGACCACGCAGCACTTGCCCCAGCCGCAGGCGACGACCGCCGCGTGGCTCGTGCGTCCGCCGGTGCTTGTCAGAATTCCCGCGGCACTGTGCATGCCTTCCACGTCTTCGGGGCTCGTTTCCTTACGAACGAGGATGACCTTTTCGCCTTTGTGCGCTCTCTCAACTGCTTCCTGCGCCGTGAACGCGAGCTTGCCGACCGCGGCACCCGGAGACGCCGGGATGCCCTTGGTGAGCACTTCGGCCACCTTCTTCTTCACCGGGTCAAAGCTCGGGAGCAGAAGCTGCGTCAGATCGCCCGCCGGAATGCGGAGGACCGCGGTTTTCTCGTCGATGAGCCGCTCTTTCACCATGTCGCACGCGACCTTGACGGCGGCGGTGCCGTTGCGCTTGCCGGTGCGGGTCTGGAGCATGAAGAGTTCGCCGCGTTCGATTGTGAACTCGATGTCCTGCATGTCCTTGTAGTGCTTCTCGAGCTTCTGCTTGATCTTGAGAAGCTGCTGGTAGACGGCCTTGTTCCACTTCGGCATTTCATCGACGGGCAGAGGCGTGCGGATGCCCGCGACGACGTCTTCGCCCTGCGCATTGATGAGGTATTCGCCGTAGAAATGATTCTCGCCGGTCGCGGGGTTGCGCGTGAACGCGACGCCTGTGCCCGAATCATCGCCCATATTGCCGTAGACCATCGACTGGATGTTGACAGCGGTACCGTTCAAACCCTGGATGCCCGCGATGCGCCGGTACGAAACCGCGCGCTCGCCGTTCCAGCTCTTGAAGACCGCTTCGATTGCGAGCTCCAGCTGCTTGAACGGATTCTGCGGGAATTCCTCGCCGACGTGGCGCTTGTAGACGTTCTTGTATTCGTTGCAAAGCTCGACGATGCCGGCTTCGGGGACTTCGGTGTCTTCCTTCGACTTGTACTTCGTCTTGATCGTCTTGAAAGCCTCTTCGAAGTGGTGGTGATCAACGCCCATCACCACGTCGCCGAACATGTTGATCAGGCGCCGGTACGCGTCGTACGCGAAGCGCCGGTTCTTGGTCGAAACGCTCAGCCCCTCGACCGCGGCATCGGTCAGGCCGAGATTCAGAATCGTGTCCATCATGCCCGGCATGCTGACCGCGGCGCCCGAGCGAACGGACACAAGCAGCGGGTTCGAGTTGTCGCCGAACTTCTTGCTGAGCTCTTTTTCGAGCATGGCGATGTTCTTATGCACTTCGTTCATCAGGCCGTGGGGCAGACGCTGCCCGGCCTTGTAGTACGCGGCACAGGTATCGGTCGTGATCGTGAAGCCGGGGGGAACGGGGAGGCCGATGCTCGTCATGTCGGCGAGGTTCGCGCCCTTGCCCCCGAGCAGCATTTTCATATTGGCTTCGCCTTCGGTCTTGCTCTTGCCGAAGTAGTACACCATCTTGCCCGGCTTGCTGCGGAGCGTCGGGGTCGGGCCGACACCCATTCCCGCGATGCGCGCGACTTTCTTGACGGCCTTCTTCGAATTGCTCGAAGCGGCGTGCTTAACCGAAACCGGCTTGGGCATGGTGCTCATTCCTTCGCTCTCGCTTTATTGCTTGGCAGTTCGGGCAAGGGCCCGACGGCGTGCGTGTGGGGACGTGCGCTCCAACATGTGCAAGGCATAAGACACCACCGAACAAAGAACGACTCGGGGTTCTCTGCCGCGCACCCGCCGGACGCGCAGGGACAAAGATTCTAGGTCGCAAATGACTCCCGGACGACTCCGGCCGCCGTCATAAATGCCCTGTTTTTCGCGTGCGGCGATGCGATTGACCCCGAACACTCTCTGCCGTGTTTCCGACGACTCCAAATGAGACACCGGGTTGTGCGGAGGTCCTCCGCCGGTGGCCGGCGGGCCGCCCCGTCGCTATCCGCTGGAATGCCCAGCCAGATTCGGGTGGCAGCGTGGTCTTCGGCGAGCCCATCACGACTCGAACCGCGCGAACCGCGCCGGAACTCGAGGCTCTGCTCGCCGAAGTGGGCACCGCAGGGTTCAATGAACCAAGCGCGGGTGCGGGCTGGTTCGGATGGATCAGCTACGACGCGGGGCAATTGCTCGAACCGGCGGCGCGTGCCGCGCATCTCGGCGCGATTGCAGATCGGCTCTGGCCACTCGCGGCATTTCAGCGGATCGAGAATTCTTTCGAATTGAAGACAGGGCACGGTATCAATCAATGCCTCGATGCCGAACTCGTTGATGCGCTCGCCGGCTCGGCGCCGAACGAGGAACCGCGATATCACATCGAGCCGCTCGATGCCGCGGCGAACCGAAAAGACTACATCGCCGGCGTCGAGCGCATCATCGAATACATCCGCGCCGGCGATGCGTATCAGGTGAACCTCGCGCACCGATTGAGCTCCCGATTCAACGGTTCATCGCGCTGCATTTTCGCCGACCTTGCCGAACGCGCGAGCCCCTGGCACGGCGGATACTTCGAGGCCGATGGCTACGCGCTCGCGAGTCTGAGCCCGGAACTCTTTCTCGAGGCGGATTTTCGCAGCGGCGCGGTCCGTACGAGACCGATGAAAGGAACGCGTGCATTCGTGCCCGGAACGGATGCCGCGGCATGCGCGGAACTTGATGCGAGCGCGAAGGACCGTGCCGAACTGGCGATGATTGTGGACCTGATGCGGAACGATCTCGGGAGAGTGTGCGAACTCGGGAGCGTGCGCGTGGAACAGGAGCGCCGCATCGAGAAGCACGCCTCCGGGGTCATGCAGTCAACCGCGACGGTGGCAGGGACGATGCGGCGCGGGACAACGCTGAACGAACTGCTGCGTGCCACTTTTCCTCCGGGTAGCGTCACCGGCGCGCCCAAGATCCGCGCGATGCAGATCATCGATGAGTTGGAACCAGTAAAACGTGGACCATACTGCGGCACGATGCTTTGGCTTGGTGACGATGGGAAGTTGGAAGCGAATGTGATGATCCGGACGGCGTGCCTCTCACATGCCGCAGCCGGCAGCACGTTGGACTACAGCACGGGAGCGGGAATTGTTTCCGACAGCAACGCAGACGGGGAATGGGCGGAAACGTTGATGAAGGCCCAAGTATTGCGGCAAGTAATCCCTCGCGCAGCTTTCCGTGCAGGAGATGGCGCAGCCGGGGAATTGGAACCGTTTACGAATGTTTCCGTATAGCCAGCACGTCGCGCGTGCGGCTGCGGGCAGGCACATGAAGTTTTGTATTGGTGTGGAGAAAACGCAATGAACTTGGGAGTGGCCGCTGCTATCTTGACGTTTCCGGTTGGCTTTGTCGCCTTTGCTCAGACGCCACGACATTTGGACCTGCTGGTCGGCCTGACAACCGGAACGAACTCAGCGATTTACGTCGTCGATTCCTCCACCGGCCAGGTTCGGGGACTGCTGTCCGGGACTCCGGGCTGGCCCGTGCTCCCGCGAGGCAGCGGCGCTCCGCTGAGTCAGTCTTGGTGCTCCGTGGCGGTCACACGCGACGGCAGAATCTTTGCAGGAGGTGCGAACAACTCACAGCCGGCGTTGATTCGGGTCGATCCGGGCACCGGCAATCGGGCCGCACTCTCCGGTACATGGCAATCTCCTTACAAGGAGGCATCCACGGTCGTTCTAAGGGACCAGACCATCGCGATCGTCTCGGGTCAGTTCACAACGTCTAATCGAATCGGTACTTTCCATTCCATCTCGCTCGCTTCCGGAGGTGTTTCTCCTCTGGCGGGCGGCTTGCTCTCTGACGGCCCTGCAATGTCCACTCCAGTGAGCTTTGCCCTTTGCTCTCGTGACAAACTTGTTGTCGCCGATTTCGTGACGTCTCCGCTTAGCGGCCTTGCAACATTTGAAGTCGACCTTCAAGCGTCGTCGCAGCGACTACTGACGACGCCCGGCAACAATTCGCTCACTCGTTATGTGGTCAGTTCGGGCGCGATATCCAGCGATCCGATAGCCCTCGCTCAGTTTGGCAGCGGAGAATCCTGCAATCAAACCTCGCATCCGATCGGCGTCGCCGCCGGGAGAATCTATTTCAGTGCGATTTCGCTTGTGAGCGGGAGCTACATCGGCGGTATTGTCGAAATCGACTCGCAAAGCGGGAACCGCCACCTTGTTCTTGGGGACGCACTCGACGCGAATGGCGCGGTCGTCAGCGCTCAACCCACATCCGGACTCTCAAATTATCACGCACTGCCCTGCGCGTTTCAGGAGTCTCCGGCAGGCGAGCTCCTGATCGGCGAATGGGATCCCACTTCGCGCGTCGTCGCCTTCGATCCGGTTTCGCGCGCCGCGCGCGTCGTCGCGGACTTTGGCGCGTACTTTGCGCCGGCCAACGCACCCAGAATACGCGGACTTGCGATCTACACCAACTGCCCCGCCGACATCAACCTCGACGGCGTCGCCGATGACGCGGATTTCACTCGCTTCGCATCTGCGTACGACATCCTTGATTGCGCCGATGCTGCGATGCCGCTACCTTGCCCCAGCGACCTCAACGCGGACGGAGTCGTTGATGATCTTGATTTCCAAGTGTTTGTTCTTGGGTACGACGCGATGCTGTGCGAATAGCAATCAAGCCGCGTTTGAAAAAACTCCCGCCGCGCTACCGCATATCCACGGCATCACCACCCGCGGGTCGTGAGCGTGCTTTGCTGCGGCATCCAGCATCGGCCCCGGTGAGAGCGTGCCGATCACCAGCGCCTCCGCCCGGGCGTCCTGCACTTCCGCGATCCCCAATTCGCGAAGCGCCGTGCGAATCTCGTTCGCGTTCTTTCCCTCTTCAACGAGCGCCGCGGTGCGCACGCCGCGGAGCGAGAGATTCCAGGCGAGCCCGTCGCGCGCCGCGGCACGACCCGTAAAGCGCCGCCAGAGTTCGTTGTTCATCGCGCGGCGCGGCTGGTTGCGAATCGTTGCACGCAGTTCGTGCAAACCGGCCCGAAAACCGCGACGGGCGTTTTCGTTTTCAGCAATCGCACGATATCTGCGGCAGGTCGCCCGCAATTGCCCGCCCCGGATTTCCTCGGGCGCATACCGCTGCATCACCCATCCGTTGTTGCGGACCAGTCGCGCGAGGATCGTGTTCATTTCGCGCCCCGCCGTCACTTTCCGGTGCAGCACGCGGAACGCGGAATCGAAAACGACGCGATAGCCCGCCAGAAGCATGCGCGCCGCAAGGTCGTACTCCTCCGCGTAGTAGTTGAATGTGTGGTCGTAGCCGCCGAGCGATGAGAAAAGCGAGCGGCGCAACGCGACGCCGCAGCCGATGAAGACTTCGGGTAAGCCGCCCTGCTCACGCCCGGCGATGGCAGTCGCGCTCGAGCCCAGGAAAATATCCGCGCTGATCGCGCCCACATCGCGAGGCTGATGGGCCAGACGCTCGACGAACCGAAGGTCGAGCGGGTGCGAGTCATCGTCGAGCATGACGATCCAGTCGCTCGCGGGGTCGGCGTGCAGCGCCGCGAAATTCCGTGCCGCGGCGCCTTCATTGTGAGGCCGGCGCACCACGTCGATCAAAATGCCATTCGCGAGCGTTCGCGGCAATCGCACCGGCGATGCCGATGCGTTGTCGGCCACGATGATCTCCGCTCCGCCCGGATGAGCCCCGAGCGCTTCGATTGCATGAAGTGTTTCGCGCAGGATCTCGGGGCGATCGCGGGTTGGCAGAACGTACGTGATCATCTCGCCTCACCCCACCGCTCTGCGCGAGCCGAGCCCGCGCGCTTCGAGCGCTTCGGGCGTTGCAAACGTCAGGTGCGCGCCGTGCACACGCGTCGCCACTTTGCGGATCTCGCTCGTCGAGACCGGGAGGTTTCCGAGCCGCTGCACCTGCACGCTCGCGGCACACGCGCCGAGGAACGCCGCAGGAAGCAGCCCGCAGCCCGTAGTGAGCGCAAGCGAAGCGGTCGTGAGGAGGGCGTCACCACAACCGAGCGCATCGAGCGCCACCGGCGCAAGCGCGGGCACGTGCTCGCTGCGCAACCGCCGCGAAAACGAACCGTCTTCCGTTTTCGCGTCGTTCGTCCCGGTGAGATGATCGAACGCGATGAGCCCATCGCCCCCCAGCGTCACGATCGCGTTCCTCGAGCGTGTCGCCTCCAGCAAAGTCCATGTCGCGGCAGGAAGCCCTTCGCTCAATTGTCTCGTCGCGTCGCGCAGCTCGTTCTCGCTCGGACAGAGAAGGTCCATCCCGCGCATCGCCAGCAGGTTCGATCGCCGGCCGCTCACGTCGCCGCTCATTACGCGTGCGAGCGGGCGGAGCAACTCGCACAACTCGGTCGTCAGCGTCGGCGTGAACAGCCCGAGCCCGAAATCGGCGATGATCGCAACGTCGCACGCGGGCCGCGCCGCGTCCGCGGCAATCGCCGCGAGCGCGCGCTGCTGCGCCGCGTCGAGGACATACGGCTCGACCTGATCGATCTTCACCACTTTCTGCGTGCCGACGAGGAATCGCTGTTTTTCCGGCAATCGCCCGCCGAGGGGGAGTGAGCGCACCTCGATTCCCTCCGCGCTCAGCCGCGCCGCCAGGGAGCGCCCCTCTGCGCTCTCGGGGATCGCCGTAACCAGAACGGGATGCGCGCCGAGTGCCGCGGCGTGTCTCGCGATGATCGCGGCGCCACCGTCGTACCGGCGCTGTTCGAGCGGGCGAAGAGTCATAACCGGGCTTTCGCCGGCCACATCCGGCCGATCGCACATTGTGTAGGTATCAACGATCGACTCGCCCACAACGAGGAGTCGCTTGCCGCGGATCTGGCCGAGCGCTTCACCGAGCGCTCCAAGCTCCAGTTCGGGCGTCTGCGTGAGTTGCGCGAGACGCGCGTGGAACGGATCGACCGACTGCTCCATCGCGGCGATCAGCGCACTCGACGAGAACACGACGTCGCCGGAACTGAACACAACGCGTCCGCCGTGGCGCTCAACGGTCGAGCGCTCAATCTGAAATCGCGGATCGTTGTTGAACTCGTATTCCTTGCCCTTGACGTACACGTCCGGCTGTACCCAGTCGAGCAGGTCCGTCGCCGTTGGACCGGGTTCGATGAACACAAAGTCGACAAAGTCGAGTGCCGCGAGGTTGTCGGCGCGGAGTTCCTGCGGGATGAGCGGACGCCCGGTTCCCTTCTTCATCGTGTCGTCGCCGGTGATGCTCACCAGCAGCACATCGCCGAGGCTCTTGGCCTGACGAAGGTGGCGAATATGGCCTGGATGCACGATGTCGAAGCAGCCGTGGCATTGGACCAGCCGCAGGCCCGCCTCGCGCAGCATCGCGCGCAGAGTCGTCAATTGCTCGCGCGACACGATTCCTCGCACGAACGACGGCCAGACTCTCTTTTCTTCATGCGAGAAAGCGGTGTCGGCGGGGGGTGTTGCGAAGTGGCCGAAACGGCTGGGGTCGGTTACGCTCACGTCTGGTTATCGGCACTTTCGACGCCCCACCTGAGGAACTTTCCACTCTGGTGAAAGCGCCGGGAAGCACCGAACCCGGCTTGCCACCCCCCACCCCAACTTCCGATATTCCAAGAGATTGCGATTCGTCCGACATGAATCACGCGCCTTCCAACCTCGAAACCCAATTGATTGCCGACGCCCTTGTCGTTGTGATGGGCCGGACTCACTCCCTCCGCTACTGGGCCCAGACAGGAACGCTCGATCGCGAACTCGCGCTCTACTGGGCGCTCGCTTCCGGTTACCGCAAGCTTTTTCTCGTGACCGCGACCGGCGACGAAGATCAGAAACTCGCAGATCGCGCCGGGTTCAACGCCGAGATTGTCGCGGTTGACGCCGCGGACAGTGCGAGCCTGACTCGGGCCATCGATCGCATCTCGAACGGAATCAACTCCGCGACGGTTGTGACCGACGACCTCTTGGCCGGCCAGGCTCCGATCTCGATCGCGGCGCGGCTTCGGCTTGCCGGCGTGCAGACCGCGCTGGTCGCACGCGGCGCGTCGATTCCTTCGCGCTTTCTCGCACACGATCCGGGTGGCGATTCCAGAGAAGCTTCCGATGCCGCGGCATTGGAATCGCGTCTCCTCCGCTGCTGCGACCTTGTTATCGGCACGACCGAATCCATGGTCGACGACCTGTGCTGGCGCAATTCGCTCAACGCGATGCGCAGCGCCGTGGTGCCGGGCCATGTGCTCACCCCCCGCGAACTCACCGAGGTAACGCGCGCAAAGAACCACATTCTCTATTGCGGCCCGCTGATCTCCCGCAAGCGCGTGGACATTCTGCTTCGCGCGGTGTCGATGCTCCCCGATCCGTTGTGCCGCGAGGTAACGATCGAAATCGTCGGCGAGGGCGATCAGGGGCAGGCCCTGCGTGGGCTCGCGAGCGAATTGGGCGTGAACGCGATTTTTCAAGGTTGGATCAGCCACGCGCGCGTGCTGGAATCGATGTCGAAGTGCACGCTCTATGTCGATGCTTCCGCGCTCGAGAATCAGCCGCGTGCGCTGCTCGATGCCATGAGCACCGGCGCGCCGATTGTCGTCGCCGATATCCGGGGCTTGCGCGATCTTGTGCAGACCGGCGTGACCGGAATCCGCGTGCAGCCCGAGCCCGAAGCCTTCGCGCAGACGATCGAGGGCCTGCTTCAGGACGAAGACTGGAGACAGACGCTCGGCGCCGGCGCGGCCCGGTTTATTCACTCCCAGCTCACGATCGAACACGTCGCGCCGCGCCATCTCGTGGCACACTCTCTCGCGCACGCCAGCGCCCGCGCCCGTCCCAATCCGGTCTCCCGCCTCTCCGAAATCCGCCTTCTCGTCTGCGATTTTGACGGCGTTTTCACCGACAACCGCGTCCTCACGAATCAAGACGGATCCGAAGCGGTCTTCTGCTCGCGGGGAGACGGCATGGGGCTTGATATGCTCCGCAAATCCGGCATGCCGATCTTCGTGCTGAGCAAAGAAATCAACCCGGTTGTCGGCGCGCGCTGCCGCAAACTCAAGCTCGACTTCCTCCAGGGGATCGAGGACAAACTCCCGGCGCTCCAAAAACTCGCGGGCGATCGCGGCCTCTCTGCCCGCCAGATCGCGTACATCGGAAACGACACCAACGACCTCGGCCCGCTTTCGTGGGTCGGCCTTCCCGTTCTCGTGGCCGATGTCCACGCGGACGTCCTGCCGCGCCTCAATCGTTCGGACGCGCTCGTTCTCTCTCACGATGGCGGCAAAGGCGCGCTCCGGGAATTCTGCGATCTGCTCGTCGCACACCGGTCGCAATAACAGCAAAAACGCCCGGCGGGTCGAGAGAACCGCCGGGCGTGTCAGAAACTCGCGCGAACATACGCACGAAGAAAACTTGTGTTCGTCACGTCGCGCTTCGGGCTTTCATCTCATTCCTTGGATTTAGCTTTCCTCACGAGAACGTGACGAACAGAATTACCACTTCAACCAGCCGTCATCGATCACCAGCAGCCCGCCCGGATACGCCGGATCGTCCACACTGATCGCCGAAAGCCGGCCTGTCACATAGCCCCGGCTCTGCCGCGGCGGAGTGTTCGAATCGCCCGCGCCGCGCACGATAATCGTCGGCTTGTATCCGCTGCTCAACGAGTCAATCGGGCGGCAACGAATTTCCTTGGCGCCGCCGACTTCCTGCACACCTTCAAAAACGACTGCCCACGCTTGCGCGGGGGTCTTGCCCAAGAACGACTCCGCGGCATTCGCGCGCGCGTCGCCTTGCTCGGCTTTCACGATGCTGACGATGGAAGTCGCGGTTTGGCCGCGGTCCATGGCGCCCGATGCGCCGGCGGATTGGAAAATCGTCGGCGCCTGCTGAGACTGCTGCATCACGGGCGCGGGCTGAGGAGCTTGCTGCGGCGCGGTCTGAATCACCGTCGTCGGATTCGGGTTCACAAAAGTCACCACCTGCGACGGGGATGAATACACGACCGGCTGCACAACCGGGGCCGCGTAAACCTGTTCGGTCACTGCCGTCGTCACGACCGGCGCGGACGCATAAGAGAAGTAGCCCGCGCCGCTGCTTCCGGCAACGCCGACACCCACACTCACAGCCGGGCGATCCACAAGATACGTGTTCGGCGCGACGACGACCGGGGGTAGATACGCGGGCACGCAAGGCGCGACCACCGGCGGGCAATACGGGCGGTAGCCCGAGTAGTAGTAAGGGCGCGAGTAGTAACTCGGGCCGCAGTACGGCCGGACGACCGGCGCGCAATACGGGCGGGCAATCGGTGCGCAGTAAGGCCGCGCGACTGGCGCGCAGTAACCTGGTCCGCCCCATCCGCGTCCCGCCCAGCCGGAACCACCATAACCGCGACCACCGTAGAAGCCGCTGCTGTAGCTGCCACCGACAAACGTGCCGCCGCTGGCGACCCCGACGGAAACGCCCCAGCTCGATCTGCCACCCGCGAGCGCGAGCGGAGCCAGCAAAGCCATACCAGCGCAGGCAAGAAGCACGCGACCTGTGGAAGGTCCGCTCGGCTTGCGCGTGCTTTCGCCGGAACGGGACAACTCGACTTGACTGTTCATGGCTGCTCTCACAACCCCGTTGGCCGCGAGTTTCCCTCCAGGGAGCGCGGCTCGGTCGTGCGTCACCAAGAGATACTACGGAGCGGATCGCTCTTTGTTTCACGTGATTTTAGATTTGTTTGCGTGTGCTAACAATTCCGGAAGTCTGCTGATCAAGCGGAAACCTACCCAAGGTCAATCTGTGGTTATAGGACTTTTTCGGCTGCCCAAGCCGCATCGATAACGCCCGCAATTCATCCAAGTTCCTCAGGAGCCGGCCAACCGGATTCGCCGGAAGGAACAAGCTCCAGACAGGACGATTCATGATCAGGATTCGAGAAGCAAACACACGCGGCCACACGAAGTGGGGCTGGCTGGACTCATGGCACTCTTTCAGCTTTGGCCGCTACATCGACCGGGCGAATACCAATTTCCGCACGCTTCGCGTGATCAACGACGACTTCGTCGCCGGCGGCGGCGGATTCGAACCCCACCCGCACGAGGACATGGAGATCATCTCCTACATCGTGGACGGGCGGCTCGCCCACAAAGATTGGATGGGTGACGACGGGACACACGCCCACGAGAGCGGCGCTGGCAGCGTGCAGGTCATGTCCGCTGGAACCGGCGTGACTCACAGCGAGTTCAATCCGTCGAAGACCGAGGCGATGCGCCTTCTGCAGATCTGGATTTTCCCCGACAAGGAAGGTCACAAACCCTCGTACGCACAGCGCGACGTTCCCGACTCAGAAAAACGCGACAAGCTCGCGCTCCTGGTTTCGGGGCGGTCGGGGAGCGCGCCGCTCAAAATTCATCAGGATGCGAACCTGTACGCGACTCTTCTTTCACCGGGGAAGAGCGTTTCGCACCGACTTGCTTCCGGACGCGGCGCGTATGTGCAGGTCGTCAACGGCTCGGTCGATCTGAACGGGCACGAATTGAAAACGGGCGACGGCGCATCCATCGAGAACGAAGGCGAGATCAACCTGACCGGCAAGACACCTTCCGAAGTTCTGCTCTTTGATCTGGCCTGAGCAAGTTCGCAAAGACCCCGTGGCATCCCACGGGGTTTTTTGTGCGCCTTGTCACTTCTTTTTCTTCTTGCGATCTTCCACCTTCTTGACGAGGTCCTGGGGCTCGGGCACATGCAGCCGATCCAGGATGAAGGCCTGCACGAATGCTTCCTGGTGGAGCGCGGCATACCGATCCGCCATGTGGCCGTGCCCGGCGTCGAGTTCGACCTTGAAGAGAATTTCGTTCGAACCGGAGTTGTTCTCCCGGAGTCTTTGTGCCCATTTCGCCGGCTCCCAATAACTGACGCGCGGGTCATTGAGCCCGCCGGTGAGCAGCATGTTCGGATACTTGGCCGGGCGCGTGTTGTCGTAAGGCGAGTAACTGCGAATGTAGTCGAACGCCGCCTTGTCCGTTTCCGGATTCCCCCACTCGTCGTATTCGGTCACGGTCAGCGGCAGCGTCCGATCGAGCATCGTGTTTATCACATCCACAAACGGGACTTCCGCGATGACGACTTCAAAGAGATCGGGGCGCATGGTCGCGACGGCGCCCATGAGCAGACCACCCGCAGATCCGCCGCGGATCGCGAGATGCTCGGGCGAGGTGTACTGATTTGCGATGAGATACTCGGCACATGAGATGAAATCGCTGAAGGTGTTCTTCTTGTGCATGAGCTTGCCGTCTTCGTACCACGAGCGGCCCTTGTCGCTGCCGCCGCGTGAATGCGCCTCGGCCAGGACAAAGCCGCGATCCAGCAACGAGACTTCCGCGTTCGAGAACGACGGCCAGGCGGAGAACCCGTACGCGGAATAACCCGAAAGAAGCGCGGGGCTGTTTCCGGTGCGCACGAGCCCTTTTTTGTACGCGATCGTCAGCGGCACGAGTTGCCCGTCAGCGGCCTTTACTTGCTGCAGCTCGACCTCGTAGAGCGAGGGATCGTACCCGATGACGGGCTGCTGCTTGAGCAACTTGGTATCGCCTGAATCCATATCGATCGTGTAGATCGAGGACGGCGTGATCGGCGAGGTGTACGTGTAACGGAAGTGCTTGACGTCGTATTCCGGGTTGTGTTCCGGGGCGATGACGTATGAGGGTTCGGTTGTCGGGATGTCCTTGCTCAATCCGGTGTAGCTCCGGATTCCGATGTGGGGCAAGCCGCCCTGACGGTAGACGACGACAAGGTAGTACTTGAACGCCTCGATGCTTTCGAGCAGGACATCGCTCTTGCCCGGGAGGAGCTCGCGCCACGATTCCATTCCCGGCGAAGAAATCGGCGCCTCGACAAGACGGAAATTCGGCGCGCCGTCGTTGGTCAGGATCAAGAACCGATTCTCGTGATGATCGACCGAGTATTCGTGCCCCTTCTCGCGCGGCTGGATGATCGTCGGCTTGTTCTGCGCAAGACGGGCGTTCAAGAACCGCCACTCGCTCGTGTCTTTGCTCGATGAATTGATCAGGATGAACTTCTGGCTGCGCGAGAGTTCGACGCTGAGAAAAAACGCGTCGTCCTTCTCGTGATAGATCAGCGCATCCCCCGCGGGGTCCGTCGCGACAAGATGCCGAAAGAGCTTGTACGGCCTGTGCGCTTCGTCGAGCGTCGTATAGAAGATCGTCCGTCCGTCCGCGGCCCACGCGACATCGCCCGAGACATCGACCAGCTTCTCGGGCAAATCGGTATCGCCCCGCAGATCGCGGATCGTGATCGTGTACTTCTCTTCGCCGTTGAGGTCTGTCGCGATCGCGGCCATCCGGCCGTCCGGCGAGATGTCAATGACGCCCACGCGGAAGTTGCGGTGCCCCTCCGCGGCCTTGTTCGCGTCGAAGATGATCTGCTCTTCGCCCGATCCTTCCGGATAAGGCTTTCTGCAATAGATCTTGTACGGCTTGCCTTCTTCGGTGCGGTCGTAGTAAAGAAAATCGCCTTCGCGATACGGGACCGACATGTCCGTCTGCTCGATCCGCTCGAGCATTTCGTCGTAGAGCACCTGCTGGCGCTCGGTCGTGTGCGCCATGACCTGGTCGCAGTACGCCCGCTCGGACTTCAGCAGATCCATCACCTTTGGGTTTTCGCGCTGGCGCAGCCAGAAATAGTCGTCGTGAAGCACCACGCCATGGATCGGTGTCTCGTGCGGAATCTTCTCTGCCTTCGGCGGAGCGAACTGGCCGAGCGACACTGTTACCCACAGACACGAAAGCAGAAATGAGAGTCGGATCATCACCGAAAGGTTATCAAGCCTGACGCTCCGGCTCTGAGTTGGGCGAGGGGCCGGATGGATCTCTCCGATCCGCCTTGTTGTGCTCGAACGAGCAGACGGTGATCCAGGTCACGATCGAGAGGATTGCGGCGAGAACCATCACACCCTCGACGTCCGATCCATTCCGCACAAGCGGTGCCGCGCTTTCACAAAGGAAGAAGTACGCTGACGACAGGAGCAGCACGACCAGCCCAAGGGAAAGGTGACGCCACGCGGGTTTCGCGAATCGCAGAAGGCGCGCCGCCGCGGCACACGCGAAGAAAATGGCGAGCCAGGACGCGATCGGAACCCATCCCTCGGTCGCCGCAATCGCGCGGCAGGCGCTCTCCGAGAACCCGTGCCAACGAAGGCCGAAATAGGTCGCCTGACTTGGCATCGGCAAAACGACGACTGGCGCCGCCACGGCAATGAATACATCAAGTAGCCCCCCTTGAACCGCGACGCGCTCGGTTTCCGCGGGTCGCGCTCGTTCAAACGAGTCCGCCCCACACTCCGGGCACCTGGCTTCCTGATCGAGACCCGAGAGGTCGTACCGGCAACGTCCGCAGACAAGAGAGTGTCCACCACCCCGGATCGAACGAGTGAAGGCGACCATGCTGCGCACAGCCAGGCACGACAGCAAAAACGGCACCGCGCCGAAGCAAAGCGCTTCCGGCCACATTGAGGGAGGCCGGCATCCCAAAACCTGCAACGAGAATTGACAAAGTACCCCAAACACCCGCGGTCGATTCGCAGAGAGTGCGACACACGTTGCATCAATCCCCTAATCGTCCCGAGCGGAGAGCCGGAAACCGCGGCGTGTTATTTCGCAGGCACCCGTTTCGCCGTGAACACGCCGTTGGGCTGAACGAACTTGGCCGCGTCGAAGCCGCCGTTTTCTCCCGCAAGAAATTGAATCGAGAAACCGGGAAGCTCCTTGATGCGGAACGTGTTGTGACGCGCGGGTTCCAGTTCATACACCGGCTGCCCGGGGAGCGTGGCTGTCAGCACGTTTCCGGCGATCGAAAACTTGACGGGCTGCGTCTCGATCGAGAAATCGCCCGTGAGCTTTTCGAGGAACTTGATGTCGCGGAGATTCGCATCGCCGAGCCGCTTGAACTCGAACGGTTCTTCGGCCGATTCCATCTGAGCGCGAAGCGAATCGATCTCTCCGTCGAGGCCGCTCTCGAACTGAATCTTGAAGCCCTCGAACGTGCGGTCTTCTTCGTTGCGCTTGCCGCTGAAAACGTCGTAGTGCCAATGCTCGAGGGGAGTCGCGATTCCGTTGAATGTGAAATTCAGCGAAGCATCGCCCGATGACTCCTCGACCGCCACTTCGATGATGCCGTAGCCCGCGTGCTCGTATTGACCCGCGTATTCGGTGATCGGATGCGAAGGGTGCGTTCCCGGCTTGCGCGTATCGGTCAGCTTCGACTTCGCTTCCTTCGCCTGCTTCAGCGCAACACTCCGCCGTGCGAGCGCGAGCGCATTCCAGTCCGTCGGCTTCGCGCCCGTCATCCGATCGAACACATGGCGCGCCACCGTTTCAGGAAGACCCGTCCCGTTCATATTGGTGAGAACGACGACACCGACATCTTCGCGAGGCAGGAACGCGACCATCGCGGAAAACCCGTCGATATTCCCGCCGTGATGCAGCCGCCGATTGCCTCCGAAAACATCGACGAACCAGCCCATCGCATACCCGACCGGAATGATCTGCGGATTTTCCGGCGAGCCTTCGCCCATCGACATCTGCGGCGCGTGCAGATCCTTCAGCGTCGATTCCTTGATGAGGCGCTTGCCGCCGACGGCCCCGTCGGAAAGATTCAACTTCACCCACTCCGACATTTCCGTGACCGACGAGCAGATCGAACCCGCCGGCCCCATCGTGGTGATATCACGGAAGTCCATCCGCTCCACCTTGTCGGTTTCGTCGTTCAACCGATAGCCGAGCGCATAGTCCGAGTCCTTCTCCGAATCGGTATTCCTCAGTGTCGTCCGCTTCATCCCGAGCGGCGCGAGGATGCGCGCGCGGATGTTCTCTTCCCAGCTCTCTCCGGTGAGCCGCTCTTCCAGCACACCGGCGGTGAGGAACATCAGGTTGTTGTACTGCCACGCGCCGCGCAAGTCCTTGTTGTTCGGCAAATATGCCAGCCGGCGCACCATGTCCTCGCGCGAGCGCGGCGTGTTGCCGTACCAGAGCAGATCATGCCGGGGCAATCCCGAACGATGCGTGACCAGATCGCGCGGCGTGATCCGCTCCGTCAAGACCGTGTCGTAGAGCCGAAACTCCGGCAGGTAATTGATCACCGGCTTGTCGAAATCGAGCTTCCCGTCATCAACGAGTTGCCCCATCACAAAGGTCGTGAAGGCTTTCGTCGCCGAACCGATCGGAAACAGCGTGTTTTCCGTCACCGGCAACTTCGCGTCAACATCGCGAAAACCGAAGCCCTTCGCGTAGACGATTTCTTCGCCTTTGATGATCGCGACCGCAAGCCCCGGAACCTGCCAGTCCTGGCGCGCCTTGTCGAGAAACTGATCGAGTCCATCGAGAGAATCCGCGCTCGCGGCCTTTGCATCCGGCGACCGTTTGAGCTCGAACGGAATCGTGCCGCCGCCTTGTGTGAAATCGCCGGCGATCGATTCGCCGTTGTCGCTGAATGTTCCCGAAAAAACGGGATTGCCCGGCACGCCCCGGATCGCAAAGGTGGCTTTCTTTCCGTCGACGAGCACTTTCTCAAGCGGCAGGTCCTTTGCGCCCTGCGCTGGAATGCTGATCGTTCCGGCTTCGTTGCTGGTGAATGAGAGCTTCACCTCGAGTGCGCTGCCGGGGATGTTGATGCTGCCTTGCCACCGGCCGCTGAGATCCGTCGGAGCAATCAATGCTGTGCGGGACCATACGGGACAGATCGGCGCGATCGATACGATCAGCAACCAAACAATTATCATCCACTTTGCCATGGCGATCCCCTCGGTGGTTCCGGCAGATTTCTTGCCGTTCTATTGGAAAGTACGCCCGCACGTTGCGGCGAATCGGCATCCAAAAACGCGTGCTCGAGGCGCGGCGAGCAACTCCATCAGAACCCGTAGAATAGTTTGTTCCATTGGACCAGTTGATCCATTCTCTGTTACAAAGGGAGCTACCCGTGAGAATCGCCCCGATCGTGCTCGTTACCGCCCTCGGTTTGGCCGCGCCGGCGCTCTTCGCGGAGGAACCCGCTCTCGCGAAGCCCGCCAGTGCCACATCGGAAATCCAGGTCGGCTCGCTGACCGTGGGGGACAAGGCTCCGGCCCTCGTCATCGATAAGTGGGTGAAAGGCGCACCTGTGTCTTCGTTCGAGCAGGGCAAGGTCACGGTCGTCGAATTCTGGGCGACGTGGTGCGGCCCGTGCAAAGCGAGCATGCCCCATCTGTCCTCGCTGCAAAGAGAATACAAGGACAAGGGTGTGACGATCATCGGCGTCACCAGCATCGATCCGCGCAACTCGCTCGCTGGCGTCGAGAAAATGACGACGGAGAAAGGCGACACGATGGGCTACACCGTCGCCTGGGATCAGGATCGCAAGACGAGCAACGCCTACATGATCGCGGCGGCGCAGCCGGGCATCCCCACAGCCTTTATCGTCGATCAAACCGGAACGATCGCCTGGATCGGCAGCCCGTTCAAGATGGACAAGCCGCTGGCGGAGATCGTCGCGGGGAATTGGGATGTTGCGGCAGAGCGGAGCAGGTTCGAACCCGAGCAGCAGAAGAACCTTGACTGGATGCGGTTCTCCATGGCGGGCAAGAAAAAAGACACTGCCGGCATGCTCGAGAGCGGACGCAAACTCATCGAGACGCGGGGGAATGATTCCGACGCGATGAACTTTGTGGCGTGGTCGATCGTCGACCCGGCTCGCGGCCTCGACTTCACCACCAACAAGAAGCTGGCCGAACTCGCGCTCGACGCCGCGAAACGTGCCAACGACGCGACCAACAATTCCGAGGCAGGCTTGCTCGACACGCTCGCGTGGGCCTATTTTGCGAACGGCGACAAGACGAATGCCGTCGCCACCGAGAAGAAGGCGATCGGTTTCGCCAAGAGCGATGAGCTGCGGAAGGACCTCGAAGAATCGCTCGCCAGAATGCAATAAGGACCACAAAGCTCAACGTGCCAAGGCCCCGGCAGTTCGGCCGGGGCTTTTCTTTTTCCCCGCGCCAAATCATGCAACCGGCACGATGAACCGAGGCAATGCCCTGACGATGGAAGCCATTCTCCTGGCGATCGCACTCGGCTTTGGTGCAGCGCCCGAGGCTCCCGTATGCGGACCAGACCTGAGTCGCGCGGGCGTCTTCGCCTCGGATGACCCCGAATACGCCGAACGGCCCCGGCTCTTCGTACGGGAAAAACAGCCAGAACGAACGTTGCGGATCGGTGACCCGGCGCCGACACTGGAAGTTGAGGAATGGAGCGCGGGGGATCCGGTTGACGCTTTCAGAACAGGCGCTGCCTATGTCGTGGTGTTCGTGCGATCTTCCTACAGCGGTGTCGGCCCGGTTCTGGAATCGATCTCGATGCTCTCTGATCGTTTCGCGGATCGGCCGGTGCGGGTGCTCGGCGTCGCGGGCGAGGAGGAGCGGATGTCGCTTGAGACGTGGCGCGCGAAAGTCGAAGCGATGACCGGCAAGATTCGTTTTCCGCTCGCCTGGGACAAGGGTGTCCGAACTCGCACGGCGTATCTCACGGCGACGGGCGAGCAGCAGCCCACGATGGTGTATGTGATCGATCCCAAGGGGCGGCTGGCGTGGTACGGGCCGCCGGGATTCACCTCGCAGATCCTCGATCCGGTACTTGCCGGAACCTGGGATCTCGGCCGCGCGCGGAACGAGATCGAGTCGGTCGAAGACCTCGGATGGATACGCATCGACATCATCCGCGCGCAGCGGGCAAAGGACATCGAACGGCTGCTCAAGTCGGGCGAGCGGTTGACGACCGAATTCGCGGATCCGCCTTCACCGGAGTTCGTGGAACGCTTGCGAGACGATCTCCTGCAATTCGCGCGCGACCTTCTCGCGAGCGATTCCCCGTTCGATCCGCGAAAAGAAGAGCGTCTGCGCGCTCTCGTGCTCCGTGCCGCGGAGCGAGCCGCGAAGATTGATCACAACGAGAACCCACGTTCGCTCGCCGTACTCGCGCGCGTGCAGTTCATAAACGGCGACAGGGCGAGCGCGCTCAAGTCGGCTCGCAGAGCGCTCGAGCTGGCGGGGCCGATGCAGCCGCCGGATAGAGATCTGATCGAGCAACTCGCTCACGACGTCGCCGAATACGGAACCCCATAGCGCCGACGAGACCAGATTGCCTTCGGGTGTAGCGAGGGCAAAATTCAGTGCGCCTGGCGGTGTCGTGCACAATGGCCCGTCGCTGCGCACGGGCTCGTACGGCAAGGTTTCGGTCCTTGGTCAACGCTCATTGAAATTACTACACGTGAAGCGCTTTCGCTCTAGAACGGTTTCTTTGTGGGATTGACGACAAGATTGTCGCGACCGAGCACGAACATATCGGCAACTTCGATCGCCTCAGCAAAGCTCTCGCGCGCTTTCGCGCCGTCGACGGCGCCGGCGAGAACCTGGCCTTTTTCCAAGTGTTCAACCGTGGGTATCGCGTCCCCCGTAACCAACACGGTAAATCGCGCGTCCTCGAACAGAACGCCGCACAGGCCCGGCGTTACGCCCGCGAGCGGAAAGATCGAGACTCGCTCGGCAAGCCGATCCGGCGCCGGGCGGCACCGCTGCAGCACGGCAACGTCCCGCGACAGCACCTCTTTCAGCACCTGATCTTCTTCGTCGTCTGGGTTCAGCTGTTTGAGTCGCTCGGCGAGCGGGACACCGACACCTTCACGTTCCGCCTCCGAGATCCACCATTCGGCGTTGGCGAACGCCCCGATGCCGCGCCGGCAGTCGCTCCGGAAGCTGGTCAGAAAGACGTGCGTGATTTGCGAGGGGGCGATGTTTGCCCGCTCGGCGAGCCGCGCCGCCAGAATCTGATCCGGCAGACCGGGATCGATCAGAATCCGCTTCGCGCCGGAAACGACAAGCGTCGTTGTCGCGTGCCCGGTGCGGACCTGACCCTTTTCGCCCCAGAGCGGATTGGCGGGCAGTGTTCCGATGCTGATGACGCGCCATTCCATGTGCTTAGTGTTCCCGCGCGTGGCCGCTGGTCCGGAGTTCTTCAAGAGCCGGGTGGCGCTGAGCTTTTTTCTCGCGCAGCATGTCGATGACGAGCGCCGGCACCATCGGGGTGAGCCCGGTGAGATCCTCGCCCATCGCGGCGATCTGCTTGATGAGCGAACTGCTCGTATAGGCGAATGTCTGTCCCGCCACCACAAAGGCCGTCTCAAGACCGGCCACCTCACGGTTCGTCACCGCCTGCTGCACCTCGTACTGCAGATCCGAAAGGTTCCGAACGCCGCGCAGCAGCACGGTCGCGCCCGCGTGCCGGGCGAAATCGACGGTCAACCCGTCATACCCCTGCACGCGAACGGGCGAGCCATCGGGTTCCTTTTGAATCAGCTCGTCCACTAGTTTCCGGGTCATTTCCAGCCGCTCAGGGGCCGAAAAGAGTTGGTCTTTGGAAGGATTGCGTCCTACCGCGACGATCAACTCATCAAACAAACGGCGCCCGCGCCTGATCACGTCGAGATGCCCGAAGGTGATCGGATCGAAACTACCCGGATAGATCGCGAGATGCTTTCGCGGCGCCATAACACAAGAGTAGGAACCGGCGCGATATCTTGAAGCATGATTCCGAGCCATGGCGCCGGGAATACTCGCTTGGGCCCAACAGGTTCGCTGCGGATCGCGCTCTTCACCGACACCCTCGGAGACGTCAACGGTGTCTCCCGTTTCCTGAACGACATCGCCGATCAGGCGCTCGAGCTCGGGCGACCGCTGAAGATCTTGACGAGCACGCGGTTTCCTGTTCGTGAACTGCCGAACATCGTGAACATCCCGCCGCGGCTCGCGGCTCAACTCCCCGGATACTCCAACCTCGAGTGTGCGCTCCCGCCGCTGCGTCGCCTCTTCGCCGCGGCGCGCGCTTTCCGGCCGGATGTAGTTCACATCAGCACGCCCGGGCCGATCGGCTTCGCCGGCCGACTGTTTGCGCGCCGTACGCGCCTTCCCGTTGCGGGCGTGTATCACACCGACTTCCCGGCCTACGTCGAACACATTTTCGAGGATGCGGGGCTCACCGCGCTCACGACATTCTCCATGCGCTGGTTCTATGCGCCCTTCCACACAGTGTTTTCGCGTAGTGTCGAGTATCAGGCTGCGCTCGAGCGTCTCGGAATCGAGCCCTCGCGCTGCGTGCGCCTAAAGCCAGGATTCAACACCGCGCGTTTCCACCCGCGATTCCGCGACGCCGGATTCTGGAAATCGTGCAGAATTCCGGAAACCGGAGCAAAGGTGCTCTATGTGGGGCGCGTCAGCGTGGAGAAGAACTTGCCGCGGCTCACCGAAATCTGGAATCGGGTTCGCGCGCGAAGCCCTCGACCCGATGCGCACCTGGTGATTGTGGGCGACGGCCCGTACCGCGCCGAGATGCAAGACAAACTCTCCGGTCAGAACGCGCACTTTCTTGGCTTTCGACACGGCGAGGAACTCGCACGGATTTACGCTTCCAGCGATCTGTTTGTCTTTCCATCAACCACCGACACTTTGGGGCAGGTCGCGTTCGAGGCTCAGGCGAGCGGTCTTCCCACGCTTGTGACCGATGCCGGGGGACCGAAGGAAATTGTGCGGCACGGCCAAACCGGGTTCGTTCTCGCACCCGGCGACACCCAGGCCTGGGCGGATCGAATCGTCACGATTCTGTGTGATCCGGTGCTGCGAGCCGGAATGGGGAGCTCCGCGCACGATCACGTCCAGCAGTACTCGATTCTCGGCTCCTTCGAGCATTTCTGGTCGATTCACGAGAAGATCGTGGGGATTCCACGAACCAGCGAAGCCGCGGCGGAGGTGACGCCCATCGCCGACATCTCCTCATTTCCGTCTTCCATTTCGATCGGATAATCTTCGTCTGTGAATTCCTTATGGTTTATCCTCATCGTCGCGGGTTTCTCATTTCTGCAGTGGCTGTTCAAGGTGCTTGCGGCACAAGCGGAGAAGCGTCGCTTTCAACACGCACAACAGCGCGCGGAGCTCGAAATGCTCCGCACCGGAAAGAGTGTGGAGTCTTCCGACGAGCCTGAAGCACGCCCGAGTCCGGCGCGCGACAACGAGGACCGGCGAAGGCAGGAATTGGCCGAACTCCGTCGCCGTGCCGCGGCCCGCCGAACGCCTCAGCCTCAATCGCAAACTCAGGCCCAAACGCAGACCCCCAAGTCAACGCGACCGCCCGCGCCAAACCCGCTCGAGATTCTGCTCGGGCTGCCGCCGGGAACGACTACTGGTGGCACGATCTCGCCGTCTCCTGCACGTACGCTGCCCCCATCCCAGCCGCGTCCGGTTTCATCCCGCACAGACTCGGAAGCCAAGAAGCGAAGGCTGGCGCAGCAAAGAATCCGCGCGCAACAGCTCGCGGCCGAGGCGAAGCGCAACCAGGAACGGCTGGAGCAGCAGGCGCGTGCCGCGAGGGCCGCGGCGAGCGCCGCCACTGTCGAGCAGCGCCTCCTGCGCGCCGCTCAGCCGGTTCCGGCATCGCCGGCGATCAGCCATTCATTCGGGATGGTTCCTCGCTCGGCCAGGGACTGGCGCCGAGCGATAGTAATGAACGAGATTCTTTCGAAGCCGGTCTCGATCCGGTGAAGTCGAACAATTGGAATTCACGAATTGACAGGGGCTTGCGATAGCTTTGCTTAAGGGCAAAGCGTTGCCGACTTGACACCCGCGCAGTTCTCGATACGCTGCATCTGTCTTCGGTGCCCCGCTTTGGCGGGGCAAAGAGGGAAGTGTGGTGAAGCCTGATTTCAGTCCTGATTTCAAGGCCAATTCCACCGCGGACGCGCCGCCGTAACGGGACACGCCGCGACCCAGGGCACTTGTTTCCTTGACGGGATCAAGTGCCGGCCACTGCGATCGTCGGGCCAACTCCGGCCCTTTGAATCGCGGGAAGGCGGGTTGCGGATCACCCGAAGCCGGAAGACCTGCCGAAGACGCCGCGCGGGATGTTCCCGCTCGGCTGACTGGCGGCCCTCGCGACTTTCGGGGCGGCTGGTGCGAGCGCTCCGCCGCGTGTCCCTGCCGCGCCGCTCCACCTGCTTCAACGCTCCGGAAAGGGTTCGTGCCGCGCGATCTTCTCGCGCTTTGGCACTGACTGTTCGTGAATTGCCGCTGCTTTCCGGCACAGGGGCCTTCCCGCGCGAATCGGGATGAAATGTCGCGGCGTGCTTCGTTCGCACCGCGGCGAGGAGATGGAAATGTCTCGAGTTTTTGTCATGCGTGCGGCAGGTGCCGCGGGTGTTGCTTTCGCGTTTTCGGGCGCGGTTGCCAGCCCGTACGCCTCGAGTTGGACCAGTTACTCGGCAGGATCCGGCGCAAGCGCGAGCTATCTCGATCCGAGTGCCGCGGTCGGCTCGCCGACGCGATTTACCGGAGTTCAGTTTGGTTTCCCGAGCGTGGTCAGCCCGTTCAGCCCGCCGTTTGATCCGGGCGACATCGTGAGCATCGGGCGCGGGGGACACCTGACGCTGACCTTCGACCACGACGTTTATAACCGCACGACCAACGCTTTCGGCATCGATTTCATCATCTTCGGCAACTGGTTCTACACCGACAATGGCAATGGAGTCGCGACGGGCAAATTCGGGAACACCGGCGGCATCGTCGAAGTCTCCAAGGACGGCAGCGACTGGCGCACGGTGAATGTGCTCGCGACCAGCGGCTACGCCACGCTCGGATACTCAGATCTCGTTTCGCCGTACGACACGTCGCCCGGAAGCGTCCCGACTGACTTCACCAAACCCGTCGATCCGACGTTCAACGCGATCGGAAAATCATTTGCCGAGATCGTTGCAGGCTACAACGGAAGCGGCGGCGGCACCGGTGTGGACTTCGCATCGACCGGCCTTGATTTCATCCGCTTCGTCCGGATCAGCAACCCGGAAGGGAACGGCGGGAACATCAACATCGACGGTATCGCGGAAGTGCCCGAGCCCGCGGCGCTTCCGCTGCTTGCGTATGCCTGTCTCATCGCGCCCCGCCGGAGGAGAAAGTGATCGGCGGCGAATCAATTCTGACCACCGCTCGCGCGAAAGCGCGGGTTGTGGCTTTTGAGAGCAGCAGAATTGCAGATCTGCGGGAGAGCAGAAAAAAGGTCCGATTTGTTCCGGCCAACCTCCAGTATCCGACATCCACAATCGTTGTTTCCGCTGCTCTGCTGCTCTGCTGTTCCACCACGCTCGCCCAAGGGACCTGGAACACCCTTGCCGCGGACGCGGCCCGATCTGCGGCTACTTCACAGCCGTTTCCTTCCCTCGCTTCTCCGGCGTGGACCTGCGCAAAAGACGAGAACAATCGCGCGATTGCATTTGTTGCGCGCGCTGGCGTCGCGGTCGGGCTTCACTTTGTGTACGCCACGGGTTCGGTGAACGAGCCCAGCGGCACGACATGGAAGCTCTTCGCGATCGCGAGACGAACCGGCGCTGTTGCGTGGTCGCTCCAAATCGACTCGCCCCAACTCGAGAGCACTGCGTCGCCTGCAATCGATCATCGCACGGCAACCGTCATCGCATCCGGCGGCAGCACGCTATACGGCGTCGCGCTCTACCAGCCGACCCTTCGTTGGTCTACGACGCTGGACAACCCGATCGTCAACGCATCGCCGGTGGTCGCGCGCACATGGCGCGGCACAGGCCGGCTCTTCATCACCGACTACGACGGTTTCGGCGACAGTGCTTCGCTCTACTCGATCAGCATCGATCCGCTTTCCGTCGCAAATCCGCATCAGCCCGGCGAGATTCTCTGGGCGGCACCGATCGGGGCTTCTTCGGGCAACTCCCCCACCTACGACGCGGCGAACGATCGGGTGTTTGTGTCTGCCGTCGGGCTTTATGCAGCGAACCCTGGGCAGATTCTCGCGTTTCCCGCGCACGCACCCGGCGACACTTCGCACGTTGCGCCGTCTCCGCTCTGGACTTTCAACAACACGAGCTCCGTCGGCTTTTTCGGCGGCATCGCGCTCGACGCTTCAGGCGATGCGCTTTATGCGGCGACATACGGCTTTTATGGAGGAACCACTTCGGGCAACATCGTGAGAATTCGTGCGAGCACCGGAGCACTGCAGTGGACGGTCGGGTGCAATCGCAGTGCATCGATACCGATCAGACTTCCGAGCAATCGCCTCGCGCTCTCGACCGGTATTCAGGGCTTCGGTTCGCTCCCCTCGCTTCAGGTTTTTTCGAGCGATTCATCGTCTGCCGCGCTCGCCTGGTCGAGCCACACTCGCACATGGAGCGACGCAAACCACAACGGCGTCATCGACTCTGGCGAATTCGTCCCCTGCGGCGGCTGGAACACGCAACCGGTCTACTCGTCCGCTTCGGATCAACTCGCCGTCTGCGGCAACGACAACGTGCTGCGCATTCTCGATGCCTCGATTACGAGCGCCTCTTCGCCGTTCACGGTGATTCAATCAGCATCCAGTATCTCGGGTTCGCCCGCGGTCGCGGGAAGCAACCTCTATGCGATCGGCACGGGCGGGCTCGTCGCGTTCGGGCCGGCGCCGGCGCTTGTCGATGTGAATGCCGACGGAGTCTTCGACATCGAAGATCTTTACGCGTGGGAGCAATCCCGCGGCAGTCGCGACGTCAACGGTGACGGCCAAATCACGCTCGCCGACCGCGATCTTCTTTCCATCCTCCTCCGTGCGAACGAAACGCAGGAGCAAACGGAGGGGAGGAGATGAACGGCATTCGCTACAACAAAGGTGCAGAGTCGCGGAGGGGAGCGGAGTTGGAATTAGCCATTCCAAACCGCTCGTGTGTTTTTCCGTGGCTCCCAGCCTCTGTGGTGAGAGTTCTTCCCGCTTTCACGCTCATCGAACTTCTCATCACGGTCGCCATCATCGCGCTGCTTCTGTCGATCCTCGCCCCCGCCTTGCGCGGCACGATCGCGGCCTCGCGCACGGCCAAGTGCCTCGCGAATCAGCGCCAACTCGCGCTCGCGTGGTCGCTCTACGCGAACGACTATCACGACCGGGCGGTTCCCGCGGCATATTGGCAGGCCGAATACATCGGCTCCGGTCCGGTCGTCTACTGGTTCGGCGCGGATTCGCCGGATGCGGCGCCGTCGAGCGGCACGCTGATGCCCTATATCGCGACCGCTCGCGCCGAGCGCTCCGCGCTTGAATGCCCGGAGCAGGCGGCCGGAACATACACCCCTCAGACGCAGAACCTGAAAGTGTCGACGACATATGGCTACAACGGCTATTACCTTTCGCCCGCGATGACGCCGGGTTGGGCCGGAGACATTTCTTTTCGCCCGTGGCGCCGGACGGCCGACATCACGATGCCGTCGGAGCTCCTGGTGTTCGCCGATACGTTGCTTGCGGGTGTAAACGCGACTGCGCTGCCGCGGAGCACCGCGCTGCTCGATCCTCCGATGCTCTATTCGCAGAACGCGGGCTGGCAGAACAATTCATCGCCCACGACGGCATTCCGGCACGGGGTGAAGTTCAAGGCGAATGTTGCCGCGCGGGCGGACGGGAGTGCCGCAGCGGCAACTGCCTCGCAAGACCTGCTCCAGCGCGACTCGAAAGGACGCGCCCTCGGCACGGGGAATCTCTCCAAGTCGCCCGACCCCGGATATGTGCCGGACTGGAATGAATGGAAGAACTGAGCGCCCGTGCTCTTCATCTCTGCCCCTTTGCCACTCCGAAACTTTTTTCATGGCCGTTGACCGCTGCATCTGCCACGACGTGACCTTCGCCGAGCTGAAGAGGCTCGCGGAGAACGGTGTGCGCGATCTCGACGAATTATCCAAACGCACAGGCTGCGGCACGGGCTGCGGCATGTGCATTCCGTACATCCGCGTGATGCTGGCGACGGGGATCACCGATTTGCCTGTTCTGACCAGTCAACAAGCGGATTCGATCATCGCATCCAACAGCGAGCAGCAGCCATGAATGAGAAACGGCCCGAGCAATCGCCCGGGCCGTGATCGATTCAACCACTCAAATCAAGCGAAACTCAGATCTCCGCGGGAGTGCCCGTGCCCGGGATCGTCACTTCAGGAGCACCGAGCGACTCGCTCGGTGACGCGCCGAGCGCTGCCGCTGCGGCTGACGCCTCGGCGAGCATCTCCTCGTCGTCTTCCTCTTCGGGCGGGAGTTCGACGAGCGGGCGGACCTTGATCTCCTGATAGGGACGGAATCCCGTGCCGGCGGGGATCAGGTGACCAAGCAGCACGTTCTCCTTGAGGCCGACGAGCGTGTCGGTCGCGCCGCGGAGCGAAGCTTCGGTGAGCACCTTGGTGCTCTCTTGGAAGGATGCGCCCGAGAGGAACGAATCGCTCGAGAGCGCGGCCTTGGTGATGCCGAGCAGGAGCGTGCGGCCGGTCGCCGGACGTGCACGCTTGGCCTTTGCGCCGTCCTTGCCGGCGGCCTCGGCTTGAGCGTTGGCTTCCTTGATTTCGTCCTTGCTCACGAGAGCGTTGAGCGGCAGATCCGTGCCGCCGGGGTCGCTCACGCGGTACATCTGGCCGATCTCCGTGTTCTTCAACTTGAAGTTGAACTTGTCAATGACTTCCTGCGGCAAGAGATCGGTGTCGCCGGGGCTCTCGACCTTCACCTTGCGGAGCATGGACGACAGGATCAGCTCGATGTGCTTGTCGTTGATCACCACACCCTGAGCGCGGTAGACGTTCTGCACTTCGTCGAGCATGTAGGCCCAGAGCGCTTCTTCGCCCTTAATGCGAAGAATGTCGTGCGGCACAAGCGGACCGTCGGTAATCGGGTCGCCCGCGGCGACAAAGTCGCCGGTGTGCACGAGCAACTGTTTGTCGCTGGGCACATGGTGATCCTTTTCGAGGCCCGAGTCCGAGACGACGCGGATCGTCATCTTGCCCTTGCGCTTGTCGGAGAAAATCTCGACCTTGCCAGAGATCTCGGCCATGAACGCCGGGTCCTTGGGCTTACGGGCTTCGAAGATCTCGGTCACGCGGGGCAGACCGCCGACGATGTCCTGGCTTGCCGCAGCCATTTTGGGCTGACGCGCGAGCATCTGACCCGCCTTGATCTCCTGACCGTCCTTCACTTCGAGGCGCGCCTTGGCGGGGAGGAAGTGGAAGTCGAGGATGGTTCCGGCCGCGTCGAGAATGTTGATCGCGGGGTGGAGGTCGCCCTTGTGCTCGATGACGATGAGCGCCTTGGTACCGCCGCCGGTTTCTTCCTCGCGAACGGTCTCGCCGAGTTCGATATCGACGAACTTCACGAATCCTTCCTTTTCGGCGAGGATGGGCGTGCGGTGCGGGTCCCACTTCACGAGGATCTGACCCTTCTTCACTTCTTCGCCCTGCTTGGCGTAGAGGAACGCGCCATAGGGAACCTTGTACTTTTCAAGCTCGCGACCGGCGGAATCGAGCACAGCGAGTTCCGCGTTTCGCTTGAGCACGACGTGGCAGTCGTGACCGTCGTCGTCCTTCACCGGGACTTCGTTGCAATCGCGCAGCTCCAGCTTGCCTGCGTTGACGGCGGGATACTGGGTTTCCTGCGCGGTGCGCTGACCGATGCCGCCCGTGTGGAACGTACGCATGGTGAGCTGCGTACCGGGTTCACCGATCGACTGCGCCGCAATGATGCCGACCGCCATGCCCGGCTCGACGAAGCGGCCGGTCGAAAGGTCCATGCCGTAGTCGAGCACCGAGCAACCGAAGCGGCTTTCGCTGGTGAGCGGCGAACGGACCATCACTTCCGTGATGCCCGCATTTTCGAGGCGCACCGCGATCTCGGGCGTGATGAGCTCGTTCTCGTGCACGAGCGCCTCTTCGGTCTTCGGATTGGTGATTGTGTTCACCGAAACGCGCCCGACGATGATGTCGCGGAGCGGCACGTCGACCTGCTCGCCCTTGTAGATGGCGCGCTTGACGATGCCGCGGCGGCTGCCGCAGTCGAACTCGCCGACGATGACCGACTGCGCCACGTCGCACAACTTGCGTGTGAGATAGCCCGAGTCGGCGGTCTTGAGCGCCGTATCGGCCAGACCCTTACGCGCGCCGTGCGTCGAGGAGAAGTACTCGAGGATCGAGAGACCCTCGCGGAAGTTGGAACGGATGGGCGTCTCGATGATCTCGCCCGACGGCTTGGCCATGAGGCCTCGCATACCGGCGAGCTGCTGCATCTGGCTGATGTTGCCGCGGGCTCCCGAGTCTGACATCAGATACACGGGGTTCAGGTAGAACTTGCCCTGCTTGGTATCGATCGGCATCTCGTTGCCCAATTCGTCGCGCCGGTCGTTCTTGAGCGTTTCGAGCAGCTTCTTCTGCACGTTTTCGCGGCAGTGCGACCAGATGTCGAGGAGCTGGTTGTAGCGCTCGCGGGCGGTGATGATGCCGCGGTCGTAGTTTTTCTCGACTCGGTCCACCTTCTTCTGTGCCTCGGCGAGCAGGTCGGCCTTCTCCTTGGGGATACGCAGATCGGTGATGCCGAGCGAAAGGCCGGCAAGCGTCGACTGCTTGAAGCCGGCTTCCTTCATCTTGTCGAGGAGGTCAATGGTGCTCGGACGATCGGCGAAGAGATACGCATCGTCGATGACGCGTGCGCAGCCCTTCTTGCCGAGCACGCAGTTGTAGAACGGCATGCCCTTGGCGAGGATGTCGGCGAAGAGGATGCGGCCGGCCGTGGTGATGAGCCGCTTGTTGGGGGGCATGTCCTTCACGCCACCGCCCTGGTTCTCAACAACCTTGGTGAATCCATCGACGCGGACGATGATGCGCTCGTGGATTCCGATCTTGCCCTGGTCGTACGCGAGCATGACTTCGCGCCGATCCTTGAAGAGCTTAAGGTCCTTCTCGGCCAGTTCATCGGGGGCCTGATAGGTCAGGAAGTAAACGCCCATGACAATGTCCTGCGAGGGCGAGATGATCGGCTTGCCGTTCGCGGGCGAGAAGATGTTGTGCGTGCTGAGCATGAGCACGTGCGCCTCGGCCTGTGCTTCGACCGAGAGCGGAAGGTGCACGGCCATCTGGTCGCCGTCGAAGTCGGCGTTGAATCCGCCGCAGACGAGCGGATGGATGCGGATCGCGTTACCTTCGACGAGCACAGGCTCGAACGCCTGGATGCCCATTCGGTGCAGCGTCGGGGCGCGGTTGAGCAGCACCGGGTGCTGATAGATGACTTCTTCGAGAATGTCCCACACCGCGGCATCACGGCGCTCCAGCATGCGCTTGGCGCTCTTGATCGTGTCCGCGAGACCGTGCTCCTTGAGCTTGCGGATGATGAAGGGCTGGAAGAGTTCGAGCGCGATCTTCTTGGGAAGGCCGCACTGGTGAAGCTTGAGTTCGGGGCCGACAACGATGACCGAGCGCGCGGAGTAATCGACGCGCTTGCCGAGCAGGTTTTCGCGGAAGCGACCCTGCTTGCCCTTGATCATGTCGGTCAGCGACTTGAGCGGACGGTTGGACGAACCGAGCACCGGACGGCGGCAGCGGTTGTTGTCGAAGAGCGCATCCACGGCCTGCTGGAGCATGCGCTTCTCGTTGCGGATGATGACCTCGGGGGCGTTGAGATCCATCAGCTTCTTGAGGCGGTTGTTGCGGTTGATGATGCGCCGGTAGAGATCGTTCAGATCGCTCGTCGCGAAGTTGCCGGACTCGAGCAGCACGAGCGGACGCAGGTCGGGCGGAATCACGGGGATCACGTCCATGACGAGCCACGCGGGATCGTTCTGGCTGCCGCGGATCTGCTCGATGAGCTTGAGGCGCTTGGCGAAGTCCTTGATCTTCTGCTTGCTCTTGGTCTCGTTGAGATTCTGGCGGAGCTGCGCGGCCTCGGCGTCGAGGTCGGTGCGCTCGATGAGATCGCGGATGGCGTCGGCGCCCATCGAAGCCTTGAACGCGTTGCCGAACTTGTCCTGCGCGGCGCGGAATTCGTCTTCGGTCAGAATCTGCTTGAAAGTCAGCTCGGTGTCGCCCGCGTCGATGACGACGTAATCCTGGTAGTAAATCACGCGCTCGAGGTCGCTGGTCTTCATGCCGAGCAGGGTGCCGAGGCGGCTGGGCATGCTCTTGAAGAACCAGATGTGGACCGACGGGCACGCGAGGTTGATGTGGCCCATGCGCTTGCGCCGGACACGCGAGTGGGTCACCTTGACGCCGCAGCGGTCGCAGATGATGCCTTTGTACTTGGTGCCGCGGTACTTGCCGCAGGCGCACTCGTAATCGCGCTCGGGCCCGAAGATGCGCTCGCAGAAGAGACCGTCCTTCTCAGGGCGGTAGGTGCGGTAGTTGATGGTCTCGGGCTTCTTCACCTCGCCGTAGGACCAGGCGCGGATGTCGTTGGGCGACGCCAGCGTGACCTTCACCGCCGAGTAGTCATTCACACGATCGTAAACAGTGTCTGCCATTGCAGTAGTCCTTCTCAGTACCAGCTTCGGACGACCGAAACTAAATTGATCTACGGATTCACGGTGCCGGAGGCTGGAAGCAAAATGACCTTCGTTTCCTGAACAGACTTCCGAACCTCGGCCTCCACGCGACCGAGAATGGAAGCAAATTCGTACGCGCGGAGTCCGTTCCGCTTAGTCGGATCGATCACCAGATACGTCCAATCTCCTTCGGTGCGCGAACTCTCAGCCAGCACTTGAAAACCGTACCGCGATGCATCGCCGTCATGCTGGATCGCGATATTAACCTTCTCAATCACGCCGGAAGGCGGAGGCGAAGCGGGAATCGTCATTCTTCCTCCTTCAGAATTTCAAAGGCCTTCATCATGTCTCCGAGTGCCAATCGAATATCCGAATCATCCAGCAACATGGACGGTCGGTAGTCCGCAATCGTGCGCAATCGGTAAAGATTCGGCATAATGGAGAACAATCGGCCCTGATCTTCCGGTTTCACTTTATGGAGCGATGCGACGATCGTTCCGTCGATGGCTTTGGCATGGGAGGGTCCTTCTTGGTCCAAGGGCATCGTAACGCCGGAGCGAATCGCCGTGGCAGTCAATGCCGAGAATGCGGCGTAGTAGGCCCGGTTTGCCGCGGCGCGCAACCTATTACCTTCCTTCAATGCGAAGGAAGCGTCACGTGCCTCGACCGCTAGATCTGCCCAGCTCGCCACGACACAGCCTCCTTACAGCAGACTCCCACCCTCCAACTTCTTCTTCTCAAGCGTCACGTTCAGACCCAGACCCTTGAGTTCGTTGCAGAGCACGTCGAACGCGACGGGCATGCCCGCCTCGAGCTTGTTCGTGCCCTTCACCATGCTCTCGTAAATCTTGGTGCGGCCTTCAACATCGTCCGACTTGACCGTGAGCAGCTCCTGCAGCACGTACGCCGAGCCGTACGCCTCGAGCGCCCACACTTCCATTTCGCCGAAGCGCTGGCCGCCGGTGCGGGCCTTGCCGCCGAGCGGTTGCTGCGTGATGAGCGAGTACGGGCCCGTCGCACGCGCGTGGATCTTGTCGTCCACGAGGTGGTGCAGTTTGAGCATGTACATGTAGCCCACGGTGGTTCGCTGATTGAACGGCTCGCCGGTGCGGCCATCGAACAACTGAACTTTCCCGCCGCGCGGCATCTTGGCCAGAAGCTCGCGGGGCTGCGGCCACGTCGCGGTCGACTCATAGTTCGCGAGACGCGTCTCGACGCTCTTGTTCGCTTCGTCGATCGCCTCGTGCACCTGCTGCTCGACCGCGCCGTCGAAGACCGGCGTGATCGCCTGGAACCCGAGCACGCGCGCCGCCCAGCCGACGTGCGTCTCGAGAATCTGACCGACGTTCATGCGGCTCGGCACGCCCAGCGGATTGAGAAGCACTTCGACCGACGTTCCGTCCTCGAGGAACGGCATGTCTTCTTCCGGCACGATGCGGGCGATGACGCCCTTGTTGCCGTGGCGACCAGCCATCTTGTCGCCGACAGAGAGCGTGCGCTTGGTGGCGATGTAGACCTTCACCATTTCGAGCACGCCGGTAGGCAGCTCGTCGCCTCGCTTCATGTGCGCGACCTTGCGGCCCTTTTCGGCTTCGAGCCCCTTGATGCGGGGCCAGAACTGGCGGTGCACAACTTCCGCCTGCTCGCGTGCTTCCTTGCTGCCCTTGGCCCACTTAATGTCGAAGGTCTTGACCTGTTCCAGGATGACCTCGGGGATATCGCTCGCACCGACTTTCTGACGCGTGTTCGGATCGACCATGGGCGTGCCCATGAGGTCATTGATCTTCTGCGTCATCTCCTTGAAGAGAAGGATGGCTTTATCGTCCATCAGCTTTTCGTAGTCGGCGATGTCCTTTTTCAGCTGCTTCTTCTGCTCCTCGTTCATGTGGAGGCGGCGACTGAACTTGTTGGCGCCGATCACGATGCCCTCGACGCCCGCGGGCACTTCGAGCGAATCGTTCTTCACATCTTCGCCGGCGCGACCGAAGATCGCGTGCAGCAGTTTCTCTTCCGGGGTCAGTTCGGTCTTGCTCTTGGGGCTGACTTTGCCGACGAGGATGTCGCCTGGGCCGACACGAGCGCCCAGCCGGATGATCCCCTGCTCGTCGAGGTTGCGGAGCATCTTCTCACTGACATTGGGAATGTCGCGGGTGAACTCTTCGCGACCGAGCTTGGTCTCGCGAATCTCAACGTCGAACGCATCGATGTGGATGCTGGTGAAGGTGTCGTCCTTGACGAGCTTCTCGTTGATGACGATCGCGTCTTCGAAGTTGTAGCCGTCGAAAGTGTTGAACGCGACGAGGATGCTCTTGCCGAGCGCAAGTTCGCCCTGACGTGTGCTCGCGCCGTCGGCGATGACCTGGCCCTTGGTCACTTTCTGACCGGGCTTGACGATCGGCTTCTGGTTCTGGCACGTGCGCTCGTTGAGACCGACGAACTTGCGGAGCACGTATTCATCGGAGTTGTCGATGATGATGCGCTCGGCATCGACGTAAGTCACCGTGCCGGCGTTCTTGGCTTTGACGACCATGCCCGTGTTGTGGCCGACCGCCTTTTCGACGCCGGTGCCCACGCACGGAGGATCGACCTTCACCAGCGGCACCGCCTGGCGCTGCATGTTCGAACCCATCAGCGCGCGGTTGGCGTCGTCGTGCTCGAGGAAGGGGATGAGTGCCGCGGAAATACCGACGACCTGCTTGGGCGAGATGTCGACGTAATCGACCTTCGCGCTGTCGGTCTCGGCGAGTTCGCCGGCAACGCGGGCGAGAATCGCGCCTTTCTTGAGGCGGCCCTTCTCGTCGAGCGCGTCGGTCGGGGCGAGCACCTTCTGCATCTCTTCGTCGGCGCGGAGGTGAACGGTCTTGCCCGAAAGCTCGCCGTTCTTCACTTCGCGGTACGCGGTGCGGAGGAAGCCGTAGTCGTCGATGCTGCTGTAGATGCCAAGCGACGCGATAAGACCGATGTTGGTGCCTTCGGGCGTTTCGATCGGGCAGATGCGGCCGTAGTGCGAGATGTGTACGTCGCGCACCTCGAAGCCGGCGCGCTTGCGGTTGAGACCACCCGGTCCAAGCGCCGAGAGACGACGCTCGTGCACGAGACTCGAGAGCGGGTTGGTCTGGTCGACGACCTGCGACAGTTCGGAGCGACCAAAGAAGAAGTCGATCGCGCTCGAGATGCTCTTGCTGTTCACAAGGTCGGCGATCTTGGCAAGTTCGTTCGGATCCTTGACGCTCATGCGCTCCTGCACGGTGCGCTTGAGCTTGAGGAAACCCTTGCGGAGCTCTTCGACCGCGAGTTCATCGAGCGTGCGGAGACGCCGGTTGCCGAGGTGATCGATGTCGTCCACCTGCGCGACCGGGCGGCCGGTCTTGGGGTCGGGCCGGTTGGAGCGCAGATCGAGCACGTACTGGATGACGCGGAGGAAGTCCTCGCTGCGAAGGAACATCATGTCTTCCGGCACGTTCAGGTCGAACTTGCGGTTGATGCGGAAGCGCCCGACGCGACCGAGGCGGTAGCGATTGTCGTCAAAGAACTTCTCGGCGAAGAGCGCTTTGGCTTTCTCGACCTGCGGCGGGTTGCCCGGGCGGAGCTTGGTGTACAGCTTGACGAGCGCTCGCTCGTAATCGGTCTCGGCGAACTCGGCGAATTGCTCGAGCTTTTCTTCCGCGATCGTGTTCAGGATGAGCACGTCGCTGGGGTTCTGGATCACCTTCACGTTCTTGAGGTTGCTGTTGTTGATCGCCTCGGCCTGTTCGCCGATCTGGCGCCCGACGTGCACGAGTTCTTCGCCGGTTTCCTTGTCGATCACGGTCTCCGCGGCCCAGTGCTCGGCGCGGATCTTGTCGGCCGGAATCGCGGTGACCTCGTAGAAGAGCGAGAGCAGGCGGTCGGTCGGCGCGACCGATTCATCGAGGCAGCGAAGGAATGTGGTCGCGGCAAGCTTGGTGCTCTGGTCGATGCGCATCGCCAGAACGTCTTTCTTGGTGACCTCGAGTTCGATCCACGAGCCGCGCTCGGGGATGATGCGCGTCGAGTGGAGCGGGCGGTCGCCTTCGCTGGAAACGATCGAAAAATCGACACCGGGCGAGCGATGCAACTGGCTGACGATGACGCGCTCGGCCCCGTTCACGATGAACTCGCCGCCGCCCATCATGATCGGGAATTCGCCCAGATAGATGTCCTCTTCCGGCATGTCCGGCTTGCCCTCGCGCTTGAGGCGCACGGCGATTCGGAACGGGCGGCCGTAGGTGAGGCGGAGTTCGCGGCACTCGTCGGGCGTGTAGCGCGGCTCTTCGAGCACGTACGTCAGGTACTCGAGGCTCATCGTCTCGTCGTACGATTTGATCGGGAAGATCTCTTTCAAAAGCGACTCGAGGCCGATGAGCGCGTCGCGCTCTTCGGGTCCCTTGTCCAATTGAAGGAATCGCTTGTAGCCGTCCGATTGCAGTTTGGTGAGGTCGGGAATTTCCATCCCGTCGCCGCGCTTGGCGAAGTTGCGCACGTTCGCGACAGGAGTCGTCGCGAGCATGGGAGTCTGGAAAACGCGATAGCCGCCTGTAGAAGAAGGATTTGCAGGCATCGAAGTCCTTTCGTCCGATGGATAACACGCCGCGCCGACGAAGTCGTCGCAGGGAGTCATACCCCGACCTGGTTCACAAGCCTTTTGTGCTCACGCCGAGAGTTTCAGTTCAATCGCCCAAGTGCCAAAACGAGTGCCGCCGCCGTGTTCGCTCTTTCGGAGCCGAACCGATCAGTATACGCACCCCTAGATCAACCCCGCACGACCCCCGCAAGGGCTTCTTGAGTTTTTTCTCAAAACTTTCGCCGAATTGGCAGAAGTTTTGTTCGCAATAAGTTCGGGCGACCAAAAAGGCAGAAGGCCCGGTTGCCCGGGCCTTCCGTGAATACGCACTGTTCCAACCGGACGTTCGTGCGACGATGGATTAGGCGAGCTCGACCGTGCCGCCCGCGTCGGTGATGGTCTTCTTGAGCTTCTCCGCCTCGTCCTTCGAGAGGCCGGTCTTGATCGGCTTGCCCGGGGCATCGACGAACGCCTTCGCCTCGGCAAGACCGAGGCCCGTCGCCTCGCGGACGACCTTGATGACCTGGATCTTCTTGGCGGCATCGACGGCCTTGAGGATCACGTCGAAGCTGTCCTTCTCTTCGGCCTTGGCCGCGCCGCCGCCGGCTGCGCCACCCGCCATCACCACCGCGCCACCTGCAGCGGCTTCGATGCCGTAGGCATCCTTCAGGTACTTGCCGAGGTCAACGGCTTCCTTGAGGCTGAGGCCAGCCAGTTTGTCGCCGATTTCTTTCACTTTCGCGTCAACAGCAGTGTCGGACATGATTCAAACCCTTCCAAAACAGGGAGTTGCGGCAATGCCGTGCATCCCAACGCCGTCCAAGAGGTCACGGGGCAATCCCGTTCTTTAACCCCGGCTTTCGCCGTGCGGGCCAGTCAGACGTGGAGAGGATTATTGACGAGACAAAGGACTGGGACAAGTCGCCCGTGATTGTGGGGCGCGACACCCTCGGAAGGCAAAAACAGCCTCTCGCGCGGGACAATCCGATCAGCCCATGTCGGCCCGGACTTGGCGTATGTATTGATCGAATTCCTCCAGGGTGATAAAGCCCAGCCTGGGGAATTCGAGGTCGAGAATCACGAGAACGACCAGTGACATGACCAGCGCAAAGCCGACGTAGTGCAGGAGGCTCGGCCCTTTGTCGGTTGCCATCCCGAAGCCCGCCAGGAGCGCGCTTGCCCCGGCCATCCCGAGCAAGACGATGAACACGATCGACGGAACATGCATGAAGCCGGCGGCGGTGCGGGAATTGGCGAGATCGAACATGTCGTTCATGGCCGGAATGACGAGCGAAGTCACCGCGGGAGAAGACGCTGACCGGGCAGCGGAAACACCCAACTGCCACAACTGCGATTGGGTCTTTTGCGAATCCGCGAGTGTTTGACGGACGCGTTGCAAATCGGGAATCGCCTGGTACACGGCGATGCGCTGATCGGTGTACTGGCGGAAAAGCTCTCGGATCGGCGGCTGAGATTCGGGCGGGAGCAGATCGACGCGCAGGTACGCGGTTCCGATAGCGTTGGCCTCGTCCACGATCTGGATGCGCCGGGCATCAAAGCGGCTCGCGGCACCGGAAAACGTGAACGCAATAAGCAGGCCGAGCAGACCAAAAACCGCGGCATCAACAGGGCCAGTTCCGGACTTGCCGGGATCCATTCCCTCTCGCTTTCGGCGCTTCCCGATTCGGCGCCCAAGCTCGAGCATCAGCAAGACTGCGAAGAACAGAAATAGTGCGATGATCCACGAGTAGGTGTACATGTTCATTTTCCAGTCTCCCGGAAGACGTGCGGCTTGTTTACTTTATCGGGTTTTGAGTACTTGCCCACGTGGGCGCTTGATCCATCCTGAAGTCGCCGACTGCCGGCGCCCGAATCCACCTAGCGTCTTGCATGCGATTCGCATGCGTTCTTCTCGCGTTGCTGCTGGTGCTTACCGAGTTCGCGGCGTGCGATCGCAAGACGCCTGCCGCAAGTACGTCGGTGACGCCGACGGCCGGGGGCACCTCTGCTCAATCGACCGAACTGCGGATTGTGGCGCTGAGCCCGGCGCTCGCGATCATCCTGAAAGACCTCGGGTACGAAGGACAGATCGTCGGGCGGCACGCGTACGACGTCGCACTCGACCCGGCAATTCCCGCTTGCGGCGAGCTCGGCACGATCGACTATGAATCGCTCGTAAAGGCGCGGCCGACGCACATCTTTATTCAGTGGGGCGCCCAGGAATTGCCCGCGCGGCTCACCGAACTCGCGAGCGCCAACAACTGGGTGATCAAAGACCTGAACCCGCTCACACTCGACGAGATCGAGCTTGCGGCACGGGAAATGGATCAAACCATCTTTGACTTTGCGACGCGCGGCCTCAAGGGCAAAGTGCCCGATGCGCCTGCGGGTCAGCCCGAGCACATCAAACCCGCGATGCCGTTTGAAGATTCGATGCACATGGCGTGGAGCGATCGCGGGCCGCTCATGAAAGCGGCGGGCCGAATTCTTCTCGTATCGGGCACGAAACCGATCGGCGCGCTGGGGCCGGGTAGCTTTCACTTTCAATTACTGCAGCGGCTGGGCGCGACGCCTGTTCCGAGCAGCGGCGGCCCGTGGATCACGCTCGATATGGAAGACCTCCACAAGTTGGCGCCGGACGGGATTATCCTGTTCTCGCCCCGCCCGCCGCGGTCGGAACCCACCGCGGCACCGAAACCCGAGGAGCTGATCGCGCTGTTTGGGCGCGGGGGCGAACTGCCGATTCCCGCGTTCAAGAACAAACGCGTCGCTCTCATCGATGACCCGTACTGCCTGACGCCGAGCACAGCGATGATTAAGGTTGCGGACGAAGTCGCGGAGATCGTTTCGGGGTGGGGCGAGGCAGCGACGGAAACCGGACAATCAAGCGGAAACTGATTCCGGTGGGGCGCCGAGAATCTTCGGACCGATACGTCGGGTGCACTCCAGGAATCTTCGCCGAGGCAAAGATTGCCATCATGGAAAAGCGAGCACCGACCGGTTCGCTTCTCGATCGACGCCCGATTGCGGCGCGTGATGTACCATTTTTTCGGCGGGCGGCTGCGTCGTTGGCCGCCACGGGTGTCACGCCCAACTCGATCTCGATCACGGGGATGTTCGTCGCGTGCGGCGCGGGCGTTTGCCTTGCCTTGACCGGGAGAGAGAATGCATCGGAGCGTGCCTTGTTCCTGCTCGCAGCGCTCGGGATCCAGGTGCGCCTCCTCGCGAACATGCTCGACGGAATGGTCGCGATCGAGGGAAATCGAAAGTCGCCGACCGGCGACCTGTATAACGAGGTGCCCGATCGGATCTCTGATAGCGTCGTGCTGATCGGCGCCGGATACGCGCTGACATCAAGCCCGACTCTCGGCTACCTTGCGGCGGCGGGCGCGCTCTTCGTGACGTATGTGCGGGCGCTCGGTCGTTCGCTCGGTCTGCCGAGCGACTTTCGTGGCCCGATGGCGAAGCAGCAACGGATGTTCCTGGCGACGGTTGGCTCCGTGTATCTTGGATTCGCGCCGGAGGCCTGGCGCTTTGTAACTCCGGCGCGCGGGCCCGTTCCCGAATTGGGAGTGCTCGCGCTCGTGCTCGTTCTCATTTGCGTCGGCGAAGTCGCCACCGCGTGGAGACGCATCGCTTCGATCGCTTCGCAACTACGGAGCCGCGCCGAGTGAACGAAGGCCTGCGTTACCTCTTTTCCCGCGCCGGCGCGTTTGAACAGCCGGCAACTCGATTTATCGTCGGGCTGATCATCGTCGCGTTTGTCGCGGCTCCGGTCGCGACGGTTGTTCTTTCGCGATTCAAGGTCCTCGGTGAGAACACGCGCCGCGACGTGTGGATTCGCTACAGAACATGGCTGTTCATCACGCCCGCGGTCGTCGTCCCGATTCTCTGGTGCCCTGCCGCTGCCATGGTTATGGTGACCGCCGCATCAATTCTCTGCTACCGCGAGTACGCCCGCGCGACGGGCCTGTTTCGGCATCACTCGCTCAGCGCGATAGTTGTCCTCGGAATCGTCGGAGTCGGACTGACCTGCCTCGACAACTGGTACGGCATGTTCGCAGCGATGACCCCGCTCACCATCGTCTCGCTCGCCGCCGGCGCGGTCTTGGTTGATTCGCCGAAGGGCTACGTGCAGCGTGTGGCTCTTGCATGCGTCGCCTTTCTTCTTTTCGGTATGGGACTCGGGCATCTCGGATACATGGCGAACGAACCGGACTATCGACCGATCATGCTGCTGATACTCGTCGCGGTGCAACTCAACGACATCTTTGCATACATCTGCGGTAAATCGTTCGGGCGGCGAAAGGTGTTTCCGAATACCAGCCCCAACAAGACGCTCGGCGGGCATCTCGGCGCGATCATTTTGACAACGACGTTCACCGCGGTCGTCGGTCACTTCGTGTTCGTCGGCAAGCGCCTCGACACGCCGCTTCTGCTCCTTGCGCTCGGATTGATCATTTCCATCGGCGGGCAGATGGGGGACCTGGTGCTGAGTTCGATCAAACGCGACCTCGGCATCAAGGACATGGCGACGACGCTGCCAGGCCACGGCGGGTTTCTGGATCGGTTCAATTCCGTATTGCTGGTTGCGCCCGCCACCTTCCACTTCATCGGATACTTTCTTGGCTTCGGGCTCAGCCGGCCGGCGCGTGTGATTACCGCTTCACTCTTTCAATGAACGATTGGACCTACGACAAAGCCGCCGATCTCGGGCTCGCGCCGGGCGCTCGGATGCGGAGCGTGAAGCGCGAACCCGGGCTCGTCTCGCTCGCGGGTCACTACGCGACGACGGCGCTGCTGAGGCTCTACTTTTTCGCGTATCACAGGCTTGAGGTGCGCGGCAGGCAATTCCTGCCGCGGCGCGTGCCATTTGTTCTGATTTCGAACCATTCCAGCCACCTCGACGCGCTCGCGCTGAGCGTATCGCTCCCCATTCGCGCGCGTTTCGATACCTTTCCGGTCGCCGCGGGAGACGTTTTCTTTCGAAACAGCGCCTCATCGTTGTTTGCCTCGCTCTTTCTCAACGCGTTGCCGCTCTATCGCAAAGGAGTGACCTCGCACGCACTCGAAGATCTTCGGGCGAGACTTTCGGAGGGACACTGCGGGCTGATTCTGTTCCCCGAGGGAACGCGCAGCCGTACCGGAGAAATGACCGGATTCAAGGCGGGCCTCGGGATGATGATCGCGGGATCAAACATTCCGGTCGTTCCGTGTCACTTTTACGGTGCGGTCGACGCGCTTCCACCCGGAAAGTGGCTTCCTCGGCCGCGAAGGCTCGTGCTTTTGATCGGGCCGGCGCTCACGTTCCAGGATGCGAGCAACGACCGCAGCGGGTGGACCTCCGTCGCGGCACGATGCGAAGAAGCTGTGCGCGCGCTGAAGCTTGAGTGATCGACGCGGTCGCTCTTTGACAAGCACGCGCAATTGCAGGAGAATGCGGCGCTTCTCGGGCAATTCCGGAATCTCGTGCGAGTTCAACATGACATACGCGGAGCTGGTCCAAGTCTACTTTGAACGATCGAACGCGCTGCAGTGGTATTGGACGCTGTATGTCATCGTGATCGGCGGCCTGCTCGCGTTCGCTTCGGTCCGAAAAACTCCGGATCGACTCACAACCCTCCTGGTCACCATTCTCTATTGCTTCTTCGCGTACAAAAACCTAGGCGCCATTCAGGATGTGACGGTTCAGCGATTCGCCGTTCTTGATGCGCTCAAGCAATCATCGGCTGCTTCGGCGGAAGCCTCGGTCGGCGCGGTTTCGAAACTCATCGAGCCCACACTTGTGCCTCCGGCGTTCGACGGCGTGCGCACGTTCCATATCGCAAGCGATGTTCTCACGGTTGCGGCATTGTGGGCAATGGAACTACGACGTCGACGCGTCGCGGCTCAGTCTGCCGCGCACGAAGAGATCGGTTTGCGTACCCCTTGATTGCGTCCGCCGCTTCGGGCCGGATCACGATCGAGGGGCGCTTCTCACGCAAGATGCTCATCGCCGCTTGGGCGCTCCCGGCGATCCCGACATAAATCAGGTAAGCACCGACCGCCGCGGCGCTTCGGGAAAAGCCGATTTTGCAGTGAACGTAGACAACGCCGAACGTCGAGCATCGTTCGATGAACGCAACAACCCGGTCAAGCACTTCCGGCGTTGGAGCGGTCAGATCGAGAACAGGTTCCTGCCGGTACTTTGCGCAAAGGAACGACTCCCGCTCGGAGAATTCACCGGTCAAGTCGAGCACGGCACACACGCCGGAATCGATCGCGTGCCGAGCTTGGCGCTCGGTGAGCACTCCGCCGATCCAAACGCGATCCGTAATTCTGTCCCACGGGTTGCATCGACGGACGTAGTGCTTCCACGAAAGCCATTGCCCTGCAAGGACGGGCCACAGCACAAGCCGCGTTGTCAAGGGCAATCGACCTCTTCGTTTTCGGTAGACCCCGGGCCCGACTCCGAAGTACGCAGCCCCCATCGCTCCGAGCGCGACGGCCGGCCAAAGCATGATCCAGCTCCACGGCCTGAAAACAAGGCACGCCGCGGCACAAAGCAGCGCACCCGTGATGTAGTACGACCCGACGCGGCGGTTGGGCAGAACCAGCAACTTCGGTGCCCGCTCAGGGAACAGAAAAACGCACAAAACCGAAAGCGCAAGCCCGCCTGCGACGTCGACCACGTGGTGCTGATAGGTCAGAACCGGTGAGAGCAGAATCAAACCAAACCACACGGCGACCACGAAACGCACGATTCCATTGGTCCGACGAAGATAGACCGCGCCGAGCAGGACGCTCAGCGAGACGTGCAACGAAGGGCACTGATTGAATGGCTGATCGAGAGCACGAAATCCATCAAACACAACGCCGAGCAAGCCGGCGACGGGAGGACGTTCGAAAGCGAAACGCAGCGGGAGAAACAGAAAGAACAACCCGGAAACCACGATCGCGAACGCGATCCGTTTCGTGAAGGCTCGAAGCTCCCGTTCGGTGCGGCAAACAAACGGCGCCCCGACGAAGAACAAGTCGATCGACATGTACGGAATCACAAACCACGGTACGAACGGGATGTGCTTCTCCCAGCCGCAAACACAGCTGCCGACGTTCTCTCTCGCCGCGGCGAGGTAATTGGTTGCGCCATAGACAAGCAAAAAGAGCGCCGAGAGCAACACGGACGCCCGCAGCGCCTTCCACTTCATTTCGTCACCCGGCGTGCAGCGGAAACCGTGAAGATCCCCCACGGATCGATTTCCTGTGCAATTTTTTCAAAGCCCGCGGCGCGAACCAGTTCGTCCATTTCCGCTTGCGTGCGGCGACGCATCACCCAGGGTTGACCCTCTCGGTTGGTGAGCGCTCGCGCGATGAATTCGACCTGCGGATGCCACGGCTGGCATGTGTACACGAGAAAGCCGCCCTCTTCGACCGCTTCGGCCAATCCCTCGAGCGAACGGCGGAGTGGCGCGTTTTCCGGGAACAATTCGTACAGCCCCGACACAATGGCGATCGTCGGCCTGGGTCGGATGGCCGCGATCGACGCGCGATCGAATGCATCGGCCTGTTCAAAGACCACCGAATTGAGACCCAGACGCGCTGCATGTTTGCGTGCCGCGTCGAGGTTCTCGGGTTTGTAGTCGCGGAGAACCGCGCTCGAATCAGTCGCGCCATTTGCCGCCATCGTTTCGAGCACATAACGGCCGGCACCGCACGCGATATCGAGGAATCCGATCGGTTTATCTTCGCGTTTCAAATCATCGATGCACTGCTGGAGGACTCGCTGCAGATTCTCTCGCCGCAGACGGATTCCGCGCCACCCGATGCTGTTCAAATAGAAATAGTCAACGGCCTTTCCGAGCGGCGAGAATCCCTTGGGCTTGTTCTCATAGACGTAATCCAGCGTCACGCCTGAATCGAATCCGGTTCGCCAGCCCAGCCCGATTCCCTCGCTAAATCGTCCTCCCAGTTTCAAAGAAGACCGCACGAGAGACCAGTACGCGGGCCCGGGCGCGCGGAGAACATCAAATTCGGTCCGGGTGTAACCGCCCTTGTCGGCATCGAGATTTCCGACTGAGTTCGCGGCAGTAGAGAATCTCTCATCCAGAAAAGATCGGATGCGTTTGATGACTTTTTCGCGCCCCTTCTCGTGGAACATCGCGTGGAACATTCCCGGGAAAATGTCAAACTGTTTGATCGGTGAGCCGAGCTTGCGGAAGAACTCGCGCTGTGCCTTCACCGTGACGACCCAATCGTTCCCCGCCCCCACGATCAGTGTCGGAACCGTGATGGCGCCGGCGTCTTCGATCAATCGCGTTGAGGTGTCTTTCAAATCCAAAAGGATGTTGACCGCGATTTCGCGGAAGATCATGGGATCCTTGCGATAGCTCTCCGCCTGTTCGGCGTCGTGCGTGAGCATCTTCGCCTTGACGTAGCTCTTCACGATGCCCGGCCCCAAGACCCTCTGCTTCAGCCGCAGCATCGGCACCGCGAGCGGCACGTAGAGCTTTACGCGGAACGCTGGAGCGCCGAGGACGAGAGCGCGGATCGGCGGCGCGTAGTCGTGCACCCACGCCGTCGCGACGACGGCGCCGACGCTGTGCGCGATCACCGCTGTGTCCGCGAGTCTCACACCGTGCGCTTCACAAAGATGGCGAGAGAATTCATCGGCGTCCTTCACAACCGCCGCGAGATTCGGAGCATGACCGCGCTTGCCCGATGACCTTCCGTGGCCGCGCTGATCCCACGCGAAAACAGCGCAGTCATCGATCGCGAGCTTTTCCACGGTCTCCTGCCAACGGGCCGAGTGCTCGTGCCCACGATGGAACAAGAGCACGAACTTCTTCGGCGGACTCTCCGGGGACCACGCACGGTAAAAAATCTCCGCGCCGTCTCTCGCCGCCATCGTGTGTTCTGTCATCCGCATGGTGTTTCTCCCCAGACGCTCGCCCGATCCTGCTGCGCATGCCGATCTGCGTCCCGCGGCACCGCTCCATCCCCCAGCGAAACAGACACACGATACCGGATTTGAAGTCGGACCATCCCAGGTACATCTTGGGATATCCAGCCGTTCAGTTGCCTGCAAAGGCTTCCGGCGCAGAAGTCCGGAGCTTTCCCCACTCCCTGGCCCAATACACTTGCCCCCAATGTCCGAATTCTCCGATCCAATTATGCTCCTCGATTCCGCCTTTCGGGGCGCGACCGCCTCGGCATTTCCTGAAGCGGGCGAAGTCGATCCGCTCATCACCGCGAGCAAGCAGGCGGCCCTCGGCGATTTTCAATCCAACGTGGCCATGAGCCTGGCGAAACGGGTCGGCAAGCCTCCTCGCGAAGTGGCGACGGCGATCGTCGCCAAAGCCGGAGCGAACACCGACCTCGCCAAAATCGCCGAGCCGATCACGGACAAGTCGATCGCGGGGCCCGGCTTCATCAATATCCGCCTCAAAGGTGATGCGCTCGCGGCACTCCTCGCATCGATGGACACGCCGGCGCTCGGCGTGCCCAAACCCGAGACACAGGAAACGATCGCGGTCGATCTTTGCGGCGTCAATCTCGCGAAGCAGATGCACGTCGGCCACCTGCGCGCGACGATCATCGGCGATGCGCTGGCACGCGTCTTCGAGCGGCTTGGGCACAAGGTCGTGCGGCAGAATCATCTCGGGGACTGGGGCCTCCCCATCGCGATGGTGACGGCGAAGGTCGCGGCGGATGCGAAGTCGGGAAAAATCAGCCTCGACAAGCTCACGCTCGATGATCTTGATCTCGCGTACAAGCAGGCGCAGCGCGAGTGCACCGCCGACGAGGCCGGACTCGCGGCCGTCGAGCGATTCAAGCTCGGCCCCAAAGCACGGGCGGAATTGGAAGAGCAGGTTTTCGGCGCGCGAGAAAAGCTTGCCGCGGCGAAACAGACCCTTGTGAAGTTGCAGGCGCACGACCCCGAGATCTATTCGGTCTGGCAGCGCATCGCCAAGATCACGGTCGACGAGTGCGTGGCTGTGTGCGCGCGGCTGCACGCGACCGTGCGCGCCGAAGACACGGCCGGCGAATCGAGTTATTCGAACGAACTTGGCGAGATCGTCGATGATCTTGTCAAGCGCGGAATCGCGGAAGAATCCGACGGCGCCCTCGTTGTCCGGCTCGACGGCCCGGACGATCTCGACGATCGCGGCCAGAAGATTTCGGAGCCTTGCATCATCCGGAAATCGGACGGAGGATTTCTTTACGCCACAACCGATCTTGCCGGGATACGCAGGCGAGTTCGGAAATTCGGGGCTTCAAGGCTCGTCTACGCGGTCGATGCACGCCAGAGCCTGCACTTTCAGCAGGTGTTCGCCGCGGCACGGAAGGCGGGGTATGCAAAGTTGGCAGACGCATCGCGTGGCGGCAAGAATGCAACGCTGCGCCACGCCGGATTCGGCATGGTGCTCGGCGACGACGGCCGGCCGTTCAAGACACGCAGCGGCGACAACGTCAAGCTGACCGACCTCATCGACGAAGCGCACCAACGCGCGAGTGTTGAAGTGAATCGCCGGTCCGCGGCACTGCCGGAAGCGGAACGCGATCGCATCGCGGAAGTCGTCGGTGTCGCGGCGATCAAGTACGCCGATCTTTGCAACGACCGGATGAAGGACTACGTCTTCAGCTTCGACCGCATGGTGGCGTTCGAAGGAAACACCGGGCCATACCTTCTTTACGCTTTCGCCCGCATCAAGAGCATTCTGCGCAAGGCGAGCACCGAAAAGCAAATCGATACCGGCCCGAGCGCGCCGTTCCGCAAGGCTCCGCTCGCGATCGTTCAGCCGCAGGAAAAGACGCTCGCCCTGGCGATCCTTCGATACCCAGGCGTGCTGCGCGCGATGGCAGATTCGTGCGAACCGCACCGATTGGGCGGGTTTCTGTACGACCTCGCCGGCGCTTTCAGCAGCTTTTACGATGCATGTCCGGTGCTCAACGCCGACAACGAGGCGACGGTGCTGTCGCGTCTGCGCCTCTGCGATCTGACCGGGCGTGTGCTCGAAGATGGATTGACAACACTCGGGCTACCGATCGTCGGGCGAATGTGAGCGCTTTGCCGTTTGCACCGAAACGGGCTTTGCTCGCGCACATCAAATAGATATGCCGCCCTTTCGGCTCCTCGAAACCGCGATCCATGTTGCCGACGTTGCCGCGTCGCGAGAGTGGTACGGCCGCGTGTTCGGCCTGAGGCCGCTCAATCCCGACAACAAAGACGAACGATTGTCGGCGCTCGGGCTACCCGGCGCGCAGGTGCTGCTGATCTTCAAGAAAGGCGGGTCGACGAGCACGCTGACATTTGCGGGCGGATCAATCCCACCGCACGATGCGCAAGGCACGACACACTTTGCCTTTGCCATTCCCGAAGCTGATCTTACCGCATGGCGCACGCACCTGGCATCGCTGAGAATCTCGATCGAGAGCGAGATGAATTGGGAACGTGGCGGCACCAGTCTCTACTTCCGCGATCTCGACGGGCACTTGCTCGAATTGGCGACGCCGGGTGTCTGGCCGACGTACTGATCGCGATAGCCCTGCACCTCACTCTCCAGGCCTCACATCTTTTCATCGCTTGCTCCGCGCGGTACGCTCCGCCGCATGCTCCATTTGCTTCTGACGACGCTCATTCTGATTCAACCGGGTAATCCCGCACCGACTCCCGGGTCGGACGACCCGGTCGTACAGGTGAACTTTGCGGCAGTCCCCGCGGCCCGCAAGGACCAATGGTGGGTCGATCGAAACAACTCGTTCAACGCGCGTGCGAAGCAGGGAGCAGAGAAGGGCGACATCGACATCATCTTCATGGGCGATTCGATCACGCAGGGCTGGGAAGGGCCGGGCAAGGAAGTCTGGCGGAAGCACTATGGCGAGCGGCACGCCGTGAATTTCGGGATCAGCGGCGACCGCACCCAGCACGTGCTTTATCGCGCCAGCACGGGAAACCTGAATGGGCTCGATACGCCCGCCAGCGGGAATTCGCCGCGGCTGGTCATTCTGATGATCGGCACGAACAACACGGGCCAAGGGAGCGACGCGAGCGCGAACACGGCGCCGCAAATCAACGAGGGCGTGCGCGCCTGCGTCGGTGCGATCCACGACAAACTGCCCGGTGCGCACATACTGGTGCTCGGCATTTTCCCGCGCTCGGAAAAGCCGGATGAACGCCGCAGGCTTGTCGCCGAGACAAACGATTTGCTCAAAGACATCGGCGAGGGTGGAGACGGCGAACGCGCGATGTCGCGCGTTCACTTCGTTGACATTTCCGATCGCTTCCTCGAAAAGGACGGCACGATTTCGAAAGAGATCATGCCCGATTTTCTGCATCTTTCCGAGAAAGGATACGAGATCTGGGCGGAGGCGATTCAGTCGCACGTGGATCGCTGGGCGCCGGCGCGTTGATGCGCGGAGCGATCGTTACGGACAGACCAACTCGTTGTATCCCACCACGAAGATCAGGAAATCCGAGTCGTCGACAAAGCCGTCGTGATTGAAATCGGCCGGACAACCCGGCGGCATCGACAGATCGGCACAATCAAGAATATTGTAAGCTTGAACAAAGAATATGAAATCGGTGTCGTCGACAAATCCGTCGTTATTGATGTCGCCGGGGCACGACGCGGTCGATGCTGTTACCGGAAACATCTCCGCGTTTTCACCCGAGCCTCCGCCCGAAGAAATCAATGGCTGATTGCTGGCCAGACCTTCGCCTGAAGAACCGAGCGTGAAGATGCGAAGCTTGTCGCTCAGGCTGTCCACCACGAGCGCGGCATTCAGAACGGAGCTGTAGCAGCCCGCGATCTCGCCCCCTACACCGAAGTAGCCGCTGTTTGCAAAGACCGAGATATCGATTGTCGCCGGGTTCATCAGCAGCATGCGCGGAGCGGTGTTATTGGAGTTGTCATCCAGCTTGATGAAGACCGTGCCGCTCGGCCCGGGAGAAAAGCCGACGACAACAGGGCTTACGAGCGGAGCGGTCACGAAGATCGTGTCGATCGGCGACGCGGCGATTCGGGTTCCGTCCAGCGTCAGGGGGATCTTGGTGATCAGCGCGTTGATGCCGCTATTGGTACCCATGAAGAGACTGTGTGTCGTGGGATCGAAATACATCCGCGCCCACTGGCGCGGCAGCACAAACACACCCGACCCGATTGTGTTCAGCAAATCGTGGACCGTGCCGCCCGCATCGAAGTACGAAATCTTTCCGAAGCGCTGGAAATAAATCCGGCCGTCGCCCGTCGGCGCGACGAGCTGCGCATCCTGGTTTCCGGGATAGGGCATGTCGGTGAATGAACCGTTCGAATCGAGGAGCGACATCACGCCGCCGAACTGACCCGAGCGCACGATCACGGCCCGATTCCGAAAGGAATCGAAAGCGCCGTTTCCCTGGATACCGCTGTCGGCGAGCACCGTGAAGACCGCGAGCGGCGAAGGTTGGATGCGCAGCACCGCGGGCCGGATGCTCGGCCCGATACCCGACGCCGAAGTGACGTAGACGATGTCGCCCGTATTCCAACCGGCAACAGCCGAAACCGCCGCGATCGCCGAGACAAAGCCGCCCCAGATTCTTGTCGTTCGCAACATGGCCTGTTCCATCCGATCGCACGATTCCGACAACACATTGGCATATTCAGCAGGATGAGAGCCGGAACGAGGTCCGAACGGGAGTTGTGGCCGCATCCGCTGGCCCACTGAACGCCACTCATGCTAATCGAACGGAACATCCTGGTTCAAGATGATTTGAGCGAATCGGATTGAGCAAACAGCTCGGTTCAGGGTGATTCCCGCCGGATCCAAACCGCCGTTGATCGCGGCAACGTGTATCCTGATAACCCTTTCGGAAGCGGACTCGCGAGGGGGTGAAGGGCACGCCGGAGATCTTCATGCCGCAGATCACGCTCAAGCGCGCCGGGTTTCGGATCACGATCACGCCGGAACTCGGCGCGGGAATCGCCGATTTTTCCGTGCTCGGTCCGAGCGGATTCTTCTATCCCGTTCTCAGGCGGGCCGCGCCGGATGAGACAAACGCCTCTCTGCTTGGCTGCTTCATCATGGCGCCGTGGGCGAATCGGATCGCGAACGCGAAGTTTGTGTTTGAGGGAAAGGAGATCGCGCTCAAACCAACGTCGGCGGACGGGATGGCGCAGCACGGCGACGTACGCAAGCGAGCTTGGAGCGTCACCGCTCAGGATGCCGGCTCTGCAACTTTGGAATACGACAGCGCGGCACACGCCGACTCGAACTGGCCGTGGGCCTATCGCTGCCGCGTCGAGTACAACCTGGAAGAAGCGGCGCTCATCGTGCGGCTGCGCGTTCTCAATAGCGATAGCCGCGCGTTCCCGGCGGGGTCCGGGCTGCACCCATATTTCTCGCGCCGATTGTGGAACGACAGCGACATTGTCGAGGTGCACGCGCCGGTGAGCGGACGCTATCCGGTCATCGCCGGGTGCGCCACGGGAGCGCCGTCCCCTGATGAACTCTCACGGCGACTCGCCACACTCGCGCCGCTTCCCGATGAGCACATCGACGCGGTCTTCGCCGGCTTCGAGGGAAGCGCCGAAATCCGCTGGCCCGGGAGCGGCGTCACCTTGCGCCTCGTCGCCTCGAGCAGGATGCGCCATCTCGTTGTCTTCGCACCGCACGCGAACGGAACTTCGGGCACTCCCCTGCCCTTCATCGCGGTCGAACCGCAAACGCAGGTCAACGACGGCTTCAACCTCGAAGCGCGCGGCGTGCGCGGCACCGGAACCGTGATCCTCAAGCCCGGCGAAGCGCTCGAGACCGAATGCCGCTTCGAGATCGAGCGACGAAACGGCTAACTTCGCAAGCTCCCAAACCGAGAAACGTTCCAGCGTTCCGATGTTTCAGGTGCAGACCAGGTTGTTGTACGCCGCGACGAACAGAACGAAGTCGGCATCATCGACAAAGCCGTCGCCGTTCATATCCGCAGGACACAGCACGGGCATCGACGGATCGGCGCAGTCGAGAATGTTGTACGCGTTGACGAAAATGACAAAGTCCGCATCATCAACAAAGCCGTCGTTGTTGAGATCGCCCGGGCACGGGTCCGGCGGTTGCGTGCCCGGACCCCAGTCCTTGCCCGTCGCGCTTACGACCGCGCTGCCCGCGATGACAGGCGTGGAGCCGGCGAGTATGTTGAGGATGCCTCCCCAGCGGACTTTGGTTCCTTCCACCAGACCGGTCGAGATGCCGGGGAACCCGCTTGACGAGCCCATGCCGGACAAGGCTCGCGCGTACACCCCTAGCGTGAAAGGAGTGCCGAATGTGATCGGCACTGCCATGGTGACCGAATCGTTGAAAGCCTTGCTGTAAATGTCCGGAATTCCTTGCGTTGGAACAGACCAGTGGCCGTACTGGCGATCGGTGCTCAGCAGATCGGAATCACCGGGATTGAAATGCTGGTTCATCGCCAACTGAAAGTCGTCTTTGTACGCCGTGACCATCACGCTCGCGTTTCCCGTGAACCCGGTCGCTTCGAGAAAGCCCGACGCGGCGACCCCGAAGATGAAGAACCCCGGCTGGCCTGTATGAGCCGGGTGATTCACGGTGAATGTTTCCTTCCAGCCTCCGTTGACGGCGCCGATCGGAAACTGGTTGAAATTCGGTGCGCTGTTGAAAGCATCAAGGAGCACGTAACCCATGCCGGCGGTGCCGGAAGAACTGTTGTGCAGATCGGGGGCCGAAGAATTCGCCCAGCGCGCGACGACCCCGAGGCCGCTGAACAAACCTTCGTTGAGCATCGCTCCTGCGCCGCCGACAGAACCTGCCAAATCGGTCCCCGGCCAGGAAAACCCGGCGCCGATCGGGCCGGGATCGCAGCCGGCCTGAAGGAAGCCGCCGGGCGAAACGATTACATTCTGCGATAGTCCGGCAAGCGCGACGGTCGGCGTGGCCATCCAGACGAAACACAACCGTGACGGCATTGCTCTCTCCTTCCTCGGCGATGGGCATGGCGCCGTCGAGAGAAACCGAGCATACCGGACGCGATCAAAGCTCGACAAGCGAGATTTGGGCGGTTTGCGACATGTTTTTTACCATGGGAATTGCACGGCGCCTGCGGCCAGATCGCAAATCGGTGGGTGTGAACAGCCTCGGTCCGGTCGATGCCCCAGGGGACGGATTCCCCTTGAGGTACATTTCGCCGCACAGAACCTAGCAGGCTGTTGAAAAACTCCAACCAGTCGCAATTTCGAACCGCCATCTACCCTCGCGACCCGGGTCTGAGGGCCAGAAAGTTGTCTGCAATGCGTCGGCGCAGTAGGCACAATCAGAATTTCAACAGCCTGCTAGGCCAGATCAGACGCACACCAAATCGTTGTATGCGGCGACGAAGAGGACAAAGTCCGCGTCGTCCACAAACCCGTCGCCGTTCATATCCGCAGGACACAGAACGGGCATCGACGGATCGGCGCAGTCGAGAATGTTGTACGCGTTGACGAAGACCACGAAGTCCGCGTCGTCGACAAAGCCGTCGTTGTTGAGATCGCCCGGGCAGGGGTCGGGCGGCTGCGTGCCGGGCCCCCAGTCTTTACCCGAAGCACCGCTCACGGTGCTGGTCGCGATGACCGAATTGCCGCCCGCGAGAACATTGAGAATGCCGCCCCAGCGAACCTTGCCGTCCTGAATAAAGGCGGTGGAATTACCCGCCACGCCGCTCGAAGAGCGCATGCCCGCTTTGCCCCACGCGTACACACCGAGCGTGAATGGCGTTCCGAAAGTGATGGGCACAGCCATCGTGACCGAATCATTGAACGACTTGCTATCGACGCTCGGGTTGCCGTAGGTGGCGATCGCCCAGTTGCCGTACTGACGATCGGTGCTGAGAAGATCGGAATCGCCCGGGTTGAAGTACTGGTTCGCCATCAGCTGGTTGTTGTCTTTGTACGCGGTCACCAGCACCGAGGCCGCACCCGCGAAACCGGTCGCCTTCAGGAATCCCGAGGCCGCAACTTCGAACACCAGATATCCCGCTTGTCCGGTGTAGTTCGGATTCGTGACTGTAAAGGTTTCTTTCCATCCGCCGTTGACTGCGCCGAGTGGAAACTGGTTGTTGTTGGGCGCGTTGTTGAACGCGTTGATGAGCACGTAGCCCATGCCCGCGATACCCGAGGAGTTGTTGTTGAGATTCGTCGCCGACGAGCTGGCCGAATTCGCGGCAACGCTCAGGCCGACGAACGAACTCTCGTTCAGCATCGACCCGGCGCCGCTGATGGCGCCGGCCAGGTCGTAGCCGGGCCAGAAAAACCCGCCGCCCGTCGGGCCCGGATCGCAGCCAGCCTGCAAAAAGCCGCCGGGCGAGGCGATCACGTTCTGGGAAAGGCCTGCGAACGAAGTGCCGCTGAGCGCGACGAGCGGGACGAAAGCGAACAAAATGGGAACCTGAACGCCCATACTGATCTCCTTCTCGCGGGAATTCTGAACGACGGCCAGCCAGAACGTCAGGGTAGCTGTCGCGTCAAGAACCCGGATTGGTCAGTGCGACAAGCCGAGCCAGGCAAGTTAGAGAGCACACAAAAACCGGAAATCTCCCTACAACGTGTTGACGCGCACGGCTGCTTCGCGCGGCGAGAACTCACGGGCACAGCAGCGCGTCGTAGGCGGCGAACAGAACAAAGTCGGCGTCGTCCACGAAGCCGTCCTGATTGAAGTCGGCGCTGCACGAATCGGGCATCAGCGGATCGGCGCAGAGCATGAGGTCGTACTGCGCGGAGAAGAGAATGAAATCGGCGTCGTCCACCCGGCCGTCGGCGGGATGGGGGTGGGGGTGGGGTTGCTGCTGGCGATGTGGGCTTTGATTCCGCGCGACCCGAACCGGGGTCGCGCTCTGACTTCGCGGTGTTGCTTCCGCTTCTTTCGAATGATCCTCCGGCCAAATTGGACACTTCTCCGGCTCATCCGGACGCCTCTCCGGCACAGCCGTCGCTCGCTCCGCGCGATCCGTTCGCGCGTCTAGCCGAGAAGTACACGAATCCGCTCAAGTCGGACGCTTCTCCGCTCGATCCGGAAAGGAGCAAGCCGGTACCCCGCCGCGGCTTGGTCGCACGCCGGAACGAAACAAAGGCAGTTCACCACAGAGAACACAGAGAACACAGAGAGAGACAGCGAAGAAGGAGAAGGCGCCAAGCACTTCACCACAAAGAGCACAAAGGACACAAAGAACGCGGAGGAAGACAGAAGAGAGTGTCAGGAATCATCAAGAGCGGAAAGGGTTTTCCTTTTTTGTTTCTCGCTCCGCTTCGCACCGCTTTGTGCTCTCTGTGTCCTCTGTGGTGAAGCCCCACCCGCCCACGCACCCGCAGGAGTCCTCATCATGGCCGCATCACGCCCCAACTACATCCCCCGCGCCGACGCCGAGTTCGACACATGGCAGAACGGCTTTGCGTCTCCCGCCGCCGACTTTCTGATCAACAACCTGATCTCGGAAGACCTCGCGCTCCGCCTGCTCAACGCGCAGATTCTCTGGCAGGCGACCTACGCGCAGCACGTGCAGAAGCAGGCCGCGGCCGAGGCGGCGACGCAGCAGAAGGACGAGGCCCGCGCCGCGTACGAATCGCTCGCGCGTGAAGCGGCCCGCGCGATCCAGGGTTTTCCCACGGTCACCGACGCCGACCGCGCTTCGATGGGTTTGACTGTTCGGGCTTCGGGCCGCACCCCCACCCCCACGCCGACCAGCGCGCCGATCGCGCGGGTGGATACCGCCCTGCGTCTGCGTCACACGATCCGCTTTACCGACGCGGCGACGCCCACCCGCCGCGCCAAGCCCAAGGGCACGCTGGGCGCGGAACTGCGCCTCAAACTTGTGGATGCGGGCACCCCCACGCCCACGGACCCGAGCGCGCTGCAGTTCCTTTCTCTTTCCACCGACGGTACGGCCACGGCCGAATTCGAAGTCAAAGACGGGGGCAAGACAGCCGTCTACATGCTGAGATGGATTTCCGCAGGCGGGGTTGCGGGCCCGTGGTCGGAGCCGGTGAGTGCGACGGTGGCGGCGTAGACCCACTGACACACACGAAACGATCAATTTCCGAGCCATATTCGCGAGGACTCTGTAAGTACCACAGCAATTCCACAAGTTTGTGGAATTGCTGTTCAATGTAAAGACTATGAGTTCGACTTGACTCCGACGTTGGTTTTGATAAGTTCTGCCCGTTCCGGCGTGTTTGTGCAAGTCGGGAATGCAGGGTGGGGCGCGATCCTGCCGCCTATTTGCAATGTGGACAAAACCAAGGGTCGCGGAAGTAAGTGAGGTCGAGCAGTGGCACTTCGATTGGCGCCGGCAGTTCGGATGGGTGCGGCGATCGCCGTGGTCTCTGCGGTTGTGGCTTCATGCGCCTACAAGCCGGGAGTTACAATCCACTATGTGGATCCGGACGGAAGAACACTGAAGGTTTGGACCGGATGGCCAGAAGCCCTGCCGCCCGGCAGCGTTCAGGTGGGCACTTCTCCTGACGGGTTGCCCGTTTACAAAGCGCCCAATGGGAAGAAGTACGTGTGTATCCCGACCTATTTCGGCATGAGGTGTGCGGAGTTTGAAATTACCGGCGAAGTTCCGGGCGGTGGCGGCTTTCCACAGGTCGTCATCGAGCCCGCCCGCCCGGACGATGAAGGCGGCAGCACGGGCGTTCCCCCCATTGACGAGAACGGCGAAGAGCCGCCATCGGGCAACACGGTCGGCGGCGGACTGCTCGACGAAGAGAACGACATGGCGACTTTCACACTTCCCACCGCGTCGCTCTTTCACTGGCCCGATACGTCACCGTTCGACGTAACGGTTTCGCAGTCGGGAAGCGACACGACTGTCAGCGGTTCCACAAGTCAGGTTGCTTCGTATCTGGCTGAAGCAGGCGTCCGCCGAATGGTCGTCCCTTCCGACGGCGTGGTTCCGGAACTGTTCCTGGAGTTCCGTGTCGGTACGCTGACGCCAATCATTGCCGCGAACAACTCGGTTGTCGGCTTCATTGACTTTGACGTGCTCTACACTCGATACTCTTCGAACATGGCGCTCGTTCCGGAGCAATATCATCCGATCCGACCCCTCGGGAGGGTGCGGTGAATCGCATTTGCTGAGAAATGAGTCGGTCCGCACTCTTTCGCACTGCCGGGGCGCTCGCCGTGATGCTCGCGGGTAGCTGTGAGCACCAACGCCACTTGCCGGAAGCCAATCCGGCCGAGCCGGCGGCGGCGGGCGATCTGCCGGTGCGAGTTCTTTGCTGGGAAGGCGCCGCGCCGGGTCTCCGGCGCGGCGCCATTGGCGTCATGTTGGAGAACGGTGAGTTTCGAACGGCCAAGCACGTACTGGAGATTCACCCCGGCTCGGGTTTTTTTTTGAAGAGCTATAAGAGCGGCTTTCTGGACGGCACCCCCGTCGAATGGGATACCGTCCACGGCGGAGACTACTCAAAGTTTCGCGCTGGTTCACAAGGGGATGACTGGGCGCAGCTGCGGCTTGCTCCTCATCCTGCAATTCGCGGTTTGCCATTTGACGGTTTGGGCGATCTTCCTCCGGGCACGCGCGTCGCAGTAGTCGGCTTTGATCGTGTCGTCTCGGCGATCACGCCGCAAATGACCTTTGACGTTCCGCAGATGGTTGTGCCCGCCACTGTCGTAGCGACCCCCTCTCGCCGTTTCCGTGACTCGGATGACACAACCGGCTTGGCATACCTGCGGCCCGACGCGAAGGGAATCAGGCCCGGCTGGTCGGGCGCGCCGGTGATTGCTTTTGATCTAGACGGCAACCCACGAGTCGTCGGGACGTTGATATCGGTTTATAGCGAGCAGGGGACGGCGGCCGATCCTGAAGCGCCGAATTTGGATGCCATCCAATATGCAACGTTCGTGAGGAGCGGCCCACCCGCCACCAAGCCCGTTGAATAATCAAGCTTGCTCGACCCTGAGGGCGCAATGCGGGATAACGGGTCCTCTGAAGTTTGTTCGACTGCAAGGTACTACCAAGGGTGGCCGTTCAAGGACCGCCCACACCCCGCCCGGCGGCGGATTGTACAGGGATCGCCGCATCCGAAGCGCTTGGACGGCGTGCGCGTTCTGCGGTGATGGATGCCGACGCGATGCTCCGCCGAGCGGGGTATGGGCTTGCTCTGCGGCGTGTCGGTCAACCGCTGCGAACTTCGGCGCGGTGCGCATCCGAGCCAACCAACTTTTCAGCCTGTCCGCCGCGCGGCACGCGCCCGCACAACTGCACACCGAGCCCGTTCCCCTGTCGGCGGAGCGCCACGGAGATTCCCGCCGCGCGCCCCAAGCCCCCGAACTCCGATCGCGTGGTCCGTCACTCCAAATGTACAATCCGCCGCCGGCAGGGGAAGGGGCCTACACAGCAATCAATCGCATGCCGTGGTCGCTGGAAGTGGGCAAGACTTGAGCGACAGGGATTGATCCGCCGCGGTATCCGCGATGCAGCTTTGCGGCAGGCGATCCGACCTCGTTGCCCCATTGCAACCACCCCGGCCGAGTGTGGCGAGCAAACAGTTCCATATACGGCCCCGGGCTGCACGACTCGACGATGTTGTAGATCTCGTCCGGTTTTCGCGAGTGTTCGCGTTTGCGGGACACGATCACGTTCGGCTGCCGGCGTCCGGCAGGTCCCGTCCGGTTGTTCCGGCCCCGAATGCCGAACAAGCAGACCTCGGTGACGTTGCGGAAGTAGAAGCCGACACCGCGCCGGTCGGGGCCGCCATCCTTGCGCACCTTGTACCACACGATGTTGCTCTTGTACTTGAAGCCCCAACGCTTCAGAACCTCGAGCCCTTCCGCGATGAGCGCATTTGGAACCCACAGGTAGAGGTGGGCCTTGGGTGCGGCGACTTGCGCAATCGGCAGCTCCATGATCTGCGCTAGATTCATAGTGGGGTACCGAAGCAACCTGCGGTGTTCCGGTGCCACCTTGCCCGTGCTGTTCGAGAACTGCCACGGGGGATCGGCGAGAATAGTGGCGACGGAACCAGAACCAAATTCCATTAGGTCGGCTGCGGCCAATCTCGCTTCTTCTCTGGCTTTAGATTTATCGTTCATCGGCTAATCCTCAACGAAGATCTTTCTTGTTAGGCCGAACACCAGAAGCGGACAACCGCCCCCGCCCCCACCTTCAATGCGCGGAATCAGCTTGTGCATCCACGTTGTCGTAGTGCCGTATTTGGACCAGATACCCAGGTCATCGAAGACCGCTGCCAAGTTGTCCGACTTCGTAATAATGACTCCGACGCTGATAACTCGCAAGTCGAAGAGGAGCCGGAAGTTGTTGAGATCTCGATCAAAGAACGGGTCCTTGTTGCTCCACTCGACCTCGACCGCCACCCGATTCTTGAAGTTGTCAACCTCGTGCGTTGGCGACTTCGATTCTTCAACGTCAACCACGATCTTGGTATCCCAGCGCTTCTTCGACCACCCGCGCTTGTACAGTCCCGCATCGAGGCTTGCGGCGATGTCTGTTTTGCCGCCTCCTCCGACCATGACTTGGCGCTTGTGAATCCTGAAATCACGCAGCACTGACATGAGATCCGAAAACTCGGTCGGAAAATCCGTCTTGAGTATGGCCGCCGCGTGCTTCCATTGATGAACCTCGTAAAGATCGAGGACGTCGTCTGGGATCTTTCCCTTTAGACTCGCATCAGACGATGCGAGTGTGGCAGCGCTTCGCTGGGCGAAGGACTGTCGTTTGGCTGGTTTTTCTCTTGGTGGCTGTTCGGGCACAACGGGTCTCTCCGGTCGCCACGAGAATACACCGTTCGCAGGGCGTTGGGGAGCGATCGCAGCCGACAGTAAACGACAAGCCAGATATAAGGCATTTCCATTCGCCGGAGGGGTGCCGGGGAGGGCGGCCAGCTCTCCCGGCGCCAGCGGGCATATGTTCGGCGCGAGCGCGAAAAGTCGCGGCGGAAGCGGTCACACAGTGGCAGGGGGCAGAGTCAACCGGGCCGTCGCGCCGGAATGGATATCTCCGCGTCCTCGCTTGCGCTTCGGGCTCGTAGAGGCCGCCTCTTCGCCCCGCTATCTCTTTGAGCCCTTCGAGCCCTTTGAGTTGAACTCTCCCGTCTTCTCCGCGTTCTCTGCGCTCTCCGTGGCGAACCGCCTTTCCTTTCTTGCCTCTTCTTTGTGCCCCTTTGTGCTCTTCGTGTTCTTTGTGGTGAAAAAAAGAGATTCCCTTCAGCGACGCACGCGCCCGGACGATCTGCAACTCCGATTTCCCCGCGTGCCGATTGATGGCCCGGGCAGCGGAGTCTTTTGCATCTGCAAGCCGCAGAGCGAATGTTGGGCGAATCAGCAGCCTAACTGTTGCATTCAGTCCAATGAAAAAGGGAGACGCGTGATGCGTCTCCCTTTGTTGTTTGTGTGACGGAGAATCTCCTGTCCCCAACCCCTTCCCTCGGGGAAGGGTCTTCGGAGATGACACCGCCCGGAAGGGCGGTGCCACGATCAAGCCTATTTCGCCTTGAACGTGCTCTTGTACGCCTTGATCGCGTCTTCAAGTTTCTTCTCAAGGCCGGCGTCGAGCGCTTTCTTCTGATCGAGCTCATCGCGCGTTGCTTTGCCGAGCGTGCTCATGTATTCGAGCAGGCCGGTTTCGAACTGGCGAACCGCCGGGACCGGCACGTCGTCGAGGTAGCCCTTGGTTCCCGCGAAGATCGAGATGATCTGATCGGTCACGTGGAACGGCGTGTACTGACCCTGCTTGAGCAGTTCGACCATGCGGCGGCCTCGGTCGAGCTGGCGCTGCGTGGCCTTGTCGAGTTCGGTGCCGAGCTGGGCGAACGCTTCGAGCTCGCGTGCCGCGGCAAGGTCGAGTCGCAACGAACCGGAGATCTTCTTCATGCCCTTCACCTGGGCGTTGCCGCCCACGCGGCTGACCGAGATACCCACGTTGATGGCGGGGCGCACGCCGGAGAAGAAGAGTTCGGGCTCGAGGTAGATCTGACCGTCGGTGATCGAGATGACGTTGGTCGGGATGTACGCCGAGACGTCGCCTTCCTGCGTCTCGATGACGGGGAGCGCGGTCAGCGAGCCTGCGCCGTTCTCATCCGAGAGCTTGGTCGCGCGCTCGAGCAGACGGGAGTGCAAATAGAACACGTCGCCCGGAAACGCTTCGCGGCCCGGCGGACGGCGGAGCAGGAGCGAAAGCTGGCGATAGGCGACGGCCTGCTTCGACAAGTCGTCGTAGATGCAGAGCGCGTGCTTGGGCTGCTTGCTGCCCGCGTCTTTGCCCTGCCACATGAAGTACTCGCCCATGGCGCAGCCGGAGTAGGGCGCGATGTACTGCATCGGGGCCGGGTCGGATGCGCCGGCGGTGACGACGATGGTGTAGTCCATCGCGCCGTGCTTGCGGAGCGTCTCAACGACGGCGGCAACGGTCGATTCCTTCTGGCCGACGGCGACGTAGATGCAGACCACCGCGTCTTTCGTGCCCCAATACTGCTTCTGGTTGATGATCGTGTCGAGCGCGACGGCGGTCTTGCCGGTCTTACGGTCGCCGATGATCAGTTCGCGCTGGCCCTTGCCGATCGGGATCATCGAGTCGATCGCCTTGATGCCGGTCTGCACCGGCTCGGTCACGGGCTGACGCTCGGCGATGCCCGGGGCGATGATGTCGACCTTGCGGAACTCGGTGGTGTTGATGGGGCCCATGCCGTCGATCGGGCGGCCGAGCGGATCGACCACGCGGCCGAGCAGCGCCTCGCCGACCGGCACTTCGAGCAGGCGGCCCGTAGCCTTGACCACGTCGCCTTCCTTCACCGACTTGTAGTCGCCGTAAATGACCGCGCCGACGGTGTCTTCTTCGAGGTTGAAGACCTGACCCATGACCGCGCCTTCGCTGGTCTGGAACTCGAGGAGTTCGCCGGCCATCGCGTTCGACAGGCCGTAGATGCGGGCGATGCCGTCGCCGATCTCGATCACGCGCCCGACTTCGGACACTTCGAGCTGCGTGGCGAACTGCTGGATTTCCTGACGAATAACGCTGGCGATCTCGTCGGTCTTGATCTTCACGGCGGGGTCCTTTTCAGCCCGCACCCGCGTCGAGCCCCGACACTGAGTCTGAGGCTCCCGGATGGGCTGCAACCATAGGTCTATCCCCGCAAAAGGTCATCCCTTTTGCGAGCCGTGGGCGTCGGCCGACACCCTGCCAAATGCCGGATTGCTGAGCCGAACCGGGGGTTTGGGACGTCCGAAGAAGCAAGCCGGCGCGCCCAAAAACAAAGCCCCGGACCGATTGGGTCCGGGGTTCGGAGGCTGATGCGAACCAGATGCACGGTCAAGGACAAACCAGCGCGTCGTATGCCGCGGCGAAGATCACAAAGTCGGCATCGTCCACGACGCCGTCGAAGTTGAAATCGCCCGAGCAGCCCCCGGTCATCGCGGGCGTGCCGCACTCGAGGGCGGCGTATTGCGAAACGAAGACGACAAAGTCGCCGTCTTCCACGAGTTCGTCGTGGGTGAGATCAGCGGGGCAGTGGATCTGCTGGGGCTCGACTGCGGCGTCGGTGTAGAGCGCGTTGCTGCCGCCCGGAAGATCGCCGATGAACGTGTCGACGCCAGTCGTCGGGTTGACCGTTCGCAAAGAAGGCTGGCCGGTGCCTTGCAGCGCGTTGATGAGCTTGAATGACGCGTACCAGATCCTGCCGGTCTGAAAGTCGGTTCCGATTCCCTGATTGAAGACCGGCTTGAAACTGAGAACGTTGCCGAGCCAGATCGCCTCGTCACCCACAACGTGCGCGATCCAGCTGTTGAACACTTCCATGAGCAGATACTCGCCACTCGGGCGGCAGGTCACACCGACATGGAGCACGTTGACATCGGAGTGCAGCGTCGCCGAGGAGATGATCGCGCCGGTGTTGATATCAAAGGTGACGAGGCGGGAGGTGAGCCCGCCGCTGGTTGGAGTCGCGACGCCGACAAAGCGGTGCGTCACCGGATTCCACGCGAGATCGGTGATGACTTCATTCGATGCAAGCCCGATCGGAGGGCCGACCTGGGTCGTCGCGCCGGTCGCGAGGTTGACGCTGTAGAGCCCCTGAACCATCGAACCTTCAGGCCCCTGCACGGTCGCGAAGAGTCGGTGGTCGGGCGTGAATTCCAAGCCCGACACAAAGTGATTCGCGGGAACCGGCATGGGTGCGTACGTCGTGAACACCGCCGGGGTCGGACCCCAGAAGTAGACCAAAGTCGCGGCGCCGGTTGTTCGATCAATTTTCGGAGACCAGATGTTCTGCGCGTGAGCGCACAAGCACATTCCCGCAACGCCGAGCGCGTATGCAGCAAACTTCACGAGACACCTCCAAAGTGCGAAACGGGCCTTCAGAACCCGCACTATCAGTCTAACCCCGGGTCGATTCGATGCAAGCAAGAAACCGGCTGCTCTCGTCGGCCGAATCCGGCCCCAATAACGGGAAACGGACGCTAGCGCTTCTTGATGCTCACGCGCACGAGGCGGGTTTCGGTATCGAATTTCAGGAGCGAGGGGACATCGGAAAACACGATGTCTTTCTGCGTGATGCCCTTCTCAAGATCCTCAAACGAGAGATTGACCGAAGCCACGATCTTGATCTCTCCCCGCTTGACGCGGTCGATCAGCTCTGCCGGGCCGCTGACGGTGACCTTGGGAATAAAGCGATCCTGCTCGGGAATGGAGACGTCCCAGAGGGAAAGTTCTCCGGGCGCCATGCGCACCTGGACGGGAACGCCCGTGAGTTCGGTTGTTGCTTGCCGATTGCGAATGGCGAGCGTGACCGACGCGGTGGGCGGCTCGATCCGAACCGATCGTTTGTTCTTGAGCGCGATGGGGAGCTCGAGACGAACACCCGACACCTTTTCGCGCCGACCGGCGAGAAGACGCGAAAGGTCGTCGGGCCTCAGCGTCGCGAATACTTCGGGCGTCGATCCGACGGCGCCGGCGATATCCGTGGGAAGGTAGACCTTCACGGTCGCCGGGCTGACTTCGGGTACACCATCAAGATCGGAATCGCCGACATCCACGACCACGCGTGCGGTTCGAACCTCCATCGACTCGACGCGAATAGTGACCGTCGGCGGCTCCACCCGGTCGATCGTCAGGCCGAGTTTTCGAAGAGTCTGATCCGATCGGAGCGCGTCTCGAAGCGGGATGACATGCTCACCGGGAGATGCGGGCACTCCGGGCGAACCGATGGTGAGCGAGAGCGGGCCGGCACGAGAAAACTCTTCAACCGGGGCAAAGGCGCTCGCGCTTCCGGAGAAACTGATCGTGATCGTGCCGCGGAAGGATTCCTCGGGTTGAACGGCACGCTCGTTCGGCGCATCGGACACAAATTGCAGCGAGAACCGAAGGTCGCGGCGCTGCAGACTCTCCGCCTCCGCAAAAACCCATACCAGGACGGTGATGACCGAGACGAGGAGGATGGTCTTGATGCGTTCGACCATGTTCAGGCGGCCCCCTTGCCGAACTCCTCGTCGCCCTGCTGTTCTTGACCGATCGCCTCGAACGAGTTGGTCGCCTCGTTGGACGGATTGGCGGCAGACGCGTCTTCCGCGGCGGCTTCTGCTTGGGCCGCGGCAACCGCTTCGTCGATGGCCTGTTTGATCGCCTGTGGGTTGAGCCGCTTCTTAAGTTCGATCTCGAGTTCTTCGGAATTCGACATGACCGAGAGCCGGCCGCGTTCGGCGATTCGGATCTGCCCGGACTCCTCGCTCACCACGACGACGAGCGCGTCGCATTCCTTACTCACACCGACCGCGGCACGATGGCGTGAGCCCAGCCGTTTGTCGGGCATCTCGTCGGGCTCGGCGAGCGGCAGCTGCACGCCCGCGGCAGCGATCTTCTTGCCTTTCACCACCACCGCGAGATCGTGCAGAGCCGAACCGGGGAAGAAAATAGTCTGGAGCAGCCGCGCGCTCAGTTCGGCGTTCATCGGCGTGCCGCCCTCGACCGCGCCGGCGACCGCAATGGAGCGCTCGATGACGATGATCGCGCCGAAGCGGGCGCGACTCAGGTTCTTGCACGCCTCGCAGATCTCGTCAATGACGAGGGCGATTTCCTTGGGCGATGATTTGAAAAACGGGGTCTCGCCGAGGCGAACGAGCGCGCGGCGCAATTCGGGCTGAAAGATGACGACCAGTCCGATCGCCAGGAACGCGAGGAGCCGGTCATAGAGCAAGCCGATGCGCTGAAAAACTTCGGCGCCGCCGAGCACGCGGGCCGCGATGCCCGCGACGATCCCGATGAGCAGCAGACCCTTGAGCGCCCCCGCGGCGCGCGTTCCCTGCACGAAGCGCACGATCGCGTACACGCAGACCCAGATGATCGCGAGTTCGAAGGCGACCACCAGGGCCGAGTAGGCCGAGAGGCGCGTGAACAGGTCATTGAGGCGAGTGGGAAACACGGTGAATCAACAGTCCCTGAAGCCTGCGGGGAAGCGGCCCCGCAAGCCCATGAGTCTACTCTTCGGCTTGTATGGGTTATAGAGTGCGAGAGTTCCAGGAAACGCCCAACCCCAGCGCGGTGAAGATCGTCGTCGACGCCCCGATTTCGCCACTGGAAGGTCGCAGCGAGACTCCACGGTCGTATCGGTCTGCGGAATCGGCCGCGCAAGATCCTCTGGCGGCGCGCCTGTTCCGGGTTTCGGGAGTCGAAAACGTGCTCATCGCGACGGACTGGCTGACGGTGGGCAAGCGGGCCGATGCGACGTGGAAATCGGTGAAGGGCGCCGTCGAAAAGGCGCTCGCCGAGGCGGAGTGAGAACGGTGCCGCGAGCAGCAATCGCACCGAAACCGAAGCAAAGGATGAGCACCCGTCCGAGTCGGCTACGGGAAACCGCCCGGGACCGACGAATCGTGCGGGATCTGGCCGCGTGGTTCTCGAAGAACGCGAGAGCGCTTCCCTGGCGGACGAACCCACGGCTTGCGTATCCATCGCTGGTCAGCGAACTCATGCTGCAGCAAACGCAGGTTTCGCGCGTGCTCGAGAAATTTGAGGCGTTCCTCGAGAAGTTTCCGACCGTTGAGGTGCTTGCCGCGGCAGACGAGGCCGAAGTGCTCGCGGCGTGGTCCGGGCTGGGCTACTACCGGCGCGCGCGGCTCCTGCACGCGTGCGCGAAAATCATCGTGCGCGATCACGCCGGAACAGTCCCGGATTCCATCGAGAAACTGGTGCAGCTCCCGGGAATCGGAAAGTACACAGCGGGAGCGATCGTGTCGATCGTGTTCGGCGAGCTGGCTCCGATCGTGGACGGCAATGTGTGCCGCGTGCTGCAAAGACTGGATGCGAAGCGGGGGCACGCCAGCGAACGGGCGGTTATCGACTGGGCCTGGTCGCGCGCGGGCGCGCTCGTCGCGTTGTCCGTCCGCGGCGAGCAGGTTGCCCAGTTCAACGAAGGCTTGATGGAACTGGGTGCGACAATCTGCACACCGGACCGCCCGCGGTGCGGCCAATGCCCGCTGCGCTCGATTTGCGTCGCGAGCAATGAGCAATTGTCTGGGGCTATTCCAGTTCCGAAGCCGCGGGCGCGGATTCGGCGAGTCTTTCACGACGTCATCGTTGTGTGGCGGCGCGACGCATCTGGGAAGGCCTCGTATCTGCTCGAGCAGCGTCCGGCAAATGGCCTGTGGGCGGGGCTCTGGCAGCCACCGGCACGGGAAGGGGACAAAAAAATGCCGGACGGGCCCGCGCTCGCCGCGCAGCTCGGGCTCCATGATCTGGAACTGGAGAGCAGCGCTCCAACTTGCAGCGTGTTCTGCACCACGCACCGGGAAGTTCATTTTCGAACGTGGTACGCCACGCAGCCGACGAAGAAGCCGGGTCTTCGACGGTGGATACGACATGATGAACTCCACACGGTGGCAATCAGCAACGCGCATCGCGGGTTAATCGCTCGGTGTCTTCATCGGTGAAGTCGCACGGGGCTTCGAAAACGGGCGCTCGCTACACTCGTGGCCCATGAAGATGGCGATCGTGATGCCCGTTTACAACGAATCGGCGCTCCTTGAGCGCTCGGTCGATCGCCTGCTGGCGTGCCCGCTCTGCCGCGATGCGTCGGGCCGGGAGATTGAGCGGCTGCTGGTCATGATCGACGACGGCTCGACCGACGGGACGACCGAGGTCTGCCGCCGGATTGGCGAGCGACCGGGCGTCAAGTTCGAAGCGCAATCTCCCAACGCGGGCAAGGGCGCGGCGGTGCGGCGCGGCATCGCCCGCGCGCTCGACGCCGGGGCCGACTTGATCGTCATCCACGATGCGGACCTTGAGTACGACCCTGCGGACCACGCGGCGCTGGTCGCCCCGCTGCTCGACGGCCGTGCGGACGCGGTGATCGGATCGCGGTTCCTGGGACACACCCACCGAGTCCTGTACTACTGGCACTCGCTCGCCAACCGGTTCATCACCACCTTCAGCAACATCCTGACCAATCTCAATCTCAGCGACATCGAGTGCTGCCTCAAGGCGTTCACTTCCGATGTTGCAAAGAACATGGTGCTCAAGGAAGACCGCTTCGGCATCGAGCCCGAGATCATCGCCCGGCTGGCCCGCATGCGCGTCGGAACCGAGAACCGGGGCGTCCGTGTCTATGAAGTCGCCGTGAGTTATGCCGGGCGCACCTACGCCGAAGGGAAGAAAATCGGCTGGAGGGACGGTGTTGCGGCGCTTGCAACGATCATCCGCAGGAACTTGTGGGACTAAGTGTGGCAGCTCCGGCACGCGTCAAACCGCCCGATTCGAGCGCGCGAATCGAACCATTCAGATTCCGCGCTTGGAGTCTTTTTCTTGCGATCACGGGTTGCGTGGTCGTTGCGGCGGCTCTCTTCGCCGTTCTCAATGCGCGCCGCGTTGTGGAAGCTCGCATGCTGTGCCGGTTACGCGACACGATCGGATCTGTGCCCCTCGTCGAGTGGAGCGAAGAATCCAACATTCCTCTCCCGACCGATCAGTTGCTCGACATCGGCCTGGTCCGGATTCCCGTTGAAGAGGGGCAGTCGATCACGCGAAAGTGGGAAGCTGTGGTTGTGAAATCTCCCCGTATGACGGTCATACGGGTGAATCCGTGCTGGACAGAAATGCCGGAGTTCTTGACGCTCGCCTCACGCGCAAGACTCAACGAAGACTTGGCGCACTCTTTCTTTGACTTTGCCCGGATGAGCAATGGGGAACGCGCACGTGCCGCGATGCGCCTGACCGACGCTGTGATGCGAGGACATTTGGACAAGGTGATAGAGGTCGGCGAAACAACGATCGGGATCACCCGGGACGCCAAAGAACCATGGAAGTGCACCGTGACCCTCGAAGTCGGCGATCCGGTCCGGCATGTCGGTCTGTTCGTGGCGTTTCAAAACAAGAGCGCGAGCGACGAAGAACTTCTTCGCTGGGTGACTCAACTCAAACCAGTCGACACCGAGGACGTTGAGAAATTCCCGGTCTCGCTCCAACTGATTGACAAATAGCAGGCTGCGATTCGTTTTACCTACCCTGCACCGTGTTCCGCATCGCCTTGCGAATGCTCTTTGGTGATCGCACGAAGTACCTGACTCTGGTGCTCTCGCTCGCGTTCGCCACCATGCTCATGAATCAGCAGGGAGCGATCTTCCTCGGGCTCCTCACGCAGGCGACCGGGCCCTTGCAGAACGTCGGCCAGGCCGATCTCTGGGTCGTCGATCCCGGCACCGACTGGGTCGCGGAATACCGGCCCTTGAGCGACCAGAAGCTCGGGCGCGTCCGCAGCATCGCGGGTGTCGCGTGGGCCGAACCCTTCTTCAGCAACTATGCGATCACCGAACTCCGCAACGGTCAATTCAAACGCGTGCAGATCATCGGCCTTTCGCGCACCACGCTCGCGGGGCGCCCGCCCGAGATGGTCGAGGGACGCCTCGAAGACCTCTGGACGCCCGACGCGATCATCGTCGAGATCAAGAGCAAGGACAAGCTCGGCGGCATCAAGATCGGCGACACGATGAAGATCAACGACAAGCGCGCCGTTGTCGTCGGCTTCTGCAAGGCGAGACAAGGATTCGAGAGCAACGCGATCATTTACACCACGTTCGACAACGCGACGCGGTTCACGCCGGTCGGACGCAAGGCGATCTCGTACATCCTCGTCAAAGTCAAAGACCCGGCGGAACTCGCCGAAGTCCAGAAGCGCATCAACGCGCTCGGCGACGTCACCGCGCTCACGACCGAAGAGTTCCGCCAGCGCACGATGAGCTACATCACCGTCGCGACCGGCATCGGTTTCAACTTCGGGATCACCATCGCACTCGGCTTTGTCGTCGGGCTTCTGCTCTCCGCGAGCGTTTTCTATCAGTTCACTCTCGAGAATCTGCGCCAGTTCGCAACGCTCAAGGCGCTCGGCGCTTCGGGCTGGACGCTCTCGGGCATGGTCCTTGCTCAGGCGTTCGTCGTCGGCATCATCGGTTACGGAATCGGCGTCGGTCTGGCCGGCGCCTTTACCATTTTCACGGTCCGGAGTGAGAGCGAGCTCTCCGCCAAGTTACCGTGGGAGCTGCTCCTGATTTCACTCTTTGCGATGGTGCTCACGGTCATGCTCGGCAGCGTCCTCAGCCTGCGAAGAGTCATCGGCGTCAGCCCCGGCAGCGTGTTCAGTGCGGTCTTGTAGATTTCAGGCGATTCGAGGAGATCCGCGATGGTGCGTCTCGCCACAATCATTCTTTCGATCATCGGGGTTGCGATCGCGATTCTCGCCGTCACGACAGGGAAGCGCACGATCCCCGACACGCCTCTCGCGCGGCCGGCCAGCGTCAATCCATTCGGGCGTGGCGTCGCGGCGCTCGGCATCGTCGAGCCCGCCGGACGCATCATCGAAATCGCGGCGCCGGAACCCGGCCTGGTGACTTCGGTTTTCGTCGGCGTGGGCGATGTGGTCAGCAAGGATCAGCCGCTGATGCAGCTCGACACCCGCGCAATCGATTCTCAGATCGTCCGCGCCGAGGGCGAACTCAAGGCGCGGCAGGCCGAGATCGATCGCTGGCGCGCGATCCCCCGCGCCGAAGATATCCCGCCGCTCGAGGCCGAAGTGCAGCGCGCTCAGGCCCACCTCGTTGATGCGCAGGACAAACTCCAGCGCGCCAGTGATGCGGTCAAGAGCGGCGCGATGTCCGCGCGGGATGTGGCCTCCGCGCAGGCCTCGGTCGATGTCGCCAAAGCCGAAGTCGCTTCCGCAAACGCGGCACTCGCGAAGCTGAAAGCGGGCGGCTGGAAAGCCGACCTCCAGGTTGCCGAGGCCAACCTCGAATCCACCAAGGCGCAGATCGCGGCACTCCAGGTTCTGAAAGAACGAATGACCGTGCGGGCGCCGCGCGAAGGAACCGTTCTCCGGCGCGACGTCGAGCCCGGCGAGTATGTCCAGGGCCCCAACATGGCACGCCCGCCTCTGGTTCTCGGCGATCTCTCGCGGCTCGATGTTCGCGCGCAGGTCGATGAAGAAGATTTCGCGCTCATCGGCTCGGATTCCAAGGCGGTCGGGCGCACGCGCGGTGCATCGCCCCAGGAACTGGAACTGACAATCATCCGGATCGAGCCTTTCGCGCGCCCCAAGCTCAACCTTTCCGGCGCGAACTCCGAACGCACCGACACGCGAATCATCGACGTCGTGATGTCGATCGTCGGAAACGACGGCACCGGCGGTTCATTCGGCATTGTGCCGGGCCAAGCGGTGGACGTTTTCTTCGATGCGACCGCGAAGAAGCAGTCAGCCCCCGGGCCGGAAAAGCGCTGACATTGCGATCGCGCCCGCAACCATGACGTTGAGCGAATCGACTCCGGGGCGTTGCACGATGCGCACGCGCCGATCGGCCGAGGCCAGAAAGTGCTTCGAGAGTCCGGGGCCCTCAGCCCCGAGCGCGAGAGCGAGTTTGCGGCTCGATGCCGATTGCCCCCGCACCACGCCTTGCATCGCTTCCGCGTCCGGGTCGGGAGTGAGGGCGATGAGTTCGAACCCGGCGCTGCAGATCTGCTCCGGCGCTTGCGCCCAGTCTTGCAGAGTGATAAACGGGATCCGAAGCGAATGCCCCATCGAAACGCGGATCGCCTTGCGATAGAGCGGATCGACCGATTGAGGAGAAAGCACGACAACAGTGCCTTCGGGCGCGAGCGCGGAGACGCAGCGGAAAAGCCCGCCCATGTTGTCGAGATTCGTCAGGTCTTCGAGCGCAATGAGCGCCGGCGCTGCCTTCATCACGCGAAGCGATTCCACCTCGGAGAGCGGCGCTTTGCGCGCGCCCGAGGCGAGCAGGCCCCTGTGAAACTTGAACCCCACCACTTCGTGCAGCACCGGATCATCGGCGACGTAGACCGGCGCGGCCGCGGGCGCCCTCTCCAGCAGATCGCGGTGAGCATCGAGCTTGGAACGCGCGATCAGAAATGACCGACACGGATAGGTGGAAGCGAGAAGGTGTTCCGCGACGAGCGCTCCCTCACAAATGAATGAACCGTGCGGGCAGGAGACGTCGATGCCGCGGGCGAGGTCCCCTTCTTTGAGTGACTGGTACTCGCGAACGCGCGGGTCGGAGGAATGCGAGACTTCAATCAACGGGTGCATGTGGAAGAGACATCGAGGCGGTGCGACAGTGCAAGGCGGACCGGAAAGTCGCAAGGGCAGTGCCGTTGCTGCCATGCGTCAATTACACTAGCGACGTGAGATTTCGACGGCCCACGTTTTTGCGCCCTCCGATGATCGGCCTCCTGCTGACTCTGGCCGTTCTCCTGCTTTGGGCAGCCTCCGCGTTTTTCAACCTGACCTATTTTCTGGGGCGCAGCGGCTTCATCTCTCTTGGACTTGGAAGGCTCGCTGTCAATTTGCCCCGCCCGAAAACAGACTCTCCAATTCAAGGTCCTAGGTGGGTGGCCAGCGACGCTCGATTCTGGGAAATTGAACTCATTCTTCCATTTCGCAAGCCGATCTGGCACGGCCCAGATCAATCCAAAGGCGGCATTCCGGGATGGAAAGACGGATGGATTTACCCGCCCTCTCCGCATTTGGTGGTGCTGCCCAGTACTTGGCCACCAAGCTTCATCTGTATTCCAATCTGGATGTTCGCCTTGATTCCCGCGGCCATTTCATTGTTGTTGCACTGGCGAGCGCGGCATCGCCGATACGCTGGCCAGTGCCTGCAATGCGGGTACGATCGCCGCGGCGCGCCGGACGATTCTCCTTGCCCCGAATGTGGTGGGCGTTCGCGAGCCGGCCTACCTCCTGGATAAAAGATGGAAACCTGGCAGGCGATCGTCCTCGGTCTTGTTGAAGGAATCACCGAGTATCTCCCCATCAGTTCGACGGGTCACCTGATCATCGCGGGCGACCTGATGAAGCTCGATCGGCCCGAGACCAAGGCCGCGTTCGATGCGTTCAGCGTCATCGTCCAAGGGGGCGCGATCCTCGCGGTGCTGCTTCTCTATCTGCCGCGGTTCGTGCAGATGCTCATGGGACTTCTGGGGCGAGACCGCGCCGGGCTCCGCATCTTTGTCAACATCGTCGTCGCGTTCATTCCCGCGGCAGTCGTCGGCGTGATTCTCAAAAAGACCATCGAAGCCTGGCTCTTTCATCTCTGGCCCGTCGTCTTCGCGCTCGTGTTCGGCGGCATCTACATGATCGGCGTCGAACTCTGGCGCCGCTCGCGCAAGCCCATGCAGGGGGGCGTCGAGGGCAAAGCCATCGAGAACATGAAGACCGGCGATGCTTTGTTCGTCGGTTTGCTCCAAATCTTTTCGATGTGGCCGGGAACCAGCCGCTCGATGATGACGATCACCGCGGGGTATTTCCGGGGTCTCAAGCCCGGTGCCGCGGCAGAGTTCAGCTTTCTCCTCGGCATGCCCACGCTGCTCGCCGCCACGCTCTACACGCTGTACAAAGATCACGCCGAGCACAAGGCTGCGGGCACGAAGAACATGTTCGAAGTGCTTGGAGCGAAGCCGATTCTGATCGGGATCGCGGTCGCCGCGATCAGCGCGTTCATCGCGGTTCGCTGGCTCGTCGGGTTCCTGAACAAGCACGGCCTCGTGGCGTTCGGCATCTACCGAATCATTGTCGGCGTGCTTCTCCTTGCTCTTGCTCTGGCGGGCATCGTGACCGTGGCAAAGTAGTGCCGCCTGTCGATCCGCGGTTGGGCCGAAGCGGGCAAGCTGCATGAATCAGGAGTGTCGGCCCAAGCTGCACCGCCTTCGGTCCGATTATGGACTTGTCGCCTCCCAACAATCCGCCCGCCATGACCTCCAAGACCTCGTTCCCCAAAGCCAAGATCAACGTCGTTCTGGTGGAATCGATTCACCCGCGCGCGGTCGACCTTTTCAGGTCCGAGGGATTCCAGGTGCAGAGCATGGCAGGCGCGCCCGACGCCAAGAAACTCGCCACAATGGTCGCCGATGCGCACGTCCTCGGCATCCGCTCCAAAAGCGACGTCACTTCGGCGATACTCGCCGCGGCTCCCAAGCTTCTCACCATCGGCGCGTTCTGCATCGGGACAAACCAGATCGCTGTTGACGACGCCTGCAAGCGAGGCGTGCCCGTCTTCAACTCTCCGTTCAGCAACACTCGCAGCGTGGCCGAACTCACGATCGCCGAAGCCATCGGCCTGCACCGTGGCCTCGGCGACAAAACAATGCAGATGCATCGCGGCGACTGGGATAAGTCTGCCGCGGGCTCGCACGAGGTACGCGGGCGCACGCTCGGCATCGTCGGCTACGGGCACATCGGTTCGCAGGTCTCGGTGCTCGCGGAAGCGATGGGGATGCGCGTGGTGTTTTTTGACATCATCCCGAAGATGGCGCTCGGAAATGCCCGCGCTGTGCGCAGCCTCAGAGAACTTCTGGAAGCCAGCGATGTCGTCACGTTGCACGTGCCCGCGACCAAGCAAACCGAGAAAATGATCGGCAAGGCCGAGATCGCGCGGATGAAGAAGGGCAGCTATCTCATCAACAACGCGCGGGGCAGCGTGGTGGATGTTGTCGCGCTCGCCGCGGCACTCAAGAGCGGGCACATCGCCGGCGCCGCGCTCGACGTTTTTCCCGATGAACCCGCCGCGAAAGGCGACAGATTCGAGAGCCCGCTCCAGGGCGTCGCAAACGTTCTTCTGACGCCTCACGTCGGTGGCAGCACCGAGGAAGCGCAGGAAGCCATCGCCGAAGACGTCTGCGACAAGCTGATCAAGTTCGTCAACATCGGCTCGACCACCGGCGCGGTCAACGTGCCCGAGGTCGAACTGCCCGAGCAACTGATCCGCGACGGCACAAAGAGCGTGCGACCCCACCGCATCCTTCACTTCCACAAGAACGTGCCGGGCGTCTTGAGCAAGATGCACACGCTCATCGCGGACATGAACGCCAACATCAGCGCCGAGTATCTGCGTACCAACGAAGACGTCGGCTACGTCGTGCTCGATGTCGATCCGAGCGACGGCGAAGCGATCCGCAAGAAGCTCGCAGAAATCCCCGAGACGATCCGCGTGCGGGTCTTGTGGTAACAAATCCGCGTCGACACTTGCTACGGATTCACCACCGACGGTACAAATGCCGCGGCAATCCCCCGCGCATCGCGCAGCTGCTCAAATCCGATTTCAAAGATTTCTTCGAGCGCGCCTGGGGTCATCACGCTCGCCGTGCCGCCGCGCGAGTGAATCCGGCCTCTCTCGCCGAGCAGCACGACCTCATCGGCAAACCGCAGCACCAGCGACAAATCGTGCAGCACGACGACGACGCCGACGCCCGACGAAGCGATTTCCTTCAGCAGCCGCATCGCAAGCTGCGCGTGATGCGGATCCATCGCGCTCACCGGCTCGTCGGCGAGCAGGTATTGTTCATCGCGGCTCGACCCGATCTGTGCGATCGCGCGGGCCAGATTCACCCGCTGCTGCTGACCGGCGCTGAGCGTCAGAAACAGATCACTCGCGCGATCGACGAGGCCCACGCGTGCGAGCGCTTCGTCCGCAGCGCCCTCCGCAGATGAGAGCGCAAATCCCCCCATGGCCACAACTTCTCGCACCGAGTAATCAAACGCGACCGACGATTGCTGCGGAAGATAGATCACGCGCCGCGCTCTCTCGGAAGCGGAGAGTTCCGCGACCTCGTCCGCTCCGACCGTCGCGCTCCCGCTCGTCGGGCGGCGGAGCCCCGCCAGCAGCCGGAGCATCGTCGATTTCCCCGCCCCGTTGCAGCCGATGATCGCGGTCACGGCGCCCGGCGCAAACTCCACGCTTACACCGCGCAGCACCGGCCGCACCGCTTCGTATCCAAACGAGACATTCCGGAGCACGAGACTCACGGCAAAGAGTACCGCGCCAGCTAGACGAACATCCTCAGCATCGTGTTCCACTCGCCGTAGCGGTATTCGATGTTCTCTTCTTTGTGAATTCGCTTGATCTGCTCGATCGCGCGTTCGGTCAATTCATTCTGCCACGCCTGCGCGGAACGATCGCAAAAATACACGCGGCAGCCGCTCGGCTTGATCGCATGGACGCCGCAAACGTTTGCGAGTTGAAAAGCGCAGCCGCCATTCGCCGAGGCTTCTTCGATCGCCCGCGATGTGAGCGGGCTTTCGAGCCTCGACATGCAATACGCCACCTCGATGCCGGTCGTGTAGAGCAGATGTCCCGCCTCGCGGAAGTTGCAGCACCTGCCGCTCGCCCAGCACGCAGGTCCGCGGGCCTCGATCTGATCGGAAATGAAAACATACACCGCCTCGAGCGCCGCGATCAGCGACGGGCGCTGAATCGCTTCGAACCATGCTCTCGCTTCCGTTGTCGGCATGCCGCGGGCCTGTCTCATCGCTTGCCGCAAATGATCTCGGAATAAACACTTTGCGCCAAAGAACAATCATGGTAGAAACAGATTTCCGGACATCGCGGATCGGAAGAAGCTGGAGACACCACTCATGCAGACTCAAAGCCGCACAACCCACACCCTGGCCGTTGTCCTGAGCCTTTCCTCCTCAGCCGTCTGCCTTGCTCTCCCCAATCCTCCCGAGGCGACGAATGCCGGGCCCATGCGATTCGCCCCGATCAACGAAGGCCTGTGGGAAGGAAACGGCTGCGTCGTCAAAGCCGACGTGCCCTACTTGCCGCGGAACGAACAGGGCGCGATCGAGCGAATCCCCGCGAGCGTCACGATGCTCGACACGCAGGGTCGAGAACTTCCGTTCGCCGATCGCGGCGCCGCCAACAACAGGCTCAATCTGGTCGTCGTCGGCGACGGATATCTCTCGACCCAGCAGGCGACGTTCAATACGCACACGACCAACACGCTCAATACTTTCTTCGCCTACGAGCCTTACAAGTCGTACCAAAACTACTTTCAGACGTTCCGCGTGAACGTGATCAGCAACGTTTCGGGAGTTTCGGGCGACCCGACCAGCAACATCTCAAAGAGCACGCCGCTCCAGATGAACTTCTGGTGCGCCGGGATCGAGCGTTTGCTTTGCGTCAATATCTCGCGCGCCTATCAGTATGCCGCGAACGCGCCGCAGCCGTTTGACCAGATCCTCGCGGTCGCCAATTCCACGAAGTACGGCGGGGCGGGTTATCCCAGCAACGAAGTTGGAACCGTCTCCGGCGGAAACGGTTCCGCGGCACTCATCGCCATTCACGAGATGGGACACTCGCTCGGTGATCTGGAAGATGAATACGACTACGCGGACGGAACCGTCTACAGCGGAGGCGAGCCAACCGGAGCCAACGCGTCCATTCGAACCGCGCCGCAGATGCAGGCGCAGCAGACCAAGTGGTGGCGCTGGCTCGGCGACGCCACACAGGGATTCGCGGGGCCGATCTCGACCTACGAGGGTGCCGTCTACGCCGTGTTTGGAGTCTATCGCCCGAGCCCCGATTCGATGATGCGCACGCTCGGCCCCCAGTTCAATCTTCCTTCTTGCGAGGCGCTCATCGCGCATATCTACGCGATCGTGAAGCCGATCGATGGCCCCCCCACGCCCGCGACCTCGATGGTGCTCAGCCCCGCATCGCAGGCGAACATCAACATCATGCAGAAGGTCGGCGCACCGCTCACTGTTCAATGGCTGCTCGACGGACAGCCGGTCCCCGGCGCGACGGGTACTTCGTTCAACGTCGCGTCCGTCAATCTCCGCAAGGGCTCTTCCACCCTCGCCGTTCGGGTAGCCGACGACACGATCATGGTGCGCGATCCGGTGATCCGAAGTTCGCTGCTCACGCAGCAACTCACGTGGTCGCTCCCGGTGGCGCCCTGCCTCGCCGATTTCACGGGAGATCGCTACGTGGATGATGCGGATTTTCCCACGTTCGCGGATCAGTACAACCTCCTCGACTGCGCCGATCCAGGGATGCCGAGCGGATGTCCGGCCGATCTCAATTCGGACGGCTTTGTCGATGATTCTGATTTCGTGTTGTTCGTCGGAATGTACGAAGCGTTTGCCTGTCCCTGAGGGCAGCGCGAGAACGGCAGTTGCCGCCGCGGCTAAATGTCCACGACATCGCGACGCTGCGCGATCACTTCGGGCGTAAACAGGGGACCCTTGTTGATCCCCGGGCAGAGACGCGACGCCAGTTCCCAGCGCTTGCGGCTCACAAGCAGACTCTTCCAGAACGGCCAGGTGCGGCACTGCTTGGGGCGCAGGTCGTACACGCCGCACACCGCTTTCCCCGGAATCTTCTCGCGATCGAGAAAAATACAGTCGTTTCCATGCGCAGTTGTTTTTTCAATGAGCGATCTTCCGGCGCTTGTTGAGCGCGTGTAGCGCTCGAGAAACTCCGCCGTGCTCAGTCCCAAACGAGCGGCGAGCGCCGCGGCCTCCTCGTCATCAATCAGCACATACCCCTCCGGGCCCGAGCAGCAGTTGCCGCACATCGTGCATTCGAATCGCAGACCGACTTCTCCCGAAACCGGATCGGGCTTGGAAAACCAATCGAGCTGCGGCAGGGAGTATGCCACGAACAAGCGTACGGCGCGACCGGTTTTCTGCACTATCCGGCTTTTCTAAACCTCGCGCCGCAAAGGTGGGTACAGGCACCGATCCGGCCCCACGTATTGGAGTGCAACAAGCGTCTGATCATCCGCTCGGGTTCGGGCTCGCGTGTGTTCGAAGAGCGCCTTGTGGATGTTCTCGATCATCGTGTCCGGCCTGCCGTCACTCGCAAGAATTGCGGCGTCGAGTCTCTCAATGCCAAACATATCTGCCTTCGCATCAGTCCCTTGAGCGCCGAAAGCTTCGGTGATACCGTCGGTATAGAGCAGGATCGAATCGCCCGGCGAGAGCTGCAAGTCTTCGCTCCAGATACCCAGGTCTTCCGTAATTCCCAATGGCAAACCCGCGCCGTCCTCGATACCGCGGATGCTCCGATTCTGCGAATCGAGAAACCGGGGAGGATTGTGCCCGGCGGAGGCGTAGTTGAGTCGCGCCGTTTCCGGATCGAACACCCCGAAGAAGGCCGTGACGAAGTTTCCTTCGAGGCGCGACGCTACAAGCCGGTGATTCGCGAACCGAAGCACGCCCGCGGCACTCCCGTCCCCGCCCGAATAGCAGTGCAGGATCGCACGCAGCATCGCCATGATCGTCGCGGCGCCGGCGCCGTGTCCCGATACATCCGCGACAAGAATGCCGAGCTTGTTCCCCGGCATGGGCAGGAAGTCGTAGTAGTCGCCGCCCGCCTGATCGCTGGTGAGATAGCTCGTTGCGACGGCGAGCCCGGGAATTTCGGGCGTTTTTTCGGGCAGCAGCGATTGCTGCACGCGCGCCACCTCTTCAAACTGCGCGTTGAGCATCTTGTTCAGCCGCTCGACCTCTTTCAGGGCGACAAGGTTGCGCGTGATCGACCCGATCAGGTTGCCGAGCATGAAAGCGTCTTCAAATCTGGCCTCGTCAAAGGCGTCCGGCGCGCGGCGCAGCTGGATCGACCAGTTCTTCACTTCGCCCGAATCAAACAGAGGTGATGCGATCGCGCTCCGGTACGGCTTGAGCAGATCTCCGAACACCGGATCGTCGTCGATGTGCAGATCGGTCAGGATTTTGGGTGTCCCGTCACGAATGCAGTCCGCCACAAAGCCGGTCGTGTATGTCGGCAACTGGTGAAAGGTGGCCCACGGGTTCGGGTTGACCGTCTCCGGCATTCCGGTGTCGCCGATCGCGGCGCGGCGCTGGAACTCCGCGACGTCGTAGTAGCGCGTGACCTTGTAGCTCCCCTTCGCCAGCCCGCGCGTGGACGCGGAGATGAAGAATTCGATCGGCCGGATCTGCCACATCCGAGGCCCGAACACGCGGAATACGTCCGCAGGCTCGCGCGCAAGACTCGCGTCCTTCAGAATCTGAACGACGGTCTTCAGTCGCGGATTGTCGGAGAGATCGCGGATGTGCACGGGCCGAGTCTACCTCCTGGCTTGCCGCGCACTTGGATGCACGAACAGGTCCGGCGGTACAAATTCAACGCCCGCGATCGCGCCGCCAATTGGGCTTGCCCTTATCGCGCGACTTGCTTTTCTGACTGCGGCGCTGCGAGCCCGTTCTGCCCGGACCCGAACTTCCCAGGTCGCCAAAGCCGGCGCCCTGCCCCTTCGCAAACCCGCCGCCCAGTGTGAGCTTGGGCTGCTTGGCCTTTCCCGCGGCACGTGATTCTCCGGCGTCGACGACCAGGTCCATGCGCCGCGTCGGCAGATCGACGGCCACCACCTTGACACTGACCGTGTCGCCCATGTTGTACGAACGGCCCGAGCGCTGATCGACGAGCGCTCCGGTGCGCGGATCGACCTTCCAGAACGGAGTCAGGTTCTCGCGCGTGACGTCCCCGGGCAGGTCTTCTTTCTTGACAAACCCTTCCGCGAGATACTTGTCGATCTGCACAAAGACGCCTTTGGGGCTGATTCCCGTGATGACTCCCCGGAAGCTCTCGCCGACGTGCTTTTCGAGCAGTTGCAGCACGAGGAATTGGCGCAGCGAGCGTTCGGCAGACTCCGCGTTTTCCTCTCGGATCGTCGCGTGGCGCCCGATCTGCAGGAGCGTTTCCTCATCCGGGCACATCTCCGAATCGCGGAGCACGCGCCCGAGCGCCTTGCGATCCGAATCGCTCTTGGGTCGATTGGTCGCGTTGTCGGTCTGACGGAGATACTCCGCAAGAGCGCGGTGGACAGTGAGGTCGGCGTAGCGCCGAATCGGGCTCGTGAAGTGCGCGTACGCCTCGCTCGCCAGCGCAAAGTGACCGATCATCGCGGGCGAATACTCGGCCTTGCTCATCGTGCGCAAGACCGCCATATGCACGGCTCTGCTCGCGGGTGTGCCGCGCGTCGCGTTGAGAAGACTCTGCAGCTCCTCGCGCGTCGGGTTCTTGGGGATCTTGAATCCCGCGACCATCGCGGCCTTGCGCAGATTGTCCACATCTCCCGGAGTCGGGTCCGGGTGCGTACGCCGGAGCAGCGGCACGTTCATGCGCTCGAAAAGCCGCGCCAGCACCTCGTTCGCCTCGACCATGAACATTTCGATCAGTTTGTGCGTGTAGGCGGAATCTTCTCGTTCCGCGTCGATCACGTGTCCATTGTCGTCGTAGATCAGCACGACTTCCGGCAACTCCAGGCTGATCATGCCCTGCCGATTGCGGCGCTCTTCGATCGCCTTCGCGCACGCGTTCATTTCCTGGAGTGTTTCGAGCAACTGATCGGTGTACTTCGGGAGGGTTTTGGCGTGGCGCCTCGCCTCGTTGAAGTCGCCGTCGATCAGCGCCTGCGCTTCCAGATACGTCAGACGCTTGGCGCTTTTGATCAGCGTGTTCTGCACGCCTTCGGCGCGGCAAACCCCGTTCTTGTCGTACGTCATGAACGCCGACTTGCAAAACCGGTGCACGCCCTCTTGAAGCGAGCAAATCCCGTTGCTCAAGAGTTCCGGGATCATCGGGATCACCCGGCGCGGCAGATACACGCTGTTGCAGCGGTCTTTCGCTTCTTCATCGATCGCCGACCCCGGCGGAATGAAGTAAGCAACGTCCGCGATGTGCACGCCGAGTTCCCAGCCGCCGTCCGGAAGTTTCTTGATCGAGATCGCGTCGTCGTAGTCCTTCGCGTCCGGCGGATCGATCGTGATGATGAATTCCTGCGTCAGGTCCGCGCGCCCACCCCATCCTTCCTTGTCGAAACTCGCCGCACCGCTCTTGTGGTACTCGGCCATCCGCCGGTCGTATTCGACGGTCACGTCGCGCGCCTGGTCGTTGCACTCTTCCGGGAACTCCCCGGGCAGGTCGTACGCCGCGATGACGGCTTCGGTCTCGACGTCAGGCCGCCCCGCATCTCCCAAGACTTTCGTGATAACACCTTCGCCGAGCACGTTGCCCTGCGGATACACGACAATCTCGATGACGACTTTCGTGCCTTCGGGCGCGTTCTTTGCCGCGGCATCGCGGACGACGATCGGCTCGGTCACTTCTCGCCCATCGGGAAACACGAGCCACTGCCCGCCACGCTTCACAAGTTCCCCGGTGAAGCGGCTGCGCTTGCGCTCCACGATCTCGATGATCTCTCCGATGAATTGCGGACCGTCACCAAACCCGGAGCGCTCTCGCCCCTTGTCGCGCGAGACCGCAACGCGCACCGTATCGCCCGAGAGCGCATCGCTCGTCGCTTCGGGTGGAATGAAAATCGAGCCCTCGCGCACGGCCTCGAGCGGCTCGACAAATCCAAAGCCTTTCATCGCCTTGCGAAACTTGCCGACAATCACGCCGCCCTTGCTGCCGAGTGAAGGCAACCCGATCGCTCCGTTCGGGGCGATTTCGATGAGTTTCTCCGCCTTGAGTTCTTCGATCGCCTCGTCAAACTCCGCGCGGTCGGCCTCCTCCACGCCTAGATCGTCTCGAAGCTGGCCCGCGCTGCGTGCCGTGTAGTCGTCGTGCTTGAGATGTTCGAGAAGTCGCTTGCGAAAACGCAGACTCATAGGCCTGACAATAGCGAGTCTGCGCGCGACTCCTCGCGAAGCACCGAGAAAAACCGGCCCGCAGACGGCAGCGACGGACTCACAACGAACCGGCATACTTCCGGAAGCTCGCCCGGAATGGTCGCGCGTTCAACCCCAACTGCGCTTTGACCTTCTCGGTCTCCGCCACGCTGTCCTGACCGCCCATGAGCGCCATGCCGCGATCGAACGGAAGCAGCGCGCCGAGGCCGACGTGCTGGGCCGCGGTCGCTTTCATCGCCGCCAGTTCCGCCGGCACACCCCACGCGCTGAGATTGTCGTTCGCGCCGTGCACCTGATCCCGGATTTCGTGGAGCATCTCCGGCCAGCTGATCTTCTCCGAGCCGACGAGGTTGTACGTTTCGCCGATCGCTTCAGACTTTTCGACCGCCGAGGCGAACGCGATTGCGACATCCTCCACCGCGACCGGCTGCACGACGGGAATCACCCGCGACACACCGCCGAGAGGCACATTGCGCTCTTCAACCCCGCGCGTGAAATACGGCAGAAAGAACCAGGGCGCGATCTCGCCCTTCACCCACTGCGTCGCGGTCTGCATCAGCTCGCTGTTCTCCCCGTGAATAAGCCCCGGACGGAAGATCGTCCAGTCGAGCCCGGACCGGCGCACGATTTGTTCCGCCTCCCACTTGGTTGTCTGGTATTCGCAGATGCCCCGCTCGCACACGCCGAGCGCCGACATGTGCAGGTAGCGCTGCACGCCCGCATCGCGGCATGCCTCGACGATCACACGCGTCGCCGCGACGTGCATCCGATGAAAAGTCACGCCGCCCCGCTCTTCGCGGATGATCCCGATGAGGTGAATGCAGGCCTGCGCCCCCTCCACGGTCTCCTTGGCTGAAACCCCGTCATGGATATCGCCCTCGATCAGACTGATGGCGGCTCCGCCCGAAGCTCGGGGCAGAACCCGCGACGCCTTCTTCCGGTCACGCACGAGTGCCCGAACCGCCAAGCCGCGCCGGACCAGCTCGGCGACGACTTCTCGACCGACAAATCCCGTCGCGCCCGTTACCGCCACCGTTTTGATCGATCTGTTGCTCATGGACTTCCTCATCGCCGCCATTGATTCCGAGCCGGCGATCAAGAGTAGATCCCGCCTGGTCGCTCCGGCACAAGGTGCTTGGCCGCGACTCCTGCCGCGGCGCGTCGCTACCCTTGGCCCGACAGCACAATGCGCAACTTCCTGACCTTTTCTTTGCGGATGTTTCGGTATCCCGGTACGCTCATCGGGGCGCTGGTTCTGGCATTCTTTTCCGCACTCGGCCTCGGCACGGCGATCCTCGCGATCCAGCCGGTTCTCGACAACGTCTTTAACTCGCGACCCGGCGCCCCAGACCAGACCATCCGCGATTTGCCGGTCCTCGCGACGGAACTGAACGACCGGATCGACAAGTCCCGTCTGCCCCACTGGCTCTCGGAGCACCTGACGATCCCGCAGGGCGTCATCGATTCGCTGCCGCGCGGTGCTTACGACGCGGCACTTTGGATCTTCATCGGGCTCGGCGTGCTCACCGTGCTGGGCGCGACCTCGAGTTTCTTCCATGCTTATCTGACGCAAACGCTCGTGAACCGCGTTCTCACCAATGTCCGGCGAGAAGCTTTTCGGCGAGTACTGAAAAGGCCCCTCCGCGACGTTATCACATCGGGCCCTTCCGACATGATCAGCCGCGTCGTCAACGACACCGGCATGATGTCCGGCGCCATGCTCAGCGTCATCGGAAAAGGCTTTGCCGAGGCCACCAAGGCGCTCGCTGCGGTCATCGTCGCGCTCATCGTCGATTGGCGGCTTTCGGTCATCGCGGTCGTCGCCGGAGGCGTGATCGGCGTCATCATCCGCCAGCTCTCGCGGCGCATCAAGAAGGGCTCGCGCGGCGCGCTCGAGCGCCAGAGCGACCTGTACCGCGTCGCGAGCGAATCGCTCCAGGGTCTGCGAGTTGTGAAAGTCCACACCGCGGAGCGCGCGGAAGTCGGACGCTTTCACAAAGCCAACAAGAAAATGCTCCGCGAGCTCAACCGCGTGCGCACGGCGCGCGCACTGGCAAGCCCGCTCGTCGAGGCCGTCGCCGTCATCGCGCTCGGCACGCTCGCGCTCATCGCGATCAAGGCGATGATCGACAAGGCGCTCGACCCCAGTTCCTTCATCGTCTCGCTCGGCGCCCTGGGTGTCGCGGGAGGCGCCCTCAAACCGCTGACTGGCGTGATCACCGATATCCAGATCGGAACCGCTGCCGCGGATCGCCTCGCCGAACTCCTCAACTCTGTCCCCGAGCCCGGACACGGTTTCCGGCTCGCCAAACTCTCCCGCCACAAGCGATCGCTCGAATTCAAGGATGTCTCCTTTTCCTATCCGAATCAGCCGCGCCCCGCGGTCGACGGAGTGACACTGAACATCGCCCACGGCGAGACCGTCGCGTTCGTCGGGCCCAACGGCTGCGGCAAAACCAGCTTGCTCTCGCTCGTGCCGCGCCTCTTTGATCCGCAATCCGGCGACATTCTCATCGACGGTCTCAACATCCGCGATTTCTCGGTGCGGTCGGTGCGCCACCAGATCGGCGTCGTCACGCAGGAGACGGTGCTCTTCAGCGGCACCATCCGCCAGAACATCGCCTACGGCTCGACCGATGCGAACGAAGAAGAGATTGTCGAGGCCGCGCGAAAGGCCCGCGCGCTCGAATTCATCCGGCGCTTGCCTCAGGGTCTCGATACCCCCGTCGCGGAACAGGGACTCAGTCTTTCGGGCGGGCAGCGCCAGCGACTCGCCATCGCCCGCGCGATCCTGCGCGATCCCGCGATTCTCATTCTCGACGAAGCAACCAGCATGATCGACGCCGAGAGCGAGAGCAAAATCGGCGAGGCGATCACCGATTTTTCCCGCGGCAGGACGTGTCTCATCGTCGCGCACCGTCTCAGCACCGTCGTCCAGGCCGACCGAATCGTGGTGATGGACTATGGAAAGATCGCGGACATCGGCCGCCACCACGAACTCCTCGCGCGTTGCGAGATTTATCAACGGCTCGTGCGGACGCAGCTCGTCGGCTCGGAACTCTCAATGCCGTGAGCCGTCCCAAGCGCTGGCGATCGAGCCAAGACCAGAAGTTTCGAGGGTTTATCGGATGCGCCGACCCGGCACTGATGAAAACAACGTTCAGATGTCCGACGTTCTCTGCGACTTTTGCCGCAGCGAGTGGACCGACGCGCGGCACATGGTCGAAGGACACCAAGGTTCGTGCATCTGTTCCGATTGTCTCACTGCCGCCTATCGCGCCCTGGCCGTCGAAAGGCGCCCGACCGCGCCTTCCGGCTCGCGCTGCACGCTCTGTCTCGAAACCCGCGCCGACCCGGCGTGGCAAAGTCCGCAATTCCCGGGCGCCGTGGCCTGCCTGCGCTGCGTAAAGCAGTCTGCCGCAGTCCTGCAAAAAGACCCTGACTTTGGCTGGCGTAAGCCCGATCGCTAGCCATTTCGCCGCCAGGTGTCGCACGATGGACCGGTCGCCGGTATTCGGAGGGAACGGCCGGCGAAGGTGCCCCAACGGGTGCAAAAAGAACGACGGAATCGAATCTTTCGACTCGATCCCGCCGGTGGTGTAGAACAGGCAGTTTTGCGGCCGAGAAACTGGGCACGGAAAGCCCAGAACCATTCTGCGGCAGGACCAGCGCGGATCACTGGCCACCCAAACCATGCCACCAAAGCCCGATTTTGCCACTCAATTTTCCCGGACGGCTTCTAGATTGGGCTTGACAGCAGGGGACTTATTCGCTAACCGGCAGTTCGCGGTTCAAGCGAGGGTATTCGGACCTTGAATTCCGCGGGATTATCAGCGTTTGTGCGTACGCCGCCGATGCTCGCCCATGATCGCAACCGTCCACTTTCTCGGTCCTTTGACCGGAATCGGCAAGCTAGAATCGGCGCGTCGCAACAGGCATCCGCAGGCTGCCGCCCTTTTTGTTTGGATTATATTCGGAGTGGACCCATGATTTCTGCCGCAACGCCGTCGATCAATGTCCGCGAGGTCCTCGGCAACGAGGCCGCCAGTCTGCTCTCCTACGAGTCCAAAACCGTTTCCAAGAATCAGATTCACCTTCCCGGTCCCGATTTCGTCGATCGCGTTTTCAGCCAGACCGATCGCAACGTCACGACGCTCCGCAACTTCCAGACGATCCTCAATACCGGCCGCCTCGCGGGCACCGGCTTCGTGAGCATCCTGCCGGTCGATCAGGGCGTTGAGCATTCCGCGGGCGCATCGTTCGCCCCCAATCCGCAGTTCTTCGACCCCGAGAACATCGTGAAGCTGGCGATCGAAGGCGGCTGCAACGCCGTTGCTTCGACCATCGGCGTGCTCGGCGCGGTCGCCCGCAAGTACGCACACAAGATCCCATTCCTCGTCAAGTTCAATCACAACGAGATGTTGACCTACCCCAACATCTACAAAGAGTCGTACTTCGGGAGCGTCCGCCAGTGCTACGAAATGGGCGCGGTCGCGGTCGGCGCAACGATCTACTTCGGCAACGACTCAAGCCGCGAAGAGATCGCGTACGTCTCCGACATGTTCGAAGAAGCGCACAGCTACGGCCTCGTCACCGTTCTCTGGTGCTACACCCGCAACTCGCATTTCAAGGTCACGGGTGCAGACGGCAAGAGCGTCGACTATCACGCCAGCGCCGATCTCACCGGCCAGGCCAATCACCTCGGCGCGACGATCAAGGCCGACATCATCAAGCAGAAGCTCCCGACCAATAACGGCGGATATGCCGCGCTCAACACCGGCGGTTCGTCTTACGGCAAGTGGGACAAGCGCGTCTACACGCAGCTCTGCGGCAGCGACGAGACCGGCAAGGGCGGCAACCCGATCGACCTCTGCCGCTACCAGATCCTCAACAACTACATGGGCCGCATCCCGCTCATCAACTCCGGCGGCGAGTCAAAGGGCGCGGGCGACCTTCAGGAAGCCGTGCACACAGCCGTCGTCAACAAGCGCGCCGGCGGCATGGGACTGATCTCTGGCCGAAAAGCTTTCCAGAAGAGCATGGCCGACGGCGTGAAACTCCTGAACGCGGTGCAGGATGTGTATCTGGACAAAACCATTACGGTGGCGTGAAAAACAACGACGCCAGTCGCGATGGAGCTTCTACCAATTTGACCCGTGAAAGCCGATTCCTTCTTGGCTTGTGGCGCATTGGATTCCCACCAAGCCGGCGGCGCGGCGTCCGCTACACCCCATTACTCTCATTGCCCGATCCGCCCGACACGCCTATTATCCACTTCGCATGCAGATCCTTGCGTCCAAAAAAGGCAAATCGAAACGGCTCAAACGGCCGGCGATCGCCTTTCGCGCGTAGTTGATCTCACCTGAATCAACACTCTCGCGGGCTCGCCGGTTTCGGCGGGCCCGTTGTGCTTTTGGCACAACCAAGGGCCGCGTCAGTCGCAGCCCCCCACCCAAACAAGACAGGACTTACGACCCAGGACTCAGGACTCTTTTTCCATGCCTCTCACCCTCATCGAACACATCGCCTCGTCTCACGCCGTCGGCACACAGACGGCGCGCAGCGGCGACTACATCCAGATCCGGCCGCGTCACGTCATGACGCACGACAACACCGCTTCGGTCCTGAGCAAGTTCCGCTCGCTCGGCATCGGCCAAATCCACGACCGCGCCCAGCCCGTCATCGCGCTCGACCACGACATTCAGAACACAACGCCGGAGAATCTCGGTTCCTACGCCAGGATTGAGGCTTTCGCTCGCGAGCACAATCTCGCGTTCTACCCGGCCGGAACAGGCATCGGCCATCAGATCATGATCGAGCGGGGCTACGCGATCCCCGGCTCGCTCGTCGTCGCGAGTGATTCGCACGCCAACATGTACGGCGCGGTCGGCTGTCTCGGCACGCCCATCGTGAGAACCGATGCCGCCGCGATCTGGGCGACCGGGTCCACCTGGTGGCGCGTGCCGCCGGTCGCGCGCGTCACGCTCTGCAATCGTCTCGCACCCGGGGTCACCGGAAAGGATGTCATTCTCGCGCTCTGCGGCATCATCAACCGCGACCAGGTTCTCAACCACGCCGTTGAATTCGCGGGTGAAGGGATCGCGGCACTCTCGATGCCCGATCGAATGGCCATCGCCAACATGACGACCGAATGGGGTGCGCTCGCGGGTGTCTTCCCCGTCGACGCGACGACGATTGCCTACCTGCAGGCACGCGGCCAAGCCATGAGCCTTGCCGACTGCCCGCAAGCCGAGCCCGGTGCTTTCTACGCCGTCGAGATCGATCTCGATCTCGCGCAAATCCCCTCGCTCATCACCGGACCCAACGACGTCAAGGTTGTCTCTTCCGCGCGAGCGCTGCAGGACCGACGTATCCGCATCAACAAGGCCTACATCCTGAGCTGCGTCAACGCGCGATACGAAGACCTCGCGCAGGCCGCGGCAGAACTTCGAGGCAACCGCGTCGCGCCGCACGTCGAGCTCTATGTCGCCGCGGCATCCGCCAGCGAGCAACGCCGCGCCGAAGCGGATGGCACTTGGCAGACACTGCTCGATGCCGGCGCGATCGCGCTCCCCAGCGGCTGCGGACCCTGCATCGGACTCGGACAAGGCATCGCACAAGCAGGCGATGTCGCGATCAGCGCCACCAACCGGAATTACCGGGGCCGCATGGGCCATCGCGACGCTCAGGTGTATCTCGCCTCGCCCGGAGCGGTGGCAGCCTCCGCGCGCGAGGGCTTTATTACCGCTCCCACCGGGTCGCCCGCCGCGATTGTTCCAAGCACGCAAGTTCGAATACTCAGCCGCAGTTCCGCCCAGCGCGAGACCGATCTCATCGACGCCTTCGAGCCCCGTATCGCCGGACGCGCGGTCGTGCTTGCTGCGAGCGACATCAGCACCGACGCGATCTACGCCGGGAGGTGGACGTATCGCAACGACCTCTCTCGCCAGCAGATGGCGGCGGTCGCCTTCGAGAACTTCGATCACCGCTTCCAGATGATCGCCCGCCCCGGCGACATTCTCGTCGCCGATCACAATTTCGGCACCGGCTCCTCGCGCGAGCAGGCCGCGACGGCGCTGCAGATGTTCGGAATCCGCGCTGTCATCGCCGCAAGCATCTCCGCGACGTACGAGCGCAACGCGCTCAACAACGGCCTGCTCATCCTCGAATCGCCCGCGCTCGCGGAATTCCTGATTCGTCCCGGCGCCGCGCCGGTCTCACCCGGTCCGCAACTCAATATCGATTTTGCACGAAGCACGATCGAAGTCGGCGGTCGCACGTTCGCCTTCGCGCCGCTCGGGCCGGTTGCTCAGCGGCTCATCGTCTCCGGCGGCATCGAGCCGCAGCTCCGCGAGACACGCGCGCAATCGGTTACCCACGTGGAGGTTGCACTGTGACGACGTATCAGATCGCATGGCTCGGCGGAGACGGCATCGGCCCCGAAGTGCTCGATGCGACGCGCACCGTTCTCGATTCGATCGGTTTCCGTGCTGATTACATCCCCGCCGACATCGGCTGGAAATTCTGGTGTGAAGAGGGCAACCCGCTCCCCGAGCGCACACTCGATGTGCTCCGCTCGACCAACTGCGCGATATTCGGCGCGATCACTTCCAAGCCCGCGTCCGACGCCGCGCTCGAACTCGCCCCACGGCTGCGCTCGCAGAATCTCAAGTACGCCTCGCCGATCGTTCAATTGCGCCGGCAATTCAACCTCTTCGCCAACATCCGGCCCGCACGCACGTTCGCACCGACCGAACGACCGCTCGATGTGATCGTCGTGCGCGAAAACACCGAAGGGCTGTACGCCGGCCTCGAAATCCATCCGACGCCGCAGTCGCTCGTGGGCGCGCTCGATGGCGCCCGCAAGCTCCCGCATCTGCGCGAGACAAGCCCCGCCGATCTCGCCCTCTCGGTCCGCGTCACCACCCGAGCCGGATGCGAACGCATCGTCTCTCGAGCATTTGAACTCGCGCGTTCGCTCGGACGCAAGCGCGTCACGCTCGTCGAAAAGGCCAATGTCCTGCGCGCCACCGGCGGTCTGATGGTCGAAGTCGCCCGCTCGATCGCGGCCCGCTTCCCCGAGATCGAGTTCCGTGAAGCCCACATCGACACCGCGTGCATGGATCTCGTCCGCCGGCCCGCCGAATTCGATGTCATCGTTGCCGAGAATCTCTTCGGCGACATTCTCTCCGACCTTACCGCAGGGCTCAGCGGCGGCCCCGGCCTCGCGCCCAGCGCCAACATCGGTGAAACCTACGCCGTTTTCGAACCGGTCCACGGCTCGGCCCCTGACATTGCGGGTAAGGGCGTGGCGAACCCGTGCGCTGCTGTGCTCTCCGCATGCATGATGCTCGAATGGCTCGGCGAGCACGCGCTCGCCCAGCGACTGCAGTCGGCGGTTCGCCGCGTGCTCGCGGACGCCCAAGTCAAAACCCCCGACCTTGGTGGCACAGCCACGACAAAACAAATGGCGTCGGCGATCGTCGCCGCCGCTCGCTAACCACGCATTCATCCTTCCCCACTTCACCATTTCCCCTTTGCTCCTTTGCCCCTTTGCCCCTTTGCTCCTTTGCCCCTTTGCCCCTTTGCTCCTTTGCCCCTTTGCCCCTTTGCCCCTTTGCCCCTTTGCCCCTTTGCCCCTTTGCCCCTTTGCCCCTTTCGAGACTCTCCCATGCCCACCAACGTTCAAACTCAGATCAAGCCGTTCTCCATCATCGATTCAACTCTCCGCGAGGGCGAGCAGTTCGTCAACGCATTCTTTACCACCGAGCAGAAAGTCCAACTCGCGACGCTGCTCGATGAATTCGGTGCCGAGTATCTCGAACTCACCAATCCGATGGCCTCGCCGCAGAGCCGCGACGACTGCGCGACCATCGCTGGGCTCGACCTTCACGCCAAGATCCTGACCCACACGCGCTGCCACCTCGATGATGCCCGCGTCGCCGTCGAGACCGGCGTCGACGGTGTCGATGTCGTCATCGGAACCTCGTCGCAGCTCCGCAAGTTCAGCCACGGCCGCTCGATCGATGAGATCATCGGCATCGCGAGCGAGGTGATCCCGTTCCTGCGCGAGTCGGGCGTGGAAGTCCGCTTCAGTACCGAAGACAGCCTGCGCTCCAGCCCCGAAGACCTCTTCCGAGTCTACGAAGCGGTCGATGCGCTCGGAGTCGATCGCGTCGGCGTCGCCGATACCGTCGGCGTGGGCTCCCCCCGCCAGATTTACGAGTTGGTCGCCGAACTCCGCAAGCGCGTCCGGGCCGACATCGAGTTTCATGGGCACAACGATTCGGGCTGCGCCATCGCCAACGCGTTCTGCGCGCTCGAAGCCGGCGCCACCCACATCGACACCACCGTCCTGGGGATCGGCGAGCGCAACGGCATCACCTCGCTCGGCGGCCTGATCGCCCGCCTCGCCGTCGTCGATCCGCAATCCGTCCGCAAGTACAACCTGCCGCTCCTCCGCGAGATCGATCAGACCGTCGCCTCGATGGTGGACATCGAGGTCCCTTTCAACAACTACATCACCGGCTTCTGCGCGTTCACGCACAAGGCTGGCATCCACGCCAAGGCGGTGCTGAACGACCCCTCCACCTACGAGGCGCTCCGCCCCGAAGACTTCGGGCTCACGCGCTACGTGCACATCGCGCACCGGCTCACCGGCTGGAACGCGGTCCGCAGCCGCGCCGATCAGCTCGGCCTTGCGCTCACCGATGCTCAGTGCAAGGAACTCACCAATCGGATCAAGACCCTGGCCGATGCGCACGCCCTCACGCTCGAACAAGTCGATTTGCTTTTGAGATCGGAGCACGAAAAGGCCGCAGGCACCGTTGCGCAAACGGGCGCTCTGGCATAGGTCCTATGGGTCCCATAGGGCCTATTGGACCTATCCAATCGCGGCCGGCGCCCCAACCGGGCCCGCGGTCTCCGCGCGCCGCCTGTTCAGCGCCCTTCGCCCCGCCCCCACAAACAACCCGCACTCGCAGAGCGTCCACACACCGACCAGCGGCAGCAGCCACCATCCATACGGGTCCATCGCCCGTGCCGCCTGCGCGATCGCGTTCGGCACGTTCCCTTTCCACACGCCCTTCCCAAATCCCAGGATCCAATGCGGCCGCGTCAGCACCCGCGCCGCCGGGCTCGCGAGGAACTTCGCGCCCGCCGGTCCCTTCCTTGCCGCGGCAAGCACCACATCATCCGTCACGCGCACCGCGCTCGCCACAGCGGATTCGGCCCGCACCATCGCGGCGCCCTCTTTTCCCGTGATCAACAGCGCCGCGCCGCCCTTCGCCCCGTTGCGCTCCGCGAACGCCGCGAGCTTCGCGAGGTCTTTCTCGTTGTCCGCAAACTTGAGAATCCGGATCGCACCGGCGGGTGAGGCTCTTGTGGCGAGCTTTGTCACATCGCCGAACGCGCCCGCCAGCGCCTCGGTCCGCCGCATCTTCACGCCGCGCACGATGAAGTCTTTCAACCCCTCCGTCACCGCGCCCGCCTTGCGCGCCACCTTCAACAGCGCCGGCGCCCAGTCGATTTCCGGCGCGACGGTGAGCACGATCCCAACTCCGGAGAGCGCCACGATCAATTTGTCCGGCTCACCACCGCTTGCCCACGTTCCGCCCTGGATCACAAGATCACGGATATCACCCACAACAAACATGTCCGCCGCGATCGCGCCGATGAGTTGTTCCAGACTCTCGCCACGTCCACTCAGCGCGCCCCAACCAACGTCTTTCGCACGCCGCAGCCAGCTCGCCTGCTCATCCACCGTCATCTGGCGCTGCCGCTCGATTTCCTGGCGCTTCGGTCCGTTCCCCGGCCCGTCGGTCCACGCGAGCCCCGCATCTGCAATGACAATCGCTTCGGCGAACCGGCCCTGCTCGCGCAGCGTCGCGATCTCCGACGCATAGTCCATGTCCGGAAGCGCCGCAAGTGTGAGACGCGCCAGCCGCGCCGGCGTATCCGCCGCGAGAATCACCAGAAGCGTGAGCGCGATCACAAGCCGCGTGATATTCCACCGGCGTGACCAAAGAAATGGAATTGCCCGAACAAACCGCATGGCGAATTCTGCTGCTCTGCTGCTCTTTCCCCCGTCTCTTCGTCTCTTCTTCCCTCCCCTACTTCCCCACCGCCATCGAAGTTCTCCACTCGTTCTCATCTTCAAACGAGACCCGAACCGATGCGCTCTCCCCGACGATCTTCTTCACCAGGTCCTCAACTTCCGCTCGCGCGTTCTCGCGCACGCGCTCCAGTTCCGCGCCCGTCACGCGCATCCTGAGCGCCGATTCATGCAGCCTCGTCCGCGCGATCCCGAGTTGTTCTTCTCCCGCGAGCGCGCGAAACCGCAGCCCGATCAGATCAACACTCGTCTTTTCCTGCCCGGTGAACACTTCCGTGGCAATCCGCTTGGGCACCGGCACCCGCACCGAGTACACACTGCAGATCGGGCTGAACACGACGCGCGACGATTCCAGTTTCGAAAGATCGACTCCGTAACTCAGCCGCGCGGGCGCCTCGACCGTCGCGACCACACTCCCGAACCAGTTGTCATCCGTGTTCTGCGCGCGCACAGTCGTCTCGATCCTGCTCGTCACCAGTTCGCTCGCGCGCAAGTGCCGCGCAACCCGCACCTCAACCGCTCGCTCCTCCCCCTCGCTCACCCGCGCCGCCGAAGCGATCACGTTCTCCTGCTGCGCCCGCAGCAAAAGCGCCGCCGCAATCCCCACGCCCAGAAACAGCGCAGCCCACCACACCCGCCCGCGGGCGCGCGGAATCTCCGTGGTTGTCTTGCCGGGTGCCATGACTCTTTCTTTGGAATCGACCATTCCGCCGTTCACCCGCGAATCGGGGTGTACCTTTCTGACATGCCCGCGACCGTCCGATTGAGCGCCCTCCACGGCACCCCCCTCGACGACCACACCACCCGCCGCACCGTCGAATCGACCGCCCGCGCCATCGCCGAGCGCGAAGGGGTCGAGCTCCTCGCGCTCGAACTCTCCCCCGCTTCCATTACGATCACGCTCGAGGCCGAACGCATCGTGGGGGTCGGGTTCGTCGCCGAACTCAGGCGCATCACCAACAAGTGGTACGAAGACAAGTACCGCGATGGTCCACTCTGGGGCACCCCCGCGCCCGGAACCGAATTCCAATTCGACTAGGGGCCCCACTCCCTTCGCTACAGTCCCGCAATGCCGGGCTCCGAGCAGCCAAAGCCCCACCGCCTCCTCGTCGTTTGCCCCTCATGGCTGGGTGACTGCGTCATGGCGACGCCCGCGCTCCGTCGCCTCCGAAGCAACCTTCCCGGCTGCTTCATCGGCGGCCTTCTCCGCCCCGGCATGGATGAGGTACTGGCCGGGCTTCCTTGCTTTGACGAGGTTCACGTGGCCCGTTCTTCCGGCGTCATGGGCCCCAAATTCGTCGCGGCAAAGATCCGCCCCCGCCGCTACGACGCCGCGGTACTGCTTACCAACTCCTTCTCGACCGCACTCATCGTTCGAATCGCCGGCATCCCCCGCCGCATCGGCTACGACCGCGACGCTCGCGGCCTCCTGCTCACCGATCGGCTCACGCCACCAACCCGCTCTGATGGACGCCGAAGTCCTGTTTCTGCAGTCACTTACTACCAGTCTCTTGCCGCTCGCACGCTCGGAGTTCCCGATGCTGCACTTTCGCAATCTGAAAACAAACTTTCACTTTGCGTAACCGCGGCCGACGCCGCGAGAGCCCGTGAAATCTTCGATCGCGCCGACATATCTCCCGATACCCCGCGCGTCATCCTGAACCCCGGTGGCAACAACGCCGCCAAACGCTGGCCCATCGATCGGTTTGCCGCCCTCGCCAAGCACCTGCACGAGAGCCGAGGGCTGGCGATCTTCCTCAACGGCTCGCCCGGCGAAGCAGACCTCGTGGACGAAATCGCCGGCAGGTCCGGCGTCCCCTGTGTCTGTCTGCCCCACCTCGGGATCATAATCGGTTCGCTCAAGGCGCTCATTCAAGGCTCGGCCCTGATGGTCACGAACGACACCGGCCCCCGCCACATCGCGGCAGCGTTTAGTGTCCCGCTTGTTTCGCTCTTCGGCCCCACCGACCCACGCTGGACCACCATCGTCGCCCCCGCCGGTGAAACCATTCTGACTGCTGACCCGTCGCTCCCCGAGTCCGAAGTCGCCGACGACCACCCGGATCGCTGCTCCATCGACCGCATCAGCCTCGAAAGCGTCCTGGCAGCCGCCGATCAGGCTCTTTCCTCAAAAACCGCCTCATTCCGGCCCGAATCACTCCCTTCTTGATTCGCCAAGGGCTCGAACTACCATCTTGGCCCCGCCGGAATCGCCTATCGAGCCGGTTCCCGCGGGCACAACCGAAGAAACCCGGCCCCGCGGCCGAAAAACGACTAGGAACCCCTCAACCCGAGGTGTTCCCCATCAAGGGGGCGTAGCTCAGTTTTGGTAGAGCGCTTCCATGGCATGGAAGAGGTCACGAGTTCGAGTCTCGTCGCCTCCACTTGAATGAAGAGCCCCGCCCGCAACGGCGGGGTTTTTCGTTTTTGGCGCGCACGCACCCGAAGCCCCGACCTTGCAGCCCTTCCCGAACACCGGCCGATATGAAAGCTCGGTCCGCGTCGATCATGGCATCACCGATCGGTCCAACCCCGACCGCAAACTCAGCGGCACTCCTGTCGCTCGGACGCGGCACGGACAGTTGGAAGTTTCTTTCGCTCGCGCTGCCCGCACTCAGCGAGCAACCCGAGCAGCCCGGCCTTTCTCTCCTCGCTGCGAGCCATCTCGCCAAACTCGGCCTACGCACCTGCGCGCTCGAACAGCTGAACGGCCTCTCGGAGGAAATTCGACGCACACCGCAGGTGCTCGCGCTCAGCGCCGCCGTCGGTTCACTCCAAAACGATGAACTGACGCAATCCTCTCGCTGGCTCGAGTCCAATTTGCGAGCACTCGGTGATCGACTGATCGGTTTCGGTGTTTCCGCGCCGCGCCGGCCTCTCCGCGCATTCGGTGCGTCCGACGGCAATGTCATCACCTTTGATGGCGAGCACTGGGCCAATTTCGCTGATTCGAAATCGCTCGCTGCTCGCTCGCTCACGGAGCACCGGGCATCCTGGCGCGAACAGCCTCAGGCAGCGCTCTTTGTCGCGGGCTGCCGCACACCCTGGCTCTTCAAGTCCGCGAGTGGAGCCCGCCCGCGCGAAAGGCTTGGCTACCGAGCGCCGATCTGTATCGTCGAGCCCGATACGCACGCGTTTCTCGCCGCGCTCTCCATGTCCGATTGCTCCGATCAATTGCAGGACGACCACGTGCGCGCGTTCGTCGGCCCCAGCGCTGTGGATTTGTTCGCCGCGTACCAGCGCACGCGCATCGATCTCCGCATCAGCGGCACAGTCGCGCACGATGCCGCAACCCCCGCCGCCATCTTCCATCGCGTCGCCGCAAGCGTTTCCGATGTTCTCACCGAGCAGCAGGCGGAAGTGCCGCGGCTGGAGCAATCTGTACGCGCCCTCTACGCGGAACGCGATCTTCGCTGGTGGAATGCACGCCTCCGAGAGCGCCCGCTGCGCATCCTCATCCCCACGACCAGATACTCCACTTTTATTCAACATTCCAGCCGCGATATTGCGGGCGCGTTCGAGGCGCACGGGCATGAAGCACGCGTACTCATCGAGCCCGACGGCTCATCGTGTTTCTCCGCGGGCGCGTACCTCCGCGCCGTACGTGATTTCGAGCCCGACCTCATTCTCTGCATCAACTTCCCGCGCGCAGCGCTCGGCGATTTCCTGCCGCGCAATCTGCCTTGGGTCTGCTGGATCCAGGACCAGATGCCCCACCTCTTCGATGCGAGGCTGGGCCGCTCGCTCGGCGCGTTCGATTTCACTGTCGGCCACATCGTCGATGAGCTGCACGACTGCTACGGCTATCCGCGCGCGTCCAGCATGCTCTTGCCTGTTCCAGCGAGCGAGCGGAAGTTCCACGCGGCGCCGGCGACGAGCGAAGAACGCGCCCGCTTCGAATGCGAAATCGCCTACGTCAGCCACCAGAGTGAGACGCCCGAAGCCCAGCACACGCGCATCGTTTCGGAGTTGCGCGCAAACCCGAGCGTGGACAACAAGCTCCTCGCCGCGATGGAGCCGCTCCGCGAGGCTGTGTACCGACACGTCCAACTGCCGCTTTCCACGCTGCCTTTCCCCGATCTGCGTTCTACCGTGCAGGATTCACTGCGCCAAAGCCTTCGCGGCGAGCCCGACGACCGCACAGTCGACCTGCTCGCGGCAACGTACGCCAATCCTCTCGCCGACCGAATCATGCGCCATGAAACGCTGATGTGGGCGAGCCAGGTCGCGCAAAAGAACGGATGGCGATTTCACATATACGGAAACGGGTGGAGCGAGCATCCGGCTTTCGGCGAGTTTGCGAAGGGCCCGCTCGCGCACGAAGGCGAACTGCGCCTCAGCTACCAATGTTCGGCGTGTCATCTGCAGGCGACCTATCACATGCTCGGCCACCAGCGCTTGTCCGAATGCGTGCTCTCCGGCGGCATTCCTCTGTGCCGCTTGCACTGGGGCGAGCTTGCCATGATCGTCCGCCGCGCTTACCGCAGGGCGTGCGGCGATGGAGCCTCCTTCCCTTTCAATGAGAGCACCTTACCGGTGACCTGCCTGCCTTGGACCGACGCGCCCGCGCTCATGGATCTCGCGAGCGTATTGCAGCAACTCGGCTGTATAGAACACGCTTCGCCGCTCGCATCGGACGGCGCGCGAAAGGGCGCGCTGGTCGAGCCTTGGGCGGTCTTCGGGCCGGATACTCAGCATTCGTCGGCCTTCGATATGACGGGCCGTCAAGCCGCGCTTTTCTTTCACGATCAAGCCTCGCTCGAAAGCAGATTGAGCGATCTCGTATCGCACCGATCGACGCGCGAGCGACAGATCGCGATCGCCCGCAGGCGGATCGAAGCCAACCACACCTATCTGAACGCCGCGGCGAAAATCCTCTCGCTCATCACTCGTTCGCTTCAGAAAGATCCGGATAGAGCAGCCGCATGACCACGCCATTGTCCATCGTCATCCCGGCGTACAACGCCGAACGAACGATCGAGCAAGCCGTCGCGAGCGTCCTCGCTCAATCGCACGAGGGGCTCGAGCTCGTCGTGGTTGACGACGGCAGCACCGACGGCACGTTCGAGCGCGTCGCCCGCGTGCGCGATCCCCGCATGCGCGTGATCCGCACGCAGAACCGGGGCGTCGCCGCCGCCCGCAACCGTGGCCTCTCCATGGTTGAGGGCGACTTCGTCGGTTTTCTCGATGCGGACGACGCCTTCGAACCCGATTTCGCCCGCTCCGTGCTCGACTCGATCGGTAATTGCGACGCGATCGCGACTGCTTACCGCGATGCCGACCACCTTCTGAGGCCGTCGTCGCTCGCGTGGTATCCCGCCGCCGAAGAACTCACGATCGCTCGCCTTAGAGAGACCAACCCGCTCGCTCCCGGCGCCACGGTCTTCCGCACCGACGCGTTGCATCACTTAGTCCGGACGTACGGCGAGGCATTCCCCGCCGACAACCACATCGAAGATTGGGAGATGCTTCTGCGCTTCACCGCGCTCGGAGCCAAGTGGGCGCGGCCGATCGAGCGCCCGCTCCTGCTCTATCGCCTCACGCAGGATTCTCGCTCTTCGAAAGTCATCGAGATCTGGAAAGACGGCTGCGATCAGATCGGCAGATGGGTTCCGCGTCCGGAACAAGATGCGGCACGCCGGCGCTGGACCCTGCGCCAACTGATGCGCGCGCTCTTCGCCGGGCAGGCCGAGAACACCCGCACCATGCTGTCTTGGCTCGGCGAACTCCGCGATTCGGACAGATCGGTGCTCGAGGGAGCCGCCCGATCGCTCGCTCGGCGCGAAGCCGCGGCCACCGGCTCGGCACCCTCCGGCCCGTCGCTGGGTGATCGGCTTTCTCCTCTTGGACAGAGCATCGCGACGAATCTGACCGCGCACGCCCTTGCGCCGTCCTGGGACACCCTGGCAGTTCGCGCATCACAGATCCATCCGGATCGCGCCCGACTGGTCATTTACGGCTTCGGGCGCAACGGAAGGGAAGCGGCCCGGGCTCTCGAACTCGCGGGCATCGCGTTCCATGTTTGCGACGACAACCCCGCCTTCCGGCACGAGCGTGCGATCGCGCCGATCAATCTGACTCCCCTGGATCTTGTGCTTGTGACTCCCGATGATCGTGGCGCCATCCTCGCCCGCTTGAGATCGTTCGGACATGTCCGGCTCTTCACGGTCGACCATCTCAGGGATCAGCTCCCCGCGGCGGCCTGACTGTTCATTCAGTTCACCTCAAAGCGCCGGAACGCCGATACTCGGCCAGCCGGCTTCACACGTTCACTCCCGGCACACGCGGCAACCCTGTGGCGAGAGAGTCTGCCCATGAAAATTGCGTTCGTCGGCATGAGCAGCACGTCCTTCCCCTGTGCCGTCGCCCTCGCCATGAAGGGCCACGAGGTCTTCTGCTACGACACCAACCGCGAACTGATGGAAAGCTACAAGCGGGGCGAGGTCACGCCCTTCGAGCCCGGGCTCGACGAGCAGTACGCCTCGTGCAAGCACCTGATGCACTACTGCGCGACCGTCAACGACGCCGTCCGCGCTGCCGACGCGATCTACGTCGCGGTGCCAACCCCGCACGCCCCGAGCCACGACGGGTCGCTCCCGTACGACGGCGTGCCGCGGGACTTTGACAACTCGATCATCGAATCCTCGCTCGAAGAGGTCGGTCGCGCCATCAAGGCGAACAAGGCCGACGGACGTTACCGCACGATCCTCGTCATCTCGACCGTCACACCCGGCACGATGAACAACATCCTCGGGCCCGCCACAGAGCGCGGCGCGGGGTCGAAGATCGGCGACGGCTGGACGATGGTCTACAACCCGTTCTTCATCGGGCAATCGACCGTCGTGCGAGATTTCCTCAATCCGGAGTTCGTGCTGCTCGGCTGCCCGCCCCCCCGCAAGGACATGGCCATCAACGCGACCACGCCGGCAGACGGGGGCAAGGGCGAACAGGTCGCGCGCGAGCTCTACGGCACGCTCCACAACTCCCCCATCCGCCCCATGACCTGGACCGAGGCCGAGTGCGTCAAGCTTTGTTACAACACCTACCTCGGACTGAAGGTCCTCTTCGCCAACACGGTGATGGAAGTCTGCCACCGCCTCCCCGACGCCGACTGCGACGTCGTCAACGCCACGCTCAAGCTCGCGACCGATCGCCTCGTCAGCCCCAAGTACATGGACGGCGGCATGGCCGACGGAGGCCCCTGCCACGGGCGCGACCAGATGGCGATGTCTTTCACGGCCCGTGAGGTCGAGGTCAAGTTCAACATCTTCGACGTCATCAATCACGGACGCGATCAGCAGACCGCGTGGCTCGCCGATCAGGTGATGGAACACCGCGCAGGCCGCCCGGTCGTCCTCCTCGGCATGGCTTTCAAGCCCAACACGAATCAGACGCAGGGTTCACCCGCGATCCTGCTCGCCAACATTCTCCGCCAGCGCGGCATCTTCCCGATCCTGCACGACCCGGCCATCCGCCCCGACGCCGAACTCCCCGCCGGCCCCGCGCTCTACTTCATCTCCACCAACTGGAAAGAGTACAAGAACTTCAAGTTCCAGCCCGGCGACACCATCATCGACCCCTGGCGCATGATCGATCCGCGCTCGGTCGCCGAGGGCGTGCACCTGATCTCTCTCGGCGTCGGCAAGCGACACGCCAAGAAGGCCGCCGCGGCAGCCGATCCGCAGCGCATGGCGGGCTGAAGAACGCCGTCAAACGAAACTCGCCCTACCTGCACAAAGAACCTCCCGCGCAAGCGGGAGGCCAAGGGTGCGTTCATCGCGCAGGATGCCACCGGTGATTGGGCCCTGCTCCGCCCCACCAACTCTTTTTCTGCCTCACTCTGTGAATTCTTCGCGCCCTACGAATTGACTGCCTTCACTCCGCTTTTCGTCTCTTCTTGTTTCAATCTCTCGATCTCTTTATCTCTTTGTCTCTCCGCTTCTTTCTTCCCCCCTGCGCAACTCCGCCCGCTCCGCACCTCCGCGTTCTCTCCAAGACACAAGTCGAATCGCTCGCTCTTCTTTGTCCTCCCCCTTTCCGAAAGGGGGAGGTGGCATCGCGCAGCGATGCCGGAGGGGGTTTGAAATCAACCGCGTGCGCTTCGCATTCAACGACTTCCGTCTTCTCACGACCCGCTCGGCATAACCGGCTGCACAGGCTCATTCTGAGGCTGCAGCGGCTGGATCGACGGCGTCACGCTCGCCGGGTCGCGCGGACGCTGCTGCCCGGCGGATGGAAACGCGGTTCCCTTGTTCCGATCCTTGAGCGCATTCTCGAGCCGAATCCGCCGATACCCGAGTTCCAGTTTCCATTTCGGGTCGGTCTCGATCAATTGCAGGCGCTTGATGTAGTCGAGCGTGCGTTCATCGTCGCGCCCGCAGCGCTGCGCCGCCATGATCGCGCCGCGCAGCGCATCGATGTTGTTCGGGTCGCGATCGAGCGCCTGGCTGAAATACGTGTACGCCTGATCCGCCCAGCCCCGCTCCAGATACGCCACGCCCAGATTCACAAGCGGACGCGAATCCGTCGGTGAAAGGTCGAGCGCGTGCTTGAACGCCTCCGCCGCGGCAGGGAAATTCTGCTTCGCCATCATCGCAACGCCGAAATTCGTCCACACGCCCGAAAGCTCCGGGTTCGCCTGGATCGACTGTTTGTACAGCGCGATCGCCTTTTCGAGATCGCCGTCCCGCTGCGCCTTGAGCGCCTGCTCGGCGAGCTGCACCGCCTTGGCCGTGTCGAACGAGGGAGGCGCGGGCACCGTGACAACTTCCTTCTGCTGAGTCTGGCAACCGGCTGCGCCGAGAAGGAGCGAGACACCGAGCGCGAGCCCCGCGAAAGAGTGAATGAGCTGGTTCTGCGTCAACTGCTTCTCCGGTGCACCGATTGTTGGTTGGTAGAGCGCGCCGCTCACGACCCGGTTCGCTCCCAGCGGCCAAAAACAACATCCACGCGCCACGTCGTGGTTTCCGGCCTGATATTCAGCCCCGTCAGCTCCAGTCCCGGAATGTCCCGCAAAGTCCGCGAAATCCAATCGAAAACTCTTTCGAGCGATTCCTCGTGCAGGTCGTTGTACCGCCAGGTCCGGCGGGTCAGATCGCCGGGGCCTTTGACCTGCCTTGCCTGCGCCGGCGCGAGCTTGGTGGTCAGCTGCGCCGCCGTTGCCGCGTCCGCGATCTGCGTCTGCATCGTCGGCAGCGGCCGCAGATCCTCTCGCCGCTCTTCGTTCACCCGATCGAATTCCTTGAGCCGCGCCACGAGCTTCTCGATCCGGTTCGCCCGCTGCGCCGAGGTTTGCAGAGCACTCGCCGCGGCCATGCGCGCGTACGCAAAGTACGCGAGCACACACAACGCGATCGCCAGAATCGTGCCCGCGAGATACACGAGCGACGTCGGACGGTTCGCACGCTCCGCACGCCCGGCGAGGTCCCCCGCTTGTGCGAGCAAATCAGAAACAGCGACCGACGTGCGCGGCGCGGGCTGCTCCGGAGTTCCCGGCAGAGTCAGTCCGGTGTCGGCGGGCGTCATCGTCCACCCCCCGGAGGAGTTGCCGGCGGCACGCGCGGACGCGCAACGCTTGTCTCAGATTGCCCTGGAGTATCCGCAGGCTGATCCGGTGATGGCGCGCCCTGCGTGAGACCCTGACCCGGATTCGTGAGAGGCGGAATTGGAGACGATGTCTCCACCCCCGCCGGGCCCGGAGGCTGCGTCGGAGTTTGCCGCGGCCTGGCCGTTCCAGAATCTGTCACGGGCGCGGGATTCGAGACCGTTGGCGAAGCGGCTCGCGCTGGGGTTGAGGTCGGGTTGGAGGGGGGCGCCGGCCTCGGAGCCTGCACGCTCGGCGCCGGCGCGCCGGCTTTCGGGTTGCGCCACTTCCCGGTAAACACGCCCTTGATCTTCGTGCCCGCGTTTGAGAAACTCGGCTGCTGCCACGACTCGATGTTGCTGCCGCTGATCGCGGTGATCGCCTTGTACACGTTCTCGGCCTGCTTGATGTCCGGCGTCAGAACGTTGATGATCACCGAGGCATTGGCGCCCGCCGAGATGTCGATGCTCTCGAGATCGACTTCCGGGTCGGCGAGCGCCAGCGAGAGCGTCTCGAGTTCCTGGATGATCGGCCGCATCGGCTCGATCTTGTTCCGCTCGCGCTCCTGCTCTTCACGCCGCAGGATCTTGTTCAATTCGTCTTCCGGTTCGACGTTCGGAAGTTTCATGATGTTGGGGTAGCTCGTCTGAATGAGCTCGCGCCAGCGCGAGTCTTCGCTCTGCGCAGCCTCGGTGAGCAGGCCCACGCTCGCACGGAGCTTCCAAGCGGCCCCGGCGCTCAGCAGCGCGCCGCCGAGAATCCCCAGCGCAACCCAGACGTGCATCCGCTTGTGCAACTTGCCGGGGCGATGAGAGAGACCGTCGAGCCCGGCGATCGCCGCCTCGTCCGGGCGCGCATCCGCCGTCGCCGAAGCGAGTCGCGCGAGTGTCGCGCCGATCGGGTCCTGGTCGAGAACCAGATCCACCCCCGCGCCGCCCCAGGTTCCCGCGAGTTTCGCCCCGAATTGTCCCGCGCGAAACGACGCCGAGTCTTCACCCACGCCGACCGGGTCGTCCGCCGCGATGCACGCCACCCGCCGCGGCACGACCCCGAGCTGCGAACCCCACGCGATCCAGTCGTTCGTCAATCGCGCCGCGTCCGCGGCGGTCGGCGACGGCGCCCTCCCGACGGCATCCGGCGTGGCCAAACGCATCGAGCCGCCCGCGAGCAACTCGCCTTTGGCCGTCCAGCACCAGAGCAACCGGCCGCGCTGATCGATCAGAATGATCGCGGCAACGCCGGAATCTTCCGTAACAACATTCGCGCGATCGCTCGGCGCCTCTCCCCACACCCGCGCCATCGCGTGCCAGATCGTCGTGACCGACTCGACCAGAATGCTGCGCTGATCGAGCAGGTCGAGAAGCAACCGGACCGGCGCATCGGCGCCGACCAGCACCGGCACGCGGAGCGCGGCGGTCGGCGCCACAGCATCCGCGTCGACCTTCACGCCCGCGACTTTGGTTTCCGGCTCCGTCGCGACCGCGAGCGGCTGAACACCCGATTCGGTATCCGACGGAAAGTAAAAGCCCAAGCCGGGTCCGACCGCCGAACCCGCTTCTTCGCTCGCGATTCCCGCCGACGCAACCGACGCTACCACTCTCCGCTCGGTGCTCGGGCTCGTGATCCAACCGGCGGAAAACCCCTCGGCATCGAGACAAAGAAGCGAGAGCGATCCGCTCCGCGCTTTGCCGCCCAGAGTTCTTGACTTCACCCAGTCCGCCGCAGCGACGATTCCCCGCTCGTCGAACAATTCTCCGTCGCCGGCGTCGGAGTTCTGCGCCGGCGCGAGCGGCACGGCCCATGCTTCGTCGGTGCGTGCGCCGACAAGGCGGAGCGATTCGATGCGGCTGCCGCGATCGGCGCGGGCGACATAGCAGACCCTGCCGCTCATTCGCGCACACCGCCGGCTTCGTCGAATCGCTGATTCCCGCGGCGCGCGCCGGGCGCTCGCATCTCAAAGTCGCGGCGCGGACGCCCCTGGTTCATGAGCGGCTGGGGCGGCTGAACACCCGGAACGATCCCGGGCGTGGCGCCCGACGCTGGCGACGCACCCTGCAGCGTTGTATACGCGGAGCCGGTGCGCGGCGCGATCTCGATTTTCTTCTTCGCGCCCTTCGTCTCGATCTCGATGCCGTCTTTGTTCACGCCCACCAGCTTGATCGTCTCGCCGGAAGACTTGTGAACCACATCTCCCACGGCGAGCACCTGCTGGTGAGAATCAATCGAGACAAGGGCCATCGGCCGCGCGGAAGAACCGAGCAATCCGAGGAAGGTGATCGATGTTTCCGCCGCGGGCGCCGTCGGCGGAGTCTGCGTGTCGTGGGTATCTGTTATATCGCCGGACGTGTCCGATGGTGGAGGCGGAGGCTTGGGAGCGTTTCCGAGCTGCGCCAGATTGGCCGCGATCACGGAAGCTCGCTTCTGCACGATCAACGGCGGTTCGGCCGTAGGAAGCGCGTCAATCGCGCGCGAGGGTTCGATCGGTTCGGGGCGCTCGAATTTCGGGATTCCGGTTCCCGGCAGACCCACCGCCAGCACGACCCCGGCGAGCGACGCGAGCGCCACCGCGCCCAATTGTCCTGCGCGCGTCACGCTCTTTGCCCGCTCTCGAGTCACGTCCTTGAACAACCGAGCCCCTTTCCGAATCAGCTCCGCCGATCGGCAGCGACCACATTCTACGAATATCCCCGGCCAAGTTCCGGGTGCCTAACGCACATCTTCCCGGATCCATTGCCGGATGACGCTTCGGGTCGACGTCGCGGTGCCGTTGCTCGACCCGACCAACGCGGTTCCCCTGTAGCGCATCAAAAGCCCCCCGCCGATCAGCCGATCGGACAGCACTTCCGCCGTGATCTCCCACATGGAGGGTTCGACGGTGATGACTTTCAGCAGATTGGCCCGTGCATCGCCGCTCAGGCCGGCCTTGTTGGCGATTTCCGAGACCGCCGTGCCGGCGACATTGAGGTCCTCGCGCGCCTTCACGAGTTCCGCAACGATCTCGTCCACCTTTTCGCCCCCCGTCGCGCCGGAAACCGCCGCACGCAGGGTCCGGACGGAGGCGGACCTCAGACTTACAGCCAAGGGACCCAGGCCGCGCCGGGCGATCGTCCCTTCGCTCGCGTCCCCCCCGCCCGCACCGGCATCGATCTGCCGAGCGGCATTGATGATCGCCTGCGCCAGCGCAATATCCTCAACCGGAAGCCCGCTCGGTTCGGAGAGAATCGAGCCCTGCCCATCCGCCAGATACAGCTTCACGGTTTCGGCGCTGTTGGCATAGGGCGTCAGCCCCTCCGAGAGATGAGCGGTCAGGGCTAACCCGCCAACACCCAATCTTCCATTCAGGCGCGACGACGTCGAATTGCGAAGCCAGGCCTCGAAGAGCTGGTGGATCCCGCGGCCCGCGTGGTAACTCTCATACGAACGGACGATGCCCGCCACTGACCGCGACTGCGCGCCGAACCGATCGAGCAAAACGGTGATCAGGGTTGCGAGCGCCAGGCTCACCATGAGCACCACCGGCAGCGCGAAGGCCTTGGAAACCGCGGTTTTCTTGCGGCGGCGATTCATTTCGGGTTTCCGTTCTGAATCGTGTCGTACCTCGGGCCGCTACCGGGCGGATTCGGAGGCTGCTGCGCATTGTGCGGACCGCGCGGTCCGCCCCGCCGGGGCGGACCGGTTCCGGGTCCGTTGGGACCGGCACCCTGATTGACTCCATCGGCACCTTGCGGCCCGGGACCGCCGGCGCCCCCGGCAGCGCTGCCGCCCGCGATGTCTTCCATCGCCGCGAGTTCCGGTCCCTTGGTCCAGCCGACTTCGAACATCCAGTTCTCGTAGAGCCCGGTCCTGGTTTGAATCTCGAATTCGACGTACGCGGGAAGCTCACGATCCCAAACCGCATTGTGCTCGCTGCGCTTCTCGCCGGTGGAGAAGAACTGCCAGTGACACTTCACGAGGTTGTCGGCGAGCAGCACCGGTTCGCCCCAGGCTTGAACGGTTCGCGGGTCGTCGGCGGGCTGTGTTGCCGCTTCGCTCGAGGTGCTGCTCAGGACACTGGATTTGCTGGTGTCCTTGGCGGCAGGGAGCGGATTCCACCAGAGTTCGTAGAGGATCGGCTTGCCTTCTTTGCGCGCTTCGAGGTTCGCGTCGGTCAGCATCGGCCGGATCTCGAACGCGCCGCGCAGCGAACTCGACTTTGCAGCACTGCTCGAAGATGAACCGTTGAGCGAGAGCGTGCGGCGGGTGCCGCTCGCGGCCGCGCTCTGCGCCGCGTTGCTCAACGTGTTGCGCAGCGCGGTGTTCGATGTGGCGCCGAGCGAGGTGGGCGAAGCGCTGCTGACGGTGCTGCTTCGCGCGTTCGACAGCGCGGCGCTGTTCGAAAGCCCGGTCTGCGTCGATGACGTTCCGTTCGTGGACCCCGCATTTCCGGTCCCGGCTTTGTTCTGCGCGTAGGCCGCGGCGATCACATCGCCCAATTCGGCGCGGAAGGTCGGAGCGATCGGCGGCGTGTCGACCACGACCTCCATCCGCTGGATCGACGAAGCGGCATCGACGGGCACGCCGACCTGCCTGAGCATCGTCTTCAGTTCTTCGCTTTCGTCCGGCTCGAGGAGCAGCCGCGCGGGCGGTCGCGACTGCTGCTGCTGCTTGGTCGCGGTCGCTTCGGCGGTCGCATCGAACGCCGACTTGTTCCCGCTGTCATCGGTCGGAGTCGCGATCGAGCGGCGCGCGTTGACATTGACGGGCGGCGACGTATCGGACATCACGAGGCTCGACATCGCGCGCTGGATGACGGTGCGTGCGCGGTGGAGATCGGCGAGTTCCTGCTGGCGGATCGCGAGCGGGCGCTCGAGCCGTTCCATCGAACGGAGCAGCGCGAGACAGACCACGATCACCATCGCGCCCATCGCGGTGGCGAGAGTCACCTCGAGCAGTGTGAACGCTGATCGCATTTTTTGCGCGCGATGATTCATTTGTTGTTCGTGCTCTTTCCTGAAGAGGATTCGAGGCGCCTTGACGAATCCTGCTGACTGATCGAAGGTCGCAGGCCCGCGTTGCGGGCGCCGGTCATCTGATCGAGCACGCCCTTGAGGCCTCCCCCGCTATCGATCTGGCGGCGGAGCTTGTCCGGATTCCAATTCGGGATGTCCGCCGGGTCGTACAAACGCGCGAGCGTGATCTGTGGCACGCCCGGGTCGGGATAGAAGCTGCCCCCGGTTTCTTCGCCGAGCCACACACGCACGCGCACAACGCGGAAGCGATTGAAGCGATCGGTGGTCGAGCGTCCGAGCGATGCGAGCTGCTGCTCGCGCCGATCGTCCTCGGCGCTCGGGGTCACGGGTGTCGGAAGTTCGACCGTCACCGGCTCTTCGCCGAGCGTCCAGCGGTATCGGAATTCCCCTTCTTTTCCGTACTGGATCGGCTGCGTGTCGCTCGGCAAGGACGCCGGGTCATCGAAATACTGGAGCAGGAGGCGGTTGGCGATCTCGGCTTCGTTCATGCGGTGCGCGTTGCGCATCGACGCGGCGCCGATGTAGTTGACCGCGAGCACGACGCTCATGGTCGTCAGACCCAGAAGGGCCACGGCCAACACGACTTCGAGAAATGTGATGCCGCGGGCGGACTTCACGAGTACTTCTTTCCACTCGCGCAACCCCCCACTCCCCGGCGGAGCGCGATCAGGGGTTTGCGTTCGGAGTCAGGTTTTCCCAGGCGCTGATGTCATCTTGCGAGGGCGCGAGACCATCGGATCCCTTGCTGTAAAGAATGAACGGCTGATCGGGGCTTTGCGGGGTGGGGTCGTAGTAGAAAGGACGCTGCCACCCGTCCGCGAGTTTTCCGGCGTCGAGAATCTTGACGGTGACGAGCGTCTGAAGATCGAGCGGATAAGCGCTGTAGGTCAGGTGATATTCCGAGAGCCCGTTCTTGATCACGGAGAGAGACGCTCGCGTAGCGGTTCTCTTTGCGGATTCACCCTTTGCCAAGACATTGACCGCCGCGACAGCCATGAGCACGCCGAGGATGACGAGCACGAGCGTGAGCTCGAGGAGCGAAAAGCCCCGTGCTGCGGCGGTGAGAAGGGCTTTTTTCTTGGTTGCTTTAAGGTGTGCCATGGATGAATTCTTTAGCGCGCCGAAGAGTGCCTGAGTTCGCGCCGGTTGTTGCAATCCGGCCTCGATCTGCGGCGAACCCGCAGATATGAGGGTTCCAACCGGTATCTTATCGGCCAAATCGGAGGCTCACCCGCCCAGACTGAGGCCGCTGCTGAGATTCAGCAGGGGCAGCATGACGCCCAGGATGACCGAGCCGACCACGAGGAAGAGGAAGACGATGACCGCGGGCTCCATCATCGCGATCAGCCGCGCCGAGCGGGTTTCGACTTCTTCGGTCATGTCGGTCGCGAGGGTATCGAAGGCGCTCTGAAGATCACCCGCGCGCTCGGCGGCGATCATGAGCCGGCGCGTGGTGATGGGCAGACTCGTCACTTCGTCGATGAGGTTGCGGAGCACGCCGCCCTCGATGAGACGGGCGCGGAGTTTTTCGAGCTGCTCGCGCATCTGGGGGTGCGTGATCGCGCCGCTGGCGATGCCGAGCGCATCCGCCAGCGGAACGCCGCAGCGGGTGAGCGCGGCCATCACGCTGAAGAAGCGTGCGGATTCCTGGGCCAGAACGACCTGCCGGATGGCTGGCGCTTGGCGCATGACGCCCATCACGACCACCCCGACGATTTTTCGGAACACCACGGTCCCGCCAATGGCGAGTGCGCCGACGATCAGGATGATGAAGAGATTGTCCTTGAGGAAATTTCCGATCGCGAGCAGCACGCGCGTGAACCAGGGAAGTGACGCGCCGGCGGAGGCCATCGCCTCGCCAATCTTGGGCAGGATGCTCGTCAGCAAGAAGGTGGCGACGAGGAAAGTGATGGTCAGCAGGATCGCCGGATAGATCATCAGCGTCGCGGCCTTGCCCTGCACCTGCAGTTGGCGCCGCGCGGCGATGGCGAGCTGCTTGGCGGCGCCGGCGAGATCGCCGGTGCGCTCCGCGGCACGGTAAAGGGCCACCGTCACGCGATCGAAGCCGCCGACTTGTTCGCACGCATCGGCGAAACTGGCACCGCCCGCGACCAAGTCGCGCATGCGAAGCGCACGGGGTTTCATCGTTCTGGAAACGGAGGCGCCGGTGACTTCGAGCGCCTCGACCAAAGGCGAACCGCGGGAGAGCAACTGGGCGAGCTGCGTGTTGAGTTCGGCCTGGTCTTTCAATTTGACGTCGCTCGTGCTCTCCCGGACCGAGACGGGGAGTTTGACGGAGCGCAGCAGCGCCATTTTTTCTTTGCGGAGTTCACCGGCGAGGTGTCGTTCATCGCGGGCCTGACGGACACCGATCGCGCGCCCGCCCCCGGGCTTGGCGGCCATGTAGAGGAATGATCGCGCGGCGGGCCTGCGGGCCCCACCGTGCGCGGAACGTCCGGAAGTTGTGATGATCGCTCGGGACAACGGGAGACTCTAGATCGGCTTGAGCGCCTTGCGAAGGCGAACGGTTCACATGCCGCGGCAGAGGGTGATTGCGGCTATTTTTTCGGCCTCTACACTTGTTCAACGCCGGTTCGAGAAACGTTTCAGGAGTCCGTTGATGGCCACCGCCACGCTCACGCCCCCCAATAGTCGCACTTTTGATCCTTCCAAGAAAACCATGCGGGCGCTCTACAAGCACCACGCAGGAGAGGGGCTCAAATTTGATCCTGCGCGCGAGAAGCCGGTGCCCGGGCCGCGGGACGTCTTGATCCGGGTTTCGAAGGTGGGCATCTGCGGCACGGACCGCCACATCTGGGAGTGGGACGACTGGGCGGCGGGGCGCATCCCGGTCGGGATCGTCACGGGACACGAATTCGTCGGAGTCATCGAATCGGTCGGTTCGGCGGTAACGCGCTACAAGCCGGGCCTGCGCGTGAGCGCTGAGGGGCACATCACGGCGGGCGTCGACTACAACAGCCGCACGGGCAGCGCGCACATCGCCAGCGACACGCGCATCCTGGGAATCGATCGCGACGGCGTGTTTGCGGATTACGTGATCGTGCCGGAAGAGAACGTGTGGCCCGTGCACCCGAAAATCCCGGACAAGGTTGCGGCGGTCTTGGATCCGCTGGGCAACGCGGTACACACGGTGATGGCGGCGGGCGTGAGCGCGAAGAGCGTTTTGATCACCGGCACGGGAATCATCGGCTTGATGGCCGTCACCGTGGCGCGGGCGGCGGGCGCGGGGCGCATCTTCGCGACCGATATCAACCCGCAGCGGCGGGAACTGGCGAAGAAGCTCGGCGCGCTTGAGGTGTACGACCCGCGGAACAGTTCGTGGATCAGCGACGTCAAGAAGGCGTGCCGCAATGAGGGCGTGGATGTGCTGCTCGAGATGTCGGGTTCGCCCGCGGCATACGACCAGGGGTTCAGCGCGCTGCGGAACGGCGGAACGGCGGCGCTGCTCGGCATTCCGGCGAAGCCCCCCACGTTCAACATCACGCAGCACGTGGTGTTCAAAGGCGCGACGGTTCTCGGAATCAACGGGCGCCGGATGTTCGAGACGTGGTATCAGATGGAAGAGCTGCTGTTGAGCGGCAAGCTGGAACTCGATGACATCATCACGCACGAATTCCCGCTCGAAGAGTTCGAGAAGGCGTTCAAGACCATGATCTCCGGGGAGGGGATCAAGGTTGTGATGAGTGTGAACGGGTAAAACGCGAGCCGGGTTGCGATTCATCCATGAAGTGGCTTGTCCGGGGCATACTTGTCGCTTTGTTCGTTGCGTCCATGCTGTTTCTGCTGCGCATGAACTTGCCGAAAGGACAGACGAAGCTCTATTCCGTAGTGCCTGTGCTTGCCATGGCGTTTGCCTGGATGTGGGCGGAGTCCATTCTCAATCGCCGCCGACTCAACGATGTCAAGGCCCGCTTGAACCACCTCGGGTTCTCGGATTCACGAGATGGCAGGCTGCACTATTCTCCCGAACCGAATCATCATTTTTTTCACGTTGCGTTCGAACTGCAAGCCGATTGGCGCGGAGTTCCGCTCAGAGTGGCCGAATTCGAGTACGACATAGGTCGTGGTCGAAATGCAAAGACCTGCCGGTTTTTCCAGGTGGAAGCGCCGTTCGCTCGAGACTGGCCCGATTTCCGTCTCGAACCCGCAAAGGGCTTTATGCATCGTCCGATTTCCCAGCTGTTCTCGCAGCGACTCGCTGCGTCGGATGTGGACGGTTTCGCGAAGAATGCAAGTCTCGCTTCAGATTCGCCGTTGGTGGTGAGCCGCTTGTTGGGAGATTCCCTACGAGAATGGCTGGTGAGGCGGCCCAGCTACGAGGGCTGGTCCCTTCAGGACGGCAGCCTGGCTTGTTTTTGGAGACGATCGTGCGATGCGCGAGCGGCGGAGCAGGCGCTTGGGCGACTCGCAGTGTTTCTGTCCAAGTTGACGGCGAACTGACACCGTTCGGAGCGGGCTTTCGCATCACAATGGTCAATACCGACCGTGGAATCCTGGCATCCGACGCTCGGCATTGGCCGGATCAATAATCCTGCCGTCGCCGGTGCACTCGGGCCCGTGCGGCGAACGGAATCCAGAGAAGAGGGGGAACCACATGAAGATTCGCACGCTTTGGGCGTCTGCCGGAATATCCGCGCTCGGCTTTCTTGCCCACGCTTCGCCCGTGACCGCGTCGTTTACCTCCGGCTCGGTGACGGGCGCGGGATTTCCCGAGCCGCTGGCGCAGCAGAGCCCGGTCTCTACGACAACCAAAAGATCAGGCGGCGGATCGACCGGCGGGGGCTTCGGCGGCACCGCATCGGCCAGTCTCGACATGACCAACACCGACACCGAGACTGTCATTGCTCTCAGCGGCACGGCGACCCACATCTCGGAGTTCGGGTACACGGCGGCGTACACGCAATCCGAGGTCGTGCTGTCGCTGACACAAGCGGCGAAATACTCGATCGTGAACCAGAGCCGGACATTGGTCAACGGGACGACCACCCCGTTTACGCCGGTGACATTCCAGGCGATCACGGGTTCGATCACCCCGACCGGGGCGAACGCGGGAAAACTCACGCCGGGGACGTATCGCGTGCGCTTCGGCGTTGCGTCCGGCCGCGCGGATGTGTTCAGTTTCAGCGTGGTCTCGGAGTGGTACAACCAGTTCACGGCGACAGGATGCGCCGGCACGGTCGCCGATTGGAAATTGAAGCTCACCACGCCGTGCACCGGTGATCTCAACGGCGACGGGTTCGTGGATGATGCGGACTTCTCGCTCTTTGCCGCGGCGTACAACATTCTGGGGTGCAATCTGCCCGGGATGCCGGCGGGATGCCCAGCGGATTTCAACGGTGACGGCGTGGTGGATGATGCGGACTTTGTGCTCTTTGTGCCGGCGTACAACGCGCTGGTGTGCCCGTGAACGAAGAGAACGCGGAGGCGCGGAGTTGGCGGAGTTTCGCGGAGGGGGAAGAAGAGAACGAGAAGAGACGGAGTGACTGGGAGAGCAGAGCGAAAGGCATCGCGCGGTGCGCTCTTGAGCCACGCCGCGGCGAAGTCTCGCCCCACTCCACGTTAGTTCGTGCCGGCGTCCGCGATTTTCTTCCACCGCTGCGCCCTTTCCACGTCTTTGCGCCGTTCGAAGAACGACGCGAGCTTGGTGGCACGCTCCGAAGCGACGTCTGCGTCTTCGGCGCTCTTGGCATCCTCGTACGCGCGGAGGAGCAGCGCTTCGGATTTGTCGAAACGCTGCGATTCTTCGAGACATGAAACGACGAAATCGGTGATCGCGAAGGTGTCGCCGAAGAGCGGGCCGCGGACCGAGCGCGTGCCCTCGAGACCGAGATTGAGTTCGTCGATCGCGTCGGGGAGATTTCCCGCGCGCTTGAGCGCGGCGCCGTAACGGGCGGTTGTCTCGATCGTGCGCCAGTGGGAGAAACCGAGTACGTTGCGCTCGCGCTCGATGATCGCGGGGTATCGCGCGATCGCTTCGTCCGGATTGCCGCTCTCGGCGAGAAGGCCGCATTCTTCCGCCAGGGTCGCGAGCGTTTGCGGGTGAACCGAACCGAGCGCGGCCTCGGTGGCACGCGAGACTTCGCGCCGATCTGCGAGTGCCGCGTCGAACAACTTTTTCGCGGCTTCTTTGTCTTCGCTCCGTTTGGCGCGGGCCTCCTGGAGCAGGATGAGATTCAGGTTGTGGCGGGTGATGAGCACATCGACATCCTTGTCACCGAAGGCTTTTCGCCGGCGCGCGAGCACGTCCTGATAGACCCTGCGCGCTTCCGCGTAGTCGCGGGCCGCTTTGAGCGCTCCGCCGAGCTGGTTTTCAGCGTCCATCGTTTTTTTGTCATCGGGGCCGAACGACTTCAGCGCGGCATCGAAGCGTTCGCGCGCGAGCTTGACCGCGGTTTCCGCGGATTCGTCTGATTTCAACCGGTACGTCGCCTCGGTCAGTTTCGCGCCGACTTCGGATCGGAATGCGTCGTCGAGCCCGTCGGCGTTGGTCTTTGAGGCGAGTTCGAGCAGGGGCGCTGCTTCTTCCGGTGCGCCGAGCGCAAGATACGCGGCGCCGAGGCTGTAGGCCAGACGCGCGAGAACGGCGGGGCGATTGGCGAAGCGCCTGGTGAGGGAGTCTGCCGCGGGATTGATGAGTTCGATGACCTTGGTATCGATTCCTCCGACTTCGGGGTCGACGGAGAGCAAGAGATCCTCGTTCAGAAAGCGGTTGACTTCCTCGGCGATCTCGCGCTGGGTCTGCGCTTCTTCGCGGGCGCGTTTTTCGGAAAGGCCGAACCGCACGCTCACATAGGTGGCGCCGACGAGCACCACGGCGATCAGCGCGGCCACTCCGACGCCTGCGCGGTGCTTGCTCACGAACTTGCGGGCGCGGTAGCGGCGCGACTCCGGCCCGGCCATCAGCGGACGGTCGCTCAGGTAGTTGCGGATGTCCTGTGCCATTTCGGAGGGAGTCGAATAGCGGCGTTCGCGCTCCTTGCGCATGGCCTTGAGCGGGATCCATTCGAGTTCGGAGCGGAGGGCGCGTTCGAGTTCGGAGGTGCGGATGCCGCGTTTCTCGGCGAGTGTTTGTGCCGCGGCGACCTGGCCGGAGGCAATCATGGTTCCGAGACGCGTGCTCGGGTTCGGCGGATCGACCTCGCGGATGATGCGCCGGATTTCTTCGTAGCCCTTGCTGCGGAGATCGCGCGGATCGAAGGGCAGAACGCCGGTGAGCAACTCGTAGAGCACGACGCCGAGCGAGTAGACGTCGGTGCGCGTGTCGATGTCGATGCCGGTAAGATTGGCCTGTTCGGGCGACATGTACTCGGGGGTGCCGACGATCTGGCCCAGTTGCGTGAAGAGCGTTTTGTCGGTGAGCACGTGGCTCACGGCCTTGGCGATCCCGAAGTCGATGACTTTGGGCAGGCCGGGGTGCTCGGAGCCTTCCGAGCTCGCGACGAGCACGTTGCTGGGCTTGAGATCGCGGTGGATAATTCCCTTGCTGTGGGCATGCTGGACCGCATCGAGCACAGGAAGGAAGAGCTCGAGACGCTGGCGGAGCGAGAGGCGGTTCTTGTCACAGAATGTTGTGATCGGATCACCCTTCACGAACTCCATCACGAAGTACGGACGACCTGAAGGAGTTGCGCCGGCGTCGAGCACCTTGGCGATGCTCGGATGATCCATGACGGCGAGGGCCTGGCGCTCCTGTTCGAAGCGCGCGACGACCTCGCGCGAATCCATGCCCGGCTTGATGACCTTGATCGCGACGCGCTGCACGATCGGTTCGCGGCGCTCGGCGAGCCAGACGACCCCGAAGCCGCCTTCGCCAAGCACGCTGATCAATTTGAACGGGCCGACCGAGTCGCCGGGCTTCTCGCCGATCTCGAGCGTGCGGGTCGCGGGCTGCGCGAGAGTATCTCCCGCCCCAAACGAGGCGGTCCTGGTTTCGGGATCAGTCGGTCTCTCGGTCATTGAGAACCCCTGCGCTCTCGCAGCGCCCTGCCAACAGAATAGAGCGTCGACCGGGTCGAGATCGCGCGGATTTTCCGTGCGGGCGGGGTTCGCATCGACTTCTCTCGCATGGCGAGCCGATACCGTTCAAAGTGACGATCGATGCCGCAAGGTCGGATTTACAGCTCACAAACTCGCGCTTGCGCGAGCTCGGCGTGGCGCACGCATTCTCGACGCGGCGGGGCGGAATTTCAACCGGCATTTTCGATTCGCTGAATTTCGGGAACCCGTCGGACTTGCCGCGCGAGCGGCGCGACCCGCCCGCGAACATCGAACGCAATCTCGAGATCCTGCTCGAGTTGGCGGGCGTGACGGAAGTCTTTGAGAAGGAAATCGTGCAGGTGTATCAGGTGCACGGAGGGAAGACGCATGTCGTGCGTCCGGGGCTTGCGGCGCATACCGGATCGCCCGATCCCGTCACAGGTGAGACGCGCGACACCAAGGCCGATGCGCTCGTGACGGATGACCCGGCGCGCGTGCTCTGTGTGCGCACTGCGGACTGCACACCGATCCTACTTGCGAGCGGGGACGGACGGATTGTCGGCGCGGTGCACGCGGGATGGCGCGGCGTGATCGCGGGGGTTGCGGCGAGTGCGGTGGGTGCGATGCGCGCGCTCGGAGCGCGCGGGATCCTCGCCGCGATCGGGCCGTGTATCTCGCAGAAACACTTTGAGGTCGGTCCGGAGGTTGTGCGCGAATTCGCGCGGGTGTTCGGACAGCGATCGCCCTGCCGCGTTGTGGAAGCTGCGAATCCGGAATCGAAGGGATATGTCGATCTTCAGGCGGCGCTGGCGATGCAGCTTTCGGCGGCGGGCGTTGAACAGATCGAAACGATCGCGCTCTGCACGTTCGGCCGGAAGGACCTGTTCTTCAGCCACCGGCGCGACAACGGCCACACCGGACGCATGGCGGCGGTCATCGCACCGCGTGCATGATCGGCGTCGGCAACGAGAAACTCGGGTGTGCGAGCCCGTCCGCGCTCAACCGAGACGGATGACGTGCAGCAACCGGAAGATGCCCTGGAAGACGTAATCGATCGCGAAGATCAGCGCCGCGATCAGGAAGAAGGCGACGATGACCACCTGCGTCTGCATGGTGATCTCGCGCCGGGTCGACCAGTTCACCTTCTTCATTTCCGCATCGGTCGCGATGAGGAAATCCACGGTGCGGTGCTTGAGACCGACGATCCAGAAAATGAGAATGGCGCCGCCGATCAGGAACAAGCCGGCGCCGCCCGCCTGGAGGTAGACGCGCTGGAAGATCGGGATGCCGCCGGCTCTTCCTTCGAGCAGCAGGACGCGCTCGGGCTTCGCGGTGTTGCGGATTCCCTGCGTGTCGGACGGGGATTGAGTCCCGTCCATCGTGATGTCGCCGGCGACGAGCTGATGCTGAGACTTGGTCAGAGTCTCCCAAGTCTTGGCGGTGGCGGAACCGATTTTGATGTAGTCGCCTTCGTGAGCGCCCTTGGTCAATAGTTCGATCTGCTGCCCGGGTTGGATTTCCAATCCGGCGTCGCGGACGGTCATCCGCCAAGTGGGCGTGGGCAGGCTGACGATCGCGAGCTGCTGCCAGAGCCAGCCGGCGCCCGCGGCGACGAGCAAACCGGAGAGGGCGGCGGTCATCCAGCGCACCCAGAAGCCCTGCCCGGACTTATAAAACGCTGAAGAACCGGCTTCGGATTCCATAACACGGCGGGAGGGACTTGAACCCGCAACCTGCGGATTTGGAATCCGCTGCTCTACCAGTTGAGCTACCGCCGTACTGCCCGAGACATCGCCGTTGCGTTGCGCGCCCGGTGTCCCGTTCTGATTGTTCGCGTTCGTTGCCACAAGCTTCCTGAGATGAGCGATCAAGAATTGAACGAGGAACGGGTCGCACCCGCTCGGCGCGGCCGGTTGGCGGTCGCCAAACGACTTACTTCCTCTTGACCTTGTGCATCGTGTGCTTGCGCAGACGGGGCGAGTACTTCATGAGGCCTTCCTTGAGGCCTTCGGGCATGCCGCCCTTGGTGTTCACGCTGGTGCGGTAGTTGAGGTCGCCCGTCTCCTTGCACTGAAGCCAAAGGAACTCGCGGGCCATCGATTTCTTCTTCGCCATGACAACTTCTGCCTTTCTTTTCCGATCAAGCCGCGGCAGAGGTTTTCGCCTCTGCCGCAGGGGGTTACTTTAGGTTCGCATCAGCCTGCTTTTTGGCTGACGGCTGCTTACTCGATGATCTCGGTGACGACGCCGGAGCCGATCGTCTTGCCGCCTTCACGAACGGCGAAGCGAACGCCTTTTTCCATGGCGACGGGCTTGCCCATCAGGTCGATTTCCATGGTGATGTTGTCGCCGGGCATGCACATTTCGGCGCCGCCGAGCAGCTTGGTCGTGCCGGTGACGTCGGTCGTGCGGAAGTAGAACTGCGGGCGGTAGCCGCTGAAGAACGGGGTGTGGCGTCCGCCCTCTTCCTTGGTGAGGACGTAAACCTCGCCCTTGAACTTGGTGTGGGGCTTGATCGAGCCGGGCTTGCAGAGCACCTGGCCGCGCTCGATGTCGTTCTTTTCGACGCCGCGGAGCAGGGCGCCGACGTTGTCGCCGGCCTGGCCGCTGTCGAGGGTCTTGTTGAACATTTCGACGCCGGTGACGACGGTGCTCTTGGTCTCGGGGCGGAGACCGACGATCTCGCAGGTGTCGCCGACCTTGACGATGCCGCGCTCGATACGACCGGTGGCGACGGTGCCGCGGCCCTTGATCGAGAAGACGTCTTCGACGCTCATGAGGAAGGGCTTGTCGACTTCGCGCTGCGGCTCGGGGATGAAGCTGTCGATCGCATCGAAGAGATCATCGATGGGCTTGCAGGCCTTGTCGTCCTTGGGGTTCTCGACGGCGAGCTTCGACTGGCCGCGGATCACCGGGGTGGTGTCGCCGGGGAATCCGTACTTTTTCAGGAGTTCGCGCACTTCGAGCTCGACGAGGTCGAGGAGTTCGGCATCGTCAACGAGATCGACCTTGTTGAGGAAGACGACGATGTGCGGCACGCCGACCTGACGCGCGAGCAGAACGTGCTCGCGGGTCTGCGGCATCGGGCCGTCGGCGGCGGAGACGACGAGGATCGCGCCGTCCATCTGGGCGGCGCCGGTGATCATGTTCTTGACGAAGTCGGCGTGGCCCGGGCAGTCGACGTGGGCGTAGTGCCGCTTGTTGGTCTCGTACTCGGTGTGAGACGAGGCGATGGTGACGGTCTTGTTCGCGTCGCGAACGGTGCCGCCCTTGGTGATGTCGGCGTACGACTTGATTTCGCCGCCGAACTTGGCCGCGGAGCGGGCCGAGAGGGCAGCGGTGAGAGTCGACTTTCCGTGGTCGATGTGACCGATGGTGCCGACGTTCACGTGGGGTTTGGTACGAGTAAAGACGCCCTTTGCCATGACAGAACTCCACCCACGGGCTGCACGTTTGCGCGTGTTCCGTGGACAATTCGCGAGCGTGCTCACGCCGCCGTTGTCGAACACTCTCCAGCCAGGGCCCTGAGCCGAGGCGAGCGTCAGACGGCGCACAACACACAGGCGATCTCACCGTCCCGCGCCGACCGGTCTCTTTCGAGAACCGATCTCCCAATGACGCGCTCCGGCACGAATCCAGTCGAGTCACCCTTTCGAGCGACCGCCGCTTTTCACTAGGGCCCAGTGCCTAGTGCCTGCTTCCAAAGCCACCAATGGGACTTGAACCCATGACCTCTCCCTTACCAAGGGAGTGCTCTACCACTGAGCTACGGTGGCGCACCAGCCGCCGACGCCCGTACACCCTGGAAGGATGGATGAGCCACCGACGCCTTCACCCGGTGTGGCCGGAATGAAGGGGGGAATGATAGCCGCGACCGGCGGGCGCGCGGGGGTTCGCAAACACCCGGGTAGGTCCGAGCCGACTCACAGTATACCAAACAGACATCTAAAATTCAAGCGCTATCCGAGCGCGCTCCCAAGTCCAATCTCCCGGCGGAGATAGGCGATTTGTCCGTTGTGGATTCCGACGTGATAAATCGCCCGTGCCGCCAGGAGATAAGGCGGGGTCATCTTTCCGCCGAACATCGGCACAGGCGCGACCAATTCGGCGTCGCTCAATTGCTCGACCCCTGCGGCCAGCCGTTCGGTCGCGGCTTCGAAGATCTGCACGCACCTCGCGAACGTTGGAAAAACGACTCCCGGCGAATTCGGATCGCTCCCGAAGCAAATGCTCTCGGTGCCGAATCGATTCTCATCGCCGGACTTGGCATCGACGATGAAATCTGAAACCGGCAACGCGCCGCCATTCTGATTTCCGCGCGGCAGCCACTCCGCAAACCGCGAAGCCGTCAGAGCGAGATGTCCAAGGCACCACGCCAAATGATTCGGACAGCCTGGCGCCGTCCGCGTGTGATTCGAGTCGTCGAATTTGACGAGGTAACGCTTGAGCAGGTCTTTGGAGTGGCGTACCGACGACGCCACAAATTCTTGGGAGCGCATCACGACAATTTAGCATGCGGATACCGAACGATCGGAGTCGCCGAAGGAAGCCCCGTTCCAAACCAAGCCGAGCGACTGTCCCAAGAACTCGATCACTCGCACACCATCTGGCTGTAACCCTGGACAAACACCTGGAAATCGAGATCATCGACAACGCCGTCGCGGTTGAAGTCGGCGAAGCAGGGCGGCTGGATTTCAGCGCAGAGCATTGCGTTGTATGACGAGGCGAACATCGCGAGATCGCCGTCGTCCACGAAGCCATCGCTCGTCAGGTCTGCGGGGCAGCAATTCGGCGTGACCTCGGCGACGTCGCTGATGATCGACCCGCACGAGTTTGTAACCTCGACGTCGTACGAACCGGCATCGGCTGCACCGATGTCTTCGATCGTGAGCGACGGGGTGCCCGTTCCGACAAGATTCGAACCCGTTCCGGTCGGACCGTCGAAGATCGGCGTGCTGCCGCGGCGCCAGCGATAGGAAGGCGTGTTATCGCCGACGTTGTCCACAATCACCGACATGCTCGCCGGCGCACCGCAGTACGCGAGCGGATCCTGCGGCTGAGTGGGGAGCACGGGAGAACCGCTCACGTAGCGCGGGAGCACATGCGGCCGGATCAATTGGCCGCCGACAAGATTCGCGGCGGCGATCTCTCCTCCCATCACGCCGATCGCGGTCCCCGCCGGATCAAACGGAAAATCTTCCCATCCGCTCCCGTTCCATTTCTTGAGCAGAGATTGGCCGCTCACCTGCGCCAACAAGTCGCCTTGGTAGACGATCAGTTTCGAGACCGTCGAACTTTGATTCATGGGAGTCCACGTCGTGCCTGTTCCGTCCCATGCCGCGGCGTTGACGACCGGTGTATCGCCAGCGAACGTGAACTGGCCGCCGACGATTAGCTTTCCATTCCAAACAACCATGGAATTCACGAAACCAACGACGCCGCCACCCGCGTGCGACCATGTTGATCCGTCCCACGCCGCCATGTTGTTAACAGGCACGCCGCCTGCCACCGTGAACTTGCCCGCGACGATGAGCCGGCTTGAAAACGACTGGGCAGCGCGAATGTAGTCGGAGGTCCCGACCGAGACTCCAGAGCCTAGCCCGCTCCATGCAGACCCATTCCAAGCAGTAACGCCTTGAGAAACGCCGCCGGCGCCGATCAGTTGACCGTTGTATTCGGTGAATACCTGCGGAGTGCCCGCGCTGAATTTTCCGACCGATTGCCATGAGTTGCCGTTCCAGGCTGAGACAGATCCGGAATTGGCGGGCAACTCGCGCGGCACGCCGCCGCTGACGACCAATTGACCGTTGTACTCGGTTGCGGCGGACACCGAGCCCCGAAGTCCCGCACCAAGTCCTTCCCATCCGGCGCCGGTCCACGACATAATGTAGTTTGTGCGCTCGCCGCCGATGCGAATGAAATCGCCCGCAGCTACGAAACGACCGTTGTAACCCATGATCGTGCGGACGTTGCCAAAAAGAGCGTCCGAGACCGGAACCCATTCCGATCCTGTGAATCGTGTGATGTGCCCTGCATACGACGGGACGAAGAGTCCGCCAGCAACAATCTGTCCGTCGAGTTCGCTCAGACAGGAAGCTCCGTATGCGGCGGAACCGTCGTCGCCGAGACCGGTTTCTCCGCCGCCGACAGGCGACCATCCGACGCCGTCCCACACGACAACTCCGTCCACCGGTTCCGTGGAGTGGTACAGCGAAAGACGACTTCCCCCCGCATAGAGCAGCCCGCCCATCACGTGCAGCGCGTTCACCTGACCTGTCAGGAACGAACTTTCCGGAATCATCCAAGAGGTTCCGTCCCACATTCGCACTGCCGGTGCAGGCCCTCCACCGGACAAGCCGCCCACGACGAGCTTTCCAGCAAATTCGCCGAGCGCCCGCACGTCACCAGACACTCCGGCGCCGAGGGGCTTCCAGCTCGTTCCGTCAAATGCCGCGACATTTCGGGCACTCACGCCATCGATCGACGTGAAACTTCCGCCGGCGATGAGCAGCTGGCCGAAAGGACGCAAGCTGTTGATGATTGCCGAGCCGGTGTTCGGTGCGAGCGAGCGCCACTCGCTTCCGTTCCATGCCGCAACTCGCCTCACGGCCATCGAGCCGGAATTGGCAAAAGCGCCCGCGGCCACAAGTTCGCCCCGAAATTCTGTCAAGGCATAGACGTTCCCGTCGAACCCCGCTCCAATCCCGACCCACGCCGCGCCATCCCAGCGCGCGATACGCAAAATATCCTGGCCGCCCACTTTGGTGAAAGAGCCCGCCGCGTAGAGCGAGCCATTGATCTCCGAAAGCGCAAAGACGCTTCCATTAAAGCTCTGGCCGATGGTTTCCCATCGCTGCCCGTTCCACCGGAATACTCCCTTGTCTCCGGTGTAGCCAAAGCTTGCCGCGACACAGAGCTGTGCGGGCAGAGGACCGGCGCCATCCGAGTCCCAATACGCGAAGGCATAAGGGGAAACAGGTTCCGGAGAAGCTTCGCCCGCGACAACCTGGGAACATTGGCCCGCCGCAAAGTGAGAGACTGCACCGAAGCAAACCCCGAACACGGCAAGGCGCACGCAAACCATCAGCTCCATAGAGCCCCCTTCGCCGCTTTCTCGCCGTGTCACGTTCTCCCGCACCCGCAAGAGATCCATCGACGGCCGCCCCTCCGGTCGCGACGGAGATTATTCGCCGATTCGCGCTCGGGGTTCCTGCCGACATTCGAAATTGCGTGGTTCGGTTATCAGCGGGCTACTCGCAGACGAGCTGGTCGTATGCAACGACGAATATCTGGAAATCAAGATCGTCCACGAGGTCGTCGCCGTTGAGGTCCGCCGGGCACCACTCTGGCATCGCCTGGTCTTCGCAGACAAGCAGGTTGTACGCGCCGGCGAAGAGCGAGAAGTCTTCGTCATTCACAAAGCCATCGGCGTTGAGATCGCCCGGACAGCTATTAACCGAGATGTCCGCCGCGGCACTCGTTGCCGAGTTGCAGGTGTTGTCGAACTCGACTGTGTAGCTGCCCGAATCCGAAGCCTGCACGTTCGTGATCGTGAGCGTGACGTTTGAACCGTTGCTCGGAGAAACGAGCGACCCCGATGCACCGCTGACCGCGCCGCCGCCGGACGATGCGCCGCCGGAGCCGTCAGCGATGTCCGCGCCGTTGCGCTGCCACTTGTAGGTGACGCTCGAGTACCCGCTCGCCGCGGCTGCTTTGAGAGTCACTGTCAGACCCTGATTCACCGGGCGCGATTGCGGATCGACCGCGACCCACGGCGTCGGGTTGTCGGTCCAGCGCGCGAAGTAAGCGGAGGGCCGGCCATCGGCGCGGACAAACGTTCCGATGGCAACAAGTTCATCTTGAAACTCTTGAACGTCGACAACGGGACCGCCGCTCAGCCCGGTGCCCATCGATCGCCACTCAACGCCATTCCATCGAGCGATGTTGCTCACCACAACGCTTCCGGCAAGATTGAACGTGCCGGCAATAACTAGATCTCCCTTGTAGTGTTTCAGCACACGAACGCCTGCGTTGCTCAAACCGACGCCCGAGACACCGCCTCCGACGCTTGCCCAGTGGTCACCTTCCCACTGCGCGAGTGCGCCGTAGCTCACACCATCGATGCTCCGAACATTGCTTGAGCCGACCATGAGCTTTCCGTTGTAAACGGCCAGATAGCCGGTGAAGGAAAGACTGACCGGCCAAGCATGCCAGGCACTGCCGTCGTATCGAAAGATGCCGCGGGCTGTGGGATCAGAACTCAGTCTCATGAAGTTCGACTCAGTCACTACCAGATCGCCCTCGTACTGGACTGCGGACAAAGCTTCCCCAGTCAAATCGGTCCCGAAAGTTTTCCACTGAGATCCGGTCCAGGCGGCAACGGGACCACCCGATCCTCCCGAAAGTTGCACCCGTCCGACCGCCAGCAGTTCTTCCTGATACTCCGACAGCCTGAGCACCGCGCCCAGGCTGTTCGCCAATCCCGAAACCGAAGCCCACGCGCTACCGTTCCACGCAGCAATTCCGCTAAATGGGCCGCTCGTGTAGAGGCTTCCGTTCACCGTTCGCATGCTTTGAACGGCGTAGGGTGCGTTCGATCCCACCGTCGTCCAAGCGGCCCCATCCCATTGTCCAAACCCGCGAATGACTGACCCGGCAACCTGATCAAACTGCCCCGCGAGCATCAGCTTGTCGTCGAATGACGCGATCGCACTCAAGCTGTCGTCGAACCCGATCGCGATCGCGCTCCACGCGCCATCGTCGTACCGGATGATTCCGCGCCCAAGTTCGGTTCGATAGCTTCCGTCGGTTCCCCCAAATAGCGAGCCGTTGAACGGTTGAAGGCAGAACACGACGCCTTCGGTCCACTGACCAAGCGTGCCCCAAGAAGCACCATCCCAGGCGTTGATGCGAGAATTAAGAGTATCTCCGCCCACGATCAGTTTGCCTTCAAACACTGCGAACGCATTCACACCAAGGGAGTTTCCGCCCACTGTGCTCACCGGCATTCCGGTGGCTTCCCAATGCGTTCCGTCCCACACTCCGAGAAACCTCGCGTCGGTACCGCCGAGGGCAGTGAAGTTTCCGCCGGCATAGAGCTCGGCGCCATAGACGACGAGCGCCCGAACCGCTTTTGTCGCGTTCACGCCGCTGCCGAGTGCGGTCCACGCACCGTCCCACGAAGCAATCCCACCTGCGGGGTTGCCTCCGGCAGTCGTGAATGAACCGCCTGCGATCAGCTTTCCTTCAAAGACGGTCAGCACGTTGATTCCGCTCCCGATGGCCGAATTCGCGCCAAGAAAACTCCAAGACGCACCATTCCACTTTGCGATCGGCGTTCCCGCGCCCGACAGCACGAATCCGCCTGCGGCAACAAGCTCGCCTTGAAATACCTGCAGCGCGTTGATCGTGGTCGTGGGTTCCGTTCCGCCTCCGGTCCATGTCGCGCCATCCCAGGCCGCGAGCCGACCCGTGGCGACCCCGCCCGCTGTCGTGAAGCTCCCGCCGACACACAGCTTGCCCTGATAGACGGCGAGCGCTTTTACCGTGCTTCCAACTCCGCCGCCGATCTCGGACCAGTGCTGGCCATCCCACATTGCGAGGTTTTTGGCGCTCGTGGCGCCGACCATTGAGAAACTGCCGCCAATGACGAGCACCTCGGGCAGCGGCCCAGCGCCATCCGGATCCCAAAGCGTCATTGCGTTGACTGAGCCATTGACACCCGCCACGCCGTATCCGGGAAGCCACTGTCCGCCGCAATCCGCGGCGAGGGCTTGTCCGCACATGCCGAACGCGAAAACGAGCACCGACCCCAATGTGCGCATTTGCATGAAACTACTCCGCTGTCCCCTTCGAGCAAAGCGCCCGGATGCCGCGAGGCGTCCGACGCACCGGTTTGGCTTTGTTGCCCGGCCCCGCTTTGCCGGGTCTTTGCGCTCCGCTCACACCCTTTTCCCAATGGCGAGCGCCCCAAGTCATCCGCACGATTGCGGACGAGAGTTCCCAAAATCTGCCGTGGGGTTCGCATGCGAAGGCCGCGGCAGCGGACGCCGCCGCGTTTTATTGGCTCCTGCGACCGTTGTGCGGATGTTCGAGAGCGGGTAGCATCAACGAAGATGGCGTACAAATCTTCACTCCGGTACGACTCCTCCCGCATACATGCCGCGGCGATGTACTGCTCCGACGGCCGCCTCGGCGAGCACTTCGACGACTTCTTGCAGAACGGGCTGAGCCTCCCGCGCTACGACCGCCTGTGTCTGCCCGGCGGTGCGGCGTGCATCGCGGGGCACCGGCAGGCGACCTTGGAAGAGCAGGGCGTTGTCGATGAGCTCCAGTTTCTGGTGCAGGTGCACAAGCTCAAGCGGATCGTGCTGATCGCGCACCAGGGGTGCGCGTTCTATGTGAACCGGCTCGAGTTGAAAGAGCCCCGGCTCGAGCTGGTGCAGAAGGCCGATCTGGTGCGTGCCGCGGCGTTTGTGCACCGGGTGACTTCGCTCGCCAACATCGAGGCGTACTTCGCGCGGTTCGATGGCGCGGATATTCATTTCGAGCCGGTGCAGGTGTGAGAGTCCGCGCGAGTGGGAGTGCTCCGGTGCCTTACGGGCAGAGCAGCGCGTTGTATGCGCCGACAAAGACAGTGAAATCGGTGTCGTCCACCAAGCCGTCGTGATTGAAGTCGGCCGGGCAGCCCGCGGGCATCGACGGATCGGCGCAGTCGAGAATGTTGTACGCGCCGACAAAGAGCGTGAAATCCGAATCTTCGACCAGCCCATCGCCGTTGAGGTCGCACGGGCAGGCGGCGCCGAGCGTGAACGAGAGATCGTCGGCGTAGCCGTCGTTGTATGTGCCCGCGGTGCGCGTCATGCGAACCTGAATCAGGACCTGGCGCGTCCCGATGGGAATCACGCCGCTGCTTGTGCGGAAGAGCATGCCCGTCTGCCCCGAACGCTGCGCCGCTAGCACGCCGCCGATCGACTGTTGTCCGAGAAGATCGCCGTGTTCGCTGTAGAACGTCGCGAACACATCGCAATGGTCGTCCTGCGATGAGAATCCACCAAGCCAGCCGGAGAGCGTGCAGCTCTGTGTTCCGGTGTCGATGGCAGGAGCAAATGCCGAAAGTACGATCGTCTGATACGCGCTGGCCTCCGGACTCGAAACCCCTCCGGCAAAGAACTTGCTGGCGCGGGTGGGCGAACCCGGATCGTTGATGGTGGGAAAACCGCCTCCTGCGCTGTATGAAACAACCTCGAATGTTCCGGTCGTGTTCCAGCCGGGAATCACCGTGCCGATTGATCCCGCTTCGGCGCCCGGGTTGTTGATGAGATTGGGATCGGCGCTCGCTTGCGACGCGACACCCGCGCTCGCCGCGGCAATCAACCCCGCCAACCGAAGTCCAGAAGCGCGCATAACAACCTCCGCAAAGTCGAATCCTGCTCGTTTACTTTACACCACAATCCGCCCGATGCACACGGATCGAGCCACGATCGGCTCGGCCGACAGCCGAGTCCGAGAATCTCGGTCAAAGTTCACCCGCCGATGCGATCTCGAAGAACTCGCGCCGATCTGATGCCTTCGTGAGCCGGCCTTTGCACGCGCGCTCGCTACCCCGCTCCCAGAAAAGAAACTGTCCCACCGTCCGCGGCAGGACATCTTAAAGCCCAGTTTCGGCCGGCTCAGGAGCAGAGCAGCGTGTCGTAGGCGTTGCTGAACGCGGTGAAGTCCGCGTCGTCCACGAGCGAATCGGCATTGAGATCGCCGAGCACGTTCGCCTGCGGCACAACAAGTTCGTTGTACGCGCCGGCGAAGAGCACGAAGTCGGAATCGTCGACGAACCCGTCTCCGTTGAAGTCCGACATCGAGCAGACGCTCGGGCAGCCCGCGCTGCCGCAGAAGATCGGGATGCGGATCACAGTCGAGAGCGCCTGTCCGCCAATTGCCGCGGCATCATCCACAAACCACTGCGCGAACAGCACCTGCCCCGCGCTCACTTTTCCGGCGAGCAATGGCCAGAACTGCGTCGCCACGCCCGATGTGGCGCCGCTCGCGCCCACCATGATGTCAGCAAAGAACGACTGCGGCGTGATGCGGCCGTTTTGTGGCCCGATGGTGGAGACTCCGAGGCGGGCCGTGGCGCCCGTCTTCGCGCCGTCGAGCCCCACTTTGAAATCGCGATTGCCGACCATCGGTGCTGCCTGCACAACGATGCGCGGCACGCCGTTCGTTCCGGCAACGCCCGTCCCCGGCTGCACTGTCGCCTGATTCGCGGCGCGTCCCGGGCTCGTGAAGATCGCCGGGCGATCGAACGGGAACGCCTGATCGCGCACGCGCGGATCGAGCAGGCCGTTTGCGATGAAATCAACGATCTGCGCCTGAACCGGCGCCGGGGGCGGCGGCAGGTTGATCTGGTTCAGCACCGGATCGCGGTTGTCGGGGTTCGGATTGACGATGCGGGCGCCGGCGTAGAAGCCCAGAACCTGATTCAGATTCGTGAACTGCCCGTTGTGCATGAAGGTCCGCTTCAGGCCGACGTTGCGCAGGCCGGGCACTTTGAACTTGCCGCGGTCGTTCACGTCGCCGGTCACGGACTGGCGGCCGTTGTCCTCGGCGATAGGGCGCAGGCCGAGGTTGCGGAAGGTGTTATTCGTGAACATCGGGGGCACGTGGCAAGCCGTGCAGTTGGTGCCGTTTGGACCGACACTCAAGAAGGCCTGAAGACCCTGCTGTTGATTGGGCGTGAGCGCATTGAGACTGCCCGCCTGAAAAGCATCCCACGGAGTCTGATCGGAAATGAGCGTGCGCTGATAGGTCGCGAGCGCGAACGCGATGCGCTTCGAGCTGATCGCTTCGTCGCCGTAAGCGCGCCGGAACAGCTCGCGATAGGAGCGCGTTGTATTCAGCACGGCCTGAACATCGGCCGGGATGTTTGTCGAGAGATCGAGCGCTTTCACGCGTTGCAGGCGCTTTTCGATTCCCGACCAGTCCATTGCGGAGTGCGCCATCTCGACGCTGCTCACCGGCGGATTCACGCACTGGCTTTCGAGCGCGCCGTTGGCCGCGATCGCGATTTGACCGGTCTCCGGATCGGTAAACGTCGTGCTGGCTCGCCCATCCCAAAAAAGATCCGGCGCGTAGACCGCGTTGATGTTGGAGTTCGCGGCGCGATTGGTCACTTGAGCGCGCAGAGCAAAGAGCGCATCCAACTCGAAGCTGTTGAAATCGTCGGCCTTGATGACGCCCGGTGAACCCTGGATGTCGTCGGGAGTCCCGATGATACCGTCGAGCCCCGGGTGTGCCGCGACGCGCGGGTCCGCTCCGCCGCTTGATGGCACATGGCAGGATGCGCACGAAACGACGGTGCTGGTCGAGATCTGTTCTTCAAAGAAGAGGATCTTGCCGAGGACGCGCTTGTTCTCGGTGATCGGGTTTTCGGGCGGAACGAGAACCGGCGGGAGCGCGGCCTGTGCGGCCGCCGCGAGCAGTCCGAGCGCGGCGAGTGTCGCGAAGCTGTTCGTGCGAACAAGTGAGATCGACGAGAATGCCCGCGCCCGATAGAAAGCTGTTCCGCCCATGCGTTTTCTCCGCGGTAATTGAGAGATTCACGCCGGCGGGGGACGTCGATTGCAGCAAAAGAACGAAATCTGTTCGGAAAGACGGTCAGCCGGCCGCCGCGACCCCGACCCTGCCCCGCCAAGCCCGGCGGTTTGTGCGGGCCAAGTACAGGCTGTACCACTGGATGACGGTCATAAAGACGACGCCGACCGGATGAAGCACGACTGCGGCGACGCCCTGCCGGAATCGAACGGACAGAATGAGTCTTTGCAACAGGTTCAATCCAACGCACACGGTCGCCAACGCTCCCGCGGCGCGCCAATCGGGTGTCAACGAGCCCGACAACCAGCGGTCGATCGCGACGAGACCGATGAACCAGGGCAGCACGTGCGCGACCAGGTGAACGATCGTGAAAAAGAGCAGAAGCCCGATTGACCCGATGCCCTCGTAAGCGTTCTTCGTAAAGCCTCGCCAAGTCTGACTCAGGCCGCGATACATCCTGACACTGACGAGTTCGGTTCCGTCGAACAGATCGGTGTGGAATCCGGCCTTGCGCACTTCACGCGGCATTTTGACGCCGTCGTGCATGGAGTCCTTGAACGCAGAGTGACCGCCGGACTTTTCGTACGCGTCGCGCCTGACCATCAGGAACTGGCCGCAACCGGCGGATGCCGCGGGCGAATTTCCCATTCGCATCATGGGCATCGGAAGGTACGAAAAAAGCATGAAGAAGATCATCGGGACGGCGAGATCTTCGGAAAGAGAGCCGGTGATCTGGCGCGGGAATGTCGAAAGGAGGGCGGCCTTTCTCTGGTTCGCGGAAGCGAGCGCGCGGCCGATGCACGAGGGCTCGAAGCGCACGTCGGCGTCGGTGAAGATCATCCACTCGCCGCGTGCCTGTTGCCCCATCCGCCAGCACGCGTGCTGTTTGCCGTTCCACCCCGCCGGGAGTGAAGTCGTCTCGGCCGCACGAACTCTCGGATCGGATGCGATCAGCTCGCGCAGGATTGCGGGTGTTCGATCGGTGCTCTGATCGTCGTAGACGAGCACGTCGATGTTTTCGTACTCGCTGGCGAGTACGGACTTCGCACACGCGGCGATGTTTTCCTCTTCATTGCGTGCCGGGATGCACACCGTAACCAATGGGCCGGAAGAAACGGCGCTCGGAGGCTTCGCGTAGATAGTCATGTTGACAAGAGTCAGCCCGAGGGCGAGGGCGGCGAACGCAAAGGAGACGCAAAGGATAATCGCGAGGATGCTCATGGCTGAGGAGAAGAAGCGCCTTTGGGAACTGCCTCGCCGGCAGAGACTCGGGAATGGGCAAAGTGCCGGTCTTCCACTCTGGAAGAACGGCCACGCAAACGAAGCCACCTGTCGTACCACCAGTTCGTCGACGGAGCGGGCCCGGAGTCAAAGACCGGCAAGAATTTTGCCGGGTCGCGCGAAATGACCGCTTCCGACAGCAACCGGTTGTTTTCCTTCATGGAATCAAGAATCGCCCGGTGCCACGCAGGCGTCGAGTTTTCGCGGCCGGGAGGCACATGGACCGGCCTCCATCCGACGAAGACCTCAGGCTTCTGATCGGTCCAGAAGGCGTATTCGATCGCGAGCGCCAGCACCACGATCCCCGCGGTCTTTGCCGCGATGGCGGCGCCGCCGGGGCGAATCTCGATCGGCGCACGCACATCGGTGAACCGGCCTTGGGGCGTGATCCAGAGCGTGCAGAGCGGATTGGTAGCGAATCGAGCCGCGACGTACGCACTCATCTTCTCGAGGCTTTTGGGCTCATCCGGGTCGATGCCGAAAATTCCGATGCGCTTGAAGATGCCGAATTTTCGCAGTTGCGAGGCATCCATCGGAGCCATGGGTTCGCGCGCGGGTGTGAAATGAGAATGGAGCGCCAAACTGAGAAGAGGATCCCACCAGGAGCAATGACTGAGCAACACGAGGACCGGACCCACTTGCTGATTCAAGTCCGCGAGCGCCGAGGCATGCTCGGGCAGAATCCGCACGGCGTAGAACTTCTTGCGGACCATGCGCCGGACGTACTTGGCGAAAAAGTGCGTAAACCGCGCGGAATACGCCGCGGGGATGAAGTCGGAATTGCCGGATGCCCTCGCGTTCATCGGAGAACCGAATCGTTGGGCGCGCGGGCGGCTCACGCGCAGAGACACCGGCGGAGCCGGCGGTAGCGTATGTTTGCACAGGGACGCGCCTCGGCGATCAAGAGGGCAGCATGAGCGATGCGGCTTTGATTCAAGCGCAGGCCCACGCTCGGGCGGGCAGGCCGGAGCAGGCGCTCCAATTGGTCAAGCGACTGCTCGAAAAGCAACCGGCGAACCACGATTGCCTCAACCTCGCGATCGAAGTCCTGTGCAAGCTCAAGCGGCACGATCAGGCGATCTTTCTCGTGCAGAAAGCGATCGCCGCCAGTCCGTTCGACGCGGAACTCCACCGGATGGGCGCGGACACCGAACTGCATCGCGGCAGATACAAGGAAGCCGAGGCCGGCTACCGCGCGTCGCTCGCGATCGAGCCGAGCCACTTCAAGACACAGGTGGATGTCGGTCAGATGCTCTACCACCAGGGCAGTGTGGACGAGGCGAAGCGGTACTTCCGCGCCATGCATGAATCCGCGCCCGGCAGCACGAACGTGCTGCTGGCGTACGCCGCGCTGCTCGATACGCTCGGAGATCTCGACGAGGCGGTTCAGCTGCTGAAGAACGCCCTGGCGCATTCGCCGGCGAACGACGCGGTGCTCGAAAGGCTGATGATTCCGCTGGCACGCATGCACGATGCGGACCCGCGCGAGATCTTCAATTACCATGTCAAACTCGGGCGGCTCTTCACTGAAAAGATGTCGCATCTTGCCGCGGGCTTCGCGAACGCCCGCGACCCCGAACGCTCGCTGCGCATCGGCTACTGCAGCCAGGACTTCCGCAATCGATCGGTGGGTCACTTCATTGAGCCGATACTCACCCACCACGACAAGTCGAAGTTCCAGGTTGTGTTGTACCACGACGTCATCAACGAAGACGAGATGACCGCTTGGCTCCGCGCCCGCTCGGCGATGTATGTGCCGACGCATCGAATGACATCGGAGCAATTTGTCGCGACCGTGCGAAGTCACGGCATCGACATTCTGATCGATCTCAGCGGCTACACCGGCTCGCGTCACGCGATTGCGCTCGCCGCCAAACCGGCCCCTTTGATGTACACGTACTTGGGCTACCCCAACACGACGGGGCTTCCGGCGATGGACTTCCGCATCGTCGACGCGCACACCGATCCGCCCGGTTCGGAGCATCTCGCCACGGAGAGTCTGGTCCGGATGGACGGGAGTTTCCTGTGTTACGCGCCCCCGCCGCACGCGGGCGATGTCGCGCCGCCGCCCAGGCAGAAAAACGGGTTTGTGACGTTCGGCTCTTTCAACACCATCACCAAAGTGGGGAATCCGGTCCTCGAGGTATGGGCGGAGATTCTGAATCGCGTGCCGCGCTCACGGCTGGTGCTCAAAGCAGCCGGTCTTTCCTCCGTCCAAACGCAAGGGCGGATTCTGGCTTTCCTCCGAAGCCGAGGGATCGAGCAGGAACGGGTGAGTCTCTTTCCCGAGACCAAGAGCAAAGCCGAGCACCTTCAGATGTATAGCCAAATTGACATCGCGCTCGACACGTGGCCGTACAACGGAACGACAACAACCGTTGAAGCTCTCTATATGGGAACGCCGGTCGTCGGGCTCGCGGGCAACTCGCACGTCTCGCGGGTGGGGGTGAGCATCCTGAACAACGTGGGATTGGCGGACCTCGTAGCAACCGACAAAGACGCCTATCTCGAGCGTGCCGTGGCACTGGCCGCCGATGCGGATCGCTGCGCCGAGCTGCGGGCGCGCTTGCGCTCCATGGTGCTGGCGAGCTCGCTGTGCGATCATGCGGGATTCACGAAGCGGCTCGAAGCCCACTACCGGCAAGCCTGGCGGGGATGGTGTCAACGGACCTCGTGAGGGAAGGTGCTTCGTGTTCTCGTTTCCGTCGCGAGATCCGACACTTTCAACGTCCGAGATCTGTCGCACAAGCGATTCTTCGATGGGGTGCTTGCGTTCTGCTGTATGATCGCTGTCGACGGACGCGCTTCGAGTTGAGGAGAAACTATTTATGCGTACCGGTATGTGTTCGATGATTCTCACGACCGCGATGAGCGCGAGCGCTTCGGCCTTTGGGCAGTGCGGCGCGGTCTTTCAGTTCAGCGATTTTTCGGATACCAACGAGCTTTCGCTCAACGGAACCGCCGACACAGTTGACAATGTACTTCGACTGACGCGCAGCGGTGACGAAGGAGCCGGTGCCGCGTGGTTCAGGACCACGCAGGCCGCACTCAGCGGCGGCTTTGTTACCACATTCCGCTTCTCGATCACCAACGGACTCGCCGACGGGTTTGCGTTCGTGATTCAGGCCGACAGCGATGAAGCGCTCGGAGGTAGCGGCTCGGATTTGGGCTACGGCGGCATTCCTCGATCTGTCGCGATCGAATTCGACACGTTTGTCTTTTCGGACGAGTTCGAAGGACCGCACATCAGCGTCCAAACGAACGGGTTCGACTCGAACTCGCCGGAAGATCAGTATTCGCTCGGGCATGCGCTACTCCCGCCGTGGTTTCTCTACGCCGGGCCGCTCGACGTGAAGATCGAGTACACACCCGGAGTGCTGTTCGTCTACGTGTACGACGAGCCGATCTTCTTTTGCGCGCTCGACTTGAATACCCTCGACGGAGGCTGGCCGCTCTTCGACAACGAAGGCTGCGCGTGGGTCGGATTCACCGCGGGTGCGGGCGCCGCGACGGCGGATCAGGACATCGAATCGTGGGCGTTCAACGACTGGAGCGCGACCGAATGCGGTCCGTTGTCGCCGGCGGAATTCTCAGTTCCATATCAGCCGCGCACGGGCGATCGCGTGATCTTCCACTGTCTCGTCGATGGCCCCGGGCCGCGGACATACCAGTGGCAAAAAGACGAGGTCAACGTCGAAGAAGGCGGCCGCGTGCTCGGAGCGCTCTCTGAAATTATGGTCATCGACCCGTTCATCCCGGTCGACGCGGGCGCGTATTCATTCGACACCGGCAATCCTTGCGGCGGATTCGGCATCGGAACCCTGCACGTTGATGCATACTGCCCTGGCGACCTCAACGAAGACGGACTGGTGGACGACGCGGACTTTGTCGAGTTTCTTCCTTCGTACAACGCGCTGGTCGTGCCCGATGCGGACAAACGCTGCGACTGGAACGGCGACCGATTCGTGGACGACGCCGACTTTCTCTATTTCGTGCAGTACTACAACAATCTGCTCTGCGAATAGCGGCGCGAGTTGCTGCCGCGCTCCGGACGTCGCTACACGTTCGCGTGAACGACAATGCGGTTCCGATTGAACGAAGTGATCGGATTGGCCCCGTACCGAACAAGCCGGTATGCGGCTCGGCCGATGGCCCTGGACAAACTCAGTTGCCAGTGGAGCCTCGCTTCGCGGAAACCCGCGGCGCGGCACATGCCAACGAGAGCCTTGGCATTGGGCGCGAACCAATTGGTGTCGTCGCTCGCGAGTTCCGAGCCGGAGTAGAAGCCGAGCGCCGGCCCATTCGCCAGGCGCATGTCGGACGCGGTTTCGACAATCAATGTTTTCTTCGTGACGGCGCGCAGTCGCTGCAGCGCCTCGAACGGATTCGTCAGGTGGTAGAGCACGCCGAGGAAAAGCACGAGATCGAATTTCCCGTGCACCGCCGGGTCGAGATCGTGCACCGAAACGCGGATCGGCTTTGCCTTCGACCTGAGCACACGGTGCGCGACCGCGTAGCCCTCGCTCGTGACGAAATGTTCGGGGTTCCAGGTGTCCGCCGATGTGACCTGGGCACCTCGCCGCTCGCACTCGAACGTGTAGAACCCGTCCCACGCGCCGACATCGAGCACGGTCATGCCGTCCAGTCGCTCAGGAAGACCGATGCGGTGAAGCCTGTCGGCGGGGCGGAATGGCCCCTTTGTCCAGACGCCGCCGGGGAGTTCATACTGGTGATGCCAGAGCGGAATCCGATCGATGCGGGCCTGAAGCACACGCGAATCGTCCAGGTTCTCAAGGTCGGGCCAATCAAGAGGCGACGCGGGCTGGCGCAGAACCAGATCGCCGACGCGGTGTTCCGAGGCGCTCAAGGCTGGCCTTTCCTGCAATTCGACCATGCATCGATGATACAAGGGCGAACGAGAAGAACGCGGCGATCACACCGCCACCGGCTCGGCTTTCGCCTCGACCATCGATGTCACCGACCGCCCATTCTCGCTCGGCAGCGGGATCTTCCAGTCTTCGAGCACGCAGTTTGCCGCGGTCACGCCGCTCATCATGACCATGGGCGTGCCCGGGCCGGGGTTGGCGCTGCCGCCGGCGAGATAGAGATTCTTGTACACGCGCGACCGGTTTTTGGGCTTAAAGCCGCCGTGCATCCGGCCGTGCGACGCCAGGCCGTAGATCGCGCCGCCCTCGGCGTTGTACATCTTTTCGATTCCGGCCGGGCTCAGCGTGCGCTCGACGATGATGTGCCGATCGATGTCGGTGAAGCCCATGCGGCGCATCTTTTCCATAATGACCGGCTTGTACTGCTCCATCAATCCGCCCGGGCCGTCCCAATTCTGATTGTCTCGGATGTACGCCGTGTGGACGAGGATGTAGAGCGCCTCGCCGCCGGGGGGTGCCTGCGTCGGATCGCTGCGGCTGGGCGCCGCGATGTACATGGTGGGGTCGCGCGCGGGGATGCCCTTGACATAGATGTCGTCGAATTCCTCGTGGCTGTTCTTGCTGAAGAAGAAGTTGTGATGGCTCAGGTGGTCGTACTGCTTGCTTAGCCCGAGGTAGAGCACGACGCCGCTGCACGCCGGGGTGTATTTCTTGGCGATCGAGCGCTGCTCGGCGCGTGCCGCGGGCGCCGCGAGCAGATCGCGGTTGGTGCGCTGCACATCGCAGTTGGAAACCACGGCATCGGCACCGATGAACTCTGCGGGCTTTCCGTTCGACTGACCGTTCGCGGGTTGGAGCTCGACGCCGATGACCTTGCCGTCGCGCTCGACAATGCGGCTCACACGCCGGCCGGTGATGTAGTTCACGCCCTGCTCGCGCCCGATTCTCTCGAGAGCCCGCGCGATCACGCGCGTGCCGCCGTCGAGCGGCTCGCCGTCTTTCTTCGGCGCCATCGAGTACCAGCAGCCGTGATCGACCTGCGCCGACGCAATGAGCGAGAGAATGCTCGGCGCCATGAAGGGGCTTGAACCGACATACTGAAGGAAGTGCTCCATGACCTGGCGCAGGTGCGGCTCGGGCACGTGCTTCTCGATCTGGCCCGCCACGGTCGAGTGCATCGTTGCGACCATTGTCATCAGATCGCCGCCGATTCCTTTGGCTTTGGGCGGGCTGAACATCAGGTCGGTCGCGGCGCCAAGATCTTTGTAGAAGAAAACCTTCTCGCTCAGGCGGTAGAGCTTGCGGCTGTACTCGATGAACTGCTTGTAGCCTTCACCCGGCCTGGTATTCGGAAACTGCTGATCGAGCTGCTTCGCAAAGGTCTCAACGTCCTTGCGGAGGTCGATCACCGTTCCGTCCTCAAAGTGGCAGCGCCACTGCGGATCGAGATCGACGAAATCGATGTAGTCCTCGACGCGCCGGCCGCTGCGCCGGATGATGCCCTTGATCACCTGCGGCATTGTGAGAATCGTCGGTCCCATGTCGAACTTGAAACCTTGCTCTTCGAGCAGGTTCATCTTGCCGCCGAGATGCTTGTTGGCCTCGACGAGCGTGACCTTGACGCCTGCGGTTGAGAGTTCGGCTGCAGCGGCAAGACCGGCGAGGCCGCCGCCGACGATGAGAACGTGTTGGTTGGGCATTTGAAAAGCTCGAGGCGGAAAGTGCAAGGGGCAATTGGGCGGAATGATATTTCGCGCCGGGAGGCAAAGCCGCTAGTTCGCGGCGGAAGTTGCAACGGACTGATCGGGTTGTCGAGACTGAGTCTCGGGCGCACTGACAGTTGTGGGCGTCTTAGGGGCTGGCTTGCTGCCCCCGTACCAGAAGCGAATGAACCTGGACATGCCGCGTTCGATGGCGGGTGTAACGGCCTCCATCGAGAAGCGGAAGAGTGGAGCTGTCTGGGTGGTGTAGATCGGGCGCGTCATCGCGAGCAGCCCCGCCTCGCCCTTGGTGATCCCCCACCCCGACTTGCCGTGACCGGCGAGGCCCACCGAGGGGTGAATCGTCGGGAGCAGACAGTCATTCACCGTGACAAGCGTGGAACGCAGGCGATCGCGGAAATCCTCCACGCGCGCCGGATTGCGAGTGAAAACGCTGGTCGCAAGAACCTGATCGATCCGGTCATGGCAGGCAAGCGCATCTTCCAAATCCTTCACCGGGATAACCGCGAGGAGCGGACCAAAGTGCCGGCCCTCGACCAGCGGCACATCGCGCGGGCAATCAGCAAAGACCATTGGGCGAAGGCAGCGCAGCCGACCATTCGCATCCGCCGATGGCGGCTCGATCACCCCGGCGAGCGATCGCCCACCGAGCCGCTGGCACTCGACCGCGAGGTCGTAGCACTGCTTCGCCGCGTGCTCGTTGATGAGCGGGCGCGGGCGGGCGGCGCCCGCGCGCGAGGCGATCCTGCGGACAAACTCGGCGTAAACCTTTTCGTCCACCAGCGCGCGGCGCGGCGCCATGCACGTCTGACCGGAATTCATGTCGATGCCCTGCCAGATCGCGCTCGCCGCGAGCTCCGGATCGGCATCATCGAGGACGAACGCGCTGTCGCGTCCGGAGAGTTCGAGCGTGCTCGAGGTCATCGAAGGCGCGAGCGTTTCGGCGATCGCTACTCCGACATTCGTCGAGCCGGTGAAGACCACGTGATCGAAGCGATTGTCCTTCAGCAGCGTGGCGCCGGCCTCGCGCGTCGGCGCGGTCCATGCGAGCTGATCCGGCGGCATGTTCGCGCCGCGTCCGGCTTCGCGCGCCAGTTCGAGCAGAAAAATCTGCGAGCGGGGCGAATTCTCGGATGGCTTGACCGTCACGCGATTCCCCGCGACGAGCGCCTGCAGCAGCTCGATCCCCAGGAGTTGAACCGGATAATTCCACGTCGCGATGATCGCGACATGTCCGAGCGGCGCGCGAGTGAGCGTGGCCTTGTTCGCCAGCAAAAAAACGCCTCCATGGCGCAGCCGGCGTAGCGAGAGCAGCGACCCCGCACGATTCTCGACCCACTTGCACGCGGAAAGCAGTGGCAGGACATCGCCCATCAGCGCCTCGAAAGAGGGCTTTTCCACATCACGGGCGATCAGTTCGATCAGTTCGTCTTGCCGAGTCGCCAGAGTCCGCCGGAATGCCGCGACCCAGGCGAGGCGGTCAGAAAGCGACCACCCTCTGGCTTTGGAATCGGATTGACTCGAACGGCTCTCACTCACGCAGGGAGTTTAGTGCCGAATCGAAGAGCGCGAACAGACGATAAGGTAGAGCGAAGTATGTGCAAAAGCCCGTCACCAGGCACTCCGCCGCGGCAGTCCGAATCCGACTCATGACCAAGAGCCATTTCATCGTTGACGGATTCCCGAAAGTCGCCGAGCAACTGCGCGGCAAGCACGCGCTCGTGACCGGCGGCGCGGGATTCATCGGGTCGCATTTGTCCGAGGCGCTCGTCGCCTGCGGCGCAAACGTTCGCGTGCTCGACGATCTCAGCGGCGGGTTCGAATCCAATCTGCCCAAGGTGCCCGCTCCAATAGAAGGATCGTCAAACGCCGGCACGCTCGCCTTTTTCAAGGCGAGCATTCTCGATGATGTCTCGCTGCGCCGCACCATCGCCGGCTGCGACTTCGTGTTTCATCAGGCCGCGCTCGTCAGCGTCCCCGAGAGCGTGGAGAAGCCGGAAAAGTGCCTGCAGGTGAATGTGGATGGCACGCAGCGGGTGCTGCTTGCCGCGAAGGATGCGGGCGTGAAGCGGGTGATGTTCGCCGCGAGTGCCGCGGCATACGGAAACTCGCCCAGCCTGCCGAGCAAAGAAACCGACGTGCCCGATGTGTGGTCTCCTTACGCGATGAGCAAGGTGAGCGGCGAGATGCTGCTCCGGACATTCGCACGCTGCTACGGGATGTCGTGCATCAGCCTGCGGTACTTCAACATCTTCGGCCCGCGTCAGGACCCCAAGAGCCCGTACGCGGCGGTGATCAGCGCGTTCGCGGACACGCTCAGCGCGAAGAAGCAGCCGCGCGTGCTGGGCGATGGCGAACAGACACGCGATTTCACGTACATCGACAATGTGGTGCTCGCAAACATGCTCGCGGCGACAATCGAGAAACCGCTGGCGGGCGAGGTTGTCAACATCGGAACCGGCGCACGCATCTCTCTGCTGCAGGTCTTGAAGCACATGGGCGAGGTGTTGAAAGTCGATTCGACGCCGACGTTTGGGCCGCCGCGGGCGGGAGATGTGCGGCATTCATCGGCCGACATCGGTGCCGCGCGGGCGCTCCTGGGGTATGAACCGATTGTTGATTTCGGGGAGGGGATCAAGAGGACGTTGGAGTGGGCGAAGCCACGGTGAGCCGTCCTTCGAAAGCCTGTACTATTGCTCGAGCGGCTTGTTGCGGACTTGGGAGATTATGAGATGAAACTGGCTGAAGCGCTCTTGCTACGGGCGGACCTACAAAAGAAACTCGCGAGACTTCGCGACCGAATTGTCGGTAACGTACTCACGCAACAGGGCGACAAGCCGCACGAATCGCCAGAAAAGCTTGTTCGCGAGGCGAGGTCCGTTATTGCCGAACTGGAACAGTTGGTTGTCCGCATCAACCGGACGAACGCAAAATACAAAATGCGTGGAGGCGGCACGCTAATGGAAAGCATCGCTGCACGCGACGGACTCAAACTCCAGCATGCACTGCTCGAATCAACGATCGCCGGAACAAAGAAGGAACCGGATCGATACAGCGCAAGGGAGATCAAGTGGGTGGTCCAAGTGGATATTGCGAAGCTTCAGAAAGAAGTAGAAAGCGCGGCGAAGAGAATCCGCGAGATCAACGCAGAAATTCAGGAAACGAATTGGAAGGCAGAACTGGAGGACTGAAGGAGGGGCCCGGGCGAGCACACGACCCCGTATACGGCGTACCGAGGGGTCTGACAAATATCGGTCGCCATGCAGCGCTGCGGACGGGCGCTAAGAACTCTCACAATCTTCGTCCAACACTTCGCACACTTCAACATTTACCAATGAACTCGTACTACCCGTGTGCTGACGGGCCCCTCCTTCGGTTCTCCAGAATTGGCCACTAGCATCTCCCCATGATCAGCGACCAACGCCGTGAATTGCATCGAAAGTGGCTGCTCGAAGTCACCCAGATTCCGACCGCCTCGGGAAAAGAGGGGCGTGTCATCGACTACATCCGCCGGTGGGTGAAGTCGCGCCCGGGGCTCCGCCTCAGCGAGGACAAGAGCGGCAATCTGACCGTCTCGATGAACGAGGCCAAGGGCACCGACCTGCCGCCGGTCTACATCACGGCCCACCTCGATCACCCGGCCTTCGTCGTCGAGCGGATCGTGTCACCCTCCTGCGTCGAGCTCTCGTTCCGCGGCGGGGTGATGGACGATTACTTCAAGGACGGCAAGGTCGCGCTCTGGAGTTCGACCGACACGCGACATGCCGCCACGCTCACCGGTGAGGCGAGCGCGCCGCCCGTGAACGGCAGCGAATCTCCGTTCAAGCATTACACCGCCGAACTGTGTGATTCGCACGACACGACCGAGGGCCTGAAAATCGGCGATGTTGCCGTGTGGGATCTGCCTCAGGCGGAGATTTCGAACGGCATCCTGCACACGCTGGGGTGCGACGATCTCGCCGCAGTCGCCGCGGGGCTGGCGGCGATGGACGTGATCGAGGAGTACAAGGAAACGGCGCGCGACGTGCGCCTGATCTTCACCCGCGCCGAAGAGATCGGTTTCATCGGCGCGATCGCGGCCTGCCGCGACGGAACGATGCCGAAGAACTCGATCGTCATCGCCCTCGAAAACAGCCGCAGCTTCCCGCACGATTCGCCGATCGGGGGAGGACCCATTGTCCGCGTGGGCGACCGCATCTCAATCTTCTCGCCAAATCTGACGGAGGCGATCGCAAAGTGCGCCGAAGCGCTCGCGGGCGGGCCGTCCATTCCGCACGCGCGCGACAAGGTCGACAAGTCACGCAAGTGGAAATGGCAGCGCAAGCTGATGGCGGGCGGGGCGTGCGAGGCTTCGGTGTTCTGTGCCGCGGGATACGACGCGACGTGCGTGTGCCTGCCGCTCGGCAACTACCACAACATGGGCGATCTCGCTGCGGTGCAGGACGGGACGAACACGCGCAAGGCAACGATCGAACGCGAGCAGATCGCGATCAGCGATTTCGAAGGTTTGGTCGATCTGCTGGTCGCCTGCGCGCAGGACCCGAGAGTCTCGGCAGGCGCGGGCGAAAACCCGCTCGGTCCGGGGCTGACGTCGTCCGGCACCGTCGCGCCGCTCGTCGAGAAACTGTGGCGCGAGCGAGCGTTCGTACTCGGAGCGTGATCAGCGTGTGCGTCGCACGTGTCCGGCAACTTCGCCGAGCCGTTTACTCGCACAAAAGTGCGTTGTAAGCCGCGGCGAAGAGCACAAAGTCCGAATCGTCCACGAAGCCGTCGCCGTTGAGGTCCGCCGGACAATTCTCGGGCATGATCGGGTCGGTGCACAGCAGCAGGTTGTATGCCGCGGCAAATTCGACGAAATCGGCGTCTTCCACGAAGCCGTCGTCGTTGAAGTCGCCGGCGCAGATATTGGCGACGACGATCGCCTGCTTGCCGTCGCTGAAGTCGGCAGCGAACGCGATGCGAAAGCCGCCCAGCATCGAGCGGCATGGGCGGAGATTAGAGACAGTCTTGCCGTTCACCTTCGTTCCGGGGCCGACCGCGCGGGAGAGCATGCCGTCGCGCCAGATGTAGATCGCCTGCAGACCCTGGAAGAAGTTGACCGTGTACGCGAAAGCGATCCGATCGCCCGATGCGGAAAGAATTGTCGAGTTTGCAGAGATGTTGTCGTAGAGGAACGATCCGCCATCGGGCCGCGCGTCGCCGTTCTGGGCGATCTTGGTGATGAAATCATCCTGCCACATGTAGATGCCGCGTGTCACTGTCCCGTGGAGAGAGGATGCACCCGTGACGTGACAGACGATGCGCCCGCTTTCACTCAGCACCGGATTGGGCGCGATATCGACGAAGTTCTCGCCGACAAACGGAACAAGATCTTCGGAGCGAACCGGATAGTCGATCGTCCCGTTGCTCAGGCGGTAGCGCAGGATTCCCATCCAGTCCGGATTCGGAGCCGGCGCAATGACGCGTGTGATGGCGTATTCGTTGCGGATATCTCCCGTTGCATTGATCGGGCCGATGGTCGTTCCGAGAAACGGGACAACCGTGCTGCTGTTGCAGATGAAGCGGACATCGCCGGAGAGCACGCAATACGCCCCGCCCGTCGGAGTGACCGACGTGGATCCGGCAAAGATCACGTTGCGATTGTCCGAAGCGAAATCGAGACCGAACGCGATGTTGAGGTTGCCCCCGTCGGGAGCGATCATGAATTCGGCCGCGAGATTGTTGGGCTGATCGATGTCAGAGAAGATGCTCTGGATCGTGCCGATATTCGGGAACGGCGCCTGCCCGTGATAGGGAATTCCCTGGCGCTTCGGACGCAGGCAGTTGGACTTGCTGTAGATATCGAGCCACGAATACGCGCCGCCTCCGAATCCTGGTGCAAGCTGCCCGGTCTTCGCGACCAGTTCTGGCTCGCCATGCCCCACAGCCTTGTAAACCTCCAACACATCCTCGTCGCGAAAGCCGACTGTCTCGCCGTCGAAGATCGGCGGGAGGAAATCTTTGAACAAACCTCCCTGCGGCTTGGGATCATCCGTCTGCACCACAACTCGCAGCGAAGAAACGCCAGCAAGGGCCGATGATCCACAAGCCGCCAAACCAAACAAAGTGCTCGTCTTCATGTTGGAGCCCTCCGCAGAAGAACGGACCCCACGCCACCCCTCGCATCGTTCTGATGACCACTCCTCAGACTACCCGATGCTCCGATCCTGAACGCTGTGAAAAACGCCTTATTTGCGGCCGTTTCGCCGCCGAGCGCGGCCGACTGCATGGCGGGCTTTGGCCGAGAGATATCCGCTGAAGCAGCGCCGATTTCGTTCTACAATTTCGCCGGGAACTCAGGAAGATTTCCCACATCCTTCGGACGTCCTTCGGTCGGCCTAACACAACGAGTCGAGAACTTATGAACACGAATCAGGGGGCGGAGTCCTCCATCGAGCCCGGTCAAGGCTCCAATCCGGCATCGCATGCGGACGAACTCTTGGGTGATCAGCACGCAGCGAACGGAGCCCACGAAACCCCGGTCCAGGTGACGCACCAGCCGCACGGCGTCGTGACGCATCACGATTTCAAGCCGGTCGCACAGGACAATGTCTTTGACGATGGCGCCGACTTCGCCAAGCTCGGGCTGCGCAACAGCGTGCTCAAGGGCCTCGCCGAATTGGGCTTCAGCAAGCCGACGATGATCCAGGCGAAGCTGATCCCGATCGCGCTCACCGGGCGCGACGTGCTCGGCCAGGCAAAGACCGGAACAGGAAAAACTGCCGCGTTCGGATTGCCCCTGATCCACATGTGCGGCAAGGACACCCAGTTCCAGGCGCTCATCCTCGCGCCGACGCGCGAGCTGGCGATCCAGATCACCGACGAGATCAACGAACTCGCTAAGCACACGCCCATCCGCGCGGTCACGCTCTACGGCGGGCAATCGATCCAGGCGCAGACGAAGCAGCTTCAAAGCGGATCGCACATCGTGGTCGGAACGCCCGGGCGCGTGCTCGACATGCTGCAGCGTGGCTACTTCCACCTGAAGAACATCCGCTTCGCCGTGCTCGACGAAGTGGACCGGATGTTCGACATCGGTTTCCGCGACGACATCAAGCGGATCCTGAGCATGTGCCCCAAGCCGGGCACGCCTCCGGAAGGACGCCAGACGATTTTCGTCAGCGCCACGCTGAGCGAGGAAGTCGAGCGGCTCGCACGCCAGCACATGCACAATCCCGAAAAGATTGTGACAAGCGCCGGGTCGCTCACCGCCAGCCTCGTCAAGCAGTTTCACATTCCGGTTGCCCCTTGGGACAAAAAGCGCATGCTGCTGCACGTGCTCACGCACGAGGATCCGGCGCTCACGCTGATCTTCTGCCGCCTCAAGCGCACGGTGGATGAACTCGCCAAGGGACTGACCGCCCGCGGCATCGAGGCGCACGCGATGCACGGCGACATGAGCCAAGGCAAGCGCAACACCACCATGAAGCAGCTCAAGGACGGCAAGCTCGCGGTGGTGATCTGCTCCGATCTCGCCAGCCGCGGCATCGACGTCGAGGGTGTTTCGCACGTCATCAACTTCGATCTGCCCGATGACCCCGAGTTGTACATCCACCGCATCGGTCGGACCGCTCGCGCCGGCAAGGGCGGCCTCGCGTACTCGCTCGTTACTCCCCAGCAAGGCGACCTGCTCACCAGCATCGAGATGCTGATCAACGCCGAGATTCCCAAACTCGAATATCCGGATTTCGTCGGCAACGCTCCGCCGACGGGTTGGCGCGACGAGGCACCGGGCGGCCGGCCCCAGGGTGGATTGCAGATCGAGCGCCCGGAAGGAGCACCCGAGCCGGCAGCACCCGCACCAAAGGTGAGCCGCGTCGAACAGGCCTCAAAGCTCGAATTGCCTTCGGCCGCACCCGGACAGGTGGACCCGAACAAGTTCCCGGGAGGCATCGTTCCGACCAAGCTCCCGCCCAAGCGATTGTTCGGCAAGATGCCGGGACGCGGCCGCTGACTCCGCCAGTTTTTGTATTCGATCCAGCGACCTTTCGCAGCAAGCCTTTTCCGGGCTGCGGACATCTGCACGGAGCGTGGTGCGTTCCGCGAAGGGTGCAATTATGGAAAATCGGTTCCGTATCGGCGGGTTGACTTGCGGTGCATTTCTGGTTATTTCGGGCGCGGCGCAGGCGCACGTCGATCTCACGCACGCCGTCATCACCACCGTCAACATTGCTTCGAGCAGCCTGACGACGACAGGCGGATCGAATTCTCTGTTTCAGGAAGGCGCGAGCGGCTCGCTTCCCTCGTGGCAGGGTTTTTCCGATGCGAGTCAGGCAATCGGATCGAGCGGCGTGCTTTCGACCGCCAACTTCTTTCTCTTTGTGAATTCAACGAACGTCATATCGAACGGCTTTGCGAACGCTCGGGTGACGCCCGGCGTGGACCTGGTCACGGCGTTCGCCGGGGCGGAAGCGCGGGTTGAGATCGATTTTCATGTTCACGGCGCACACCACTTCGAGATCCATTCCGTCGATGTGAACGATCTCGACGGCGAAGGCTCGGCTGTCATGATGATGGGCGATGACGAGATGTTCCGCTTCGAGCGCACCCACGTGCACGAAGTCCGCGGCGACCTTCCCGAAGGCGACTACCTGCTCGTGCTCACCGCACGCACGCAGAGCGGCGCGGGAGGCTTCGATTCGGTCGGGATTTTCGATTTCGAGTTCGAAGTCTTCGAGGGATCGCTCTGCCTTGCTGATCTCAACGACGACCGGCTGGTCGATGACGCCGACTTCGTCGAGTTTGCCGCGGCGTACAACGAACTCGAATGCCCCTCCCTCCGCCACGAAGAGGGCTGCCCGGCGGATTTCAACGGCGACGAAATGGTCGATGACGCGGACTTTGTTTTCTTCGCGGCGGCATACAACGAATTGATTTGCCCTTAAGCGGCATTTCACCCCCGGCAGTCAGTTTTTCATGGTTTGACTTCGTGGTAGACTGCGTGAAGCACCTTTCCGGGGGGTCTCCATGGCGTGCGCAGGAAGAATCTCGGCCGGTCTTTGTGTGCTCGCGATCGGAATATGTGTGCCCACGACGTGGGCGCAACTGCAGAACGCTGTTGTCAGCGTTCGGGCGGAAACCAGCAGCCACCTCGAGACGATCTACGGAACAAACGACCGTTCGGAGTGGAGCGGCGATGGAGCGTTCCCGCAGTTTCTCGGATCGGCAAACTCCGACCAGACTTCGGGTCCGAGTGGCGTGCAGGCGCGCTCGCAATTGGGGCTCGAAATGTCCGAGAGTGGTCTGACCGCAACGGGCTTTTTCTTTATCAGCATCACTCCGGACGAAGGCTTTCTGAACGCGAGCGCGTCGGCACTCTCGAGGATCTGGATTGACTTCACCCTCCCCACCGCGCGCACCTGGCGCATCGATCCCGGAATGGCCGCTGGACCGGAAGGGAATACGCTCGTGTCGCTCTCCAGGGGCGCGACGCAGATCTTCGCTTACTCGGGCGAATTCAGCGGCGCGCACGGTCAGCTCGAACCCGGCGTCTATCGATTCGCGATCACTTCCTCCGCCGACATCGAGAGCAGCGGTGTTCCAAACGAGACCAGCGGGATGTACTCGGTCGGGCTGATGCTCGGCGATGTGAACCCGTGTCCTGCAGACTTCAATCATGACAGCGTGGTGGACGACTTTGATTTTCTGATTTTTCTCGCCGACTACGACCTGCTTCTATGCGACGATCCGGGCATGTTGCCGGGTTGTCCCTGCGACCTCAACCACGACAGCGACGTGAACGACGAGGATTTTTCGATATTCATCGTCGCTTACGACGCGCTCGAGTGCCCCTGATATCCGGTTGAGCACGCCAACGCGTAATCAATCCTTGAACTACCCTCCCGCTTCGAAAGCGGGAGGTTCCGGCCTTGAAGTCGAGCGGACATTCAGTAGCGATCATCGGAGCGGGGCCCGGCGGGCTTGCCGCGGCGGTTCTTCTGGCGGCAAGCGGCGCCGAGGTCACCGTGTTCGAGTCGCAGCCGCGCGTCGGCGGCCGCACGGCGCGGATCTCGGCCACCGGCACGGACGGCGGGGAATACCACTTCGATACCGGTCCGACGTTCTTCATGATGCCGTACGTGCTCGAAGAAGTCTTTGCCGCGGCGGAGCGCAGGCTCGGCGATTACGTCGAACTCAAAAGGCTCGATCCGATGTACCGGCTGCTGATGGTCGGTCGTGGAAAAGCCGGCGCGCCCCTCGTTATCGACACCACGCAGGACATCGCGGAAATGTCGCGCCGTCTCGCGAAGATCAACCCGAAAGACGGCGAGAACTTCCCGCGCTTCATCGCCGACAACCGCTACAAGCTCAGGCACAGCGAGAGCATCCTGCGGAACCCGATGCGCTCTCCGCTGGATTTGTTCGGAAAGAACACCTGGCTCGACACGCTGAAGGTGGGCCCGGTTCTGCGACCCGATCTTTCCGTGCATCAGTTGCTCGGGAAGTACTTTTCCGATCCGGCGACGAAACTCGCGGTGAGTTTTCAGAGCAAGTACCTGGGCATGAGTCCGTACGACTGCCCGAGCCTGTTCACGATCTTGCCGTTCATCGAGTACGAGTACGGCGTATGGCACCCGATCGGCGGGTGCAACGCGCTGATGGAGGCGATGTCGGTTGTGGCGCGGGAGCACGGCGCGCAGGTTCGGACATCGACCCCGGTCGAGCGCATCGAATTCCACGGTCAGCGCGCAACCGGAGTGATCGTGAGTGGACGCCCGGAAAAGTTCGACCACGTCGTGATCAACGCCGATGCGACGTGGGCGATGAAGAAACTGATCCCCGAGAATGTGCGTGCCGCGGCAGGAAATAGCTACTGCGACGGCACGCTCGACTCACGAAAGTACTCCTGCTCGACGTTCATGCTCTATCTGGGCATTGAAGGCAAGGTGAATCTGCCTCACCACACGATCTGCATCGCGGAGGACTATCAGAACAACCTCGAGCAGATCACCAAGACCGGAGAACTGCCGCAAGAGCCCAGCATCTATGTGTGCAACCCGAGCGCGATGGATCCGACGCTGGCTCCGCCGGGAAACAGCGCGTTGTACGTGCTCGTGCCGATCGCGAATCTGCAGCAGGCGAGTGCCGCGGGCGTGAACTGGGAGAAGGAGAAGGCGGCGTATCGCGAACTGGCGCTGAAGCGGATGGAAAAGGTGCTGGGCGATGCGCTCGGCCCCAACTTCCGGGAGCGGATCCGAGCTGAAGTGGTGTACACGCCCGACACATGGAAGGGGATGAACATCAACTTCGGAGCGACGTTCAACCTCGCGCACAATCTCGGACAAATGCTGCACAAACGGCCTCAGAACAAGCTGCCGTTCACGGAGAATGTGTACCTGGTCGGCGGCGGGACACACCCGGGGAGCGGGCTGCCGACAATCTTCCTCTCGTCGCAGATTTCGGCGCGGATGTTGTGCGAAGAGGCGGGTTTGAAGTATGCGGGGAATGTGGCGAGAGAGATGAGAGTGAAGTCGCTTCGCGCGATGGCACAGGTTTGATCCAGCATGGACTCTGCCCAGAAGGCCAACACCAAGCTTTGGCGGCGAGGCGCGTGGCTGCTGGTCGGTTACGTGCTGGGCCTTTGGACCATTCCCCTCGCCATATTCGCCCTTGGCAGACTTCTTCCGAGCCCGGATCCGATTCCACCCTCACGGGTCATTGTCCGCGAACTCATTTCAACGAGCCCATCCGATTTGCCCAAGGCGTATGTGAACGTCTGTGTCTGGCTTGACTCAAAGGACTGGTGGTCGCCCGGCCCGGTACGGATGCGCTTGTCCGACCAACTAGACGATCTCGGGCGATCTTGGGACATGGGCATCATCGGGCAAGCGGCGAACGGTAAAGACGCCATCGCGAGATTTGGCCGCATTCAAGTCGACAGAGGCACAGACACCATAGAGGTCACAGGCGAGAGTGGCGTTCAAAGACGCGTATCTCTGCGTGAAGCACGGAACTGAAAATTACTCGCGTTTGTACGAGGAAAAAACAAACGCCCACGGACTAATCAGTCATCCGCCGAAATGCTCTTGGGCCCTTCTTTCCCCGCTACGCGCTCCATGTAGCCTTTGCCCTTGCGCTCGTACTTGGTGAATCCGAGGCGCTCGAGGTTCTTGTTGCTCATCGCGCTCTTCTCTTTGATCGGGCTCCACTTGCCGGCGACGGCGGGGGCGACAATCGCGCGGCGCACGGGCCGCCCCTTCGAATCCTTCGTGAGCGCGTCGTCCTTCATGGGCTGGACGATCTCGAACGTCTCGCCGGTCGGCTTGCCTTTCTTGTCGAGAACTTCGTAGACGTAGGTGGGCATGAGAATCAGCTCTCGGTGATCATCGATTAGCCAAAGACTCGGCCGGTTTCGACGTCCATCATCTTCCATCCCGCCGCCTTGCACAGGCGGCTCAAGACCGGCCACGCAATGTCGTCGTCGATGACGGTCACAAGCGCCTGGGTCACTTCTTCCTGATTCACCGGCAATTCGACGACCAATCCCGGCCCGTGAAGCATCTCGGTTCCCAGCGACGCGCTCCGTGGCGAACCATCCGGCGCCGTGTTGTAGTGCGCGAGCACTTCTTTGACTTCTTTTACCGTCCCCATCGGGCCGTTCGAACCATCCTGACGCGCAGGGGTCGCGCGAGCGCCCGCGGCGAGCGCGGCCACTCCCGTCAAGCTGCCTTTCATGAGCACGATCTGTCGCTTCTTTGCCACGCCAAATTGTAGATCGCGGAGAATTGCCGCGCAACCGAAGCGCGAAAGCAGTTCAATCCTTTTCCGCCGCCTTCCCGTCCTCGCTCTGTTCTTCTTCGGATTCTTCGGCCTCGATCAACTCAACCGCCGCATCCAGCAGCTGCGCCAAAGGAACCGGCTTGACGAGATACCGATCGACGCCGAGACTCTCCGCATACGCCTGATGCCGCCGCCCCTCGTTCGCCGTCACCATGATCACGACCGGCGCATCCTCGTGTCCCTTGATCTTTTCGAGGACCAAGAAACCCGAACGCTTGGGCAGCATCATGTCGAGGATCACGATGTCGGGCGGGTCCTCGTGGCAGATCCGCACGGCCTCGTTACCATCCATCGCGATCTGCGTCAACGCCCCCTCGGACTGGAACGCCGCCTCGAACGAATCGAGCACGTCGCGATCGTCATCGACAATGAGCACGCGGATCTCTTCGAGCCGGGTCTTGCTTTCGGTCATGGAAAGGCCCTTTCCTCGTAAGAGGTAGCGTTCGGAGCGGCCGTCTGGTTGCCTTTCCGAATTGATTTTTCCGTGTTTCGGATCTGTTCAGCCTCAAATCCGGCGGTCCCGGGAGCCAAAGACGCTTCTCCCGGGGCGTTGGAGGGAGCCCCGCACCGGCCCGCACCCCGAGCGACGGTCTTCAAACCTGGCTGTAGGAGACGTCGCGCCGGATCCGCCTTCCCACCTCACTGGCGTATCGGCGTCCGAGCCGGTCGCGGTTCTCCTGAGCCCATTCGGTCAGCCGGGTGCCGCCCGTCCGCGGCGAATCGGAGAAGAGCAGACCCCGCATCAAGCCCTCAATCTCCTCTCGCGTGATGATGACGTCTCCGACCAGAGGATTGATCAACCGACTGATCGCGTAGCCAAGCCCGGGCCGAATCGAGACAATCGGTCGGCGCACGCCGATGATCTCGGCGATCGTCCGGACGAGTTCTCGAAACTCGAACGTCTCAGGCCCGACGGCATCCGCCGTGAAATCGTTCTCGCGATCAGCGCATTCAGTCGCGAGCGCCGCGAAATCATCGACGTGCATCGGTTGGACCTTGTAGTCGCCGCGGCCGAAAACCCCGAACACCGGAAGATGCCGCAGCGTCCACGCGATGTTGTTCACGAGGATGTCACCCCGCCCAAAGAGCACTCCCGGGCGGAGAATGGCGTGGCTGATGTCGAGTTCGCGGAGCGCTTTCTCGAGTTCCTGTTTTCCGTCGTAGTACGCGAGACCGCGCCCTTGCTCGGGCTTCAGGATGCTGACGTGCACGATGCGCCGGACACCCGCTTGCTTCGCCGCTGCAAAGAGGCGCCGGGTGTTGGCCGCCGCTTCGTTAAACGTAAACCGCTTGTGGTTGAATCGAACCCAATAGGTATTGAAGAGCGTGTCAACACCCTCGAGGGAACCAACAAGCGATTCCGGTTTCTCAAAGCTCAGCGGATAAATTTCAAGCCTGTCGCCGAACGGGTTCGGCCGCCGCGGCGAATTCGTCAGCGTGCGGACCCGATCTCCCCGATCGAGCAGGAGACGCGCGATCTGCTGACCCGAATATCCGAGCGCACCGGTGACACACTGAAGTCGGGCCATGCTATATTATACTTTCAGAATAAATTGAAAGTTCTGTTTTTGAAGCCTATTTTTGCGTATGGCCTCCGAAATCCGGCAAAGGCGAGTCATCGTCGCGGGCGGGAACGGCTTTCTTGGTTCGCTCCTGCGGCACGCGTTGTTGGGGAGGGGAATCGCCGTTGTCGTGCTCACCCGATCACCAAAGCCAGACAACCCCGCTGATGTCGGGTGGGACGCCCGATCGGTCGGTGAGTGGAAGCGGCATCTCGACGGAGCGGATGCAATCGTCAACCTGGTTGGTCGTTCGGTCGATTGCGTCAAGAACCCGCGGAATCGAAACGAGATCCTGCGCTCACGCGTCGATTCGACGCGCGCAATCGGAATGGCTTTACGCGAGATCGAGCAGCGCCCGCGCGTCTGGCTGCAGATGAGCACGGCGCACGCGTTCGGCGATCCGCCGGACACTTGGTGCGACGAGCGCTCGCCGCTCGGAGCCGGGTTCGCGCCGATCGTCGCGCAAGCGTGGGAAGATGAACATCGGAAATGGAGCTCGCCGGAAATCCGCAGCGTCGTACTACGCACGTCCTTTGTGATCAGCCGCCGCGGCGGCGCGCTCCCAACTCTCGCGTGCCTCGCCCGCTTCGGTCTGGGCGGCCGCATCGGAACGGGGCGCCAGGGCGTGAGCTGGATTCATGAAGTCGACATGACGCGGATCATGGAGCGGACAATTTTCGATTCGTCCATGTCCGGCATGTACGTCGCGACCGCCCCGACGCCGGTTTCGATGCAGGATTTCATGGCCGAACTCCGCCGAGCGTTGCACGTTCCGATCGGATTGCCCTCGCCGGCATGGATGGTCCGAGTTGGCTCGGCGATACTTCAAAAAGACCCGGACCTTGCACTACTCGGCAGGTACTGCGTATCGCACCGTCTCGGCGAAGAGGGCTTTCGCTTTCGATACCCGGGCTTGCGGGCGGCAATCGATTCGCTCTTCTCACCTCGGACAGAAAACGCAACTCTTCGTCGCGCGGTCAATCGCCTGTCTTGAGAGATTTGGTGGAATCAAAGCCCTTGAGCCTGTTGCGCTTCGGCGCGATCGCACTGCTCATTCCCCTTGACTTCCCGACGTTGATCGGGCCTTCCTTCATCCGCTCGAACGCGCTCCGTGCGTTCGCCGCGCTGAACTCACAGCCGATGAACCGCCGCTTGAGCGCGTGCGCAACGACTCCGGTCGTGCCGCTTCCGAGGAACGGATCCATCACGAGATCCCCCTCGTTGCTGCACGCCTCGATCACACGCTCCAGATACACCTCGGGTAACTGATTGTGATGGCGAGGGCGCCGCTCTTTGTTGTTGCCCTGGATGCGCCCCCAGTTCGGCCCGTACCAAACATCCATCGGCACACGCATCCCCGCGGGCATTCCGTCTTTCTTGTTCAGCGTGCGTTTGTCGCCGTACGTGCTCGCGCGATCCGACATCTCGAGCACGCGCTCTGGATTCCAGATCCGAACCTTCGCATCGTCCTGCTTCGCAAAGTAAAGCGCATGCACCTTGCTGTTGATGAATCTCGCCTTGTTGTTCTGGCCGAAGCGATAGTGCCAGATGCACCAGTTGACCATGTGCAAACCCAGACGCTTGAGATACACGACGATCTCCGCCGCCGTGTCGTCGGGAATGTTCACCCAAAGCGAACCGCGCGCCGAAAGCGAATCCGCGCACGCCTTCAGCCACGCATACGTGAAATCGAGATAGTCGCTCCGCGGCATGCCGTCGTGCCAGTGGTCATACGGCACGCTCCAGTTGAACGGCGGATCCGCGAAGATCAGATCCACTTGCTGGGCGGCACATTCCGGAATCGCCCGGATGATCTCGCGACAGTCGCCGATGTACACACGCGCTTCCGGGTCTTGAAGCGTCAACAGCGGCTTGAGGCTCGTCCGCTTGCGATACGTCTTGTCCTTCGACGCGGCGTGCGCCTTGGCAACGCGCTTTCGTTCAGCGACAGCGGGAGAAACAGGCTTGGTCTGAGCGACGGTCATTGGGCTGAGGGTACGCGAAAGCCCACGTTCGCGCTGCCCGCGCTCCAAAAACTCCCTGAAAAGCAGAGCCGGCACGCTCGCGATTACCCCACGCCGCTTTCCGCTCCGGAGGGGAGAGGACCGCTCAACGGGTCGTCCTTCGGCGTCGGGTCGCCGTGATGCCGCACGTACTGGTCGATCCGCCGGGCGGTCGAGCGGACGAGGGCCCGCAGCGCCTTGCGATCGCCCTTGTGCGAACCGAGGGGCCGTCCGAGCGTCCCTTCCAGCCACGCGGCACACGCATCGCGAAGCACCCGAAAGGCGATGGCGCCCCGCGGCGCAACCTTCACTCCGATCGACTCGATCAGCAACGTCGCCAGCATCCGGACCATTTCACCCGGGTTGGAGCGTCGGCGGATCGCGACCGTATCAATTAATGTGACAATCGGAACCCCGTCATCGAAAGATGCAACAAGATTCGAAGGCTTGTGATCGCGATTGCAAAGCCCGGCTCGGAGCATCGCACCTACCTGCACCCCCACCGCGCGCGCCAGCGCATGCTGGTCAACGATGCCGAGCGTCCGATCCGCCATGAACTTGAGCACCGTACTTCCGGGGACGTCCTCAAGCACAAGCCACTCGCGAGGATTGGCCGGGCCGCGAGCGGCAACGCCCGCCGCGGATTCGGCGGGTGAGCGCCCGTATTGAACAAGCAGCGCCACGGGCCGCGCCGCCGGAATTCCAGCCCTGGCAAGGAGCCGCGCCCCACGCCACTGCCGGAATAACCGCGACGCACCGAAGGCGCACTTCGCCCGATCGTTCAGCGTCGTCAATTCTCGCCACTTGACCACGACAGGCTGACCCTCGAGCCTGGCCCGGCCGACAAACGAATGCCCGGCGACTTTGAAGAGCTCGATCCGCGATTCCGGCTCAAGGCCGAACCCGGACGCGAAATCCTTCACGGCGGGCGCGCGGCTCCTCCAGTCCTTGACGATGCGGGCGACTCGAAATCCCGGGCGGATGTGCATGGCGGGCGGCTGCTCTCTGATCACTGTCGGTCCGGCGAACAGCCTAGCGAGGCTCGTAGGATTATGCGTTGGGCCGGTCATCGGCTCACCGACCGATGCCCCCGATTTCCATTTCCATTATCTGCAAGGACAGTGTCGACACGCTTCCGAGCGTGCTCGAGGCGGTGCGCCCGCTCGTCGCCGGAACCGGCGACGACGCGGGAGAAATCCTTGCGGTGGACAGCGGGTCGACGGACGGGACGATCGAGCTGCTCGAGCGAGCGGGCGCCAGAATCATCCGATCGGAATGGCTGGGTCACGTCAGAACCAAACAGTTGGCGATGCAGCAATGCGTCAAGCCATGGATTCTGTGCCTCGACAGCGACGAGCCGCCGGATTCCGAACTGAGCGATTCCATCGTCACCGCCGTCCGGGAGAACGACCCTCGCGTTTCCGGCTTCCTCGTCAATCGCAAAGTCTTCTTTGCCGGCAGATTCCTGGATCACTGCTGGCAACCCGAACCCAGACTCAGGCTAGTGCGGAAGGGCTTCGCGGGCTGGACCGGCATCGGTCCTCACGACCGGCTCGAATTACTTCCCGGGTCCGGTCTCCAAAGGGAACTGCGAGGGACGCTGCGACACGATTCTTTCCGCAGCTTCGCCGATCATCTCGAAAAGCAGGCCTCATATGCCAGGCTCTCCGCGCAGGCTTTGTTCGAGCGTGGCGAGCGCAGCGGAGTGCTGCAAATCGTGACCACGGCGCCCGCGGCATTCCTCAAGCAAGTCATCATCAAAAGCGCGTGGCGCGATGGATGGCGCGGGATTCTTGCCGCGGCATCAACAGCCGCAGGAACTTTGATGAAGCACATTGTGCTCACAGAATTGACGATGCGCGAGCGCGAACGTCTCAACACGGTCGCTAGCCGGGCACAAGACGTTGGGGCGAAACCCGTCCGCAGCGAAGGCTGATTACGCGGCAAGCGCCTGTTGCAACTGCAGCCCAAGACGAAAGCTTTTTCCGACGCGCACACATCCGACGACGCGGCCGGCGCGACGCATCTGTGAGGGATCATCCGGATAGAGCTGAAACGCGGTACCGGGCTTGACGTCGGCATCGCAGTACACACCGAGCCCGCCTGGCCCGCTGTCGGCAATTCGCACACTGGAAAGGAGGGGCGCCCGATTCGCTCGCTGGAACACGACGACCGCGGACCCCGTCGCGGCGCTGCGTTCGGCGCGCCGACGCTCGAAGCGGAGGGGTGCCGGTACTCTGTCGCTGTCCGTGGCTTGCATGCACTGCGTATCGGACGCCGCGGCACGCGACTTTCGCCGGGTCTTCGCCTTCAACGCCCGTTTTGCTGCCTTTCGGACCGCTTTGACAGACACCGTGACAGCAAAAACGCCATTTCCAGAGCCTGCTGGTAGTTCAGGCGGGGATCGCAGAGGCTGGCGTAGTTCGTGGTCAGGTCGGCTTCGGTAATGCCCGCTCCGCCCCCAATGCACTCCGTGACGTCCTCTCCGGTCAGCTCGAAATGGACTCCGCCCAGGATCGTGCCCATTCGCGCGTGCACTTCGCAAGTCTGATCGATTTCAGCGCAGATCGCATCGAACGAGCGCGTCTTGATGCCGCTTGGTGTCGTGATCTGATTGCCGTGCATCGGATCGCACATCCAGAGCACCCGCCGCCCTGCCTCCTTGACCGCCTTCACGATCGGCGGCAGCGCGCCGTTGACATTGGGCGCGCCCATGCGACAGATGAGCGCGAGTCGGCCGGGGATATCCCTCGGATTCAATCGCTCGCAGATCGTGACTACATCGGCCGGCGCGGCCTTGGGGCCGATCTTGACGCCCACCGGATTGCGGATGCCGCGGAACAGCTCGACGTGTGCGCCGTCAATCGCGCGCGTCCTTTCGCCGATCCAGGGCATGTGCGTCGAAAGGTTGTAGTGACCTTCACGGCGCGGCACGGTTCTGGTCTGCGCGCTCTCGTACTCGAGACTGAGCCCTTCGTGGCTCGTGAAGAACTCGACGCGCGTCAAATCGTCCACGGCCTTTTCGCCGAGCGCTTCCATGAAGCGGAGACCGTCGGCCAGATTGTCCGTCATGCGCCGATATTCGGATCGCACCTGCTCCGACAGACTCGCGTGATGAAAGAACGAAAGATCCCAGTATTCGGGGTGGTGCAGATCGGCAAACCCGCCGTCCACCAGTGCGCGGATGAAGTTCAGTGTCAGCGCCGCGTGCTTGTAGCCCCGCACCATCAGATGCGGGTCGGGCCGGCGCGCCGCCGCCGTGAACTCCGCGGAATTGAACAGATCACCGAAGTAGCTCGGCAGCGTGATTTTCGTGCCGCCAATCTCACGCGTCTCCGTCGGACTGCTGCGCGGCTTGGCGTACTGCCCCGCGAAGCGCCCGATCCGCACCACCGGCTTCTTGAGACCGTGCACAAGAACGAGCGACATCTGCAGAAGTATCTTCAGCTTGCTGGTGATCGTGCTGCTGCGGCAATCGGCGAGAGTCTCGGCGCAATCGCCCCCTTGCAGAACAAACCGCTTGCCCTCCTGCGCTTCAGCCAGGAACCCGAGCAGCCGCTCGATCTCCCAGCTCGTAACCAGAGGTGGCAGATCCCGGAGCTGCTTTTCGGCGAGAGCGAGCCCCGCCGGATCTTCGTACGCAACCGCATGGGCCTGCGGAAGCTTGCGCCAGGATTCGGGAGACCATTCGGTTGGTGCTGGTTCGTTCGTCACGGGGGCTGCAAGGTAGGAGTTTCGAAAAGCTTGGTCGGCAGGAACGAGGCCTTGCCGTGGTCTCGGACGCGGGACGGGGATTTTTCGCACAAATTTGTGTGAAGGCGAAAGTAGCGCGCCGATCTCGCCGATCGCCCATGTGATCGCGGTTATTAGGACACCGGCACAGCCGGTCGACCGCGAGGTTCGGAGGCGCCCCATTGGGACGGCCTCCACGCCCCCACCCTTTCCGGAAAGGGGGCACAACGGAGACCGAAGACATGGCGACCCGTAACAGCAGCCGAAAAGCCCGCCGCACGACCAAACGCGTTGTCCGTCGCACCGCGCGCCGCACGACCGCCCGCAAGAACCGCACCACCTCGAGCTGGTTCAACTACTCGTTCAACAAGTTCGCCAAGAAGAACAAGCGCACCGCCCGCAAGAGCACGGCCCGCAAAACCTCGGCCCGCAAGTCGTGGAACAAGGGCAACAAGGCGCGTCGCACGACCGCCAAGAAGTTCTCATACAAGTTCTCGACGGCCCGTCGCAGCTATCGCCGCGCCGCCTGAGTGAACATCCGGATTATTCGTGCAGCGACCTCCGCGCAAGCGGAGGTCGTTGTTTTTGGTCCGCGCGCTCATGCCTCGCAGGCCAGACGAACGCGTGCTCGCCGCTCGTTCGCCTCGGATTCCGAACGCCCGCTGGTTGTTTCGATCGTCCCTCTTGCATCGGACGCGAGCCCTTCCGCATTGATGCGCACGTTCCAGAGCGCGGCACGCACGGTCGCCTCGGCCAAATCCGCCGCGATTCCAAGATCACTCCGCAAATATCGATTCGTGATCGGCGCGAGCTGCTCGAAGAGCCGCAACAGATCGATAGCGGTCGCTGCCACGCTCTGCGGGATCTGAACAGCCATCGTCTGCGCCGCGGGCAATTCGCTCGCCCTCTTCGGATCGCTCGGCGGGAGCTTCTGCAGCGCGTTGAGCTGGCCGTACGCCGCGGCATCCTCATCCGCGAGCTCAAGGAACATCGCGCGCGCACGCTCGAGCTTCGTCAAGGCAAGGCGCAATTCCTCCTGCTGCTCCGCGAGATCCTTCTTCCCGATCGAGTAGTTGACCACCATCTGCGCCAATGCCGCCGAGAGAGCGCCCGTCGCAGAGGCGACCGCTCCGCCTCCGGGCGCTGGCGATTTCGCGGCAACCGCTCCGAGGAAATCGGCGAAACGCATATCGGCGAAAGATGAATCGCTCATGTCCGAGCGTACGCCCCGCCGCGGAGGTCGCGCCGATCCAGACTCCAATGCAAAACGCCCTGCAATTGCCCGATGCGCCGCCCCCGCTCGCAGAGCCGCTCGGCCTCGGCGTCCTTCTCTTCGAACAACCGTGGATCTTCATGGCCACCGTGCTCACGGTCGGCTTTTTTCTGTGCCTCTGGTTCAAACGCCGCGGAAACACTCCCAAGGGTTTGGCAATCCTCACCGGTGCAGCGGCGCTCGCGGGTTTGCTCTTTCTCGTTGCGAAGCTCGTCGTCACCGATCACGAGCGCGTGGCAGAGGGCATGCGCGAGTTGCTCCGCACAACGGCTCGTGTCGATACGGACGGGCTCGCAAAGTTGCTCGCCCCGCAGGCAAAGTTGTACTACTTCAAGTCTCCTGCCGGGCTTGATCGTGAAGGAATCCTTGCCGCTGTCCGGTCTGATCTGGGCCAGACCTACCGAGTCAAAGACTGGGGAATTCAGGAACTGCAGATCGCACCGGGTGCCGAGAACACCATGCACACGCAGATGCGTGTTCGCGTCACGCCCGAGGCGGGGAACTTCCCGCATGTCTCATGGTGGACGATCGAGTGGGCGAAAACGGGAGACGAGTGGAAGGTGACCAGAATCGAACCGATCGCGATCCAGTTCTTTCAGGGGAATCCCGGCGGGCGCTAAACGACACGACGGGCGAAAACCAATCAGATCGCGCTCCCGCCGCGCTCTCCCGTCCGGATCCGCACGCACTGCTCGAGCGGCAGCACAAAGATCTTGCCGTCGCCGATCTCTCCGCCGTTGGCCCCGCGCGCCGCCGAAACAATCGCATCGATCGCGCGCTCGACATACGCATCGTTCACGCCGATGGTGATCTGCGCCTTCTGCGCCATGCGTGTGCGCACCTGCTGCCCGCGGAAGTACTCGATTTCTCCCACGGCGCGCCCGTGGCCGTCGACCGAGGCGACCGTGAGCCGGTAGTTGTCGCCTTCATCCAGGGTCTTTTGCAGCGCGTCCTGCACTGCTTGCACGCGCTCGGGCCTGATGATCGCGATGATGAGTTTCACAGGTGATACCCCCGCTCGCCGTGGATGGTGATATCAAGACCGTCGCGCTCCTGCGCGTCGGTCACACGGAGCCCGACCAGAGCCTTCACGATAGAACCGATGATCAGTGTCATGACGCAAGCAAAGACGATCGTCACGACGACCCCGAGCAGCTGCAGCCCCACCTGCCCGAATCCACCGCCGTTCACAAGGCCGGCCACCGGAGTAAAGCAGAAGATGCCGGTCGCGATCGCCCCCCACATGCCGCCGATACCGTGCACACCGAACGCGTCCAGTGAATCGTCCCTTCGATGTCGGGCCTTGAGCTGGACGGCGAAGTAACAAAAGACCGAGCCGCCGGCGCCGATCACGATCGCCCACATCGGCGTCACATGTCCCGCCGCCGGCGTGATCGCGACAAGCCCCGCCACGATCCCCGACGCAACCCCCAGGCTGGTCGGTTTGCCCGTGTGGCGCCATTCGAGAAGCATCCAGACAAGCGCCGCCGCCGCCGCTGCGGTCTGCGTCGTCGTGAACGCGAGCACCGCCGTCGTTCCCGCGACCGGGCTTTCGACCGCCACCGCGCTGCCGGCGTTGAATCCGAACCAGCCGAACCAGAGCAACCCCGCGCCTGTCAGCGTCAGCACCAGGCTATTGGGCATGATCGCGCCATCCGGATAGTCGCGCCGATTTCCGACCAGAAAAACCAGCGCCAGCGCCGAAACGCCCGACGCGATGTGCACCACCGTTCCTCCCGCAAAGTCGAGCACGCCCTTCTCATAGAGCCAGCCGCCGCTCGCCCAGACCCAGTGCGCCAAAGGGCAATACACAAAAGTGGACCAGAGGATGATGAACAGGATGTATGCGCGAAAACTCATCCGCTCCGCCACAGCGCCGGCAATCAGCGCCGGCGTGATGATCGCAAACTTGCCCTGGAACATCGCAAAAACCAGTTCGGGCACGTGCTTGTCACCGTAGAGCGCGCCCGGCGAGATCCCATTAAGGGCGATGTACTCCGGGCTCCATCCGATGAACCCGCCGATCGACTTTCCAAACGCGAGGCAATAACCGATCAGCACCCACTGAAGCCCGATGATCGCCATCGCCACAAACGAATGCAGCATCGTCGTCAGCACATTCTTCCGGCGCACCATGCCGCCGTAGAAAAGCGCCAGACCCGGCACCATCAACAGCACCATCGCCGACGACATCAGCATCCAAGCCGTGCTGCCCGAATCGATTTCCGGCGCCGCCTGAACGACCGGCGCCGCGGCACGCACCACTCCGTCCGCAGCCGGCGGATCGGCGAGCGCGAGCAAGACTCCCCCGGCGAGCAGATCGAACATGAAGCCTCCCGGGCGGCACGGCGACCGCCAGCTATCCGGTCGCCCGTGAACTCACGGTGCAAGTGACATCGTCCGGATGACCGATGGTGACAACGCGCATAGGTTTCGTCAAGTCCATCAGGACCTGCACCGCCTGCTATTCTCCGCATGATGCGTTTCGGGAACGTTTCATTCTCGCTTTTACTGATCCCCGGCGCCGCGCTGCTGGTCGGATGCACCGCGCAGCCGTCCGACATCCGCGTGCAGGCATCCGAATACAACGAAGCGTTCACCGCCGCTCGGGACGTGCTCCACTCCTACCGGTTTCCCCTCGATCGCATCGATGCCCGCGCGGGAGTCCTGACCACCCGCACAAGCGCGAGCGCCGGTTTCCTGACGCCTTGGACCGGACGGGAAACCACCATGAGTCAAGCGTGGGAAGACACGATCCACAACCAGCAGCGCCGGGTCGAAGTCGTGTTCACGCCGACCGACGCGCCCGAAGCCGAACTCCGCACCGACCAAGCCCGAGAAGCGACCGCCGACTTTGTCGAGAAACCGCAAGAGACCAACGCGCACGTCAAAGTAGTCATCGAGCGGACGTATCAGTTCGGCTGGCGCCCCAACACCCGATCGACCTATCTCTCCTCGTTGACGGAAGATTCGCAGCCCGGCGTCCCCTCACGGGTGCAGGTCGATATTTCCGACGATCCCTACCTCGCGGGGCGCATCGCGGCCGACATCCGCAAACTCATCGCCAAGCGCGCGAATACCAAGCCCGCCGGCGCGGAAGAGCCGATGCCGCCAAACCCCTGAGCTTCATGCCTGCTTGATCTTGCGGCTCGACTCGCGGATCCGTGCGCCCTGCGAAACATGCCCGAGCGCCCGCGCGATGAGTTCGCCGCGGCTCGTCGCGTTCAGTTTCCGGTGCAGGTTCTTCACGTGATCGTGGATCGTGTGCGCGCTCCGGCCCGTTTCTTCCGCGATCTGACGCACGCTCTTTCCGAGCACCAGTTGATTCAGAATTTCCTGCTCGCGCGGGCTGATCCAATCCGAGCTCTCGTGCCCGGCGCTCGAAAGCGCCAGCCGCGCTCGCCTCAGCAGCGCCAACAGAATCACCGTCACAAACATCACGTCGCCGACAAACGGCACGCCGTCATCGACCGCGCCCAGCACCCACAGCACCCTCGTCGGGTCCGCATCCGCGATCAATCCCGCTCCGATCAGAACCGCCGTCATGCCGCGCGAAAGAAAAAACCTTCCCGCCGCCGACGACGCCCACGCCGTCGACTTGCGCAGATCCGATGTGGGAAGCAGCGCGAGCTTGGATTCGCCCGCTCCGACACGCACCGCCGCCGGCAGAGCGCCGATTCCCCGGAGTGTCTCACGAATCTCATGGATCCGGCTCTCGGCCGCCGCGCTCGCGCACGCGCCGACAGCTTCGATCCGCTCGATCGTGTCGTTGTGCAGTGTTCCAACACCGATCGCCAGTACGCCCGAGGCCCCCGCGGGCAGCAGCGCTCCGCCCGTCGCTATCGCGGCCTGATCGCACCAGTCATGGGTCGGGATGGCGGGAAGCCTTCCGATCCGCTCGATAGCTTCGATCATTCGTTCCGGGGTCACTGTTATGTCGCTCACGACGCGCCTCCGTCCGACGGGCTCGGACCCAATATCCTAATCCCTCTTTCCGGAGGGTAAAAACGCCGAGCTTCCCGTTCTCATGCACCCGCGCATTAAAGACCTTGCAAGCCGGTAGTTTGCCTTATCCGGTCCTTCCGATGATTCCGAATAATCCGTTTGCGCAACTTTCGCGGCACAAACCCTCTGGTCCGCTGGCCTATCCCCTGATTGTGATGCACATTACTGGTGGTCAGAGGCCGCGGCTTTAGCGTCCCCGTTGCGCGCAAATAGCGACGGGTTCGCCACAGTTGTGGCTTTGTTCGCACCCCGGTTCATGGGGGGTGATGTCGATCCGTCCCGCCGCCGGGTTTTTCCGGCCGTTTGGTGTGCGCCCGCAATTCTGCCTCGCGTCGTCCTTTCCGAACCCTTCGTCCGATTCGTGCCGTCTGTGCGATCAGTCAAGATGAGCGCTCTTTCCAGACAACCCGATTCACCCTTGCTGGTCGCCGACTGGCAGCCCGAGGTGACTCAGCACCTGGAAGAACACCATCTCGTCGCGTCATCCGATTTCCCCGGCCGGCGCCTCCAGTTCGCAACAAGTCTCGGCCAGTTCCTCGGAATGCAGCGCGACACCGAAGTTTGTCCCTTCTACGGACGCTTCATCACCGATCTCGAATCCTTCTGCTATCAACTCGAACGCGCCGTCCCCGGCCCGCTCCTCGATCGTCGCATCGACGGACCCGGCGGCATCGCCGCGCTCCTCCGCAACCGCATGATCGTCCGCGGCAAGCCCGCCACCAAGTTCCGCTACTACATCTGGCACGACGCCGATCTGCTCTTCACACTCCAGCCCGAACTCTTCGCCAAACTTGTCGATGCGCTCTGCGGCGTCGCGGCCGAAGCCGAATACGTCTCCGACGACCTGCTGCTCATCCACCGCTCCGTCTTCGTCGGCGGACCGTCACTCCACGAACTCTCCAAACACGAGAACGGCCCCTTCCGCTCATGGCTCGCCGATGAATTCGGCGAACCCTTCTGGCGCGTGGTCACCGGTCTCGAGCGTCCGCCGTTCATGTCCTACTCGATCGACACACTTGCGAAGTAGTTTTTCACGAGCCGGCGCGAGAGTGCCGCCGGACTCGATCTTCAACGCCACACCAGCGTCGCCACCGTCCATTCACGGGCGTGCCGGTTCGAAAGAGCCGCACAGCCCGCACGAGCATGGAGAGAGGCGCCGACGAGTGCCCCGTTTGGTTTCCGCCCCGGGGCGCTAGCCGAGAGCAGGTTCAACCTGCCTCGCGTCGGCGCGCGCAGAAATGGCCAAAGTTTCAAATCGCCAAATGGCCAAATCGATCCAGAACGTCCGCGCGAGAATTTTGGCGCTTTGGCCCTTTGGTTATTTCGCCATTTGATACCCTTCCCCATGCGCATCATCGCGGGCGAGTTCCGCTCTCGAAAACTCTTTACGCCCCCCGACGCCGAGGTCACGCGCCCCATCCCCGATCGCGTCAAGGAATCGCTCTTCGGTCTCCTCCGCGGCCACATCGAAGGCAGCGAAATCTTCGACGGCTTCGCCGGCACCGGCGCGATCGGCCTCGAAGCGCTCTCGCGCGGTGCAAAGCACGTCGTCTTCGTCGAGCAAAACCGCCAGATCGCCCGCGTCCTCAAGCAGAACATCGACATGCTCAACGTCGGCGATCGCGTCGGCCTCGTCCAGAGCGATGTCCTGGGCATGGGCGCGATCTCGCGCTGCCCGCGCGAGGCCCGCGTGATCTTTCTCGATCCTCCCTACCCGCTCGCCGAAGACCCGCTCGGCTGGCGCCGCATCACGAGCGCGATGCAGGAACTCGCCAAAAACCTCACGCCCGACGGCTTCATCATCGTGCGCACGCCCTGGCCCTTCTTCGAAACCGAGCAGGAGCCCGAGGCTTCGCAGCCCGCGCACAAGCCAAAGGGAAAATGGAAAAAAGAAGACAAAGACCGCTGGAACAAGTCCGACTGGCAGGATGAAGACCGCATCGATTCGCGCCGCTCCCCGCGCGTGGACAATTCCGCCAACAACAAATCAAGCCGCAACCCCTCCCGCGGCACGCTCCTCTCCGGCTCCGCGCAGGACGAAGACCCATTCGGCGACGAATGGGAAGAAATCGATCCGCTCGATGCCCAAGCGATGGCCCAGGGCATGACCGAGCCAATGACCGAGGAAAGCGAACTCTCCGAGTCGCCCGCCGCCACGCCGAAAACTCCACGCAAACACGCCGAACTCAAGATCCCCGGCTTGAAAGGCCCTGAAACCCACATCTACCGCCACACCGCGGTGCATTTCTACATGCGGCAATAGCCATTCCCGACGCGCGTGATCCAAAGCGCCACGCTACAAACGCGCCACCGATAAGCAACGCCCAACCCGCGATCATGAAAAGCATCCCGGCCACGCCTCCAGCCTACGAAATACGCCGCGGCCGGTGTTCGCATCCACAACGGCGAATTGCACCTGAACCCGCTCTCTCTCATCGGAGTCCTCGCCCGTTGCCCGGAGGTGTCATCGCGAAGGCTTCGCGGAGCGATGACGGAGGGGCAAGCGGCTCGCGGCAGCTCAAAAGCACCGAAATCTTCAATAGAGTTTCCACTGCGCTATTCTGAACCCGTGCCCACGTCCTTCCACATCCGCCCCGCAATCCCCGCCGACATGCCCGGCGTCGGCGCGATGCAGCACGCCTGCTGGATGCACGCGTACAAGGGACTTCTCGACGACGCCTTCCTCGCGCAGCTCACGCCCGAAGGAATCGCCGGTTACCACGCCAAGCATTTCGACGCCGCCGGCAATCACGCCGCGCCCGGCATGCCCTTCTTCGTCGCCGAACTCCTGCCGCGCGAACACCCCCGCGAAACCCCCCGTCGCGAAACCACCATTCGCGAAACGCCCGCACGCACCAACCCGATCCTCGGCATGGTCCGCGGCGGCCCCACCCGCGCCAAGTCCGCCTCGGGCGACACAGTCCCGCCCGAAGTCGTCACGCGCTACCCCTTCGAACTCTTCGGCATCCACGTCGCCCACGACCTGCACCGCAGCGGCATCGGCCGCGCTCTCTTTTCTGAATACGCCCGCGCCGCCCGCGCCCTCGGCCACAGCTCGCTCGTCCTCTGGGTGCTCAGCGACAACGCGCCCGCCATCGCCTTCTACAAATCACTCGGCGGCACACCGGTCGCCAATAGCCCGCTCACCCTCGGCACAAAGCAATACCCCCAAACCGCGTACGCCTGGAGCGACCTCCGCGCATTCTCAAAGTAGAGCCCCGCTCCGCGCGATCCGCGATCCGCGATTTGAGATTTGAGATTTGAGATTTGAGATTCGAAATCCGCAATCCCCATCCCCCCCTCACCCTCTCAGCGGCACCAGCAGCACCGGGCACGGGGCCGACTCCACCACCGACTTGCTGATCGATCCGAACACCAGCCGCTTCAGCACGCCCTGCGCGTGCGTCCCCATCACGATCAGGTCCGCGCCCTCGCGGACCGCCGCCTGCACGATCTCATGATCCGGCGAACCGACCGTCACGATCGTCCGAACCTCGACGCCCTCAAGGTTCTCTCTCACAAAGACATCGACTCCGTTCCGCGCGCTCTCGAGCAGCGCCGCCATGTCCGGCGCCGGCGCCGTCGCGGGGATCATCGCCGCGGTTTCCGCCGCCGGTGGCGGAAGCTCCGCCGCGTGCACGACGATCACGCTCGCCCCGAACACCGGCGCGATCGCCCTTGCATACCTCGCGGCATGCTTCGACAAGTCCGAAAAACCCGTCGGAACAAGGATCGTCCTGATCGGCGGGCTCGCCGCGGGCTGCGTTGACATGCGTCAGATCTCCTCGTGCCTCTCCATCGACTTCGACATGATCGAATACAGATCGGATCGCCGATCCGAAAACGGCCTCACCGTACCCTCGACGCGGTTGCGCCGGAGCAGTTCCACGTCCACATCGTGCACGATCACCGTCTCGATGTTCGGCATGCTCTCCGACGCCACCGCGTCGCGCGCAAACGGAAAGTCCGACGGCGTGAAAATGCCGAGCTGCGAGTAATGCAGGTCCGCGTTCGCCACGCCCGCCAGCAGCCCGGCGCACCCCGCGATCGCCACGTACACCTGGTTCTCGATCGCCCGCGCCTGCGCACAGTGCCGCACCCGCAGATACCCATACCGCTCGTCGGTGTTGAACGGCACAAACAAAATGTTCGCGCCCTTCGAAGCCAGGATCCGCGACAACTCCGGAAACTCCACGTCGTAGCAGATCAGGACGCCGATCTTGCCCCGATCCGTGTCGAACACCGCCAGCGGCCCCTCGCCCGGCGTCACGCCCCACCACTTCCGTTCGTGCGGCGTGATGTGGATCTTCTTCTGGTGCGACGCCGTGCCGTTCCGCCGGTACAGGCTCACGACGTTGTACAGATGCTCGCCGTCGATCCGGAAGTGCGAGCCGTCGATGATGTTGACGTTGTGCCGCACCGCCAGCCGCGTGAACATCTCGCGGAGCTTTGGGAAGAACCCTGCCAGCCGGCGCGCCCCGGCCCCCGGCCGCTGCGCCGGAAGAATCGAGAGAAGCTGCGTGCTGAACAGCTCTGGAAAGAGCACGAAGTCCGAGCGATAGTCCGACGCGAGATCCACAAAGTTCGCGACGATCGCCTCGAACTCCGCGAACGACTTCACCCGCCTCATCAGATACTGAACAAGGCACAGCCGCACCTGCGCCTTGCGGTGCGAGTATTCCGCATCGGGCGCCTTGAACGCCGGATTGGTCCACTCGAGAAACGTCGCGTACCCCGCCGATTCGAGATCGCTCGGCAGATAGTTCGGGAGCAGCCCGCGCAGGACAAAGCCGTTGGACATCTGGGGCGTCAGCACCGGGTCCACCAGTTGTTTCCGCCGCACGCGCTCGACATACTGCTCCGCCGTCATCCGGTGCGTGTGCTTGCCGTACCCGGGGATGCGCCCGCCGATGATGATGCGCCGAAGGTTGAGCTCGCGCACGAGATCCTTCCGCGCGTCGTACAGCCGCCGCGAGAGTTTCAGCCCGCGAAACTCCGGATCGATCATGATCTCCATGCCGTAGAGCGTGTCGCCCTTCGGATCGTGGTTGCGGATCATGCCGTGATCGGTGATCTCTTTCCAATCCGACCACGCGCTGTAGTGATCGAACGACACGATCAGGCTCGACGAACTCCCGATGATCTTCTTGCCCGCCTGCAGAACGATCTGCCCCTCGGGGAAGAGCCTGAGCTGGCTCTCGATCTGTTCTCGCTTCCACGGGATCATCCCCGGAAAGCACCGGTGCTGCAGCGCCACCAGCGCCTCGTAGTCCGATGCGCGGAGCCTCCGGATTCTGTACTCAACCGGCTTGGTATCGCGGACTCGTTTGGCCATATCGGGTGATGCTCCGCCTCGTGCGGGCGCATTGTTGCATATCCCCGCACTCCGGTGCACCAGCCTTGTCGAGCCTCCTCACCCCATCACCCACTCACCTCTTCACCTGTTCCCCTCTTCACCTGTTCACCTCTTCCAATCCGCAATCCGCCGTCCGCTATCCGCCATTTGCCATTTGCGATCTGCGATCTGCGATTTGAGATTTGAGATTTGAGATTTGAGATTTGAGATTTGAGATTCTCGATCTGACATCCCCCATTCGCCTTCCCGCTCACCTCTTCACCTGTTCCCCTCTTCTCCTCTTCCCATCCGCCATCCCACATCCGCCATCTCCTACTGCCCCCCCGCTTCCCACATCAACGTATTGAACGTGCCCGATGCCTGCGGCGAATCCGGCTCCGCGTCCTCGTTTGCCCGGCGCTGCACGTACGTCCCGTCCGGCTGCAGGTCCCACGCGTTCCGCTGATCGAGCAGCGCAACCTCAAAGATCCGATTCAGCTTCCGCCGCGCATCCCGATCGCGGATCGGCACCGCAACCTCCACGCGGTTCGAGAGGTTCCGGTACATCCAGTCGGCGCTGCTGATCAGCCACTCGCCGTCCAATGGATCCGCCACTCCGCTCTGGAAGTGGAAGATGCGCGAGTGCTCGAGGAACCGCCCGATCACGCTCACGACCTTGATGTTCTCAGACAAGCCCGGCACGCCCGGCCGCAGGCAGCAGAACCCGCGCACGATCAAAGTGATCGGCACGCCCGCCTGCGATGCCTTGTACAGCTTCTCCGCGACCTCGCGGTCTTCCATCGCATTGATCTTCGCCGTGATGCCGCAGGGCTGCCCGCGCCGCGCAAACTCCATCTCGCGATCGATCAGGTAGTTGAACCGCTGCCGCATCGTGAACGGCGCGACAAGCAAGTGCGAGTAGTTCTGCGGCGCCGAAATCCCGGTCAGGTAATTGAAAAGCGTGACCAGGTCGCCCGTGATCTCCGGGTCGCACGTGAACAACCCCACGTCGGTGTAGAGCTGCGCCGTCTTCGGGTGATAGTTTCCCGTGCCGAGGTGCGCATAGCAGCGCAGCCCCGTCCGCTCATGACGCACCACCAGCGACGTCTTGCAGTGCGTCTTCAGCCCCGCAACACCATACGCGACGTGCACGCCCGCCTTTTCGAGCTGCCTCGCAAACCGCACGTTGCGCCCCTCATCAAACCGCGCCCGCAGCTCGACGAGGCACGCCACCTGCTTCCCGCTTTCCGCAGCGCGGATCAGGTTCTCCACAAACGGTGAATCCGGCGTCGTTCGATAGAGCGTCTGCTTGATCGCCACCACGTCCGGGTCGCCCGCCGCCGCGGCAATAAACCGCTCCACCGAGTGCTTGAAGCTCTCGTACGGATGGTGCACCAGCACGTCCTGCTTGCGGATCGACGCGAAGAAGTTCGCCGCCGCCGAGGCGCTCGCCGCGATCCCCGGCGCGCTCAGCGCGCTCAAGGCGCCGGGAGCGCCCCCCTTCATCGACATCGCGAACCGCGCCGGAACCACCGGCCGGTACGGCCGCTCCTTCAGGTCCGGCCGATCCACCTCCGCGATCTCGAACAGCGATGCAAAGTCGATCGCAGGATGCTCGTACACGTCCTGCGGCACAAGACTCAGTTTGTCCAGCAGCCACTGCCGCAGGTCCTGGCTCGCCCGCGAATCGAGTTCCAGCCGCACCGCCCGCGCAAACCGGCGCTGCTTCAGGTCCTCTTCCACCGAACGCATGAGCGAACCTGTGCCCATCTCGATCATGTCGTCGCGCTGCACGCCCGCCGAACGCGTCACACGGAACGCCGCCTGCTCCAGGATCCGAACCCCCGGAAACAAGTCTCCCAGGTTGTGGCTGATCACTTCAAGCAGCGGCACGAATCTGTCCACCCGCTTCCCGGCCCGCGCCCCCGGCCGCGTCGGGATCGGAATAAACCGTCGCACGCCCGCGCCCACCGGAATCTTCACCCGCGCAAACCGCGGCTCATCGTCCTCAATCCCGTGCAGCGCCGCCTGATGACCAACCCGGGGCGGAGGCGACGTCAGCACGCTGATGTTGTCCGACAAGTTCGAGATAAATGGAAACTTGTGCCCCGAATCGACCGCGAGCGGCGTCAGCGACGCGAAGATGTGCGCGCGATACCACTCATCCACATACCGCTTGTCGCGCGCCGGCAGATCCTTGTAGCTGATGATGTGGATGTCCGCCGCCGTCAGCGCCGGCAGGACATCCGTTGTGTAGATCTGACCCTGTTCCGCAACCAGCTCGTTCACCACGGCGCGGATCGCCACCAGTTGCTGCCGGGGCGTCATCCCGTCATGGCTCAGCGAATCCGGCTCGCTCTGCATCAGCCGGCGCAGCAGGCCCACGCGCTTCATGAAAAACTCGTCGAGGTTGCTCGTGAAGATCGCAAGGAACTTCATCCGGTCCAGCAGCGGCACCCGCTGATCCGCCGCCTGCCGCAGCACCCGCCGATTGAACTCGAGCCACGAGAGGTCGCGATTGAAGAACCGCGGGCCTTCCCACGTCGGCTCGCTGCTCTCCGGCGTACCCGAGATCGATAAAGGCGGCGTCGCCCCGTTCGAAACAACGGAATCGGGCTTCACAAAGTTCGACTCGGCCTGTGTCACGTTTTCTCCACCCGGTACGTCGCGATGCACCCCGGCGCTTCCGTCACGCTCACACTCGCGACGTGCGCGTGCGGCTTGAGCGCCTCGTCCAGACGCGACGCCATCTCCGTCGCGATGTACCGCGCAACGTGCTCCGCCGACGGATTCAGCCCCTTCGCAAACGGCTCGCGGTCGTCCAGGTTTTCATTCTGAAACGGCTCGCAGATGTCGTGCAGCACTTCCTCGCAGGTGTGAAAATCGCAGAGCAACCCGTCCTCGTCGAGCGAACCGCCCGCGATCACCGCCTTCACCTTCCAGTTGTGCCCGTGCAGTTTCTCCCGCTGACCCCCGATGACCAGCGAATGCCCCGCGCAGAATTCGGTTTGAACCGTGATCTCGTACATCCGCGATCCTAGATGGAACATCCTCTCCCGTGCGATGCCCGAGCCGCCCGCGCCGCCCTGAAAACGACCGGCAGGGCCAAAATCACCGGTTCCGATCCCGAATGAGATCGACAACCACGGCGTGCCTCCGAACCCTACCCTCGTGGTTTTCGGAACATGAATGTTTCGTTTGCAGCGCGTTTGGTTCGGAAATTGCGCTTCCCAGCACCCGCCCGCCGCAACGATTCCGACTTTCGCCCACTTCGACGCACCCGCCATGACCAATCCCAACGCGCCGCTCATGCTTTCCGTCTCCGGCCTCCGCGGCATCGTGGGTCACTCGCTCACGCCCGAGGTCGCCGCACGATTCGCCGCATGCTTCGGCGCCTTTCTCCGCGAGCGCTCGCCCGGCGCACAGCCCACCGTCGTGCTCGGGCGCGACGGCCGCGCCGGCAACGCCATGCTCCATCACGCCGCGCTCGCCGGCTTGACCGGCGCCGGTGTCAATGTGGTCGATGTCGGCGTCGCCATGACCCCCACCGTCGCCATCGCGACCGATGCGCTCGCCGGCAAGTCCAAGGCCCCGGTCGCCGGCATGGTCCTCACCGCCAGCCACAACCCGCAGCAGTGGAATGGAATGAAGTGCCTGCTCGCCGACAACCGCGACGGTTTCGGCTCCGCCGCCTGCGCGCCCGAAGCCGCGATCGCGAGCAAGATCGTCGAGCGCTTCCGTGCCGGCACGCCCTCGTTTGTCGAATGGGACTCGATCGGTTCCGCCAGCGCCGACACCGAAGCCGACGCGCACCATGTCGCCCGCGTCCTGCAGGCCATCGAAGAAGTCGGCCTCACCGACGATGCGCCCGCGCTCGGTGAGGGTCTCAAGTTCGCCGCCGATTCCGTCAACGCCTCCGGCGTCCAGGGTTGCCAGCAACTGCTCGAAGCGCTCGGAGTCGATGAGTTCTGCCATCTCGGGAACCAGACCAGCGGCATCTTCCCCCACCCGCCCGAGCCCACCCTCGAAAACCTCTCGACGCCCGGCGGCCTCTGCGACGCCGTGCGCCAGAACGAATGCGCCGCGGGCTTCGCGCAGGACCCCGACGCCGATCGCCTCGCGCTCATCGACGACAAGGGACGCTACATCGGCGAAGAGTTCACGCTCGTTCTCGGCACGCTCGCGATCCTCGAATCGATGAAGCGCGCCGGCGAAAAGACGCAGGGGCGCACGCTCGCCGCGAACCTCTCGACCAGCCGCATGATCGACGACATCGCCGCCAGGTACGGCTGCACGGTCCTGCGCACCGCCGTCGGCGAGGCAAACGTCGTCACCGCGATGAAGAAGACTCAGTCGATCGTCGGGGGCGAAGGCAACGGCGGAGTCATCTGGCCCCGCGTCACCTACGTCCGCGATTCGCTCAGCGCCATCGCGCTCACCATCGGCCTCATCAGGATGCTCGACAAGCCGCTCTCGGTTATCGCCGACAGCATCCCCGCTTACTCGATCGTCAAGCGCAAGGTCGATCTCACAGACACCGCGCAGGCCAAGTCCGCCGCGGACAAAGTCGCGAAGCACTTCGCGAAAGAACGGCTTGATCTCCAGGACGGCGTGCGCGTCGATCTCGAATCCAAACGCGCCTGGCTCCATGTGCGAGGCAGCAACACCGAACCGATCATGCGCCTCATCGCCGAAGCGCCCACCGCGGCAGCCGCGAACGAACTCCTCGACGAAGCCGCCCGCGCAATCGCGGGCTGAGGCGGAATCCATCTCTTCACCGCGTTTTTCGGCCGCAGTCCTCGACGGCCGCCGGGAGGTGTCATCGCGCAGGCTCGGCGAAGCGATGACGGAGAGGGTTCTCAAGCATGCTGCGCTTTGCTGACGCGCACGTTCCGCAGTCCTCCCCCGTTGCCAACGGGGGAGGTGTCATCGCGCAGGCTCAGCGAAGCGATGACTGAGGGGGTTCTCACATCTTCCGCGAATCGTTCGCGCACGCACCCTTGTCAAGGAACCTCTTCCAATCCTCACCTCTGCGCCGGCGCGAAGCCCAATGTTTCCGGCGCCGCGATCGTTTTCGGCGCCGGTTCGGCAATCGCGATCGGGCTCTCCGTCGGCTTCGCGACCTCGATGCGCACCCGCACCAGCCGCGTCGGCTCCGCTTCGAGCACGCTCACCTGCATCGTCGCACGCCCCGCCGGCAGTTCGAACCGCTCGCCCGTTTGCGGAATCCGCCCGAGCGCGACCGTCAAGTAGCCGCCCACGGTCGAGTAGTCCTCGCTCTCGGGAAGCGCGAGCCCCAGCGGCTCGAGCGCCTCGTTCGCATCCGAGATGTACGAGCGCGCATCGAGCTCCGCGACCCGCCGCACCTCGTCGGTCTTCGCGCCCGGCGCATCTTCCGGTTTCTCGTACTCGTCCTGCACGTCGCCGAAGAATTCCTCGACGATGTCTTCGAGCGTCACGACCCCCGCCGTGCCGCCGTACTCATCGAGCACGATCGCGATGTGCACGCGCTTCTCGAGCATCTCGTCCAAAAGTTCGCGGATCGTCTTCGATTCCGGAACAAAGATCGCCGGGCGCAACTGCGAGCGCAGATTGAACGTCTTCCCGCCGCGGCTGCCGCCGACTCCCGCCAGCCAGCGCAGCAGGTCCTTGATGTAGAAGACGCCGATGATGCGATCGATCGATTCTTCGTACACGGGGATCCGGCTGTGCCCGCCCTCGCGGATCATCGACGTGATCGACCCGAGATCGTTCGTCAATTCCAGCACTTCCATCTCGGTGCGCGGCGTCATGATCGCGCGCACCGTGGTGTCGCGGAAGCGCACCACCGCGCGGATCATCTGCTGCTCGGTCTCGTCGAGCTGCCCCTCTTCCTTCGCTTCCGCCACCACGTCGAGAAGTTCCGCCTGGATCGCCTCGACATCCCCCACTTCTTCCTTGCCCGCGAGTATCCGAACCGCGCCGTCGATGCCGCGAACGAGCAGGCGCAGCGGCGCGGTCACCATGTACATCGCACGCACGAGCGAAGCGAACCCGTAGATCGTCGGCTCGGCGAGATGGCGCGCCACGCTCTGCGGGATCACCGTTCCCGCGAGCCAGATGGTGATGCACGTCACCGCGATGCCGCCGATCGCCCACACCCACTGCACCGAAACCGAAGTCCCGGGCGCCGATGTCTGTTCGACAATCCACATCAGGCATCCGGTGGCGGAGATGATGGAGAACACCACGCGCGCGAGCGCCACCGCCGCGGCATGCCCGTCCGGGTCATCGATGATCCGGCGCACGCGGCTGGCGCGCTTGTGATCCACGCGATGCTTGAGGATCTCTTCGAGCGCGGAGCGCGAGAGATCGCGAAGCGAATGGAAGATCGCGCCGAAGACGCCGGTCGCCAGCAGCGAGACGATCGCGACGAAGAGCCATGCGCCGGAAGAAAGAAGGTGGCTCATCGCGCGCCTCCTTCGCTCAGCGCGTCGCGCGCGAAGATCGGTCCGACTCCGATGGCGCTGAGTATGTCATCCTCAGCGCGGTGCATCGCGCGATAGGCAGCGTCATCGTGATCGTCATGCCCAAGGCAGTGCAGAACGCCGTGCAGCGCGTAGAGCAACAACTCGTGCTCGGGGTGATGCTCGTGGCCGCGCTTCGCGCCCTGGCGCAGCGCCTCGTCGAGACAGACGAGCACATCGACATCAAGATCAGGCGCGCCTTCGCCCTCATCGACCGACATGTCGAAGGTGAGCACGTCGGTGGTGCCTTCGACCCCCGCGTACTCCTCGTGCATCTTGGCCATTTCTTCGTCGCCGATCACCCGCACCCGAACCTCGCCGCCACGCACTTTTCCGGCGGTGCGGGCCTTTTCGCGCCGGCAGGCTTCGGGGAGCGCTTCGGAAAGCCGGTCGAGCAGCCAACGGCTCGCGCTGTCGGAAAGGCGGCCGGTCGAATCGGCGAGGTCGATGCGCAGCGAACCCTTCCCCCCTGCGGCCGGAGGGCTTGACGGGAGCTGAGTTTTTCCACGGTCTTCCATGCCGTCCCTGACAAACCCGCCCGCATCAGATACGCGCCGCGGAACCACTTGGGTCTGGCGCGCTGCGGGCTCGATCAGAACCTTCATCGTATCAGACCGCCCGCCCAAACCCGCTCAGTCTACCATTTTCGCGTACCAAATACAATTAAAAACCTATTTATTACCGAACAAAATAGGTTATAGGACTATCTAGGCATTCAAGGCGGAGTTTTTCGCCGGAATTGAGCCGACCGCCGGCATCGCCATCGAGTTGCCAAGCCCCCCCGCCTTCGACGACGACGGCTTTGCCGCGGCAGCAGACAAGGGCGGGGTGTTGCGCGGCGGTCTTGAACGTGCAGCGCGCCATCCACTTGAATACGCCGAGTCGCGAGCGGAGTGGGAAAAAACGCACATCGAGAAGGCCATCGCCGGGCTTGGGGGTCTCGCCGAGTGCGCAGGGGTCGAGCCCGAGCGCGTAGGGAGTGTTCGCGGCGACGATGAGCCATCCGGCATCATCTGCGATTTTCTTGCCATCGACCCAGACACGCAACGGCTGAGGCGCGGGGTGAACGATCGCGTCGAACGCTTCGGCGAGCACGGGGCCGAGATAGGCGAGGTGGCCGCGGGCGCGGCGCGGCGCGCTGCACAAGCGCTCGATGACGGACGCATCGGGACCGAATGAGACCATCAAAGAGAAGCGGCGTGCTTTGTCGAGATGGTCGACGCTCGCGACGGCGCCGACATCCAGAGTCGCGGTTTTTCCGCCGGCAACGAGCGCTGCCGCGAATTCGACGTCGCGGGTGTGACCGCAGGCGCGGGCGAAGAGGTTTTGATTGCCGCAGGGGAAGTGGTAGATGGCGACGCCGAGCTGCGCGCAGGTTTCGAGGGCGCGGTTGACGGTGCCGTCGCCCCCCATGATGACGAGGGCGCGGCAGTCGCCAAGTTCGCCGCGGAGGTCGAGCGATTCGCCGACTTCCACGGCACGCGATTCGACGGCGCGTGATTTCAAGGCTGCTTGCAGCTCGTCCGCGAATCTCGCGGCGCGCGTCATTCCGGAATGCGGGTTGTACACGATGAGCGCCTGCATGGGGCAAGATGCTACCGAAGTGCGGCCCGGCTAGTTCGTATGCTCAGGCATGCCCAAGTCGCACCCGCAGTTCCCGAATCTGGTCGAGTTCGACCATCCGCTCATCCAGCACAAGATGTCGTGGATCCGCGACGAGGCGACGGGGCATCGGTCTTTTCGGGGGCTGCTCGCGCAGATCGCGGGGCTGATGGTGTTCGAGGTGACGCGGAGTTTGCCGGTCTCGAGCGTGCGGGTGAAGACGCCACTGGAGATGACCGAGGCGCGGCGGCTGAGCGCGAACATCACGGTTGTTCCGATCCTGCGCTCGGGGCTCGGGATGATCGAAGGGATTTTGTACGTGATGCCCGAGGCGCGGGTGGGACATTTGGGGATCGCGCGCGATCACGAGACGCTGGAGCCGGTGGCGTACCTGAACAAGTTGCCGCGGGATCTGGAGGCGGGGCCGGTCTTGCTTGTCGATCCGATGCTGGCGACGGGGGGTTCGGCATCGGCGGCGATCACGATGCTGCGCGAGGCGGGAGCGAAAGACCTGCGGATGATCTGTCTGGTCGCGGCGCCGGAGGGCGTGCGGCGGCTGTTGAAGGATCATCCGGATGTGATGGTGTACACGGCGGCGCTGGATCGCGAATTGACGGAGAAGGGATACATCACGCCGGGGCTCGGGGATGCGGGGGACAGGATGTATGGAACGGGGTGAGCGGATGGCGGATGGCGGATGGCGGATGGCGGATGGCGGATGGCGGATGGCGGATGGCGGATGGCGGATGGCGGATGGCGGATGGCGGATGGCGGATGGCGGGCGGAGCGTATGACGCGGGAGATTTTGCCGCGGGACTGAGGTGTTGGGAGTGAGCGAGAGATGTGCTGATCGCGGCGCGATCCGTGGCACGGCGGGGCCCGTCTTCCGCCGATGCCAAGCGCCAAGTCTCCTCTATTCTCTCCCATGCTCCGCCCGGAAGATGTACCCGAGGTGTTCGAGATCGACGGCAGTTGGCGCGATCTCTATGTCCTCGATTCGACGGTCGAGGATTGGAAAGAGATGCTGCGGCTGGTGCGCGATCGCAGGACGATCGACTACGCGCTCCGCATCGAAGATCAACCCGCGGCAATCCCGGAACCGCCCGAGCCCGTATTCATGAGCAGCGGCGAGGTCGGATGGTCGTTGTCCGTAAACATCGACGGCCTAATCCTCAATGCTCACTTCTTCGGACCCGAGAACATCGAGTGCGACATCGACCCGCGCGAACTCACCGTGAACCGCTTCTATGGGTTGCTCGACTTCATGGAAAGCCTCGGCCGCCGACTGAAGAAAGAGGTGCGGCTGACACCGGAGAATCGGGCAGAGGACCCAATCGTAAAGTATGACCCGATTGTGGATCGGATTGTCAAGGTGGAGGAGTAGTTGAGGAAGCCGGATTGAAGGATGAGAGGCAGCAAAGACACACTGATCGCTCAAAGCCGCGATCAGTGCCACGAGCGTGGGTTCGTTTCGAAGTTGGGCCAACAACAAAGGTCAGGGCCACCCGCCAAATTGCAATGCGGCCAACCCTTGCATAATCTGTTTCCAGTCGGGGCACGCAACATTCTGCCAGCGGGGAGCATCACACAATGGCGAACAGAGTAAATCTAGAAGCGATTCTTGCCGGCGCTACCCTTCCTAATCAATACGCGCGGCAGCTCGCGAGAATTCAGAAAGCTGGCAACACAACCGCGATGATCGAAGAGGCGGTTAGCGGGGTGATGGGAAAATTGCCGGGTGCCGTTGGCAACTCCTTGGTGATATACGGCGACCCTCAGAGCGGCAAAACAGAGCTCATGATCTGCCTCACCGCGCGGCTTCTAGATGACGGGCACCACACGATCATCCACCTCGTCACCGACAGCGTGGATCTTCTTTCACAGAATCTTGACAGATTCAAGCTGGCGGGACTAGCCCCTTCCCCGCGAAATGCATCCGACCTTGCGAATGCCCCGGTTGCGGCCGGACACAACGCCGTCCTGTTCTGCAAGAAAAATGCACGGGACTTGGCCAAGCTAATTCCTGCAATTGCCCAGTCTCGACCTGTGGTCGTGATTGACGACGAGGCAGACTACGCGACACCGAACGCCAAAATCAATCAGGCAGAACAAACGAAAATCAACAAACTGGTTGGGCAGCTCTTGGGGAGCAACGGCGTTTACATCGGCGTCACGGCAACCCCGGCGAGACTCAACCTCAACAATACTTTCAACAACAAGACGGAGAGCTGGGTTCGATTCAGGCCGCATCCGACATATACGGGACAGGATGTATTCTTTCCGCAAAACGCAAATGTCCGCTACCGCCTGACTCGACTTGAGGGTCCGGGAGGGCCAGATGATGCTCGCCGGGCTTTGGCTCGGTTCTGCATCACGGTTGCGCATTTGAATCTGGGATCTATTGCTGCTGGCAAGGATGAAGGGAACTACAGCTTCTTGGTCCACACGAGCGGCAAGACGGACGACCATGCAACCGACCGATCGACGATCGAAACCACGATGAACGTCTTGGTCAGCCGCTCTGGCAAGAAGTTCGAAGCGTTCGTCGGCATGTTGCATGCCGAGGCACAGGGGCTCTTTCCCGCTGACGATCCCGACTCATTGACCAAATACGTGGTCGTGAATGCATCTCGCAACGCGTTCGTAGTTCTGAACAGCAAGACGCAACGCAACTCCACCGGAAGCAATCCCACCGTTCCGACATGTCCGTTCACAATTATTATCGGCGGCAATATCGTTTCTCGCGGCGTAACGTTTCCAAACCTCCTATCCATGTTCTTTACGCGGGACGTCAAGACGAAGCTCCAGCAGGACACATATATCCAGCGAGCACGGATGTTCGGAGCCAGGGGCGGCTATCTGTCACAATTCGAATTGACAATCCCCGACGGGCTTTACAACGATTGGCAGCGTTGCTTTGCATTCCATCGGCTTGCTCTTGAATCGATCCAGAGAGGTACCGGTTCTCCCGTATGGATCGGCGATGATCGAATTGCCATCGCGGCCTCCTCAAGCATCGATCGCAGCACGGTGGATTTTAATCGAGGAGAAATGTCATTCGCCCAATTCGACTGCGCTGACGTGCCAGCGTTAGATGAAATCGCGGAGCGCGATCCCAGGAGTATCGAAACACTGGAAGCCCTGGCGACAGCTACCAACGGCGGCGTTCCCGGCTTTCTGATCGAATACCTGCGAGCGGAAGTCGCGAAGGCTGGGCAGAGCCTCGCGATCCACAAGGCGAGCTCGATCGAGAACTACGGTACCAGCGCCGATCAGAACGCCATCTATCGTGCCAAAGGCTTTATTGGTCGGCCCCAGTTGGAGGTTCAACGATTCCCAACAGCTGTCCACCACGTCAAGATTTTCCACAACGGGAAGGGGAGAGCCCGTGTGTTCTACAAGAACACGGGAACTGTTCACTTTGTTCAGAACCAGTAGCACCGTAAAGTGCCGGCCACAGCGATAGCCATGCTGAAATCTCACCACAAAACCATTTTCGAGACCCTCGGGCGGAACCCTATCCACCCATTTCCCGCTCGAATGGCCCCGGGAATCGCACTCGAAGCCCTTGGCGAGGACATGGATCAACTCCGCGTGCTCGATCCGATGGCCGGTTCCGGAACTGTGCTTGCGGTCGCGCGCGCAAATGGCCACCACGCGATCGGCGTCGACCTTGATCCACTTGCAGTTTTGCTCGCTGGCGTATGGACACGGACCGTGGATGCAGATGAGATAAACGACAAGGCAGCCGAGGTTCTCGACCGCGCCGCCACCACATTTCGGACGCTCTCGACCGGGCAGGCTTATCCAGCGGGAAGCGATATCGATACCCGTGAGTTCATCCGCTACTGGTTCGACGATTATTCTCGCAGGCAATTGGCAGCATTGGCTACTGCTGTCGCCCGCGTTCGGGACGACGCAACTCGCGATGCCCTATGGTGCGGATTCTCGCGGCTCATCATCACCAAGAGCGCCGGCGCCTCGTTGGCGATGGATCTTTCCCACAGCAGGCCGCATAAGGAATTCGACCACGCGCCCGTTAAGCCATTCAATCGATTCCTTTCAGCTGTCCAAATGGTGGTGTCCAACTGCCCGCAGAAAGGGAAAGATGTCGTAGGACCGGTAGCAAACGCCAGGCATGGAGACGCACGGAATCTTCCCATTGAGTCGAAATCGATTGACCTTGTCCTGACTTCGCCACCGTACCTGAATGCGATCGATTACATGCGATGCAGCAAGTTTTCCCTTGTGTGGATGGGCTACAACGTGGATCACCTTCGAAAGATTCGTGGCGAGAGCATCGGCGCCGAATCGTCCTCCGAAAAGGCAACGGAAACGCCGTGGGTGAGGGCGCTCATCAAACAGCTTGGTTTGGCAAAAAAGCTGTCGCCACGGGATCATGGGATTCTGGCTAGATACGTGTTCGACATGGGCGGCGCACTCGCAGAGGTGTCGCGTGTGTTAAAGAAGCGCGGCAGGGCCGTCTACGTGGTCGGCGATTCGACGGTCCGAGGGACGTTCATTCGAAATTCCGAGATTGTCAAAGCGGTTGCAGAACGTCACGGTCTCGTACTTCACGAGCGACGAACCCGGGCACTCCCTGCAAACCGCCGATATCTGCCGCCGCCGAAGAAGCGTGCCGGATCGGCTTCGATCGACGGGCGCATGCGTCGCGAGGTCGTCTTGGCATTCACAAAGCACTAAACGGAAAGCTAATCAGGGGCTTGCCAATAACAGGCATTGGATTCCGTCTCATTCGAAGCCTGTTTCACTGGCCATCCCGTCGTCGCGCAGCTTCGTCAAGTCATATTGTGGAGCCGACTATTATTTGAGACCGTTCAAGGCGAGTCGGGGTCAAGCTTGAATTTGGAGTTTGGGTATGGGTTCTGACGACATTGCGATTCTCAAGCGAGCACTGCAGCGGCCCTCCAAGTCAGCAGTAGTCGCGCCTCGAATTGAAGTGACCCGCAAGGGTTGCGGGCACAGTTCCGGCGAGGCACCAAGAGCTTTGAAAGCGATTCTGCTAGATCGACTCAAGCAAGCAAGCGAGCCCGGAACGCTCAAGCAGGTAAGTGGCGATTCTTACAAGACGGTCTTGGACGATCGGCCAGTCTCTTTTACATTCAGGGTCACCACTTCTCGTCTGGACAATCGTCCTTGGTTTAATGTTTCGGCAAACGAAGTCGATCAATGGCTACGTGACGGCACCTCCGTCATTGTTGCCCAATGCCTGAGGAGTACAAATACAGTATGGATGTATTTCATTGACGCGTCATGGTTTGGTGATATACGTCAACGCCGAACAAAAAAGGCGGAAGGTGTTCCGACGGCATTGTTTGAAATTCGGCAAGTGTCTGAAACCGATGGCGCGATGCTTTACAATCGGATGTCGTCATCGAACGAGGCTGCTGTCTTGATTGGCGTCGAGAACGTCTTGAGAATCACTTTAACCGAACCTGAGCACCAGTTCTTGCAGGATGGCTACAAGACGGAGCGGATTATCGATCGTACTAATGGCGGCAATATTGCTCCGTTGGCAGTGCTCATTCAACCCGGCAAAGCCGAGCCCGAACACATTGCAGAATTCTTGGCGGAGCTCTCAACGCTGTACCGAATGGTTGGCGGGTCCGGCATTAATTTTCAGCTGGCAGACGTCCGGCAGTGTCAGGGAGTGGTCGCATGACAACGCCTGACAACACTGACTCGGATTCTGCGATTCAGCGATACGAGGGAGTACCGAATAAACCATCCGTGCGTCGCGAAAGAAGTCGCTGGAATGCATTCTTGCAATGGCTGGTTCCTTTTTTGTACCGCGGCGAAGATCTACTGGATGACTATCTCGACGCCAAAGTCAGCGAAGCTCAAGCCGACGCCGAGATAAAGCAAGAGAAGGCTGCGGCGATCGCCGCCGAAACAGATCATGCGCGACAAAAGAGTGCTTTGGCGTTTTGCGACGTGATCGATGCCATCGCTCCTGGTGACTCCGAATTGGCTAGGAATCTCAAGCTCGCAAAGCTCTTGGAAGCCAATCCAGGAATTATGGCCCAAGTCGAGCGAGTTGTTGACCTGAAAAACTCGCTCGAGAAGGACCATGGAGCGCGAATAGAAGTCGTCGCGGGCGAACCCAAATCGCTTCCGAGCGCCAAGGCTCTTGACGAAGAGAGTGACGAGGCAAGCGGGCGAACTGGATAGTTTTTCGGGCTGGAGCATGCACACTTTTGGATTCGATGATCGGCGGGTGGCATCGATCTCGCCTCGGCCACGCCTCGAAAGTCACCCAACACGCGTGCCACGGACGTCGGTTCCTCCGGTGTGCCTGTGCGTCACCGCCCTTTTGCCCCAATCCTCACCGCTCCCGCCGCGCTGCCGCGGGATCGAGTTCGATCTCCCGCGTGCGCTCATCGAACCACATCCAGCACGTCCTGTCGTCCGCCGGGAGCAGCGAATCCCAATCGATTTCTCTCGGTGAATCGTGCCGCATGTCGGCGCCGGTCCATGCCCGAGGCTGGGCTCTTACATCTCCCACTCCCCCCATTCCACCCACGCCCCCCACTCCCCTTCCGCCAGTCACCCGACCCACTGCCGCGGCGGGCACGAGCAACGCGAATCGCCAGTCGTTTCGCTCGCTTCCCTCGATGAAAACACGCCCGCGGATTTGATGTGGGGGTGGGCCGTCGAATTCGTACACCTCCGGCTCGAACCCATCGCACCACAGAAAGCGCCGTTCAGGTAGACCGGCGAATTCAGCGCACACGCGGAACTCGAGCCGAATCCAGAATTCTCTTTCGGTGATCGGGAAGGTGCGGGAGGCTATGCCGGGGGGAGCAATCCTGCGGCGGACATCGATATTCTGACGGCATGCCGCCGCCCGAGACAGGCGAAGATTGGCCGTTTGAAGATCCGCGCAATGTCGCGACGATCTCGCTGCGCCGGATTGTCTTTAGCGGGCGGCCCGTGCTCTATGTGGAACACGACGACGAAGACGGCACGTGGGTGATGCTGGATGATGAGCCGATGACAGAAAAGGATGCGTGTGTGGTTGCGCTCGAGGAGATGGTCGTGCGCGATCCGACGCTGATTGAACTGGCGGACCTGCCCTGCGGATGGGAGGCACGAAGAGATTTCGTGGGTGGGCCCTGGCGACGGGCGAAGTGTGCGATGTGAGTAGGTGTCGATGCGTTCGGAGAGCTTCCTGCACTCCTTCGGAGTGCGATGGATCGGGGAATGTTTTTCGCGGCTCGCGCTCTGCCTCTCAACGGGTTGCGCTCCACCCGTTGCGACACACCTCCGCCCCTGCCGGGGCGGGTGGGTGAGGCGGAACGTCTTCCACGGGTTGCGCGGCGCTCGAAGACTCGCTTGCTGCATCCGTGGTTAGGGGTGGGCGAGCCGCTGGGGCGACGCGGTAAAGAAGAGAAGATTTCCTGCACCCCTTCGGGGTGCGGAGATTTTGAGGTTCGGAAACCGGGGGTGCCGCTGCGCGGCAACCCCACCCCGCCCCGGCTACTCACCGTGCACCGCTTCGCGGTGAAGACGTGGAATGGAGTTGGTTCGCAACGCGGGATAACGGCAGAGGGGCAGAGGGGCAAAGCGGCAAAGCGGCAAAGCGGCAAAGCGGCAAAGCGGCAAAGCGGCAAAGCGGCAAAGCGGCAAAGCGGCAAAGCGGCAAAGCGGCAAAGCGGCAAAGCGGCAAAGCGGCAAAGCGGCAAAGCGGCAAAGCGGCAAAGCGGCAAAGCGGCAAACGATGATAAAACGAGCGCGAGTTCAAACGGGAATTGCGCGGGCTCATCGTGCTCTGCAGGTCTGCGGTTCTGCTGTCTTATCCCTTCGTCATCGGCTTGCCGAGGGCGGCGCGTTTTTCCATGACGAACTTGCGGTGATGGAGGACGTGTTCGACGTAATCCTGGACCAGGGCGCCGAGGGAGATTTTGCCGCGTTCGGAGTGGATGCCGGTGCGCGCGAAGGCGTCGCTCGGGAGGCAGGCGAGCAGTTCGCCCATGAAGCGGCGGTGCATCGCGAAGAGCTCGCAGGCCTTGGAGACGTCGCGCTTGTCGTAGCAGAGCAGCGCGGCGAAGCGCGACTCGTCGTACCCCATCAGGAGCGGATTGTCCATCGCGACGATGCGGCGCATGCGGTCGCCCGCGACGAGATCGCTGTCGAGCGTGTGGAAGACGCACTGCTGCACGCTCCATGTGCCGGGCACGGGATGGGCGTTGAGCTGATCGCGGGTGAGGCCCGAAACCCAGGCCTTGAGTTCGTCGGCCTGGGCGAGGTAGTTGGCGATGTGGGAGCGGTCCATAGTGAGAGCGTACCAGCGCGGGAGATGCAAAGAGAACGCGGAGGGGCGGAGTTGGCGGAGTTGCGCGGAGAAGAGAGAAGAGAGAATGCGATCCTCGCCGGAAAACTTGTGATCAACGCCGTACGAATCCTGCTGCGACGAGGGTTTGCTGCATAATCCTCTGAAAGCGTGCGGGATTTCGGACGACGCTCACCGAGGGTGCCGCTGGCGCGGCAACCCCCACCCCCTGGCTACTCACCATGCACCGCTTCGCGGTGAGGAGACGGTGAGGACACACTGGGATCTGTCGCACCACAACGCCATGCCGCGTGTCGATCCATGCACCGCTTCGCGGCGAGGAGAACGGTGAGGACACGCTGGAATCTGTCGCGCCACAACGCCATGCCGCGTGTTGATTCGTGCACCGCTTCGCGGTGAACAAATCCAGAATCGCGGAACGGATCGCATCGAGACCATCCGGGGCGCGACGAGATCCGTATTCCAGAGAGCGCGTCGAGATTCATCCCCCTGCCCCTCCATGAAGTAGAGGGTTCTCGAGTCAGGATTTCACCACTCGTGTAAAGCCACGAGTTGTGGCACGGGATGAGCGGGTTTTCGTGCGCACGGATTGTCGCGAAGGGCGCTGCGCTGCCGCCTTGTGAAAGGGCATTCAAGTTGGAGTCACCCGCGATTCAAGCGCGGGACGCTTACTTGTTTGACCGGGGAGCGTTTCCCCCTCACAAGGAGAACGTCACCATGATCCGCAAACGCAATTCGCAGACTGGTTCGATCTCGCGCGTCGAAGACTGGAAGATGATCGCGCGGCCGGGCACGGGCAGTCTTGTGATCAATCACGAAGAAGAAGCGATCGAGGATGAGCCAGGCGTCTTCGAAAAATTCGCGGCGTGGGATGGTGAAACGGTCGAGCGGCTCCGGGCCTTCTTTGGCCGCAACGGTGCGGTGGTCGCGTATTTCGAGGAGCCGCTTCGCGGAACCAAAGACGGAGCGCGCCGGCGGTTCGCGGCGATCAGCGCGGCGATCGCGCACCTCGCGGATTTTCTCGAGCAGCAGAATCGCCTGGGTCGCTGGGGGCCGCGGGGCGTCTTTGCGCGCTGGGAGAGTTCGCTGGTGACGGAGTGAATGCGGCGCGTTCGGTGGACGGCGAGGCGTCCTGCACCCCTCCGGGGTGCGGAGAGTTTCGGCATCGGATACCGGGGGTGCCGCTGCGCGGCAACCCCCGGCTACTTACCGTGCACCGCTTCGCGGTGAGAAAGCGCGTTCGAAAGCGGCTGATTTGCTGCATCACGGTTTTCGGGATTTCACCACTCGCTTGGAGCCGCGAGTGGTTGCTCGACAGAAGAACTGATTCTGCAGCTGCGAGATCGATCCTCCCTTCCCCCAACCCCTTCCCTCAGGGAAGGGGCTTCGGAAACGCGCGAGCTTGCGCGATTGAAAGTTCGAGTGATTCATGCGCCCACCCCCTGCCCCCTCCCTCAGAAGTGCGCGATGCACCGCGTGATCGCGTAGGCATCCGATTCAGAGGTGATTCGTACACTTGATGTGTGCTGATCCTGACCGTCATCCAGGGGCCGGACAAAGGGCGCACGTTCCAGTTGCCCGATCACGAGCCGCAGTTGATCGGGCGATCGGGCGAGGCGCTGCCGCTCACCGATACGACGGTGAGCCGGCGGCACGCGGAAATGACGCCGGATACCGGCGCGTGGTTCATCCGCGATCTGCAATCGCAGAACGGCACGTACGTCAACGCGGAGCGGATCAAGGACCGGGTGCGGTTGCGACCCGGCGATCAGATCCGCGTCGGCGCGACGCTGATGGTCTTCGGGTTCACGGAAACCAACGACCCCGAGATCGTGAAGCTCGCCAAGCCGGGACAGGTGGAGGCGTCGATCGAGCACACGCTGGCGGGCGACGTGCTGAGTCCGAAGTCGGTCGTGGACGCGAACGAAGAGTCGCTGGTGATGGCGGAGCCGGAGCCGCGCGCGGCGGCGGCGACGCACCTGCGCGTCATTTACCAGTTGACGAGCCTGACGAGCCAGTTGACCGACCGGACGGAGCTGCTCAAGTCGGTGATGGAGATGGTGTTCAGGGAGTTCAAACCGGAGCGCGGGTTCATCGTGCTGACCAAGTCGGGCGAGATCGACAAATCGCGGCCGGCGGTGGTGAAGTATCGAACGGCGCCGGCGAACGAAGAAGACGCGAAGATTCATGTGCCGCGGACGATCCTGCAGCATGTCGTGAAGAAGGGCGAGGGCGTCTTGTCGAGCAACGCGATGAACGATCCGCGGTTTCAGGCGGGCGACAGCGTGCAGCGGATGCACGTGCGCTCGGCGATCTGCGCGCCGATCAGTTTTCGGGGAACGACCTTCGGCGCAATCTACATCGACAGCACATTGGCGAACTACACGTTCACGGCCGAGCAGCTCGCGCTGATGAACGCGGTCGGCCAGCACACGGGGCTGGCGCTCGCGAACGCGGAGGGTTATGCACGCCGGCTGCGGACCGAGCGGCTGGCGGCGGTCGGTGAGACGGTCGCGAGTCTTTCGCACTCGATCAAGAACATTCTTCAGGGGATCCGCGGCGGCGCGGACGTCGTCGAACTCGGGCTGAAGAAAGACGATCTCAAGATCGCCAAGGGCGGCTGGGACATTTTCAAGCGCAATCTCGATCGCATCAGCAGCCTGACGAGCAACATGCTGGCGTATTCGCGGCATCGGAAGCCGGAAGTGGAGCTCACCAAGGTTCAGCAGCTCGTGGATGACTGCCTGGAGCTGCTCAAAGGCGCGGCGGAGGCGAAGGAAGTCGCGATCATTGTGGATATTGATCCGGAGATGCCGCCAATCGCAATCGATCCGGGGCTGATGCACCAGGCGATGCTGAATCTTCTGACCAACGCGGTGGAGGCGGTCGAGCCTCAAAGAGGGGTGGTGACGGTGCGGGCTGGATACCTTGTCGCGTCGCCGGGTCAGGTGCCGCCGGATTCGAAGACCGCGCCGTCCGCGAATCAATCCGGCGCGCTGTGGGCGACGCTCGAGGTGATCGACAACGGGCCGGGCATCGCCAAGGCCAAGCAGCCGTGGATCATCGAACCGTTCAATACGACCAAGGGGCTGAGAGGAACCGGGCTCGGTCTGCCGGTCGCCAAGCGCGTTGCGGAGGATCATGGGGGATCTCTCACCATCGAGAGCGACGAAGGAAAAGGCTCGGTTTTCCGCATGATTGTTCCGGCGGACCCATCGGCGGCGATCGACCCTTCGGCGACGACGGGCGAGCGCGACAGCCGCGGAAAGTCGATATGACTTTTGCCTCACAAGGGCCGGAACCCGGCGGCATCGGCTCGGCTCGGCGACGCCTAGCCTTCATTCCGTACCTGTCGCGCCAAGACGCTGGATTTTTACCTTGAATTCAACGCGCCATTCTCATCCGCACGGCCAACACCTCAACGGTCACGCCGGCGCGAACGGCCATCTGAACGGACACGCCACCCACACAGCCCCCACGACCCACGCGCCACACCGCATCGTGGAGCCGCGGAAGGCGGGAGTCTCTTCGGCGCTGACGGCGCACGCCAAGTTTCTGGCGGAGTTCATTTCGAATCCGGGGCGGATGGGAGCGGTCGCGGCGAGTTCGCCGAACCTCGCCAAGCGGATTGCGGACCAGATTGATTTTTCGCGAACGAACTCGATCGTGGAATTCGGGCCGGGGACCGGAGTCGTCACGAAGGAACTGCTGGCGCGGATGAAGCCGGGCACGAAGTTTTTCGCGATCGAGCGGAGCGCGGACCTGGCGAAGATCTGCCGCCAGAGGCTGCCTCAGGTGAAGGTGTACGAAGAGAGCGCCGAGATCGTGGACGAATTGTGCCGGCGCGAGGGCATCGAGAGTCTGGATGTGGTGGTGAGCGGTCTGCCGTGGGCGAGTTTTCCGGATGCGCTGCAGGATCGGATTCTGGAGTCGACGCTGCGGGCGCTGAAACCCGGCGGCCGGTTTGTGATGTTCGGGTATCGCGTCGGGCTCTTGACGCCGGCGGGGCGGCGGTTCCACGCGAAATTGCCGCGGTTCTTCGATCATGTGCGGCGATCGAACACGGTCTGGCTGAATCTGCCGCCGGCGCTGGTGTTCACCGGAGTGCGGAAGGCGAAGATTGATTCCGCTTCTGCTCGCACCAAGTCCGCCACAGCAATCTGACCGCATCCTGCCACCGTGCGGTGTACGCCGCGCCGTCGCACAGCGTGGACGACAGGAATCTCTGCGACCGATCCGTGCGAGCGGCGCGCAGCTCATCGACGCGTGGGGCGAGCGCGGCGGCGTTCGCGACGTATTCATCCGGTGAACGCGCGACCAATTCGGGGAAGCCGGCGGCGTGCAGGAGGCTGGCTCCCACTCTTCCCGCGTGCGTCGAACCTTCCAGCCCGACGACCGGAACACCCTGCATCAATGCCTCGCACGTCGTGGTCGTTCCGTTATAGGGGAACGAATCGAGGGCGATATCGATGCGTTCGTACATCGCGAGGTGATCCTCTTCCCGTTGCTGAAGGCCGATCAATTCGATGCGCTCGGGCGGCGCACCCGCGCTCGCGAAGCGCCGCATCAACAAGCCGCGTGCCGCGGACGAATCGAGCGCCGGCGACTTCAGGATCAGCCTGGCGCCGGCGCTTCGGCGCAGGATCTCCGACCACGTGCGCACGCAGGCCTCTGAGTACTTGGCCACCCTGTTGAAGCTCGCGAAGACGGGTTCTTTCCCATCGACGCGGAGAGCGGGCCTGCGAGCTCGCGGCGTGAAGCAGAGAAAGCAGGGATCGAGCCGGATCAGCTTCTCGGTTGAGAACGTGTCGGAGGCACCGGGAGGATCTGTCAGAGAGTCCACAAAGCGGAACTGAACCGCGCGGAAGCCGGTGGTGTTGGGGTAACCGATCGCGGAGATCTGCACCGGAGCGACCTGCGGCATGAGCGCCGGAAGGGGCGACCCTCCGGTCAGGCCGCCGAGTTCGATCACGACATCGGGCGAGACGGCCAGGACCTCGCGTCCGAGCAGACGGGGGGAACCGGAACGTTCGCTTTTCCAGTCGTCCGCGAGCGAGCGAAGCCGATCGCTCACGGCATCTTCCGTGAACGACGTGGAGAACGCGGTGAGGTGAAACGCCGAGCGATCGTGATGTCGCAGGATTGCCTCGACGAAGTACGCAACGGAATGCGCACGGAAGTCGTGCGACAAGAGCGCGATGCGCAGCGGACGATCCGGATCCGGACGGTTCCGAAAGGAGAGCGGATCGGTCACCGGCAGGGCGTATTCCGCCATGCGGCCCAGGGCGCAGTGGCGGCGGAAGCCCTCCTCGCGCGAATCGGAGACGAAGTTGGTGGCGTTTGCGAGCGCCGCCAGACAGGCGATGTCGCCGGGAAATTCCCGCAGCGCTTCGTTCAGCACGGCGATCGCTTCGGCCCCGCGTCCGAGATCGACAAGCGCCGAAGAGCGTGCCGCGGCGATCTCGGCATGGGGCTTCTTCCGGTACTGCTCGGCGAGGACTTCCTCCGCCTGCGTGAAGTCGTAGATCGATGAGAACGCGGCGGCCGTCGCGAGGGCGAGCTGCGGATCGGAGTCGAGCACACGGCGCAACACGAGCGATCGCGCCGTGGCGTCGCGCCCGCGACCGGCACGAATCAGCGTCTGCACGATCAGAGCTGCGCCTTGGGCGGCAAAGTCCTGATGCGCCAGCAGAGACTCGAAGAGCGTGAGAGCCTGGTCGAAGTTTCGTTCCTGCGCCTCGAGATGGCCGAGCGAAAGAGCGATCTGGGCGTTTTCGGGGTTGCGGCGGTTCAGCTCGCGCAGCCGCGCGCGGCCCTCGGTCCTTTTTCCTTGGCGGATTTCGTCGATCGCCTGTTGATACTGGTAGAACAACTGCGACAAGAGATCATCCCCCGATCGGCCGCACGGCCGATCGCTTCGCGCACCACGCACGCCACGTGCGGCGAACCGCCTCGCACCAGCGGGCGGCGTACGCGGTCCCATCGCAGAGAGGCGAAGCGAGCAACGTTGATCGGACACTCTCGCGGCTCGGGAGTGCGCCGGCGAGCGCAATGGCCTTTTCGACGTATTCGTCGGGTGTGCGGGCGAGATTGTGCGAGAATCCCGCGGCGTATAGAAGGCTGACGCAGACTCTCGCGGCGTGGGGCACGCCCTCGAGGGCCACAACCGGAACGCCCATCGCGAGCGCTTCGCAGGTCGTGGTTGTTCCGTTGTAGGGGAAGGTGTCGAGCGCGATGTCGACCTTGTCGTACATGCGGAGGTGGTCTTTGGGTTTTTCCTGGAGACCGGCGAGTTCGGCGCGGTCGCGCGGGATTCCGGCGCGTTCGAGGCGGCGGAACATGATCTCGCGGACATCCTCGCCGTCGAGCGCGGCGGTTTTGATCAGTAGGCGGGAGCCGGGTATGCGCGCGAGGATCTTGCCCCAGAGCGCGAAGGCTTCGTCGGTGTACTTGGTGATCTTGTTGAACGTGCCGAAGGTGATTTGTCCGCTCGATTTCGACGGAGAAGCGCCCAGATCGGGCAGATTGCGGGGCGTGTAGCAGAGGAAGCAGGGATCGAGGCGGACGAGCTGCTCGGTCGCGAAGCGATCGGCGTCGCCGGGCGGATCGGTGAGCGAATCGACGATGCGGTAGTCGATGACGCTCATGCCGGTGGTGTGCGGGTAGCCGATCGCGCTGACCTGCACGGGCGCGAGGCGCGGCGACATCGAGAAGAGCGGTGAGTTGGCGGTGAGGCCGCCGAACTCGACGAGAACGTCGGGCTTTTCTTCGCGGACAATCTCGGCCACGACGCCGGGCTTGCTGGTGCGGATGGTGCGCCAGCCGTCGCAGAGCGCGCGGAGTTCGGCCGTGACCTCGTCGTCGGTCGGGTACATGAAGATGCCGGTGAGGTGGATCGACTTGCGATCCCGGAAACGCATGATCGCTTCGACGAAGCGCGCGACCGGATGCTCGCGGAAATCAGGGGAAATGATCGCGACGCGGATCGGGCGATCGGGGTCGGGATTGTTCGGGAACGAGAGCGGATCGACGGGACGGTGCCCGGCTTCGGCGCTGCGCCCGAACATCTTGTGCAACTCGAAGTTTTCTTCTCGGTTGGCCCACGGAACGTAGTTGAGCGTGGCCGCGAGGAGGCCGATCGAGGTTGGCTCGTCCGGGACCATGCGGAGCGCTTCGCGGAAGGCGTTCTCGGCTTCGGGGAGCAGGCCGAGGTTGAGGAGGATGCTGCCACCGTAACGGACCATGGCCGGGACGGGGCCGTGCGCTTTCATGAAGTCGGCGAGCAATTGGCGGGCGCGGGTGTAGTGCGTGAGGCCGGCGTGTGTGGAAGCGAGGACGAGAACGAAATGGGGATCGGTGCTGAAGCGCTTGTAGAGCTCGTCGCCCTTGGCGGCGGCCTCCTTCTTTTTGCCGGCGAGGCCGAGCATGTGGATCAGGTTGCCCGCGGCGACGCGATCGGCGGGATTGAGAGCGAGGCAGCGCTCGACGTAGTAGACGGACTGGTCGTAGCGGCCGGTTTCGGCAAATGCTTTTCCGAGCGCGTTGCAGACAGTTGTGTCTTTGGGATCGAGGCGCTGGAGTACCTGGAGCTGTTCGATGGCGGCGTCGTATCTCCCGGCGTGGAGAAGCTGCATCGCCTGCTGGAACTTGGCGGGGCTGACGGGCACGGGCGAACGGTACGGCATGCGGAAGGGGAACGCGAGAGCGCGAGACCGAATGCGAAGCGGGCTGGATCATGAGCGCGGCGCGGCGGCGGCCTCGATGAGGGCGGATTCCCAGCGGCGCGCGTAGGCGGGACCGTCGCAGAGCGCGCTCGTGCGGATGCGCTCGCGAAGGGATGAGCGGAGGGAGGCGAGTGCGGAGGTATCGGAGGCGAGGGTGACGGCGGTGCGGAGATAGGTTTCGCGATCGGCGCAGACGAGCTCGGGCAAACCCGCGGCACTCAGAACGCTCGTTCCGACGCGCGAGGCGTGGGTGCTGCCGGTGCGCGAGACGACGGGCACGCCCATCCAGAGCGCTTCGCAGGTGGTTGTCGTGCCGTGATAGGGGAAAGTGTCGAGCGCGATGTCGATCGCGAAGTAGCGTTCGAGGTGGGCCCGCGTCGTGTCCTCCTTGCCGAGGACTGTGAGGCGATCGGGCGCGATGCCGGCGCGAGCGGCGCGATCCTGAACGTCGCGCTTGGTGCCGGGATCGTCAGCGGCGAGGCCTTTGAGATGCAGCCTGGAATTGGGCACGCGGCGGAGCAATTCGGCCCAGTCGGAGAAGAGCTCATCGTTGAGCTTGCTGAAGGCGTTGAAGGAGCCGAAGGTGATGAAGCCGTTTGCGAGAGCGGGGAGCGCGGAGACTTCGGGGGCCGATTCGGGCGGCTGGAAGCAGAGGAAGCAGGGATCGAGGCGGATGAGCCTTTCGGTGTTGAATTTGTCGCTCGCGCCGGGAGGATCGGTGATCGAATCGACGAGGCGGAAGTCGATCGTGGGCAGACCGGTGGTGTTCGGATAGCCGATCGCGCTGCCTTGGAGGCCGGCGATGCGCGGGACCATGAAGGGGAGAGGCGTGTTGGTCATATGGCCGCCGAGCTCGATCAGCACGTCCACTTTTTCGGCGGCGCAGATCTCCGCCAGGCGAGCCGAGGAGAGCGGGCGAAGATCCTGCCACGCGTCGGCGAGCGAGGCGAGTCGCTTGCTGGTTGCGTCGGGTCGCAGGCTCATGGAGATGAGGACGATGCGGACGCGTGAGCGATCGGCGTGGCGGACGATCGGCTCGACGAAGCGGGCGACGGAATGTTCGTGCAGATCGGGCGAGAGCATGGCGACGGTGAGAGGCGCCCGGTTCGTCGGCGGGGCGCGGCGGGGCGCGGGAGGATTGAGCTTCTCCATCTCCTTGCCGTACTGCATGTGGACGCGGAAAACCTCGTCGGGGTCGGCGTCGGGGATGTAATTGAGGACGGTGGCGAGGAGACTGAGGGCGGAGCGCTGGCGCGGGTTGCTCGCGAGAATCGCTCGAAGCTCCGTAGCGGCTTCGGGTGTTCTTCCCATCGCGAGCAACGCGGATGCTCGCAGCCCCCGCAAATCCTCGCTGGCGACCCCGGCGCTCGAACGCTCGGCGACGAGCGCCGCGCATTCGGAGCCGCGCCCCACATAGAGGAGCGCCGAAGCGAGCACGAGTATTGCGTTCGGCTGGGTCTTCGATTGTTCGAAGACGGTCCGGGCTCGGGCGACCGCCTCGTCCGGCTTCTTTGCCGCGAGCAGCATTTCCACGAGCGTCTGCTGGGCGGCAAAGTCTTGAGGGAGGAGTGCCGCGCGACGTTCCGCGGCGAAGGCGGCCTGCTCGAAGCGACCGGTTTCGGCGAAGAGCGAGATCAAGAGTCCGGCGACGTTGGGATCTCCGGGCGAGATGCGGCCGAGCTTGTGGAGTTCGGTCTCGGCCTGGGCAAAGCGACCCTGCCCGAGCAGGCGCGCGATCGATTCGAGTTTGAAGGGTGAGACGGCCATGGTGCGCGAGCGGAAGGGTGCAAGCCTACGGCGCGGCTTCTTCCGACGGCGGCTCGGGGAGGAAGAGGCAGACAATGAGGCCGGGAATAAAGAGCAGTCCGATCCACCACAAGACGGCCGTGAAGCCCATCGCGGTTGCGAGCCGGTCTCCGGCGAGGAGGGCGAGAAGCGTTCCCGCGGCGGAGACGAGGCGCCCAACGTTGTAGGTGAAGCCGGCGCCGACCGTGCGGATCAGCACGGGGAAGAGCGGCGGGATGTAGAGCGGAAAGAGCGCAAAGAGGCCGAGCGCGAAGAAGGCGATGATGCAGTAGAGAAGCAGGACGTGATCGAGCGCGGGCGGGGCGCGGAATGTCAGGCAGAATGCGCCGAGGCCTCCGCCCATAAGGATGAAGAACGCGCGGCGGTAGCCGATGAAGCGCGCAAGATAGGTGGCGAAGAAGTTTGCGAAGATGTTGACGACCAGGTAGATGATCGAAATGCGCGAGACGAGGGCCTGCAATTCGGGCTTTTTCATGGCGCCGACTTCGGGCAGTTTCTGGATGAGTTGTGGCCCGAAGAAGAGGAAGCCCCAGGCGGTTGTGAGGGCGATCGAGGTGAGTGCGGTGAGCAGGAGCGTGGAGCGGGCGATTTTGCCGGAGAAGAGTTCGCGGATGCGGGGCGGCTTGGATTGGCTCGCGGCCCGGACCCAGTGTTCGGGCTCGGGGACGGCGCTCCTGATCCAGATCGTGAAGAGCGCGGGCACGACGCCGACAAGGAACGGCGTGCGCGGGTCGAAGCCGCGTTCGAGCATCCACTTGGCGACGAACGAAGCGGCGATGCAACCGACGATGTAACCGGTTTGGAGTGTGGCGCTCGCCCATGCGCGATGGCGGACGTGCAAGGTCTCGCAGACAAGCGCGGAGCCGGCGGCCCATTCGCCGCCGATGCCGAGCGCGGCGATGAAGCGGAAGACGAGCAGGAGCCACCACGAATTCGCGAAGTAGACGGCGCCGGTGAAGATCGCGTAGGTGAGGACCGTGAGCATGAGCGTGCGCGCACGGCCGAGTTTGTCGCCGATGCGACCGAAGACCGCGCCGCCAACCGCCCAGCCGACGAGGAACATCGCCTGGATGAGAACGGCTTTCGTGCCAACATCCTTGGGATCGGGCGCGACGCCGTATTGCTCGGTGAGAACTTCCTCGACGAGCGGCGCGGCGAGGATGACGAAGAGGTAGCCGTCGAGCCCGTCGAAGGCCCAGCCGAGCCAGGCGGCGATAAGCGACTTGGTGGGAGAGGCGGCGCGGACTTGCACCGCCAGAGACTACACCAAGTGCGCGCGGGATTTCAAATCGGGCCGGGGCGTCAGGAGGCGCTCGCGCGCTTTTCGAGCGCGGCTTTGACCGCGGGCCACTCCTCGCGGATGATGCTGAACAGGGCGGTGTCGCGCATGCGCCCGCCCCGGACGACCATCTGCTTGCGGAGCACGCCTTCTTTTTTGGCACCGAGTTTCTGGATTGCCGCGGCGCTGTGCAGGTTGAGCACATCGCACTTGAGCTGGACGCGTTCGCAGCCGAGAGTCTCGAACGCGTGCGTCATCATGAGGAGTTTGCTCTCTGGGTTGACGCGCGTGCCGCGGTGTTCCTTTGCGATCCAGGTGAAACCGATTTCGATTCCCTTGTTGGGAAGGCGGATATCGCAGTACGAGGAGCTGCCGATCGCTTCGCCGGTTGATTTCAGAACGGTGGCGAACGGAACGCGATCGTTCATCGCGATCGCATCGCGGATGAACTTGCGGATCCCGTCGAGCGTCCATTCCGGATCTTCATTGCGGAAGTAGGTGAAGGCGTCGCGGGGAGTGTGTTTCAGGATCGCCTCGGCGTGCGATTCATCGAGCGGGACCATGTCGATCGTGCGGCCGCGGAGTGGAACCGGTTGGAAATCGTCGGTCATGCCGGATTGTTACTCGAACTTGAGCGATGTGTTCCAGCTCTCGGGGTCGGCGCCCATTTTCAGCCCAAGATCGGAGAGAGCCCGCATGGTCTCGATCTTGAACGTGCCCTCGACGGGCACACGGAAATCGTCGGGCACCGCAACATAGAAGTACTCCACGTCGATGCCGTCGACTTTTCGCAGCAGCTCGGTCTGGTAATCGAGCAGCCGCATGCTCGCGATATTGCTGAACCGAGTCATGGTGGTGAGTGCCTCGCCGGTGATGCTCGGCCAGGTTGGGCTCACGATCTTGGGCACGTCGGCCATCTGGTTGTTCACGATGACCCAGATCCGGATTCTCGACATCTTGCGATCCGGGTAGATCTTCTTCCAGAGGCCGACCAGTGATTTTTCGGAGCGGATGTTGGCGCCGGCGAGCATGTTGGCGGTTGTCCCGCCATCGACATAGAGCGAGCCGTCGATGACTTCGGGGGGGAACGCCGCGGGAACGGCGCTCGACGCCATCAGCACGTCGTAGACGGGCGCATAGTCGCCCGACTTCGCCGCGCGCTCGCAGATTCTCCCGAGAGAGAACGGCCGATTCACCCCGATATCGAGATTGGTTGTTCCGATGATGAGCGAGCGCTCGTCGGCGCTCTGCGCAGCGATTTTGTTGATGCGTTCGTGCGTCAGATGCTCCTCGACATCTCGCCGCAAGCCTTTGGTTGTTGTGAAGCTCTCGCGCCATGGAAGAAAAAAGAACCAGTCTTTCAGCTGCACCCAATCCTGTTTCGGGTTTCGATAGAGCTCGCAGATCTGCTCGTAGTCTTCGTTTGTGCCCAGGAACGCGAAGGGCGCGATGAGCGCGCCGGTGCTTACGCCGGTGACGATGTCGAACTGCGGACGCGCGCGATCTCCCTCGACACTCCCCCAGCCCTTGAGTATTCCCGCGCCGAACGCGCCCCAGTCGCCGCCACCGGAAATAACGAGCACGTTGAAGATGGGCTCGCGCGGATTCTTGCCTTCGGCTTTCGCCGTCTCGTATTCGTCCTGCTCCAGCTTCATCCGCTTGACAAACTTGGTCGCTTCGAGCACCTGATCGGTCTTGATCTGCTCAAGCGTCTGCAACCGGAGGTCCCGAAGCTCCTGCTCCGAGAGCTCCGGGCGCGAGGTTGCACAGCCGAGGATGAAGAGGCACGCTGAGAGCGCGGCAAAGAGGAGTAGTCGCTGCATCCGGGCAGTTTAGCGGGAGCATTTCGCCCTGCATCCGATTCTCGTTGGTGACGTATTGAAGACCGGGCAGGTCGATTGCGCAATCGAATCGCAATTTCGGTCACGGTGATTCTCGCGGTGGTGTGCGCGATTGCGCTACCGGTCGAACTGTCGCAAACCAGCGCGGCGTTTGGTTGCCGCATCGCTTGGGCGCGAGCGAGTGGATATGACGGATGTGTTTGCGATCAGTGCGCTGAGGAATACGGCATCGGTCGAGCGCCGACACAATCGATTCAAGACCAGCACGTGATCGTCGTACACCTGACGATCGCCGCGCTTGCCAGCGGCACAAACCTGATCCTGGCGTGCCGGGCTCCGGCGGGCTCGCAAGCGGCTACTTCTCTTCGTAGGACTCTTTGAGCGCATCGAGCACTCTCGGCCACGCCTTGACAAAGTACTCTTTGACCTCGGGCCAATTGCCATCGGTTGCAAAGCCGAACTGGCGCAAGCGCACATTGGACTTGCCGCCGGCGGCATCGGTGAACGTGACCACCACCCACGTTCGCTTGGCGCGCTCTTCCGAGAATTTGGGCGGCGCGTTCCAGGAGAAACTCACCATTTCGTCCGGCACGTAGCTCAGCACTTGGCACCCGTTGCTGCCGATCTTGGCGTTCGGGTCGAAGTAGATCTCCCACTGCCCGCCGATGCGCAGATCGAGGTCGGCCTGTGTGCCCATGAACTTCTTCCAGCCATCGCTGGTGGTGAACCGGTTGTAGACATCGCCTCGCGGAGCGTTGACGGCGATTGAAACGTCGATAGCCGGGGCTTCCATGCCGCCGGCGACGAACATCGCGGAATCCACGGCCTGCGGCTCACCGGTTGGTCCAACCATCGACTTCACTCCTCCGACTCCAAAGGCAAAGAGAAGGGCGACTGCAAGCCCGACTCCCATCCCCCGGATCGCGTTTTTTCGCGTGTTCATGCGGCTTCCCCTTGAATAACCGACCCCTTCGCGGACCATCTTTGAACGATCATTCAAATCAAGTCTACAATGGTTTGAACGATCGATCACGCGCTTTCCGTACCGATTCTTCGAATGGTGTTGAACACAATTGACTAGTGCAGCACGCGGAAAATCTCGGCCTCGTCGGTCAGGCCCTGGGCGATCTTGTCCGCCGCATCGTCCTTCATTGTCCGGAAGCCGGAGCTGACGGCTGCCTCGTAGAGCGCGACGGCGTCGGCACTGCGAAGCGTGAGTTTGCGCAGCTCGTCGTCCATTTTCATGATCTCGTAGATACCAAGGCGGCCTTTGTAGCCGGTGCCCCCGCAGACTTCGCACTTGCCCCCGATGCCGACGTGTTCGCCGACGCCGCTGCCTTTGCAGGTGTTGCAAGTGCGCCGGACGAGGCGCTGGGCGAGTGCCGCGAGGAGCGTGCTCGTGACGAGATAAGGCTCGACGCCGATATCGATGAGTCGGGTGATCGCACTGGGCGCGTCGTTGGTGTGCAGCGTCGCGAGCACCAAGTGGCCCGTGAGCGAAGCCTGGATCGCGAGCTGCGCCGTCTCGGCGTCGCGGATTTCGCCGACAAGGATGACGTCGGGGTCTTGGCGCAGCAGGCTGCGCAAGCCCGCGGCAAACGTGACGCCCCGCTTCACGTTCACCTGCATCTGGCTGATGCCGTCGAGGTGGTACTCGACCGGATCTTCGATCGTCATCACGTTGCGGCTGGTGCGATCGACGCGCCCGAGCGCGGCGTAGAGCGTGGTCGTCTTGCCGCTGCCGGTCGGTCCGGTGACGAGGATGATTCCGGTCGGCCGCTCGACCAGGTCGAGCAATTCGGCCTGCATGGTCCGGGTCATGCCGACGGCATCAAGGCTGAGCTGCGTCTGGCTCTGGTCGAGGAGACGCAGGACCAGCCGCTCGCCATAGACCGTGGGGATGCAGGAGAAACGGATGTCGATCTTGCGGCTGCCGATTCGAACGCTGGTCTGGCCATCCTGCGGGCTGTGACGATTGGCGATATCGAGCTCGGTCATGACCTTCAAGCGCGAGCTGATGGCGGGCGCGAGCGAGAGGGGCGGGCTGAAGGCATCGACAAGCATGCCGTCCACGCGGAAGCGGATGACGAGCTTGTTCTCCATCGGGTGGATGTGCACGTCGCTGGCGCGCCGGCGGAGCGCTTCGAACAGGATCATGTTCACGAGCCGGATGACCGGCGTCTGGCGTGCGAGCTGCAACAGATCGGTCGCGCTGCCGACGCTGCCGGCGACGCTCGCAATCGTCCGCTCGTCGAGCGGCATCTCGTCGATGATCTCGGTGACGAGGTCCTGGCGGCGCTCGTACGCGCGGTTAATGAGGTTCGCGACACTCGCGCGGGGCGTGAGGACGATCCGCACCGGCATGTGCAGCAGGTCCTCGAGCATGTTGAAGACTGTCGGCTGAAACGGCTGGCTGGTCGCGATCGTCATCGTCGCGCCGTCGCTCTCGATCCCGGCCACGCTGTGACGCCGGGCGAGATCGGGCGTGATCGTCTCGAAAAACTTCGCGGCGCTTTCCTGCAGCCGCGGCTCGCTCACGAACGCGAGGCCTGTGCGTTTGGAGAGCAGTTCGAGCGCGACGTGCTCGTCCATCGCGAGCGTCGAGAGCAGCGTGTCCCACGGCTCTTCGTCCGAGCTTTCCGATTGCTGAAACGCGCGCAACTGATCGCCTGTCAGGCGCAGCGGGCCGAACGCCTCCGCCACGCGCGACCATTCCCGAACAACGACGGGCGACTGTTCGCGCGCATGTTCAGCCTTGCCGTTGACAACGGCGGTGGCGAGCGCTTTTTCGGAGATTCCTTTGGGCATCGATCAGGGTCTGGCTGAAGAAACCGCGGCGGGTTCGACCGGAGGATTCTGCGCCGGCGCCTCGATCGGCGGCGGAGGCATGAGTTCCTGGATCTGCGATGGCGCCACCGGATCGGCAACCCTGGGCGAGAAGAAATCCACCAACACCGGCTTGAGTCTGGGAAGATCGGGAGCCACCTCTGTTTCAATCTGCGGGCCGGTCGTCAGCAACCGGAGATCCTCGAAGTTCGGGTCCTGCACGATCCGCGGTGTGATGAAGATGTAGAGCACCGTCTTGCGCGATAGCTTGTTGGTATCGCGGAAGAGATACCCGATCAAAGGGATGTCGCCCAGGAGCGGCAGCTTCCGCACCGTATCTGTCCGGTTGGCGAGCGTGATGCCGCCGATGACAACCGTCATATCGCTCGGAACCGTCACGGCCTTGTTGTCGATGCTCGCCTTGTTGCGGGGCGGCGGGATGCCGTTCGACCCCGAGCCCTCGAACGCGGACAGGTTCGAGATGATCTCGAGCGTGACGAGATTGCCGCTGATGCGCGGCGTGATCTCGAGATCGGTTCCGGCGTCCTCGTAGCCCGCGAAACTCGTGGTCGTCGTCGAAGTTCCCTGGTTGCTCGTGGTGGTCGGCTGCTGATCGACTCGTTCGATCTTCGCCTTTTCGTTGTCGTTCACCATGAGCGAGGGCGACGAGAGGATGCGGGTGTCCGTCGTCGTCTCGAGCGCGTGGATGATAATGGGGACGTAATTGCTCTTCACGACCGCCGCCGTGAGGCCGGTCAGACCGGTCGCGACAGTCTTCGCGGTTCCGATGTTGCTCAGCGTGGAGAGACCGAAGGCCGTGTTAATGTCGATGCCTTCGCCGAAGAGGTTGGTGAGCTGAGTCTCGAAGGCGAGCTGGAAGTCGTCGGACGCGGTGACCGCGACGATCTTGGCGTTGATGTACACCTGCGGACGACGCAGATCGATGCGCTCGATGACCGCCGCGAACTGCGTTTGCTGCCGCTGCGGCGCCTTCACGAGCACCTGGTTGTTCGCCTTGTCGGCGAGAACGAACACGTTGTTTCCGCCGGAGAACCCGATGCCGCTGGCGTCGATCTGCTGATTCTGCGTGCCGAAATTGGGGCCGAGGAAAACCTGCGGGGTCTGATTCTGCTGGTTGTTCCGCTGCGTGTTGGTGCGGTTGTTGAGCCCGCCGGTCGACGATCCGCTCGAGCCCGGCAGCAGGCTCGAATCTCCCGCCGGGGTGGTGTTGGTGAGCAGCCCGTTGATGATCTCGGCGACGTTTTCGGCCGAGGCGAACCGCAGCTTGTATTCCTTGACGACGACAACATCGTCTTCGAGGTTCATTCCCTTGATCAGCGCTTCGAGCAGCTCGTGTTGCTGGTCGGTGGCGTAATAGACGATCGTGCCTCGGTCCTCATCGACCACCATCACGGGGCCGCCCGAACTGACCGCCGTCTGCGACTGGTTGCGCTGGTTTGCGTCGTTGCCCCCGCCGAAGAACCGGCCGACCTGGTTGTTGTTTTGATTCTGTGCGCTCGCAATTGTCGTGACATCACCGAGCCCGCGCTGACGCGCGAGGTCGGCGATCTGTTTGGCGGCGGTCCCGACATAGTGGCTCCGCGAGGTCAGCCCGCTCGGCGCATCGATCGTCGCCAGCACATCGCGCACGCGGGAAATCTCGTCCGGCACGCCTCGGAAGATCAGCGCGTTGCCCTGCGGATCAATCGTCAGCCGGTCCGCGAGATTGTCGAGCGTGGTGGTTCGCCCCGAGGCGCCCGGGTTGTTCGGATCTCCGGGATTGTTGGGGTTGTTTCGCCCGAACGAAGCGGTCGTTTGCGGGGCCTGCCCGATCAATTGCAGAGCTCGTTCGCGCGCGATCGAGGCCGCAACATACTTCAATTCGACCCGGGTGAATTTGGATCTGGCGTATTCATCCAGCAGAAGTCGAACGAGCGACTCCACCGCGTCGAGTCTGCGGGGTGAACCGGTGAGCACGATCACGCCCAGTTCATCGATGTACGCCGCCTGGCTGAGCGCGCCCGAACCGGTGGTGACACCGGAGCCTGGCGCCCCTCCCGGCATTCCGACCGCGCCGCCGCCGCCGGAAGCAAACTGCGCCTCGATCGCCGGCTTGAGCGCGCTCGGGCGTACGTTCGGCGTCGGGATCACGCGCGTGGAGGGCGAGTTGCCCCCGATGCCGACCGCGACCTCGTTGATGGGGTGAACGAGGTAGAACCCGGTCACTTCATCATGGGTGATCGTGAAGCCCTGCTGCTCGAGCAGCGCGTTCACCAGCGGCAGGAACCGCTCTTTGGAAACCGAGATCGGCGCGTTGAAGCTGACCGTGCCCGTGAGGCTCCCCTTCACGGCGACGTTGATGTTCAGTTGCTTGACGAGCATGTCCACGAGCGCGGACAACTCGACGGGTGCGCTGAACGCCGACAACTCGATCTGATCCGGCGCCGCGTCGTGCCTGGTGTCGGCGTTCTCGCGTACGGGCGCGTTGCCCGGCGCCGCGCCTTCGGCGCCGCGAATCCCGTCCGCCGCGCCCGGATTGTCCTGCCTCGGCGGCATCGGTGTGCCTGCGCCGGGCTGGGCCGTCGCTTGGTCACCCTGCCCTGGCGGCGTCTGCCACGGCGCCGGCCTGGGCTCGCTCGAAGGCTGACTGGGCTGGGTCGGCTGCGCTTGCGATGCCTGCGATTGCGAAGCCTGTTGCTGCGTTGCTGGAGACTGCGGCCGGCGGACCGTCTGAGTGGTCTGGCCGAGCGCGGTCGAAGCGCCCGCGGCGAGCAGCAAAGCGGCTGCGGGCGCGAGGCAGGATTGGCGGACAACGCGCTCGGCGCGATTCATCTCTGGCGCACTCCGTGCTGAAAGCGTCGGACTTCGGCGATCGCACACGCGATGGCCGCACCGCCGCCCGGCTCCGCCGGCACATCGGGGAGAAAAGCTGGCAGTACGTTACCACGCTCGGGCGGGGCCGTCTCAGGCCTTTCAGCGCGCTTGGCGGGATTGGGGTTCGGGAAAGAGCCGGAAGTTGGTCTTTGAGAGCACGACGCGGAATGAAAAAGTGACCCGCCAGCTGCTGGCCGGCGGGTCGCTGTGCGTTGAATAACGGAAGAAGGTTGGGAGGGATCGAATGAATCACCGGCGACGGCGACCGGCGACGAGGAGGCCGCCGAGGCCTGCGAGTGCCGCGGCACCGGGCGTCGGCACCTGCACGAGCTGATCCTGGTAGCTGCCGCTCGCGATGCCAAGCACCTGATTCGACGACCCACCCGTCTGCAGATACGACATGGCGGTCGCGTACAGGTTCGTCGCGATGCTGACCACGCCGCTCGAGAGGGCGCTTCCGTTGGTCTTCTTGGCGCGGAAGTTTCCGGTCGTGAAGCTGCTCGCGGTGATCGAGGCGCTCGGGCCGTCGGTCACGATCTCCCAGATCGCGAGCTGGAATGCGGTCGCGTAGTCGTTCGACGTCGCGGCGATCGCCTGCGCACCGTTGGCGGCGACGAACAGAGCGCGGATCGCGTCGGCCTTGGCCTGGCCCATCGGCGAGGAGCCCGGCATGATCTCGATCTGCTCGATGGTGTATGTCTTGGTGGTACTCGTGACGTACTGCGTCAGATCGGTGCAATAGGTGAGGTGGTTGCCGTTCAACCAGCCGTAGCCGCCCGCGGCGTTGCTCAACTGGTGATTCAACTGTCCGGCAAAGACGTTCTTCGAACTGCCGTTCAGCGTCATCGTGACATTCTGTCCGGCGCCCTTGCCGAGGTATTTCACGCTGATCGAAGGACCCGCCGACGCAAACGAAGCAAAGGCGGCGATACCGGTGAACGCGATGATGTTGTTACGGATCTTCATGTCTTCTCCCCTTCCATAAGGAACTGCCGCGACCGGAACCGGTGCGGATGGGCTGCCTGCCCCTTCAACGCAAACATGACATGTGGGGAGCCCCGAACCCACCGTTTGGCACGCGCGGCAACAAATTGCGCGACCGCTGCGCTGCCTGCGACGGCACAGGCGTCAGATCCGACAGGTTTTTCGATCGCTGGCGTAGGCAAATGGCCTAGGCGGCCTGCTGACCGAATCGGAGCCGCCGGATGCTGCCCAAAATTTTCAGCCGTCGCAACAGATATTGGACTTGCCAAGGGGCATGCCCGCGCGTTCCACTATCACAAAGCCCCTTCAGACAGCTCTTTGGATTCGCGCCTCGTCGTTCGGATTTTCGGAGTCCCGAAAGGAGGCCACATGAAGAAGGCCTTGTGCGCAGCCGCGGCAGCAGCAAGCATCGGTATGGGTGCGCGAGCCGCCGACCCTTCGCTCATCGATATCGCCATTTCGATTCTGAATGAAGCGGTTCACGCCCCCGTGCCGACCGTGCTGGGACCGCTGGTGACGGCGGCCGAGAACGCCGACACGATCGCGATCGCGGGCCTTGAGACGTGGTGCGGCCTGCGCGATCGGCAGATTCTGTTGCAATTGGTCTCCGCCGGCAGTTCGCAAAGAAGGGATCTCGAACGGCAACTCAAGGCCGTGCAGGAAATGAAGAGTGTCCTGAATCGAATCAAGCAGAAACGCCAGGCTGAAGAAAAGAAAAAGAAGGAGGACGGGTGGGATCCGTTCTATGCGCGATACATGGCGACAGGCCCGATCGTGCTTCCGGGATCGAACTCGTTTTCATTGCTTGTCGATGGCTTTGAGGATCTGGCGGGTGATGCGCCGCCGGGTCCGATCGTCGCCCTGACCGCGCCCCCATGGTGCGGCGATACCAACTGGCTGTTGAGCGTTCTCTCGAGCAGCGCGACGGCTTCGTTTACTCCCGCGCCCGGTCCGCCGGGAACGTTTTCGGTTTCGATCACGTCGTTTTCGCAGACGATTGGTTCGTTTGACCTTGGGCCGGGAATGCCGACGGGCATCAACACCGCTTCACTCAACAAATTCGGTTCACCCTCGACGGGGAGCATGACGCCGACCGGGCTTGTGGACATGTACTGGGAGGGAAAGTACATCAATTCGGTTCACACCGGTCGATCGCCGATTTTGTTCTTCGCGGCGACCCACGGCGTGCTGAGCCCGACCGGCGAAGCCGTCATGATGGCGGATGATCCGATGATCGTTCCGATGCCGCCGGGAATCGCACCGGAAGGCGAACCCTGGCTGCGCGGGGCCGCGGTCTATGCGTTTGATTCGACGACGATGACGCTCCGCATGAACGAGAACACGGTCGTTATTCCCGCCGGACCGCCGGAAAACCCGGACCTCGCGATGATGCGGGACTGCGAAGGACGGCACACCTACCGACCGGCCGAGGATCCCGCGATCGGCGCCAAGATCAGCATCCCGCCGATGCCGTACACCGGCATGTCCGGCGGGATGCACACGTTCGGCGACGTGCCGTTCGCCGTCTACAACGGACTCTTCACGCTGATGGAAGGAATGGTGCGCGATATCAAACTCGACCCCGACGGGCTCATTTTCGAAGGCGTGCTCGACGTGACCCCCGCGACCTATCCGGTTTTTTCGCGTTCGTGCAATCAGATCATGAACGCACCGGGGCCGCGGAGGCTGGCATTCGCGACCGCAGCCACCGTTGCGGACCTCGTTGATCGGACGGCAACTTTCACGACCGGCGCTGTTATGCCCTTCCCGGAGGTTTTCGCGCTCGAGGCGACGGGAAGCGTCGCCTGCCCGGCCGACCTGAACGGAGACGGCTTCGTGGATGACGGCGACTTTGTTCTGTTTGTCATGAGCTACAACGAACTCGTCGTACCGCCCGCCAGCCCTTGGTCGGACATCAACGGCGACGATTTCGTCGACGACGCCGACTTTGTGATTTTCGTCACCGCGTACAACGCCCTTCTGTGCGGCGACGCTGAGTAGGAATCGCCGCGGCTTTTTGCCGAGGCGGAGAGCACATTTCAAGATGCGGCACGGGCCGCGAAGCGCGACGCGTCTGAAGCGCGGTGCACCGTCTTGGCTTTCTCTGAAAGGAGAGGGGCATGCTGCACCCAAGATCAATCCCGACCGCGATGGCCGCGGCGCTCACGCTGCTTGCGAGCAGGGCCAGCGCGAACGACCTCGTCGATCTCGCGAAAGAGATCCTGAACCAGGTCATCCACGCGCCCGTTCCCGCCACGATCGCCCCGGTCGTGACGCTCGCCGAAAACTCCGACACGGTCGCGATCTCCGGTCTCATCATCTGGTGCGCGCTTCGGGAGCGCGAGCTGCTTGCCGAGAACATCGACGCAAGCCCGTCGCGCAAACGGGAGATCAAGCGGCAGCTCAAGGCGATTCAGCAGATCAAGGGAAAGGCGGCGGCCGTCCAAACAACCATCCTCGCGAAAGAAAAAAAGGCCAGAGAAAAAGGATGGGATCCGTTCTACGCCCGCTTCGCTCCGATCGGTCCGCTCATGATCCCGGGCCCGAATACATTTTCGCTCGTGATCGACGGTTCTGAAGACGAACCCGGAGACGCGCCCCCCGGACCGATGGCCTCGCTCGTCACGCCATTTTTTTCGGGCGAGACCTCTCCGTTCGTACCGGTGCTGACGAGTTCCGCCCAGGCGGATTTTCTGCCGGCGATTCCGCCGTTCATGACAGTTCAACTCAACTCGTTTTCGCTCACGCTTGATTCGTTCGATCTCATGCCGGGGATGCCGACCGGTCAGAACAGCGGCTCGCTCGACCCCTTCGGCACGCCGCCGGTCGGACTCTTCGACGCGGCAACCGGGCTCCTGTCCATCCGCTTCGAGGGCGTGTACGTCAACAACATCCACAGCGGTCCTGCTCCGATCGTTTTCTTCGCATCCGCATTGGGATCACTCGCGGGCTCTCCGCCGGAGGCAATTGTGGTTGCCGGCGATCCGATGATTGTCCCCGAGCCGCCCGGAATGACCACGCGTGAGAACCCTGTCTTGTACGGAGGTTCGCTGCTGAGCTACGACGCGCCCGGCGACAGCATCCTGATGCTCGAAAACACGACGGCAGCCGGCTCCCCGGATATCGCGATGGCACGGGATGCCGAGGGAAGGTTCACACACCTCCCGGGCGAGGACCCTGCCAACGGCGCCGTATTCACGATCGGTCCGATCGTCAGGTCGGGCAGCGTCGGGCCATTGCTCACTTTCGCGGACACCGGCTTCAGCCTGGTCAAAGACTCGATCGTGCTGTTGCAGGGAACGATCCGCGACATCACGCTCGATCCGCAAACGCTTGTCTTTGATGGATCGCTTGAGACTAGTTCTGCGCCGCTTCTGTTCGGAGGGTCTCGAGTCTGCAATCAGATCATTGCCGCGGCAGGCGCGAAACGCGTGGTGCTCGTGAACGGGGGAACCGTGACCGATCTCAAGGAGATCAGCGCCGGTTTCTCGCAAACCGCGCTCATGCCGTGGCCCGATGTTTTTCAGATCGAGGCGGTCGAGGGCATCGACTGTCCCGCCGACCTGAACGGGGACGGGCTGGTGGAAGATACCGATTTTGTGATCTTCGTCGCGAGCTACAACGCTCTGGTCGTGCCGCCGGCCTCCCGGTTTGCGGATCTTGATGAAGACGGGCTCGTGAACGACGATGATTTCGTGCTTTTCGTCGCGGCGTACGACGCGCTCCTGTGCGATCAATAGCCACGCGGCTTGCTGTCGGTTGGAGCCGACGACGCGCACAAAGCGGAGGGGTATCCTGTCGGAGATGGGAACGGAAGCCCCAACCAAGCCCGCGCCGCAGCCGCTCCCCCGCGAGCAGCAGTTCGCCCATCTGCACCTGCACACCGAGTACTCCCTGCTCGACGGCGGCAACCGCATCGACAAGCTCGTCAAGCGGGTCGCCGAACTCGGCATGACCAGCGTCGGCATTACCGATCACGGGAACATCTTCGGGCACATCGCGTTCTACCAGACCTGCAAGGACAAGGGCATCAAGCCGATTCTCGGCGTCGAGGCGTATGTCACCCCGCCGGGCAAGCCGCGCACCGATCGCACCTACTCAGGCGGAGGCGAGGGCGGGTACCACCTCGTCCTGCTCGCGGAGAATCTCACCGGCTGGAAAAACCTGCTCGTTCTCTGCTCCGAGGCGTATCTCACCGGCTTCTACTACAAGCCCCGCATCGATCGCGAGCTTCTCGCAAAGCATTCCGAAGGGCTCATCGCGATCAACGGCCACCTGGGCAGCGAGATCGGCGAACACTTGCTCGATTTCGAGCGTTCCCAGGACCAAAAGTTCTGGGATCTCGCGGTCGAGAGCGCCGAATGGCACGCGAAGATTTTCAATAAAGGTGTCAAGGTGTCAGGGTGTCAAGGTGCCGAGCCTGCATCTTCGCTCGACACCTCGACACCTCGGCACCTCGGCACCTCTTCTTTCTTCATCGAGCTGCAGCACCACGTGCGCGAGCAGAACTCGATCAACAAGCATCTCATCAAGCTCGCGCAGGAACTGAAGCTCCAGCTTGTTTGCGATAACGACGCGCACTTCCTGAAGGCCGAAGATCACGACGCCCACGACACGCTCGTGTGCATCTCGACCGCGCGCAACAAGGACGACACCGACCGGATGCGCTATCCGGAAGAGCTGTACGTCAAGAGCCCGCGCGAGATGCGCGAACTCTTCGATCAGTACGGCGCGATCGGCAAGGCGGCGTGCGATGCGACCGTCGAGATCGCGGAGCGCTGCAACGTCGAATTGCCGCTGGGCGTGAATCACGCGCCGATGGTGAAGATCCGCGTGCCCTCGAAGAAGGATCTCCCGAAGCACGACGACAAGAAGTACAACGGCGACCTGTCCGCCTGGTATCGCGACTTCTGCTCGAAATTTGAGCTTCAACCGTTCGAGAAAGAGCCCACGAAAGACGAGATCGAAGAATCAAAGAAAGCGTGCGACGCGGCACTCCGCATGCTCGCCGATGCGGGATTCATCTGGCGCTACGGGCCCGAAGCAGCCGACTCGAGCACGGACCGGGCAGACAAGACCGCCCGGCTCGAGCGCGAGCTCAAGATTCTCTGCGACAAGAACATCGCGGCGTACTTCCTCATCGTCTGGGATTTCGTCAACTGGGGCCGGCAGAACAACGTCCCCGCGCTCGCCAGAGGTTCGGGCGTCGGCACGATGGTGGGTTACGTGCTCGGCCTTTCCAACGCATGCCCGGTGCGGTACGGACTGCTCTTCGAACGCTTCACCGACCCGGATCGCAGCGAATACCCCGATATCGATATCGATCTCTGCCAGGACGGCCGCGCCGACGTGATCAACTACGTCCGCAGGAAGTACGGCCACGTCGCCCAGATCATCACGTTCGGAACAATGAAGGCGCGTGCCGCGGTGCGCGACGTCGGGCGCGTATTCAACTTGCCCCTGTCCGAAGTCGACAAGATCGCCAAGCTGATCCCCGAGCAGCTCAACATCACGATCGAGGATGCGCTCGAGAAGGAGCCCGATCTCCGCAAGCTCTACGAGAACGATCAGCGCATCGCCCGCCTGCTCGACAACGCGCGCACGCTGGAAGGTCAGGCCCGGCACGCGAGCGTGCACGCCGCGGGAGTGATCGTCGCGACGCGCCCGCTGCACGAGATCGTGCCGCTTTTCAAGCAGCCGCAGGCGGAAGAGCACGAGATCGTCACGCAGTGGGACGGCCCCACGTGCGAAAAGATGGGCCTGCTCAAGATGGACTTCCTGGGCCTGCGGACGATCTCGATCGTCGCGCGGGCGCAGAAGCTGATTCGGGAAGCGCTCGACGAAGCCGCGATTTTCGGTGCGGTTGGCCGCAAGCCGGGCGACGGCGGCCCGCATCCGCTCGATCTCGATCGCCTCAACTTCGACGATCAGACTGTCTTTGAGCTCTTCCGGCGGGGCGAGACCACGGGCGTCTTCCAGTTTGAATCGCCGGGCATGCGCCGCCTGCTCGTCGAGATGAAGCCCGACCGGCTCGAAGACCTGATCGCTGCCAACGCGCTCTTCCGCCCGGGTCCGATGGATCTCATCCCCGATTACAACCGGCGCAAGCACGGAACCGAAGTTGTTCCCAAGGTGCACGAGATCGTCGATCGCTACACCGCCGAGACCTACGGCGTTATGGTCTATCAGGAACAGGTCATGCAGATTGTGCATGGCTTGGGAGGAATCAAACTCCGCGACGCCTACACGCTCATCAAGAACATCAGCAAGAAGAAGCACGACAAGATCGACAAGGAACGCCCGAAATTCATCGAGGGCGCTCAGAAGCAGGGCCTGAGTAAGCAGCAGGCGCAGGATCTCTTCGATCTGATCCTGAAGTTCGCGGGCTACGGCTTCAACAAGTCGCACTCGACCGGTTACGCCATCGTCGCGTATCAGACGGCGTACCTCAAGACTTACTTCCCCAATCAGTACATGGCGGCATTCCTCACCTTCGAAAGCCAGGCCCAGAAAGCCAGCGATTGGATCAGCTATCTCGAAGACTGCAAGAAGTGCCGCTTCGTCGAACCCACAGGCGACCCCGCGAAGGTGGGGCGAACGATCAAGACGGGCGTCGAAGTGCGCCCGCCCGACATCAATCTTTCCGATGCCGAATTCGCCGTCGTCTACGTCAATGACGAGGCTCACACCGCACACAACGGTCACGTCCGCTTCGGCCTGAAGGCCATCAAGGGCACCGGCGACAAGGCGATCGAGAAGATCATCGCCGAAAGGGGCGGAGGGGCAAAGGGACAAAGTGGCAAAGGGATGGAAACGGACAAGAGCGATTCCGCCTCTTCTCCCTCTGCCCCTCTGCCACTTTGCCCCTCTGCCCCTTCTTTTTTCTCCTCCCTCTTCGACTTCTGCGAGCGCATCCCGCAGGGGACGATTACCAAGTCCGCCATCGAAGCCCTCATCAAGTGCGGCGCCTTCGATAGCGTGCACGGGCGCGACAGCCGCGCCGCGATGGTCGCGACGATCGAGCAGGCGATCAACGCAGGGCAGAAAATCGCCGCGGATCGCGCCGCGGGTCAGGGCGCGCTCTTCGGGTTTGGCGGATCGGAGCCGCCGGCTTCCGTCGGTGCGAGCAGTTCCACCACCAACCTCGCCCGCGCCGACAAGTGGATCGAGAGCGAAACACTCCGCTACGAAAAGGACATCCTCGGCTTCTTCGTCAGCAGCCATCCGATGGACGCGTGGAAGCGCTGGTCGGGCGTGTTTACGACTTCCACGATCGCGGGCGTCAAGGCGAGCCAGCAGGACGCGCGCGTGATCGTCGCGGGCATCGTGCAGGGCGTCCGCACGCTGATCGTCAAGAACGGCCGCAGCGCGGGCCAAAAAATGGCGGTCGTCACCGTCGAAGACCAGAGCGGGTCGATTGAATGTGTTGTCTTCGCCGATGCGTTCTCGCGTTTCAGCCATCTCGTCGAGACCGACAAGATCATCTTCGTGCTCGGGCGCGCCGACCTCTCGCGGGGCGAGCCGCAGATCGTGGTCGATCGCCTCGTTCCGATCGAGGGTTCGCCGCTTTCGCCCGGACGTCTTCAAGTCCTCATCGACGAGCGCAAGCTCAACGGCACCAGCCTGAACGCGCTCGATGCGCTCGCAAACGTCCTCAAAGCGCACGCCGCGGGGCGCCCGACCGCCGGCTCAAACGGAACATCGAACGGTGACACCGAGCTCGAATCCATCCTCGCCCGCCACTCCATGACGCCGTTCCCCGTCGAACTCGCCATCGGCACCATGACGCACACGGCGATCCTCACCGCCCCCGGCCTGCGCGTCGGCCTCAAGCCGCAGCTCCTCGCCGACATCGAGTCCGCCCTCGGCCCCGCCTCCGCCCGCATCGTCGGGGGCGTCTCGGTCGAATTGAACGAAAAGAAACCGTGGGAAAAGAAGTTTGCGAAGAGCAGCTCCGACGATTAGAGCGGCTTGCATGATTTCGTAGCGCCTGTACGGCGCACGGTCGGGTTGCGCGAACGGGGTTTGTGGTGTAGCTTGAGTTCGGCGTCGGAGTGGCGCCGAGTTGGAGCTGCACGGATGGCTGCTGCGTACTCACAGGATCTTCGGGATCGGATCATTCGGGCGTACAAACGCGGCATGACCACCAGCCAGATCGTGCGGCTGTTCGAGGTCAGCCCGGCATGGGCCCGTCGCGTCAAGCAGCGGCTCACCGAGAGCGGCGAAGCCGGGCCGCGGAAGGTGGGCTCGCGTGGGGTCCGCAAGATCGACCACGAGCGTCTGGCCGTGCTGGTCCGGGAGCAGCCCGACGCCACGCTGAAGGAACTGCGTGAGCGCCTGGGGGTGCAGTGTGCCGAATCGGCGATCTGCCGCGTTCTCCAGAAGCTCGGATGGTCGTTCAAAAAAAGACAATCCACGCGCAGGAGCAGGACCGCCCGGATGTCGCAGAACGCCGCGAAGAGTGGAAGACCGGACAAGCCGGACTCGACGCCGGCCGCCTGATCTTCCTGGACGAGACCCCACCCCAAACCTGGGCCAAGACCAACATGACCAGGCTGCGGGGGCGGGCGCCGCGTGGCGAGCGGCTGGTAGCCAAGATGCCGCACGGCCACTGGAAGACGACCTCGCTGATCGGGGCGCTGGGCATCGGCGGCGTTCGTTGCTCGACGGTGGTGGACGGGGCGATCAACCGTGATGTCTTCGACGCGTTCGTCGAGCAGGTGCTCGTGCCCGAACTCAAGCCGGGGGACGTGGTGATCCTCGACAACCTGTCGAGCCACAAGAGCGAGAAGGCACGAACGCTGATCGAATCACGCGGAGCGCGGCTGGAGTTCCTGCCGCCGTACTCGCCCGATCTGAATCCCATCGAGATGGTCTTTGCCAAGATCAAGCAGCTGCTGCGATCGCTGGCATGCCGCACGAAAGAAGCTCTGTGGAAGGCGATGCAGTCGGTCCTGGACCAGATCTCCCCATCCGACGCCGCCAACTGCTTCCGCCACTGCGGTTACTCGCTACGCAAAGACTGAAACCGCTCTAGTCGTCGCCCCGCGGGACTTTCGGTTTTCGGTGCCGAGAGGCCGCGCGCAGATATGCGGCAAGGAACCTGAACCGCGCCGGGTGCCTATCTGTCGTCGGCGTCCTCGTCAGATTTCGGCATCTCTTCACTGCTCTGAGCCGGCTTGGCACCCGGCTTCACAACAACGGTGCGTCCCTGCGTCATCCGCTTCACCGCCATCTTGAACTCGCCGCCGGTTTTCACGGCGTCCTCAAAGTCTTTCACACTCGCGACCGGCTTGTCGTTCACCGACCTGATCGTCTCGAGCGGCTTGAGCCCCGCGACCGCGGCACGTCCGCCCCGCTCCACTTTCGCGATGATCACGCCGGTATCTTCCGGCTTCATCTGGAAGTAACGGCGAACCTCGTACGTGATGTCCTTGACGGTCAATCCCAAGTCCTCACTCTTGAACTTTGCCGCGGCTTCGTAGTGAGACGGGCCCAGCGTCACGACCATCGGAAACTGCAGCGTCTTGCCTTCGCGAACCGCCTCGATCGTGTAGCCGGTGCCGAAGCCCATGTCGGTAAGCGAACGAATGACGGGCGTCTCGGCGTTGCCCCACGGAGAAGGAATCCGATCCATGTATTCCTCGGGCACCCGATCGAGATACTCCCAGTACCTGTCCATGACCGAGCCCATGCCGTTATCCTCAACCTCGATCTCCAGGGGCTTGGGCTGGCCATCGATCTGAATTCGCAGCAGCACATCGCCGACTTGCATGCCGGCTTGCGCCGCGGGTGAGTCCGCGTACACATACGTCACGATCCCGCCGCTGCGACCTCCGTTGGTCAACTCGACAATGTCGTTGGCGCGGGCAAGATCCGGGTTCATTCCCTGCATCTCGACACCGATCCACGCGAGCCGCAATTCATCTTCCTTGCTCAACGGCTTGTTGTCGGCGTCGTATGCGCTCTTTCCCTGGCGCAAAGCGTCGCGCACGACATCCGACGGAACGAGTTTGTCGTCGCCGGAGCGCGAGTACGACCGATCGCCGGTGTTCAATCGGTCACGCCGGCCCATGGGAACGGCGGCGATCTCGCCATCGAGCGTGAACAAGAAGGTGTGGTAGGCCAGTCCCCGATCGTCCCAGCGGCCGCCTCCGGAGACCGCCGTCATCGACGGATAGAGCACCCCGCGGAAGCCTTCCTCAAAGTCGCGCACGCGCTGAGTTCCGAAGTGCGCCGTGCGCGTCTCGCCCTTGACCGCGATCGACCCCTGCACGAGCAACCGGTCCCGAAGATCCGTCACCTGGCCCGCACGCAGCTTCGCGCCGGTTCCGATGCTCTCATCAAACGTCGCGACCATTCCCTGCCAATCACGCAAATTCCCGGCAAACGTCGCCTGCCTTTCCGATCCGCCGGGGAAGTGCACCGTGATTTTCTCGAGCCGCGCCGTCGTCTTTGGATTGAACCCGGCGGGGATCAGGATCGTTCGGTCGTCCACCATCAAGCCCGGGCCGAACCATTCGGTCTGCACGCCGTCGTCGCTGTCGCGGAAGTAGCTGCGCCGTCGCTCGGAGCCGGTCGCCGGGCTCCGAAACTGGATGTGCACGCGCGGAACCTGCATTTCCGAGGCCTCGCGGATCTTCGCAATCGCGTCGCTCCATTGATCCGATGAAACACACAGTTTCTTCGCCGGGTCGATCCGCCACGATCCGTCCACGCGAAGGTGACCGCCGCTCAAGATCGTCACGGGCGTGTCGTCTCGATCGACGAGCAAAGTGTTTCCCGCACCGCGTGTGGTCGCATTTCCCTGTTCCGTCACCATGACCCCGCCCGGCGCACCCGACGCGGTGACAACCCACTCCCCGTCGATCTTGTTGTACCGGATCCCGACCGCAGGCTCGCCCGCATCGGCACCGAACGAGAGCGGCTTACCGCCGTTGATCGGACGCTCCAGCTTCAGGAACATCCCGGGCTCGTCCGCGAGATAGCCGTCCACGGTTGCCGCAACGGCCTCGTCGCCCAGGCGCACGACGATCGACTTCACGAATCGCGGATGCAGGGCCAGCTCGGCGGTGAAGACCCGATCGGGCGCGACCAAAAAGCCGCCCGCCGTCACCGGCCGCTCCTCGCGCATCACCTCGCTCCACGAGTCGGTGATGAAGCTCGCCGACACCGAGTCCGCCATCGACTTCGAAACACAACCGCCCGACGAGGGCATCGTCAGAATGTCGTAGGGCGCTTCGCCACCATCAAAGCGAGGCGTGACCTCGACCTGAACAAATGAACCCTTGAGCTTCGCGATCATCGAAGCCAGTTCCGCCGGTGCGGGACTGGCGCTCCTGATGGCGGGCGATTCCCCTTCCTGCACGGCGCGCACCTCGGCTCCCAGCAACGAACCCGCCATGACGACCAGGCACAAGCCCAAGTAATTCCGCATTCCGCACCTCTTTTCAAGGCGACCGCTCGATGCGCCGCCGCGTTCTTCACTCGCGATCAAAGTCCCGATGGAAGTCCAGCACAACCTGCCGCGTCAGCCCGCCCCGCAGAACCGTGAGCACGATGCGAGACTTGCTCTCGACGTTTGCGACCAATTCAGCGTGGAGCGATTCCACATCGGCGAGCGTCGCGACTTCTTTTCCGTCGATTTTCAGGATGATGTCATTCCCCGAAAGCCCCGACCCCGACGCGTTGCCGGGGTACTTCGTCGCGTGCACGAAGACGCCCTGATTGCGATGGAAGTAGAGCTCGGGGTTGTCGAACTGATTGATTTCCTTGATGGTCATGTCCCAGCGCTTGAGCGCCAGCTCCTTGCCCTCAACAGCGCCTTTTTCCCGCGGCGTAATCTCCACAGTCAGCTTCTCGCTGCCGCGCTGCACGACAAACGTCGCGGGCGTGTTCTTCGGCAACAGCCCGAGCTTGCGGCGCACCGCCGGCAGATCCTCCTCGGTGAGCCCGCTCAACTCCGCGCCGTTCACGGAGAGCAGCCGATCGCGCGGCCGGATCCCCGCGCTTCGCGCCGGACTATCGAGGTCGGTCTCTGCGACCATCACTCCCGTCGCCCCCTCGAAATACGTGTCCTTGTTGAAATCGCGCAGTGGCTGCAACTGCAGGCCGAACCACGTCCAATTCACCTTTGAAAACTGGCGAATCTGTGCGATCAGCACCGAGACGGTGTCCGAAGGAATCGCAAATCCCAAACCTTCCGCCGAGCCGCTCGTTCCGCGCGCGTTGATGCCCACCACTTCTCCGTCGGTGTTCACCAGCGGCCCGCCCGAGTTCCCCGGATTGATCGCGGCGTCGGTCTGAAGCCACAGGCTGTACTCGCTGATGCCCTCGAGGTAGCGACGAACGCACGACACGATCCCAATGGAGACCGAACGATTCAGTCCCCAGGGCGCACCCATCGCCATCACGAAGTCGCCCTCGTGAAGCTTGGAGGAATCGCCAAACTGCGCGAACGGCAGCGCCGCATCGCCGGGTTTTTGACGCAAACGGATGAGCGCGAGATCCGTGTCCTTATCGCTCCCGATCACCGTCGCCGGCAAGGCGCGCCCATCGGTCAGAAGGCACCGCACGTCCTGTGCCTTGTCGATCACGTGCCAGTTTGTCAGCACTTCACCGTCCGAAGAAATGATCACCCCCGAGCCGGAGATTTGCTGCGCCTTCTTCTCTCCCCGGTCGTTGTCTTCCCGCACCACGCGGATGTAAACGACGGCCGGAAAGACCTTTGATTTTCCCTTCTGCACCGTCTCGCGGAAATCGATCGCTGAATCGGGCGATCGGGCCGGCTCAACGCCACGGCTTTGTGTCGCGAGCGCTGCCGCGATCACCGCGGCGCCGCCCAGCGTTCTGATCATCGATGCTCGAATCAAAGTGCCTCCTTCGCCCGGGACATTCCTCCATCCAATTGGAATGCACCCTTTCTCGGCGCGTTCGACCGCGCCCCGTCCCGCCGTGACACATAACTCCGCACACAAGTTTCCCCGACCCTGCACAACGATTCTCACCATTCCCTTGTTCGACGGGCACGCTCTATCGGTTACAAAACAGACTCTACTTCATTTCAGAAAACCGTGCTCTCCTACTTTCGGTTCCGCGTTATTCGCTCGACGGCGTCGCCGAGCGCCCGCCGCTCCGCCGAGGACAATGACCGATCAAAGTCAAGGTGAAAGCGGAGCGCCCGGACGTTGGCCTCCGTTTCCAATTCGACCGGCAGTCGCTCGAATTCGATCCGCTGCCCATAGAGGTGCATGCTCATCCCCAGCTCTCTGAGGCTCTTCTGGGCGTACAAATCAAGAACCCATGGCGCGGGCGGTTTCTGCCGGATCGCTTCGCGGATACTCGCCATCGACGGGTTTTTCTCTTGGTACAGCAGGACCGGCGGCGGCTCCCACGCGGGCGGGTAGTCGGCCCGAACATGCCGCGAAAGCTCCCGCAACCCTTCTTCGATTCTTCCGCCACGCAGTGCGCTTTCGGCGCGATACCGCCGCTCCTGCTCCGGCAGCATCGCTCGCGCCGGATTGATCCAAATCACCAGCGCCGAACCGGCAAATACCAGAGCCCCCTTCGGCATCGTCGAAGTTTGAACGATTGCCATCGCCCCCGTTCGCCTGGCAAGCGCCGCGGCAAGAAGCATTGCGAGCGCGAGCGGAATGATCGCGATCGTCGCGACGGCTTGCGTTTCAATCGCCCGGTTGGCGATCTCGCGCTCGACCTCTGTCAGCTGCATGCCGCCCATCAGGTCAAAGAGCGGTCTTGGCATCAGCGAGGTCGCCACCAAGACCGCGGCATTCGAAAAGAACAAAACCGGAAACACCATCGCCGCAAACGAAACGCCGAGCAGGTTTGAGAGAATTCGCGCCGCGAAAAGCACCCGCCAAGCCGACACGATCGAGAGCGTCCACGCATTCGCGCGAACGGCATCGACCGGCGAAAGGAATTGCTCGTACGGAATGCCGTACAACCACGCCATCGGCGCCGAGATCCAGAACAATCCGAGAAACGCCAGATAGCGCTTGCCCCACTGCTTCCACACGTCCGCTTTCGCTGCAAATACGCACGCCAACCCGAACAACACAAACGAATTGATCAGCGTTACGCCGATGCCGCGCAGCAGCACATGCCATTCGGCGGGCAAGTACGCGTTGTCGTAGTACCGCGCGACGCCTCCCGAAAACACAAAGAGGAGTCCCACGGGCAGCGCCCAGCGCGAATTCGCAATCGCTTCGATTTCGCGTCGCGAGCCCAGCAGGCACATAACAACGCTGCGCGTTGTCATGCCGCGGCCCCGCTCCGGCTCGAGTTTGAAGGGCCCATTCGTTTCGACCAGACCGATTGGCGAATCTCCTGTCGGTGCCGTGCCGGTTCACGATCAAATGTCATACGCACGAGATGGCGAAAACCGTTCTCGAGCGCCTCCGGCGAAAGCTTGTCCGGCTTGTACGTCAGGTCGAAGAGCGTGTACGACTCCCACCCTCGGTCGGGCAGCAGACGGTTCTCGGCGCGAAGCCGCCGAGAGAGCGCCGTGCCGGGAAACGGAGTCTGCAGGGTCAATTGAACATCCGCGAGCGGCGCATCTTGGAGAAACTCCGCCAGCAATTGCAGCGATTCGTAGTCCTCACCGTCCGCGCCAACGACGAAGCATCCGATCGCGGCAACTCCCGCCTCCTGGATCCGCTGTGCCGCGTCCATGACCCGCGCGAGCGATGCACCTTTCGCGCCCATCCCCTTGTAGCGCAGCTCCATCGTCTCAACGCCGAAGAGCACCTGCACGCAACCTGATTCTGCGAGCCGCTCGAGCACATCGGGCCGCTCACCGATCCGCCAGTCCGCCTCCGTGAAATAGCGAATGCCCGATTTCGCGAACAGATCGAGGAGAGCGCACGAATCGCGCCTGCCCGCGAACGTGTTGTCGTCCGCCAACTCCACGAGCGGACGGCGCTGCAGCGCTCTGATCGCTTCAATTTCCCGCTCGATCTGCTCGAGTGGCTTCTCGCGGAACGGACCGAGCAGCCGGCTCGCACCGCAGAATTCACACGCGAGCGGACAACCCCGCGCGGTCTGGATCGTGTAGCGCGGCCGTTCCCTTTTCCCCAACAGATCCAGCCGCGGCAGAGGCGCCTCGCGCAGATCAAACGGCGCACGCGGCGAATACATCCGCCGCAACTCGCCCCGCTGCGCATGAAGCAGCAGCTCCCTCCACGTTGATTCTCCGTCCCCGATCACGACCGCATCCGCGTGCGCAATTGCTTCCTCCGGGAGCGCCGTCACATGCAGCCCGCCCAGAACGACCGGAATTCCCTCGACACGAAGCGCATCCGCCAGCGCATACGCCTCGAGAATCGAAGCGGTCAGAGCCGAGATTGCGACCAGATCGGGCCTCTCCGAGACAATCGATTCGACCAGCGCTTCATCGGCCGCGGGAGCTTCTCGAAAACTCACATGCCAATTCGCAGGCGTCATTCCTGCGAGGGTCAGCAGTCCGAGCGGCGGCAGCGCCGCGATCGCTTGCGCCCGGTCGTGCAGCCCCGGCAACGACATCCCCAGCGCGCCCATCTCCTTTTCGCGCACCCGAAACCCGGACATGCCCACCAAACACACCCGCGGCATAGTGCCTCCAATCGTAGTAAGCACTAACTAATACGGGAATGGCGTGCCGGTGTTTTCACCGATCCGCCATTTTCGCGCGAAAAATCAGCCGCCCGCAAGTCTCGCTTGCTCTTGTGCTTATCGAGAGACCACGCGGAACGGCGCTTTGGTCGGCTGGCACCACTGCAATTTGTCCCGCAGCTTGTCTGACCGGGGAATTGCCCGACCACCCCTTGGAGCCGCAAATGCGCCGTGTCCTGATCGCCTGTGTTGTCTCTGGAATTTCATCCGCGTCGCTCGGCGGCGTCAGCCTTGTGTCAAACGAAGCCTCGTTCGCCACGAGCGACACCATTCAGTGGTCCCAGTTTGGCCCCACCGGTGCGTCCGTTCCCGGCTTGGTCGGGGGAACTTCCGTCAGCGGTCGGAGCTTCTGGGCGGAGTCCTATTCGAGCGATGCCTCCGGTCTCAGCCGCGTCGATCAATGGGCGGGCGCTCCCGATCCCTTCTCGGGCTGGGCGGGAAACTTTGGCGCCAACGCAGCGCTGCTCCGCGTTTCCGGCCAAGATCTCGTGTCGCCACCGACGACCGATGCACGACTCTCGCTGACTTTCTCGGAAGCGATCCGCGGATTCGGCGCCCAATTCGATGCTAGTTTCTCGAACTCGTGGATCATGCACGTCGGGGTGTTCGATGTCGAAGACAACATGATCGGCCTCTTCGATCTCTCGATGAAACGCATCGTCGGGAGCATGGCCGACAACTCCGCCAAGTTCATGGGGGTGCGCTCCGACTCCGCGAACATCGCACGCCTCGAAATCTGGGCGACCGCGATCTACAACACCGACTTCGGCCCAATCATCGCGCCCGACTATTTCGCCATGAACTTCGGACGTCTGGAAATTCCCGCTCCGGGGAGCGCACTCCTCGCGATCGGTCTCGGTTCGATGCTCGCGCGTCGCCGCCGCATCTAATCCGCCTCGCGCTCCGCTCCCTCCCACCTCGTCTTCAGATCGTGCTCCACCTTCAACAGATCGAGCACCTTCCCCACCGTGAAATCCACGATCTCCCCTACCGAATCCGGCAACAAGTAAAACCCCGGGTTCGGCGAACAGATCGTCGCGCCCGCCAGCGCGAGCGTCTCCATATTGCGAATATCGATCAGGCTCAGCGGCATCTCGCGGTGGCACACAATCAGCGGCCGCCTCTCCTTCAGCGTCACCATCGCGGCGCGGCAAAGCAGATTGCTCCCGCTCCCGCTCGCCATCGCGCCCAGGCTCGCGCTCGAACACGGGATCACCACCATCCCGTCGTGTATAAAACTCCCCGAAGCGATCACCGCGCCCACATCCTTGTTCGGATGGACGATCAATCGCTCCGACAGCTCCGCCACTCTCGACCTCGTCGCGGCTTTCGCCAATCTCGGACACAGCGATGCCAGATCGATCGCCCTGACCCCCGATTCATCAAAGAGCAGGCGCTTGCCGTAGTCACTCACCACGAGGTGAATCTCGTGGCCGCCGCCAAGAAGAATCTCGAGCAATCGCTGCGCATACCACGCGCCCGATGCTCCCGAAATCCCCACAACAAACCGTCTGGCTTGTTTCGGCGATGCAATCAATCCCGACTTCCCGCGCTTCTTCGGCACGCCTGATCTTTCGCCCGGTTTCTCTCGCCCGATTCGCGGCTTGACCTCTTTCTGCAAGGAACCCACTATTCTCCCGCGGCCGGGGCCGTGCGGACTCTTGCTCCAACGCCCGACGGACCGAAGGAAGACGCTATGAAATTGCGCCTCACGACTCTTCTCACGCTCTCGGGCACGATCGCGCTCGCGTCCTGCGCACGCGAATACGCCAACTACCCGCCCATCACCGGTGACGAGTTCGCGATCAAAAACGTCAACAACAGCCCCAACATGAAGAACGCCATCGCCGCGGCAGTCCGCTGGACGGCGATGCGCTACCCGCCCCCCGGTGGCGACAACGCGCCCTTTGCGATCAATCTGCCCGCCGGCTCGTCCGAAGAGACCTACCAGCGAATCGCTTCGATCGTGGGCCACGGCGTGCAGCCCATCACCGAAGCCAACTCCACCTCGCTCCCGATCTATCACGTCACCCGCGTCTGGCTCCGGGGCGAGATCGCACGCATCGACGTCGTGCGCCCCGTCTTCGAAGTCGCCGACAAACCCACCGGCGGTCGCGTCTACCGGGGTGTCGAGGTGCGACTCGCAGGCGGCTGGAACCCGTGGCACGTGACGGGCTCGAGCGAATATGAGATCGGCGTGCTCGAACCGCCGGCGCTCCACATTCCCGGAACCGCCGCGGATGCACCGAAACTCTCCAACTCCGTGGACGACGAGTTGCCCCCGCAGCCGATGCAGCGGGTCGACGATTCGGAAGACAAGTAAGCCCGTTACCATGTCCGCATGGTGAAGTCGCGCAAAGGGCGCCGGCGAAATGCCGCGCCGGGCAAATTCGGCTCGCAGTGGCCGCACAAAGACCTGATCGGGCTTCAGGGCGTCCCAGCCTCGCAGATCCGCGCGCTCCTCATGGCCTCTCGGAAGTACGTGGACGTCACCACCGACGTCTCCGGTTCACCGCTCCAGGGCACGACGATCGCCAACCTGTTCTTCGAAGATTCGACGCGTACCCGCACCAGTTTCACCAACGCCGCTCACCGCCTCCGCGCGCACGTTTCCAATCTGCTCGGCGCGTTCTCCAGCGTCACCAAGGGCGAAACGCTCATCGACACGGCGCGCAACGTGGAAGCCATGGGAGCGCACGCGCTCGTCATCCGCGCCCGCCACGCCGGTGCCGCGGCACTCATCGCCTCCAACGTCCACTGCCCGGTCATCAACGCGGGCGACGGCAAGCACGAACACCCGACGCAAGGCCTGCTCGATATCTACACGCTCGCCGAAGCCCACAAACGCCTGAGCGACTTCGACATGAAGGGCCTGACCGTCGCGATCGTCGGCGATGTTGTGTCTTCGCGCGTTGCGCGATCGACCATCGCCGGCCTCACGACCCTCGGCGCCCGCGTCGTCTGCGTCGGCCCTGCCGGACTCGCTCCGCGCAGCCTCGAGTCGCTCGGCACCGGCGTCCGAGTCACGCACGATCTCGACGGCGTGCTGCCAAAGGTCGATGCCGTCATGATGCTCCGCGTGCAGTTCGAGCGCCACGATGCGCCGCCCGACCCCGCGGGCAAGAGCTCCCCCGCCATCGCCTCCGTCCGCGAGTACAAGTCGTTCTTCGGAATGACCGCTCAGCGCGCCGGCCGCCTCAAACGCGGCGCCGTCATCATGCACCCCGGCCCGATCAACCGCGGCATCGAGCTCGACCCCGACGTCGCCGACGGGCCGCAGTCCGTCATCCTGCGCCAGGTCACCGTCGGCGTCGGCGTCCGCATGGCGGCGCTCGAAGCGTGTTCGCGGGCTTGCTCCCGGTCGTCGTGAGAATCCCGCCCGTTTGGCTCGCCGCTCCGCTCCGGCAGCATCCGCGCCGCCCCGCCCCCACCCCCCGCGCATAAACTCGCCGCCGATGCCTCCTCCTGCACACCGTTTGCCCACCGATACCGACGACGGAATGGTCGTCATCATCTCCGGTCCATCGGGCGTCGGAAAGACGACAATCACCCGCGGCATCGAGCGCTCCATCTCCGATGCGGTCTTCTCGGTCTCGTGGACCACCCGCCCTTCGTCGGGTATCGACGTCGAAGGCGTCGACTATCACTTCGCCACCGACGATGAATTCGAGGCGATGAACGCCAAAGGCGAGTTCCTCGAGACCGCCGGTGTTTACGGAAAAATGTACGGCACGCCCAAGGGCTGGGTCTTCGAGCAACTCAAGCGGGGACGGCTTGTGATTCTGGAGATCGATGTCGTCGGCGCCGTCAACGTCAAGAAACAGATCCCCGACGCCTTCGCGATCTTCGTCCTCCCTCCGAATGAAGAAAGCCTGCTCGAGCGCCTGCGCGGGCGCCGACGCGAAGAGGAGTCCGCGATCCAGAAACGATTCGCGCAGGCTAAGGCCGAAATCCAGCAGGCCCGCATCTGCGGCGTCTACGACCTCTTCCTCGTCAACGAGCACCTCGACGATGCGCTCGGCAAAGCCATCAAGGCGATCGGTGTCGAACGCGAGCGAAGACGCATGACCACGAGATGACAGATCTATTTCATCTGAATCTTTTTCGATTTTTCGGATGCCACAGCTACCTGAGAGTTAGTGGCAGCACTCTCGTGCAATTGGGCGTAGGAAATCTGCTGGCTCGCATACTTACCGTACCTCTCTACCACTTCGCGGAGATTTCGCCCTTCCTGAAGAGTGTTCGGCTTTGCCATGGAGCTACTCCCCTTTTAGATGCTCGCATAATCCTATCAGATACGCCAGATCGGCGACAAGAGTTTCTAAGTCGAGAGAAAGCAAGTTCGGCTCAGTAGCGTCAATATTCACGACCCCCAGCCTGGAATTCCGTACTGTTACGGGTATTGAAAGAATCGACCGATAGGCGGGCGAATCCGGAAAAAAGGGAAGCATATCTGAGCTCTGCGTGTCCGGTACGAGCGTGACTTTCCCAGTCAGGAGGGCACGCGAAGCTCCCGGCTTATCAGACGCCAATTCATGAGAGCGGCTTCCGTGTGCCCTTCGGACGTCATGACGGTCGTAACGAAGAGGGACGAAATACTCCTTTCCCTCTTGAACTTGGAGGACCGACCAATTTGCGCTGATCACTCTTCGGTCCAGACCGAGGTGCTGAGAAAGGCAGTCCGCAATGTTCGCCAAAATTGCGGTTTGAAGGTGCTCAACCTGCGATTGAAACTTTGGTTGGTTTCGGCTCCTGTCATCCAGCGCTTCGACGAGTTGCCCAGTTGCCCCAGCGGCATCACTATTAAGCTCTCCGATTCGACGCCAAACGTCTTGCCTCGCTTGATGCACCGCAGCTATCGCGTCTTCTTTCTCCAGCTTTTCAAGCCGACTTTCCGCTTCCTTCAAATACGCGACAGCTGCAGCAGAGACACCAATCGCAATCAAGACGGCCACCTTCAATGAAGGCTTCAGCGAGCCGGAACGAACCAAATCCAAAAGCAAAGGGGTCAGCAGGGGCACTACCACAACCAAAAGTGGAAACCCAACACGCCCAATTATCCAAGGAAACTTTCTGGCAAGAAAAGCTCCGGGATACCAGACCCCGAGATCGTGAAACGTTAAGCGAGGCATTTCGAGAGAATACCGAAATCTCGGGTCGCGGATCCGCCCACTCTCTGACATGGCCGTTGCCGTTTGCGGTTCACCCCGCCCGATACATGAATTCTTCCTGCACGATCTTCCCGTTCTTCACGGTGTAGACGCCCACTTCGGTCATCGTCTCGCGCTTGGCGCTGCTCTTTGTCTCGACATCGATGATGAACTTCACCGCGAATCCCGTCGCGCCGACAAACGGCCCTTCGGCGCTGGCGCCGTGCACGACGTGATCGCTCGCCCACCACTCGTTCTTGGCGTCCACGGCCTTGCGCCCGCGCCACGCCTGGCTCACGCCGAATCCCTCGATCGACACGATCGACGGCGACCACATGTCGTTGAGATGCATCTTGCCGCTGTTGAAATCGGCGACCAGCTTGCTGCCGACCTCCATCGGGCTCATGCCGGAGCCGGTCTTGATGTTCTGCGGCGCCATCGAATCCTGCTTGTTCGATGTCTTCTTCTTTGCACTCGATTTGGCTTTCGAACCGCCCCGCTTCGATGCTTTCTTCGCCGGCTTCTTTGATTTCTTGGCCATGACCTTGTTCCCCTTTGTGCGTGTGGCGCACTGTCTGGGCCCTCCGCGCGCGACTCAAGCCGCCGCGGCAATCCCGCCGCCCGGTTTCGCCTCAACTTCAGGCCCCACGCAGGCTTACAACCGCTACGAGATCGTCAAGACCGGCTTCTGCGCGCCGCTCCGCATCGCCGCGAGCGCCGCCTGCGATTCGAGATTCGTCACGAGGTTCTCGAGCGCATCGCGCAGCCGACCGCCCGCGCCGTCCGTGCCCTCGAAGTTCGCGCTCGGGTCGCCCTTGTCGCTGTTCTCGCGCAGCGCCATCGTGATCGGCACCGCGCCGAGGAACGGCACGCCCAGGCGCTGCGCCATCACCTCCGCGCCGCCCCGCCCGAAAATGTCGTATGACTTCCCATCGTCGCCGACGAAGTAGCTCATGTTCTCAACCACGCCGAGCACATCGATGCCGAGCTGCTTGAACATGCCCGCCGCCCGCACCGCATCGTCCTGCGCCACTTTCTGAGGCGTGCACACGACGATCGCGCCCGTCAGCTGAAGCGTCTGCGCCATCGTCAGCGCGATGTCGCCCGTGCCCGGTGGCAGGTCGATGATGAGATAGTCGAGTTCGCCCCAGCTCGTCTGCTCGGTGAGCTGCTTGAACGCGCCGTGCGCCATCGGCCCGCGCCAGATCAACGGCCGATCCGGATCGACCAGTTTCCCGATCGTGATCGCCTTGATCCCGTGCACATAGAAAGGCTGGAGCCTTCCCGCGACCACCGCCTGCTCGAGCGCGCCGAGCCCGAGCATCGTCGGCATCGACGGTCCGTAGATATCACCGTCGAGCAATCCGACGGCCAGCCCCCGGCGCGCAAGACCGACGGCCAGGTTCAGCGCGATGCTGCTCTTGCCGACGCCGCCCTTGCCCGCGCCGACCGCGATGATGTTGCGCACGCCCGGCAGCGCGCTCGCGCCCGCAGGCTTCGCGCTCTTCGACAAGCCGGGAATTGGTTCGTGTCCCGCGCCGCCCGCGGGTGGGGTCGGCTGGCTTCGAGGCGGCGCGGCTTCTTGTGCACTCTTCGTCGTCATCCCTCCGAATCGCGCCGTGTGCACTACCGCGCCCGCATCGTCCACGAATTCGACGATCAACGAATCGACCGCTTCGCCGTTTCGCTGCGCGATCTGCGTGATCTTCGAGTGCGCGAGCTGCGCCACCTGCTGCATCACCGCCTTGCCCGCTTCCGGCGGCAGAAAGAGCCGGATCGACGCGTACGTGTCGCACGCGCTCACCCACTGCAGCGCGCCCGAGCTCACGAGGTCTTTTCCCCGCGCCGGGTCGGGAACCCCGGTCAGGCAGCTTGTCACAAAGTCTTTCGTCAGGGACATTCGGCGGGCCTTTCCGCGGCAAATTCGCGGGTTTGTTTCCTTCGCGATGCTAGCCGTGCCGGTCCGAAAGCGCGGCACATGCCGCACAGACGGATCGATTTGGGCTTTGTTTTCCGCGGTTTTGTTGTTCGGGCCGCAATACGGTGCTCTCTCCCCGGTTAAGCCGATGTCTCGGGCAATAAGCCCGTTGGTCCCAACCCTTTACCCGCTGGGTGGAGTCGAACGATGAAAGCCAAACTCTTTGCACTCGCGCTTCTTGTTGCGGCCGGCGCACCCGCCGCGATCGCCGAGCCCGCTTCGAATGAACCGGTCCTTCAGGGCCCCAAAGTCACCGACGGCGGCGTTCCCGGAACGCGCCGCAACTTCGGCGACGGACAGAGCAACGACCTCAAGCAGCGCCTCGCGGATCGCCCCATCCCGCAGATGGAGTTCATGCGGGCGATCGGCGCGCTCCGCGACGACAAGACGCCGGAAAACCTGCGCCTGACCGACGATCAGCAGGCCAGAATCAAGTCGATCAATCAGGAGTTCGAGCAGTCGATGCGAGAGTTTCGCCAGGCGCACAAGGGCGAATTCGAAGAAATGCGCGGCCAGTTCGGCGATCGCGGCCGCCCGCAGCGCGGTCCGGGTAAGCCCGATGCCGACGGCGAACCGATGATGCCGCCGCCGGATGCACCCAAGCCTCCCGAAGGAAAAGCCCCGAACGAAGCGGCTCGTCAGAAGTTCGAAGAGCTGCGCGCCCAGGCCCCCAATCCCAAGGATGCGCAGGCCAAGATCTTCGCCGTGCTCACCGATGAGCAGAAGCCTTTGGTGCAGGAGCGCCTCGAAGCGATCAAGAAAGACATGGCCGAGCGCGGCCTCGAAGGCAAAGCGCGTGAGGAAGTGCGCCGGCGCCTCCAGAAGCAGAACGGACCCGACGGCGCTCAGCGCAAGTTCGATCCGGAGAACCTGCCCCCTCAATTCAAAGAGCGCCTCGCCAACATGACGCCGGAAGAGCGCGAGCAGGCGATGCAGAAGATCCGCGAGCGCTTCCAGAACGGTCCGCGCGGCAATGATCAGCGCGGGGGCGACCAACGCGGCAAAGGCGATCGCGCCAAGGGCCCGCGCCAGGACGGCCCCGATGCACTCCCGCCCGATCTGCGCGAAACCTGGGAGAGCATGACGCCCGAAGAACGCCAGTTCCTGATCCAGAAGCTGCGCGAGAAGGCACGCGAGGAAGGTCGCGATATGCCTCCTCCGCGCCGCCGCCCCAAGCCGCCGCAGGACGACGCTCCTCCTCCGCCCGCCAATTGAAACGTTTCTGGCACAACCGACAGTTTTTTCAGCCCGCTCCACAAAGCGGGCTTTTTGTTCCAAACACAATACAAACAAACGATCAAATTCATGCTGAATTTGGGGTTTTGGGGCAGCGCACCTTCGCGGAAATCGAACAGAACAGGGGCGTGGACCGATAAATTTGTATACTCACCTGATCTCTCTCTCCTCCAGCGGGGCACTGTCTAGCGATAGTGCCCTGCTTCATTGTTGAGAACCGGTGAAGTTGCGAGTTTTGTCTTGACCGCGGGCCGCGGGTTGATCTCGCGATGAGCGACTTGTGTCTGGCGCTTGAAACCCGGAGGCCCTGATGCAAAGGTTGACGCGTGCGTGACCGACCGACACTGATCACCGGCGTGGCGGGCTTCATCGGATCGCACACGGCCGAAGCGCTTCTCCGCTCCGGCAGGCGCGTCGTCGGAATCGACAACTTCGATCCGTTCTATCCCGAGCGCCTCAAACGGCTCAACCTCGCCGAAGTCGAAGCAACCGCCGCGAAGCACGACGCCGGCTTCGAGTTCATTCCCTGTGACATCACCAATCAGAACGAAGTCGCTTTCTTGTTCGAGCGCACGAACCCCGGCGCGATCATCCATCTCGCCGCCAAGGCCGGCGTGCGCCCCAGCATCGCCGACCCCGCCGGTTACGCGCGAGTCAATGTCACCGGAACCAGCATCCTGCTCGATCAGTGCGCCAAGCACAACCTCGAGCGCGTTGTGATCGCCTCGTCCAGCTCGGTCTACGGAACGCTCGCGCCCGGCGAGAAATCGCGCCCGTTCCGCGAAGACGAGAACGTCGATCGGCCCATCAGCCCCTACGCCGCGACCAAGCGCGCCTGCGAACTCATCGGCTACACGCACCATCACCTGACGAAGCAGCCGGTGGCCATGCTCCGGTTCTTCACGGTCTTTGGCCCGCGCCAGCGCCCCGACCTCGCCATCCGGTCGTTCATGTCGAAGATCGCATCGGGCGAGCAGCTCACGCTCTTCGGCGATGGGACCTCCAGCCGCGACTACACCTTCGTCGCCGACACCGTCGGCGGCATTCTCAGCGCGCTCGACCGCATCCCCACTTTCGGCTACCGCATCTGGAACCTGGGCAACAGCAAACCCATCAAGCTCGACGAAATGGTCGATGCGATCGCAAAGGCCGTCGGCAAACCCGCCAAGATCGCTCGCGCGCCGATGCAGGCCGGCGATGTGCTCGCGACCTGGGCCGACCCGAAGCGCTCGCGCGAAGAACTCGGGTATGAGCCCAAGACCTCTTTCGAACAAGGCCTCGCGCGCCAGTGGGAATGGATGCAGCGAAACAAAGCCGAAACCAAATGAAAAAGGCCCGCACTCGCGGGCCTTTTCTTTCGTGTGCTTCGCGAGAGAATTACTTGTCTTCCTTCATCTCTTCCTTCTTCTCATCCGCGTCGGCCGCGGGCGCGGGCTCATCGACCGGCTTGCCGCTCGCCGCGGCTTCCTTCGCCTTTTTGATCGCGCTCGCGACATCTTCCGCCGGCAGAATCACTTCGCCCACGCCCCGCGAAGCGCCCATCATGCCCTGCTCAGCTTCCAGCTCTTCCTTGCTCGGGAGCTGAAGCACCGTCACGCCGACGACGGTCATATCGCTCGAGAAGATCGGCGTGCCCAGCCCGGCGCCGATGCGCTCGCTCGGAACAAACAGCCGCCGCGGCTTGGCGACGATCGCGCCCACTTCAAAGCTGTTGACGCTCGGCACGCGATCAAAGAACTTGCCCAGTCTTTCCATGCTGTAGAGCGTCTGACCCTGCACGGCCTTGCTCCCCGCGGAGAAGTCGATCGACGCGTACGGCTTGTCGGGCTTCTTGGAAATCTGCACCCACGCGAGATCGAGTTCGCTGTCGCGCGCGACGAGTTTGGCCTCGACGCCGTCGGTGTCCTCGCCCACCATGACCTTGATGTCCTTCGGCGTCATGCTCATGCCCTGCGCCATGAAGGATCGCATCGCCTCGGACACCCCGCCGAGCTGCAGGTTGCTCGCCATGACCATGCCGTCGGGCTCGATCATGACGCCGGCGATTTCGGTCTCTCGCTCCTCATCGCTGCCGCCCATGCTGATCTTCAGCACGAACTTGATCGTGACGATCGCCGGGCTCTTGGCCTCGGTGAGCTTGGCGAAGACCGGGTCAACGCCGGCGCGCGCGACCGACGCGGCACACGCGGCAAGCACTGCGAACGAAGCGAAGAGACTGCGGACACTTTTGAAGGAACCGAGCATGCGATACTCCAGAAGGAAGCGACGCAAATGGCCGCCTTCCCGTGCGAGGCCAATGGTAAGCCGCCGAATCTTCTGATCATCGCGAGCTGGTAACTACTTGGCGGGAGCGTCCTTCGCCCCATCGCTCTGCACCGTCGGCTTCCATTCCGGTTCGAGGTAGCGGTACATCGCCCGGTTGTCGCGCAGGATTCCCATCGTGACGCGCGCCGGTTGCTCCTTCGCGAGCCGCGCCATTGCTTTGCGATAGCCATCAAGATCCGTGATCGTCTCGCTCCATTCTTCGGCGCCGCTCGCGTCGCTCGGCACGCTGATGCGCTGGATCAGATCGCCCGAGCGAATCCCCGATGCGCCCGCCCAGCCGAGCGGCTCCGCCCCCGACACGATCACGCCGTCCACCGTCTGTTCCCAGCGGTTGTCGTCGCGATCGAAGAACGTGAGCTCGCGCACGGTAATCTCGAAATCCTTGTTCGTGTCGCGCCGCGCTTCTTCGGGCGAGAGCCGTGTGCGCTCGAGCGTCACCTTGATCTCTTCCGGAACCGGCTTCCCGTCGCTGCCCTTGCGCAGCACCTTGACCACCGCTTCGCCGTCGGTGTTCAGAGTCCGGATTTTCCGCTGAAGCGCACCGGTGTCCTGCATCCCCTTGACGGATGTCTTGTCTCCGTTGATCGCGATGATCACGTCGCCCACCTTCAGGTCGCTCTTCTCGGCGAGCGTTCCCGGATAGATGCGCGTGATCATGTGGCCGGTCTGGCTCTCGAGCCCCATCTCGCGCGCCAGGTCACGCAGCACCGGCTGCGTCGCGATGCCGATCCAGGCCTTCGGCAGTTCGCGCGGCGGGTCTTCCTTCTTATCCGGGCGCGGCTTGATCAATGTCGCCTGGCTCTTCCCGCGCCGATCGAACTCGATGAGCAGAAATTCCGGAATCTTCGATGCGGCCTCGGCGGGAGTGAGGTTCTTCGCGTCGTCCGGGTTCATGACCGACTTGTACGCCGCGATCGCCTCGTGCACGCTCTTCACCGGCTTGCCGCCAATGGTCTTGATGATGTCGCCGCCCTGCAGGGAAGGCTCGGAGAGATCGCCCGGGCTGCCGCCCTTCACGCCGGTGACGAACACGCCGTCGCGGTTCGTCAGGTGCAGATCCTCCGCGAGCTTCTCGGTGATCTCGGCGATGGTGACGCCCCACAATCGCAGCGCCGCACGGTCGCCGCGCTCTCGCAGCAGCTTCTTGGTCGTAATCGTCGCATCCTTCCGCTCGCCAGCGCGCACGTAGCCGACCTCGATCTGGCTCCCGACCGGCCGATCCGCAAAGCTCTTCACCAGCGGCGGAATCTCTTCGACGAAGCGCGCCGTCACCGGCTTCCCGTCGAGCTCAACGATGCGATCGCCCGCGCGAAGACCGGCCTCGTACGCCGGTGAATCCTCGATCACCACGTTCACGAGCACGCCGTCTTCGTAGCCGGTATCGCGGATGTTCTTGAGGCTCACGCCGATCCACGAGCGCACAACCTCGCCGTCCTTGATGATCGCATCCGCAACCTGGCGCGCCAGATTGCCCGGGCTCGCAAAGCCCATGTTGCTGCCGCCCAGCGTGTTGACGCCGACAATCTTTCCTTCGAGGTTCACGAGCGGGCCGCCCGAGTTGCCGGGGTTGATCGCGGCATCGTGCTGGATCCAGCGCGTGAAGATGCCGGTGCTCCCGGCTTCTCCCTGCATCTCCTCCACTTCTTCGCGCAGGAACCCGCTGGTGAAGACGCGCTCGTTGTTGCTGACGATGCCGAGCGTCACGCTCCGCGAGAGCGCGAACGGCGAACCCATCGCCATCACCGTGTCGCCGATCGCGAGCTTGTTCGAATCGCCGAATTCCGCGACCGCGAGCTCTGTCCCTTTGGGCAACTCATCCATGTTGATCTGCAGAATCGCAAGGTCCGTGAGCGGGTCTTCGCCGACGAGTTTCGCCGGCACGATCGTCCGATCTGCCAGGGTGATCTTGAATTTCTTGCCGTCGTTCACGACGTGCTGATTCGTGAGGATGTGACCCTGCTTGCTGATGATCGTGCCGCTGCCTGTCGCGCCGCCCTTGGATTCTTCGCCCCCCTCGAAGTTGGTCGTGACGACCGAGATGTTGACGAGCGCGGGAAACACTTTGTCGCGCGCCGTCTGCACCATCGCGCGGATCTCGTCGCGCAGCTCTTCGGGGCTCGGCGCTTCCGCGTACACGCTCTGCGCGGCGCCGGCAAAGAGCACGAGTGAAAGACCCGCCGCGCCAAACATTCCCATTCGCATGAAATCGCTTCCTTTTTACTGCACAATCACCGTTCGAGTCTAGCGATTCGGAGCGTGTCCGGGTTCGCGCGAACGCCGCTCCAATCGGCCTCTTTCATCGGTTTGTTCGCGACGTTGCCGCGAATCAGGGGATCAACCGATGATCGTGCCCGGCGTGCCGCGGAGCGCTTCGAGCCCCGAATCGACTTCGGCCCTCGAACCCACGAGGGTGATGTGCCCGAGCTTGCGCCCTTCGCGCGGCTCCTTGCCGTACATGTGGAGCGTCGCGCCCTTCACCCCCGCGATCTTCGCCCGGTCCGGCGCCTCGCCCACGATGTTCACCATCGCCGCGGCCGGATGAGTGAGCGCTGCCGAACCGAGCTCCATCCCACTGATCGCGCGGCAGTGATTCTCGAATTGACTCGTGCGCGCGCCCTCGATTGTCCAGTGTCCGCTGTTGTGCACGCGCGGCGCCATCTCGTTCGCGATCAGCGCTCGCCCTCCATCAGCGCGGCGAACCACAAAGAACTCGATCGTCATCACGCCAACGTAGTCGACACCACCGAGGAGCTTCGCCATCGCCGCGCGCGCCGCGAGCTCAAGCTCGGGTTCGATCTCCGCGCCCTCACCCGCGCGGCTCACCCGGAGGATTCCGCCCTTGTGTACGTTGGTCGGCATCGGATAAAACGCGATGCCATTGCCTCCGACATTGCCTGCATCCTTGCGGACTGCGCTGCCTGACGCGCTGCGGCACGCGATGAGTGACACTTCGCGTTCGAAGTCGACCAGCGCTTCGAGTATCAGGTCGCCCGCGCCGCCGAGTTTCTGCCACGCGGCATCGACATCTTCGCACGCGCGGATGAGGAACTGCCCCTTGCCGTCGTACCCCATGCGCCGGGTCTTGAGTATACACGAAACGCCGAGCGCGCCAACGGCGTCGCGCAGATCGGCGAGCGAGGAAATCGGCAGGTGGCGCGCCGGTGCGAGACCGATCTCAGAGAACGCCATCTTTTCGCTGAGACGATCCTGCGCGATCTCAAGGAGCGCGATGCCGGGACGCGTGGGTACGGAGCGCGAGAGCACCTGCACCGCGCTGCAAGGGACATTCTCGAATTCCCAGGTGACAATGTCGAGCTTGTGCGCGAAGCGTTTGAGTGCGTCGGTGCTGGTGAAATCGCCGACGATGAGATCGCCCGCAACTCTCGCGGGAGAATCGGCGATCGGATCGAGGAAGCGGAATGAGTGGCCGAGGCGCGCGCCGGCCTGGGCGATCATCATGCCGAGTTGCCCTGCGCCGAGTACACCGATCAGCATGAATCACCGGGGAAAGAAAACACGGAGGACCACAGAGAACCACGGAGAAAGGCACGGAGGAGAAGAGAAGAAGAGAAGAAGAGAAGAAGAGAAGAAGAGAAGAAAGACGCTACACGTTGCGGAGTTTTTTCACGTCGGGTTTGAGGTCTTTGGATTGCATGACGGACTTGGTTTGTGCAGCGCGCCGAGCGGCGAGCCGGCGGCGGGTTGCCGGATCGGCGGTCGCAATGATTGCCGCGGCGAGGAGGCCGGCGTTGATCGCGCCCGCTTTGCCAATGGCGAGCGTTCCGACGGGGATACCCGCGGGCATCTGCGCGATGGAGAGAAGCGAGTCGAGGCCTTTGAGTGCGCGGCTCTCGACCGGAACGCCGAGCACAGGGAGGGTCGTCTTGCTCGCAGTCATGCCGGGGAGGTGGGCGGCGCCGCCCGCGCCGGCGATGATGACCTTGATGCCGCGGATTTCGGCGCTCTGCGCGTAGGTGAACAACCAATCAGGCGTGCGGTGCGCCGAGACGACGAGGATCTCGTACGGGACGCGCAGTTCATCGAGCACATCGGCGGCGTGGCGCATGGTCTCGAGATCGCTCTTCGAGCCCATGATGATGCCGACGAGCGGCGCGGAACTCTTTCTTGAGAGTGGACGTTTCGCCATCGCGGGCGAGTTTAGCGGGGGAAAGACGGAAGAGAACGCGGAGAAGCGGAGGCTGCGTAGTTGCGCGGAGGAGAATTAAAGAAGGAGTCTGGGCGGACGGGACTGATCGCGGCTGCTCCGGCGGATTCAACTTTGATCCGCAAACTTTCTTAGCGCTTGGTGAGCCTGTTCGACGGTCAAGCTGTTGATGCGCACGGTTTTTTCGGGCGACGTCGCACCGGCGATGATGGAGACATCACGCGACTTCACGGCGAGCGTGCTGGCGAGGAGAGCGCAGACAGCCTTGTTGGCTTTGCCGCCTTCGGGCGCGGCGGCGACTTTGACTTTGAGCCGATCGCCGAGCACGCCGGCGATGGCATCGCGCGAGCTGCCGGGGACGACTTTGAGAAAAATCTCGCAACCGCCGCTTATCGATCGCGCGAAAGACATGGGCGAATCAATAGGCGGATGCCCAGTACCGAATCGGGATTCTTCTACCCGCGATCACTGCCTTCTCCCCGCCGTCATTTCTTCGATCTCGTTGCGGCGGAGAAAATCCGAGAGGCGCTGGCGGTCGGCGTCGTTGATCTGGCCGTCGGCGTTGAGGTCTTTGGGTGTCGCGTGCTGCGCACAGAGATCTTCGAGATCGATCTTGCCGTCGGCGTTGACGTCGTAGGCGGGGTTGAAGACGTCGCGCAGGATCTCGTTGGTGTCGTCGCCGGGCGGGAGCAGGAACGCGAGCGCACCGGGCAAGCGGGCGGACCACGCGGCCTCGTTGTGCTGCTGGCCGAAACCGACGACGTGGCGGAGCGTGCCTTCGATCGGGTAGCGCACGGGGTTGCCGCCAACGAACGCGTCGCGCAGGTTGACGGAGTTCCAGTAGTCGTCGTTGGATGTGCCGCTGTCGCCGTGATCCATGTAGATGCGGATGTCGCGAAAATTGGCGGCGGGTTTGACGCGGGCGAGGAAGTTGGTCGTCGTCCACCAGGCGCCGCTCATCGCGCCGATTTTCCCGAAGGTGCCCGTGAAATCCCAGCCGAGGTAGAGCGAGACGACGCCACCCATGCTCGAACCCATCGTGAGCGTGTCGGACGCGCCCGTCAGCGTGCGGTAGTGCGAATCGATGTAGGGCTTGAGTTCGTCGCGGAGGAAGCGGGCGTACTTGTCGGCCCAGCCGGCGCCGCTGCCGCTGATCGAATCGCCGGGAGGAAGATAATCCTTCAGCCGGTTGGCGGTGTTGTCGACGCCGACGACGATCGCCTCGCGGACTTTGCCTCCGTTGGTCTGGTTTTCAACCGTTGTCGCCATGTTCCAGCTGCCGAAGGGGCCGACCTCGAAGATGTTCTGCCCGTCGTGCATGTAGAGCACGGGATAGCGCCGGGTCGTGTGCTCGGCGTAACCGCGGGGCAGATAAACGCGATACGGGCGCGACTCGCTCAGGTTGGTCGAGAACATGCTCGGCGGCGCGCTCGCGAAGTAATCCCGCTTCGAGACGCTGACCGACGGCGCGGGCAGGTACGAAAAGACCTTCGCGTCCTGCACGAATGCCGCGTCGAGCTCGGTGTTGAAGTTTCCGAATGTCGGCACGCGATTGCCACCCTGCGAATCGGTGAGATAGAACTCGATTGATTTGCCGCCGACCCCCACGTTCCACGCGAACCAGATCTGCTCCTGCACGTTTCCGGTGCGGACGCGCCCGGGGCCGTAGCGCTCGAGCGGCTTCTGCTGGAAAGCGCCGGTATCCTGCCTCCACCAGAGAATCGGATTGGCGTGATCGGTCGTCCAAAGGATCGACTTGGTGGGCGGCGCGAGCGGCGCAGCGCTTGTGCTCGCGGCAATCACGCTTCCGATTTGCGTTCCGTTGGCGCTCTGGCTTGTCTGGCCCGGACCGTCGTTACGAAGGACGTAGCGATAGGTGTACGAGCGATTGGCGGGGAGGCTGATGGTGACGCGCCAGGTCGGGTAGGCCGAAGGGTCGAGCTTGACCGCGTAGCGCATGTCGGAGTTGCCGAGTTCGGGGAGGTCGCCGAGGACGAAGACCGACTGGCCGACTGTCGTGGTCTGAGTGATGCTGAAGACGACGTTCTGGCGAGGCGGAGCGCCGAAGGCGGAGGTCGCGAAAGATGCCGCGAGGATTGCTCCGACCAACGCGCACAGAACAAAGATGGGTTGCCGCATCACTCGATTCTCCTCACCCTAGATTAACCTGCACGGCGCGCGAACCACGCGGGTGCGGCGACCGTTTTGGAGTCCGAGAACCCCACAACGAACCCACCCCCTACTTTCACCCCGAACTACTCAACGCATCTCAAGCCACACCGATTCAGCCCAGCCCCACATCCACCACCCGCGGAAGACGACTTCCGCAATTCCGAGATAGAAGTGCGGATGTCTTTTCTGATCCTTCAAACAACACCGGTCAGGAAGCCCGTTGATATCCACACGCCGTCATTCTGGATCGCGGTCATTCTGCTGGCACTACTCGCGTGCCTGCTGATCTATGGGATCTTTGAGACGCGCATCCGAACAGCTTTGGCAGGCGGAGCCGCGGCGGTCGAGTTGCTGCGGAGAAACAGCAAGCGGCTGTGGATCCTGATCGCGGGGACGGCGGTGATCATTTTCGGGATCATCATCGCGCCGCTGCCGGGGCCGGGGCCGGTGATCCTGGTTCCGATCGGGCTGGGGATTCTGGCGACAGAGTTTGCGTGGGCGCGCAAGCTGCAACTGGAATTGCGGCGGCGTGCCTCGCCGTTTGAGAACGCAACGAGAAATGTGGCGAGCCGCACGCCGCGGTGGGTGGTCATCCCGGCGCTCTTGCTCTACTGGTGCATCCCCGCGGCGCTGACATCGTTCACGTTGCTGCACGCTGGGGCGATCTGGAGCGTGGCGGCGGCGTTCTTCGCGCCGTTTTTACTGTGGGCGTGGATGGTGTTCAGGGGACAGCGGGTTGCGAATGCGGCGGTTGCGCGGGCGGAATAGCGAATTGGTCTCGCCATCTTGGCGTGCGGAGTCCGGCCTTCTTTGCACAAGTTTGCTTTAGACAGTACGGCGCATTGTGTACACTCGCACAATGTCGGCAACACTCCAAGTTATTGATGAATCGACCGCAGGGGCCGTTACGAACAGACGGACGCTGGAATTCCCGACCGAGCGGGTGACGGTGCGCGAGATCATCCGTTCGCGGATTTACGAGGAAGTGCAGGATTACAACCGCGAGCGGCAGACCGCGAGCGGGGGCTATTTTCGCGGTCTGGTGCAGCCGAGCGAAGCGGAAGTGAGTCTGAACGGTGTCAAGCCGAAGCCGGGGCGCGACGTCGATTGGAAGCAGCAGTTCGAGAAAGCGTGCGAGGCGTATGAGCGCAACGGCTTTGTCGTGCTCGCGGGAGAGAAACAGACGGAAACGCTGGATGAGGTGGTCGAGTTGAAGCGGGTGTCGGAAGTGACGTTCTTGAAGCTTGTGCCGCTGGTGGGGGGATGACGTGTGTTGCCGCGAATGATTCGTCAGCTGATTGCTCCGAAAAGCGCCGAGGCAGAATCGCTACTACGGCTCATTGAAGAAGAGGCCGAATCCAAGCGAGCTTCCTACGGCTGCCGATTCGATTCATTTGACGTTTGCAAGACTCTCAAGTCCATTTCCGACGACGAGTTGGCTGCCGTGATCGTTCTCGCGCCCGATCGCGCCAATTTACTTATTGAAAAGTGGCGAAAGAATCGCACATCGTCTGACGACCCCGACTACTTCCGCCACCATGGTGTTGAACTCTTCACGCAGTGGGCGATGCGCCGCGGCAAGAACTGCACCGCCGCGTGGATCGATCGATTGTGCGCGATTCCCAAGCCCGGATCGCGGGAGTACTGCCCCGCGAGAACGGCGGTACGAGAGGGATTGTGGCGTTGGATCGAGCCTCATGCGGGGAAGTTGACCCCAAGCATGAACCGATATCTCGCTGAGATGCTGGAGGAATGGGAGCAGAGTCCCAAGTCCGATCACGACCGCAACGCAAGAGTTCGCAAGCTGCTCGGGCTGGAGGAAACTCCACCGATCGAGCCAGGCGAGGCGTGGTCGGATGCCGCACTCGTGTATCTCGAAAAGCAGACTCCGAATCAGCGTAGTGCGTGGATCCGATTGATGGCTGCTTGCGGCTCGACAAGTGGCTCGGCTCCTACTGCCAAATGGCTGAGGACTTGGGCCTCTCTGATCGACGAAATCGGACGACGCTCGTTTTTGGATGCACTGCTTGAATGGTTTCCGTTGGTCGACCGACCGCGAACTGCCCTGAGAGCTGAGGCATATCGCGAATTCCCGGCGGGGGGATATGCGATCGCCGACGGAAACCTCGAAGTCCTAAAGGGGTTGTGTTGGATTGCGGTACAGGTGCCTGATCAAACGCTCGCGCGGCGGCTCGGCGGTTTGGCGCTTTCGTGCTACAGACCCATTCCCGGCCTGGGCCCGCGCGCCACGAAGGTCGGCAATGCCGCCATCTGGGCGCTCAGCCAGATCCCCGGCCCCGACGCGCTCGGCCAGCTCGCGATACTGCGCGTCAAGGTCAAGTTCATCCCGGCGCAGAAGGCGATCGAGAAGGCGCTCAATGCCGCGGCGGCGCGCGCGGGGCTGCCGCGTGAGGAGATCGAAGAACTGGGCGTTCCGACCTACGGGCTTTCGGAGGTCGGCGTGCGGCGCGAGGAGCTGGGCGAGACGATCGTCGAGCTCTCGGCACACGACGGCGATGTGCCCTTGCGCTATTTCAAGAAGGATGCCGGCGGCAACAAGGGCAAGGAAGTCAAGAGTGTTCCGGCGAGCGTGAAGAAGGACTTTGCGCCGGAATTCAAGGAGCTCAAGGCCGCGGCGAAGGACCTCGGCTCGATGCTCTCGGCGCAGCGCGACCGCATCGACTCGATGTTTCTCGACGATCGCTCGTGGCCGATCGCGGCCTGGCGCGAGCGGTATCTCGATCATCCGGTGGTGGGCGTCGTGGCGCGGCGGCTGATCTGGAATGTCGCCGATGGCTCCCGGCGGATCGGCGTGATGCCGGGCCCGGAAGGGCTGGTCGGCTTTGATGAAAAGGCATGTGACTTTTCGGAGCGAGCAATCGTGCGGCTCTGGCATCCGGTCGAGGCGCCGACAGAGGAAACGCTGGCGTGGCGGCGCTTTGTCGAGGACCGGCGGATCCGCCAGCCCTTCAAGCAGGCGCACCGCGAGGTGTACCTGCTCACCGATGCCGAGAGGCGAACCGAGACGTACTCCAATCGGTTCGCGGCGCACATCGTGCGGCAGCACCAGTTCAAGGCTTTGTGCGACCAGCGGAACTGGCGTCACAAGCTGCGCCTGATGGTGGACGCGGAGTATCCGCCGCCGAGCCGGACCATCCGGGCGCACGGGCTGCGCGCGGAGTTCTGGGTCGAGCCGGTCGGCGACGACTTTGGAACCGATACGAACGAGTCGGGGGCGTATCTGCATCTTGCGACGGATCAGGTGCGCTTCTACCGGATGGAGGCTGCGCCGAACTCCGTGCACGCGGCCGGCGGCGCGTACGCCATGACGGCTGAGGCGGGCAACGCGACCAATATGCCGCTGCGCTTGGATTCGATTCCGGCGCTGGTGCTGAGCGAAGTCCTGCGCGATTGCGATCTCTTTGTCGGCGTGACGAGCGTCGGGAACAACCCGCAGTGGAACGACGGCGGACCGAACCAGCAGTTCCGCGACTATTGGCAGAATTACTCCTTCGGCGAGCTCTCGGCCACCGCGGAGACCCGGCGCGATCTGCTTTCACGCCTTGTGCCCCGCCTGAAGATCGCCGATCGGTGCGCGCTCACGGACAAGTTTCTCACCGTCCGGGGCAGCCTCCGCACGTACAAGATTCACCTGGGCAGCGGCAACATCCTGATGGAACCGAACGATCAGTACCTCTGCATCGTGCCGACCTCGCGGAACGAACTTGGTTCGAGCGACGTCTTCCTGCCATTCGAGGGCGACCGCACCCTGTCGATCATCCTCAGCAAAGCGTTCATGCTCGCGGATGATGCGAGAATCTCGGATTTGACGATCACGAGGCAGATTAAATCGTGAGTATCGAGCGTTTCAACGGTCGCGAGGTGGTGTCGCCGCACATGATGACAACGGACAGGCCGCGGCTCGCAACCAAGTCGTTATCCGCCGCGGATCGGCAGGCGGGCGACACGGATCGAGTCGGCATCAACCACAACAATCGACGTTGCGATCGCATTCTCCGAAACTTCCGCAAGAACGCGCCGAAGCAGCGCAAGCATCTCGGAGTCCGAGATATTCCCGGCTCGGAAAAGGATGAGACCGGGCTGGTCCTGCCCGCTGAGAGCGATCAGGCGGGAAAAGTCCAAGTCTGCCGTCACAAGGTTCCGTTGCTCGGACCGGGCAAGGTCGAGAATCGCGGTGTCCGTGGCGGCCGACATGCCCCGATCGCGGACATGCTGCGCATCATGGCCGATGCTCCGCAGCCATTCGGCGAGAATCGGGCTGACCGGTTGATCCACGAGGAATCGCATGGTTCGGCTGGAGTACGAGCGAACCGCGCGTCAGGCGGATTTCAAAAGAATGACCCGGTCATCCGCCAGTGCCGCGGCGAACGCGATCGCGGCGCGGATGTCTTCCAATTCGAGATCGGGGTGTCCGGCAAGAATCTGCTCCTCGGTCTGACCGGAAGCGAGAAGTCCGAGCAATCGCGAAACGGGAAAGCGCAGCCCGCGGATGCAGGGCTTCCCGCCCATGACGTTTGGATCGATCGTGATCCGTGGATGGCTTCCGATTCCGCTCATGTCATTATTCTAAGCGGCGTACAGCAACTTCCGCGCGGCGAGTATTGAGGCGGCCCGGAACGGGTTGCGCAGCACGCCGACGGAAAGCAGGTCTACTTCGCGTCCGAAGATATCGCGGAGTTCGTCGGTCATTGCGGGCCAATCCCACGTGGAGGTTGTGGAGTCGGGGAGGAATCTCACCAGAATGTCGATGTCGCTCTGGGCGATCGCGGTGTCTTTGGCAACCGAACCGAATAGCCACAATTCGGCGACGCCGTAGCGGCGGCAGAATGCCGCGAGTCGATCGTCTTTGGTCGCGTTCGACATAATGGATTCTAGGGATCTGAATCTCGGCTCTTCACCAGCAATCTCTTTGACAGCTGAATCTGAGCTTCGCGCGAAGCTATTTTGCGCTTTCAGAAATCCGACGCTTGGATTCGGCGAGCGCTTCCCTTGCTGACTGCGACAACTGAAGCGTGGGAACGACCGGACCGATGACGCACCTGGCCACTTGCGTCTGGTCCGATGCGATCTGTGTCGAGAGCGTTCTCACCGAGTCGATGTTTTCAGCCCGGATCGCAACTGCAAGAGGAGAAACGAGTTTCTCCGCCTCATCAATCGCGGCGCTCAGCTGCTCTTTCGTGAGGCCGCTTGCCTTCTCTGCGAAGTCCTTCTCCGGCACAAGCCCTTGAATTTCTCGCCATACTTCCGCTGCCTTCGCATCGAACCTGCTCAGGTCGGAAACAGCGCCAGCAAACACGCCGTACGTGCGCAAATACTCTGCGTAGCGCTTCGCCCCATCCTCACCCAGAAACTCCTGGCGAAACCACCGCACGTTGTTCTGTGCCGCATCCTCCCAACCCCGCAGCAGACCACCCGGATCGCTCGCCTCGATCTCGGCCATCGCCGACTGAAGCCTTGCCTTCGCATCGCTTGACAGCGCTTTGTCCATGCCGTCATCGAGCATGGCGTTCAGGTGCTTGCTGTTGCGAACGACGAGTCCAACAGCGATCACCGGTGAATTCGAGTCTTCTCGCTGAACCCAAAGCCACTGCGCAAATCGGAAAACCGCACCGATTCGATCCGCCGCCGCGTCTGCCTCGGCGTTCTCCCATTTCCACGAGGCGTCCGCAGAAAGCAGTCGCTCGAAATTCTGAATCCAGGCGCGGGGATACTCCATGTGAGCATTCGGGCTCTCGTCCGAGTCGGACGGCGGCGACCCAAACTGCTCGGGAATCCGCGCCGCGACGCGAATCATCTCCTCGATCGTCGGTTGAATCTCCGCCAGGTACTTGGTCAGATCTTGCTTGTTTCCAAACCCCAGAGAGTCTTCTCCGAGTTTGAGTTTGGGCTCCAATGGATACACGTTGACCAGCGGTTTCATCCGCTCACGATCGAGCGATTTCCAGATCCTTGCGAGTTCCTCGATTGCGGTTTTATCGGTTGCGGGATGATTCATTGCCGCAACCTGCCGCTCGGGAGGATCGAAGGCCAGCGCGAATTGCAACGCAAGGGTGCCGGACACGCATCCAAGCAATGCGCACCACCTGGCACGCTTCATACTTACCTCGCCCCCGCGCCCACCGTCATCTTCACGGGCACAAACGTGGGCTTTACGCGCTTCTCGAACTCGTCGCGGTACTTGTTCATGATCGTGCGCACGGCCCAGTTGTTGCCGTCGGCGAGGCCGCAGATCGTCGTACCCGGCATGCTGCCCATGCTGGTCGCGATCTCGAGCGCGAGGTCGAGGTCTTTGGTGCGGCCGTTGCCTTCTTCGATGCGCATCAGGAGCTGGTAGAGCCAGCCGCTGCCCTCGCGGCAGGGCGTGCACTGGCCGCACGATTCGTGCTTGAAGAAGCGGGCGATGTTGCGGGCGACGGCGACCATGTCGGTGTCTTCGTCGAAGACGGTCGGGCAGGCCGTGCCCAGACCCAGCACGTTGTACTTGCGGCCGATGTCGAAATCCATCTCGGCGTCGATCTGGTCCGGGCCGAGGATGCCCATGCTGATGCCGCCGGCGATCGCGCCCTTGAACTTCTTGCCGCTGCGCATGCCGGCGCAGAGATTGGGGTCTTCGATGATCTGGCGGAGCGTCGTGCCGAGTTCGAGCTCGAAGACGCCGGGGCGGTTGACGTGGCCGCTCACGCCCATCAACTTCGTGCCGTGGCTCGGGGGCGTGTTGGGGAACTTGCTGACGGTCCCCTGCTTCATGAACCATTCAGCGCCGTGGTGGATGATGCTGGGCAGGTGCGCCAAAGTCTCGACGTTGTTGATGATCGTCGGCTTGCCGAAGAGGCCTTTGATCGCGGGGAACGGGGGCTTGATGCGGGGCCAGCCGCGCTTGCCTTCGAGCGCTTCGAGCAAGCCGGTCTCTTCGCCGCAGATGTAGGCGCCGGCGCCGCGATGCACGTGGCACTCGACTTTGAAGGAGCCGCCCCGCGCGGTTTGAGCACCGGCCAGAAGGCCGGTGCCACCAAAGATGCCGTTGGCGTACGCCTCCTTGATGGCATTCTCGAGGACTTTCGCCTGATGGTGATACTCGCCCCGGATGAAGATGTACGCGGTGCCGATGCGGCAGGCGTAGCAGCAGATCGCGATGCCCTCGAGCATCAGGTGCGGATCGAAATCCATGAGCAGGCGGTCTTTGAACGTGCCAGGCTCGGATTCGTCGGCGTTGACGGCGAGATAGCGCACGCCGGGGTCGTCTTCCTGCCCGGCGTCGTTGGTTTTGAGCTTCGGGAGGAACGTCCACTTGAGGCCGGTGGGGAAGCCCGCGCCACCCCGCCCGCGCAGGACACTTTTCTTCACTTCCTCTGTCACCGCGTCCGGCTTCATGGAGATCGCTTTGCGCAGCGCTTCGTAGCCGGCTCCATGCGGGCCGGGCTTGATGTATTCCTCGTAGCTGACGATGTGGCGGCCCTTGGGGTCGGCGTAGGGCCAGCTCGGGATGCGCTGGGTGAGGACGGGCGCGCTGAGATTCGGGTTGATCTGGGGGAAGGAGGCCATAGAGAACGAGTGTAGGAGTTTGGGCTCCCGGCTCGCGGAATGCGACGGACCCTTCGCTCCGCATGATTTGGTCGGTTCGCCGGCGGGCAGACGAAGACGATTCACGACAATCCGCCCGTCGCTACCTCCAGGGCACGTCGAAAATGCTCGAGTACGAGTCGGTCCAAACCCGTTGCTTGGGATCGAGATAGGCGGCAAACCACTCGGGGCGCCCCAGCAGCAACTTGAGCGTGTCGGTCGACTTGCTGAGCGCCAGCCACGTTGAATCTCTCCGCATTCTTTTGGCGTTTGGCTCCTTCATCAGGTCCTCCCGGATGACACACGGCAGATCCGCACGCCCGCCGGTGTGAAGCACCATCACGCCCAGATCGAAGTATCGATTCGAGGCGTGAACGGCGAGGATGCCGTCCGGGGCGAGACGCTTCTTGTACATTTGCATGGCTTCAACGGTGAGCAAATGAACAGGGATCGAGTCGGAACTGAAAGCATCGAGAATGATCAGGTCGAATTCCTGGTCTGATGTGGCGAGCCCCATCCGGCCATCACCGATGATGATCTTCACCGTTGCGCCCCTGGCCCTTGCCTGGGAGATGTAGGTGAACATCGACTCGTCTTCTGCGATTCTGCGGACCAGCGGGTCGATCTCAAAGAACGTGATCTCGTCTCCGGGGACGGCGTATGCCGCGATCGTGCCGGCTCCGAGGCCCACACCGGCGATACGCATCGGTCTTCCGCCGCGCCGATCGACGGCGAAGATATCTCCGAGCGGGCCGAGCGGGTGGTAGTAGGAAGTCGGGATCTCCGCGAGATCAGGACTGACAAACTGCTCTCCGTGAAGGGTCGAGCCGTGAGCAATCTGCACACGGCGCGGATCGCGAAGAACGGTGTAGACCCCGAAGAAGGATCGCCCCGCAAAGACGGTCATTTTTCGGTTGATGCCGGCGAAATCGGTGACGAGGATCGCCGCGAGCAGAATCCCAGCGACGCGATAGTTGCCGCCGCCTCTTGGGAATAGCGCGGCGAGCAGAGCGGTGCCGGTGATGAGCGCGCCGTAAACCAACTTGGAGTCCCGCGTCGCGAATTTCACGGCGAATACCCAACCCAGAGCGACAACGAAGAGCGCCGCCGCCCCCGATGCCAATGCGTGTTTCCAGCGGGATTGGCGCAGCGATGCCGCGGAGGGTGCGATCAGCACGAGGCACGCGGCGATGGAGAGCGGATATTCAAAGAAGGACCGGAACAACTCGGGTGCGATGATCGCGTTGAAGACTCCACCGAGCGCGCCGCCGATCGCGGCGAGCAGATAGAACTCGGTCAATCGCGAGACGTCGGGACGGGTCTCGTAGAGGCGGCGATGGCAGGCGTAGGCGCAGGTCGCCAGCACCGCAAAGTGCGCACCGATTATCCAGAGCAGGGGCCACTTGATATCGCCCATGGAATTGAAGAGCACGGCGAGCACAGCAATGACGGCAAGCGTTGTCGTGGCGCTCGAACTGACTTTGAATCTGTTCGAGAATGCGAGCGTGAATGTCAACAGGTAGATGGAAAGCGGCGCGATCCAGAGCAGCGGGACGGCGGCGACGTCCATGGTGATGGCCGCGGTCACGCCGAGCGAAAGGCTCGAGGGTGCCGCGGCGAGTGCGATCCACAAGAACCGCTTCGACCACGTGACCGGCGCTGCCGCGACTATTTCGGGCACGGGCCCTTGGCTCTCCCGTTTTCGTCGGATCGCCATCAACCCGGAAAGCAGCACGAGCACGACAAGTACGCAGTAGCCGACAGTCCATACCTCGCCCTGGCCGTCGAGCGCGAAGGTCGGTTCGATCAGAAAGGGAAAACAGAGCAGGCCCACAAAGCTGCCGGCGTTGCTCGCCGCGTAAAGGAAGTACGGGTCTTTCGCCCGGGGATCGTCGGTCGCGCCGAACCAGCTCTGGAGCAGCGGGCCGGTGGTTGCCGCGGCGAAATACGGAAGGCCCGCGATCACTGTGAGCGTCGCGAGCAACCACCCCGTGGGGGTCATGCCGGAAAAAAGCCGGTCCGGAAGACCGATCGGGAGCGCGGCGACGACGCAGGCGAGCACCGCGCCGTGCACGAGGAACTGCGCCGTCAGCGGCAGTTTGCGTGTCAGGATGTGCGAGTACAGATACCCCAGGATGAGCATCGTCTGGAAGAACATCATCGCCGTGTTCCAGACGTTCGGCGAACCGCCCAGAATCGGGAGCACGAGCTTGGCCGCCATCGGCTGTATCAGAAACAACAGCGCGGCGGAAATAAAGATCGCAACTCCAAACACTCGGATCATGCTCGCGAGACTATCAGGTCCGGCGCGCGCAAGGTCGGTGCCGTCGCGCAAGCGAGAGGGGCGAATCCCTATTCTCGTGCGGAGAGTTCACGATGCGTTTCGACGCGATCATTTGCGATATCGACGGTTGTCTGGGCCCCGAGAGTCATCATCCCCTTGATGCGGCATCGCTCGCGCGACTGGCGGAGCACAATCGACGCGCGATCGGATCGCGGGATGTGCCCGTGGTGGCGCTGGCGAGCGGGAGGCCGTTTCCATTTGTCGAGTGCCTCTGCCGCCTGATGACCAACACGGCGGTCCCGTGCATCGCGGAGAACGGGGTGTGGCTCTACGACCCGGCACAGGGCGACTTCGTCATCGATCCGAACGTCACCTCACAAGACCTTTTCTCCGTGGGCGCTCTTTCGCAGTGGATTCTGCGGGAGCTGGCACCCAATGGGGTGGTGATGCAGCCGGGGAAAACGGCGAGCATCTCGATCTATCACCCGGACACGGACTATTTGATGTCGCTGATGCCGCGGATCGCGGAAGTCTCGAAGTCGAGCGGCTGGCCGATCCGCGTGAGCCGGACGGTGCGTTGGATCAATCTCGATCTCGCGCACGTGAGCAAGGCGACGGGGATCGAGCGGCTGATCGCACGCTCCGGGCTTCGGAAAGAAAGGCTTGCGGGCGTCGGCGACTCTCTTTCCGATCTCGCGATCGCGGAACGGGTCGCGTTCTTCGCGTGTCCGTCGAACGCGGACGAAAAGCTCAAGCCGCACGCGCAGTATGTTTCGCCGAAAGAGGAAATCGAGGGCGTGCTCGATATCGTGCGCCATGTGAGCGGCTGAGCGCGGTCACTCCTTTACGTTCGACGGATCCTTCTCCTGTTCGATCGCGGTGATCTTGTCGATACGGCGCGTGTGGCGACCGCCGGCGAAGGGCGTGGCGATCCACTGCTCGACAATCTTCTCGATCAGGCGCTGCCCGAGCAGATCGGCGGACAAACACAGAATGTTCGAGTTGTTGTGGCTGCGTGAGAGCTGCGCCGTGATCTCGTCGTGCACGTTGGCGGCGCGGACGCCTTTGACCTTGTTGGCGGCGATGCACATACCGATGCCGGTGCCGCAGATGAGCACCCCGAGTTCCACCTGTCCCTGAGAGACGGCGTTCCCGACTTTGAAAGCGGGTTCGGGGTAATCGCAGGGTTCGCCCGACGAATCGCCCAGGATCTGCACGTCGTGCCCCTCGCTCCGAAGTCTTTCGGAGAGGAGCTTGATGGAGGCCGTGCCGCGATGGTCTGCGCCAAGACCGATCTTCATAACTTTTCTCCGGCCGTCCTGACCCTTGGCTTGTGAGACTTGCCCGTCTCCCCGGAAAGAAGCCGCAATTCCGAAAAGCGGTGAAGGATACCGAGGCGGAGCCGCTCCGCGGTCTTGCGGTATGCCTCGAGGCCCGAACCGATCGGGTCGGGGATGTCGCCGGCGGCGTCGAGCAGCATGACTTTGTCGGAGGCTTCGGGAGCGAGCGACAGGATCGCTTCCCTGTGAGCGCGGGTCATCGCGAAGATGAAATCGGATCGGCCGATCATTTCGGAGGTGACCGCGCGCGAGCGGTGCCGGTGCTTCTCTTCCGGTACGCCCAACCGCGCGAGCACCTGATCGCCTTCTTCCGAAGCGGGTTCACCTTCGGCGGCGGAAGTGCCCGCTGACTCGACGGCCACAGGGACGAGCGGCGCGCGCTCCACCAGATCGCGCGCGATCCGCTCGGCCATCGGGCTGCGGCAGGTGTTCCCCGAGCAGACAAACAGCACTCGAGTCACAATCGCGTCGTCGATTTCCCGCGCCGAGATCGCGCTCTCGGATTCAACCTTGTATCCGCCGGCCCTGGTGAATCGCAATGCGGACGAGACCCTTCCGAATCTGGTCGGGCCGTCATCGACGCAGAGCGCGATGTCCGCCGCGGCGAGCGCCGCATCGAGAGCGTCGCCATCGAGCCGCGCGCCGGTTGAGCTGATGGCGCTGGGTACGCGGTCCATCGCGACCGGAGCCTTGACACGCGAGAGCGCATCGCGTGTGAACTCGTGATCGGGGATGCGCACGGACAGCACGTCGCCCGAACGGAACGCACCGGCGATTTCCCCGGCGAGCGATTTCTTCTGATCGCTTTCGACCAGCAATCGCACCGGTCCGGGTGTCAGTTTCGCGATGATTCGTGTGTGAACCGGCGACTTGAGATCAAGGGCGCGAACGACGGACGCGGAACCTGAGGCGTGCCAGGTAAAACCGTTGGTGCCGACGGACTTGGCGGAAACCGTGCGTCGCACACCGGGAGTGAGTGCCGCGAGATTTCCGAGTGCATCGGCGATGGACGCACTCGCCGCGAGCCCGTACACCGTTTCGGTGGGCAGCAGGACGAGCGCTCCCTGGTCGATGAGTGCGGCGGCCTGAGCCGCGAGCGCGGACCGATCGGCCGCGCTGAGGGTCTGTAATGGGACGACTTGGGCCACGTCAAAAGGTAGCCAAACTCGGGCAGGTTCGGGAGATGCACGGATGCATCGATGGAACCCTTACGCATACCACCCGAATAGGATGTGCGGTCGTTCGTGAGGGCTTCGGGAATTCTGCCGCACCCAGCCCGCCGGGCATATCTGCCGGCCGGAAATCGCGGCAAGCAGGACAGACGGTCATGAAATCACAAGAACTACGCGCGGGGTCTGATCGTCGGGCCTTTACGTTGATCGAGTTGCTGGTGGTAATCGCGCTGATCGGGATCCTGATCGGGATTCTGCTTCCGGCCTTGGGCGGGGCGCGAAAGGCGGCACGCGCGCAGGCGACGCGCAGCATGCTGGACAAGGCTTCGGCGGCGTGCGCATCATTTGAAACCGACAACCGGCGCGCCCCAGGGTATTTCTCGGCGCGCGAGATGGGATTGCAGGAGAACACGGGCACCAACGGCTCAACGGGTCGCGGCATGACGGGAATGGAAAACGTGCTGCTCGATCTCTGCGGCAAGGACGCGATCATCGTCGGGAACATTCCGACCGGGAAGGAGCCTTCGAACTATCTGAAGGATGTTGGGCCTGTTTCGATTTCAGATGCCAATGCGAAAGTCAACGTCGATCCGACTTTGATCGGCTCCGGCAAGAGCGCCTATTTCAATCCGGGTACGAAGAACCTGGTGAGTTTCGCCGCGGACGGTAGCGTGAATGCGGCGCGAGCCGGCATGAAGTTCACAGGCCGCAACGATAATCTGCAGTTGCCCGATCTTGTTGATTACGAGGGGCAGCCGGTGCTGGCGTGGCAACTGGATGAATCGTGCAAACTGCCGATCGATACAGGGACCGCGGGAAAAACAACGTTTGTCAATATGGATTCGGGAACGACCGGCAACAAGCCCGCTCGCTTCTACTGGGGCTCGAACTCGGGCATCCTGCTCAGCCAAGCGCAAGGAAAACTCGGAATCGACACCACGCTCGCCGGCGGACTCTCAAAGGATCGCGGCGACTTGAGTCTCTTGGTACGCGATATTCCGACTCAACCGGGCACCGAATACCAAAATTCCGGCGCGCTCGCCACGCTCATGGCGCTCACGGGCAACCCTGGCGCACCCAACCCGACCCCCGACCCCAAGACTGCAAAGCTTAACGAAATCCTTCCCGCATCGGCACGCGGCAAGATCATCTTCCACGCGCCGGGAACCGACGGCGTCTTCCTCTCTCAGAAGCAGGGCGCCCGCTATTTTGTAGACGACGACGACAAATCGATTTATTACGGCATCGGGTTTAAGGATTCGAGCGGCAAGAACTTCCACACCGATGCAAATGGGAAGGCCACGTCTATCAATTTCCTCGATCGCTTCGACGACATCGTCGTCGCCAATTGACGATGCGCCGGGCGCGGGTTCATTCTGCGATTCATTAGAATCCCCCGCGTGCCGGGGCGTGAACGCAACAAACACTCGAACTTGATCGGTGCGCGTCTGCTCGCGGGCAGCGCGCTTTTTTCGCTGGCGCTGGGAATCCTCGCGTCGTGGCGGCTGATCGAATCGGGCGTAGGGATCGCGTCGAAGCCGGACTTCTTTTTTCTAATCGCTGGCGTGCTGGGCGCTCTGTGGTTGCTCGTGCCGCGGGCGGGAAACGTGAGCAGGACGAAGATCGCCGCGATTGCGCTGTGGTGCTCCGGGGTCTTTGCACTCGGACTTGGGTGGGGCTGTCTGCGGCTCTCGGGTCCGCCGTCTCTGCCCGTGCCCTCGCAGGGCATGGCGATCCTCCGCCTGACAATTGTTGAAAACCCCAGACTCAAGTCCGACGACACTCGCGCAAGGTGGTCGTGCCTGGCGCGCGTGCGCGGCGTGGTGGATGATGACGGAAGCAGGCCGCTCGATCAGAATGCTTGGTTGTCATTCGAGTCCAAGTTGCCGCCGCGACCCGGCGATCGGCTCATCGCGCGCGGCACTCTCCATCCGGTTCAGCCACCTCGCAATCCGGGCGAGTTCGATCTCCGTCGATGGGCCGCGGATCGCTCGATCGCGGGCACATTCACCATTCCCGCGCCGGTGCTGCTGCGTCCGGATGAATCTCCGGCCGGCGTGTTCGAATCGGCGGTCAACGTATTTCGGCGCGCGATCGGCGCCACGCGGCAGCACGCGAGCAAGACCGTGGATGAACTCGCGTCGCTCGCGTCACCTGAGGCGCGCGAACTTCTGCGCGGGCTGCTGCTCGGAGAGAATCCCAGGTCGTCGTCCGAAGGGCTGGCGTCCTTCTACCGGCTGGGGCTCGCGCACATCCTCTCGATCAGCGGGTTCCATCTCGTCGTCTTCGCCGGCGCGGCGCTGTTTGCGCTGCGCCTGTTGGGTGATCTCGGTCGGCTGGAACCGATCCTTGTTACTGCGGCGGTTCTGCTGTTCCTCGTGATCGTCCCCGCGAATTCACCGCTGATCCGTGCCGCGACGATTCTGCTGGTTCTCCTCGGAGCGGAGATGCTGGGTCGCCGGTACGACCGTCTCACGCTGCTCGCGTGGACCGCTGTCGCCCTGCTGCTGGTCCACCCGAGCGAGTTGTGGTCGCTGGGCTTTCAGCTCAGTTTCGGCTTGACCGCGGCACTTCTCGCACTGGCCCCTCGGCTCTCGCTCCGACTTTTCCCGCGTCCGCTGGGCATCAGGCCCGTGCCTTCTGCCCCGCGTCTGCTCTGGTCGCGTGCAAGTCATGCGATCATCGCGCTGGGAGTCACGGGCCTGCTCTGCTGGACGCTTTCGGCGCCCTGGATCGCCGCCAACGTCGGAATCTTCAACCCGCTCTCGATCCTCACGAACGTGCTCATCACCCCGATCATCGTGGTCGCACTCTGGCTCGGCTACGCGGCGTTGCTCGTCGGGATGGTGTTTCCGATGTTCGCCGAGCTGCTCGCGCTCCCGATGAGCATCGTCGCCGACTTCGCGATTTCGACAGCGCGGTGGTGGGATTCGCTCCCCATCGCCACCATCCGTGTTCCGCAACTCTCGACGGCGTGGGCGCTGGCTTCGACGCTGCTTCTCACGCTCTGGTTCGTTCGGGCTCGCCTGCGAAGCCGCGGCTTTGTTGCGTGCGCGTGCGTCCTTCTCGCGTGGGGCCTGGCCGAAATCACCTTCGGCAATCGGCTTCCGAAAAATGTCGCCGCTCGTGCGTACTTGCTCGATGTCTTCCCGGGCTCTTGCACGATCGTCCGCACGCACGAGCAGGCGATCATGATCAACGCCGGCGCCGATGGGCGCGAGCTGACACAGATCGCACGCGCGCTCGGCGCATGGCGGCTCGACACGCTGATTCTCGATGCACGCGAGGAGCGTTCGTTCTCCGGCGCCACGGAAGTTGTTCGCACGCTTCGGCCGCACATCATCATCTTCGCGGGAGACGCCTCGCCGCTCCCGGCGCCGGCGGCGGCACTTGCCCACCTCGCCGAGCAGTTCGGGGCGACCATCCGCACGGCACCATCGGTCCGAGACGCCGTTTCTTCACTGCCGATTCCATTTGAAGCCGGACAACTGACCAGAGAGCCCGGAGCGGGCATGCAAACGCGCGATTTCCAATCTGGGGCCGAATAACCTTCGCTCCCAGGTCTTGGCGCCTGTTCCCGCTGGCTTTGGGTGCTTTTCCTGCCGACGAAGAGTCCGCTGAATGATCGCGGCTGCCGCCGGACGGCGCCAATTGCGTAAGATCTTGAGATCCATGGCTTTCCGTTCGTTCGCTGAAAGCCCGCTTCGTGGCGATTTTGTCAGAGGGTCGGGACGTATCGATGCTGGGTCGCCCTTTCATGGTGTGTGCATGCTCGGCGGCTCTCGCTTTTTTGAGCGCCCGCGCCGATCCCGCGTACAAAGTTCTGGGGATTCCGCTCCTCACGGGGGCGACTTCGGGCGAGGCCACGGCGGTCAATAGCCGCGGGGTGGTCGTCGGGCGCTGCCTCATCGACGGCACCTATCACGGATTCCGATTCGACGCATCCTCCGGCGTCCTGACCGATCTTGGCGAGCTCGGACCGGACCAATCGCACGGTTTGTGGGGAATCAACGACGAGGGGTGGATCGTCGGAACCGTACAGATCGAATCGGCGTCGGAAGATCACGCCGTCCTCATCGCGCCGAGCGGAGCGCGGACCGACATCACCCGCACGACCACGGTCTTCTCTCAGATGGGCGGCGTTCAGGCGCGCGCGATCAATTCGCTCGGCAGCGTCGCGGGGATCAGCACGTTCGATTGCTCCCCGACCCAGGCGACGGAGTTCGGCTGCCGCTGGAGCCCTGGCGGATTCTTCGTGACACCGCTTTTGGGAAGCAACTTTGAGTGCGCGCCGAGCGCCGCATTTTCGATCAACGACTCCGGCACGCTCGTCGGCAAGGCGCTGATGAACGTGGGGACATTCGCCGACCCGGTCCTGGTTGATCGCCCCTTTCTCTGCGATGACGATGGTCAGGTGCCGCTGCCGACATTCTCGAGCCCGCTCGAAACCGGCGTCGCCCTCTCGATCAGCAATCAGGGAGATGTGTGCGGGACCGCTGAGGACCTTTCCGATTCGGGCCGCGTCCATCCGGCGCTCTGGCTGGGCGGCGAGATCGTGCGGCTTCGATCTCTTTCCGGCTTTGAGGAGGGTTCTTGTGCTTTCGGCGTCAACGGCGCCGTCGATGTCGTGGGGCGTTCCGGAGACGAAGAAACCGGCGAAGCGGTTGCCTGGTTTTCCGGGAGTGACGAACCGGTTTCGCTCGCTTCGCTTGCGGAATCCGCGCCGCACGCGCCGGGGTTTCGATTGTCCGACGCCCTCGCGATCAGCGACGGCGGTTTCATTGTCGGCCGCGGCATCGGAATCGACCCCGAAGACACGAGCGCCGGCACGGTCCCGTTCATCATGTTGCCTTGCAAGCCCGTGATTTTTCAACACCCGCTCGCGCAAACCTCGTGCCTGCTCGGGAATCCGGCGTTCACGGTGCGCGCCGTGGGCGCGGGGCCGCTCGAGTATCAGTGGCGTCGCAACGGCGTGCCGCTCGAAGAAGGTTCGCAACCTTCGGGCGCGGTCGTCGCGGGAGCTCAATCACGGATCATGCGGATCTTCGGCTTCGGGTACGGAGATGAGGGCGAGTACGACGTCGTTATCACCGGTTCCTGCGGCACGACCATCTCCACTCTCGCGAACATCCTCGTTTGCCGGCCCGATCTCTCGTGCGACGGCATCGTCTCGGATTCGGATTTCCCGATCTTCGTTTCCGCGTACGAAATCCTTGATTGCGCCGATCCGACGATGCCGGTCGGTTGTGCCGCCGACTTCAACGACGACGGTTTCGTGGATGACGCCGACTTCGTGCTGTTCGTGCAGGCGTACGAAGCACTCTTTTGCTTCTGACGTTCGCGCAAGAGACTCAGATTGGGCGCGCCGGAACCCCGGCCACTCTCGCCCCCGGCTCGATGTCGCGCAGCACCACGGCGCCCGCCCCCACGACGCTCCCGGCGCCGATCTTCACTCTGGGCAACACCCTCGCGCCGATTCCCAAAAACGCCCGCTCGCCGATAACCGCCGCCCCGGCGACGATCGAACCCGGAGCCACGTGCGCGCTGGACCCGACCACGCAATCGTGCTCGATGATCGCGCCGGTGTTGACGATCGCGTGCGAGTCGATTCTCGCGAAGCAGTTGACGACGGCTCGCGGGCCGACGAACACCCCCTCCCCCAGCCTAGCCGTCGAAACAACCACGGCGTCTGGAGAAACGATCGCTCCGAACGGCTTGCGGCCGGCCTTCTCGAGCGCTTCGACGAGGCGCGCCCGAAGCGCTGTCTCTCCGACGCACACAAAGTACTTCATCCCCTCGGGCGGCATCTCCCGTAGACCACCCCGACAGGGCAGTCCCAACTTGGAAACCGCCGGCGCGTTTTCACGATCATCCATCACCGCCCCGATCGCGATCCCGAGCCGCTTCGCCGCCTCGGCCACAACCAGCGCATGGCCGCCTCCACCAATGAGCGCGATCGATTCTGATGCGGGCGGCTGCATGTTTCCATTCTTCGACCAGCCCCGACGCGGCACTGAACCATTGCCGGTAGCCCGGCGCGGAATCCCCCGATTTCCCTGTTCCAATGACCAATCTCACGCAAGAATCTCGCCATGGATCCTGTCCGGCTCGGCATCGTCAAATTTCTGAACACCGTTCCCCTGGTCGAGGGCCTCGACAAGAACCCGGAGATTTCGCTGATCCCGGCGCCCCCCGCACGGTTGAGCAACATGCTCACCGATCGATCCTGCGACATTGCGCTCGTCAGCGTCATCGATGCGGCGCTCTCGACGGTCCCGCTTGCGCTGCTTTCCTGCGGCATGATCGGGTGCGATGGGGCGACGCTCACCGTGCGCGTCTTTTCGTCGGTACCGTTCGCGCAACTGCAAACGCTGCACGTCGACACAGAAAGCCACACTTCGATCGCTCTCGCGCGGATCATTTTCCATCGTGCGTTCGACCGACGGCTGAGCACCGTCCCGTTCGAGTCTTCAAAGCCCCACTCGACTTCGGATGACTGGCCCGAAGCGATTCTGCTCATCGGCGACAAGGTGATCACTTCGAGCCCGCCGCTCAATCGCTACCCGCATCAACTCGACCTGGGAGAAGCCTGGAAGGAGCTGACCGGCCTGCCCTTTGTTTACGCCCTTTGGATGTGCCGCGCAAGCGATCTCGAGAACCCCGATTCGCGCGCCGCAATCGGCATGGGCGAATCGATCCTCGATCGTCAACTGCGTCACAACTTCACGCGTCTTGATCGGATCATCCAGGATCGCGCGCCGGAGTTCAAATGGCCGCCGGACTTGGCCAGGCGCTACCTGGGTGAGCTGCTGCGCTACCGGGTGGGCGTGGGCGAGCGGGAAGCGGTCGCGAAGTTTTTCGACGAAGCCGTTGCGGCCGACATCATCACGCCCGAGCAAGCGGCGCGTGTCCGGTGGGCGTAAACCCTCGATTCTGCCGGCGGCTAGCTCGTTGTGTTTGTGGGGAGCAGCGCTCATGCCCGCCTGGCCCAAACTCAAGCTTCCGCTTCTCGCCGACCTCGCGGAGCAGCTCCGCTTCGCGCCAAAGGGCGCGGTCGTGAACGACATCAAACGCACGATCGAAACGATCCAGTTGCTCGAACCGGACAACGAGTATCCCACCGACTGGATCGCTTTCCGCATCACCGGATACAGGCGCGAAGCCGCCGAAATCGATTCCCTCCCGGGGTCGAGGCTCCGCCCGGAGCTCGCCCGGCTCGTCGAATTCCTGAGCGCCCAGTCGCGCCTGACTTCCGAAGACCTCAAGCCTCTCGGCCCCGGATTCGACCAGCCCGAGCTTCTCAAGCGATGGAACATCAGCCGCAAGTCGCTCGAGCGCTACCGATCCAGGGGCCTTGTGGCCGTGAGGATGCTTTCTTCGCAAGGCAGAAGCTCGCTCTTCTTCCCCCGCTCCACAACCGATTCATTCGAAGCTGCGAACGCCCGAATGCTGGAACGCGCCTCGGCATTCTCGCGCCTCGACGGACAATCGCGCGAGTCGATTCGCCGCCGCGCCGAGCGCCTGAAGCGCAAGGCTCCGGTCTCGCGCGCCCGCCTTTCCGGCCATCTCGCAAAGCGCTCCGGCCGCTCGCGCGCCGCCATCGAGCGTGCCCTCCCGGCCCGCAAACGCTCCGAACGCAGGCCCCGCCAATCGAACAAGGCACGAAAGGCGCTTCTCGACAAATGGGAATCGGGAACCGGCGCCGGCGCGCTCGCGAAGCAAGCCCGCAAGACACGCCCGGCGATCGTGCGGGCGCTCGGTATCGCCCGAAGAGACCGAATCGAACGATGGGATCCGAGCACGCGGCTCCCCCATGGTTTTCGGTCGCTTTCGCCGGACTCGCTCGGCGAGCTCGCAAAGCGCCATCCCGACTCCGCGGCCGTCGTCCATCCCCCCGCGGAAACCGAGCTCGAATCACTGCTTGAATCCATGCGCCTTCCCGAAACGCCCGAACGTCACTCGGAGCGCGACTTTGTCATCGCTCATCACTCGCTCATGCAGATTGCGGGCTCGCAGGAGACACTCTCCGCCGACGGACTCGACCTTGCGGAAACGGCGCTGCGATGGGCGGCCAAGCTGCGTGCCGCGCTCATCAGGCCGCACCGGCGCGTCATGATCGAATCCATCGATTCGCTCGTCGGCGTCGCGCTGCTGCGGTCCGACCCTTTCCTGCTCACGTCGGCGATTGTTCATGCGGTCCGGGGCGCCTCGCTCGCCATCGAGATGTTCATGCCGGAAATCGCAACGAGGCGAGAAATCGGGGGAAACCTGGCGGGTCCTATCTCGCTCGCGGTCTCACGCGCCCTCGCGGAGTGGGCGAGATCGAGCGAAAAAGAACTCAGGAGCCTGCGCATCCGCCACCCCACCCACGCGACTCGCGCCGCCCGCGCCCTGGGCGCGATTCCCGATTGGACCGAGCACGCCTCGCCCTGGCAGGAAGCACTCTCGCCTGTTCGGCTGCGTTCGCAACGCGACGACCTCCCGGCTCAGGACGCCCGGGTCCTGCGCCTGCGCTTCGGCTGGCAAAGCACGCGCCCGCACACCTCCGCCGAGATCGCGCAGGAACTCGGGCTTACTCGCATCCGCGCCGGGGCAACGATCCAGCGGGCGGTTCGCACCGCGCTCGCCTGATTCCTCGTCCCGTCGGCAATCTTTCGCGCCGATACGATCCACCACATGTCGTACTCAGCCGCGGACATCGACCGGGTCAAACTCATCGTCGGCATGGAAGTGCACGTCGAACTCGCGACGCGCACGAAGATGTTCTGCCGCGCACCGAGCCCGGCCTGCCCCGAGTTCGACCCGCACGGCAACGACTCGATCCCGCCCAACACGCTCATCGACGCGACGGTGCTCGCGCTCCCGGGGGCGCTGCCGGTCATGAACAGGGCCGCGGTCGACATGGCGATCAAGGTGGGCCTCGCGCTCAAGTGCCAGATCGCCCCGATCACCAAGTGGGATCGCAAGAGTTACTTCTACCCCGATCTTCCCAAGGCCTACCAGATCAGCCAGTATGACCTCCCCATCTGCTTCGACGGCAGCATCGACGTCCCTGCTGTGGACGACAAGGGTCAGGTCGATCTCGAGGGCGAACCCACGCGCATCGGCATCCTGCGCGCCCACCTCGAAGAAGACGCGGGCAAACTCCTGCACGAGGCGCCGGGCGGCACGCCAATCGACTGCTCCATCGCCGACTTCAACCGCGCGGGCACGGCCCTGCTCGAAATCGTCACGCAGCCCGAATTCACCAGCAGCGCCCAGGTGATCGCCTTCTGCCGCCAGCTCCGGAACATCTGCCGCTTCCTCGGCGTCACCGAGGGGATCATGCAGCGCGGCCACATGCGCTTCGAGCCGAACATCAATGTGCAGTTGACGATGAAAGACGGCAAGCTCATCAAGACGCCGATCGTCGAAATCAAGAATCTCAACAGTTTCAAATCCGTGCAGGCCGCGATCGAGTACGAATTTCAGGAGCAGCCGCGGCGCTGGCTCGCCGATCGGCGCGAGATGGGCCGCGGCACCAAGCAGACCCGCGGCTGGGAGGACCGCGCCGATGGGGTGGGGGGCGGACGCGGCGCGACCGTGCTCCAGCGCGAAAAGGAAGATGCGCACGACTATCGCTACTTTCCCGATCCCGATCTCGTGCCCGTCGCTGTGAATGAGGAATGGAAGGAGCGGATCCGCGCCACTATTCCCGAACTGCCGCTCGCACGATTCGCGCGATTCATCGACCAATTCGGCTTGGGCAAGAAAGAGGCCGCCGCGTTGATCGACGAGCGCGACGTGTGCTTTTTCTATGAGCGCATCATCGCAGCGATGGAATCGCTCGGCTTCTCGCACGCCCGCGCCGGAAAGCTCGCGGCCAATATCCTCCTTCAATCGGGCGCCAAACGCGCGAACGAACGCCACATCGAGATTCACCACCTCGGCATATCGCCCGAGCAAGTGGCTTCGATCGGCAAGTTGCGCGAAGACGGAAAACTCAACAACCAGAGTGCCGACGAACTCTTCGGGCTTCTCTGTCAAGACATGCACCACGGAGAACACAGAGAACACGGAGAAACCCAAAGCATTGATTCGGAAAAACCTCTCGCTCCCCTGCCTTCCTCTGTGCTCTCTGTGCCCTCTGTGGTAAATGTTTCTTCCGTCTTCGCCTCCGTCGAAAGCCTCGCCCAAAGCCGCAACATGCTCACCGTCCGCGACGACGACGCCATGGCCCGCTGGGTGGACGCGGCAATTGCTGAGAACGCCCAGGCCGCGGCAGACGTCAAAGCCGGGAAGACGGCCGCGGTCGGCCGCCTTGTCGGCGCCGCGATGAAGCACTCCGGAGGAAGCGGCGACGCGAAAGCGCTCCGCGAGGCCATTCTCGCGCGATTGGGCGCCGGATAATCTCTGTCGGCGTCGATCGCGATTCACCCAATGGCCCGCCCGCAACCATTTTCCCTCTGGCGTTCAATTTTCTGGGAATTGACGCGCAATCTCCTGCTGGCGACGGCCGTGCTTGTGACGGTTATCGCCTTTGCCGCGACCATCAAGCCTCTCGCCGACGGGCGACTCGCGCCCCTCGAGGCGATGAAGTTCATGCTGCTGGCGATCCCCCCGATGCTCGCGTACGCGCTTCCCTTCGCGGGCTGCTTCGCGAGCACGCTCGTCTATCACCGCCTGAGCAGCGACAACGAGTTCGTCGCCGCCGCCGCCGGCGGCATCAGCCACCGGTCGCTTCTTCTTCCCGCCGCATTCCTGGGCTTGATTCTCTTTGGGAGCATGTTGCTGCTGAACGCCCAGATCATCCCCCGTTTCCTGGTGAGCATGCAGAACATGATCACGCAGGACATTGCAAAGATTCTCGCCACGCGCATCAATCGGGGCCAAAGCGTCGAACTCCGAAGGCTCTTGGTCTTCGCCGATCGGGCGCAGCCGATCGAGCTCGAGTCGGGATCCGAAGCGCGCACGGCGCTCGTCCTTGCCCGCCCGACCGTCATCGAGTGCGACGACAACGGCAATGTCGTCAGCGAGGGAAGCGCCGGGCGCGCCACGCTCTGGGTCTTCCCCGAGGCGTCGAGCGCGGAGTCCGGCCCGACAACGCGGATCGCCATGCGATTCGAGGACTTCGCGAGCAAGGACGTCAAGACCGGCCTGGTCACAGGCAAGACGCTTCCGGTCTCGATCACCGTGCCGTCCTCGCTCTCGGACGACCCGAAGTTTCTCCGATCGGACGAGCTGCGCGCGCTGAGAACCAAACCCGAGCGCATGAGCTGGATCGACATGCGGCGCCGGCGGCTGGCGGACGAACTCGCTCTGCGCCGCGCACTCGACGGCATGTCGCGCTCGCTCGCGGCGGCCGGATCGTTCACACTGCTCGATGCCGCCGGTCGGCAGGTGGTCGTCCGAGCGGACACGATCAAACCCGCCAACGACAAGACGTGGAGCGTTCTCGCCAGGGACGGCGCCGGTGTCGAGATCGATCTGCTCCGATCCGAAGGGGGCGGCCTCGTTCGCACCGGTGGCGTTCGGTATGTCGCCCGGTCGGTCGCGCTCGCGCCGGATGCCTCCGAGGGCCGGCCCGACGGCGATCTCGCGTTGCGGCTCGAGCTTCGCGATGTTTCGTCCTCGCCTCTCAACGAAGCGGGCACGCCCGCCGCGACCAAGCGCGAGCGGGTGTCGTTGACCGGACTGCTCGCGCCGAAAGACCAGCTCTCGGCGCTTCTCAAACTCGGCGCCTTCCCGCTGCTCGAGGAGGCCGCGTCCTCCGAAAAGGACGCCAACGTCGCGAGCCGTTCGGGCGACCTTCGCAACATGATCGCGTATCTGCAGGACGAGATCACCAGCCGCCAGCACGAGCGCTACGCGATCGCCGCCAGTTGCCTTGTGATGATGCTGACCGGGGCCGTCACGGCGCTTCGGTTCAGTCGCAGCCTGCCGCTCACGGTTTACCTCTGGAGCTTCTTCCCTGCGCTCGTCTGCGTCATCACCATCAGCGGCGGACAGCAGTTCGCCCGATCCAGCGGCTGGATCGGTCTGCCCCTGCTCTGGGCGGGCGTCGCCGCGCTCGGCTTGTACACGTTCTGGACATATTTGATCGTCCGGCGGCATTGAGAGATCCAGGCAAGCGAATTCTGCGCGACGCGCGATCTCGCCGCATCGCCGGTGCGGCATCCCGACCGGCGCGCCGCACATACCCTTTTTGCAATGAGCGATCCGCTTCCGGACGCCAAATTCGCTCCGTGGCGGCACTGCGTCTCACGCCAAGCATTGATTCTGGTTGCGCTCGTCACGCTCGCGCGCCTTGTCTACATCGCCTGGTTCTGCCCGTACAACCTCGTCGAAGACGAAGCCCAGTATTGGGTCTGGAGTCTGCGGCCCGACTGGTCTTATTACTCCAAAGGCCCCGGAATCGCGTGGTCGATCTGGATTTCGACTCACCTTTTGGGAGTCAGCGAATGGGGGGTTCGAGCGTTCGCCCCCATCTATGCGGCGTTCAGCGCGCTCGCGATCGCCGGTCTCAGCACGGACGTTGCACGCGACCGGCGCGCCTCGTTCGCGGGCGCGGCGCTCTTCTTTCTGATTCCGGCGTTCACGCTCAACAGCACGTTCCTGATGACGATCGACGGACCGATGGTCGCGTGCTGGGCCATCGCGTGCTGGGCCGGTTTTCGCGCGCTCTACCGAAACTCACGCAGCGCCTGGATCGTGCTCGGAGTCGCGATCGGCGCCGGTGTCGCATGCAAGTACACGATACTGCTGCTCGTGCCGAGCCTCCTCATCGCAGCGATGGTGGAACGCAAAAGGCTGAACGTGCCTCGCCGATTCCCGGTGCTGGCCCTTCTCTCGCTCGCGTGCATCGGCGCGGGCTTGCTGCCCATCGCCATCTGGAACCAGCAGAACGGCTGGCCCGCGATGGCGCATTTTCTTGGTCACGCCAAACTTCCCGGCGGCGACCGGCCCGCGACCGCAAAGGTTGACCCGTACACGCTCAAGTGGACCCTCGAGTTTCTCGGTATTCAGTTGGCAGCCGGGGGCCCGGCGCTCGTGCTCATGTGGCTCGGCTTCAAGTCGCTCCGCTCGGGCGATGCGCCGGCGCGTTCCTCCGCCACGTATCTCGCCGCGATGGGCTGCACGACATTCGTCTTCTATTTCTTCGCGACTTTCCTGACCAGCGTCGAAGCGAACTGGGCGATCGGCGGCTTTGTTTCGCTCAGCGCTCTCGGAGCGGTCGCTGTCGTTCGGGGCATGGATGACTGGCGCGTGCGAATGGAACGCTGGCGCGCCACGCCCCCCGCCGAGCGCACACGCGAAGGCGTTTTTCTGAAGCGCCCGGAGACGGCGTCGCAGATCGCATGGCATTTCACCCTCTTCTACGGGATTGCCGCCGCGATTCTCATCCTCAGGCTCGACCTGATCGCGCGAATTCCCGGCATCGAAGGCCGCGTCGCGTTGCACCGGTTGATGGGCGCGCCTCAGTTTGCCGACGCGCTCGGAAAACTGGAAAAGGAGCACACCGATCCGGTCGAGGGCCCGCTACTGCTGATTTCGTACCATTACGGCGTGGCGGCACAGCTCACCTTCTACCTGCCCGATCACCCCATGGTTTACGTCGCGGGCAGCCACCTCGGCTATCGGCGCACGCAGTGGGATCTGTGGCCAGACATGTCGCTCTCTCAGCCCGCGCTGCTCGGTAAGAACGCACTACTCATCGGCGCGAGCGCGCCGCAATGGGAGCCCGCCTTCCGCTCGCTCACCGATCTCGGCCACCAGCCCGCCGATCTCAGGCGCGATCGCTGGGTCTATTTCGGCCGCGGGTTTCTCGGGTTTGATCGATCCAAGGGGACGGGCTCATGACCGCATCGCGGCCCATCCGCCAGGACTATTTCTTTGACTCCGAAAGAAAGAGTCGCACCCGCGCGCGGATCGCCTTCGCCACGATCGCGCTCGCCGGGCTGCTGGTGACTTATTTCCTCGACACAGCTCTCTTTCACGCGTTGTATGTGGGGAAGGACCAGGACTGGATCGTCGAGTCAAAGGCCTGGTACCAGATCCTCCGCCAAACCGGCGACGTCCGGACGTGGCTCATCGTCGCGCTCGCGGTCTTTGCGCACGCATTCTGGCGCGCTTTCGGAGGCAATTCGCCGCGCATCCGCCTCGGCGGCATTCTCACCATCGCGCTCGCTCCGGTGTTCAGCGGCATCGCCGCGGAACTCTTGCGCGCCCTGCTCGGCCGCGAACGCCCGCTCTCCGAGACCGGCCAGTTCCAGGATCATGTCTGGCGCCCGTTCCTTTCCGGCATCTATCACGACAAGGTCTGGTTCGACATTTCGAATCTGGGCCTCCCCAGCAGCCACGCCGCCGTGGCGATGGCCGGCGCGATCGCGACCGCGCGCGCCTTCCCCGGCAGCGGCATCGTGCTCGTCCCGATCGCCGTCGGGTGTGGCATCACTCGCATGCTCTCGGGACGCCACTTTTCCAGCGACGTGTTTCTCGGGCTTGTCGTCGGGTGGGCCGTGAGTTCGATCGTTGCCGCGGCGTTCCGTCGCGTGCGCTGATTCCGGGCGCTCCAACAATGACGATCAAAGAGCCGTGAAGACCATCGACCGCTACATCGCCCGGCAGTACCTGATCAACATTGTTGCGCTCGTCGTCATTCTCTTCAGTTTCATTATCGCGATCGACCTGTCGCTCAATTTCGATAAGTTCATGGCGCTCGCCGCCAAGCGCGGCATGACGCCCGACGGCGATCCCTCCACCGCTCGCAAACTGCTTCTCACCATCTTCCTCGTCTTCGACTACTGGTGGCCCAAGCTCGTCCAGCTCTTCAACTACATGATCGGGCTTATCACCATCGGGGCGATGGGCTTCACCTGCTCGCAGCTCGTCCGCCACCGCGAGTTCGTCGCCGCGGTCGCCGGGGGAATCAGCCTACACCGACTGATGCGGCCGATTCTTCTGGTCGCCCTTCTCGTCACGGCGATCCAGGCGCTGAACTTCGAGTTCATCATCCCCAACATCGCCGACCTCATCCAGCGCGACCGCGAACAGGCCAGCCAGCGCAGCCTCGAGTCCCTGCCGGTGCGCCTCGTGCCCGACGGGCAGCGTCGCCTTTTCTACGCCCGCAGCTTCGAACCCGAGAGCAAGCAGATGCTCGACGTGCTCATCATCGAGCGTTCCGCGGCAGGACCCGCCTCCCGCAGCATCTCCGCTTCCAGGGCGGTCTGGCGCGACGGCGGCTGGGATCTGGAAAACGGGATCGCCGAATCCCGATCGAGCGAGTCCGCCCCGAAGGAAAAAGTCGGGCGGATCGAAACAGACCTCGATCCCACCGCGCTCAAGATCGCACGCTTCTCAGGCTACAGCCAGAGCCTCAGTTGGTCGCAGATTTCGGAAATGCTCGGCCGGCCGGACCTCCTCGCGCTCAACAACGACGATCCCGATCGCGACAAGGCGGGCGCCATGGACGTCCGAAACCAGCGCATCGCCGAACTCGAGCGCATCCGCTACGGCCGCGTCGCCATCATGGTCTGCAACATCCTGGCGCTGCTCGCCGTCATGCCTTTCTTCCTGCGGCGCGAGCCCACCAGCATGATCATGGAGTCGATCAAGGCCGCGCCGCTGGCCGTCGGAGGCGTCATGGGGGGTGTGCTCGGCGCTTCGGCGGCAATCCCCGGCCTTCCGGCGCAGGTCGGCGTATTCGTCCCTGCGCTCGTGCTCCTGCCCATCGCGATCGCCGCCGTCAGCAGCGTGCGAACCTAGCGGAAGTGGCAAAGTGACAAACGGACACGCGGAGCGCCGTCGCGAAGGCAGCGCAAAATCGCCGACGGTTCTGGCGCTGAGGGCGCTCAACCCATCGGGCCAAACTCGCGGAATCGGACCCGGCTTGTTCCTCTCTCGCTTTGGCCGTTTGCCCCTCCGCCCCTTCCTTAGAATGCCCGCCCATGACCGCCGTTGTCATCTACTTCCAGGTCCATCAGCCTTACCGGCTGCGCCGCTACAGCGTCTTTGATTCCGATCCTTTCTACTTTGATGACAGCAAGAACGCGGAGATCTGCCGCAAGGTCGCCTCGAAGTGCTACCTGCCCGCGACACGCCTCGTCCTCGATCTGGTCCGGCGCCACCAGGGCAAGTTCCGCGTGGCGTACTCGATCAGCGGCACGGCGCTCGAGCAGTTCGAGTCGTTCGCGCCCGAAGTGCTCGATCTCTTCCGGGAGCTCGCGCGGACCGGCTGCGTCGAATTTCTCACCGAGACATATCACCACTCGCTCGCGTTCAACTACACGCCGGACGAGTTTCGTGCGCAGGTCGAACTGCACAGCGACCGGATCAAGTCTCTCTTCGGGCAGGTGCCCACCGTCTTCCGCAACACCGAACTCATCTACTCCAACGCGCTCGCCCGTGAGGTCTCGCTGATGACCGATGATTCGGGCGCTCGACGCTTCTACGGCGCGCTCGCCGAAGGAACCGATCGGAACCTCGGATACCGCAAGCCGACCTGCGTCTTCAAGCCGCCGAAATCTCAGGGGCACGACCTGATCGGCCGCGACAACCGCCCCTTCGGCCTCCTTCTCAAGAACTACCGCCTCAGCGACGACATCGCCTTCCGCTTCAGCAACCGCGGATGGTCCGAGTGGCCCCTCACCCCGGACAAATTCGCCGCCTGGATCGGCGATCTCGACGCACCCGATCCGGAGGTGAAGAGCGCGAAGCAGAGCGAGAATCTCTGCAACCTGTTCCTCGATTACGAGACATTCGGCGAACATCAGTGGGCCGACACCGGAATCTTCCAGTTTCTCGATGCGCTGCCCGAAAAGGTGATGTCGGCCGCGGGCGCGAAGAACCGGTTCATCACGCCAACCGAGGCGCTCAAAGAGTTCGCGCCGCTCGCCGAGTACGACGTGCCCGACTTCATCTCTTGGGCCGATTCCGAGCGCGATCTCTCCGCCTGGCGCGGCAACGCCATGCAGTGCAACGCCCTTGAGGAGATCTTCCGTCTCGAGAAGGAGATCAAGGACAAGTGCTCCAAGTGTCAGAGCGACCTCAAGGCGGGCGACCCGGCCTCGTCACGCCGGGCCGAGATCGCCACGAGATTGCTCGATGACTGGCGCAAGCTGACCACGAGCGATCATTTTTACTACATGTGCACGAAGTACTTCGCCGACGGCGACGTGCACAAGTACTTCAATCCGTACGACTCACCCTACGACTCGTACATCAATTTCATGAACGCGCTGGACAATGTGCGGACGCGCGCGGTGCAGTAGGTGCGACACAAAGCGCTTCGCAGCGGGGCTCGCAACGGCATGTCCTGTTCCGCCTAGCGCTGATGCGGGTGGACGCGCCGCTCCGCGATTTCGTGGGCGATCTTTTCTTCCTGTCCGCGCATCAAGCCCGCCCCCCACACCGGCACCGTCAGCGCGATATACCCGACCAGGAGGATGCTCGCAAGCCCTCCCGCCGTCGGCCCGAGCGTCACGATGAGCAGCGCAACTCCGAGAAGCGACCCCACCACCGCGATGAGGGTCGCTCGCTTCCAGTTGATGCGCGTGCTCGCCATCTCCGGCGGTCGCCCGTCCGGCGAGATCACGGTCATCACTTTCTGCTGCTCGATCTCGACTTCCAAATCCGGAACCAACTTGTTGTCGTTCGGCTGCTCAGACATCATGGCAACCTCCCGTTGTTCGCTCGGGATCAGATCTTCCTGATGTTGCCGCCGCGCGGGCCGGCGAATGCAACAAGGAGGACCACGATCACGAGCAGTAGCCCGACGCCTCCGCTCGGGTAGTAGCCCCATCCGGAGCTGTACGGCCACGCGGGCAAAAGTCCGATCAGAAGCAAGACGAGAAGGACGACCAAGAGAATTTGAATGGGTCCACTCATGTCGAGTTCCTGCTGCCGCAGCGAGGCCGCAGCGGATATGTCCTACGCATCACGAAAAGGAATGGTTATGTCGCTGAATCGATTTTCTCCGCCCAGTCGTCAACTTCCTGCCTGGCCTGATCGACGGTCTTGCCGTAGATCTGCTGCAACTTTCCTTCGAGCTGCTCGCGCTTTCCCTTGATGACCTGGAGATCCTGGTCCGTGAGTCGGCCCCACCGCTCGCGAACCTTTCCTTTGTACTCCATCCAGTTGCCTTCGATTCGATCCCAATTCATAAATGAATCTCCTTGGTGTAGAACAAGGGTGTTCAACAGGTCTGCTCGAACTCGGCGCCGGGCTTTTCCCGACGACCGTTCAATGCGATGATTTGGAAGAGCGGCGCGAGGGCCTGGCCTTGCGCCCTTTCGCGCCGCCGTCCTGCTTGTTCACGGTCGACCAGGCGATGCGCTCCGCGCGCTTTCTCGAAGAGCCGCGTTTCTTGTACGACTCTTCGATGTGGCGCGCTTTGCGCTTTTGCCTGGTCGAATACGCGGATTTGTCGCCTTGTGGCATCTGCGATGTCTCCTTTCAACCGCGGGCGCTTTCCGCAGTCAGGGGATTTGCGGGCTGCGGCCGCGGGCGAGGCCCACGATGAGCGACAAAACGAAGAGCACAAGAAACACGAAGAACAAGATCTGCGCGATGGATGCCGCGCCGGCGGCAAGGCCGCCGAAACCAAGCAACGCGGCGATCAAGGCGATGACGAGAAACGTGGCTGCCCAATAAAGCATGATCAACACTCCTTCGCGGGTACTTCGCCTTCCAGTACGGGGTCAGCACCCGGTATGGTCCATTTACGCGGTCGGGGCCTCCTCGAACAGGCTGCTCTGGCAGACTTCGGTCAAGAGCTTGTCGGCTCCCTTTTCTTCGCCGAGTGTTCTTTCAAGGAGCGACGCAACCTCGTCGTTTCCGATGCGCTGCGCGAGGGCGAGAGCCGTGCCGTATGCCGCGATCTCGTAGTGCTCGACGCGCTGCGCCGCGGCGACGAGCCCGACATCATGCACGGCCTCCTCGCCTTTTTCTTCGAGCGCTTCCTTGCCTTCCTCGATGAGTCCTTTCATCGCCTTGCAGGTTTTGCCGACGGCCTTTCCTCCGAGCAACTCGGCGGCGCGCCGGAGGCGATCCACGTGATCGTGCGTCTGATCGAGGTGATCGGAGAAGAGCTGCTTGAGGTCCGAGTTCTGCGCACCCTTGATCATCCTCGGGAGCGCCGTCACGAGCTGGGTTTCCGCGCTGTGCAGATCGCGGATCTGATCGAGGAGGAGATCGGAAAGCGAGTTGAGCTTCATGGTGTTTCTCTCCGTGGTTTCGAGAATCCAGACCGACTGATTCCGTCCCGGATTTCGCACCCGACCCGCCGGGTGCGCGCCCCCATGCCCTTCGAACAGCGACCGGCGCAATAGCGCCGACGTCACTCTTTATGCGGTTTGAACATGGCGGTTCAGTGAGCCGAAAGTGAATTCACACTCAGGGGAGCGAAAGAAACGCTCGGGACGCAAATCTTCGGAGCGGTGAATCGATTCTTAAGGCAGAATCACCGTCTGCTCGCGGCGCGTACGCACCATAGGAATCGTTCGCGGGTCTTCGGGATCTCGCGTTGAGACGGTCGCGCGAACGGAACACAAGGAGTTTCAGGGCATGAATACGAACACCCGCAGACTGACAGCGTGTGTCTTGGCGTCGGTGGTTGGCGGCTGCTTCTCCGTCGCCGCGCAGCCCGCGCAGGAGCCATCGAAACAGGACCAGAACCGGCAGCAGGATCCCAACAGGCAGATGCCGCCGCGGCACGCGAATTCCGGCGATATGCGCACGCCCTCGTACAACTACGCCTCGCGCACTTATGCGTCAGCGGACAAGCTGCGCGGCTCGAGCATCGAGAATGCGGCGAAGAAGGACGTCGGCAGCGTGAGCGATCTGATCATCGACCGCGGCTCCGGCGCGGTGACGTACGTCGTCGTGAACGCCGGCGGCTTCCTCGGGATCGGCACGAAGAAAGTCGTTGTTCCGTTCACCTCTTTCGGCTGGAACGCGGCCGACAAGCAGCTCACGCTCGAAGCGACGAGCGATCAAGTGAAGAGCTGGCCGGAATACAAGGAAGAAACCTGGCAAGGAACCGCGGAGAGCCTGTCGAATCGTCTGAGCCGCGATTACTACCGCACGCCGAAGAACTACTACCCCTCGTCATCCACTTCCGATGAGTCGGTCGTCAAGGGCAAGGTGACCAAAGTCGACCGGCGCGAGGCACCGGGGACGAACACGGAAGAGATGATCGTGACCGTGCGCAGGCCTGATGGAACCGACGAGTCTGTGATCGTCGCCCCGACATACTACATGTCGGGGAACACCAATCCTGTCTATCGCGATGCGCCGGTCGAGATGCGCGTGACCCGCGTGGAGCGCGACGGGCATCCGGTCCTGGTCGCACGCTCGTTCCAGGTGAACGCCTCGGATGTGCCTCTGTACGACAAGTCCGGCAAGGCGCATTGGTGGGAATTTGACAAGGCGGACAAGAACCGGACAATCGGCTATCCGTTCCTGCTGAACTCCGATATCGACGGCAAGCAGATCTACGCTCGCGGCGAACAGTGTGGCAAGGTGAACGACTTGATCGTTGAAACCGGCACGGGCCGCATCGCGTTCCTGTCGATCGATCCAGATCAGAACATTCTCGGAATCGGCGACACAAAGCGGCTGGTCCCCTGGGGCGTCGCGATGGTCATCACCGAGGACTCCGTCATGCTCGACGCGACCAAGTCGATGATCACAAGTTCACCCGAAACGCCGTCCGACCTGAGTTCGATCAGCGGTGACAACAGGTATCAAACCATCTACCAGACCTACGGGATTTCAGAGCCGTACTACTACGACACCAACTGGAACAATTCGTCGCGGCGCATGGACCGCGACATGAATAAGCGTGATCGCGACCTCCGCGACACGCAGCCGAAGCCCAAGTAGTTCTCGTTTCCACGTCCCCGCGAGGTCCGTCCCCGGCATCGCGGGGTTTTCAGCGGCCGCCCGGTGCACGATTCGCGGCCTATTGCCCGGCGGCCGTCTTTGATTTTCTTCGCGCAGGGTGCGAACGCCCAGTCGGGTCTTCGCACCCATTTTTTTCCTGTGATTCACCAACTCCCGCTTCCCTGAGCGCCGATCGGCCGGCTCGGGTGCAACAATCGGTCATGGATCCACAGGGTGGCAAATCGCTCTCCCGTTCGCTCGGAGAGTTCTTCGGCGCTATCTGGAAAGGGGTGCGGGAGCCGGTCGGACCATCCGGCACGACGCCGCCGACCGAGAAGCGAGTCGTGCGCCAAGAGACCAGCGAGCAGGTGCGCGAAACTGTGACGGGAAACGTGGTAGTGCGACGGACCGTCATCGAGGAGTTGGAGATTCCGGCGAAGCCGCCAAAAAAGTGATACAACGTCGAGAACGAAAGGGGACTTCATGAAACCGGATTCGATCCGATATTCGATGATCTTCGGCGCCGCGCTCGCGAGCGCGATTCTTGTGCTTTGCGGCTGCGCGACGGGTTCGGGTGACGGGGGCGCGGGCGATGGCGTGGGCCCCATGGGCGGAGGCTTCGGGGATGACTCGAGCGGCTGGGGCGAATCGGGAGCGGAAGTCGCGGTGGCGAACGAGAGCACCGGATACCTCAAGATCGAGCCGTATGTTTCCAATGAAGCCGGAGAGCTGCTCTTCCCGCTCCCCGACTTCTTCCTCGTCCGGCCGGGGCAGTCCGCCAGCCGTTTCGTGCGACTTTCGCGCCAAACGCAGGATGAAGCGATCGAGGGTGCGCGATACGTCGCGGTCACCGTCACTTCGGTCGGCGGACGCGAGGGCTACTACGGAACTTGGATCGCCACGAACCAGGGAGGTGGGTTCAACCTGCAGGCCCGCGACGGCGAGGACGGATACGTGCATCTCTATTACGGCAACGGGAACGAAGTCGGCGGCAACTGACCGGGACGCTCGGCGCGGAGCATTGCACGATGAGGACATTGGTTCTTTCTGCGCTCGTGAGCGCCGGGGCGGCGGTGGCATCGTGCGCGACGAAACCCCCGGACCCGGGTGCGGGAATGACGGGCGCGTTCTCCTTGCGGAACGACAGCGCCTCGATCCTGTATGTTCAGCCATTTGCGGCCCCAAAGGGCGGAGGCCCGCGCGAACCGATTGGGAGTGAGTTCTCGATCGCGCCCCGGAGCAATGCGTCGCGCGAACTCGGCGCGCCCGACAAATCGATCTGGCTCACGATCCGCGCGAGCAGGCAGGCTCGGAAGTATCTGAGCGGCGAGTGGGTCGTTGCCGAGCGTGCCGGCGGCTTCCATCTGTACGCGTTCACGGATGACACCGATACAGTGCGGCTCAATTGGCATGATCGCGGCGGCGAAGAGATTCTCATGCAGTAGACGGAGTCTTGCGGTGAAACTTGCGTGCATCGGACTGGGCTTGATCACTGCCGCGCTGGTCGGTTGCGCCGGAGTCGGTACGAGCTCGAATGAATTGATCGTGACAAACGATTCGCCGAGCGCGGTCGAAGCGCTGGTATGGGCGGGTGATGCGCTGCCGCCCGATCCGGAAACTCCGGTGAAGAAAGATCAGGCAATCGCCAAGCAAATCGACTCCGGCGGCACGTGGCGGCTCGATCTTCCGGCGCGATCGGGCGAGACCCTGTCGGCGAGCAGCGTAATCGCGACGGTCGCTGTTCGGGCGCAGGATGAAGACCTGGGGCAATCGCGGTGGATCAACATAGAAGGCCCACGCCCGTGGATGATCCGCGTCTTCGGCGAAGCGCCGAACCTGAGAGTTGCGCGGGTTCTCCAGCAGGACGACACCGGGCGAATGCAAAGAACGGTCGGGGTTCGTCCGCCGCCGGTCGGCTCGACGGGCGGGCTTGGTTCGGGTCCGCAGAGATAGCGGGGGTCGCCGGCGTGTGACTCGGGGAGTCCGGCACGCCTCCAAATCGAGATTGTGCGGTTCTTGTATTCGTGAGATAATCGGCACGGAGGCTTGCCATGCGCGGGAAATGCTTGATCGCGGCGTTCATGTTGATTTCTCAAGGCACTCTCGGCGCGGACACTCCCGCGACGTCGTCGTTTACGTATCAGGGAGTGCTGAAGGTGTCGGGCGCGCCGGCGAGCGGGATGTACGACCTGCAATTCTCGCTCTGGGATGCGCCGGTCGGCGGAGTGCAGATCGGCTCGACGGTGACCAAGGCGGGGGTGACCGTGCTTGCGGGCCAGTTCACCACGTCGATCGACTTTGGCTCGCAGTATCCGAGCGCCAAGCGATACCTGCAGATCGCGGCGAGCCCGGCTGGCGCGAACACGTACAGCTTGATTGTGCCGCGCCAGGAGTTGACGGCGACGCCGCTTGCTTCGGGCCTTGTGTTGCCGTGGACGGCGACGACCACCGCCGCGACCGGGATCACGCTGACTGCGCAGCTCGCGCCGCTCTGGGGAACAGCGACGAACGGATTTGGAATCGGCGTCTACGGACAGAACACCAGCAGCGCGTCGGGCGCGATCGGTGTGAAAGGGAGTTGCAACGCGGGGCTGGGGGTTTACGGCGAGGGGGGCGCGTACGGCGGGCGGTTTTCGGCGCTTGCCAGCAACGCAACGGGTGTGTGGGGCCAGGGCGGTACGGAAGGGATCGGCGTCGGCGGAACAGGGATGACGGCGGTGCGGGGCGACTCTTCGTTCGGAGGGACGGGAAGCTACGGCGTCTACGGACTGTCGCATTCGACGAACGGAACGGGTGTCTATGGCGAGGCGAGCGCGGGAAGCGTGGCGTACGGAATCTGGGGCCGATCGACCTCCGGGTATGCGGGCTATTTCGGCGGGAACGTAAGCATCGCGGGCACGCTGACCAAGTCCGGCGGGTCTTTCCGCATCGATCACCCGCTCGACCCCGAACACAAGTACCTGTCGCACTCGTTTGTCGAGTCGCCGGACATGATGAACATCTACAACGGCAACATCGTGACCGATGAGCGCGGGTACGCGACCGTGCGAATGCCCGACTGGTTTGATGCGCTCAACCGCGAATTCCGGTATCAGCTCACGGTGCTCGACAGCCTCGACAGCGACGAGTTTGTGCAGGCCAAGGTCGTGCGCGAGATGCGGGAGGGCTGCTTCTCGATCCGTACCAGCCGCGGCAGCACGGCGGTGTCGTGGCAAGTGACCGGTATTCGGAGGGATGCGTGGGCCGAAGCGCACCGCATCCAAGTGGAGCAATGGAAGGAAGGAGCGGAGGCGGGTCGGTATCTGCACCCGGAGCTGTTTGGGGCTCCGGCGAGCCGCGCGATGGACGCGAAGCGGTGAGCATCGGACCCGTGGTTGCGGGGCGTGGTAACTTTTTTGGGTGGAGGGTTCAACATGGAGAATCTGAGAGCGGTGGCGAGCGCGGGCATTGCGGCTTTGGCGACGTCGTGGTCTGTGGCGGCGGAGCAGCACATCGTGCTGCCGGCGGCGTTTGCAAGCACCGAGGGCGCGATCAGCAACACGATCCCGATCGCGTCGGGGCTCGGGACGTTCCAAGTGATGTATTCGGCCGGCGAAATGTCCGGCGTGCCGGTAAACAGCCGCATCACCGGGTTCCAGCTGAGGCAGGACAACTTGTCCGGGCTCTTGCCGTGGCCGCGAAAGGACATCACAATCGCGGACTACCGGGTGTTCATGGGGCAGAGCCTCCGAACGCCGGCGACATTCAGCAATACGTTCGCTGAAAACATTGTCGGCAAGCAGCTCGTGAAGTCCCCGTCGCTCGCGCTGGCGAAGGACTTGTATCCGGGAGGCACGTTCAACGGTCCACCCCGAGCTTGGGGCGCGGTCATTCTGCTTGATTCGCAGCACATCTACAAAGGCGGACCGCTGGTGATCGAGATCAGGACCACGGGCGCCGGCAGCGATGGCGGCACGGCGTGCGATGCGACGACGAACAGCGCCGCGGCGGCCGGGGGCGGGAACGCGACCAGCCCCGAGGCCACGGGATCCAATGGCGGGAGCGTTGCGATCATCCGGCTGACGTATCTGCCGCCCGGATGTCCGGCGGATCTGAATCAGGATGGATTCGTGGACGACGCGGACTTTCCGGTTTTCGTGAACGCGTACAACATTCTCGACTGCGCGGATCCGTCGATGCCGGCGGGATGCCCGGCGGACTTGAACGCGGACAGTCTTGTTGACGACGCGGACTTTGTTGAATTCGTCGTGGCGTATAACGAATTGGTCTGCCCGTGATGGGAAGCAAAAAGAAGAGACAAGAGACGGAGCGAGGGAGAGACCAAGACACCTAAAAGGGCCCGATCGCGTTGCGGGGAGTAGTCGGTGGACTCATTGCGCATCACGGCGCGGAGGGAACCAAGCAAAATATTTGGACAACCAATCGGGCTGTGCTAATCTGAAGCAACCGTTGTTCTGATTGCGCGAGGAGATTTCGCAATGAAGATTCTGATGCGTGTTGCGGCGTTTGCGTTATGCCCGACGTTGTTGTTTGCCGGGCCGACGGCCGTGCCGTACACGCCAAAGGGGGGGCCTTCGCCGTTCGAAGATCGCGCGGCGCCGAGCAAGTACAACCTGAACGACGGACCGGTGACCACGGCGTGGACCGCGGGCAGCGGATCCGAAATCATCGGCGTGCACGCCTTTCAGGCCGTCGGCTCAATCGACGTGCTCGCGAACATCTCGTGCAAATGGGGAAAAGCAACGAACGGTGCGACTGCGCGGATCTTCGTCTGGCAGGACGACGGATCGGGCGACATTAACAAAGCACGGTTGCTCCACGAGCAGAACGTGACGATCCAGAACGCGCAGCTGGATATCCGGAACGTGTACAAGTTGAGCAAGGGTGTGCCGGTGACCGGCCGGTTCTACATCGGCTGCTCCACGGTGTGCGGCCCGACGGACTCCCCCATCGCGGCGTTGAATATGTCGCAGCCTGCAGGGAGCGTGTTTCTCGGCGTGGCGTCCCCGCCATTCAATGCACAGAACATTTCGAGCGGAAGTCCGGGGAGTGTCTCGTCGACCTACACCCTTACGCTGCGTGCGGAGGGCGTGAACAGCGGATTCACGTATCAGGGCAAGCTCGCGCAAGCGGGCGTGAACTACAGCGGCACGGCGGACCTGCGGTTTGAAGTCTTCGACAGCGCGACGGGCGGCAGTTCGCTCGGTCCGGCGCAGGAGATCGACAACGTCGCCGTCGCGGCGGGCGTGTTCACGGTGCAGGTGCCGCAGGCGCTCTCGACATTTTCAAATGTCGCGGGCAACTTGTGGGTCGAGGTGAGCGCAACGACCCCGTCTGGCAACGCGGCCGGCTGGGCGACGATCTCCCCCCGCACGCCGATCGCGCCGGTGCCGATGGCGAACACAGCGCTGGTTGCAAGCAAAGCGCTGAACGTGGACTGGATGGAGTTGGTTGGGAATCCCTGGAAGGCGGTGACCGGCGGCGTCAGCACGGCGGGCGCCCTAGCCGTCGGCACACTCTCTCCGGGCTCGCCATTTCATGTCTTCTCCAACAACGCCACGAACACGGCGCTGATCGATTCGTCGCACACCGTCGGAACGTGGCTCCATCTGCGCAATCAATCAACATCGGGCCGCGATTGGTCGCTCGTCAGCACAGGTCCGGCGAATTCGGAGGGTCCTGGCCGGCTGCTGTTCTTCGACGGCAACGCGCCGCTGGTCCGGATGCTGATCGACCCGGCGGGCAGCGTCGGAATCGGGACGATCGGCCCCGCCGCGCGGCTGCACGTGGACGGCGGGCCGCTCTTCAGCCAGATGGTGGTCAGCGCGAACGACGCGAACGGAGTCTGGCTGAACCTGAACAATTACTCGTCCAACGGTCACTACTGGTCGTTGGTCTCGGCGGGAGCCAACAACGGCGAAGGGGCCGGCTCGCTGCTTTTTCGGGATACAACTGTTCCCGCGACGCGGATGATCCTGACTTCGGCCGGCAGGGTGGGCATCAACACAATCACGCCGGAGCAAACGCTGAGCGTGAATGGCGCGGTGCAGATTCTCAATTCCAATCTGCTCGCGTTCGGCACCGTCGGCAACACGCTGGGCACGGCGGAGAACACCGACATGATCGCGTTCCAGCGGGTCAATTTGACTTCGGGCGGGACCAACTCCACCGAACTGCGGTTGATCATCGGAGACGACAATTCCTCGGGAGCGAGCGCCGACTATTTCACAATCGGGACAATCCCGGGCGCGATTTGGAACCCGACGTTTGGGTTCCGCTCCGATGGCCTAGCGAGCAAGCCCGGCGGCGGCTCGTGGGCGGCGATCTCCGACCCGCGCGCCAAGCACGACATGGTGCCATTGAAGGGAACGCTCGACCGGCTGCTGAAACTGCGGGGCTACGAGTACTTCTACAACGACGACATCGTGAAGAGCGGGAAGGGATTGCCCGGCGTGCAGATCGGGCTGATGGCCGACGAGGTGGAGCGGGTATTCCCCGATTGGGTCACGCGCGACGCGAACGGTCTTCGGGCGGTGAGCGAGCGAGCGACGACGGCGCTGATGGTGGAAGCCCTGCGCGACCTGCGGGCGGAAAAGGACGCACAGATCGGGGCGCAGCGTGAAGAAATCGCGAGCCTAAGAGCAAAGAACGCGGAGCTGGAGGCGAGGTTGCGGGCGATTGAAGAAAAGCTCGCCAAGTAAGGCCGCATGAAATGGGCTGTATGCGGGGGCGAATGCTTGCCGGCGAGCGTGCGCCCCGCGGGGGCCGATGGCCGCTTCGGCGCTCACGTTCATACGATCGCCCCTTCTGAAAGGGGTTTTCATGCCGTCGCTGGACATCGTCTCGAAACTCAACTTTGCCGAACTCGACAACGCGATCAACAACGCCAAGAAGGCGGTGATGGCGCGGTTCGACTTTCGGGGCTCGCACACCGAGATCGAGGTCGTCAAAGAAGGCGACAAGAAGGAACAGTCGATCAAGCTGACGGCCGATGACGAGAGCAAGATGAAGGGCCTGCGCGAGATGTTCGAATCCGCGTGCATGAAGCGGGGGATCTTGCCGCGGTCGTTTGAATTCGGCGAGGTGGAGCCGGCGCTCGCGGGGAAGGTGAAGTGCACCGGCAAGATCCGGAACGGCATCCCGCAGGACAAGGCGAAGGAGATGGTGAAGCAGATCAAGGACACGAAGTTGAAGGTGCAGGCGTCGATCCAGGGCGATGAGATCCGCCTGAGCGGCAAGCAGATCGACGACCTTCAGAGCATCATGGCGATGCTGCAGAAGTCGGTGGACCTGCCGCTGCAGTTTGTGAATATGAAGAGGGACTGAGGCGGAAGCCGCCTCAACGTGACGCGTGCACGACCAAGATGGCGGCTCGCTGAAACCCCCATCCCGCCCCCACCGTCCTCGCTCGCGGACTCGCTCGGACACCTCCCCCGTTGGCAACGAGGGAGGACCACAGCAGAGGCACAAAGAACGGATATGACGAGCAGACTTGCGGCCTGCGTTTGCGCAACCGCGCAGCGAAAATCTGCTACCTTCGGCGCGTGCTGAGTTCTCGTCAGACTGAGACTTCGGGTCCCTTGCCGGCCGTGTCCACGCGCGATGCATCGCTCGCGGTGGGCGCGGGGTTTCTCGGGTGGACGCTCGACGCGTTCGATTTTTTTCTGGTGGTGATCGCGCTGCCGCGAATCGCGAAGGATTTGAACGTCGAAGAGAGCGCGATCGCGTTCTCGCTCACGCTGACGCTGATGTTCCGGCCGGTGGGCGCGCTGATCTTCGGGCTGCTGGCCGACCGGTACGGGCGGCGCATCCCGATGATGGCGAACCTGGTGTTCTTCTCGATCGTCGAGGTGGCGACGGCGTTCTCGCCGAATCTGATCACGTTCCTGGTGCTCCGCGCGCTCTTCGGGATCGGCATGGGGGGCGAATGGGGAGTCGGCGCTTCGCTCGTGATGGAGAAGGCGGGCGCGCGATGGCGCGGGCTGATCAGCGGGATTCTGCAGGAGGGGTACGCGTTCGGGTTCCTCCTCGCGGCGGTCGCGGCGTACTTCATGCTTGATTCGTTTGGATGGCGCCCGATGTTCTTGCTCGGCGGTGCGCCGGCGCTGCTCGCGATTTTCATCCGGTTCTTCGTCAAGGAATCCGAAGTCTGGCACCGGACGAAGGCGGAAGGGTGGGGCCACCTGTTCGCCTCGATCGCGGCGCACTGGAAACTGCTGCTCTTTCTCACGCTGCTGATGGCGATGATGAATTTCTCGTCGCACGGGACTCAGGACATGTTCCCGACGTTCATGAAGTCGTTCCGCGGCATGGACCCGAAGGACTATTCGACGGTCGTGATGGTCGCGATGTGCGGCGCCATTTTCGGCGGCGCGATCTTCGGCTTTGCCTCGGATCACTTCGGGCGAAGGCGGATGATGACGGTGGCGTTTGTCGGGGCGCTGTTGTGTGTGCCGCTGTGGGCGTTCTCGTCCGACTACTACTGGATCATGGGCGGCGCGTTCTGCATGCAGTTCATGGTGCAGGGCGCGTGGGGGATCATCCCGGCGCACATCAACGAGCTTTCGCCCGATCGGGGGCGCGGCTTTTTGCCGGGGTTCGCGTATCAGTGCGGGAACATGATCGCGGCGAGCATCGCGTGGGTGCAGTCGCTGCTCGCAAAGGACTGGCCGTACCCGCAGGTGATGGCAGTAAGCGTTTCGACTATTTTCGTCGGCGCGATCGTGGTGACCCTGCTCGGGCCGGAGCGGCGCGGCGTGAAGTTCGGGTGATTGGGCGAATACCCTTCGGTATGCCAGTTCTCGATTATCAAACCGCCGGGGAATCGCACGGGCCGGCACTCGTTATCACGATCACCGGCTTGCCGGCGGGGCTCGACCTCGATGTTGATTTCATCAATGCGGAGCTGCTGCGCCGCCAGGGCGGGTACGGCCGGGGCGGGCGCCAGCGCATCGAGCAGGATCGGGTGGAGTTTCTCACCGGCGTGCGCCAGGGGCGGACGATCGCGGCGCCACTGACGATGGTGATCAGGAACAACGATTCGAGACTCGATGATCTGCAGAAGACGCCGCCGGTCTATCGGCCCAGGCCGGGGCACGCGGATCTTGCGGGGAGCGTGAAGTGGTTGACGACGGATTGCCGCGAAACGCTGGAGAGAGCGAGTGCGCGGGAGACGGCGAGCCGCGTCGCGGCGGGCGCGGTGGCGCGATGCCTGCTGCGCGAGTTCGGGATCGAGGCGTTCGGGTTTGTGCGGAGCATCCTGGATGCGAAGACCGACGTTGCGATCACCGATGCCAACTGGCAGGAGATGAAGAAGGTGCGCGACGCGAGCGAGACGTATTGCCCGGATGAAGCGGTGACGGCGAAGCAGTGCGAGATCATCCGGCAGGCGAAAGTGGACAAGGACACGGTCGGCGGATTGGTCGAGGCGCACGTCTTCGGGTGCCCGATCGGGCTCGGCTCGTGCATGAACTGGACGACGAAGCTGGATGCGCGGCTCGCGTACGCGGTGATGGGGATTCAGGCGTTCAAAGCGGTCGAGATCGGGCTGGGGAAGGAGTGCGCGTTCCTGCCGGGGCACAAGGTGCACGACCCGATCCGATTTGATGCGAAACAAAAAGACAAGCCGCATCTCGGTTTCGTGCGCGACAGCAACAACGCGGGCGGCACCGAGGGCGGGATGACCAACGGCATGCCCGTCGTCGTCCGCGGCACGATGAAACCGATCGCGACCTTGCTGCGCGGGATGCCGAGTGTCGATCTGAACACCAAAGAAAGCCAGATGAGCAGCTACGAGCGCAGCGACGTGTGCGCCGTGAGCGCGGCGAGCGTGGTGCTCGAGAACGTCGCGGCGTTCGAGGTGGCGCGGGTCTTCAGCGAGAAGTTCAGCGGGGATTCGCTGACCGAAGTGCGGGCGCAGTACGACGCGTACATGCGGTTTGCGCGGATGCTGCCTTTGGAGCCGCCGATAGCGGTGGTGGCGAAACACTGACGCGCCAAAGAACCCTCCGCGCAAGCGGAGGGCCGCCCGAGCATGCATGATGAAATGCGTGTTTCGGTGATCCCACACTCGCGCGTGCCGTTCGATAGGCTGCGCTCATGTCGCTTTACGGATACTTGCTCACCTGGCACACCTACGGCACTTGGCTGCACGGGGATGATCGCGGATCGGTTAATAAGATCCAGAACGTTCCCGGAACGCCATACGTTGCGCCGAATGAGAAAGTGGTCCGCACGATGATGGCCCGCATGAAGCAGTAACCGTTCGTTCTGACCGAACCAATGCGATCGATTGTTGATCGGGCCATCCGCGATCATGCCGAGATTCGCCGGTGGCCCCTATTTGAGCAAAACGTGCGGACGAATCATTTGCACATCGTGGTCGGACCGGCCGCGGGCGCGGACGCCGATGAGATGATGAAGCAGTTTAAATCCTGGGGAACTCGCAGGCTGATTCAGGCCGGACTGGCATCGAGCACAACCCGGGTGTGGGTTGACCACGGGAGCACGAAGCATTTGAACAGCGAGACTTCCCTGCAGCGCGCGATCGAATACGTGCGGAATCAGTAAGCAATGCCGGCCCCACGCTCGCGCGTGGGGTTCGATACACTGATCGGCACTAGGAGCTCACCGTGAAATCGACATCCTTGATCCTCTTCTCTTTGATGGCATGCGGTCTTTTGGGAAGTCGTTGCTTCTCCCAGCAGGCCGCGCCCGCCGCGACGAGCGCTCCGGCGCAGACGCCCGCCGGCGACAAGCTTTCGCCCGAGCAGCTCGACCAGCTCGTCGCGCCGATCGCGCTTTATCCGGATGATCTGCTCACGCAGATGCTGATGGCCTCGACCTATCCCATCGAAATCGTCCAGGCCGATCGCTGGGTAAAAGCCCACACGGATCTAAAGGGCGACGCGCTGGCCAAGGCGCTCGAGTCCGAAACCTGGGACGCGAGCGTGAAGTCGCTGGTCCAGTTTCCGGATGTTTTGAGCATGATGAGCGAGAAGCTGGATATCACGTCGAAGATCGGCGACGCGTTCATCTCGCAGCAGAAGGACGTGATGGACGCGGTGCAGCGTCTGCGCGCCAAGGCGCAGCAGGCGGGCAACCTCCAATCGAACCAGCAGCAGACCGTGACCGTGCAGCCTGCCGCGGCGGGGTCGCAGACGCAGACGATCATCATCCAGCCGGCCGATCCGCAGGTTGTGTATGTGCCGCAGTACAACCCGACTGTTGTCTACGGAGCGTGGCCTTACCCGGCCTATCCGCCGTATCCCTATTACCCGCCGGGATATGTCGCGGGCACCGCGGCCCTCTCGTTCGGGATCGGCGTCGCCTGCGGCGCGATCTGGAGCAACAACTCCTGGGGCCACTGCAACTGGAACAACGGTTCGGTCAACATCAACCGAAACGTCAATATCAACAACACGAATATCAACAACGCGAACATCAACCGGAACAACACCAACGTGAATCGCAACAACGCCAGCGGCTCGACATGGCAGCACGATCCTTCGCACCGGCAGGGCGCGCCCTACTCAAACCGCGCCGCAGCCCAGCAGTACGGCGGCGTCGATCGCGCGCAGGCGACGCAGGCACGCCAGGAATTCCGCGGGCGTGAGAATTCGCCTCAGGGTGCCTTCGGCGATTCGGGTAGAGGCCTGAACCGCCAGAATTCCGGCAGCTTTGACCGTTCGCAGGCGCAGCAAAACATGCAGAATCGCCAGGGACAGGCCCAGAACCGGCAGGGCGGATTCGACCGTAGCCAGGCTCAGAACAATCGGTCGTCAGGCAATGCGGGCGCCTTCAGCGGCGTTGATCGCGGGAACGCCACGCGACAGGCCAGCAACCGAGGCAACGCCAGCCGCAGCGGCGCGCAGCAGATGTCACGACCGAGCGGAGGCGGCACACGATCGGCGCCGTCGCGTAGCGGGGGTGGCGGCGCACGTGGTGGCGGGCGTGGCCGCTGATCTCTCCTTATCGCATTCCCGAACTCTTTCTTCCTCTTTGAGATTCACACCATGTTTCCAAGCCTCCGGCACCGAGTGATTCACATTCTGACGCACGCCTCTCTTATCCCAATCGCGGTGGTCGCGACCTCGTGCGCTTCTTCCTCACCGCAAGACCCGATCGTCCACCAGGGCGAGGCCTTCGCGACCCCTCAGGCGGCGGTCGATGCCGGTATCGCGGCGCTTCGGGCGCACGATGAGGCGGCGCTGACGCGAATACTGGGTGTCGACGCCAACATCATCGAATCGGGCGATACCGTCGCGGACAAGGCGAACGTCCAGAAGTTCCTGCAGAAGTACGACCAGAGTCACCGCCTCGTCGAAAACGAAGGCGGCTCGATGACGCTCGAAGTCGGCGAGAACAACTGGCCGATGGCATTCCCGCTCGTGCATGATTCGGACGGATGGCGGTTTGATTCCGCCGCGGGAATCGAGGAGTTGAACGCCCGGCGCATCGGCCGAAACGAACTCGATTGCATCGAGACCTGCCGCGCGATCGCGGATGCTCAGTCGGAATACCAGATGATGGACCCGGACGGAGGCATGCCCCCGGCGTACGCCCAGAAATTCCTCAGCGACGCGGGAACGAAGAACGGCCTTTTCTGGCCGGCCTCCGATGGCGGGCAGCAGAGCCCGCTCGGCAATCTCGCGGCACAGGCGAGCGCGGAGGGTTACACGCGCAACGACACCGGCGAACCGCAGCCCTATCACGGCTACTACTACCGCATGCTCACGGCACAAGGCCGGTACGCCCCGGGCGGTGCGCAGTCGTATCTCGAGAACGGCCGCATGACGCGCGGCTTCGCGGTCATCGCCTATCCGGCCGAGTACGGCGTCTCGGGCATCATGTCGTTCATGATTTCCAAGCAGGGAATCGTGTATCAGCGCGACCTCGGCCCGGACACCGAAGCCATCGCCCGCGCGAAAACCGAATTCAATCCGGTCCCGGGTTGGACGATTGTGCGGTAATCCAATTCACGGCCGCTCGAGCAATGTCCACGGGAAGCCGATCGGAATGACGCCCGCGCGGTTGTTCAACCAGCCGACCAGGAACTCGAACGCATCGACGAGCCGCGGGCCCGGGCGGTTGAACATCTGATTTCCATCGACGATCGCGACACGCCCTTCGCGAACGGCCTTCAGGCCTTGGAACCATTCTTGCTTCAGCAGCGCATCGGCGCAAGTCCGAGTCGTGGCCAGATCCATGCCGCAAGGCGCGATGATGATCGCGTCCGGGTTCAGTGCCCCGACAATCTCGGGATCGACGCGGATTGATTTCCCCGCGAGGCGCTCGGCCATCTGAGGGCCCGCCGCGGCACCGGCTTCTTCCTTCGCGACGGTCGGATTCAGCGGGTGTCTCGCACCCGCACGCTCGATGAGTTGAGGCGTCCAGTGCCCGCCCACAAAGAGCGGATCGGTCCACTCGAGCAACACGACATTGGGACCGTCTTCGAGCGCGTTCACGAACTCCGCCGCGGCGAACATCCGCTCGCGCAGGTCCGCGGCCTTCGAGACCGCTTGCGATTCGAGACCGGCGGCGCGCCCGATGGTGTAGAGGTCATCAAGTACGCCCTCGAATGTCTGTGGATTCAGGCTCACGATTTCGGGGCGGGGTGAGAGAGTTTCCGCGATGCGCCGGACGGTCTTCAGATCGATCGAGCAGACCTCGCACAAGTCCTGCGTGAGGATGAGATCGGGCTTGAGATCGGCGAGCAGTTTCTCGTTCACCGAGTAGAGCGATTGACCTGAGGACATTTGCCGGCGCACCTCGGCGTCGATTGCTCCGGGGTTTGTCGCGCGTTCAGGCTTGATCGCCGGCGCGGTCAGGGCCGGGATTTCCGAGATTCCAAGCGGATAATCGCACTCGTGCGAGCGACCGACGAGCAGTGATTCCCCGTCGATCGCGCAGAGCGATTCTGTCGCGGAGGGAAGCAGGCTGACGATGCGGGGAGGCAAGCACGATTCTATCTGGCCCCTCTCTCAATCTTTCTATCTCTCGCTTTTTTCATGTTTGGAGTTGTTCATCTACTCACCCCTCCTCCCCGTCTCTTCTCCGCCCATTCCGTCGCTACCCTTGTTCATGCAAGTGAAACTCACCACATCTCACGGCGACATCGTGCTCGAACTCGATCCGAAGAACGCGCCGATCAGCACCGAAAACTTTGTCGCGTACGTCAAGTCCGGCCACTATGAAGGAACCGTTTTCCACCGCGTCATCGATTCGTTCATGATCCAGGGCGGCGGACACAACGCCGACTTGTCGAAGAAGGCGACGAGCAAGCCCATCAAGAACGAGTGGAAGAACGGGCTCAAGAACGTGCGCGGCGCGGTCGCCATGGCGCGCCTGGGCGGAAACCCCGATTCGGCCACAAGCCAGTTCTTCATCAACACCGTCGATAACGCGTTCCTCGATAAGCCTCAGCCCGACGGCGCCGCGTACGCCGTCTTTGGAAAAGTCACCAGCGGCATGGACGTTGTCGACAAGATCCGCAAAGTGAAAACGACGAACAAACAGGGCATGGGCGATGTGCCGGTCGAGCCGGTCACGATCGCGAAGGCGGAAATGCTGGGCTAGGGCTCGCCGCGAAGCGCGCTCGAATCGGCCGCGGAAAGCCTTATTACGGGCAAAGCAACTGGTTGTATCCGGCAAGGAATTCCACAAAGTCAGCATCGTCCACGAGCGCGTCTCGGTTCAGATCTGCAGCCATGCTCGCGGGCGGCACCACCAACTGGTCGTAACTGACCACAAACACCTGGAAGTCCAAATCTTCCACGAGCCCGTCGCCGTTCAGATCGCCGGGGCAGTACGCGCGCTCGTCGCTGTTGAGAATGCCGTTGAGATTCCGATCGATCCCGATGCGCGTCTCGCTTCCTTTGGGCACGATCATCCACGTCTGCTCGTTGCCGACCGCCGCGATCGCCTTGAGCGCGCCGGAGCCGATCGTCTCCCCCGCGTGATCGGACTGGAAGACGCCGCTCCCGATGTACGACCAGCCGCGCATCCTGCCACCCGAACGCCCGCGCACGACAAGCCCCACTTTTCCGGAATTCGCGAGCGACTCGTACGTCGTCAGCAGCGCCGTCTGCGCCGGGAGCGCGGTCGCGAGATTCACAAGCGTGCTCTGCTTCCCGACCGCGGCGTGCGAATCCTTGCTCGATGGCCCCGGCGCTTCGAAGATGTTGCTGCTCGTCGCGGGCAGCGGCATGTCGGAACCGGAAAACGCGAGCATGAGCGCCGTCAGATCTGCGATTTCCTGATCCGAGTTCACGCGGAATACCGGCTCGGCAACAAACCGCTCGATCGAGTCGACCGATCCGTCGTGCAGCAGCCCGAAGCCCGCGGTGTTCTCGAGCTGCGTGGTGTTGAAGCCGGTCTTTTTGTACTCGTTTCGCGTCTGCGGCACCTTCATCGTCACGTTGGTTGACCCGTCGGTCGAGACAAGCCCGAGGTGGTGCTGCCCCTGCGGACCCGGTGCAATCGCGACGAACTGCGTCCCGTTCCATGCCGCATCCGGGCCCATGCCGGTCGGCAGCGTGTGGCAGGAAACACAGGCGAGCGCGTTGTTGTCGAGCCGGCGTGCCGCGCTGCGATAGATCGCCAGTCCATTGCCCGCGTTCCCGTTTGGCAAGGGCAAGCCCGCGGCACTGAAACGCCCAGGACTGAAGTGTCCCGGAAGCGGCAGATTCGACGGCAGCGTGTTGTCAATATTCCGGAACGGGTTGGGTGGGAACGTGATGGTTGCGAGGAAATTCTCAAACTCCTGCATAGGGCCCGGCGGCAGAGGACCGTCGGCGCCCTGCAAGCCGAGAAACGCGTTGGCAAACGCTTCGATTCCCGAGCGGTCACCCCGCCAGTGATGCGGCTCGTGTCCGATGATGTCCTGCAGCGTCTGCGTGGTCATCGGCCCCTTCATCGGGTGAAAAGCTTCAAACCCGGTGTTCAGCCCCGGAATGCCGAAGCCGGTGTTGAGATCGACGAGCGCCTGCGCCGATCCGCTCGGATCTCCCAAGTCCCAGGCGAGGCGATCCATCTTGCCATCGACGTGGCAGGATGCGCACGCGATCTGCCCGAGCCCAGAGTTCATATGCGTGTTGTACAGGTGCTTGCGCCCGGTCTTGATGTCGGACGTCGTCGGATCAAAGAACGGAACCTTGAGAATCTGCGTCTGGCTTGAGAGAGACACAACCGAGATCGAGCCCTCGAACTTGTTCATCACGTACAGGCGATCGTGCGCCTCATCGAGCGCGAGCCCGGTCGGCCCTTCGCCGACATCGATCGTCGGCGCGAGGCCCGCTCGCGCTCCCGCGGCATTCACAACAATCACGTTGTTCGAGCCCATTCCAGACACGTATCCGATAGTTCCCTGGCTGTTCCAAATAACGCCGCGCGGATCACCCAACGACTTGTTCCGTTCGCTCTGCGGGATACTCGAAGCCGCGTACGTCAGATGCGGATTCAGGTCGACAACCGTCGAGGCGAGCGTCGCCGGATTTACGCTCGCCATCTCGACGCGGATGAATTTACCGGTCAGAACCGGCTCGAATCGCTTCTCGTTGGTCGCCTCGGTTCCGATCACCGTCACGGTGCCGTCGGCCGGATTCACCGCGACACCCATGCAGATATTCATGAGCTGCGTCGCGTAGGTAACTCCCAAGGTCGACGCATCAATCACGGCGAGATCGCGATCCGGTAGGTTCCAGCCCGGAATCCTTCCCGACTTTGCCGCTTTCGCGCCGCTGACGAGGTCGGTCCAGTCTCCGGAGTTGTCGTCCATCCACTTTCCGCTCGCGTCCTTTCGGACGATCAGCCCGACCTTCGGTGGCGTGCCCGCGGCAGGATTCTTCGCGGGAACAAAGAGCGTCCCGACATTCGGCGGCGGATTGATGCCGCTGTACGGTCCCGAGAAATCGCTGACAACGTTCGGTGGGTATCCCAGCACGACGCCCATGTTCGCTGTCGCACCGCCGCCCAGAATTGTCGATCCGTTTCCCGACTCGAAGATCGCCGCGTACACCCGCGTTCCGTCCGGGCTGACGGCCATCGCACGCGGCACTTCGCCCTTGATCGCGATCTCGGCGGTCGGCGATCCGGGGTTCGCGGCATCGAACACTTGCACGACTTTCGCCGATGAGCACGTCACAAACGCCCGCTGGGGCGTTCCCGCGAACACGACATCGCTCGGTTCGTCTTTCGTGTTGATCGTGCGCACCACATTCATCGTCGAAAGATCGACAACGCTGATCGTGTCGCTGATGTGATTGACCACCCACACTTCGTTTTCTGTCCGGGCACGCACGCTCACCGGGTCAAGACCAACCGGAACCGACGCGACCGAGTACGGAAGCCCGTGCGTGATGTCGAATACTTCCAGCCGGTTATCGGCGGTGTTCACCGCGAGCAGGCGTGCGCCGCTCGGGGTCTTGTCGAGCGGATGAACGTGCGGGCTTTCCCAATTGACAAAGGACGAGTTGACGTACCGATCGCCGAACGGGTCCGACTGGATGACGAGCGCTCCCGCCATGCCGGCGCACGCAAGCCCGAAGATTCCGGCGTAGGACGCTTCTTTCCAGTTCTTCATCTCTCACTCCCGCGCGAACCCGATCAATGTACCGCACGCCTCCCGATCCACCAACGGCAGAACGCAAGAAGCACCGGAATGATTCGGAATCGCGAATACCGGATTTCCGACCCTTTCACGCCCCCTCTTTCGGCCCCGGCGGCACCCGCCTGCTCAATTTGAACCATTCTGAGCGGCGTGCCAGATGCGTTTTCTGCCCAATGCCCCCGTCCGCGACACCGGCGTGAGAGCGATAGTGTCGGCGCCCTGAGTTTCGAAAGTTTCGCCCGCGCGCCCGCCCGGCAGAATCAGGGTGCGCCACTCCCCGCCGCGACGAACCTGCAGCACCCAGCGCGAGGGCCCCAGCGGAAACTCCCAGGGAATCCAAGCGAGCGCGGTTCGCGTGTTGTCCGCGGCGACGATCGCCTTCCAATCAATCTTTGAAAACGCGGGTTCATTGAGCCACGGGCTTTCGGGAATGAGAGCGCTCTCCGGCTGAACAGACATGATCGCCTGATTGATCCCGCCCCGGTTCTCCAGCATTACTTTCAGCGAGAAATGAATCTGTCCCGGCTCCGGGAAACCGGGGTTTCCGGAGCGCTCGCGGGTGACGTTGATCTGGCGCACAATCTCCATCGGGATCCAGTTGCGCGAAACGTCCTCGGTCTCGAGCCCGATGCGGCTTGTGTACAAGCTCGGCCAGAGATGACGCTCCTTCGTGTTCTGCTGCGCCCACCAGAGCATGAGACGCACAAAGTTCTGCTCGACCGAATCGATCGACCAGTAGAGCTGCGGCGAGAGATAATCGAGCCATCCGTTCATGAGCCAGAGCCTCGCATCGGCGTGCAGCTTCGCAACCGCGTCCATTCCCTTGATGCCTTCGGGGAACCCCGGCTTCCAGATTCCAAACGGCGCAACCCCCACCAGCACGTACGGCTTCGCTCGCTTGATCTCCGAATAGAAGCGCTCGACGAAGCTGTTGATGTTCTGCTGGCGCCAGAGATCGCGCGTCAGCGGACGGATCGCGGTTCCCGGCGGCGCATCGGCCCGCATCTTCGCGGCGTACTTCTCGTAACTCGCGTTATCCGGAAACGGCACACCTTCCTTCGGATAAGGGTAGAAATAGTCATCGATCGCCACGCCGTCGATGTCGTATCGGTTCACGATGTCCATGACGACGCGCATCGTGTGCTCGACCGCTTCGGGCTCACCGGGGTCGAGCCATTCATAGCTGTCGTATTCCTTCACGATCGCCGGATTGGTCCGCGAGATGTGCGATGCCGCATTCGGCGATTTCGCCTTGAAATGGCGGGCCCGAAACGGATTGATCCAGATGTGAACGTCGATCGCGCGCCTGTGCGCCTCTTCGATCCAGAACCGCAGCGGGTCGTAACCGGCAGCAGGGGGCGAGATCCCGCTCGCACCGGTCAGGTACTCGCTCCACGGCTCGATCGACGAGATGTAGAGCGCATCGCAGCTCGGGCGCACCTGAAGCAGCACCGCGTTGAACTTCATCTTTTCGAGCCCATCCAAGTTCCGGATGATCTCGGCTTTCTGGATCTCAACGCTCAGATTGCTTGCGCTCGGCCAGTCGATGTTCTGCACGCTGGCGACCCACACGCCGCGGAATTCGCGGGGCGGATCGGGAGGAGCAAAGGCTTGCGCTTGTTCGGGCGTGGTTTCGCGCCAGACAGGCTGCGCAGGACAACGCAAGGTGAGCGTGAAACAAATCGTGAGTAGCAAGGCGCGAGGCAGCTCGATCATTGTGCGAATCTTTGGCTCACGGCACTCTGCAGCGATCGCCCTCGCACGCCATCGCCGGCTCTTCCCCTAGAAACCTTGCCGCGATCGCGCTGATCCGAATTCGATGCCGCGCAAACCAGCGGTAGAAGCAATCCGCCAGCGGGCGGATCAGCGGCCATCCCGTCACGCTCACGATCGCGCTCATGAGGCGCGCGCCGATACCGCCGCCTTCTGCGACCGCGCGATATGCATGCCGAAAAACCCCCATGCCGGCGATCATCCGTCCATCGGACAGGATTCCGTGAATCTGCCCCATAAGAGCCTCCTCGGTCGCACCGAACCGCGACGGTTCAAAGTCCGGGGCCGTGATATCGAGGATCTTCAGCTTGCCGCGGCCCGCATCGAGATTCTGCATGAACCGTGCCTCGCGCCGGCAGAGCGTGCACTTCCCGTCTATCAGGATGGCAAAGGGCTCTTCCACTTCTCAGGCATTCTTCGCCGGCGGGCGGCCGCATGTTCTTGCCGCGGCGTTTTGATCGCATTTGATCTTTGAAGCCGTTGCGAGAATCCTTTTTGCGCCGCTGCAAAGGAACACACATGAGGGCATCGCCGCTATTTGCTCAAATCCTCGTCGCCGCGACGCTCGGAGCCTGTGCTTCCGATCGCATCGGGCATTCCCCGAATTCGGTCGCTTCCAGCGGGTTGAATGCCGCGCCCGTTGCACAGCCCGTTGAGCTCAATGCCGCGGATGAGGGCTACACGGCCAATGCCTATCGCGTCGGTCCGGTGATCGTCGCCGGGCAGCCCAAGGAAGCGACGCTCGAGAAACTGGCGAAGGACGGGTGCCCCCTCGTCGTCAACATCCGCACGCCGGAAGAAATGAACGACCGCCAGCGTGTGCCGTTCGATGAAGCCGAAACGCTGAAGCGTCTCAACGTCGAGTATGTCTTCATTCCCCTCGGCGGCCCCAAGAAGGAATACCCCTACACCACGGAAGCGACCGACAAATTCGCCGAGGCGCTCTCGCGCCACAATTCCGGCCCCGTACTCCTCCACTGCCAGGTCGGCTACCGCGCAACACACCTCTGGACCGCCTATCTCGTCCGCACCAAGGGCCTCTCTCCCGAAGAAGCAGTCGCGATCGGATCTCAAATGGTGATGGGCGAGCAACCATTCGAAGGGCTCGCGGGCGTCAAAGCGCAGTACGTCGGCGCGGAGCCGCTGAACTCCACGAACTGACCGCTCTTCACTCTTTCAACTCCGCCAACTGCTGCCAAAGGTCCCGCAGCGCATCCGAGCGCGGCCGCACCGTTCCGCCCCGATCCGACAACGAAAACCCCGAATATTCCGCCAGGATCGCCCGGATGAGCAGATCTCGCTTGGGCTGACCGGCTTCGACCCCGGCCTTGAGCGCGATCCCCGCGATCGCCGCGCTCTCCGGAAAATCCTTGATCGCCTTCTGCAATTCCGGGCTCTCCCACTTCAATTCCTTCTTCTCCACCATCGCCGCCAGCACGCCGGCGGCACAGCGCGGGTCCTTCGCGACTTCCCACCCGAGACGGTCGATCTCGTCCGCCTTTCCTGTCTGGAAGTACAGAAATCCCGCAGCCTCGAACGCGTCTTTGAGGCCCGAGTTCTTCGCCATCTCGACGAACTGCGGCCCGAGTTTGACGCGGGCGTCATCGCGCGTGGTTGCGCCCGAGCGGATCGCGTATCTCAGCATCTGCACCGCCGCCCGCGCGTTCGTCGGCATCGTCGCCTGTTCATCGATCAAATAGCGGCTGCGCCGCAGAAGGTCGTAGACCTTTTCTTTCGTGGGGCGCTCCATCATCGCGAGCGCTCCGACGCACTTGGCTTCCTGCACCTGAACATTCCCACCCGGAAGAATCCACTTCCCCACCGTCAACAAATCGTTCTCGAGAAACTGCCGATTGGGCCCCTTATTCCACCAATCGCTCGGCCAGTCGCAATCGAGGAGAAGAAGGTCCGCCGCCGCAAGCTCGTTGGCGTTCAGCACTTTCTTGACGAGCTCCGCACGCCGCCCCATCGGACGCCTGCGGTCATTGACTTCGCACACCAGCGACTCGATGTCTTCCTGCGTTCCGCGTGTCGCCTCGCCGCACGATTTCCAGAGTGCGAGCGCTTTCTCGACATTTCCGATGCGCAGCGCGCACTCCGCGGCAACGGCCAGCACCGGCGCGTTGCCCGGGCGGAGTTCGTCCGCCCGCTCGTACGCTTGAAGCGCCCCTTCGTACTCTCGCTCCCGATGCTGCTCGAGCCCCCAAGCGAGCAGAACTTCGGCGCTGTCCGGGAGCTTTTTGGCCGCCGACTTGATGAGCGAATACGAAAGCTTCGGATCGTTGCGGAAAATTGCCTGACCCATCACGAACGACTGCGCGGGCGTTCTTGTGGCTTCGGGAAAGGTTTCGAGCACCAGCTTGCTCGCCCCGTCAACGTCTCCCTTAAGGAGAAACTCGCCCGCAACAGACGCCTGGGCTTTCAGAATCGCGATCGCGTCGTCGATGTCGTCCTGGGTCGTCCGGGGCCGAACGACTTTTCCCGGCGTCTCAATGGTCTTCTCGCCGGGCTTCCCGGCTTGGCGCCCGCTTGTCTGCCCGAACGCACAACCGAGCGTCGCGATCGCCGCAATCACACACCCAAAAGCACGGCTCTTCGCCATCCGACGTTCTCCGAGCGAACCGGGCCGCACCCACCTCCCGGCTTTCGTCAGATCGTATCAGCCCCCGAAAAACGACAAAGCCCCCGGGGTCTCCGGGGGCTTGTCCTGTGTGCGGAACGAATCCGATTGCGATCGGGCTGTCCTCAGTCCATCATCAGGCCCGTCGACGCCGACCAGAGATCACAGCGCCGAGGCCGGCGAGAGCAAGAACGCCCGGCGCAGGGATATCGGCGTACGTACCCGGGTTGCCGATCTCCCCGAACGAGTTCGTCCAAGAGCCGTAGGCATCGCCCACGGACGAAATCAGCGCGAGGTCGGCGCGGTTCGCGCCGAGGTTCGCCAGCATGATGTTGCCCGAGAAGCCCTGCGTGCGCGGGCCACCGATTGTCTGATCGTCGTACGTCAGACGATCGATGAGGTTGTTGAACGCGTCGTATATGTTGATCTCGTCGGCGCGACCGAGGTTCGTCGTGTTGCTGCCGAGAACTTTGACGCTCGCCGCCAGGCCCCACGCCGTGCGGAACGCCGCCGCGGTCGGCTCGCAGACGATCGCGCTTTCGCCCGCGGCAAGAATGCCCAAGCTGCTAAGGCTGACCGTCCCCGGCGCGCGCGAGTCGTCATCGAACGACCAGCCCGTCAAATCGATGGCGAACGCGCCCGTGTTTGTGATCTCGAAGTACTCGCGAGCCGTGCCGCCCGCGCCGTTGTACATCCATTCCGTGATGCGGATGGCGCCCATCGAGCTGCTCGCCGCCGTCACCAATGCCGCCGCACCGATCGCAATCTGCTTGTTCATCTCTCGCTCCTGTAAACCCCGGCGTACGACGCACAAACTTCGCGTCGTCGGAATCGGGGAGCCAAGACTAAACCCTCGGGTCTTTCCATTGCGCTCACTCCCGACGAAGATCGTGTAAAGGTTGTGTTACGAGGAGTCGGGTTCGCTTGCGGCGTCTTTGCGCGATCTTGACGCAATCTTGCCAATTCCAAAGCGCTCGTCGATCGCGCGCCGTGTTAAGGTCCGCCTCGATTTCTCTGCAGCTCAACCGATTCGGATCACGCCGCATCCCCATGCCAGCGCAGCGTTTGAATAAATCCCTTCGTTGCCGCGGTATGAGAGCCTCCAGCGGCGCTTTCACTCTGATCGAACTGCTCGTCGTCATCGCGGTGATCGCGATCCTGATCGGTATTCTGCTCCCCAGCCTGAGCGCCGCCCGCGACTCGGCGCGCACCGTCAAGTGCCAGAGCAACCTGCGCCAGATGGGGATCGCCTTTCTCGCATACTCGGGCAGCAACAAAGGTTCGTATTGCAGCGGCCCGCAGGACGGGCGCGTCAACAACAACTGGGGAAACGCCGCCGACATCCAGGCGGGCAAAGTCGGCTGGATGGCAGACGCCGTCGAGGGCGGCTACTTCAATCCGGGCACCAACCTCTGCCCGACCAATCCGGCTCGCTCCACTCAGTCGCTCCAAAACGACAAACTCCCGGCAAGCTTCAAGGGAATTACCGCCACCACCACCAAGCGCCAGGCGATGTTCAACGCCGGGTACAACACCAATTACACGCCCACCTGGTACTTCGCGTTCACCGAACTCATCGACCTTCGCGATAACCCCGACGTCGATGTCAAGCGCCCCTATCTCGATTCCAAGCGCACCCGCCAGGCCCTGCGCGGCACGATGAACGAGAAATACCTCGGAATGGTTCCGACCAATCTTGTGCCGCTCTTTGCCGATGGGCGCGTGAACGATCTCAACGACGGTCAATCCGAAGTGCTTGTCGGCTCCGACACCTATCGCGTCGTCAAGCATTTGACCGACGGATACGCGGGTTCCCCTGTCGACGGTCTCTTCGGCAAGCAATCGTGGAGCGACCTCGGTCCGGCGCACGGAAAAGCGCCCGGTGGCAAGCTCCGCAACACCGCTTCCGGCGGCATTAACCAGAAAGATCTCGACAAGTACTACGGAAATTGGCTCTTCGCCGACGGACACGTCGATTCGCTCCGCGATTCCAACATGGACGGCGAATTCGGCTGGCTCGATGGCGCCAGCGTTCGAGCCGACGACCCCTACGACGACCAAGACGTCGAACGAAAAGTCTTCGGCGGACACTTGACGACCGGCCGATTCGGTCCCGATCCCACCAAAGAGCGGAGCAGCGTGGATCACTAGCCCCGCTGACCCGACGCTTCACAAGCACCGTTTCTTATTCGTTCACTTTCGGGAGAGCTTTATGAGAGTTTCGACCACGATCGGTTTCGCCGCCCTATCGCTGATCGCCGCAGCCGGCAACGCGCAAGTCATCCTCAACGAAGTCTGGGCCAACCCCGCCGGCAGCGGAAGCTCGGGCGATGATCGCTACGAGTTCATCGAGCTGTACGGTCGCCCCGGCATGAAGCTCGATGGCTACATGATCGCCTCGGTTTTCGGCGGCGCCGACGACGGCAACAACATCCCAGGTCCTCTTCCTTCCGGGTGGGACGAAGGCGATGAATTGCCCGAGATCGACGAGGCGTGGTCACTCGACGGCATGACCATCGGCAGCAACGGTTTCTTTGTTCTTTACAACAACAACGGCAACAACTCGCTCATTCCGCCGCTGCTTCCCGCCGCCACGAATCGCGCAACGTTCATCTCGCAGCACATCCCCACTTCCGACACGGCCGGTCGCATCAAGAACGACGGAAGCGCGACGTTTGTGCTGCTCCGCAAGCGCCCCTATCACACGCTGGTTTCCAACGGCGCGGGTGGCTTTGTCAGCCGCTACGACGGCAGCGCGACGTATTTCAGCGGCACCCGCTACGCCTGGCGCAAAGATGTGAACCCCGATGTGAACTTCGACGGTTCGATCGATCTCAACGGAATCGCGACGCAGAACGGATTCCCTTACCTGCCCGAGATTCCGGTCAACAGCGAAGACACCAGCTACGTGCCCGTCCCGACTCCGCCGCCTTCTTCGCTCGAGCCGTACCAGATGGTCGACGACATCACCTGGTCCAACAGCGGCGGCAAGGAATACTCCCGCTCCAAGCAGCAGGAAATCTCCGACACGCCCGGCTTCAACCCCGATGCCGTTTCGCGCGTCGCCTACTTCGGCACCAATCCGAATCTCGGCGACCGCCTCAATAGCAGCAACCAAGTCGTCCAAACCCACATGGCCGACGAAGAATTCATCTACGGCGATGTGCTCGTGAACAGCACCAGGCTCTACGACGCAACGCTCTCCGGCGGCCCGACGTACCCCGGCCAGACTCCGGGAGCACGCTTCCAGGACATCAGCCGCGCCGGCTTCGCCATCACCCCCGGCAATTTCAACGACGGTGTGACGACCGGCACCTACGGCGTGACGGTCACGCAGTTCCGCTGGATCATCGGTGACTTCAATTTCGACGGTGTCGTCAATTGCGACGACCGCAACCTGCTCCAGTCGCGCATCGGCGCCACGCTCGACGACACCGAGACCCACGTTCGCGATCAGGGAACCCCCGATCCGACCGACGACATCGTCATTCCCAACTGGTGGAAGTGGCAGGGCCGCAGCTTCAACGGCCTGCTCGCCATGCTCAACATGAACACCACCGACGGCGCCGGCGGCACAAACAACGCCGCTGTCACGCAAGCCGACCTGGCCTCGTTCGACGCGGCATTCCCCGGCCTTTGCGCCGCGCCGTGCCCCGGCGATCTCAACAACGACGGCTTCGTCGATGACTCCGATTTCGTCATCTTCGCCAACTCCTACAACATCCTCGATTGCACCGATCCGAGCATGCCCTCGGGCTGCCCGGGCGACCTGAACAACGACGGCTTCGTCGATGACGCGGACTTCGTGATCTTCGCCGCCGCGTACAACGACCTGATCTGCCCCTGAGCCGATCGAACAACTCGCAATTCTGAAATGGCCCGGAGAGACCCGGGCTTTTTCCTTTCAATCTCGCGGCACCACACCTCTTTGCCTCTTTGCCTCTTTGCCCCTCTGTCCCTCTGTCCCTCCGCCCCTTCTACACTCCCCCATGGCCTGGATCTCCAAAAACTCCGCCGGCGCGACCGTCGAAAAACGGTCAGAGCCCTACCTGACGAGCGACATGCGCTCGCACCTTTCGCAGCACATCCTGCCGCGCTACGAACGCAAGATGGGCGCGCTCCTCCCCTGCCTGCACGAAATCCAGCACGCCTACGGATGGATCCCCGGCCAGGCCATGCTCGAGATCGCCGACTTCCTCGCGATCAAGCCCGCCGACGTCATCGACACCGCTTCCTTCTATGAGGAATACTGGCTCAAGAAGAAAGGCCAGCACCTCGTCAGCGTCTGCCGCTCCATCGCATGCGAGTTCTGCGGCCAACCCGCAATCACACAAGCCGTGAAAGACGCGCTCGGGATCGATGTCGGCGAGACCACCGACGACGGCGTCTTCACACTTATCGAGCTCGAGTGCCTCGGGTCCTGCGGCACGGCCCCGGCCCTGCTCATCGACGAGACGCTTCACGAAAATGTCAAGCCGGAACAAATCGCCGGCCTGCTCGACGCCGCGCGAAAGAACTCGTCGCACCACTGACGGAGCCCGCACATGCGCACGCTTCGAAACTCGGCCCGTTTCTTTTCTTCCTTCCTCGCGATCGCATTTGTCGCGACATTGCTTGTCGCCTGCGCCAGCAGCAACAACAACGATTCGCAATGGAACACCGACGACGGTGGCTACGGCGGCACCGGCAGATTCAATCCGGTCGGCTCCAGCGACTCCGGCGATCAGTGGAATAACGCCGGCTCGAACTACTAATCGCAAAGCGCCGAACACAGTTCGCGGTTCAACACCAGGACCAGTGGCGTAGTTGCAGGTTCTTGGTACCAGGCGCGCTCGCTCCAACTCCCCCACGTGGGATTTTCTGAAAATCGCTCCAGCCGATTGCGCGGCAAGGGCTTAGCCCCCGCGCGCACACCCGCGCACCGACGGACTCTTTGGGCCATTCGCGCACATGCGTCCCTTTGTGGAGGCTCGCTTTTTCGAGCACCCGCGATCAGCCGCCCGCACGGCGGCAGGACGGATCCCCGACATGGCGCACCGGCTCCAGGCATTTTCCGACGTCGGCCTCAACGAGGCATCACTCGCTCTTCTTCTCAAAGAGCACGAGACGCGCACACTCCCGCGTCTCGACAAACTCTGGACGTATTACAGGAATGCACTGGAGCCGGTCGCCCGCGCGGGGTCCGTCACCGGGGCCAACGCCCGCTGGTACGCTCAACCCCAGCAAATCGGCCTCCCTTCTCGCCTCACAAACCCGGCTTCGACGAACACCGACGACCGCCTCCGTTCTCCCCGCGAACTCGTCATCGAGAACGACATCGCCTGGCGCGTCCACGCCATGGTTGATTTCCTTTTCGCAAAGCCCATCCGCTTCATCAGCACGGCGCGCTCGCAGGCAACCCGCAGCGCCGTCGAATCCGCGCTCGACGCGATCTGGGAATCCAGCGGCGGCATCTCACTCTTCACCGATTTCGCGCTCCTCGCCCACGTCTTCGGTCACGTCGATCTGCTCGTCCGCGTCACCGAAACCGCCGCAGATTTTCGCCGACGCGCAAGAGCCCTCGGCGTAACCCCGCCCGAGGCGCTCCGAATCGCGCCCCCCGTCCGCATCGAAACCATTGACCCGCGCCGCGGCATCCCCGTCTCCGATACCTCCGACTTCCGACGTCTCTCCGCCTATGTCATCCGCTTCGAGCGCGAAGAGCACGAAGCCGCACAGCCCGGCCTCTTCCGCTCGCTTCTCTCTTCCGATTCAGCGCGGCGAAAGCGCACAACGCACACCGAGATTCTCTCTTCCGATTTTCAACACACCTACGAGAACGATCGCCTCGTCTCCGCCGACGAAACACCCTGGACAAACGGCCGCATCCCGGTCGTCCACATCCAGAACGTCAGCCAGCCGTTCCACTACAGCGGCATCGGCGAAGTCGAGCCGCTCATCCCGCTCCAGGATGAACTCAATACCCGCCTCACCGATCGCGCGTACCGCCTCTCGATGCAGAGTTTCAAGATGTACCTCTGCCGCGGGCTCGGCTCGCCCGATTCGCTCGCGATCGGCCCCGGCGTCATGATCTCGACCGACGACACGCAGGCCTCCATCCAGACATTCGGCGGCGACGCCGAAGCGCCATCCGAAGATGCTCACTTCGAAGCGCTCCGCAACGCGCTCGACAAGCTCAGCGGCGTTCCCCCTCTCGCGACCGGCGTCGTCCAGGGCAAAGTCGGCAATCTCTCGAGCGCGATGGCGCTCCGCGTCACGCTTATGGGCCTGCTCAGCCGCACCGCGCGTAAACAAGTGACCTACGGAAGGGGACTCGCCGAAGCATCGCGCCTGATTCTGGCCGCGCTCGATCACCTCGACATCCTCAAGACCGACGAAGTGGATCGCTCGATCCGCATCGACTGGCCCGATCCGCTCCCCGCCGACGACCTGCAGCAAGTCCAAACCGCCGAAGCCAAACTCCGCATCGGCGTGGACAAGCAGCGCCTCCTCAACGAACTCGGATACACGCCGCGGGATGACGGGGCGGTGTGAGAAATGGCCAAAGCGCCAAGTGGCCAAATGCCAAAGACATGCCGCCGCGACTTCTTTCCCGTTTCCGGATTTGAGCTTTGAGCTTTGTTGCTTTGAGCTTTCTTCTTTGGCCCTTTGGCGCTTTGGCCATTTGGCCCTTTCAAAGGAACTTCCCATGCCCGAAACCGCTCCCCCACCCGAAGAAGACGGCGGCACACCGCCAACTTCACCCACATCAACGGCAACCCATCCGCCAACCTCCGAAGAAGCCGATTGGCGCGCCCGTGCGCTCGAGGCCGAAACCCGGCTCGCCCAGCTCGAATTCGAATCCCAATCGCTCCGCGAAGCGCTCGCACGCGAACAACAAGCACGAGCAATCGACCGCGCCCTCACGAGCGCCGGCGCGATCGACACCGAAGTCGCCTCGCTCATGCTCGCCTCGATGCTCGAAAAGCCCGACGCGAAAGCCGACGCGCCCGACATCCAATTGCTTATCGAAACGCTGCGCGCCAGCAAGCCCTTTCTCTTCGAATCCGCGCTCTCGACCCGCCCGAGCGTCCCCTCCGCGATGAGTCCAGCGATCAGCACCTCTCCGGCCGACTCGCTCTCCGATCTCGCCGAGCAGGCCCGCTCCCGCGGCGATCGCCGCTCTCTTCTCACCTACCTCCGCGCCCGCGCGGGGCTCGCTCTCTAACGCCCCTCCACTGACGGGAGGGGTTGGGGGAAGGGCCTCGCATTCCTCTTCTTCGCTCCCGCTCCTCTCTCCGCGCAACTCCACATTCTCCGCAACTCCGCGTTCTCTCTCTTACCTCTGTGTCTCTCTCTTCCTCAGGAACGTCTCGATGTCTTACTCCGGAAAAACCACCTTCGCCGCCGGGTCCAACCTCCCCGAAATCATGGAAGACGTCTCCGACATCGTCGGCATCGTCTCTCCGTACGAAACTCCGCTGCTCGACTACCTGGGCGATGCCAAGCGCCCCGCTCTCAGCACGATCCACGAGTGGATCGAAGATTCGCTCCTCCCCAACACCGACACGCTCAACCAGACGACCTTCACTCCCGACGCCCAGAACGCGACCAGCCTCACCGTCCAGAACGGCTCGCGCTTCCAGATCGGCGATCTCGTCCGCCCCGATGCCAGTGCCGAAGTGATGCAGGTGACCGCCGTCGCCGGCAACGTGCTCACCGTCGTCCGCGGCTACGGCACGACCGCAAAGGCAACTCTCACCAACGGCAAACGCTTCTTCATCCTGGGCAACGCCGCGCTCGAAGGCGCCGACGCGACCACCGCCCGCTTCACGCTTCGCGCACGAAAAGCCAACTACACCCAGATCTTCACTTCGACCGTCGAAGTCTCCGGTTCGATGCGTGCGGCACGCCAGCACGGCATCGACGATGAACTCGAATACCAGAAACAGGAGCGCCTGCGCGAATTGCTCCGCGATCTCGAGAACTGCGTGATCAACGGCGTCGCGCCCGCGAGCAACCCGCAAGGGTCGAGCACGATTCGGCGCTCGATGAACGGAATGATCCGCCTCATCTCGACGAATCAATACGCGCCGAACACCGGGCAGATGCCCGCCGGTGGCGGCAGCGGCACCGATCTCAACGAGCCCGTTCTCAACGCCGCGCTCCGCTTCATCTGGGAGCAGAGTCAAGGCAAGATCGACACCATCGTCTGCTCCGGCGCGCTCAAGCGCCGCATCAACGGCTTCGCGACCGGCAGCCGCGCGTACACGCCCGAAGACATGTCGTTCCGCGACATGATCAGCACCTACGAGAGCGACTTCGGCGTCTGCCGCGTCATTCTCAGCCGCTGGGTCCCGAGCGATTCGATCCTTCTGCTTGATTCCTCGCGCATCAGCGTCATGCCGCTCCAGGGCCGCTCGTTCGCGTTCAAACCGCTCGCGCAGACCGGCGACGCCACCGCGGGACAGGTCGTCGGCGAATACACGCTCGAATTCAAGAACGAAAACGCGCACGGCATCATCCGCGGCCTGACGTGAAGAAGAAGGGTCCGAGTGGCGGAGTGGCAAAGGGACAAAGGGATTCCAAACCACTCGCCCTCACACCTCCTCACCTCTTCACCTGTTCTCCTCTTCTCCTGTTCCCCTCTCCATTCCTTCCTCTCGACACCTTGACACCTCGACACCTCCCCCCGCGACATACCTCGACGTGCGGCAAACCAGAGCACGTGCTGACGGGTCGCGGCTCCTCCCTCGCGCCGGACGTTCCCCGCCCGGCGCGGGCTTCTCCGGCGCTCATCACCTCTTCTCTCCGTCCCTTCGCCCCTTTGCCCCTTTGCCCTCTGCCCCTCTGCCCCTTCTGGACCCTCCCCATGCTCCTCACCGACGCCGATCTCCTCCGCCTCGAACCCAACCTCTTCTCCGAAATCCGCTGGGTTTCGCAGCAGCTCATCAAGGCTTCCGGCACCGTCAGCGGCACAACCCTCACGATCTCGAGCTTTGATGTGAACTTCGACGGCGCACAGCTCGCGCCCGGCATGGTCGTCCTCATCAACGAAATCCCGCACGAAGTGGTCGCGAAACTCTCCGCAACAACCGCCCAGATCTCGCGCGTCCGCGCAGCAGCAAGCGACACCGTGCTCGTGCCCGCGCCGATCACCGGCGCAACGGTCATCCTCCACACCTTCCGCCCGCAGATCGTGATCGTCACCGACCGGGTCTTCCGATCACTCGGCCTCGATCCTGCGCAGCCCGCAACCGACTCCCAAGGGAATCCATCTCCGATCGTCACCAATCCCGAAGCCCTCGCCCGTTACGCGGCACTCGCCACGCTCGCATCGATCTTCTCCTCCGCTTCCGAAATCCAATCGCCCGACGGCCCTCTCGCCCGCCGCGCCAAGCGCTACGAACAACTCGTGTCGCTCGAACGCTCTTCACTCGTCGCGGAAATCGATGCCGACGGCGACTTCCTCCCCGACGCGACCCGCCGCGCGAGCATCGTGCCGCTCATCCGAACTTGAACGCCCATCTTTCCGCCTCCAGTCTCTTTCTGATGCCCGATGCCCGATGCCTGATGCCCAGTGCCAAGTGCCAAATGCCTAGTGCCCAGTGCCCAGTGCCCAGTGCCCAGTGCCTCTTGCTTTCCCCATGCTCTTCCTCAACCCCTCCCAACTCTCGCTTCTCTCGATCGATCTCCCCGACATCGATTCGGTTTCGATCGATCGTCTCGCGCATCGCGAAATCGTCGAATGGTCCGACTCCGGCCCGTTCGCCATCTTCGCCGACATCCCCGAAGTCAAAGTCGAGATCACGATCACGCAGCGACTCGAGCGCGAGTTCACACTCGCAGGCCCAAAGCCCGGCGAGCAAGGGACGCTCGAATTCATCATCTCCCCCAATGCTTCGCACGCGCACCGGCAGAAAGTCTCCGCGCAGGTCGTTGTCCGCAGTATCCGCAACGATCTCGCGGCGAAGCCAGAACGCATCATCTCCCTCGCCGCGCTCTCGCCCAACGGCGCAACCGATCCGATTACGTTCAGCGATGCGTGATGAGGAAATGACAAGATGAGCAGCGAAGCAGGTGATCCATCGCACACATTCACCTCCCCACCTCTTCATCTCGCCATCTCCTCACCCTCCGCACAACTCCGCAACCTCCGCAACTCCGCGTTCTCTCCGGTTCCGCATTCCGCGTTCTCACATCCGACATTCGCCATCCCACATCCGCCATTCCCATGTCTTCCTTCAAATCTCTCAATCTCTTCGGCTCCGGTCCTCACCGCTTCGCGCTCGAGTATCAGGGCCAGCTCGTCGTTCCCAAGCTCCGCCTCGGCATCCAACTCAGCGGCAGCGGCTGGCTCGGGCTCGAAGAACTCACCATCCGCATCACCGGCCGCCTGATCGCATCCAGTCAGTCCGCGCTCTGGACGCTCCGCGACGCCATCACGGCGCAGTTGATCGAGCCGCCGACACCCGGCACGCTCATCGACAACGCCGGGCGCACGTTCACGCAGATGAGCTTCATCACCTTCGAAGAAGCCGATCGCACCGACCGCGGCCGCGCGTTCTCGCTCGCCTACACCGCGCGCTTCCGAAGATTCAACGACACGCCATGAAGGCGGCATCGGGCATGTGGCATCGGGCATCAGTAAAGATAATCAATGCCCTTCCCGATGCCTTTCCCTAGTGCCCAGTGCCTAGTGCCGAGTGCCGAGTGCCTGCTCATGAACGACACCCTCACCCCCATCCTCTCTCAATTCGGTCTCGCCGGTTTCGTCGCGTGGATGTGGCTCTCCGAGCGCCGTGCCAGTGCAACCCGCGAAAAGCAGATCGCTGAAACACACGATCGCCTCATGCAGGAACGCCGCACGCTCGACGCCGTCCTCGGCGCACTCGACCGCTCCACCGCCGCGATGACCGCCGTCCAGGAAGCGCAGCGCTCGCTCGCCGGCGCCATCGATCGGCTCGCTCTTCCGAAACCCCCTCCCTGAGGGAGGGGGAAAGGGGGTGGGCGCGCAACGTTTCCAAACTATTACAGGCCGACGGACCCGCGCTTCCGACGCCCCTTCCCTGAGGGAAGGGGTTGGGGGAAGGGAGGACTCCTTCTTCTCCGTGCTCCGCGCACCTTGTAGCCCATGACAAGGGCGGATGATCGTTGCCAAATGCGCAGCATCTGGCAATCGCCTCTTCAGCTCACTCGCCCGTGAAACGGGCGCGCGTCGCGCTGGCGTGATTCATCGTTCCGATACGCTGCCCTTGCCCAATGCCATTCTCCACCACCTGCATCTCCTGCGGCTACTCGATCGCCGGCCTGCCTCCCACTTCACTCTGCCCCGAGTGCGGTTTGTCGATCGAAGATTCCATCGGCAGGCACGGTGCGCTCGCGCGCACGATCTCGCGTCGCCGCGCCGTTCCAGCCCTGTTGGCATCTATTGCACTGATGGATGCGATTGCCATTGCCGTCCTATTGGTTGGTGTGGCGATTGAATCTCGAATCTTGGAATCTGTTTTCACGATCGTATTGATAGGGCTCATTATCTCCGTCGAAGCGCTCTGGAGCTTTGTTCCCCTGGGTTTCCATGAAGCCAAATCAAAGAGCACAGCACTTCTGGTTTCCACCACGAGTTCCGTCGCGACCATTGCTGGTCTCCTGGCGCTGTTCTCTTTTCTTGCCGGGGCGTTTCTCGTCACGCTAGCTTCCGGTCTTATCGTCCTCTTAGCCTCCTGCGTCGGCGCGAGTGCCAAGACTCTGTTCTTGAGCGCTGTCGGTGACCTGTTCACCAATCCAGAACGCCGGAGCCTCAAGATCCTGAACGAGATTGCCTTCGGCGCATATTTCATCGCGATTGTTTGCGCTTTGCTCGCGCTGGTGTCACCAATGTTCATTCTCGCCAGTGCCCAGCGACTCGTATTCGCGGCGCTTGCCTTCGCCATCGCGCTTTCGTTCAGTATTGCTGCGTTGCGAAATTTGTGCTTCGCCCGCGCGATCTTCCTCGCAACCCGGTACACAGCCTGACTCTGCAATACTTTCCGGAACCGCCCCGTTTCTTTGAATCACTTCGCGCCCCTCCTCCCTTTGGTCGCATGCCGCACTTGCGTTCAACGCCTCTCTCTTCACATCCGAAATCCGACATCCCCCATCCGCCATCCCTTAAACTTCCCTCCCATGACCCGCTTCCTACTTCTCCTTCCGCTCACGCTTCTTCTCGCCGCCTGCAACTCCACGGGCTCGGCCTTTAGCTTCCACGGCAACACCGCCACGGCCGCCAACTGGCCCTTCCTCCCGACTTCGATGCGCATCTACCCGCTCACGCACATCGAGCGCGGCAGCGCACCGCCCGCGCCGCCCGCCAACCCCTCCGGCCCTTCGCCCGCCGACAACATCCCGCCCCAGGACGTCACCCCAAAGCCCGCCGAGGTCCGCATCATCGCGCACCTCGAGTTCCGCGATTCCTGGGGCGACGGCACCAAGGCGATCGGCCCGCTCGTCATCTTTCTGTATGGGCCGAGCGCGGGAAACAACGCCCGCAACTCCGACGACCCCGATGCTTTTTCGAACGCGACGCAGCAGCGCCGCTACGACATCGACCTTTCCGATCTGCGCCGCAACGCCGAGCTCTTCGACCCCGCGACGCGCACCTATCGCATCCCGCTTTCCGGCCTTCCGCAATGGATCGTCAACTCGCAGCCCGACACCGATCTGCACATCACGCTCCGCGCCGAGATCAAGGTGCCGCGGTCGGACGGCTCTGGCGTGATGCTCGTCGACGAATACGTCGTGACGAAGTGATTGGCTTTTCAAAGCCCATTCCCTGAGGGAAGGGGTTGGGGGAAGGGAGGGATTCGTTGCTTCGCCAAATCTCGACAAGTTCCGCCCGCGCCCACGCCTGTCAAATTCAGTGGTCCGAAAACACGCACTTTCCGCTCATGAATCTTCGAGCAAATAACTCCGCCGCACCGCATGAATCATGTCTTCCGCGGTATGCTGGCCTCACAAAACCATGAATCCGGGTGGGCACTTGATGACACGTTCGATCCCTTTCTTCGCGCTCGCTTCGTTACTCTGCGCCGCGGCATTCGCGCAGCCCTGCGAGCCCGCCCGCGCGTCCGATCTTCCCGGCACTTCGCCGGGCTCGACGATTTCCTTGACCGCGCTTTGGGACCCCGACTGGACCGGACCTCTCCAAGATCGACTCGTCGTCGCGGGCGATTTCGCTCTCTCGAATAACGCCTCCCCCGGCCACATCGCCGCATGGGACGGCACGCAATGGCAAACGTTTGGCAACGGACTCACCGCCGCTCCGGCGGCGATCGGTTCGATCTTCGGTCGCTTGATCGTCGCGGGACAAAGCGTCCAACCGGTCGGGGGCTCGTCGCTCGGTAGAATGGCTCAGTGGAACGGATCAACCTGGCAATCGCTCCCCGGCGGCCAAGTCAACGGCACGGTGAGCACAATGGCCACGCTCGGAAACTGGCTCTACGTCGGCGGTGGTTTCTCGGCCGCCGGTACTGCAAGCGTGGCGAACGTCGCACGCTGGAACGGAACGAGCTGGCTGGGACTCGGTAACGGACTCAATGGTTCGGTGACTTCACTCGTCGTCTGGAACTCCGAGATCATCGCGGGCGGCTACTTTCTGAAATCGGGCACGAGTCCCGTTCCGTACGTTGCGCGCTGGGACGGGCAAGCGTGGCAACCTTTCGGCGCCGGCCCCGGCGCGCCTGTCGATGCGCTCACGGTTTATCAGGGCAAGCTCGTCGCGCTCACCACAGCCGCAATTCGCGTCTGGGATGGTTCTCAGTGGACCACGCTCGAACTCCCGCAGACCGGATTCTGGGGAAGCTTCTCCTACATCAGCGCTATCGCCGACAAACTGTACATTGGCGGCCAACTTTTTGTCACAAGCAAAGACATGGCCAACAGCATTCTCTGTTGGAACGGTTCGAACTGGTCCAACATGAACGGCGGGCTCGTGGTCGGACTCTCGCCGGCAACCGTTCAATCCATGGCCAATTTCCGTGGCCAACTGATTGCTGGCGGCATCATCTCACACGCCGGATTCGCGCCGGCAAACGGGCTCGCTCGTTGGACCGGTTCGGACTGGCAATCCATCGGCTCGGGATGGTCCAAGTACGGATCCCAATTCTTGTGCGCGACAGAAAAAACGCTGTATGCCGCGGACATAGCTGGCAATTCCGCAGAGTGGACCGATCAAACATGGCGTGCTCTCCCCATGCTCGCTCCCAACGCGTATTCCAAGAAGATCTATTCACTGCAAGGGACGCTCGTTGCCTCGGTCGACGGAGACGGGATCTATCGACTCACGGAAACGGGTTGGATTCGCTTGGGCGCTGCCGGCTTCCCCGGAACTCCTCCGCTCATTGAGTACCACGGCGACATCATCGCGCCGGGCGCTATTCGCTGGGACGGCGCCGCATGGCAGCCCATGGGTTCCGCGCTTGGCGGCATCAGCGATTTCGTTGTCTTCCGAGATCAGCTCTACGCGCTCGGCACGTTCACTCACTATGGAAATGTTCCGATGCAGGGCTTCGCCCGCTGGAACGGATCCGATTGGGAGGCCGTTGATACCGGCGGCACCCCGAATCCCGCTCTGCCCGTTGTTTACCGCAACGAGCTCGTCACGCTCGGAAATGACTCGTATCGCGCATGGAGCGGCGAAACTTGGCGCACCGTCGGTGCGCCTTTCACCGGAACCATCAATGCGGCAAAGGTCTACAACGGCCGGTTGTTCGCCGGCGGCCGGAATCTCGGCGCGACCGGCGTGGCGCTCGCGGAGTGGACCGGTTCTGATTGGCGTCCGCTGCCGCAGAATCCGAACCCGACTTCAGGCTGGTGGGTCAATTCGCTCGAAGTGTTCCGCGGCCAACTCTTCGTCGGGGGCGTCTTCGATCGTGCCGGTACCGAAAGCGCCTTCGGCTTCTTCGCTCTCTCCGCCTGCTCCCTCTGCCCCGCCGATCTCAACAACGATGCGATCGTCGACGATTCCGATTTCTGCGACTTCGCGCGCGACTACGACCTCATGGACTGCACCGAAGCGGCAATGACCGCCGGATGCCCCGCCGATTTCAATCACGACGACTTCGTCGATGATGCCGACTTCACGTCCTTCGTCATCGAATACGCCGCGTTCCTCTGCCCCGAGGCGGGCTGACTCCCGATTACGGCGCCACGCACACTCCCATGTTCGCGAATCTCCCCGCCTCTCGCGGCATCCAAGCCGCGACCGGACATCGCGCTCCCCCTTGGTTGTACGATCGGTCGCCTTCTCTCTTCTCCGATCTCAGATCTCAGATTTCAGATTTCAGATTTCCCCTCTCTTCTTCCCCCATGCCCACCCCCACCACGTCCCCGCACAACCTCCATGCGCTCGACTACGTCGCCCTTGCCGCGGCACTCCCCCACGCGCGCGCCTTCAACGGCCGCATCATCGACGTCCATTCCCACATCCACGGCAAGGAAGCGACCAGGATCTACGAAACCGCCGCGCGTCTCTTCGGCGTCCGGCTCACCTACTCCCAGACGCGACTCACCGAAGTTCCAACAGTCCGCGAAGTCCTGAAAGATTCCGTCCGTTTCGTCGCCATCCCCAACTTCTCACTCCCCGATAAGGCGCACGCCTTCGGCCCCGGCTACCTCGACAGCATCCGCGCCTTCCGCGAAGAGCACGGCGCAAAAATGATCAAGCTCTGGAACGCGCCGCGCACCCGCGAATGGTTCACCGGCCCCGATCGCGACGATTACATCGAGCTCGATGGAAAGTGGCGCGTCGCCGCGGCAGAGCTCGCCGTGTCGCTGGGCATGATGATCAAAACTCACACCGCCGACCCGGACACCTGGTTCAAAGCCAAGTACACCGATCGCGCCAAATACGGCGTCAAGAAAGAACACTACCGCGGGCTCGAAGTCATGCTCAAGCGCTTCCCCGTTCCGTGGATCGCGGCACACATGGGCGGCAACCCCGAAGATCTCAACTTCCTCTCCGGCCTGCTCGAACGCCATCCGAATCTGTACCTCGACACCAGCGCGACCAAATGGGTCGTACGCGAGCTCGGCAAGCATCCGCGCGAAGAACTCCTCGCCTTCTTCGAGAAGTGGCAGGACCGCATCTTCTTCGGCTCCGACATCGTGACGATGGACGATCAACTCACAAAGAAAACGCCCGATCAGCAGCGCATGAGCCCGATGAGCGATCTCTCCGACTCGCCCGAAACCGCGTTCGAGCTTTACGCCAGCCGCTACTTCGCGCTCCGCACCATGTTCGAAACCGTCGGCGATCGCGAGAGCCCCATCGCCGACCCCGATCTCAAAATGGTCGAGCCCGACAAACACACCGATCTCTCGAGCCCCACGCTCCGCGGCATCGGCCTCTCCGAACCCGTGCTCCGCAAGATCTACTACGAGAACGTCCAGCGCGTCGTCATCGGCTGGGAAAACGGAACATGGAAGCCCGCCTGACGCGGCACGACAGCTTGACACCTCGACACCTTTCCCCAATGCCCAATGCCGAATGCCTCATGCCGAATGCCCAATGCCGAATGCCGAATGCCCAATGCCTAGCAGGCTGTTGAAATTCTGATTGTGCCTACTGCGCCGACGCATTGCAGACAACTTTCTGGCCCTCAGACCCGGGTCGCGAGGGTAGATGGCGGTTCGAAATTGCGACTGGTTGGAGTTTTTCAACAGCCTGCTAGTGCCTAGTGCCTCTTCTTTCCCCTCACGGACACACCAGCTCGTTGTACGCCGCCACGAAGATCACAAAATCGGTGTCATCCACCAGCGAGTCTCCGTTGAAATCCGCCGGGCATCGCGCCGGCATCGACGGATCCAGACAATCGAGGATGTTGTACGCCGCCAGAAAAATCACAAAGTCGTCGTCATCCACAAACCCGTCGCCGTTCAGGTCGCACGGGCACGGAGCCACGCCCAGCAACCCGACCGTGAACCCGTGCCACGTTTCCGGGTTGGGAATCGTCCAGTTGATGCTGCTCACCGTCCCGATGAACCGGATCGTGCCGTGCCCCTCGACGCCGGTGAGGCGCTTGCCCCCGATGTTGTTCAGCGTCCCCGGTCCTCCCCAATACCCCGGCCCGTACGACAGAATCGTGAACGGCACATCAAAGTCGTACGTCACCACGATGCTCGGCTGACCGAGGCTCACGATCGCCATGACCGGATTCTCGACCGGCGGCGTGAATGTCAGCGTGTGCGTGCCCGAGCCCACCCCGCCCTGCAGAGCGATGATGTCGGCGCGAGGCGGCGCGTTCGAAACCGTCGCGCTCAGGTACGGCGCATCCGGTGCGTAGTAGTAGATTCCCGCGCTGTTGACCTGCGAAAAGAAAATCTCGCCGCTGTACGTCACCGACACCGAGCCCGAGCTCGTCGCGATCGTTCCCTGCGCCGTGCCCGAAACCGATGGCCCCGTCGACGATGTCCACGCCGCCCAGTCCACCGGTGCCCCATGCACCGACTCACTCGCCGCGCCGATCACGAGCACCACCACCCCGCACGCCAGCACGTTCAGTCCACCGACAATACTCCGCACCGTTCGCGCACTCATATCCGCTCCCTTCCGCCCCACTTCCACCCCCCACCCCCACCTCTTCACCTGTTCCCCTCTTCTGCTCTTTCTCTCAACACATCGACACCTCGACAGCCTTCTTCCCTCTGCCCCTCTGCCCTTCGGCATCTTCCGCGAATGCCGAATGCCTTCCCCTCACGGACAAACAAGCTCGTTGTACGCGCTCACAAACAACACAAAGTCCGAGTCATCCACAAACCCGTCCCCGTTCAAATCACTCGGACACCCCGCCGGCATCGCCGGGTCCGCGCAATCGAGCGTGTTGTACGCCGCGGCGAACACCACAAAGTCAAAGTCTTCCACCAGCCCGTCGAGATTCAAGTCGCCCACGCACCACGCCACCGGCTGACAGAAGAATCCGCGCACCGCGAAATCATCCAGCGCCGCCTCGACCACCGAACCCGAACCGATGTCCGACGCGTTGAACCGCACCTTCACGTTCGCGCTCGGCGCGATGCCAATGCTCGAGAGCTTGAAACTCTTGAACCGCCAACCCGGATTGGTATCGGGGTCGGTCACGCTGCCCGGGCCCACGGTCTCGGCCGTCGTCCACGTGCTCCCGCCGTTGTTCGATGCCTGGATGATGAAAGTATCCGCGTACGGCGCCGCGCCCGCGCCCGTCGAGTACCACCGCCAGTATGAAACCTCGGCGTCCTGCATTCCGGAAAGATTCATCGTCGGACTCGTCAGGAGCGTCTGCCCGCCGTCGATGTCGAACGCGCCCGCCGAATTGCCGAGCGCGCCCTGCCCCGTCACGAAACACTTGCCGCCCGGACCCGTGTGATCCGCGCCCGGCTGCGCCGCCGAACCGATCGGAACCACGTTCTCCCAGATGCCGGTCGTCGCCGTGTTCGGCCCGACCACCCAGCCCGTGTCGCTCGTGAAGTCGGTCGTGTACGTGTTGAACACCTCGCCCGACCGCGGCACATACGTCCCGCTGCACGGCAGCCTCACCAGGCTCCCGCTCGTCGAACGCACCTCGACATAGAACGGCACCGTCGCGCCGCAGGGAATATCCGCGAGCGCCGCGACATACGCGCCGCCGCCGTGGTCATAGATCGGCGCTTCCACAAAATTCACGCCTCCGTCGAGGCTGTAGAAGAAGCGGCTCTGCGAAAGATCGAACGCCTCGGTCCCGTCGTTGATCTTGAGCTCCACCGGCACCAGCACGCCCGCCGGGATCGCGACATCCGAATCCCCCGTCAATCCGGCCAGCACCGTGTTCGGCGCCGTCGTGATGTCGAGGTGATAGAACTGCGCCGTGCTCACCGAGCCCGCCGGCTTGATCTGAATGTAATAGGTCCCCGCGCCCGGAAGCACCACATCGTTCAGAGTTTCCCGCGCTCCCGCGCCGGTCGCATTCGCGCTCGCGATCAGTGATGTTCCGTCCGTTCCGACGACATTGATCGCCAGGTCGATCTTCGTCAGGCTGTCCGTCGGGCTCCCCGAGCAGCACGAGCCGCTCTGCCCCGAGCACGCCTGCGCCGAATCGTCGTACAAAAGGCCCAGAGGCGTCGCCGTCACCGAGATCCGCGCCGCGCCCGTCACCGTCACCGCGTAAAAGTCGTCGTCGTTCACATCCGAAAGCGAAAGCGTCGAACCGATCGGCACTTCCGTGATCGCACCCGCCACCGGCCCCGCCGGCGCCGGCAGATCGCCGAGGCTCAGGCTCCCGCAATCAAGAACGCCCAGGTACGTCGCCTCCGCCGCGAAATCGTTCGGCTCGTTCACGTCGCCGTACGAGTACTGCGCGCTGCGGATGTCGTCGTGCCGCGGCCCGTCGAAATTCGTCGCGACAAAAGGCTCCATCAGCTTCGCCGTCTCGATCGGACACACATGCGGCTGCCCCATCCCGTGCCCGTGCTCGTGCATCATCACGTCGCGCAAGCGCACCGAATTGCCCGTCGTCGTCTGAAAGAAATTGTCGCCCGTGTCGATCACCATGTCCCCGCCGACAGCGTTGGTGACGTCGGGATAAAAGTTGTACGCCAGAACGCCCGAGTTCCCGTCGATTGTGTGCCCGCTGATCCGCACGTCGCCGCGCACGCCCACGACGCCGAAGTTCGTGCTGGGGTTCCCGCCCGGTTCCTGCAGGGGCGCGCCGTCGTCGTTCGGCTCGTACACATAGTTGAGCCCGCTCACCTGCGACCAGCGATCGAACACCGACTGGATGATCGGAAGCCACACCGCCTGGTTGCCGTAGATCCCGTTCAGGTACGCCCGCAGATTCGAAGGCGCATCCGGTTCTCCATTGAATCCCTCGACAAACGTGCCGTCCGGCACGATCGACCACGTGAGCGTCACCGGCTTGCCGAGCGGGCTGCCACCCGGCATCAGTGCCGTCGATTGCCACCGAGGCCCGTTGCGGAACCGATCATCGAACGGGTTCAGACGCGCCTCCGCCATGCGAAACGCCTCCATCACCTCGTTCGACGTTCCCGGAGCAAAGCACGCGCTCATCGCCGCCGCATTCGGCTTCGCAAGCGCTGTCTCGATCCGCTTCTCCACCATCGCGCGATGCTGTTCATCGATCTTCGCCAGCATCCCCGCCAGCCCTGGAATCATCTCTTTCGCCCCTTCCCTGAGTGGGTGGGGGGAAGAGGTTGAGGGAAGGGAGTGCTCTGTCAGTGATCCGCAAGAAGCAACGAGTCCCGGGCAATTCCCCTCGCTCTTCGCGCACGCCAAACTCTCTGGGCGCGCTCTGCCCGCCGAGCTCATCATCGCTCCCGCAGCGCTCACCACCGCCAAAACCGCGAGAGTCGAAAAACGGGCCCATCCGGTGCGGGTCGTGTGCATGAACATCCCTTTCTTCTATATGTATCCCAGAACCGCGCCCCCGGAACGGACGCGAGGCGATCACCTCACCCGCAGATTAAAGGAAGTGTGGGGCTCGACGCAAGAAATAACATCCCCGCACGGTCACAAACACCGAACACCGGCGCCCTCCACGCTCCTCGCTACGCTCTCCCCGTGATCGAAGTCGTCCTCATCGCCGTCCTGCTGTTTGTCAACGCCATTTTCGTCGCCGCCGAAATCGGAATCGTCGCCTCGAGGCGCCTCCGCCTCGAGCACGCCGCCGAACGGGGCGAAGCCGGCGCCCGCCACGCGCTCCGCATGGTGCAGCACCCGACCAGGTACATCTCCACCATCCAGATCGGAATCACCGTCCTCACCCTCAGCCTCGGCGCACTCGGCGAGGCCTCGCTCGCCGATCGTTTCGAACAATGGATCGCGCTGCAGATCCCCGCGCTGAAAGAGCACGCGCATCTCGTTTCGATCGTCACGGTCGTCATCGGCCTCACGCTCGTCTCGCTCTTGTTCAGCGAAATCCTCCCCAAGCGCCTCGCGATGGTCAACCCCGAGCGCATCGCGCGCTGGTCCGGCGCGCCCATCGCCTGGCTCGCCACGCTCGCCTCGCCGCTGGTCTGGATTCTCACGAGCGCAACCGACTCCGTCCTCAAACTCCTTGGAATCAAAACCGTTGGCGACGACGCCGTCAACGAAGAAGAAGTCCGAGGCCTCATCGAAAAAGGAACCGAGGCCGGCGTCTTCGCCGCCAGCGAAGGCGAGATCGTCGATCGCGTCTTCGATCTCGCCGATCGCAAGGTCAAGAGCCTCATGGTCCCGCGCAGCGAGATCGTCTACATCGAATCCGACGACGATGTCAACCGCGTCCGCCTCATCGTCGCCACCAGCCCCCACTCGCACTTCCCCGTCTGCAAAGGCGGCATCGATCACCTCGTCGGCATCGTCCACGTCAAAGACCTCGTCAAGTTCGGCCTCGTCAGCGGCCTCTCCGACTCCAGCGAGAAGATCGACCTCGAAGGCCTCGCCCGCGCGCCCCTCTTCGTCCCTGAAAACACGCTCGCGCTCAAGCTCCTCGACCGTTTCCGCGAAACCCGCGAACACCTCGCCGTCGTCGTGGACGAATTCGGCGGCACCGAGGGACTCGTCACGCTCAACGATCTCGTCAGCGCCATCGTCGGCGACGTCGTCCGCCCCGAAGGAGATCACCCCGAGATCGTCAAGCGCGAAGACGGAAGCTACCTCGTCGATGCGCGACTCTCCGTCTCCGATCTCTGCCGCGAACTCGAGATCGACGAGTTCGATCGCGCCGAACTCGGCGAGGCCGGCGCCGACGTCAACACCGTCGCCGGTGTCGTGCTCGCGCTCCTCGGCCACCTTCCAAAGACCGGCGAAACCGTCGAGGGCTTCGGCCTGAAATTCGAAGTGGTCGACATGGATCTCCAGCGCATCGACAAGGTGATGGTCAGCCGCGTCGAGACCGCGCCGCCCCCCGAGCCGCAATCCTGAATTCCTCGCCGATCTCTCGCGCGCTCATTCCGCTTTCGCGCCGCGGATCGCCGCGAACAACTCCTGCGTGTGAACCGGCTTCGAGACGTGCGTGTCGAACCCCGCCTGCAGCGCGCGCGCCCGATCGCCCGCGCTCGCGAACGAGGTCAGCGCGACCGAGTAGACACCGATGCCGCGCTGACGCAGATGCCACACCAGGTCGTACCCGTCTTTCCCCGGCATCCCGATGTCGCTCAGCAGCACATCGGGTTCAGCGCACTCGACCTTCTCGAGCGCCTCATCCACCGAACGCGCCAGCGTCACCGTCGCGCCGCACCCGCTCAACATCCGGTTCAACAGATCGCGCACGTCGTCGTCGTCATCGACGACAAGCACGCGCGTGCCGATCAGATTCGGTGTTTCGCCCGGCCCCGTCACCCCCTGCGCGCCGCTCAACGCCGAATCCACCGTCAAAAGCGTGATGGTGAATGTCGCGCCTTTTCCCGCGCCTTCGCTCTGCGCCGTCACCCTTCCCCCGTGCAACTCCACCAGCTGGCGCACGATCGCGAGCCCGAGACCCAGGCCCCCGTACTTCTTCGTCGTCGCCGCGTCCTGCTGACGGAACCGCTCGAACACGTGGGGCAGAAACTCCGGCTCGATCCCCACGCCCGTGTCCGCCACGGCGATCTGCACCGCGGACCCGATCCGCGTGCACTCGATCTTCACCGCCCCGCCCGAGGGCGTGAACTTGAGCGCGTTCACGAGGAGGTTGAACAGCACCTGCTGCAGGCGCGTGGAATCGCCGCGGATCGGGGGCAAACCCGTTCCGAAAAAGACCTGGATCGAAAGACCTTTCGCTTCCGCGCCCGGCTTGACGACATCCACCGCGCTGCGCACGACTTCGCGCAGATCGACGTTCTGGATGTTCAACCTCACCTTGCCGGCCGCGATCCGGCTCACGTCGAGCAGGTCGTCGATCATCTGCGCCTGCAATTTCGCGTTGCGTTCGATCACTTCCAGCCCGTGCGCCAGCTCGACATCCTTCCCCTGGTTCATTTTTTTCCGCACGATGCCCGACCACCCGAGGATCGCGGTCATCGGGTTCCGCAGTTCGTGCGAGAGCGTCGCGAGAAACTCGTCTTTGAAACGGCCCATCGTGGTCGCTTCGTCGAGCGCCGCACGCAGCTCCTCGCGGCTTTTGCGCAGCTTGCTCTCCGCGGCGCTCACCCCGTTCGCGGTCCACCAGATCAGCAGCAGAAAGAGCCCGATCTCGACCAGCGTGCGGATCGCGGTGCCGAAGGCCGTGTCGTACAGATGCGCGTCCTGCCCCTGCAGGCGCAGCCATCCGATCATGATCGCCGCGAACACCGCGGCGGGCAGAACCCGGCGCGCGAGCACGCCCCCGCCATCGCGCCGGCTCATCAGGTTCGCGAGCCCCAACTCGGGAACAAGCGTCACGACCGCGATGCCGATCGCGAAGATCGCCGTCGCCGCCTGGCGCGCGATGCCCGTCAGCTTCGGCAGCGCGAACAACTGATCGACCCCATAGAAGTATCCGATCAGCGAAAGGCTCGCGATCGCGGCGCACAAAACCCCGAGCGCGCTCGCGATCCGGCGCGACCACTTGCCGCCGAGCGCGAGGAGAACGATCGACGAACCCAGCGCCGCGAACGAAACCGACGCAGGCGGACCCATGCGCATCAGTGATCTCGCGGCCTTCTGCCCCCACTCGCGCCTGACCAGAAACGTATCGATCCCCAGGTCGATCATCGTCGCGTGCTCGAAGAGCGTTGCGAGCCCGAGCGCGCACGCCAGCGCGCCGAGAATCGCCGCGCCGACCCGCTGCTTCTGGCTCACCTCGCGCGGGCAGAGCAAGAGGAGCCCGATGCCGCACGCGATCGCGCACGTCGCCGTCACCGGGAACATCGAGATGCCGTCTTCGAGCCAGTCGGTCAGCCGAGGTTGATTCACGAACCAGCCGATGAGCGTGATCGCGCCGCACAGGACCGCGTACAGGCCCGCCGCGAACACGACAATCTGACCCCGGCTCGGCGTACCGTCGCTCGCACCTTCATCATGTTCACTCTGTTCCGTGGCCATGATCCCCGCCCGGCTGAACTCTACCGATCGACCTGCTCAATGTGAAGTTTACCAGTCGGCACGTTCCCGTCCTGCGTCACGCGCACGACATTCAAACCCGGCTTCAGGTCGTAGCGCACCGGCCAGCCCGGATTCCCCTGCGCATCCGCTTCAAGATAGATCGTCCAATCCGAGGGAACGCCGTAGCGTACAACCTGCCCGCGGCTGTTCGGCGCGATCCGCTGCATCGCCAAAGAATTGGGTTGCCCGCTCCCGCTCGCGTGCACGATCGCCACGCCGATCGGCTGGGCCGTGTCGTTGCGCACATCTGCTTGATATCCGACCGTGCACGCGCCGAGCGCGAGCACCCCGGCGCATGCCGCGGCAGCGCGAACCCCCACGCGAGCCCCCACGCGAACCCCCACACAAACCCGCACTCGATAACGCGTTGCGAAGCGAGCGCCGACACGAGCAAACACAGAAGCAGCCATGGCAATCCTCCGGTATGCCGCCCCCTGACACGGACGGACGCAAAATGATAGGAAACACTAACACGCGGCGCCGGACGCGCACGCTCGCCGCACAACCCCAACCGAATTCTTCAATTGCCGCGCGAGCGATCGGAGCGCGCCGACACCGCCTCGCGCCCGCGTTTCTCTGCGGCGCACCGCCCGAAGCCATTCCACAAATCTGTGGAAACTACCCGCCACTTTCCACAACTCTGTGGCGGTGCTTTGCAGTAGCGTGATGTGTGCGCGCCCATGACGTTCGGAGTCCGCACGATGTCTTCCCCATCCACGCCGCAGCCCAACCGATTCCCCGATCTCAACACCGCACTTCCCAGCCCCGACTTTGTCGCGCTCATCACGTTCGAGTTCGCGTGGCGGTATCGCGTCTGCGCCGTGTCGATGAGCGACACCGAAGACCTGCTTGTGACGACCGCGGATACGCCGCTCAGTATCATCGCACGCATCGCCGACCGCCTTCCAAAGTTCTGTCACCAAACCGAAGCGAGCGAAGAAGAAGTGCTCGATCTCATCGGTCGTGCGTACGAGCGCCCGCGCTCGACTTAGGCGTGCCCGCTGTGCCCTTGCCCGTTGCAAGTGCCCCGCACTCCGGACACGGCGTCTCCGCGTTCAACCCCGTGCGCGAATAGCCGCAGGTGATGCACTTGCCGCGCCGCCCGCGCGCGATGATCGTTTCGAGTCCCCACGCGCCGAGCGCGAGCGATGCGGGCGCGATCGCCGCGAGCAGGAGCGGCACGATCACGATCTCATAACCGCTCGTCCTTTGACGCTTGAACCACGTGTGCACGCGCTCCCGCGCCGGATTCACATGGAACCCGGGCTCCAACCTAGTCGGCGATCTTTCCCAGCAGACCACAACCGCGCCCGAGGACACTTCGAGCACCAATTCCTTCTTCGCGCTCCACGCCAGGCTCATGTTGAGCGAAAGCCACCACAAGAGCCCGAGCCCGATCGTGAGTGCCGCGGCAGATCTCCACAGCCACCGGCAAATCCGCATCGGCAAGTAAAACACCGGCGGCGGGACCGTGATCCAGCGCACGGTTGCGACGAACACGACGAGCGCGACCGGAAACAACCACAGCGGCGCCCACACGATTCGCCGCATCTCGAGCGGCGGCAAAGGAGCGGTCGCTGGAGCACCGGGCAAATCGAAATCATCCGAGATTGTCTTGTTACCCGGAAAGAGACTCGCCGGCGGCTCCACACGCACGCTCATCCATATCTCGCCGCGCCCGATCCCCAGTTCCGTCGTGCTCCCCATCCACTTCAAAGGCAACCAGTAACTGAGCAGCCAGAGCGCAACCAGCACGCACACGCCCGCCCACAGAACCTTTGTGCGGCGCCGCATGTGCATCTGTACGCCCACCCCATGAAGCAGATTCGCGATCATCGCCGGCTCTCCCACCTCGCCCGCCTCACCTCGGCCCTTCCCAACAACCAATCACCAGGAGCACCGCCGCCACGCCGCACACAAACACATCGACCATTCCGGCCACGGTCAGACTCATCCCTCGCCGCAGCCCGCCGGCCCCCGCGAGGAGTGCCGCGAGCAGCGCGAAAACCATCGAAACCGGCCACATCCCCGGCTGCAGCATCAGCGAGCACGCAATCGACATGAAAAGACATATCGCCGCCACTCACCTGCGCGAATGTTCGATCGTCCGATTCACGCTTGCCCTTTGCGCATTCAGGACATCTCGTATCGAAAGCATCCCCGCGCGGATACCCACATTGCGAGCACTGTCCCACGCAAACTCGGCGTCTCGCAACCAACTCAAGACGCCAGGCAATCGCTGTAAGAGATACGAAGGGGAGCGCGAGCAACCACATGGGGGTACGGCCAATATTGGACCGTAATACTGCTCAGAAATCGAAGTCCCATCAGCGACCGCAACAAAGTAAAGCGACTCGAAATCTGCCGCCTGATGAAGCAAGATTCTCGATTTTTCTGCGGGTCCCGCGGTCTGGCGTCCGCCACCAGGCATTGCCGGCGGAACGAGAAGCTCATTATGCGACTGTGCACAGCAAAAACACCTCGCCTGCTGAATATCCAGGATCAAGACCTTTCGAACATCATGCTCGTTCGGATGCTTGTTTCACCTGGCCGCATTCGGGGCAGGCAACTTCAGGCTCTAGCCCCGACCGGTCATAACCGCATCGCGCACATTTCCCGGTAAGCATCAATTGCCTCGCTCGCGCGTCAAGCCACCACGCAATGCCGGCAACTCCCGACACTGGCACGATGAACATCCAGATTGGAATCCATATATACCACTTCGTGATAGGCACACGCATCAAATTCACAGGCTCGTGAATCCAATCGATCCACCACGCAAACTGTGGCCTAACTATTTCGATATGTTTTCCTAATTTCTCGTCCCGAAATAACGTGTCCGTATTCATCGATAAAACAAGTCGCCCCGCACTGAGCCCAACCATGTAGCCGTCGTTGCTGCGCCACCAAGCATGACACCACACGCTGCCGACCCAACACACCAACAAAACGGCCGCCAGGACGAGCCCTGCCCATTTTGCGATTTTTTTTAGAACGGAGCTGGGTTTCACGGCAAAGCTCGCTCGAGCGCACACGATCGTTCAGGCGGACGCATCACTCACACAAAAGTCGATCGTATGCTTGAACAAACAGAATGAAATCGCTGTCGTCGACGACTCCATCCTGATTCAGATCGGCTGCGGGATCGCCGGGTGGAATAACGAGTTCGTTGTACGACTGTGCGAACAACGAAAAATCGGCATCGTCCACGGAATCTCCACCGTCGAGATCCCCGAGGCAACCGACAACGTTCAGTTGCTGGGGAGCACTACTCGCAAACACCTGATTTGAATTGAAATCCGCTGAAACGACGTCCGCGCCTCGAGCAACGGCTCGAGCAACTCCCGAGACCTGTACGCCACCATTAACCGGCACTACTCCGAGCGACACGGAAAGGGCTCGATCGTTGCTCGCGAAACGCAGTCGGCCGCTGCTGCGCAAAATCATTCGGGCATTTTGGATCACCGCGACACTGTTGTTGGTGCAACTAGCCTCGAAATGCACGAGGTCGTTAAAGCGAACTGTTCCTGCGGGAGATACGTGCAGTAAAACTTGTGGATCGATTAGCTGAATCGTAACGGTTTCAATGGCTCGCTTTTCAAAATCCGCTCCCATTGCGCTCAGCGTAACGCGGAATTGTGTGTCGATATCGACCCACGGCGCGAGGGTGCTCCATGGAACAGTTATCGTTATGTCGCGAGATTCACCTGCAGCAAGCACATAAGGCACTTGTGGCGGGCTGGAAATACTGCTGCGCCAGTATCCCGACAGACCGACTTGTTCTACCGTGTAGCCCAATTCGACGGTATCGGAAGTTTCGGCAGTGTTCGCCAAATGCGAAGTAAAAACGAGCGGGGCTCCTCGCGACAGAGTTCCCGCAATTGTAAAAGTGGCAACGCCATCTGCTGTAAGCGGCGCGGGTGGAGCTCCTGGTAACTTGTACAGCGCCGTTAAAGAAAGAGGTTCACCACCAACAATCGGCGCAGTCCAAATCTTCTTACCTATGCTTGCTGCTGACGGGCTATATCGAGTCTTTTGCCCATCTTTCCAGTCCTCCACCCAGAGCTGCGGCGCCACGAGTGATACAAAATAATTTGTATTGAACTGTGATGCCAATAGCTTGCTCTTGATGCTTGCGACAGCCGCAGGACCAATCTGCATTTGGGGATGCGCCGGAGGAAGTGCCGAGCTATCAAGTGCCTGCCACGCACTCGCCAGCTGCAAGTCGGTCCTCTTCATCCAAGCTTCAGTCCAAACGTGAAAATCCCAAATTTTATCAGTAGCCGCATTATCGATTGCCCAGCCGCTGGGTCCCCATCTTCTCGTCACCGTCATGTTCCCATCAAACGGTGCAACAGAGTCCTGTCCGGCAAGTGAACCGGAAACTGCTCGGGATGGAATTCCCACAGAGCGCAATGCCGACACAAATGTTCCGGCATAAATCCAGCATTGCGCATATTTCACGGATACCCCGTTCTCCCGATAGGCAGCGAAAATTGGCAAACTGGATCGCCATTCGAACGGCGACGTTCCGTTCGGATAACTGTTGTTTGTCGGCCAGCGACCAACGAGCAGGCCGCCATCATCCTCGGCATTGATCTGTGCCGAGAGCTCGCGAGAAACCGTCGTTGCGCTTTCGCGTTCCGATGACGTAAGCGTTTCCAGAAAACCAAGGGTTACATCAAGCACGGGTTCTGTAAACTGATCGAGATCCCAGCACATCTTCTTGTCGTCGAGAATTGCACCATTCGTGTCTTTGTTCATCTGATAAGTCAATTGAATCGTTTCGTTGAGCATGTACTTCCCCAAGTCCGACGTCGTCGAGTAGTACACCTCATCCTCTTCCCCCCACGGATTAAACAAAACCACCACCTTCTTCGGAAACTCCACTTCATCCAGAATCTCCGGCCGTCCGTTCGGCCTGAACTGCGCATTGAACGTGTACTCGCCGATCGCCGCATCCTTCGGGATCAACACCTCCACCAGCAGCTTCTTCGGGTCGCGCCCCTCAACATGCACCACGCGGCAGCCCCAAGCATCCGGCGGCACGACCGACCCCTCAAACAGCGGAATATCGATCTCCACCGGATCGCCGTCAAATGTGTGTGTCGCCGTGAAGTGAATCAGCGAGCACTGCTCGTCCAACTCGTTCTCCCCCGTCACCTCGACCCGAAACGCCGCGGCACGCCGCACAATCATCCGATCCGGGTTCTCCACCAGTTTGTACCGATCGGTGTGGAGAGCAAGAGAGTTCTCTTTCTCTCGCAAATTGAGAGGCTGGGAAGCCTCGAAACGAAGGCGGGGACCAATCTCCAGTGCCATAACGTCTCCCACCGGAGCCTCGGTAAGAACTGGAACCGGATAGAAGAAGTCGAAATCTTGGATGGAATAGTCGTTGATGCAAGTTTCCACCGATGTATACCACGCGCAGACCGACGAGATGAGTTGAAAACCCCTCAGCGGGGCAAAATCGTCGTCCGGACTCAGTTCCCATGCAAAATCCGGCGACTGCCACCACCCCAGCGTAATGTGCGTTGAAAGCGGAAGCCGAATCGCAAATGACTTTAGAGAACGCGGATCGATCGCGGATACTGGAAAGACAAATGCGTGGCTGCCGGCGAGCATCCAGTATCGGGTATGGCTGTTGCATCCCAACAAGCCATCTTCTGAATTGACCGTCTGCGCGAAACCAGCGCCATATCCGGGGAGTCGGTAATCGGGGTCGTCGGTACAGACAAGATCGCACGTTCCACAGTATCCTCGGCTAAAAACCCCGGTAGATGTGGCAATCACCCAAGGACCATTGACGTTCGTCTCAACGAGTCCGCAAGCAAACGGCGCACCTTCATGCGCCAGAAGGGCGGATGCCGCGACCGCCATGTTGGGGACGAGGACACCGTGTTCTATCGTAAGGCCTTGAGGCAAGTCCCCCGCCATCGCAAGCGATGCGATTGAGCCAAATACGATTGTCAAGCTGCTCTTCAACATCTTCGTGATTTCCCTTCCCGCCCCACCAACTTGCACGAGTATACGAAGCTCTTGCCATCGTGTTTCATTCTTGCATCAGCCGGAACGCATTCATCGGAATTCAGAACTCGGCCAACGGCATCCCCCCCTACATCACCACCCTCTCCCTCATCACCTTCACATCCTCATCATTCAAACTGAACCACTCCCCCTTCACCCATTTCGATTCGAACCTCTTGTGCCAGTACGCCTCGATCCCCACCGAGTCATCCGTCTTGATCCGGTGCAGAATCACCAGGTCGTGCGGCGTCATCGTCTCCACCTCCTTGTGCCGGTGCTCCACATTCACCGCCCTCCCGATCTTGTAGATCCCGCCCGATTCCATCAGATAAACCCACCCCGGCACCAGCGGCTCCTCGCCGCGCCGCGTCTGCCGCGTCCGCTTCTTCCCGCAATACCCGCGGATCAACTGCGATTCTTCCCGCCCCTTCCAATACTCAACCAGGCTCGCGTTCAGCCCCCGCCGCCCGCCGAACCGCGCACGAAGCGTGTTCCAGTTCGAAACCTTCTTCCCCTGCTTCCCCGCCAGCCGCAAATCCGGCGACGTCGGTACGCGGCACAACTCCAGCGCCAACTTCCCATACTCCTCCAACATTTCCGCGTCCGATTTCCGCCGCGCATCCGGCTTGAACCCCGCCTCGATCAGCGCATCCCCCCACGACCGCCACAACACCCCTTTCCACTTCGCAATCCCGATCTTCGTCGTCTTCGTAAATTCCTCGCGCGACGGTGCCCTCCCCCCGTTTCCCGCGGCACAGTCCCTGATCCGTCCCAAAATCTCTTCGCGTAATTCATCGAGTTTCATAGTTCTGTTCCCAACGTTGACTTCGTCTTGGCTTTGCTTGCTTCTTCTTCCCCACGACACCTTGACACCTCTTCCTTCCTCTTAGTGCCCAGTGCCTTTGCTCTTTCCTTTCCTCTGCCACTCTGCTACTTCTCTCTTTCCCGCCTCTTCTCTCTTCCTTCTTCTCCGCGCAACTCCGCCGACTCCGCAACTCCGCGTTCTCTCCAGATTCGTTCCCCCCCTCTTCTCTCTGCGCCTCTGTTCCTCTGCGGTGAATCTCCTCCGCCGTGAACGCTTCACGCATACTTCCTCACCCTCACCTCCCACCCCCCATCCAGATTCATCACGAGATACCGCAGCGCATCGATCGCGTGATCGCTCCCGTCCTTCACCGGCCTCAGGTCTTCCGGGTCGTCGCGCCGGTAGTGGTACGTGACAAACGCCTCCACCAGTCCGCGGCAGCGCTCGTGCACCATCAGCCGCACCGGCCCTTCCGCCGGCGCGAGCCGCGCCCGGATCAACTGCAACCCATCGTGAATCTCGCTCGCGCGCGTCCGCACGTTCAGCCCCGCCGCCTCGAGCACCTGCACATCGCTTTTGCCCGTCTGCGATTGGCGCTGTTTTCCGGCCGGGTCGGCGCCGATCCATTCCGGCACGCGCCAGAATTTCCCGTTGCCTTTCAAGATCGCCTCGACGTGCTGCTTGGTTGTTTCGCCCGTCACGTGGCGCTCGTCGAGAATGCGCAGCACATCGTTCTCGAGCGCCGCCCACAGGATGACCGTCGGCGCACGAAAGCCGAAGTCGATGCCGCAGAGAAACGTTTCGACTCCGGCGCGCTTCACCCGCGCCGGCTCTCCCCGCGCGAGCAGGATCGTGCGGAGCGGATCGGGCGAGGCCAGTGGATCGCCGGCGCGGAACGCTGTTTCGCGTTCCCACGCCGCGAACACATGCTTCTTCGCATCGAATTCGGGGAAGACCGAGTCGGCACGCGATGGTTCGAGGCAGAGCATCTCCGTGCGCCACACCGCGAAGCTCACCCGCCCCTTCATTCGGATCGCATCATCAACGCGGAAATGACCGGGGGGAGAGGGTGGATTTTGGAGTGCGGATAGCGGACGGGAAGATGTGGGATTGCGGACGTCGGATTGCGGATTTGAAGATGACAAAGAAGTTGTAGTAGTAGACGAACGCGCCGAAGAGCCCGCGCGAATCCGCGTGCCGCGCGCACCAGTATCCGTGCCGCGCTCGCCCGCCCGCTTGCGGGGCGCATTTCCGCTCGTGCGATTGCTGCGTGCACCGCTGCGTCTGCCGCGCACGCCCGCCCGCCTGCGGGGCGCAATTCCGCTCGTAGGTTTGCTGCGTGCGCCGCCGCGCCTCGCTCGCGATTTGGTTTCTTCTCCGCCCGTCGTTTTCTTTCTGCCTTTGCTTTCCGTTCTGTCTTTTCGAATGCCCAATGCCGAGTGCCGAATGCCTCTCTCTTTCTTGCCTTTTCCCTCTGCCACTCCGCCCCTTTGTCCCTCTGCCACTTCTGCCTTCCCCCTCGTCACCTCGGCACCTTGACACCTCGACACCTTTCTTCCCTTTGCCCCTCCGCCCCTTTGCCCCTCTGCCCCTTCCCTCTTCGCCCTCCCCCCACACTCCTCCCACAGCACGCACCCTTCGCACGCGCGCTTGCACTCTTCCAGCACATCCACCACGCCCCACTTGAACAGCGTCCGCCCACGGTCCTTCACCAGCCGGCTCATCAGCCCGAACGGCACGTGCATCGTGCTCAAGCACTCGATGCTCCCCGCGATCTCCGTTTCGCCCACGCCCGGGATCTCGATCCTCTTCGATCTTGTCGTGAGCATCGCGGCAGCGAACACATCCTCTTTAAAGAGCTCCACCTCGTCGCAGCGCAGCACCTGCACGCGGGTGCCGCGAACGGCTGTGTGCGATTGCGCCAGAAGTTCGACGGCCGAACCGTTCTTGAGCGCGAGCCGCGTCTCGCCAATGCGTCCCTCGACGAGATCGGCGAGCGCATCGCCCTCGAAAAGCGTGCGCAGGTGCGCGTGCATGTGGCGCGATTGATCGAGGCTGCCTCCGAGTATGCGGATGCTGATCCCTGGCTTGAAAATCAGATCGAGCGCCGTGGCGACTGCGCCGAGGAATGTCTTGCCGCTGCCTCGCGCGGCCCAGACAACGCAATCGACCGGTGCACTTTCCGTCGCGAAGCGCCCGAACCCGGCTCGCCCCTGGAAGAACGCGTGCGCGAGGTAATCGAGCGGCGATTGATGCCCGTTGATCAAGGGCAACCCGCCGATGCGGATGTCGAGCCGCTCGCGCAGAAATTCGGAGAGGTGAAAACGATTGAGGGGAGTTTGCATGGGAGAAGGTGTCGAGGTGTCGAGAGAAGAGAAAGTTCAAGCCACGGGTCTGCAAGTCAGTATTTGAAAACGTGTGCGGCGGCGGAAGCCCACTTCGCGCTCCTTCACGAGCCCGAAACGAAATGACGTGCTCGCCCGACTGCGTCCTCCCCCTTTGCCAAAGGGGGAGGTGTCATCGCGAAGCGATGACGGAGGGGGTTGATCTTGCCTTTCCTTTGCATCCCCCTCGGCACGTCGGCACCTTGCCACCTCGACACCTCTCTTCCCTTTGCCCCTCTGCCCCTTTGTCCCTTCCCGCTCCTGCCTCCGCCACCCACACCACGCGTTTCTTCTCGACCACGCCCCGCGCCGCCATCGGCGCGAGCATCTGGATCGCGTCCGCGCGCTCGAGCCACTTCCGCGTTGCGCCGGCGCTGTTCGCCCACGCACGGATCGCCCGAACGAATTCCCCGTTCGCAAGCAGCCTCTCCGCCGCGCGGTCATCCGCCAGCGTCTCGGGTCTGATACGCAACTCTTTGAGTGCGCGCGCCAATCTCGTGTCGCGTTCGCTGGGTGCGCACTCGACCGCGCGCATCCCGGCGCTCGCGAAGCAGCCGCAGAAATCTCCCATCGCCGCGACCGCTTCCGTCCGCTCCGTGAGCGGCCGGCGCAAATACGCACGCACCAGCGCCGTCGCGATGCCGCGCCCGCGCTGCTGGGGGACGACGACGACCCGCGCGATCCGGCGGACTGTCGCGTTCAGCTTCTTCGCGCGCTCGCGCTTGTCGGCAATGTCGTACACGCCCGGCCATGCCTTCTCGCGCCAGCGGTCATTGAGTGTTGGGTACGTGACGGCCAGCACGCCGACCAATCTTGTCTCGCCCGCGATTTCCAGCCGTGCGCCGAGCAGCGCGCACACTCGCGTCGGACTCCCCGGCGCGTAGTGATCCGCGAGCAGTTCGCCCGCTTCCTCGCGCGTGCACGTACCGATCCGAAGAACCGTTGGACGAATCTGTTGCATAAGAACCCCCAAGGAAAATGTGTCGCGGGATAAGAAGCTCGTGCCCAGGGCAACGCCGCACACTCGCCAAGTCTGGAAAGGTGACTTCCACTGTGAATCCGTGTTGCACGCCGAAGGCGTGATCGGCAATAGCCGGGGCTTGCCGCGCAGCGGCAGCCCCGGAGACAAATCACGTCTGAAATGCGCAGGCCGAAGGCCTGCTCACCACACACTCAAGGGTCGCCTCCAAAGAGTCCTCCCCCTTTCCGAAAGGGGGAGGTGTCATCGCGCAGCGATGACGGAGGGGGTTTGCTGTCTTCACACCCAGCGCTCCCGCCACATCCTCATGCGGCGTCGCGACCACGATGCGAAGCTCGGGCGCAATCTCTCGTGCCGCACGCCCAGTGTTCGCCTCCAAAGAGTCCTCCCCCTTTGCCAAAGGGGGAGGTGTCATCGCGCAGCGATGACGGAGGGGGCTTGCTGTCTTCACACCCAGCGCTCCCGCCACATCCTCATGAGGCGTCGCGACCACGATGCGAAGCTCGGGCGCAATCTCTCGTGCCGCACGCCTGAGCGATGAGGCCACCGCGACCGCCGTTTCGCGATCGAGCATCGTGAGAAACTCATCGAGCAACAGCCACTCGGCATCGGCGCATTCCGCGAGCGAGCGCGCGAGCATGAACCGCATCCGCTCCCCCACCGATAACTCGCGCACCGTTCGCCCGAGCACGAAAGGATCGGCCAGCCCCGCCGCGGCAAGCAAGCGCAGCGATTTCTCGAGAGGCAGCGGGATCAGGTCGATCACCGCCTTGTTCACCCGCTCGCACTTTCGAGCGGAAGAAAGATCGCGGAACTTCGCGTTGCGCCCGCGCAGCGCGCGGAACAGAGCCCGGAGCAAGGTCGATTTGCCGCACCCGCTCGGACCGGTGATGAGCGCGATGTCGCCCGGCGCGAGCGCGAGAAGAGTGTCGAGATCGCCATAGTCTCGCGCCGGCGCGCTCGCGCGCGTGACGCCGATCCCGAAGCGGCAGCACGCGCGCAGCAGCTTGCCCGTCGGCGCGCGCCCGTTCAATGAAATCCGTTTCGAAAGAGTTCGCATGAAGTGCCCCCGAAGAAAGTGACGTAGAAAGTTGGTTGATCACGTTGCCAGCGCTTCGGCACGCAGCGCGAAGACATCGCGGATGCGCGTGATGCGCTTCCGCGGCACGCCGAGCACGCGCGCCACCTCGCGCACCGCCAGCCCGTTGATAAAGATCGCCCGCGCGATCGCAAGCTGCAGCGCTCCTTCGTCGAGGTCGTTGCGCGCCGGCTGCTGGGGTGATCCCGAGGGAAACCCCGAGGGAGGCCAAGTGGGAGGCCAAGCGGGAGGCGAATCGTGCACATCGAGCAGGAGCGCGACATACCGGAATTCGCGCGAGGTCGCGCGCGCGACGATCCGGCGCAGCCGCCGACTGAGCACCCACGCCGGCGCTTCGCCCATCGCCGCGAGTTCCGAGAGAGGCCGCCCGCTGCGACAAGCCCAGTTCACAAGCGCCAGGTCCGCCTTGGGCAGCCAGCGCGCGTGCTCGATGATGCTCGCCACGCGTTCGCGGCCGAGCGCATCGCGCCGGCGCAGGTCCAGATTCGGCGCGACCCGCCGGCTCTTTCGGCGCACCCCGGCTTCGGGCCGGAGCGGCTGGGCCCGCATGGGCTGCACCCGGATGGATTCTGCCGAACGATTCGTGGGAACCTGCGTTGACATAGTGGTAAACATTTGATACAGTTTACCACAACAGGAACCAACCAGAAAGGGGTTTGGCCGAAATTGTACGAACTTTGTTTGGCATTGTAGCAGATTCCGGCGGTCCATGCGCGCAGTTGCGCGGGTGGGCCCGCTTCCGTCTTTTTTCGCACCATCCGCTCACCCCCCACCCACTCCCACCAACCTCCCGCATCAGCCCCACCAACCGGACGCAGACCGTTCGACAACCGAGCACGCACATGGCCAAGAAGAAGAAAAAACCGGCGACCGGCACGACGCAGAGAAAATCACCCGCGACGCACGGCGCGAACTCGGGCGCCACCGAATCCGGCGGCATGCGCTGGGGCTCGCGCTTGCGGAAACTCCGGCTCGCGCGCAACCTCACGCTCGAAGAACTCGCGGGTGCCGCGGGCTGCACGAAGGGTTACCTGTCCGTGATCGAGAACGCGCTGCGCGAAGTGCCCAGCGATTCGATGATCGCGTCGCTGGAAAAAGCGCTCGGGGTGAACGCGGGCGACCTCGCGCGCGCCGCCGAGTGGGAGCGCACGCCCGCGCACTTCCGCCGCGAGGTGATGCAGCTCGCCGCGCGCGAAGCGGCGCAGCGCGAGCGCGAGAAAAAACTCGCGTCGCTCCTCGCCGCCAGCGGCATCGACGAAGAAGGCAAACTCCGCGGCGCGCTCGACGAGGCGTACAAGTCCGGCGAGCTCCACCGACTCATCGGCGCACCGCTCGATCCGCCATCGCCCGACGCGCGCACATCCGACGCACAAACTTCAGGCGCCCCGGTATCCAACGCGCAATCCTCCGGGGCGCACTCGGCCGGCTCGCACGCATCCGGCTCGCGCGCATCCGGCTCGCGCGGCGCCTTCGCCGCCGCCCCGCTGTCTCGCTTCCTCGCCCGCGAAGTCCCGCTCATCAACCGAGTTCAGGCGGGGTATCCGGCTGAATTTACGGATCTTTCTTACCCTGCGCGGATGGCGGACGAGTATGTGCGTTGTCCGGACATCGACGATGCGGATGCGTTTGCGGCGCGGGTGGTTGGAGAGAGCATGATGCCGGAGTATCGGGAGGGAGATGTTGTCGTGTTCAGTCCGGCGCGGGAGGTGCGCGCGGGGATGGATTGTTTCGTGCGGTTTGAGCGTGACGGGGAGACGACGTTCAAGCGGGTGTTCTTTGAGAGCGGGGCGGCGGGAGAGATGATCCGATTGCAGCCGCTGAACCCGGCGTTTTCGGCGCAAGTCGTGGAGCGCGAAAAAGTTGGGGGCTTGTACGCGGCGGTGAGCGTGATTAAGAAGATTTGAGATGCACACCGAAAATGAACCGGACGCTCGCGGGATGATGTCGCAAAGAAATTGAATTCGGCGCTTGGCGCGGCCCCGTCGTTCTAAATAGGCTGATACGCGATCCCGGTATTCACTCTGTTCCGGAGGATTGCATCATGGATACGTCGACTCGCCGGCACGTGATGGGCTTTTTTGTTTGCGCCGGTCTGTGTGGAGCGGCATCATTCGCCGATCACGCGGTGGTTCCGTCGAGCGGGAACGGAATTGAACTCTCGGGGAACAACCAGGGGACGATCGGCGGGGATTCGGCGCGGCGATTCATGATGGTGATCGATGCGCAGGCGCTGACGGGCATACCGATCGGGAGCACGATCACGGGGTATCGCGTGCGGCTGAACAACGGCAACACGACGGCGTGGCCGCCTTCGCCGGTGACGATTTCGGATTATGAAGTGCGGATCAGCGCGGCGGCGACGACGGCTTCGACGATGAGCGCGACGTTCGCGGACAACATTTCGGGCGTGCAGACGCTGGTGATGGACGGTTCGTTCGGGATCGCAACGAATTCGTATTCGGCGGCGGCGGCGGGCACGACGCCGGAAGCGTTCGGGCCGGTGATCGGATTCGATCGCGGGTTCTTGTATTTGGGCGGATCCTTGTGCATCGACATCAACTACACGGGAACGGGATTGACGAGCGCCGTGTTCCTGGATGGATCGGGCGGCGGCGAGGGCGTGGCGTCGTGCTTCGCGACGTCGCGCACGGCGGCGACGGGGGGCGTGGGCAACGGGAACGTGCTGCGGTTTGAGTACACGGCGCCGATGAACTCGATCGTGCCGGCGAGTCTCGCGTCGGCGGAAGGACCGAGCGGGCAGGAAGGTCCGCTGGGCGGACCCGGCGTTCGGCGATTCCAGTACAACGTGGATGAAGCGGCGCTCGGGATTCCGGCGGGCGCGACGATTCTGGGGATGACGTTCCGGCTGGATTCGGCGAACGGATCGATTGCGTGGCCGCCCTCGGATGTCGCTTTTTCGGATTACGAGATCCGGCTGAGCCAGGGCGTCTCGACCGGCGCGATGAGCACGACGTACGCCGCCAACATCGTGGGGAGCCAGACGCTGGTGGTGAACGGCGCGCGGACGCTGAACAACGGCGCGTTCGCGGCGGAGAACGCATCGCCGACACCGGAGCAGTACGGCACGGCGATCATGTTTCAGGTGCCGTACTTGTACCTCGGCGGCGACCTGTGCGTGGACATCAACCATCCCGGGACGGGAGCTGGGGTGACGGGTTTCCTCGACGCGGCAGTGAACAACGACTATCCGACCACCGGGGTTCGCGGCGTTTATTCGAGTGTCTCGAGGACTGCGGCGACGGGGAGCCTGACCAACGCGCCGGTGACGCGGTTCATCTACGCGGCGGACCTGCGCCGGGGCGTGACGAAGGTGTTCGCGCCGGAAGACACGGCGAGCGCAGAGGGAGATTCGAACGTCAACTCGCTCGTTCGTGACGTTGCGCGGAGCGTGATGATCGTGGACGCGGCGGATCAGTTCGACACGATCGCACCGGGATCGCGGCTGGTTGGGCATGCGGCGCGACTCGACCAGAGCGCTGCGGCGTGGCCGGGGGCGGCGGCGGTGTGGTCGAGCTACCGGATCGATGTCTCGCGCTCGGTCAATCTGCCGGGCGCGCTCTCGACAACCTTTGCGAACAATGTCGGAGCGGACGTGGTGACGGCGTATTCGGGCGCGCTGGTGATTCCGGCGAATGCGCTCAAGGGAGGCGGGAGCAACAATCCGTTCTCGTATGTTTTCCGGTATCGGAATCCGTACACGTACACGGGCGGGCCGCTGAATACATACGTACGGCACACGGGCAACGGGGCGACCTTTGCCCAATTGGATGGGCTCAACGCGACCAGCAAGATCGATGCGTTGCTCGCGACCGACAGTTCGAGCGCGGTGGGGACGGCAACTGTTCCCACGATTCTGCGTCACGAGGTGGACGCGGCGACGACCGCGCCCTTGAGCCTGGGGAATCCGGGCAACTCGTATGCCGCGGGTCTGTTGCGGTTCGGCGAGTACTCGTACCAGGTGGTGATCAGCGCCGAACAGCTGCGTTACATACCGGCGGGGAGCCTGATCGACTCGATGTGGCTGCGCAACCAGGTGGGGGGCCCGGCGAGCCCGGCAGCGGATTCGATCTGCCCGGACTTTGAGCTGACGCTGAGCACGGCGGCGAGAACCCCTACGACGATGTCGACGACCTATGCGGTCAATCAGGGAGCTGACGCCGTCGTGGTGTATGACGGGGCGCTCGGGGTGTCGGCCGGGACTCTTCCGCCGGGATCGACGGGCGCGTTCGGCAGAGTCGTCAAGTTCCAGAAGGCGTTTGTGTACAAGGGAGGCAATCTGTGTGTGATGGTGCGCCATCAGAAATTCACGTTGGATGTCGGGCAGTGCGAGACTGTGTCGTCGACGCTGCCGGGCGCCCGGTCGGTCTTTGGGGGGACTTTCGGAGCGGGGAGCGGGTCGTATCTGGGTGGAGCGACCGGGGGGACGATCGCCGCGGCGCGATTCGGGTACGTGCCGTCGGTGATGACGCCGAACTCGTTTGCGACGGTTGAAGCGGACAACGGGTTCGAGTTTCTTTCGCAAGCGGGTGCGGTGCAGATCATCGTGCCGGCGTCGCAGCTGCTTCCGATCGATGTGGGGTCGGCGATCACGGGGATGAGTTTCCGGAACAGCGCGACGGGGGTCGCACCGACTTTCCCTGCGGCGGCGCTCGCCGTGGGCAGGTTGGATGTCACGCTGGCGCCGGCGGCTCGGACTCCGCTGACGATGAGCGACACGTTTGCGGTGAACAACGGCCCGGGCGTGGTGACTGTGCGACAGGGCGCGATAGTGATCCCGGCGGGCGCGTTCCCCGCGAGCGGGAACTTTGTGATTCCCGGCGAGAACGAGTGGTTCATCGAGTTCGAGCGCGCGTTCATCTATACGGGGGGCCCGCTGTGCGTCACGATGCGGACGACGGCGAACCTGCCTGCATTTTCCTATTTTGATACCGAATTCACTCCGAGCGCTTTGGGCGCTGCGCGCTGGAACAACACCAACCCCGACGCGGCAACGTCGAATGTGACGACGGGCGCCGTCGCGGTGCGGTTTGCGTTCACGGCGCGGGCGTTCTGCCCGTGGGACCTGAACAACGACGGCTTTGTGGACGACGCGGACTTCCCGATCTTCCTGAACGCGTACAACATTCTCGATTGCGCGGACGGCAGCATGCCGTTCGGCTGCCCGGCGGACTTCAACCACGACGGCGTGGTGGATGACACGGACTTCCAGTTGTTCGTTGTCGCGTACAACGAGCTGTTGTGTCCGTGAGGGGGAGGGGGAGGCACTGGGCACTGGGCACTAGGCACTTGGCACTTGGCACTTGGCACTCGGAAGAGGTGTCAAGGTGTCGAGGTGTCGAGGTGTCGAGGTATCAAGGGGCAGAGCGCTGGGCACGATGGATCGGGCGCTCAGGGGGTTGCCGCGGATGAGGGCGCTGGGGATTTCACCACCAAGGCGCGAAGGACACAAAGGGCACAAAGAAGAGGTTGAATAGATGATGCGAATTGCCGGCCCCTTTGGGGGCCGGTTTTTTGTTGGGGCCGCGAGAACGGCCTTTGCCGGCGAAGCGCCCCGCCTCTCCCGTTCTTGTATTCTTCCAACCTCTTCTTAATCCCTCGCGTTACTTGTCTCCAATGAATCCAGCCCAATTTGTCTCCAAGTGGTCCCGTGTTGACTTGCCCGAGCGCGCTGCAAGCCAGGAACATTTCATTGATCTGTGCCGCCTGCTCGGGCAGCCAACTCCGGCCGAGCACGATGCGACGGGCGCGGAGTATGCGTTTGAGAAGGGCGTGGAGGTTGCGGGGAGCGCGAGCAAGGGGAGCAAGGGCGATCGGGGCTTCGCCGACGTGTGGTGGAAAAGCAAGTTTGGGTGGGAGTACAAGCGGAAGGACAAATACAAGTCGCTGGATGAGGCGTATCGGCAGTTGCTTCAGTACCGCGAAGCGCTGGAAAGCCCGCCCCTGCTGATCGTTTCGGACATTGCGCGCACCGAGATCCACACCAACTTCACGGGGACGAAGAAAGAAGTACACACGATTGCGCTGGCCGACATGGACCAGCCCAGGTCGCTCGACTTGCTGCGGCGGGCGTTCACCGACCCGGAGTCGTTCCGGCCCACCATCACGGCTGAGAAGATCACGCAGGACGTTGCGGCGCAGCTCGGCAAGATCGCTGAAGGTTTACGTAAGCGGGGGAACGATCCGCACGAGGCGGCGCACTTTCTGATGAAGTGCATGTTCTGCCTTTTCGCGGAGGATGTGAAGCTCCTCCCGGATCATGTGTTCAAGAAGCTGCTCGAGAAGTTCCACCACGAGCCGGCGAAACTGACGCCCCGGCTGACAGCGCTCTTTGGCGCGATGCGCACGGGCGGCCCGTACGGCAACGACGACATCGCGTACTTCAACGGCGGGCTGTTTGATGACAAGCCGGCGCTCGAACTGACCGAGGGGGAAGTGGGTCTCTTGAATCTTGCGGCGGCGCAGGATTGGGGGAGCGTGGAACCCGCCATCTTCGGCACGCTCTTCGAGCGATCGCTGGACCCGGCGAAGCGATCGCAGATCGGCGCGCACTACACCAGCCGCGAGGACATTCTGCTGGTGGTTGAGCCGGTGATCCTGGAGCCTTTGCGACGGGAGTGGGCGGAGACGCGCGCGAAGGTTTCGGCGCTGCTTGAAAAGCGCGCCCCGCTGGTGAAGAAGGCGCTGAGCGACAAGACCTCGCCCCTGAAGAAGCAGATTGCCAAGATGCGGAGCGACATCGAGGCACTGATCACGGGGTTTCTCGATCGCGTGTCGTCGCTCATCGTGCTGGACCCGGCCTGCGGCAGCGGCAACTTTCTGTACGTGGCCATCCAGAAACTGCTCGAACTCGAGAAAGAAGTCATCACGTTTGCCGCGAAACCGGAGATCGGGCTGGGGCTGATCCCGCGGGTGAGGCCGACGCAACTGCGCGGGATCGAGATCAACCCGTACGCATCAGAACTGGCGCAGGTGGTGATCTGGATCGGGTATTTGCAGTGGATGCGGGACAACGGGTTCAACCCGCCGAGCAATCCGATCCTTTCGAACCTCAGCACGATCGAGAACCGTGATGCGATCCTCAAAGTTGGCAAGAACGGCGAGCCGCTGGCGCAAGCGGCAGAGTGGCCGGAGGCGGACTTCATCATCGGGAATCCGCCGTTTCTTGGGTCGAAGGTGTTCCGGCAGAACGGCCTTGAAGAGACGTACATCCAGGCGATGTTCGGTGCGTATGACCTGCCGAAGACGAGCGACCTTTGCTGCTACTGGTTTGAACTCGCGCGGCGCGCGATTGAAAAACACAAGGAGGTGCGCGCGGGGCTGCTGGCGACGCAGGGAATCCGCGGCGGGGACAACCGAACTGTGCTGGAACGGATCAAGGAGAGCGGCAACATCTTCATGGCGTGGTCTGATCGCGAATGGGTGCTGGATGGTGCGGCAGTGCAAGTTTCAATGATCGGATTCGATAGCGGCACGCAGTCCGATCGGCGACTCGATGGCAGGAACGTCGCGGACATCACGCCGGACCTAGCAACCGGCGCCAATCTCACCACGGCGAGTCGTATCTCCGACAACGCTGATATCGGATTCATGGGCGATACGAAGGGCGGTCCCTTCGACATTAGCCTTGAAATTGCTCGCTCTCTTCTGGGCACACCAAATCCATCGGACGCGAAGAACTACCAGGTTGTTATGCCGTGGGTGAACGGTTCAGACTTCACCCGACGATGGCGGTCCATGTGGATCATTGATTTCGGCGTGGACATGTCGAAGGCTGAGGCGGCGAAGCATGACGCGCCCTTTGCATTCGTGGAAGAGAACGTCAAGCCGATGCGTTCGCTGAATCGGCGAGTGTCTTACGCGCAACGCTGGTGGATTCACGTGGAACCGCGTCCCGCCATGCGATCCGCTACAAGCAAGCTGGAGCGCGTGCTTGTAACTCCGAATCTGACCAAGTATCGCATCTTCGCGTGGCTTCCGGCGCACGTCTTGGCCGACCATCAGCTCATCGTTTTTGCTCGGCAAGATGACTGTTTCTTTGGATTCTTGCATTCGTCGATTCACGAGCTGTGGGCACGGCGCATGGGTACACAACTGCGTGAAGCCGAATCGGGCTTCCGCTACACCCCCACGACCTGTTTCGAGACTTTTCCGCTTCCGTGGGCACCCGGCAAAGAGCCGACGACGCACGATGCGTACAAGGCGATTGCTGCTGCCGCGAAAGACCTCGACACGCAGCGCGAGCGCTGGCTGAATCCGCCGGAGTGGATCGAGCCGATCGCGAAGCGGATTGATGCGGCGGACACGTTTGAGGATGTGCCGCGGGAGGCGCGGGCGCTGATCCGTCAGTCGGCGATCATGGCCGCGGCGGCGCAGGACCCCAAGCTGAAGAAGCGCACGCTGACCAATCTGTACAACGAGCGGCCGACGTGGCTTCGCCTGGCGCACGAGCGGCTGGATCGGGCTGTGCTTGCGGCTTACGCGGCGGTCGATCCGAAGGGCGGGTGGAAAGAGGACTGGGCGGAGGTGTGGGTCGAGACGGGTGCGGGGCAGCCGCTGCCATCGGGGCACGCGCTTGAGAAGAGGCGGGGAGAGGTCGAGGAGCGGGTTCTGGGGAATTTGCTGAGGATGAATGGGGAGAGGGTGTAGGGGGCGCTTCTTCGTGTGTGTCTCAAACCTGCGTTTAAGGGGGCGGGCACGGTGGACACGTTGCGTGTCGTGCTGGATCCTGATCGAATTCCTTGAGCACTTTGAGCATGCGCCGAAACGATCGAGACACATTCTCTGCCTTCTCGATATTCATACTTTGTGACAAGCGCGGCTGGTCGGCTGTGGGTTGGTATCGGCCGTACTTCTTCTTGAGCCAGCCTTTGGTTCCTCGACTCTCGTCCGAAAGTTCCGGGCTATCCAGATCACCGGCGACGAGCCATGATTCAAATTCTCGCACGGCGAGCACACATTTTGAACGGCGATGGCCAAGCGTTTTTGCGATCATCTTCTCGAATTCGGGCCCGCGTTGCGCGGCGCAGTCGTCGTCTGCATCAAGGAGGAGCAGCACACCTCCAATGCCGCCCCCCTGCTTTATGTTGCTCTCCGCGATATTGGCGTAGTGAGCCAGCTCCTCTTGAGCGACGATCCGCTGCCGTTTCACACGGATCGGTCGCGGCACAATGAAAGCGGGATAGAGACGGCGAATGAGAATTGGAACAGCGTCGGCTTCCCCGTGCCCTTCAACGATCGTTGCGAGTACATAATCAGCGGTCATTCCGGGGCCTCGTAGAACGTGCCCCTGGCTTCTTCCTGTCGTTTCAGGTCGGCCGGATCGGGTTCGAGCTGGTCGATGCGAAGTAATTCGCCCGCAGTGGAAAGGTGCTTTCCGAGCAACTCGGCTTTGTGCGGACTGAGGCGTCCGACGACGGTGCGACCGTTGTCCAGCAAAACCGGACGGATCATGTCGTGCGAAACGCTTTCGTGATCCAAAAGGTCCGGGCTGTGACAGGTGACGATAATCTGGGTGGATTCAGAACCCTCTGAGAGCGCCTCCATCAATGCGCCCGCGGCCGCAGGATGGAGCGCGGTTTCGGGTTCTTCAATCCCGATCAGGGTGGGGCCGGCGGACTTCGACGCTCCGGCAGAGACAAGTGAGACGAGTATGCCCAAAGCGCGGATCGTACCGTCGGAAAGAGAAATGGCATCGAAGTTTGAATTCCGAAGACCTTCTGGAACGGTCATTTCCTGCGAGACTTCGATGGTTTCGAGCGTTCCGGCTTGTTTGTGATCAATCTTTGTTATGGGCACACCGATGGCCCGCATGAACTGCAGAACACGGTCCAGGCGCCCGCCGTTGCTCGCCTTGAGTTGCTTGATGACGCTGGCAAGGTTTCTTCCATCGTGCGCCAGAAGTTCCCCGGGTTCGGGGCGAGTTGGCAACTTCATCGCTTCGGGATTCAGGTTATGAAAGGTCATTCTGCGCAGAACATCCCAAACGGGGCGAAACTCGGGTTGTCCTGAGGCTGCAACAAGAAATAGGCGGTCGGGCGAAACGGCCGGGGCGGCGGATCGCAGAGTCCACTTGCGCACTTCCCCGTTGTCAATTTCAAACTCGTGCCGGATCGCGCCGTCGGGCTCGATCATTCGGCACGATTCTTTGTCGACGCGGAACGCCAGGCCTTTTACTGCCGCGATGCGGAAGGAATACTCCGCCTCACCAAGAGAGGTTCGCAGTCGGAGCGCCACGCCGGGATGAGTGGGCCGACCGCCGAGTGATTTGCGGCGAACCTGGTCGATTCCCCCGCGCTCGCGGATGGCGAATTCAAGCGTGGTGTTCACTGCGTCGGTCGTAAACCGGAGCGAGTCGAGAATGTTGCTCTTGCCTACGCCATTTCTTCCGACGAGAATCGTGAGCGGAGCAAACTCGATTTCGCAGGACTCGACGCTTTTGTAATTGCGTAGCGCCAAGCGAGTTATGCTGCGAGTGTCCATGAAAACCTCACCGTAGGGTACGAACTTGCGAGCCATCTGACAACTCCGATTCGCTTGCAAGATCGTTCGCGAATCTTTGATAACGACCGAATCGTTGGACGGCGGCAAATGGCCACCGAAACTGGTCGCAACAGGCGCGCTCCAAACCGGGCCGGGAGTTCACAAAAACGAGATGAAATCGCCAAGAACAATGGCGTGAATGTGCGCATCGAACGGTGTCGTCGCGCCGGACAATAGAAAAACTGGTTTGTGTCTGCTCCCCCACCTCGCAGACAGGGATTCAGGAAGGGGATTTTGGGGGAAAGGAGATTGGTGGTGGCGCGGACCGGCAGTTGAAACTGCCGGCAATGGGCGTGCGCCCTTTCGGGCGGGGGGTGGGCGAGAACTTGGTGTGATTGTCACGGTGGAGCGTTGCAGATATGTTCACCAGCACCGCAACGCGGTGCGGGATTCTGGGGCTGCTTTGCGCGGGTGCCGCGGGACGCGGCGACCCCGGCTACTCAGCGTCACCGCTTCGCGGTGAAGGGATTGCTTTGAACGATCATGCCGCGCGATCCACTCGAGGGAGTGGAATATGCTGGATGAGTTGCCGAGGGGGCGCCGTGGAATTCACCGCAGAGGCACAGCGGATCACACGGCGGCAATACAACATACAAGGGCACAGAGAAGAGGTGAAGAACGGGAAAGACAGAAGGGCGTAGAGGAAGGCTCGCGAGAAGGCCGCGGGGGTGGAGACGGGGCACCGGGCGCTGAGAAAAGATGGAGGAGCGGCGAGAGCTTTTGTGCCGCGACGGTGACGCGAGCGCGCGGCGAGATTGCCGTTGATGCGGAGCGAAGATGGGCTCGGAAGGCGCCCGAATCCCGGCGGGGTGTGCCCTTTGATCGGGATTTCGAAGCCCCCGCACGGTCCAGCGGGTGGTTTGCGAAAGCTCCAAGCGCACCCGGGGTTTTTGCGGAAAACCGTTCTTGCCAGGGGGCGGTCGTCTGTTAGGCTGGAATGAACTTTCGCGGGGAGAACATTTATGAAGACGATGCGTAGCGGGTTGGCGCGGTGTGCGGTTGTGTGCGGCGCGGTGCTTTGGAGCGCGACGGCGCTGGGGCAGGTTCTTCAGACGTTGCCCCCGGCGAGCAACGACACGGCTGGTACAGGCGCGAACTCGATCCCGCTGGCAAACTACACCGCGGGGACGTACCAGGTGATGTACGGCGCGGATCTGCTGACGGGGATTCCTTCGGGGAGCGTGATCACCGGGATGCAGATGCGGCTGGAAAAGAGCGCTTCGTCCACTTTTCCCACGTCGGGCTTTACGGTGACGCGGTACGACGTGACGATGGCGACTTCGTCGCTGACGCCTCTGACGATGTCGACCAACTTTGCGACGAACATGGTGAACCCCGTGGCGGTGCGGAGCGGGTCGCTGGGCGTCGCGGCGGGCGCGTACCAGTGGCTGAACAACGGAGCGGGCGTGCCGGAGCCATGGGGTCCGGTGATTTCGTTCACAACAGGGTATGTGTACAACGGCGGGCCGCTGGTGATTCTTTTGCGGGTAGTAAGCCCGTCGAGCACGTTTGCGGCGTATGCGGATTCCACTTCGAGCGGGAGTTCGCAGCATGAGGTTCACAACACCGGCGACGCGAATGCGACGACCGCGAATTTTCAGACCGCCGGGGGCCTGATCGTGCGGCTGACGTTCACGCCGCCGGCGGTGGATCTGGCGAAGGGCGTGACGAAGGTGATCGTGGCGGACCGGTTTGCGGGCGCGCCGGGGCCGTCTGGTGACGGCGTGCTGATGTGGACTTCGGAGTTCACGCAGCAGGCGGTTGCCGCGGCGAACCAGTTCGACACGATCGGACCGGGATCGGATTTTGTGGGTTTGGCGTGGAGATTGTCGGCTTCGAACGGAGCACCCTGGCCGGGAGCGGTGGCGAGCTACAGCCAGTTCGTTGTGCAGTTGTCGCGATCGAACAATGCGCCGGGCGCGCTGTCGCAGACGGTCGCGAACAACGTGGGTGCCGACGCGGTGACGGTGCGTTCCGGAGCTCTTGGTTTCCCGATGGGAAGTTTTCAGCCCAAGGGGAGCGCGGCGACGGCGCCGTTCGGTCCTGAGTTGGCGTTTTCGAATGCGTATCACTACCGGGGCGGGCCGCTGCTTTCGGTCGTTCGGCATACCGGACAGAACTCGGGAAGCGCCGGGTTTATGGACGCACTCGGAATTGGGCAGAGCGGATACAACGTGGACGTTCAGGGGTGGCAAACGAATTCGAGCATCGCAGCCGTCACGTCCGGCTCATCGTCGTATCTGACGACGATGTACAGCGTGGACGCGGGGACGAGTTCGCCCTTGAATCAGTTGTCGCCGGGAGCGGACGCTTTCGGGATCACTCTTTCTCCGGTCTTGCAGACCATCCTCTCGGCGTCGGAACTGAAGTACATCCCGCCGGGGAGCGTGATCGATTCACTCTGGCTCAGGCAGATCGCCTCGGAGGGCGCTGGACCAAGCTCGGATGTGACTGCGGCGAGCTTTGAGTTGACCGTCAGCACGGCGAAGGCGCCTCCGAGCGGGATGAGCACGTCCTTTGCGACCAACGAGGGAGCGGACAAGGTAGTCGTGTATTCCGGCGGGCTGTTCGTTCCGGCGAATGTCATGCCCGCAGGCTCGAACGGGAACTTCGGGAAGATCGTGCAGTTCCAGAAGAGCTTTGTCTATAAAGGCGGGCCGCTGTGCATCACGATCCGCCACACGGGGCTGAGCGGCGCGCTCGGGAGTCCGGAAGCGCTCTTCGGAACGCTCGCGACCAATCGCACTGTTTTTTCGCCCAGCGTTGGCGCGGTGAATGGGTCCTTCTATTTCGCTAATTACACGGGTACGGCGATGAAGCTGGGGTATATCCCGTCGGTGATGACGCCCAACAGCCTGGCGACGGCGGAGGGGAACAGTGCGTGGAACCTGCCGTTTGTCTCGAATTACTCGGTGCAGACGATCATCCCGGCGAGCCAGCTCAAGACGGTGACGGTGGGGTCGGCGATTACAGGGTTCAGTTTGCGCGCCGATGGAAACAATGCCACGGGCATTCCGACGGCGGATACGAACCTGACGCAGTTTGATGTGTCGATTGCGCCGGCGACGCACGGGCCGCTTTCGATCAGCACGACGTACGCGAACAACATCGGCGCGGGCGAGGTGATCGTGCGGTCGGGGCCGATGACGGTCCCGGCGAACGCGTATCCGGCGCTCGGGACGCCGCGGGAGAACGCGTGGTACGTGCCGTTCACGCGGGCGTATGTCTACACGGGTGGCGATTTGTGCGTGACGTTCCGCGGGCAGGGTTCGTTGACGGCGGGCAGCAATCTTTTTCTGGATGGGCAGAGCAACGTGCCGCTGGCGACCGGCTCTTCGATCTACAACTACGGCACGTCGGCCGCGACGACGGGCAGCACATGGGGTCCGATCGCGATGCGGCTGGCGTTCACGCAGCGTGCGTACTGCCCGTGCGACCTGAACAACGACGGCGTGGTCGAAGACGGGGACTTTTCGATCTTTGTCAACGCGTACAACATTCTGGATTGCGCGGAAGGGAGCATGCCGTTCGGATGTCCGGCGGATTTCAACTACGACGGCCTGGTAGATGATGCGGACTTCCAGATCTTTGTGGTCGCGTACAACAACTTGTTGTGTCCGTGAGAAGAAGGCACTTGGCACCCGGAATAGAAAAACGAAGAAGCGACAAAGAGACAGAGAGAACAAAGAATTCGAGTCCGATTTGTGTTATCTGAAGGTCGTTGGCTCGGTGATGTGCGATTGGTGTTGGTGCGGCTGCGCTTGAGGGGGTAATCTCTTGGTGTGGGTTGAGGAGCGCACCTGATGCGGCACATTCTGGCATGTTTGGTGACTCTTGGGGTTGCAGCGGGGAGCGTCCGAGCGGCGTGGGGATTGAAGTACGAGGTGTCGCCGAACGGCACGACGTGGAGTTCGACGATTGCCGCGCAATCGGGCGACAGCGTGTACTTTCGGATGAGCGCGTATTTCGAACCTGGCACGCAAGTGCAAACGACCAACGGGATCGGGAACGCGATCGCCTTCGGGCGTTTTCAGGGGCAGCAGATCATTACGAACCGGGTCGCGGGCGATTCGGTGACGGATGTGGTGCGTGTCATCTCGAGCGGGGGGCCGACTTTCCCGGCGGTGTCGTCACAACCGACGTCTTTTCTAATCGGCACGACGGCCGCGACATCGTGGGCGTCGCAACTGCTATTGACCCTCGACCCCTACATCGAGGCGCCGGAATATTCCGTCGTGCTATTGCGGGGCAAGATCACGCTGAGTTGGGATCTGACGCCGCGGACGCTGACCATCAGGAACAACGTGTTCGGCACGGGTGGTTTTCCCGGCCTGCGCTACTACAGCGATGCACAATTGTCGCCCATCGAATTCGGGCCGCCGACGGATTCGCCCAACCACACCGACTTTGAAGCCACGATCGACGTGTCGCCGGCGCCGGGCTGTATCACCCCGGTGTTTCAGACTCTGACTGGTCCCGGAAACATGGTTCCTTCGCAGACGGCGGTGTTCACGGCGGCGGCATCGAATACAGACTCGTACGTGTGGCTGAAGAACGGAGTGGCGATCGTGAACGACGGGCGCGTGACCGGCGCCAACACAGCCACGCTTCAGATTCACGAACCGCGGGCGAGCGATGTGGGCAGTTATCGCGTGTGGGCGTACGGGAAGTGCGAGCTTTCGACTCTGAGCAGCGCGATCGCGGCGGCGTTTACATGCGGAGGCGATCTGAATCGCGACGGGTTGGTGGACGATGCCGACTTTGTCGTGTTTGTCAAGAGCTATTCGCAGTTGCTCTGCCCCGCGCCGCCGGCGCTCTGTCCCTCGGATTTAAATCTGGACGGTTTCGTCGATGACGGCGACTTTGTGATCTTCGTTGCGCAGTACGACCAGTTGCTGTGTCCGTGAGGGGAGGCGAGGGGATGGGGTTTGTTTGCACGAAATGGGCATTGACGCGGCCCGGTTCGTTGTTCGGCTGGTGTGAACGCTTGCGGGGAGAAGCCTCATGCCGGCGATGCGGAGCGGGCCTCGCGGCTGGGGTGATCGCCCTACCTGTCGCTTCGTTCAATCTCCCTTTTTTGCAAGATGTTCGAAAACTCCGGTGCGGTCGGAAGGGACGGGGCGGTAGGCTATTCCTCGACAGGTGACGCCCGCTGAAAGGCGCGCATCCGGAGGGGATTACACATGGTGCGGGATTTGCTTTCTGTTGTGTGTTTCGCTGCGCTCGCGACGAGCGCGGGAGCTCAGCTCGTGCTCACCGCCGATGCGCGGGCGCTGTACGCCGAAGCGGCGAATTCGAATCAGGTCGCGTTTCCGGCGCCGCCGTATTCGGCGTTTGATCAGACGATCGATCGCGACGTGAATTCGGGGGGCGGGAACGGGAAAGCGCGGGCGGCGCAGAACTCGAGTGTTTCACCGAGCGCGATGAGCGCGACGGGATCGAGTTCGGCGCAATCGATTGCCGGACCATCGAACTGCGTGCTTTCGCAGGCGACGAGCGATTTTCGAATCAATTTTCACGTCACGACGCCCGTGCAGTACACGTTCGACGGGATGGTGGACGGCGCGCAGTTCCGATTGGCGGAACCGATCGGGGGCGCGGTGCATCTCGTGCAGGCGGCGCCGGGCGTGCCGACGCCGTATTCGTTTTCGGGGGTGCTGCGGCCGGATCGTAACTACATCGTGCTGGCGCAATCGAGCCACCTTGCGAACGCGTGTAACGGGGATTCGTTTTCGCTCGAGGGGTCGTACTCGCTGAGCGCCACGTTTGTCGCGCTCCCGCCGTGCCCGGGCGATCTGAACTTCGATCGCGTGGTGAACGATCAGGACTTTGAGATATTCCTCGCGGCGTACAACGAGCTGTTGTGCCCGCCGGAACCTCTGCCGTGCGATGCGGACCTCAACGATGACGGGTTTGTGAACGACCAGGACTTTGAGATCTTCCTGGCTTCGTACAACGAGTTGTTGTGCCCCGAGTAGGAGCGCCCGGGCTCGACTTGGAAGAGGGAGAGGGGCATGAGCCCGGGCGCGGGCGACTTGCGAACATGAACCGACCGGGCGAAGTTCCGATTTCACCCTGTCTTGATGTCCTGCGGACGCACGAGCGGAAGCCGGATTGGTAGACTGCCCTCGGAGAGCGGGAAGAAGACTCGAAGAGGGAGATTCGTATGCGCAGCGGCTGGTTCGGCGTGGCGGCATGTGCCGCGGTGGCTCCGATTGCGGGCGCACAATTGATGCTGACGGGCGATCAGCGGGCCTTGGTCGTGGAAGCGGCGGGCTCGATCCAGACCGCCTTCCCGGCGCCCGCGTACTCGGCGTTCAACAGAGACATCAGCCGCGACGTGCCTTCGGGAGGCGGGAACGGGAAAGCGCGAGCGACACAGGTTTCGACCGTGTCGACTTCGGCTGTGAGCGCGACGGGGATGAGTTCGGCGGAGTCGCTGGCCGGTCCTTCCAACTGCGTTGTCGCGCAGGCGACGAGCGATTTCAGGGTGACGTTCAAGGTGACGACGCCGGTGCAGTACGCGCTCGATGGTTCGGTGGAGGGCGCGCAGTTTCGGCTGGCGGAGATGATCGGCGGCGCGGTGCACCTGGTGCAGGCGGCGGCGGGCGTGCCCACGCCGTACTCCTTTTCCGGCGTGCTGAAGCCCGGACGGAACTACACGCTGCTGGCGCAGTCGAGCCAGGTGGCCAACGCGTGCAACAGCGCGTCGTTTTCACAGGCCGGGTCGTACGAGTTGAACGGAACGTTCACTTCGCTGGCGCCGTGTCCGGGCGATCTGAACTTTGACCGGGTTGTGGACGATGCGGACTTTGCATTGTTTGCTCCCGCGTACAACGAGCTTCTGTGCCCGCCGATGCCGCTGCCGTGCGACGCGGACCTGAACGCCGACGGATTCGTGGATGATGCGGACTTTGCGATCTTCGCGCCGGCGTACAACGAGCTGGTGTGTCCGTGAGGGAAGGCATTCGGCATTCGGCATTCGGCATTCGGCATTCGGCATTCGGAAAGAGTGTCGGGAGGCAGAGGGGCAGAGCAAGATTTCTTGATTGCGATGCGAGCCCGTGGTGACTTTGGCGGTGCCGGCGCCGAATCACGCGGCGTGCCAAGAGCGATTGATGTTATTGGGACGCGTGATATTTGCTGCGCGCTGGCGGGCTCGCTGTAACATCTAGTTCTGAAGAACGTGCGGGAGTCGAGGAGCGGCCATGCGTGCAATGGTGGTAGGAGTCGCGGCGTTGTCCGCCGGCGGAGCCTTTGCGGCGAGCGTCACGAATCTCCCGTTCAATCCGCCGGGATCGACACGGATCACGCTCGCGAACAAGTTTGCGGGCGCGATCGGCGGCGGAACGAACGATTCGCCCTTGAACGATTCCGCGCGGACGCTCGAGTGGGTTTTCCGCGGCTCGCAGGTGTCGATGATGGCGCCGGGGACGCGGCTTGTCGGCGCTTCGTTCCGCAACACCTCGGTGAACGCGGGGCCGAGCGCGCAGGCGGACTTCGCGGATTGGTCGCTCACGTTGTCGCGGTCGCTGCGCGCGCCGGGAGCGCTCTCATCAGTCGTCGCGGACAATGCGGGAGCGGATGCGCTCGCTGTTCGCAGCGGCGCTCTGACCGTGAGCCAGGGCGAAGCGGCGGCGAAATCTGGAGCTTTGCCCGCGCCTTTTACCTTCGGCGCGGTTTTCCAGAGCGCCTTTGAGTACTCGGGCGGCAACCTGCATCTGCTGTTGAGCCACTCCGGCTCGGGCGTGGGCGGGGTGAGCTTCGATGCGGCATCGCCCGGAGACCCGGACACGAACGCGCTGTTTCAGGCCCGCAAAGCAAACAGCGCCGGCGCCGCAATGACGACGCAAGCGGCCGACACGCCGGTGACACGATTGAGCACTGATGCCGGCGTTTCTCTGCCGCTGCTCACGGCGAACGCGAGCAACGGGAGCGCGGGCTTTGTGGGCGCGCTCGGCGCGAGCGGGTTTGCGGGGCAGTTTGTGATAGGCGCGGAGCAACTCAAGTTTGTGCCGCGGGGGAGTTTGATCACGTGGTTGGCCTTCCGAATGGCGCCGGGAGACGCGGCGTGGCCGAGCGCGGACGTGACCACCTCGGACTTTGAGATTGAGGTCGCGACGAGCGTGAACCCGCCGCAGCAAATGGCGACGTTCTTCGGGGGAAACCCGGCGGCAGATGCGATCCTGGTGCGCCAGGGCGCGCTGACGATCGAGGCGGGGGCATTCGCGGCGGGCGCGGGAGAAATCGCGCGCTTCGGTGCGCCGATCCACTTTCAGCGCGGGTTTGTGTACACGGGCGGTGACTTGTGCGTGACAGTGCGGCATGCGCCGTTTTCGGGCGCGGGGCCGAGATTGGACACGGCGAATCCGGCGAGCGCGCTACGCACTTCGGTTGCGAGCGCGTCGGACGCGCAGTTCGGAGCGTTCCTGGCGCAGGATGCATCGATCGCGCTGCAGATCGGATTTACACCGTCGCTGTGTGTCCCAACATCGGTGGAGAAGGAATCGGGTGGATCGGGCGCGTGGCTCTTCGAGACGCCACGCGTGCATCAGCTGGTGATCGACCCTTCGCAGTTGACGTATCTGCCGGTCGGGAGCACGGTGGACGGGATCGCGTTCCGGATATCACCGGTTGCGCCGCTCCAGTTCGTTTCGTGGCCGCAGGGCGACGCGACGGTGAATCAGTTTGACGTGTACCTCAGCACGGCGCAGCGGACGGCCTCCACCATGAGCGAAGTGTTCGCGCAGAACGAGGGTGCGGATAGGGTGCTGAATCGCTCCGGAAGTTTGTTTGTTCCGTCGGAGGCGATGAAGGTGATTGGGGGGACTGTGGCGGAGCACTCGTTCATCGTTCCGTTCACGAGGCCATTTGTGTACACGGGCGGCGGGGTCTGTATCACCATGCGCGTCGGGCAGCGGATTGGCGGCGGGGCCGCCGTGAACTTTGACGGCAAGTTCAACACGTTCGGCGTGAACGGCAGGAGAAACACGGTGTCGAGCACCGCGACGAGCGCGAACACGGGGGGCGCGCTGGCGTTTGCGACCCGGCTGGTGTTCACGCGCCCGGCGCCCACTTGCGCGGCAGACTTGAACGCGGATGGGCTGGTCGATGATCTGGACTTTGTGCTGTTTGTCGGGGCGTATGAGTTTTTGACGACACCCGCGGCGGACTTCAACTACGACGGTATGACGGATGATGGGGATTTTCCGGCGTTCGCCCTGGCGTATGACGCGCTGGTGTGTCCGTGAGGGGCCGGGCCTGGGGCTAATCGCAGATAAGCTCGTTGTAGGCCGGAACAAAGAGTTGGAAGTCGGCATCGTCAACGACACCATCTTTGTTCAGATCCGCCGAACAGCCGGGACGCATGCCGGGATCTGCGCAATCCAGGATGTTGTACTGCGCAAGGAAAATGACAAAGTCGGCGTCTTCCACCAGGCCGTCCGCGTTCAGATCGCCGGCGCAGAAGATCAGGTAGGCCGCGTCGCTGGCGACGGTGCCGCAGATGTTTGTGATCGAGCAGCGATAGCTTCCTGCGTCGGCAGGAGTGACGCCCGAGATGGCGAGATTTAGGGAGGAGGAGCCTGAGATGACCGAGCCGCTTTCGGTCACTCCGTCATTGAGCGGAACAGAGTTTTTCATCCAGCGGTACTCGCCTCCGTCCGGGCTCGCGTCGACCTCAAAGTGCGCAACCGGAGTGGCGGAGGTGTCCGACGGTTGCTGCGTCACGACCGGGCTCAAGCCGGCGTCCGGAGTGACGATGAGGTCCAGGGACATCGGTGTTGCATTCGAGATGAGGCTCGCCAGGGCGCCGAGGCGCGAGGGGTTGTCGGCAAAGCAGACCGAATCCAGCGAGCCGCTGATTGTCGGGGCGACAACAAGGCCCGCGATGACATCCCCTGCGGTGGGAACGTAAGGAGATTCGAAGGACCCCGTGAGCCGGCCGCCCAGCACGATCGGGCCCGATGCCACAAGGCTCCCTTTTTCGGTCGGTCCGATTCCCCGGAGCCGCGCGGAAATCGTCGAGCCCGGAAGCAGCGATGCCGAGCCGGTTACTGAAAGCAGAGCGTTTGGGCCGAGTTCGAGGGTGCCCGTGTTCGAGAATGTGCCGGTCGACGGGGTCGTTGCAACGCTCAGGCTTTCGATCGAGAACGTGCCGCTGTTGGATCGCAGCCCGGAGAGATTGGGGATCGCGGGAGCGGGACCGGTGAGGCGCAGTTCTGTCGCGGGCGCGATCGACACGACCGTGCGCGACCCCAGGGTCAACGAGCCGCCGTTGGCGATCCACTTGCCGCCGGTCAGGACCGAGGTCGAAGTTGGAAGGTTGGAGATGGTGGTCGGCGCGATCGAGAGCGTGCCCGCGGTGCTGCGCACCGAACCGGAATTGGTGAACGTGCCGCTCCCGCTCACATTCAAGGTGCGATTGACCTGGTCGGCGCTGAGTATCCCCTGCAGCGTCAGGGTTCTCGCGGAGCTGATGCTGATGGTCGTGGACTTGGTGGAGGGTTGAGTCGGATCAAAGCCCACAAAGACATCGGGCCCGAACGTCGCGCTGGCGGTTGAAACACTGATCACGGTTGCCAGCGTGTTGATACCGAACAGGATCTGGCCGGCGCCGCTGATCGTCGAGTTTGTGGTGGAGAACGTGAGCGGTGTAAGGTTGCAGCCGCCGTTCGCGAGCCGGATCGTCGGATTGTTCAGCAAGTTGAGCGGACCGGTTACGACGAGTGCCGCGCACGGTCCGACGAGGAGGTCGGCCCCGAGATCGCAATTGTTCAGGGTGACGGTGGCGTTCTGCGCGAAGACGAATTTCGCGCCCGCGGTCGCCGTGAGCGCGGCATTCTTGAAAGTCACGGTTGCGAGTGTGATGTCGCCGGTTGAGGCGTTCGCAATGAGCGAGGTGCCGGGGAACGTTCCCCCATAGGTGAGCGCGTTGTTGGCGCCGCTCCAGTTTCCGAGCGACGTGTAGGTCCCGCCGATCGTCCATGCCGAGTTGGAAACCGCGAACGAACCCGAGTTGGTCCAGGTGCCGCCGAGAATCAGCGTCGCACCGGAACTGGAAATCGCGGCGGAGTTCGTCCATGTCCCGCTGAGCGAGAGCGTTCCGCCCGATGAGACGGCGAGCGGGTGATCGACCGTGTAGGAACCTCCGAGCGACAGTGAGGAGCCCGGTTCCAGTTGGATATTCCCGATCGATCCGGATAGTGCCGCGATATCGAGCTTCCCGGCCGTGATGCTCAGCAGCCCAAGGTTCACCAAGTTCCCGCCTGTCCAGGCGAATGTCCCCCCGGCTCGATCCATGGAAATCTTCCCGCGGTTCGTCACAGTCAACCCCGAAGTGATTGCGACCGAGGTCGCGGCCGAGGTTGCTTCGGCGGGCATCTCGATCGTGATGCCCGAAGGGATGTCCTGGTTGGTGCCCTCGAAAGAGATGCCCTTGCCTGTGGTGCTGCTGTTGAGAATGCGAACACGCCCGTTCCCCAGCAGACCCGCTTGTGTCGGCGAGCTCGCCGTCAGCTTCAGACCTGTCGCGTTGCAACTGAGATCGATACTGATTGTGGATCCGTTCTGGAGCGTCAGGCCGCCCACCACTGAAAGGCCCGTGCAGCCCGTGATCAGCATGTCCCCATCGAGCGTGCAGCCGGTCCAGGTTCCGGAAGCGCTATTGATGAATTTCGCGCCGTCGAGCGCGCGGAACGTGGTCCCGGTTGCCGACAACGCGCTGAGCGTGATGTCGCCTGTCGTCGCATCGGCGACGAGCAAGCCGAAGGGCAGCGACCCCGCGTAGGTGACCGTGTTGTTCGAGCCCGTGTGTGCGCCGAGCGACGGGTACTGATTGCCGATGCGCCAGGTCGAGTTCGAAACGTCGAAGAGGCCAGCGTTGGACCACGTGCCGTAGAAATAGAGCTCCGCGCCGTTGCTGGAGATCGTGGAGTTGTTGACCCAGTTCCCGGAGAGTGAGAGCAAGCCGCCGCTCGAAACGCTGAACGGCGAATCGACCGTATACGTCCCATCGAGAAAGAGCCGGGCAGTCGGAGCGAATGAGAAGCTGCCGGTGCTTCCCCACAGACACTTGATGTTCATTGTTCCGGAGAGCAGATCGATGCCGCCCAGATTGACGAATCGCGAACCGGTGCCGCCGTTGATGTCGAGGGATGCGTTCGAGTTCATGACAATGGGCGAATAGCAGTTGAGCGTGCCGTTCACTCCGATCGACCCGCTGCTGGTCCGCCCCGGTGCGCCGATGGAGAACGAGATTCCGGGCGCAAACGTGACGACGTCGACCGTTGAGATCTTGCCGCCGCCGAGCTGGACGGTTCCGGTTCCACCGAAGGTCTGCGGCCCGCCCCAGAAGTACAGGTGAAGATTCGACTGGGAGCAGTTTGAGGCGGACACGAAGGAGATCGCGGCGTTGTCGAGCATCAGGCCGTTGTTGATGTTCACGGTTGAGCACGATTCGCTGACGAACGTCCCGCCGAGCGTGCACGCGTCGAGCGTCAAGTTTCCACGCGCGATCACGCGCGCGGTTCCGAGTCCCCGCAGGGTCGAGTTGATCAGGGTCGGGGTGCCGAGCACGATGTCGCCGCCGGCATCATCGGTCGAGAGTTGCAGGTTCGAGGGCGTGCCGTTCAGAATCAGCGTGCCGCCGGAGCGCGTGACCGCTCCGATCGTCGAGTACGAACCCCCGAGCGTCAATATGCCGCTATTTTGCAGCAGCAAAAAGCCCGAATTGGTCCACAGGGGAGGCGAGACTTCGAGCGAAGCGCCGTCGGCGCCGAGCATGCCTTCGTTGACCAAGCTGGAGCCGAAATAGCCGGTCAGCACGAGGCTGCGCCCCGGAACATCGGAAATGACCTGTCCGCGCATCGTGCACACGGAACTATCAAAGAGAACGATGGTGCCGATTTTCGAGCCGGTCGATCCTGCCTTGTTCCGGACCACGATGCCGCTCTCGATCGTGGCGATCGCGTTCGAAGACAGGTTGAAATTAGCGGAGCCGGCTGTTGAGGCGAACTGGATGGTGCCTGTACCGGCGATGGTTTGCGGCCCGCCGGAGAGCACGAGCGACGCCGAATAGCTCGCAACATCCGAATCGATCGTGATCGTGGCGCCACCGATGAATGTCAGCCCGTTGCGAACAACACACTGACCGCTCTGCCCGATGACCATCTCGCCGGCGATGCTGCAGGCGTCCAGAACGCCCGACCCGTATTTCTGCCGCAGTTTCGCGCCGCCGGAACTGCTCAGCGCCACGCCCGTGAGAGTCAGATTCGCCAGCTGGAGATCGCCGGTGGCCGGAGTCGCCGCGAGCGCCGAGCCGGTAAAGGTACCCTTCAGCTCAATCGTTCCGCCGGTTCGCTGGATCGTTCCGAGCGATGAATAGGTGCCTTGCAAACTGAACAATGACCCGCCGGAAACCGAGAAGATGCCGCTATTCGTCCACGAGGCGACGCTGAGCGTCATCGATCCGCCGGAAGCAACGACCAGGCTGTTGTTGGTAAATGCTCCCGCACCGCCGATCGAGACTTGCATCCCGGTGGCGTCGCTGGCGATGGTGCCGTTGTTCGTGAGCTGCGATCCGCTCTCGATTGTGATCGTTTGCACCCGAAGAACGACATCCGGGCCGATGGTCACTGTTGCATTGTTCTTGATCAGGATGTCGGAGTCGTTGCCTCCGTGGCCCTGAATGGTTCCCTGCCCTGAGACAAGCTGTGTTCCGCCGTCGAAGGAAATCGGTGGTTTCGAGCAGGAGCTGCTGGAAGGGATCGTCAGCGTCGCCCCGCCGGAAAGGGTCAAACCCGATTGCACGGTCAACGCGCCGCAGTACTTGTAAGTTGTATTCGCCGCGAGCGTACACGCGGAGAGCGCGACCGCTCCTTCGATCGACATCGTGTTGTTCCCATCGGCGGAGAACAACACGCCGGCCGCCGACAAATCTGCCAGGGAAATATTTCCTGTTCCGTTGTTTGCGCGCAACTCCGCGCCAACAAACGTGCCTCCGACGGTGAGCGTGCCGCCCGTTCGTGTCACCGAACCGAGTGCGGAGAAGCGGCCGGCGAAAGTCAGGAACGCACCGTTGCCGGTGATGGTTCCGGAGTTGACCCAGTTCTCGCTCTGCAACCTGACCGAATTGGTGTCTCCCGCCGTGATCGAGCCTGCGTTGGTGTAGACGCCGGTTCCAGTAACCGAGAAAGTCGAGTACGGCCCGAGCAGTGTGATGGCGCCGAGCGTCGTCAGTGTTCCGGTTGAGTCCACGAAGAATCCACCGTCGCCCCGAACCGGGTTCGCGCCACCTGCGCCGAAGGTCATCGACACACTTGGCGAAACCGTGACCGAAGTGCTCGGATCAACCGAGAACGACGGATTGGAAATCGTTCCGGTTCCCCAGACATTCTGCGAGCCGCCGGAAAAGCGAAGCGTGGGAGAGCCCGAGAGTGCCAGCGACGAACTCCCGCGCACCTCGAGCCCGTCACGGATCGTCCACGCTCCGAAGGTCAGTTTCACCTCGCCGAGAATCGCGCAATTGCGCAGCGAAGAATTGCCGCTGCCCCGCACCACGGCGCCGTTTCCCCGCAGGGTGACGCCCGTGAAATCGGCAGCTGTGAGAATGATCTCGCCGGTCGCGGCGGTCGCGGCCAGTTCCGGGCCGGTGAATTGCCCCCCCACGATCAGCGTTCCGCCGGAGCGTGAAATCTGCCCGAGGCTCGAGAACTGACCGGCAAGACTCAGCGTTCCGGAGCCGGTGAGCGAAAGCGTCCCGCTGTTCGTCCAGACTCCCGTGGTGAGCTTCAGCGTGCCGGCGCTCACGCTCAGCGTTCCCTGGTTGCTGAAGGATCCGCCGTTCCAGATCGAGAGGGTGGCATTGCTCTTTGAGAGCGCGATTTCGCCCTGATTGGTAAGCGTGCAGCCCGACGGAACCTCGATCGAGGCCGACGTGCCAGTCGCGGCGGCGCTGTACGAGACCCGCACGCCCGACGCGATCGTCACCGACGCGTTGTTCACGAGCAGTATCCCCGAACCATTGATCCCCATGGTGACGACAGAGATTTCACCGGTTCCCCAGATCGACTGCGTCCCGCCCGAAAAAATCAGCCCGCTGCAGGAACCTGAATTCGCAAGTTGAAAGACCGCGCCCGATTGCAGTTGCAATCCGCCTGTAAGGGTGAACGTGCAGCAGCTGCCGAGCGACATCGCGCGCCCTGTCGTCAGCGATTTCACCGCAAAGTTGTTGTTGATCTGAATCGTCGGTGCGCCGGCGGGAACGACACAGTCGTTTCCGGCGCCGGGAATCGCGTTGGGAGACCAGTTTGTGGCCATGCCAAACGTGACGCCGTCGCCGGCACCGGTCCACGTCAATGTCTGTGCGCCGCATTCAACCGAAAAAACGCCGCACCCGAGCGCCAGAGCGAGCATGATCGCGCGGCAAGAAAGACCGGCCATGCTTGTGACGAAACCGGAAAGCAATCGGCCCCACGCAATCGCATTATTTCGATACATACCGCTCGGCTCCAGCAACCAATGTTCCCTGGCATGGATTGCGGGTCGCCCCGCGCGCCCCAAGTTGTCGCTCGCAGAATCGTACTCGAATCGTCCCAGGCGGCACTGTGTAATTCATGAATGAGCCCATGCGAACCGAGGCCGCCTGTGGCCGGGTGACCGGAAGTCGAAAGTGGCTCGGCTTCTTGCCATCGGAGAGGCTCCATGAGTTCTGCGAGGGACAAAAGGGAATCAGAGAAGGATCAATTCGAAAGGTGTCCGATAACGACTACGCCTGAGTCTTGCTCGGCAAAGCTATGACCGCTTCGCGGGCCAGCACAACCTGTCATCCAACTCATGGACAAAGGAGACGGTCGTAAGCTGCCGCGAACTCAACGAAATCGGCATCGTCGGTGAGCGTGTCGCCGTTGAGATCGCCGGCTTCCGTTTGGAACGCGTCGTAGGCAACAGCGAAGAGAACGAAGTCCGCATCATCAACGAAGCTGTTGTGATCGAAATCGCCGGCGCAGTACGCCGCGGCGGGCGCGCAGAAAGCGGGCAGGCGGCAGGTGAGCAGAAGGCTGAAGCGGCGAACGGCGGGCGCGATGATCGGCGTTGCCTCGGTGAATTGGCCGGGCTGAACATCGGCGACGCGGAGAGTCCAGGTGCCGAGCGGGCTTGCATCGATGAGATTGCGCAAATCGTCTTTGGGCCAGAAGACGCCGTCGTAGGGTGCGCGGCGGGGAATCTCCTGCTGGATGTACGACTTGATCTGGTCCATGTCGAAGAGCGTTGCGGCGAAGTTGTGACCGAAATTGCCGACGCCTCCGGGCCGATTCGCGAGCTCGATCGAAGTGCCGCTGGGGTTTGAAAGCGTGATGACGAGATCGCCGTCGAACGGGTGATTGAGGCCGACGACGGTGGAATTCATGTCGGTGCTTGATGAGCCATCGAATCGGAATTTCACGTCGATGAGATCGCCGGGCAAAGAAGGAACTTCGAGTGGTACGGAGACGCCCTGCGCATCGCCATCAGGGATCGGCGCAGCGGGACCGGTATAGGAGAAGACTTGCGGCGAGCTGATCTCGGTGCTGTCGCCGATGGCGAGCTCGATCGGCTCCTGAAGCGTCTGCGAATCGCCAAAGTGAACGGTGAGCAGAAACTGGGCGGACGTGCCGCAGGGGTGAGACGGAGAGATTGCGAAGACAAAAGGAGTTGTGTTTTCGGCAACGGAACCCGAAGCGATGGTGTTCCAGTTGGCGCGGTCGACAACGGTGGTGATGGTCGGCGCCGCGCTCTCGAGCGATGCCCAGACATCGGAAGCGCTGCCGAAACCCGAATTCAGCAACGGCAGGTAGAGTCGAACGTGACTCTCCCCCACTTCGGCGATCCCGTTGTTGTTTCCATCGGCGAAGTCGTCGGCGATGCGCGGCGATGAAGCGACATGAATGTCCGGGCCGGGCGATTGGCGCGGATAGACGGGAAACGCGGTGCGCGAGACATCAAAGAACACGCCGTTCACCGGCTGCACGATGATGCGGGCGCCAGGCGAAGCAAAGTCGTCGGGGACCGCGACGACTTCGGAGCCGTCGTTGGGCGTGGTCGCGGCGAGAACGAGCGGGCTGCGATCGTCATCATCACGCATCAGGCTGATGCGCACGTTTGCGAGATTGAACGGCGCGCTCTGTGTGCCTGCGGTGCGCCAGGTGACAAGCATCGGGCCCGCGGAACGGACGGCGGAGTCGTTCGGCGAAAGGATTGCGAATGGCTCGGGTGTGACGACGACGTTGATGGGCGCGACGAGCCAGGATGTGCCGCCGGCGCCGGGGTGATTGTCGCGCCCGATGAGCTCCATCTCGAGCGTGCGCGCTTTCGTCGGCAAGATTTCGCCCGGAGAATTGGTGTTGCTGAGCAGGTAGGGCCACGCGGGGATGACGCGGACGAGATCTGTCGTGGGAAGCCAAGTGCGGATGATCGAATTGATGCCGGTATCGCCGGCGTCGAGGCTGTATTGCTGGCCCGGGCTGGACTGGGCCCACGCGAGCGTGACCGGATCGCCTTCGGCATCGGAGACGATTGCGGGGAGCCGGAGCGGCGTGTTCGAGGGCGCGAAGAGAACCAGACCGGGCGGGAGATCTAAGACTGGAGCGGTGTTGCCGGTGCCGGTGACCGTGCCGCAGCGGGAAGTGTCGGGGTACATCTCGTGGATGCTGAAGGCGTGGAACATGAGTTCGGATTCGTTGACGATCGAGTCGGGGTAGCACTGGCGTCCGTAGGACATGATGGTGGAACCGCCTCCGGGCTCGATTCCGACACCGAAGTTTGGTCCGCAGCGCTCTCCCGCGCCGCTGAAGGTGTGATTGGCGCCGAACTGATGGCCGAGTTCGTGGCAGGCGACCATGGTTGTGTAGGGATAGTCGACGGCGAGACCGGAATTGGCGACGCTGGCGGTCGGAGTGCAAACGGAGCGCAGGCTGGCGACGCCGCCGCCGAAAGTGCCGATGATCTGGCGCACGTTTGTTTGCAGGTTGGGCACTAAGCGCTGGAAGTTGCTGCTTTGACTGAAGAGCGCTTCGGTGCTGGAGTTGGTGAGCTGATCGGTCGCGGGGTCGAGCTGGATGAGTTGGTCCTGCTTGGCCGGGAGGAGGAAGCGGACGCAGAAATCGCGCTCGAAGATCGCGCTGATGCGGCTGATGTGCTCGACGAGCGCGGAGAGCGCGAGTTCGACGGTGCCGCCGTGGAGAATCGACCACTCCGCGGTCGGAAGGAACCCCAGGATGAGCGTGTTGAGCGTGGCCCCTCGGGCAACGGTGGACTGCGCAAAGATTGATGGCATTTCGCGCGCGACGTTCGCATCGATCACGCGGCAATCGAGCGCGGTCCCCTGGTCCGCCGAATCTTCTTTGCGGAACGAAACATAGAACTCGGTGCGATCGGTCGGCAATTCGGCGGCGGGGTTGACGAAGACATCGCCCTCCGGCGAGAGGATCATGGCGTGGAAGCCGCGTGAAGTGAGGCTGAGGCGAACGGTCGCGCCGGGCGTTTCGAGCGATTCGCCGGCGTAGGTTTTCAAATTTGGGTATTGTGCCGCGAGTGCGGGGTCCATGCAGGGGACTTCGAAGATTCGGAAGCGCTGGGTGGAGCCGTCGGGCATGGGGACTTCGAAGGCTGCGGCGGGATTTGCACCCGATCTCGCAGCGACATCCACTTGTTCGCGAAGAGTCTTGAAATCGGCGCGGAAGATGCGGGAGCGAAAGGCTTGTTTTTGGGCGACTGATCGGGCCTCGTCGGGGAGCTGGGGCAGCAAGGATTGGAGTTGCCATGGCCCGGCGAACCCGACGCTGCAGAAGGCGGCAAAGGCAACGAGCGCAAGAAATCGGCGCATAGGAACACTCCGGCCCGCCACGGTTCGCGACACTCTTTGATGCGTGGCTCGGAAGATTGTTCCCGTGCTCAAGTCGCCGCGACGCTCGCCACGGGTTGCGGCTCGGTATTCGGAGGCCTTGGCGCGGGCGTGCCGGGCGGGAAGGCCTCGAGCAGGACCTTTGCATATTTCTCGCCCGCGGCTTCGAGCGTGAACTCGCGCTCGAAGAGCGCGCGGGCGTTGCGGCCCTTGCGCCGGGTCATGCCCGGGTCGGCCATGAGCGAGCGGATTCCCGCGGCGAGTCCGGCGCCGTCGCCGACCTTGAACCAGAGCCCGACATCGTGCTCGTCGACGAGAGCGCGCAATTCCGAACGCTCCTCGCTGATCGCGATGATCGGCCGTCCCACCGCGAGCGATGAATACAGCTTGCTGGGGAAGCTGATCCCCTCGACTCCTTTCGCGATCGTGACGAAACTGGCGTCGCAGGCCGTGAGGGAATCAGGGAGTTTTTCGAAAGGCTGGTAGGGAAGCAGCAGCGTGTTCTTCAGGCCGCGCCTGGCGATCTGTTCGCCGATCCACGCCCTGCGTCCGCCGGCGCCGATAAGCACGAGGCGGAAGTTCTCGTCTTTGAGAATCTCCGCGGCGTCGAGCAGCGTTTCAAAGTCGTAGTAGAGCCCCAGGTTGCCGGAATAGAGAACCGTGAACGGCTCGAGCAGTCCGTTCTTCTTGGCGAAGTCGCTTTCTTCCTTGGGCTTGGGTGTGAGTTCGCGCGCATCCGCCCAGTTGTAGATGACGTGCACACGTGCCGGATCGAGCCCATAGTTCTCGACGACGAGTCGCTTGGCGCTCTCGCAGAGAACGATCGTGTGCTCCGCTCGCTTGTAGATGAGCTTGTTGCCCATGTGCCACAGTTTTTCGATCAGCCCGCCCGCCTTGATCGTGCCGACCCAAACCGCCATCTCGGGATAGGCGTCGTGCAAGAGCTTCACGTAGCGGTGGCGACGCACCATGCTGACGACGGCGCCGATGATTCCAAGAAAGGGCGGATTGGTGGTGTAAAGGTGGACGGTGTCGCCCCGGCTGAGGAACAGCATGCGCAGGGTGAGCGGGACCATGAACGTCAGAAAATTGAGGATGCGCCCGGGGAGGCGATCCTTGCTGAAACGCGTGGTGACGAGTCGCCGAACGTAGACGCCGTCGCGCCACTCGCGGAGTTCGACCGGCTGCCAGGTCTCGCGCGGCCCGTAGCAGGGGCGGCAGGTATCAACCTGCACGAAGAAGCCCCGCCTCACGAGATCGGTCGCCAATTCATGCAACAAGTGGCCAGTCGAGGCGACGTCGGGCACGTAGAACTGGTTCAGGATCAGAACCCGAGGCTTGGAGGTTGGGGTGGGAGTTTCGCGGATGGACATGGGTCGGAATCGAGCGGGAAGCCCCGATTGTTGGCGTGCGGAAGGTCGGCGCACGGACAGCCGCGGCTTCCGCATTTATCGTAAGGATTGAGATCGGGATTGACCCGATATTTGGATCCGGACGCATGAAGCCCCTGATTCCGCCAACTCTTCACCCCCGCCATACCAAGGCGGCGCACTGCCTGGCGGATACGGCGGGCTCCGGGGCGGTCCATTGAGCAGAAAACTGGACGAGATCGGGAAGGGATATCAGGGGCCGCGGCCGCGGATCTCGGTGGTGATTCTGACGCTGAACGAAGAAAGCAATATTCAAGGCGCAATCGAGAGCTGTTCATGGTCGGATGATGTGCATGTGCTCGATTCCGGGTCGTCGGATCGGACGGTCGAGATCGCGCGCGCGGCGGGAGCGAAGGTGTTCGTGAACCCGTTCAAGTCGTTCGGTGCGCAGCGCAATTGGGCGATCGACAACATCCCGCTCGAGCACGACTGGGTCTTTCATCTCGATGCGGACGAGCGCTTTACGCCGGAGCTGGTGCGCGAGATGGCGGAGGTGATCGGGCGTTCGCCGACGGAGGCGGGCTTCTTTGTCGCCAACCAGATGATCCTCGACGGCGCATGGATCCGGCGTGCGAGCGGGTATCCGGCGTATCAGATGCGGTTGTTTCACAAGACGCGCATGCGTTTCAACGATCACGGCCACGGCCAGCGCGAAGAGACGAGCGGCAGGGTTGGAACTCTCGTCCAGCCGTATGTGCACTACAACTTCTCGAAGGGGCTTGATGAGTGGCGGACGCGCCACGACCGGTACAGCACGCTCGAAGCAAATGAAATCCTCGCGGCACGCGCGGGCAGCGAGGGCGTGTCGTGGGGCGGGCTTTTTTCGAGTGATCCGATCGCGCGCCGACGGGCGCTGAAGGGGCTGGCGGCGCGGATGCCTCTGCGCCCGCAACTGCGCTGGCTGCACACGGTGATTCTGAAGGGCGCCATTCTCGACGGGCCCGCGGGCCTCAAGTACGCCGGGCTGCTTTATTGGTACGAGCGCGAGATCGCCCGGAAGGTCGCCCAAATGGCCGGTCGGGTACGCGGCTAGGGGCCGCACGCAACAATTCGCGGCATGAAATCCCAATTCCTGTAACGCGGGGGCGCGGGCGGCGCGTAGACACCTTCAACAGGAGCCAATATGCGAAATCAACTCTTTTTCCTTGCAGGCCTGGTTCTTCCGCTCTCGGCGCTCGCTTCTCCGCTTAATCGGGCGCTGATCCCCGCGGATGCCGCGGTCACGGCGCACATCGATGTCGAGGCATTCGCCGGCTCGCAGCTCGGGCAGGAGATCATCAAGAACCGCGACCATTTCAAGCTCGGCGGGCTGGACGCGCTCAAGGCGTTTGGCATCGAGCCGTTCCGAGATTTTCTGGGCGTCACGGTCTTCATGCCCTCGGTGGATGCCGAGGAGCCGGTGGTCGTCGTGCGCGCCACCGAGGCCATCGACGCGCTCTGGAAGCACCTCAAGACCGAGCCGCACGCCAAGCCGATGAGCAGCGAGGGCTACGAACTCTTGAGCTGGGAAGACAAGGGAGAGCGCAAGTACGGATTCGTCCGCGCCGAAGGCAACTCGCGCCTGGCGTTCATCAGCGATAACTGGGAGCCGCTCATCACGGCGCTCAAGACGGTCGACGGCAAATCTCCGGCGCAAAAAGGCGGCGCGACGCCCGCCGCCGGATCGTTCTTCTTCGCGGATGTGCGCGAGCTTCCCGCGAAGCTGCTCGATCGGGATGACGACGGGCCGACCGCCGTGATCCGCGAGGTACGCTCGGCGGTGATCGATGCCGGGGAATCGGGCGAGAACATGTTCGCCAGCGCCGACGTCGAGCTCTCGTCCGCGAAGACCGCGAGCGATGTTCAGCAGATGGCGCAGGGTCTTGTCGCCTTCGGCCGCATGGCGCTCAACGAGCACAAGGAACTTTCCGGGTTGCGCCAGGCGCTCGACGCGTTCGGCGCGAAAACCGACGGCACACACCTGCTGCTCTCGACCAAGTGGAGCGCATCCGACGCCGTCGCCGCGGCAAACAAGCTCGCAAAGGAGATGTCGGAAGACGAGGACGACGACCGGGACGATGACCGCAGGAGCAAGAAGCGCGAAAAGGCGGGCGACTAATCGGAGAACCGAGTGGCGACCGAGCAGCCCGATGAGCATGTATTGATCGATCGCGCCGTTGAAGGCGACCGGCAGGCCTTCGGTGCGCTGGCGCAAATGTACGCCGCGCCGCTCTACACGTTTCTTGTCCGCCGCTCCGGCTCGCGCGATCACGCGGAGGATCTCGCACAATCGGCGCTGCTCCGGGCGTGGCTGAAGTTGCCAACATATCGACCGAGCCGCAGCGGATTCCTTCCGTGGTTGCTCGCCGTCGCCAACAGCGTGGTCATGAACGAGCACCGTCGCCGGCGCATCCCCCTCGGAGCGCTCTCGCGGGAGCCCTCGCGCATCGACCCCGATCCGTTGGCGCACGCCGAGGCTTGCGTCGAGCTTTGGTCGCTGGTGGACCGCGTGCTTTCGCCCCAAGCGGCGACCGCGGTCTGGCTCCGCTACGGAGAAAACCTCGAAATTCGCGACATCGCGCGGGTGTTCGCGTGGACCGGAGCCCGTGTGCGGATCACGCTTTTCCGGGCCAGGGGAGCACTTGCGAGAGCCATGCACGCCGAAGAATCAGTTGTCGGCATCGCGCCGACGCACGGAGATCGCGCCCATGCACTCTGATCATGCCGAGGTCGAGAGCCGGCTCCGCCACTCGCGCTCCGCGGGGATGATGACACCACCCGCTTGTATCCGATTCGACGCGGCGGCGCTGCCGGAGCGGGAATCGCCGCGCCGGCGTTTGAGCGCCGCGGCTCTGACAACCCTCTGCCTTGCGGGCCTCGCGGCAGCCTGGGTGTCGGTCTTGCTCTTCGCGCCCCGCGCGCCCGAAGTTTCGGCATCGGAGGCTGTCGCCCGTTCCTTCGAAACGATTCCGCAGACAGGGGCCGACGTGACGCGACGGATCCTCGCGCCGGTGCGACGCGAGATGGAGTCGCTCGCGGTCCAGAGCCGGCGTGCGTCCGAATCGCTCCGCGGCGGACTTCAGCAACTGCGTTGAGTTCTTATTTCTGCACTTCGAACAAATAGACGAAGTAGCAGTTGTCTTCTTCGCGTGCGGAACGGATCGGCAGATGCATCGAGTGCCCGCCGATGAGTTTCTGGGGAACTGGAACCCATTTTCCGGTTTGCTCGTGCTCGAGCACTTTGAGCCCCGCGCGCTTGGCGTGCCCGCGAAACGCGGCTTCCGTGAAGAGGTGGACGAAGTGCTTGTTGGCGCCCTTGCGCTTCACTTTTACGCAATGGCCGTTGGCAACCGTCACCATCACCTTCGCGCCGGGCTTGCAGACGCGAGCGATCTCGCGCAAACCCTTTTCCACGTCCGGAACGTGCTGGAGCATCTCGACGCACGCGACCATGTCCACGCAGCTGTCGGCGAGGGGAATCGACTCGATCGAGCCGAGCACAAGATTGACGCGCGGGTCGCGCGCCAGCACACGGCGAACCTGGAATTCGCTGAGCCCGAACTCGATAGCGTTGTACGCGATCGCGGGCGGCAGAAACCGGCGCAGCGACATGTCGCCCGGGCCGCACTCAAGAAACGCGGTGCGCTCGTTCGCGTACCTGCGGATCCAGCGCGCGAGCGTGTACTGAAGAAACTGGTGCCCGAGGACGTTTTCGCTCGCGCGCAGAATCGGCCAAATCAATGATTTCATCGCGGACTTCGGCTTGGAGTTCGGCCGGATCCCGGCGACGTACGAATCCCATCCGGCGTCGCCCGAGCGCGAAACCGCGAGCGCCTCGCTGACCGGTATGGTGATGCCGCAGACTTCGATCGACCGCGTCGTCTGCCAAGCGAGGCGTTGTTTAAAGGTTGTACCGGAGCTCATAGGGGGCCAGGTGCGAAGAAAGCGTAGCGATCAGGCCCGGCCGTACGACTCCTCGCGATACTCGAGCGCGGGATCGTACGCGCCGCTTCCCCACGCGCTCTCGGCTTCGAGCTGCGCGGCGTACTCGCGCGTTCTCGCCGCCTTGAGCTCGTCGAAGTAGATCTTGGCCAGAATGATCCAGAAATAGAACGGCGTCGGCTGCCCGATCACGCTGCCCTGCTTGAATGAAACCAGCAGAGCGAAGAGGCAGATGCCGATCCACGCGGCGACCGTGCCGCGATCGACCGGATCTTCGCCCCAGATCTTGACCATGGCCCTCGAGTACTTGAAGGTGCACCAGAGCGCTCCGAGGAACAGACCGAAGCCGACCAGCCCGTAATCGAGCAGCATCTCGGCCACGATGTTGTGCGGATAGTCGAAAAGGTGCCCGACAAAGTACGCGAACGAATTGGTTCCGTTTCCCATCAACCAGCCGGCGGGGTTGGCAATGTAGAACCGGATCGCGTCCATGACGCGCTCGCTGCGATCCGACGTGCCTTCTTCGACCAGGTTGAACGTCCAGCGGCGGGCCGCTTCCCCTTCGAGGAAGAAGGAGAACGTCAGCGCGATGACCAGGAGCATGAAGCCCGCGCTGAGGGCGACGAAGAAGAACTGCTTGGTATCGCGGATCCGGCGCGCGACCGGATACATCAGAATGGACACGAACACCGCGAAGATAATCTGGCCGCGCGAACCGGACACGATCGCGAGCCCGAGGCCGAGCACCAGCCCCGCGACCGTGAACAGGATCCCCAGGCGCCCCTTGTCTTTGAAATTCATGAGCATCGCCGCGATCATCATGAATCCGCCGGTATCCGCCAGCGCGAGCGGGTTGCTCGTGAACTCGGAAACGCCGTATTCCTGGCCGAGGTTGACGATGAGCCGGCCGCCGGCCCACTGTGCGCTCGGGTTCAAGAAGAACGCCAGGATTGTGACGCAGCCGAGCATCACCGTCACAAAGATGCCCTGGCGCAGTTCGTTGAGGTCGCTCAGCAGAAACGGGTAGATGAACAAAAAGACGACGATGTACGGGATCGCGTCCTTGTACATGTTCAACGCCGATTCGCGCGCGGGCGTGATGATCAGCCCGAACGTGATCATGAAGTAAATGACGAGCGTGCACCATGTCACCGGATTGAAGTAGGTCGAGACCGTGAGTCGCTTCTGCGTGCTCTTGTAGAAGACCGCGAGCGCCGCGATCACCGCGATGGCCGCGGAGAGATGCGGGCCGTACACCACCAGGCCCGGAAAGAATCCCTGAAGAACCTGCTTGATGGGGAACATGAGGTTCACGAGCGCGAACGCCCACGCCGGGCGCGCGATCGACCAGACCGACAGAATCAGCAGACCAAAGATGATGAAGACGCCGATGCCCTGACTCATAGCTGATTGCTCGATCCGGCCACCCGTGAATCGGATGGCATCTCCCCGGAACGATATCGGTCGTTCGGGCACGCCGGTTCGTGCTTCGAAACGGCTAGGGCGCGGATTCTGCGTGGATTCGCCGTTTTTGAACCGCTCCGGAAACCCCGGGAAGTCCCAACGAGCCCGCCGGGTGGTCTTCGACGCTCACCAGCGAATCAGGAACCCGCCAACCGCGAGGAGCAAGAGTCCTGCGGCGGTTATCCAGAGCCAGTTGGGGATCTTCGGTCGCTGGTCAGAACCGAGCACGTGCCCGCAGTTCCAGCAGATCTCGACGTCGTCGTAGAGCACCGTGCCGCAGGAAGGGCACTTCTGCGTGACATCTGAAAACCGCTCGATATCGGCGTCGCTGGGCCCGTCGTCGGGATCGCGGAGGCGCTTGACCATGGGGAATCCTTCGCGCGCTCTTTGTGCCAAGGCTCCTCCCTTTGAGAGGAGGCTGCGAATGGGTGGAATCACGCGGCACGCGCGCTCTCACCCACTACCCTTCCCGCCTTGGCGCCCAAGCAGTCCAGTCTTCCACTTTGGATCCAGTCCACCATCGTGGGCAGTTTGCGATCGGCGATCACGCTGCCGCTGACGGTTGGTCTTGGTCCGGCGACGCACTTTGCCAAGAGCGCGGGCGCGCTCTTCGCCAATCTCCCGTTCAACAAGCGACACGTCCGAAGGGCGGAACAGAATCTTGAGATCGCGTTTCCGCAGTGGCCAACAGAGCGCCGGCGCGAAGTGGCCGTCGCGTCGTATCAGCATCTGGCGCAACTCGGCGTTGAACTTGGATATACACCTCGTCTGATCAACCACGACGGATGGAGCCGGCACGTCACGCTCGGTCCGGTCACAACGGGATTCCGCAAGATGCTCTCAGGCGGCCCGTGCGTGCTCGTCACCGGACACTGCGGCAACTGGGAACTCGTTGGATACACCGTTTCCATGCTCGGCTTTCCCATGCAAGCCGTTTACCGGCCGTTCGACCTCAAGCCGCTGGATCTGTGGGTGCGCCAGAGCCGCGAGAAGCGCGGGCTGACGCTCGTTTCCAAATTCGGCATGATCCGCGCGCTCCCCGAGGGCATGAAGAACGGCGTGCCCGCCGGAATCGTCGCGGACCAGAACGGCGGCGACTACGGCGTCTTCGTGCCTTATTTCGGACGTCTCACCAGCACGTACAAATCGATCGGAATCCTCGCGCTGCAGTTCAACGCAACTGTTCTCTGCGGCATCGCGCGGAGGCTCGAGCCCGGCGAAGAGCCGCCCCAGGGCAATGTGATGTCGGTGCAGAACGGGGGCATGCGCTACTCGATCGAGATGACCGATGTGTTCGGCCCGGACGATTGGGAAAGTCAGCCCGATCGGCTCTACTACATCACGGCGAGATACCGACGCGCGATCGAGTCGATGGTGCGACGATCGCCCAAGCAGTACTTGTGGATGCACCGCATCTGGAGGAGCAGGCCGCCGCACGAACGACGGGACAAGGAATTCCCGGCGGCACTCCGCGCGAAGATGGAATCGCTGCCGTGGATGACACAGGCGGAGATCGACGCCGTGATGCACCGGAGCGAACTCGACCGCGCGCTCATTCGCGAAAAGGCGGATCACGGGTTCCGCGTATGAAGCGATGGCGCTGGGTCTGATGAGGCCAACAGGACTCATGGGACCTATTTGTCTTATTCCTCTCCCGGCCTGCGCACGCGCACGTTCTCGCGGCCTTCGTCGTCTGATTCCGGGATCGGCGCGTGCATCGGTTCCGCGTCGCCTTGCGGCGTGCGGGCAGGTGCGCCGAGGCTGCCCAAGGCCGAGCGCACGACCAGATAAATCACGCCCACGATCGCAAGCGGGACGAACAGCACAAAGAGCAGCGCGAGCAGAAGCACGATCGCGATTGCCGCGGCAATGCGATAGAGAAAGCGCCGCGCGCTCTCGACAAAGTCCCCACCGAAATGGGCCGGGCCGGCTTCCATGGCGAAGGCGTTCATACTCCTACTTATTCCGATCCGGTGGGGTTCGGTTTCACGCCCCTGCCACAGGCCGCTCCGCACCGCACGCAAAGATTCTCCCTCAAACACATCGCACGACGGGCGGGACTTCGGGCTCGTGCGCCAAAGCCTTCCACCCTCCATTCTTGGCGGCGAACCAGGCGCGGCACTCCGCTCACGTCAAATGCCGGAACTCCGACCGATCGGAACAACTCGAGTTGTGTACGCTGGCTCGCGTGACCGATCGTCCGCCGCCACTGAAAGGAGCCGCCCGCGCCTTTGCCACGACTTTTCTCGTGCTCCAGAGTTGCGGAATCATCGCATTTTGGATTGTGCTGTGGCGATACCCCGGCATGCGGGTGTTCTTTTTTCCGATTGATTCTGCCGCGTTTCTTGCGGCACTGGCGGCGGTGGACGTCACCGTTCTTCCGGTGTCCGGGTTCGTCGCCGCGGGGCTTCTGTTTCGTCCGTCCCCGTGGACGATTCCATCGCTTTGGATTCACGCCGGCGCCGCGATCTACGCGGGGGTTCTGGCCATTGGATTGTGGCTGGCGGATCGAACTTTGTGGCTCGGCTGCGGGCTCATGTTGCCGACACTGACAACGCCAGTTCTGATTGCTTGGGCCGCGACCGTTCCGCGTGCCGCGGGCGTTCCGTCTGTCGGCGCTGCACTGCTCAAGACAGGCGCGCAGGTTGTTGTGTTCTGGCTGTTCTTTCTGTCGATTCTCCCGCAGGCGCTCCTCCTCGCGCAGCCGTGGCTGGGCCTTGGCGCGCCGAGCGCCGCGACGCCGGCGCGTCAGTTGCTCGCCGCGGCACTCTTCGCCGCGGGAAGCATGATCGGCCTCGCGAGCGCCTGGGCTATGGCCACGCACGGACTCGGAACGCCGTTGCCGATCGACCCCGCCCGCAAACTCGTTGTTCATGGCCCTTATCGATTCGTGCGAAATCCGATGGCCGTCGGCGGTCTCTGCCAGGGCCTGGCAATCGCCGTGTGGTTTGCGTCCCCACTGATCGCGATCTACATCGCGGCGGGCGCGATCGTCTGGCAACTCCTGATTCGCCCGGCCGAGGAGCGTGAGCTCGCGGCACGCTTTGGCAAGCCGTATGCGCACTATCGAGAACAGGTGCGATGCTGGTGGCCGAGACTGCGCCCGTATGAAGATCCCGACCGGGCGTCCGCTTGATCGCGGCGGACGTGCTTCGAGCCGCGGCCCCGCCGCGCTTCGGCGCTCTGCGAATCTGCAGCCTTGCCGCGCTAAACCTTCGGCCCGCTCGTCCCGAGTTTCGCGATCGCGTCCTTGTATTGCTCGCGCAGCGGCTCGACTACTTCCTTGATGAAGCGTTCGGCCTGCTCGACGCTTCGGCCGACGTATTTCATGGGGTCCATCAGACCGTCCCAGTTGAGTTCCGCGCTGAGCGGACCACCTCGTTTCGTGCTCCAGAAGTTTTTGTCGTTCTTGAGGCGGTCCAAGAGGTCGTTGTCGAGCCCCTCCTGCTTCACCCGCAAGCCCGCGGCCTGAGCATGCTGGCGGATCAACTCGTGGTAGTGCTGCCGATCGCCGCCGAGCTTCACACACTCCATCATGATGTTTTCGGTCGCCATGAACGGAAGTTCGGCCATGAGGTTCTTTTTGACCATCGCCTCGTGAACGATGAGGCCGGAGGCGACGTTGTGCATCAGGTCGAGCGCGCCGTCGAGCGCAAGGAAGGCTTCGGGGAGCGAGAGACGGCGGTTGGAGGAGTCGTCGAGCGTGCGTTCGAGCCACTGGGTCGCCGCGGTGTCGTAGGCGTTGCCGACGAGATTCATGACGAAGCGAGCGAGGCCGCAGATGCGCTCGCAGCGCATCGGGTTGCGCTTGTAGGGCATCGCGCTGCTGCCGATCTGCTTGTCTTCAAAGGGCTCATCGAGTTCTTTGCGGTTGCAGAGGAGGCGGATGTCGGTGGCGATTTTGTGGAGGACGGCCCCCACCGAGGCAAGATCGGCGAGGATGAATGTGTCAATCACGCGCGGGTAGGTTTGTGTTGCAAGGTCGTGAACGTGGTCAGAGGCTACTTCCAGATCGGTAAACCTCGTTTGTGCAAGGGAATAGCCGAGGTGTGAGCCGACGCCTTGGTCTAATCGAGCAAGAGCACCTTCGTTTCCATTCACTAGAGCAACCGTGGCCGCCTGAGTTCCAGTGGCCCCCTTGATGCCCTTCATCCAAACATGGTCCAGCATGTGGTTGAGTCGCCAATTCACTTGGTAAAGATCGTACATCCATGTTGCCGCACGGCGCCCCACTGTGACAGGTTGAGCCGGCTGGTAATGCGTGTAGCCAAGAGTTGGGCACGATCGCCATTTCAACGCGAAGTCGCTCAGGTCCGACAAGACGCGCCAGAGCTTGCCAAGCACGAGATCGGCGGCATTCCAAATTACCGCAACGTCCGCATTACAAACCACATCCTGACTCGTCATCCCCAAATGAATGATCCCCTTCGCCTTCGGGCACGAATCCCCGAGCGCGTGCACGTGCGCCATCACATCGTGCCGCAATTCGCGCTCGTACTTCTCCGCGTTCCGGATCTCCTCATCCGTGATCCCGCCCGGCCGATTCACGACCGCGCGCAACTCCTCCACCTGCTCCTTCGAGACCGGCAGCCCCATCTCGTGCTGCGCTTCCGCAACCGCCAGCCAGATCCGCCGCCACGTGTTGAACTTGTGGCGCGCCGACCAGAGCCTCAGCATCTCCTCGCTCGCGTTCCGCGTGGCAAGGGGGCTGGTGTAGGTGTCGTAGGGGTTGACGGTCATCCAGCGGTTCCATCTTCGGGCGGGTTGCGCTCAATGATCGGAGTAAGCAACTCTACAAGTTCCGGAAGGTGGCTCGTCGCGATGCGCCATATCTTGTCGTTCTGAATGTCTCCGTATTCATGCGCGATGATGTGCCTCGTCGCAACGATCGCATTCCACTGAATCTCCGGATGCGACTTTCGAGACCCGGCGGAAACCCGACGCGCCGCCTCGCCGATTATTTCGATGGCTCGTTCGACGGAGTATCGGAGCTCTCTCGAATCTTCGTACTCTTGGAGCGTGCGGGCGGCGGTGAGACGAACGACGAACTTCGCGGCGTCGAGCATGTCCCAAAGGTATTTGAGGTCTTCTGGTTCAGGCTGCATACAGCACGCGTTTGGTGCGCCGAATGGACGCGAGCATGTAAGGATTTCGCACTGCCGGTTCCTCGATAATGTCAACGGCGCGGCCGAACATGTCCACAAGTTCGTCGCGCATGCCCACGATGTCGAACATGCTCCAGGCCGCATCGGGTTCAAAGGTGAGAACGACGTCTACATCGCTCTCCTGCCCGAAGTCTGGCCGAAGGACGGACCCGATCAAGGCGAACTGACGAACTTTCCAGCGGCGACAGAATTCCGGAACGAGGTCGGTCTTGATCGGAATCGCATTCATCACTCAATGATAAGCGCTCGGAGCGTTCGTTCGATCATCAATGGGGGCGAGGGCGCTTTTCATTCCCACCCCTCTCCGCCGCCGCATATTCTGCTGAACAGCCCCGGAGATGGCATCTCCGGGAACCACGTTCCGCACGACAGCGCGCGTGTCTTTTTGAGGGGCCAACATGGGATTTGCGGTGCCCGTGCGGGTTCTCAGCACATCGTGAGGTCGGACGCGTCGGGCGTGTCCCATACAAAAGCGCTCGGTTCACGCTGCGGCATAGAGAGGTACCTTCGCTTTTTCCATCGACGCCCTCACGAATGGATTCACAACGCAGTGCCGCTCCACCAGGTCAATCTTTCGTCCAAAAAGATCCCCGAGGTCCTTGAGCATCAGGAAGTACACGTCGGAAAATCCCTTGCGCTCCTGCGGCTGGAACTCGATGAGAAAATCGAGATCGCTTCGCGCCGGATCGAATGTGTCGTCCGTCGCCGAGCCAATCAGAAACAGCCGGGCCACCCGGTGCTTTCGGCACAGCGCATTCAGCGCCTCCATCTTGTCCGACACAAGCGGAATCATCGCCCGATTATGAGCGTCGGTCGTCCCGTTCCCGCTCCCCCGCGATCCTCACCGCCCTCAACTTCAGCGATTCATAAATCGGTTCGTTCCCCATGACCGTCGGCATGAGCATCGAGCCGATGCACACCCCGATCATCGGAAGCAGGAGCGTCGTCCCCACCGTCATTTCGGAGACGAGCACAATCCCGGTCAGAGGCGCCCGCACAACCGCAGTGAACAGCCCCACCATCGCGACAATCCCCATCGCCGCGGGATCGACTTCTGCGCCCGGTGCTACGTGCCCACACATCGCGTTCCAGCCGGGCGCGCACAGCACACCCGCCAGCGCACCGACCGCGAGCAGCGGCGCAAACAGCCCGCCCGGAGTTTGTGCCGCGTAGGAGAGCGGGCTCAGCACCATTCGAATAAGAAACAGCGCCCCCAGCGCCGCGACCGTTGTGCCGCTTCCGCTCCAGTGAAGCGCATCGCGCGTGAGTACGTCGCCTCCCCCGACCGCGACCGGCCAGAAAAACGCGAGGAGTCCGATCGCCGCGCCGATCGCCGCGGCCTTTGCCCAGCGCGGCACGCGCTTCACACTATCCGCGGCGTCGAGCATCCCCAGAATCGCCTTGTTGTAGATCACGCCGATCGCGCCCATCACCAGCCCAAGCAGCAAGAACGCCGGCATCACCAGCAAGCTCGGCTCAACCACCCCCGGGACCGCAAACTCCGGCGCCGAGCCGAGCATCAAACGAGCCACCACGATCGCGCCAGTGGAAGCTCCGAACGTCACGATCGTGATGCGCGTGTCGAACCTGCGCACCAACTCTTCAAGCACAAAGACGGAGCCGCCGATCGGCGCGTTGAACGCTGTCGCCAGCCCCGCCCCCGCCCCTGCGGCAAGCAGCGAGCGGCAATCCATCCGCCCCCAGCCCAACCGGCGCCCGATCTCATGCCCAAGCGTCGCACCGATCTGCACGCTCGGCCCTTCGCGACCGAGCGCAAAGCCCGAACCGATCGCCAGCACGCCACCCACAAACTTCACCGGGATCAGATGCCAGGGCGCAATCGGCACGTCGTGCTGCAGCACCGATTCCACATGCGGGATTCCGCTTCCGGCGCTGTCGGGCGAGAACCATTGCACCAGCCACGCCGCGATGGCGGCGGCAAGCGCGATCGCTCCGACGACCACCACTACTCCCCAGATCGGCGTGCCTTGCGCCCACTCGAGCAGCAGCACACGCCGATCGGCGGCCCAGTCGAGCGCCAGGCGGAAGGAAGCACCAACACCACCAACCACCGCGCCGACCGCGATCGAGAGCAGCACCAGCGCGAACAGGTGTGCGCCGCCCCGCCATTCCTTTTTGGCCGTGACCGCTTGCAAGGCGAATGCTCCAGACCCGCCGGCGAGAATACCAGCGATCGTTTCGGAGCGAAATAAACAACCCGCTTCGGAATAAGCGGGCCGACGCATGCTTCACACGGCTCTTCCCGGCTTCACATCGCCCGCGAGCGAAATCTACGCCGCCTTGCCGGCGCGTTCACGATCAATCTTCTCGCGCTGCGCCCACCGCTGCGGGCGCGTGTTCGATGGTGCGTCCGCCGCCTCCATCCAGTCCTCGGCGTTGCGCAGATTGATTTCGCTCTTACAGGTTTTGCGATACCCGAGGAGCCTGACCACCTCGAGCACGTCCGTCCACGTCGGGAACGTCTTGCCGTTCCCCTTTTTGAACGCATCGATGGCCGCGAGGAACATGAACTGCTCCTTGGTCATCTCGCCTTCTTCGGCGCTCTTGGTGAAATCGCTCAGACGCCGGCCGGGGCCGCGCCGGCGCTCGAGCCCGGTCGAAGGCGCTTCCTCTCCCTGCGCCTTCGCAAGCTCGCGCTTGTCGAGCCCCAGCCGGCGATCGATGACGCTCCCCTCGCGGCTCTCGCCCGCACGGAAGTCCACTCTCATCGGCCCCTGGCTGCGTTGTTCTCCGGACGTTCCCATCGGCGTGCTCCAGCGTCGATTCAGACCCCGCTCTCCTCGACCAGCCACATCGGCCCGCGCAGGTCGTGGATTCATCCGATCCGGCTTCCCTCGCGAGTCTTCCTTGCCGACCCAAAAGAAAAAGGCGGCGCCCGCAAGCGCCGCCCGCACATTCAGTCCCCGTTGCCACACACCCGGAACGGCCTTCAGTCCCCGATGGTCCGTTTTCGAGGCCGCCGAAGCCGTTTCACAGATCGTCGTCGTCGTCTTCTTCTTCCTCGTCGTCAAAGTCGTCGCCCTCGGCGTCTTCCGACTCGTCGTCAAGGAAATCCTCGTCGTCCTCGCCTTCGCCCTCGCCAAAGACTCCGTCCCCGTCGGCGTCGTCGTCTTCGAAGGGAGATTCATCGTCGTCTTCGTCGTCGTCGTCCTCATCGAACATGACGACATCGGGCAGCAGCAGCGGACGCTCTTCCAGTTCGAGCGTCCCGGTGCCGGAAAAAACCGTTTCAGTATCCGCGGCCATCAACACAGTTCCGCTCCTGTTCCTCATCATCGCGACCATGTCTCGTCCTTCCTCTAGTCGATGCTCCTACCCAGCCGCCCCGTTTCCGAGCCCCCGGCCGCAAGAGGCGGTACAGTACTGCCCGCCGTCCCGTTGTCAAACCGACTCCTGATTCCTCCAACTCGCCGGACCGACTGTGGATATCCGGTGGAAACCAGTCCCCTGTGCCCGTTCCCAGTGTCGGCCGATCTTTCCCTCCTTCCCGCCCCGCGTCCAGTCCGGCTATTTACCCAGATGAGCAACTCTTCCTCCGCCACCGGATTCAACCCGTTCGCCGGAATCGCGGCGCTCGTACTGCCCGGACTCGGCCACGTCTTGCTCGGTCAAGTCCGGCGCGGCACACTCATCGGTCTTGGTGTGCTCGGACTTTTCTTTTCCGGGCTCTTTGTCGGCGGGATCGACGCCGTTGACAGTAAGGAAGACGCCCTCTGGTTCATCGCGCAGGCCCCGACCGGGATCGTCGCTTTCGGCACGAACTACCTGCACCAGACCCGATACAAAGGAACCGATCCGGCCGGGCACGGCGCGCCCCGGCGCCCGCCCCACCCCGGTGAGTCGATCAACAGTCAGGGCGTCATCGTGCCCGGAGGCAGCCCGCCGGCGCAGCGGTCGCTCGCCCGCGTGCACGAGATGGGCATCCTCTTCACCGCCGTCGCGGGTCTGCTCAACGTGCTCGCGGCGATCGACGCGATGTTTCCAACTCTCGGGCGCAAGTCATGAACCTCTTCGCCTATACACCGTTCATCGATCCGATCTCGACGCTCTGGCACGGTGCCTATTCGTCGCCGCTGTTTGTGAACGTCTACAGCCTGATCGTGGTCTCGCTGTTCACGTCGATCGCCTACAAGGCGCTTCGCTTCCAGGATTTTTCGGGCAACCTCGGCCCGGTGCTCGCGCAGTTCTTCCGCCATGTGCTGGTGATGACCGCGCAGATCGTCTTCGGAATCTGGGGCCTCGGCCTGGTTGTCTTCCTGATCGTGCGCTACATCGTGCCGTTCATCGCACCGATGGGGTAAGTCTGCTCGCGTGCGTTGGTCGCCTCGCGTTTGAGGATTTTGAATGGCCGAGATTGCTTGCAGAAACTGCGGCTATCCACTCGCCAGTTTGTCGCGTCACGCGCCATGTCCGGAATGCGGCGCGCCACTACCGCATGTCCGGATCGGGCCGCCGCCGGGACAGCGCAGAACTGCGGTGGCGTGCGTTGCGATGGGAGCTGTTGCCGCGCCGATCTCGATTGTGCTCGCGGCGTATTTTGCAAAGTCTGGCGTGTTTGCAATGCTGCTGTTGCCCGCGATTGTTCTTTCGCTCGTGTTGATTGCGTCTCATCGGGCGTGTTTACGCGTCTTCTCTTGGAGCACGACCCAGATGATCCTGTTGGCAGTGACCGGCGCTTTTTTCGTCAGTCTCTTCCTGACTCTGGGCGCGGCTATTTGGCGCTTCTTGAATAGGCACTAGCTCGTCACCTTCCCCGACCAGGCGGCAACCATTGCTGTTCCGACTTCTCCCGGCTTTCCCGCTCCCAGCACGCGCGACTCGACCGCAACCACCGGCAACACCCCCCAGCTTGAATTCGTGAGCAGCACCTCGTCGGCGCTCAGCACATCATCGATCGAAACCATCCGCTTCTCGATCTCGAGCCCCTCATCTTCTGCCCACTCAAGCGCCCAGCGCCGTGTCACGCCCGGAAGCACGGGGCTCGGCATGACCGCTCTGCCCTTCCCGATCCCTTCATCCGCGTCGCTCGGCGATCCGGATTCCGCGCTCTGCATTTCTTCTCCGCGCGCGATCGGAGTCAGTATCCGGCCACCCTTCACAATGATCGCGTTGCTCACGCACCCGCCGCAAAGATAATTCGTCACCTGAAAAACCAGCGCCTCCGCGCCGTTCTTTGCCGCGGCATTCTGGAGTTCGCGCAAGCGCGCCCAGTAGTTGATCGTCTTGTGCCCCTGCATCGGGTCGAGGGGATTGGCCTTCCAGTCCGCGATCGTCGCGAGCACGCCCCGCTGAAACATCTCAATCGGGTACTCGGTCGCTTTGGTCGCCGAGATGATCAGGGTCGGTTGCTGCTCTTCAAGCCCCCTCCCTGAGGGAGGTGGTTGGGGGAAGGGTTCCGCACTTTGAGCGACCGACTTTCCCCGTTCCAGCAGATTCAAATCCCCCCCCGTGATCGTCAGCCGCACTCGCAGGCGCGCCGCGTCTTCTTCGTCCTCGCCCGCCTTCGCGACCGTCCGCATCACCGCCTCGCGAAGTGCATCAACGCGCAATCTCTCCGTCAATCTCAGCTCTCGCGCCGAGCCCGCCAGCCGATCCAGGTGCGCATCGACATCGAGCACCTCCCATCCGTCCGCCCGTTCCACCGCCTGCATCGTTTCGAAGAGCCCCACCCCGTGCTGCACGCCCGCATCGAATGCGGAAATTTGCGCCTCGTCGCGCCCTAAAAAAGCGCCGTTCAGGAACACTGTGGCCATTTCCAAGCGTAGCGGCGCGGCAAATGACCTCAAACTCATACTGCCTTTAGCATCGCCACACACGCCAAACGCATGATGGCATGTGACACCGGGTCGCGCGGCCCTTTTTCGACAATCCCTCCAAGAGGAGTACCACACATGGCTCGTGCTTTGAAACGCCACTCGCACAACGGTCTGTCCGACAGCCTCGACAAACTCAGCGAAGATGTCAGCCGGATCAAGGAAGATCTCGCCGAGACCGCTCAAGACGTCGCAGGTGCCGCGGCGTCGGGCGTCGCCGTGGCCAAGCGCGGCGTGACCGATTCGATCCAGTCCGCCAAAAAGCAGGGGCGCGACGCGGCGATGTCGCTCGCGGAGCAGATCGAAGAGAGGCCGTGGACCAGCGTCGCGATCGCCGCGGGCGCCGGCGTGCTTCTCGGTATGCTGCTCACCCGAAAGGGATAACGCCTGAAGAAAGTCGCCGAACTCATCGTGCGCGTCGCCGATTTGATGGAGGCCGAGGGGCGCTCCTTCTCGAGGGCGATCCGCGAAGAAGGACGCACGCTGCGTTCCGCGGCGTCCCGATTCGGAATCGCCAGCGCCGCCGTCATCGTGAGTTCTCTCTTCATCGCCCTTGGAATCATCACTTGCCTGATCGCCGTTTTTCTCGCGCTCACGCCCCCGCTCGGCATGCCCGCCGCCGCGGCGATCACGGGGGCGCTGGCGATCGCGATCGGCGCCGTCCTGCTCATCGTCGCGCACTTTCTCTCGAAGTAGCTGTTTGCAACGCCCGCCATGGATAAGCCCGACATGAACGAAGTCGAACAAGCCAAGATCCGCCTGCTTGATTGGGCGGAGGGCGTGGACGAAGGCCCTTCTCTGATCTCGGTTCCCGCCATCGGTCCGGCGCTCGGCATGGCCGCGGCGGGGCTCGTGATCGGTCACGCCCTGACCGGTCGACGCGGCGAGCGCGGGCTCATCTCGTCGGTGGTACGGAACGTCTTCTCGCTTGCGACGATCTTGCCGATCGCCAAGACTATTCTGCCGGTGCTGCTCAAGAAGCTGTGAGGCATGCGATCTCAATCGCGGCGGTGACTATTTCTTCCCCAGTTTCGCCACTTCCACCTGCCCCTGTCTCGCGTAGTCGATCGACTCTCCCACGATCCGCAAGAACTCCGACGGCGCATGGAATCCCATCGAGTTCTCCGCGTTCATGAGATCGGCCCTCCACTGCGCCTTGCGCTGCAGCGCCCGCGCGCCCTTCAATTCTTCGTCCGTGGCCCCCGCCGCGTGCGCCGCCTGGATCGCCTTGATCAGGTCGACCACCGCGATCTCGGCGCGATCGAGCTGCGCCTTGTTCCGGCTCTGGATCGAATCGACGCGCGAGAGAATCTCGCTCTCGGTGTAGTTGTGACAGGTCTGACACGAGCGGTTCACGTGCGCCAGGGGTGTCTGCACCTGATGGTCGGTGAACTTCATCGCGCCCTCGCGCACATAGGGCATGTGGCAATCGGCGCACGAAACCCCGCTCCGCGCGTGGATTCCCTGGCTCCAAAGTTCAAACTCCGGGTGCTGCGCCTTGATCACCTTCGCGCCCGAGTCCTTGTGCGTCCAGTCCGACCAGCCCCCGCTGTCGTAGTACTCTTCCATCTGCTCGGCCTTCAGGCCGTTGTGCCACGGGAACGTGAGGCGGCTGTCCGGCGGCTTGAAGTAATACTCGACGTGGCACTGCGCGCACGACATCGTCCGCATCTCCTGCCGGCTCGCCAGCTCGTTGGGGTTGTAATCCTTCGACCGATCGCCCTTGCGCCACTGCTCCACGCTCGGCAGGTGAGGAACCGGGTCCTTCGACTTCGCCAGGTTCGCGATGCCCTCGAGAAACGCCGGGCGCGTGGCCCGCAATCTCATCGACTGCGGATCGTGGCAATCAAGGCACGTCACCGGATGCTTCACGAGCTGCGTCGCTTCGTTGTACGTCAGCTTGTTTACTTCGCCGAACCCCGCAAACAGCTGCTTCTGCCCCGCCTCCGAAAGCAGCGGGTCTTCCAGTGTTCCCGGCGCACCGTTCTTGATCCCCACCTGGCGATACGCCACGACGTTGGAAGCATGACAGTTCAGGCACGCACCGGGCTGGGGCTTCTGCTTCACGCGCTCGGTCTCGCGCTGATCAAAGAGCATGTACGCGTGCCCGCGCCGCTCGCGATAGTCGATCGCGAACGCGTATCCATTGAAAATCGTCCGCAGCCGCGAATCGCCTTCCAGCTTTGATGGCGCTTTCTTCGCCGCGTCCCCCGCCACCCCCGGCTGCACATCCGCGTGGATCGCATCGTCCGGCGGCCGCCCCTCGCTCCACTTGAACCTGGCCGAAGCGTTATCCGCCGTGCGCATGTACCCGTCGTACTGCCGCGGAAAATTCTTCCCCCACTCCGCCGGATCGATCGTCGTCTCCTTCAAGTCCGCAATCCGCAGCACCGCGCTCTTCGCTTCCATCTTCCGCGTCGCGATGTTGTTGTAGAGCATCATCGCCAGCACCGTCCCCACGCAGCAGACGATCCCGACCAGCCAGTACAGCGCCGCCCGCCCGCTTCTGAAACCCCCTCCCCGAGGGAGGGGGTAGGGGGTGGGCTCTCTTGCACTCTGCGCTTGGTAGCGTCTGTTCATTTCGCGCCTGCGCCTTTCCTTGTTCGCCATCCCCTCACTTCGCCGCCCCGTGCGCCACACCGATGTGACAATGAATGCAGTCCACGCCCATCGCGTTCCAGCCCGGTGATTCATTTCCTAAAGCCACGCCCCCCGCGCCGCCCCCATACCGGATCTCGTGCGTGATATCCGCGTGGCACCGCACGCAGTTCGCGATCACATCCTCTCGGCTGCTCCTCGTGATCTGGATCGGTTCATGAAAATCCTGCAGCGTGAATCCCTTCGAGTGCCGCCAGCCATGGATCGCTTTCGTCTTGTATTTCGCCAGCGTCGAATCGTGCGGCACATGGCAGTCGTTGCAGTTCGCCCGCGCATGATGCGGCCCGCTCGACCAACTGTCGTACTGCCCCTGCATCACGTGACAGTTCACGCACGCCTTGGGATCATCGGAAAGGTAACTGAGCCCCTCCGCATACGTGAACGTGTACGTGGACACACCGATGAAGATCCCCGCCAAAGCGGAGACGATCAATCCCGCCACGCTCACCGCTGCAGCCTTCTTCATCGTCGCGCCGCCGGATCGGAGCACTTGCCGATCCAAAGCGCAGCATACCCAAAGTCAACCGCGCGTCAACGCCGCCGGTCAAAGTTTCACGCCGTCACGGACAAATCAGCTCGTTGTATTGCGTGACGAAAACCACAAAGTCAAGATCGTCCACAAAGCCGTCCACGTTCAGGTCCGCCGGGCACGGCCCCGCTGGACACTGAAGCTGGTCGTACGCGCCGACAAAGATGACAAAGTCCGCGTCCTCAACGAATCCGTCCCGATTCAGGTCTCCGCCGCAGACGATCGTGAGCGAAACCGGGCTGCTGAGTTGGGTTGCTCCACAGTTGCCGTAGATGCGTGCCCGATAGCTGCCCGCGTCGGTCGGATATGGATCATGAACGGTCAGCGTCGACGAACCCACTCCGCTAATCCGCGAGCTTTCCGTAAGCAGCACTCCGTTCTTGAGCCACTCATAAAAAGCGCCGTCCGTAGCATCAACCGAAAACACTGCCGATTGCGAAGGCGCGACATTCCCGCCGCCATTGACAGCATTGATGGTCGGCGTCACACAGCCCGAGTTCTTCAGTTCGATCGTCGCATTGAAATCCGTGTGGTTCGGATTGTCGAGCGGCGTTGCCAGTTCGGGCGGCGAGAGCACCGCGTCGCTGTAGAAGCGCAGGCCGGGACTCGTGCCGTTGCCAAACAGGCTGTTTTTGAAAACCAGCGTCCGCGGCGTCGAATCGGAACCAAGCGTGTATTTTCCCTGCAGAATCGGAACGCTCGTCTGCGGGCTTCCCAAGTACGGCGCGAGATCCGTGATGACGTTCCCGCCGAAGGAAGTCGCGACGTTCGTTCCGATCAAATACTCCGAGGCCCCTGTCCCCAAGGCCAGGAATTGCACGCCTGTCACCTGCGTGAGCGAAACCAGATTGGTGACCGCATCACCCGGAACTCTGCCCGTGATCTTCTGCTGCCCGGTACACCTCCCAAAGACCATGGCATTGCCCACGCCTCCGGCCGACGATACTTGCGTTCCTGGATCGAAATACGCGCTCATGCGAAAGTACACGCTCGCGCCCGGAACCGCGCCGATCGACGGACCCCACGAGACACCGTTCGGCGAAACCTCGTACTTCAGCCCCCACGCCGCACCGGCATGTCCCGAAGCCGCGGCCAGAACCACACAACTCGCCAGAAATACACGCATTGGATGCGCTCCTCCCTCCACACATGAATCCTACCAGTCGACGCGCGTGCCCTCCGTCACGGACACAGAAGCTCGTTGTATTGCGTGACGAAAATCACAAAGTCAAGATCATCCACAAACCCGTCCACGTTCAGGTCCGCCGGACACGACGAAGGCGGACACTGCAGTTCGTCATATGCGCGGACGAAGATGACGAAGTCCGAATCTTCAACAAACCCGTCTCGATTCAAGTCGCCGCCACAGACGACCGCAAGCGGAACCGCGCTGCTGAGCGTCGGCGATCCGCAGTTGCTGTAGACGCGAGCGCGATAGCTCCCGGAATCGGCCGGGTACGGATCGTGCACGGTCAGTGTGGGTGTGCCCACCCCGGTGATGCGCGAAGTCTCCGTCAGCACCACGCCGTTCTTCAGCCACTCGTAAAACGCCCCGTCGGTGGCATCAACCGAAAAAACGGCCACTTGCGAGGGCGCCACATTCCCGCCGCCGCCGACGGAATTGATCGTCGGCGAGACACACGTGGAATTCTTCAACTCGATCGTTGCGTTGAGATCGGTGTGGTTCGGATTGTCAAGCGGCGGACCGCTCTCGGCCACGGGCGGATTCACGTCGCTGTAGAAATTCAGCCCGTTGATACCACCCGAACCGAACGCGCTGTTCCTCACCACGAGCGTTCGGGGTGTGGGATCAAGACTCAGCGTGAGTTTCCCCGACAGGATCGGCATAATCGTCTGCGGATTCCCGACATAGGGCGTGATGTCCGAAGTCACGAAAGACGCGAACGACGTCGCGGTCGCCCCCCCGATCAGGATGTTCGATGAATTGAACGACACCGTCAAAAGCGCCGCGTTCCCGGTCGGCGCGAGGCGGACCACGTTGGTCACCGAATCCGCCGCGAGCGCCCCGGTGATTTTCTGCTGCCCGGTGAACCGCGCGAGCACGAGCGCGTTTCCGATGCCGCTGCCGCTTGTCACTTTCGTTCCTGGGTCGAAGTAAGCGCTCACGCGAAAATACACGTTGCCGCCCGGGATCGCGCCGATCGAAGGTCCCCACGAAACCGCGTTGGGTGAAACCTCATACTTCAGCCCCCACGCCGCGTTCGCTTGAATCGCCGCGAATCCCACCGCCGCCGCGCCTGCTACGACCTGAAAACAACTCATGCCGTGCTCCCTGACCCCACCCAATCAGCCTATCCGGCTGCGACTCGCGGCACAATCCTTTTTGTCAAAACCGCTCGACAGCGATGCCTCCCGCGCCGATCGCCCGAACAACCGCCGCATCAAGACGGCGTCTGCGCCTTCCACCCATACCCCACATACCGATTCTCGAACGTCCCGTCATCAAACAAGTCCACGATCGCGTACCCCTCGCCACACTCCTTGTGCTTTCCCTTCCACCAATTGCCGCTCACCGCGCCGTTGCAGAAGTACGAAACGCCGCAGTAATCAACGCGATCGATCAGGTGCATGTGCCCCGAGAGCGCAAGCTTCACCTGCGGGTTCTCAAGAAAGAGCTTTTTGAGCCGCCCGTAATCGATGCACATCAGCGCCGGGTGCACCACGCGCTCGCGCTTCTCGTTCAATCCGCGATCGAGCACCGTCGCCGTAAAAAGTGAAATGTGCGACATCACCAGCGTCGGGTGCATCTTGTTCAAAAGCAAATCGCCCCTCAGCCACTCGAACTGCGCATCGTCGATTCCACCGAAATACCCGCCCGGCTCCACCTGCACCGAATCGAGCACCACAATGTGCCACCCGTTCTGATCGAACGAGTAGTACGCGCCGAACCGCTTCGGGTCCGGGCTCACCTCCGCCGGAATCTTGAGCGCCTCGACCGCCCACACCTTCCCCCACTTCTGCTCTTCGCCCGTCGTCCCGCTCACCTTGGTGTTCAATCCCCAGCAATCGTGATTCCCCGCGGCGTGAAAAATCGGTCCCGACCAGTTGTCCGCCAGAACCTTGTGATACAAGTCCCACTGCTGTTGTACCCGCGCCTCGCCCGCATCGATCGCATCGAAGATCGCGTCTCCCCCGTGCAGAATCAGATCGACCCTGTCGCCCTCGGCGCTCATGCCCGCCGCGGCAAGCGCCTCCGCATACGTCCGTTCCCGGATATGCGTAAGGCACGCCGCGACACCTTCTCCCGCGCGCAGCTCCGGCTCAATATGTGTGTCCGTGATGTGCGCGATCCGCACCGAGCGCTTCCGCGTCTTCGCCGGCGCATCCTGCGCCGCGCCCGCACGATCCGGGAGCAACACCCCGGCAGCCCCGATTCCTACCCCCGCCCCGACCCCGCTTCCGATGAATGCCCGTCGCGAAAGAACGCCGCTCATCGCTGTTGCCTCCTGCGGCTTGCAGCATACTCGACCCGAACTTGCATGTTGACCCCGCCGCGTCGCGAGTTTCTCGGCAATTTTGCGGCCTTTCGGGTATCCGCGGGTTCCCGATTCGTCGCACAAAGAGATTGAGTCCACATTCCGCGCAATCCGTCCAAGGCATCTCTGCGCGCCCGCGCAATCGGAGTCTCTATGTCTCTCCCACGCTTGATCGTTCTGTTCACCCTGCTTCTCGCCCATGCCGCGCTCGCCGGGCCGCGCAAACCCAAGGTCATGTTCGTCCACTCCGACACTGCCGCTGCCGCGCAGGATGTCGTGAACAATCTCTCCGGCACCGGACTCTTTGCGCAGGTCGATTCCTTCGACGCCGGCGCCTCGACTCCCACCTTCGCGCAGCTCTCCGACTACGACGCCGTCCTGCTGTGCAACAACGTCCCCTGGGCCGACCGCGTCGCGCTCGGCAACGTGCTCGCCCAGTTCGTGGACTACGGCCATGGTCTCGTGCAGACCATGTTCACGACCGGCGGTGCCGCCAACAGCAACCTCGCCGGCGCTTGGACTTCCTCGTACAACTGCATCGCGTTCGGCACCTCACAGCTCGGCTCCCCGGCCTCCCTCGGCACGATCGCGCAGCCCGATCACCTCATCATGAACGGCGTCGCGAGCTTTTCCGGTGGCGCCTCCAGCCCCCGCCCCAGCGGCACAACACTCATCGCCGGCGCCACGCTTATCGCTTCCTGGTCCGATGGAAAACCGCTTGTCGTGGCGGGCCCCAAGATCAACCGCGTTGATCTTGGCTTTTACCCCGCGCGAGCAGGTGCCTCATCCTCCGGCTGGGACTCGACCACCGACGGCACCAAGCTCCTCGCCAACGCCCTCATGTCCGTCATCCGCCCCAAAGTCTTGCTTTGCGTCGCAACCAACGCTTCTTTCTCCGATCCGGAATTCACCGACACGACCGCGCGAATGTGGGTAACCGGAATGTTCCAGAGCATCGCGCAGTTCAACGCCGCGAACGGAACGCCTTCGCTCAATCTTTTGAAGGACTACGACGCCGTTCTCACTTGGTGCACGAGCCAATACCAGAACTCAACCGCGATGGGAAATGTTCTCGCCGACTATGTCGATGCGGGTTACGGCGTTGTCGTCGCCGGCGTGACCAACGCGCTCACGGGCGCCAAAACACTCGCCGGCCGCTGGAACGATGGCGAATACCGGCTCCTGACCGGCGGCCCATCAAGCACGACCGGCGCCGCCTCGCTCGGGACCATCTTCTACAACACACACCCGATCATGAACGGCGTTTCTTCCTTCAGCGGCGGTTCCTGGAGCTTCCGCACGACCAGCACCACGCTCCCGGCTCACGGTTTCACCGTCGCGACCTGGAATGACGGCAAGATTCTCGTCGCCGCCTCCACGCTCTATCCCAACCGCGCGGACCTTGGCTTCTACCCGCCCTCGAGCGCGGCCGGCGCCGGCTTTTGGGACCCCGCAACAAAGGGCGACCTGCTCTTGGCCAACGCCCTGATGTACACCATCCGCCCCTTCGTCTGCCTCCTGCATTCCGAATCCAATCCCGCCGACGCATCGACGCTCGCCCAGCGCCTCCTGCAACTCCATCGCTTCAGCGGCGTTCGGGTTCTCACGGGTCTTGACTCCGTTACCCCGCTCGCGACTTCCCTCCGTCCGTTTTCTTCGATTCTTCTCTGGGGCCACACGGTTTTCACCGACGCAGCAACCGTGGGCAACCGCCTCGCCGATTACGTCGATGCCGGGGGCAGTGTCGTCGAGGGCCTCTTCAGCAACAGCGCAAGCCTGGGGCTTGACAACGCCCGGCCGCGCGGCCGCTGGATCTCACAGGGCTACGACATCACGCCCGAAGGATCGACCGGTCCAACGCTGATTGGCTCCGCCTCGCTCGGCTCGGCCGTCGGACCGCAGCATCCCATCACAACCTTCGTTCGCCAGTTTGCCGGCGGCATCAACAGCTTCCGACAGAACAACAACCCAATCCTCCGAGGCCGGCGCCTCCTCAATTGGTCCGACGGCAAAATGCTCGCCAGCCTGCACGGCTTCCGCCGGCGCGTCGACCTTGGTTTCTGGCCCGTCTCGGGCTCGGAAGCCTCCGGAAGCTGGAACGTCCGCACCGACGGCAACACGCTGATCGCAAACTCTCTCGACTTCGCTTCGAGCATGAAGCCTTGCCCCGGTGATTTCAACGGCGATGGCCAGGTGGATGACAGCGACTTCCTGCTCTTCGTCATCTATTACAACAACCTGCTCGACCCCCGAGGCGACCTCACCGGCGACGGTTTCGCCGAGGATGCGGACTTCTCCGTCTTCGTGAATTCGTACGACGCGCTCGTTTGCCCATAGCCCTTTGGCCCATTCATCGGTACGCTCCGCGGCATGCCGCACAGATTCAAATCGCGGGCGCATATCGTCGGAGCCGTTCTTCTCGGCCTGATCGTCGTCGCAGGAGGCGTGAGCGGCATTCTCACCGGCAACATGAGTCACCGCGGCTACCGCGTCGCGGGCCTCATCGCCGGCCGCGCGTTCGGAGCCGCCCTTGTTTTCGGCGGGCTCGCCTGGCTCCGCGCCGTGTGGATGGCGACGCGTCACCCCACTTTCGATCTCGAAGACGGGGCCTTGCGCTTCCTGGTCCTGCTTGCCGGCCTCTGCGTGGCCGCGGCACTACCGCTGCTTTTTCTCGATGTCGCGTTCTGAATCGCCAGCGACGATTCGTCTAAACCACGATTTCACAATGTAGCGACCGCTCAGCTATTGCACCTTCTCAAACTCCACGTCCCCGATCCTTTCGTCGTGAATCCGAATCGAATGTGCCGCTCCGCCCTTGGTCACGAAAGTCCCCGTCCCGCCACCAAGTAGCGATTCCTTCCCGATCGCAAATCCACCGTCGCTCGCCGAAACATCCAGCGGCACCGCGCCCAGGAGAATCTCAACGCTTTCGCCAGTCGGCACCACGCGCAGCGTCCCAAAGTCGGCGTTCTTGTATTCGCCCGCCCAGCGCGCCACGCCTCCCGGAAAATCGCTCGCCGCGAGTTTGCCCCATACACCCTGCTCCGGGAGTCCGCGCTCGCGCAGCCTCTTCACGAGCTTCGTCATCGAGTCGAGGATGTCGACACCCGACTTTTCACCCGTCAGCCGCTCGAGCAGATCGATCGCGATCGTGTCACCCAGGCCCTTCGGCAACCCGATCGAATTGATCAGCACCGCAAACCCAGCGTTGTCCTTCGGGAGAATCAGCACCGAATGCCCAGTGCCTAGTGCCTAGTGCCTAGTGCCTAGTGCCTAGTGCCTCTCTTGAACGTGAACGCCGTCCCCTCGTAATCCACCTTCACGCTGTCTCCATCGCCAAAATCTCCCGCCAGAATCCTTGTCGCCAGCGGGTTCTCGATCCGCTGCTGGATCGCCCGCTTCAAGGGCCGCGCGCCGAACGCCGGGTCCCAACCCTCCGCCGCGATCTGCTTCTTCGCGCCGTCCGTCAGTGTGATCGACATCTCGCGCTGCGCGAGCCGCTCGCGCAGCCGTGCCAGCTGAATCTCCACGATGCTCCCGATCGCATCTTTCCCGAGCGGGCGGAACACCACCGTCTCGTCGATCCGGTTCAACAGTTCTGGCCGCATCAGCCCGCCCGCCGCGCCTCCGAGCATCGCCATCTTGCGCATCGCGTCCGCAACTTTCGGCGACAAGCCCGCCGCCTGCACAAACTCATCCGCCGCAAGGCCCGCCGGCCCGCGCTTCAGCATCTCCCGCACCGCCGCTTCGATTTCCCAATCCTCCGCGCCCTGATTCGTGAGCTCCTGAATCTGAGCGCTCCCGAAGTTGCTCGTCATCACGACAATCGTGTTGCGGAAATCAACGGTGCGCCCCTGGCCATCGGTGAGCCGCCCGTCATCAAGCACCTGCAACAGAATGTTGAACACATCCGGGTGCGCCTTCTCGATCTCATCGAGCAGCACCACGCAGTACGGCCGCCGGCGCACCGCTTCCGTCAACTGCCCGCCCTCGTCGTACCCGACATAGCCGGGCGGCGCGCCGACCAATCGCGCCACGGCGTGCTTCTCGCCGTATTCGCTCATGTCGATGCGCACCATCGCTTCGTCCGTATCAAACAGAAACTCCGCGAGCGCCTTGCACGTCTCGGTCTTGCCCACGCCAGTCGGCCCCAGAAACAAAAAGCTCCCGATTGGCCGCTTCGGGTCGCCGAGCCCCGCGCGGCTGCGCCGCACCGCATCGCTCACGGCCTTCAGGGCATGCTCCTGCCCCACCACGCGCTTCTTGAGCTGCTCTTCCATCCGCACCAGCTTCTCGCGCTCCCCCTCCACCAGCCGCGACACCGGGATCCCCGTCCACCGCCCCACGATCTGCGCGACCTGCTCCGCATCCACTTCTTCTTTGATCAGCGTCCCGCCCTTGGCCACGCGTTTCGCCCAGCGCGACTCCGCATCCGCAAGCTGCTTCTCGAGCTCGCGCGACACGCCATACCGAATCCGCGCCGCCGCCTCGAGATCGCCGCGACGCTGGCTCTGCTCGAGTTCGACATGCTTGCGCTCGATCTCTTCGCGCACGCGCTTGATCGTCTCGAGTTCCTGCTTTTCTTCTTCCCACTTCGCCGTCAGCGCGCGGTTCTTCTCCTGAAGCTCCGCAAGCTCGCGCTCGATCCGCTCTGTTTCCTTCTGGTTCCCCGCCTCGATGCCCCCGCTCATGCCATGATGCCTTGTTGCCTTGATGCCTTCTTTGCTTTCTAACTTCAGCGTTTCCCGCTCCAGTTCCAGCTGCATGATCCTCCGGCGCAGCTCATCCAGCTCCGTCGGCATCGAGTCGTTCTCGATGCGCAGCCGGCTCGCCGCCTCATCAATCAGGTCGATCGCCTTGTCCGGCAAGAACCGGTCCGCGATATACCGATTGCTCAGGTTCGCCGCCGCAAGGATCGCGCCGTCCAAGATCCGCACGCCGTGGTGCGCCTCGTACTTCGGCTTCAGCCCGCGCAAAATCGCAACCGTCTCTTCCACGCTCGGCTGATCCACGTACACCGGCTGGAAGCGCCGCTCGAACGCCGCATCCTTCTCCACATGCTTGCGATACTCATCCAGCGTCGTCGCGCCGATGCACTTGAGCTCCCCCCGCGCCAGCGCCGGCTTGAGCAAGTTGCCCGCGCTCACCGCGCCCTCCGCCGCGCCCGCGCCGATGATCGTGTGCAATTCATCAATGAACAGAATCACGCGCCCGTTGCTCCCCGCAACTTCGCGCAGCACCGCTTTCAATCGCTCTTCAAACTCGCCCCGGAACTTCGCCCCCGCCAAGAGCTGCCCCACATCGAGCGCGATGATCCGCTGATTTCTCATCGCCTCCGGGCAGTCGCCGTTCACGATCCGCAGCGCCAGTCCCTCCGCGATCGCGGTCTTACCCACGCCCGGCTCTCCGATCAACACCGGGTTGTTCTTCGTGCGCCGACTCAACACCTGCATGCAGCGCCGGATCTCTTCATCCCGACCGATCACCGGATCCAGCTTGCCGTCTCTCGCCCGCTGCGTGAGATCGATCCCATACTTCTTCAGCGCCTCAAACCCGCTCTCCGCGCCCGCATCCGTCACGTTCGTCACGCCGCTCGCCTCGCGGATCTCCTTCACCGCGCCCTCGAGCTTCGATCGATCAAGCCCCACCGCGCGCAGCACATCCCGCGCCGGCCCCACAACCTCCGCGAGCGCAAGCAACAGGTGCTCGCTGCTCACCAGCGAATCCCCCATCTTCTTGCTGATCTCTTCCGCCTTCGTCAAAATCTCCATCAGCGCGCGCCCCGCGCTCCCCGCGCCGCTGCTGCTCTTGGGCTGGCGGCTCAATTCCGCGCGCACGAGCGCCAGCACTTTCTTCGGCTCGCTCCCCGCGCGCGCGACGACCGACGCCGCAACTCCGGCTTCCGTCCCTTCGTTCCCTCCGAGCAAACCCGCCAGCACGTGCAACCCGTTGATCTCCGGGTTCGACAGATTCACCGCCTCGCTCTGCGCGTTCGCGAGCGCTTCCTGTGCCGCATTCGTCAATCGATCCGGACGCATGGATACCTCCGCATCAGCCTACGGCCGACGCCAAGAGACACCCGTTGCAACCCGCGCGCCACTCAGAAACCCCCTCCCAGAGGGAGGGGGCAGGGGGTGGGCGATCCCCGCCGACACAAGGGAGTCGTTCGCAGAGCATGACGCAGCCCCCGAACCTCTCGCGTTCACCATCCTCTCGCCAAAAACAAACAAACCTGCCATCCCGGCAGGTCCTCAGCCACAAACTCAATTCACCACTCCCCCCGCATTCCGCCCCTACGCGTACACGTCCAGCGCCCCCACCATCCCCTCGATCCCTCTTTCAAGTCCCTTCTGCCCGGCCTCCATCACCTTTGCCGCGGCAGAGACAAGCCCCACCATTGCCGCTCCCTCGCCGCGCTCCACATCCATCGCCTTCGCGGCAAGCTTCACCCCGACCTCAAACTGCAGCTTCCCCTGCTGCATCGCCATCAGGCTCGCCCCAAGTCCTTCCATGCCGCTCGTTTCCATCCTTCCAATATCCCCCAGCCGGCCCCCCGCCGCCATCACACCGCCCGGAACAGCCCCGAAACACCACTCTAAGATCCGTTTATTCCGGCACTTGCGCCTTTTTCGCGCCCGGCCCCCGACCATCGCGTCCCTTCGCCCCTTTTCCCTTTGCCCCTTTGCCCCTTTGCCCCTTTCCCTCTTGACACCCTCCCCCAATCTCCGCTACAACCGCTCCCCCGCTTTGCTCGTACAGCCGATACACTCTTGCCGATTCTCTATGGGGCCCCGGAGTTTTCCATGAAGCGCTTCGCCAAGTTCGTTCTCCCGCTCGTTGCTCTGGCCGCCCTTGCCGGCTGCCGCACCACCGCCAAGACCGGCGAGACGCTGTCCGACATCCAGTGGAATCCCACGCCGGGCATCTCGGATCCGGCGCTGCGCTTCGATGATTCGAACAGCCGCATGGCCGCCTCGATCAACGACAACATGCGCAAGGCCACCGACGACTGGGGCCGCTTCTGGCTCGTGGACCGCGGCAGCCGCCTGACCCCATATCCGTGGACGCGCTGATCGCGCCCTCTCAAGTCAGGATGTTCGCGTCAACTCGCTGATGTCGCTGCGCGCGTTTCGCCGCCCGCAACGCGGGCGCGCGGCCGTCGCCAGATGCGGCAGTCCGAAGCCCCCTCCCTGATGCGAGCGAGGGTTGGGGGAAGGGAGCGTTTTCTTTTCTCACAAAATCCGCAATCCCACATCCGACCTTGCTCTACCCCTGTCTGCGAGGTGGGGGAAGCAGACACAAACCAAGCTCTTCCCCCAATGCCAAATGCCGATTGCCGATTGCCCAACGCCCAGTGCCTAGTGCCTTCTGACCACAAACACACTCTGCTTCGGCAACTTCTCCACCACCGCCGCGCTCACACCCAAATTCGTCTGTAAAACATCCCGCGGCGTCCCCGCCATCCACTCGCTCATGTCGATCGCCTCATACCGACCGTTGTTGAACCCCACCAGCACGCGGCACACACCCTTCCCCACATTCCTGATGTAATGCCCCGAACCCATCGGCGCATACCCGATATCCCCCGCTTCAAACCTGTCGATCACCGCGTTCCCTTCCGCGAGAAACACGCCGACCTCCGCGCTCCCCTCGATGAAATACTGCCACTCATCCGCGTTCGGATGCCAGTGCAATTCGCGCATCGCCCCCTCTTCAAGCTCGATCACCGATCCCGCCATCGTCTGCGAAATCGGAAACTCCTCGACCGACACGATCCGCTGCGTCCCGCCCCCCGGCACACGCCGCGGCTCCTGCGCCATCAACGGATACCGATGCTTCGCCACCAACTTCGGATGCGCGCGCGGCGCCGACAAACTCGATGCATCATCCGGCACCGGCCCCTGCGCGAAATACACCTCTTTCTTCGGTAGCGTCGCAACCTCTTCCGCGCTCAGCCCCAGATTCAGCGCCACCGCTTCCGGCGGCATGCGTGACAAAAAGTCGCTGATACTGAACGTGTGATCTTCCGAAAAATCCCCGTTATCAAAGATCAAAATGAAGTGACACTCGCCCGGCCCCAGCCCCTGGATCGAATGCCCGTACCCGCGCGGGAAATACCACACATCCCCCGCGTTGAACGTGTCCACATACGCCGACCCGTCCGGATGCACGATCGTCGTGCGGCAACTCCCGCTCATCACATATGCCCACTCCGCCGCGTTCGCGTGCCAGTGCAGTTCGCGCATCGCGCCCGGCGCGAGTCGCATCGACACGCCCGCGATCCCGACCGACGCCGGAAACTCCTTCACCGATGCCCCGCGCGTCACACCGCCCGGCCCCAGCCGCGGCGTCTTCTTCTCAAGCTGATACCGAAATTGTCCCATCGCTCTCCTCTCGACTGCAAATCCACTTCACCGCCGGCTCTGCGCCGGCGCATTCTCCAGCACACTACTGCATCAGCAATTCCCGTCGCACCGCAGCGTACGCGATTCCGGTTTCATAAACCCCCTCCCTGAGGGAGGGGGCAGGGGGTGGGTGCACTGCGCGATCAAACGCTCATCCTCGCGCCGATTCCACAATTCCGGAGCCCCTCCCCAGAGGGGAGGGGTTGGGAGTCTTCTCTTGTCTTACGCCTTTCGCTCTCACCGCCTGCAACACGGGCGCGCGGCCGTTGCCAGATGCGGCAATTCCAAAGCCCCCTCCCCGATGGGAGCGAGGGCTTGGGGGTGGGCGAGATCCCGCCTCTCTCGCGGCAATCCCCAAGTCCGAATGCCAGCGCATGGACGCCCTCGCGATGAAACGCGCACGCGCCATCGACGCACCCATCGCCGACAACCACCTCGACGATGCCGAATTCACCGCATCAAAGAACTCGCCAAGCGCCCCCATCGTGGCACCGCTTTTCCAGGCAGTGTCTTTCGGTCTTCACTGCCATCCTTTGGCACTTTGAGAATTTGGCCCTTTGGCCCTTTTCCTTCGCCTCCACCGCCAGCAGCCGAATCGCGGCATCCGTCAACCAGTTTCTCGATGATGGCCTCTTCAGCGACGAGGAGTGGGAGAGGACCGAAGCCCTCGCCAAGAGCCTGCGCATCGGCCTCGCCTTCCACGCCGACTCAAAGGCCGACGTGGAATACGCCCGCGACCGTTGGCGAGCCCTCAACGGCAAGCTCGATGTCATCGCCGCACCAGGCATCGCTCTGAAGGATGACGAAGGCGCCTATTTCGATGGCGAGTGCGATTGGTACGAACTCAAGACCGTCGCCCGCCAGGTCTCTTTCGGCGGCCTCACCGGCTCGGTCCGCATCGCCAAAGGCTTGCGCTTCCGCTACGGCTCGCTCCGGGTGACCAGCCCGCCGATCGAAGCGATGAAGAAGGTCGATTCCGGTCGCCTGATCCTGACGAGCAATCGCCTGATCTTTATGGGAGCGAAGGCAAACAAGACAATCCGCTGGCAGTCCGCGCTTGCAGTCAACATCGTTTCGCCGAACGAGTTTGAGGTGGAGAAGTCGAGCGGGAAAAGCCCGACGCTGGCGGTGACTCGTGGAAGCAGGCCGTATCTCGTCTCGTCGATCGCGGCCGGGTTGATTGGGCGGAAGTACAACTAGCGGCACCCACGATCCGCCTGCCTGTTTCTGTATGCTCTTTCGATGCCCTCCGCGCCGAGCGATCTCGAAGCCCTGGAACTCTTTGTTTCCAACAACGACGACCTGCTCGCGCTCGAAGAGCATCTCGGCCGTTTTAACATCTTCGATGCGCTCCGAATAGAGCATGCCGAAATTCGCCACAGCAATTTTCTGGCTTGGCTGCTGAATCCGTCCGAATCGCACGGGCAAGGTACCTTGTTTCTCAAGGCGGTCCTCATGGACCTGCTTCGACAATCGCCAGCCGACCGGCGGCCGATTTCTGCTGTCGAACTGGATAGCGTTGAACTTCGCGATATCGAGATACGGCGCGAATGGAAGTCAATTGACCTCCTTGTGATCTCCCACGACCCCAAGTTTATTGTCGCGATCGAAAACAAGATTTACGCGGGGGAGCATTCAAGTCAGTTGTCACGGTACGAGCAGGCGGTGCGCACGGAGTTCAATGACTTTCGCTCCATGTTCGTCCTCCTCGCCGCACGAGGCCAGGGGCCATCCGAAGAAAGTTGGACGGGATACTCCTATCAGAGTTTGCACGGCGTTCTGTCGAGGGTGAAGAGGACTGCCGCCGGTTCACTAGGCGCCGACGTCGCAACCTTTCTCGACCACTACCTGAACATGATCGGAACCCGATTCATGGATGATCAGACCATCGAAAGTCTTTGTAAGCGGATCTACACGAACCACCGCCGCGCCATCGATCTCATCATTGAGCACGCCGGTTCTGCAACGTCAGGGCTCCTGGAAGTGGCCGAGGCACAGCTCCGCGCCCCAGAATCCAGGTGGGTCGTGCGGGCCCGTTCAAATTGGCTCTTTCTGGTCCCCAAGGAATGGGTGGGCCGCCGAGTAGACGCCGAAGGCAACACCCATGAACACTGCACTCCCTCGCTTTTCGCTGAAGTGCAAATGAGGCCTGATAGCGTCCACCTGCGCGTCGTGGTGGGCCCGCACGGCGATCAGGCGGCACGACGCCGAATCATCGAACGGCTTATCGCGAACAAGGAAGAGTTCGGCTTTCGCTGCAATCGCCGGAATCTGACAGATGTTTGGACACGGGTGTACGCCGAAAGGCTCCTATCATGGTCCCCCGATGATCTCCCCTCCGGAGAGCGAGTGGCAAAGGTCATTGCCGACGGACTCGCAAAATTGCTGACCCCAGTACTGACGGCAGAAAGGGCAATATCTCCATAGCACCGTGCGTCGAGGCGGCCGAGGTAGAAGCGATTGTTTGATCAGATTTCGACCGTGTGCGAAAGCGAGTCGATCGCAACCAGAAATCCGGCGGTATCGGCGGCCTAATTCGTGCGACTATCGTGAAAGGAGAAATGGAAGGTGCGCAACGGTCGATGACGGACGAGCGGCGGGAAGGGCAAGGGAGTGGTTCATGGGTGTTGCGGAGAGAAGATTCGCATTTTGACATCTGCAACACGGGCTGTGACGTGCACGTGAGAGCGTGGAGGAGGGAAGGCCGATGCCATCCGCCCACCCGCCACCGGGTAAGAATTGTCCGGCCATCACCTATTATCCCACCCACCAACGTTTCGGTAGAATGTCAGCAATTGACCGGATTCTTTCGTGAAAACCATGAGCACTTGGCCTCGCCTTACCAAAGCCCCAATCGTCGAAGGCCTGATGGACATCCGGGTCGAGCGGTCAGCAGCCGTCACTTTTGATATTCTCAAGGCCGCGTGCGACGAGCTCGCCGCCGACTTCCCGTCCAGACAGGACCGGCGAATGTTCGTCACCGAGCTGAATTTTTCGCTCGAAGCAGGAGCCACGTCTCAAACGACTGACGATGGCCCCGATGGCGTCATTCTGCGCTCAGCAGACGAGAAGTGGGTGGTTCAATTTCGCCTCGATGGATTTACAGTGTCGCGATTGCATCCGTACGGAACATGGGACGAACTTAAGGGAAAGGCGTTGGCGCTCTGGCCCAAATACATGGCGGTGGCGAAACCGATAAAGGTGGTTCGAATCGCATCAAGGTTTATCAACCGATTGCAGCTGCCGATTGGTGAGTCCTTCGAGAAGACTTTCCTGACAAACTTTGTGATCGGCCCATCTCTTCCGCAGTCAGTCGCAGGTTACTTGCTTCGTGTTGTGATTCCCTTTGAAGAGCAAAATGCGATGGCCATCGTCACCCAGGCACTCGAAGGCAACAGCACCGACTGCGTATTCGACCTCGATGCCTTTTCAGAACAGCCGCAAGGGATCGCCGAGAATGAAATGTGGAGAAAGTTTGATACTCTTCGTGAAGTGAAGAACGGCCTATTCTTCGGAAGTATTACAGAGGCCGCGCTGGAGCGATTCAAATGACTGCACAAACTCCAGCACGCCGAGCACCGACCCTCCGGTCTACGCAATCACTCGTTCTTTCGGCGAATGTGCTGTTTGCTGTATCGGCCTTCGGCGCAAGTACGCAGTCGATACAGCTTCAACGTCAACTCAATGATCTTTGTGGCTATTACGCACTTCCTGCTTCGAGCAGGCGAGACCCTCGGCGAGAGCGATTCCGGTCCCTCGCGCAGCAGTGGCGAAAAGAAACTCAGTGGCTCTCTTCCACGACGCAGATCGCGATGAACCCCGCCTATCAGGCAATCATCGGCATGGGCGCTCAAGCGATCCCAATGATCCTAGAAGAACTTCGCCAAAATTCCGGCCATTGGTATTGGGCTCTGAAAGCTATCTCGAACGAAGATCCGGTTGTGCCACGGGACCGCGGCTCGGCAAAAAAAATGAGAGCCGCATGGCTTCAGTGGGGTAGGGCAAAAGGCTTCGATGCATGACCATTGAGGACTTGGTGCGCGCGATGCAATCGCCTTTTCCCAACCTCACGGGAACAAACATCCGTCTTACCAGCCCGTATGACGAAGGATATAACTGCATCGCGTGGGCAGCGGAGGACACGGACTATTGGTGGTGGCCCGATGCTATGGGACTACACTATTGGCCGCCCGGGGTGCCACGCGAAGAGACGGTCGAAGCGTTCATGGCAGTCTACGGCCTTCAAGGCTATTTGCATCGTTCGGACCCCGCGTTGGAAGCTGGCAAACAGAAGGTCGCCATCTTTGCTGATAGCAAAGGGAAACCCACGCATGCCGCTCGGCAGCTTCGCGACGGCTGGTGGGCGAGCAAGCTTGGGCAACAAGTCGATATTGAGCATGAGTTTTCAGCCCTTGATGGGCCAACCTACGGAACTGTCGCCGTGATCCTCGCGAGACCAGCCAATTAGTTCCGGTCGGTTGACGGGAGGCCCAAACTTTGTGTTGGGGCGAGTGACCCGCAGCGAAGGCTGGAGGCATTGGCCAGATTTGGACCGCGAGTGTTTCCGCACGATTGCGGCTCGGCGCAAAGAGGGCTTGCATGCCAAAAACGAAAGACGAAATCCATGCGGATGGGCTGGCAGGCCGGTGGCCCTGACTTCGCACTTCGCCCCAACCTCGCATCCACCCCACGCCCATGCCGCCGCTCGCGTTCCCACGCGATCAGTGTTTCTTTCTCCCTCTATCCAAAGACAGCACACCAATCTACCGGGGCTTGAACAGCGAGTTCTTCTCAGGTCCATCTGCCGAGAACATATTGCTCCGAACGCTGTAATCTTCGTCGGGGACGTACGTCGCGCGATGTTCCTCGTACCACTTTCTTGCCCACGCAACCAGTTCGGCGTCATCCGCAGGCAGCGGCCCTGCAAATGCAAATCCGAAGCGAAGCCCGCCGGCAATCGCGGCTTTCGCCTCCGGCGACTTCGATATCTCGAACGCGTCAAACAGCATCGTCACCGAATCCGGAATGGCGGGACTCGACAAAACCACAAAGTCCTCAACACGGCGCAAGCCAACGTTCTGACGCGCGGCCATCGCAAGCACCCGCACAAGCGACGCCCGATCGCCGACGTGCGAATAAAACATGACCAGCCCATCGATCGCAGCTCCCGGAAACCCGTCCCTTCGAAAGCCAACCTCGTTCCCTCCCGGAGCCGCCGCGGCAACTTCAAGCAGTTCTTCCCGCTCCGACTGAGAGCATTCCCCGAGCACCTTGAAGAGAGCTTCAGCACGTCGCCATAGCGTCGTTTCGGATCCGCGCTGGTCAGCCCCGCCGTTCTCTCATTCCATCGCGCCTCAATCTTCGAAGCCGTCACCCGTGCATGCGCGGCAGGTCCCGATGACAGCAAACCACGCAAGTGAACAACGTGCAAGCGATCGTCACAAAGGCCCGGGAGCGAGTCGCGAGTGCGGTTGTCGTTCTTCGCCGCCCCATCGCCGAATCAGAATACCGCGCCGCCATTTCCTCTCTCCGCGGCCCCTCTCCGTGGAGCACCCTGCCGCTCCTACACCGCCGCGCCCGCACCTCAAACACTTGCCTCCCACATCCCACTTTCGGTTCTTCAAATCCGCCATCCGATATCCGCGATCCGCAATCCCACAACATCTCTCCCGCGCAGCCCGCCGACCACCTCTGCCGCTCCTGCATCGCCGCGCTTTCACATCCGAACACGCTTCCTCCTTCTCCGCCCGCAACGCGGGCGCGCGTTCGTTGCCAGATGCGCAGCACCTTGTAGTCACCCCCACTCCTCCTTCCACAACTCCTCTTGGTCTTTCCTTCCTTGATCGCTGTCTGCGAAGCAGACATAAATCAAGCGCCTCTTCCTCGCCTCCGCGCGCTTCTCGCAATCTCTCTCCGCCCTCCGCCTCTTTGCCCCTTTGCCCCTTTGCCCCTGAATTCTCCCCTCGACACCTCGACGCCTCTCCTCCCCTACTCCCCCTCATACACACACCCGCACTTGCTCGTCTCGTACAGCTCGATCCGAATCAGCCCGCGCAGCCGCGGCTTGAGCCGATCCCAGATCCACTTCGTGATCGCTTCCGCCGTCGGATTCTCGAGCCCCGGCACCTCGTTCAGGCAGCGATGATCAAGCTCCTCCACCACCGGATCGACGATCTTCCGCATCTCCGCAAAGTCCATCACCCACCCGCGCTCCGGGTCGATCGCCCCCGAAATGTGCAGCACAAACCGGTACGAGTGCCCGTGCATCCGCGCACACTTGTGCTCCGCCTCAACCCGCGGCAGCCAGTGCGCCGCCTCAAACCGAAACTCCCGGAATATCACCATGCCTCAATCGTACGAGTGCGGACCGTGCCACCAATCGCGGTTCCTCCGCGATTGGTGCTCCTTCTCCGCCCGCAGGTCACAAGATCGTTGCAGGCGCCCGCGGCCGACAGCTTCAACTCCACATGCAAACCGCCCAGAGCGTGGATGATCCGTTCCGCTATCTCTGTCTGCGCAGCAGACACTATCCAACGCGCTCTTCCTTTCTTTCCCCCTTGTGCCAAGTGCCTGGTACCTCTCTTCTTCCTTTCTCCGCCCGCAACGCGGGCGCGCGGTCGTTGCCAGATGTGCAACATCTGGAACACATCCCCTACTCCGGTTCCGACGCCCTGTTTGCTTTCCCTTCCTCAATCCCCGTCTGCGAAGCGGGCACAAACCCAGCGCCTCTCTCTCGTCCGCTCGCTTCTTTTCCGCCCGCAGGGCGCTCGATCATTGCCGGCGGCTTCAGCCGACGGTCTCCCTGCAGCAATTCCGAAACCCCCTCCCGGAGGGAGGGGGATGGGGGTGGGCAGATTTACAACCAAAGGACCGCATCCTCAAATCCTCCCGCGCTCCTTCTCCGCCCGCAACGCGGGCGCGTGTCCGTTGCCAGACGTGCAATACCTGATAGCGCCCCCTCATCACCTGCTCACCTCTTCTCCTCTTCTCCTCCCCACCTCGGCACCTCCCCACCTTGACACCTCGACACCTTGACACCTTTGCCCCTTTGCCCCTTTGCCCCTGAATCTCCCCTCGACACCTCTCTTCACCCCTCACGCCAACCCCGGAAGCAAGATCCCAAGCCCGACCGCCTGCAGCATCACCACGATCGCGCCGACCAAAAGCGTCGGCACCATCACCGCCCACCACAGCGCCGCCGGCTTTTCAAATCGCATCCCGAACTTGAGCGCGCACCAGTTCCAGCGGCACAGCCACGCCAATAGCACCAGCGGCACAATCCACTCCGATTCCATCGGCCAGGCGATGCAGTCCAAGAGTTGCCACCAGAGCGTCTCTTCCGGATCTGAAAACCCAGATGTCGCCGAGAACGTCGGACGCGCCGCGCTGGATTGCAGCCAATAGCCCAGGTAGATCGCCTCAAACCACACGAAGGCCACGGGCCAGAGCGATTGGCTGTAAACGAGCCATCTCGCAACATGCCGCAACTCAACTTTCGCACGCGCTCGCGTCCATGGAAGCACCACAAGCATCAGCGGTGCAACACACAACGTCATCAGTGTTGGCAAGAGCCACCATGGGTATTGCCCGATCTCCAATCGCAACAGCGCGGCTGCGAGACGCGGCCGATTCCAATATGGCTCATCGATTCGCGTCGGAACCCACCAGAGCCAAGTCTCCCACCGCATCGTCTGGGTGACTGCGTTGTCGAGCGCCTCGGCAAAGGATCGCCAGCCACTGCGCCACTGGCTGATGGCCACGCTTGCAAGCATGATCGCCGCGATAGCAACATCCAAAATCCCCATCGCGCACACAAACCACACCACCGCCTTCCACACCCGCGGCGGATACTCCATCCGCAGCCAATTCCAAAAGCGCATCGGTCGCCACGTGCGCGCAAATGTCCGAACCCCCCACCACGACCATCGCCAAAATGTCGTCGCGTGCTCAACCAGCCCTTCGCACCGCGGCGGAGCGACCGCATCACACCACAAAAAGTCCAGCCCGCACTCCGAACACCGTCCCTGCACCGGGCACGCCTCGCGCCACGCGCTCATCACCCCCGTCTGGTCATACCCGCATCGCGGACATCGCACTTCCATCACGCCCGCCCCTTCTTCACCGCCACCCAGTCAAGTTTCGCCATACTCCGCGCCGCGGTTCGCCGCGATCCCTCTCACCTCTTCTCCTCCTCACCTCTTCTCCTCTTCACCTCTTCACCTCTTCACCTCCTCACTTCCTCACCTCCCCCTCCGTGTCTTTCTCCGTGGTTCCCCGTGGTGCTCCGTGTTCAACATCTTCTGAATTCTGCTCTCGCCAATTCCATTCTCCGTCTCTCCGCCCCTTTGCCCCTTTGCCCCTTTGCCCCCGGAATTCTCCCCCCGCCACCCTTCTAACAAAAAAGGGCGCCTCTCCTCGGCGCCCTTGCTCCAAACAAGTTGGTCGGTCCAGCTCACACCGCCGTATACCGGCCGCGGCTCACCTTCTTGAACTTGTTGCGATGCTTGATAAACGTCTGATTCACAATCGTGCGGAAGTTCGGGCTCGTCGTCATGTATCCCGTCGCGAGCACCGCGTCCGCCGCCTGGCTCACACCCAGCGTCTTGCCGGTCAGAACCTTCTTGAGCGAATCGACGAGGCTGAGTTCATTGGTTGCGCGCCCGCCGCCCCCCACCACCGCGCCCCCCGATGCCGCGATCTCTTTCCGCAGCGCTTCCATCTTTGCAGACAATTTCTCATACCGGCGCTGCAGCGCCTTGTTCCGACCGGAGCGACGGCGAATCTCCGCCTGTAGTTCCGCAGTAGACATCGTGGACAATTTGCCGCTTGCTTTTTTCGCCATGTTCGTCAATTACCTTTCGTCAGAAAACACGTGTGCCGCGGCAACCCACGCTGCCGCGCCCCCGCCCGCGCTTTCTACGTTCCCCCCCAATCCCCGAGAACATAACTAATTCTTGGACCAAAATCCACAACATTGTGGATTTCGTGCGGCCACGAGCGGGTAAAACTCACAAAAATGACGCAATTCCAGCGCCCGAAACAAGAGACCAAATTCCGAACATCTCCTTCGAATTCCTGTTCACATGATGTGACAGGGTGTCTTCCCCACCCGGCGATGATCGCCTTTGACACGACGCGCAAATGGCGTATCTCCACAAATGACAGCGGTTTACCGAGCACCGTGCGCGACTCCGCCGGGGGCGATTGGCGTCGAGCTTTCCAAGATTCCGGAATCGGGCTCATACCCAACGCCGCGCGCACGCTCCGTTGCGACGACAACGCATCTGCGTCGGCGACCGAGACAACAAGTCCACAATCGGCGCCAACGAAGATAGTCTGGTCTAGCGAAGTCCCATCTTCGCGAGCAGCGCGTCGAAGTGATCCAGCCCGTAGAACTCGAGGACGATCTTCCCCTTTCCTTCTTTTCCGGATTGAATGAAGACCTTCGTTCCCAATTGCTGGCCGAGTCTGCGTTCCAGGTCGATCGCAACCGCGCGCTTCGTATCGATCGGCCCACCAAAATTTCCGCCTTCCGCTTCGGCCGCCCCACTACTTGCCGCGCTCGTGTCACCCTCCGCAAGTGCGCGCTTCACTTCCGCCTCAACTTTCCGAACCGGCCACTCGCCCCGCGCCGCTTCACGCGCGATGCGCACGCGCTCCGCGCCGGAAGGCATGGAAAGCAGGGCTTTTCCGTGCGCCGCGCTCAATGCGTTCGCGCTCAAAAGCTCCGCAATTTCAGGCTCGAGTTCAGTCAGGCGCACCAGGTTCGCAACCGTCGCGCGTTCGAGTCCGACTTTCTCCGCCACGCGCGCATGCGAAAGTCCGAACCGCTCGCTCATCATCCGCAGCGCGTGCGCGCGATCCATCGCGTTGAGATCTTCACGCTGCACGTTTTCAATCAGCCCCCACTCCGCGGCATCCTCATCGCCAAGCTCCCGCACAATCGCCGGCACCCGCGCAAGCCCCGCAATCTTCGCCGCGCGCCAGCGCCGCTCACCCGCAACAAGTTCAAACTCGTTGCTGGTCTTCCCCGGCCGTACGATCACCGGCTGCATCACGCCCGCGCCGCGGATCGAATCCGCGAGCTGCCGCAACGGCGCTTCATCAAAAATCCGCCGCGCCTGGAACGGACTCGGCCGAATCGACTCAACCGAAATGTGCTCAACTCCACCACCCCCACCACTTCCGACCGCGCTTCCTTCATTTCGCGCACTCGGCAAAGCCGCCTCGCGCGCAACCTCGCCGCGCACCGCGCCTTCCCCCACAACGGCTGCCGCGGCAGTCGCAACACCCCGCGCAGGTGTCCCCTGCGACCCAACTTCAATCGCCACAGGAGTTTGCAGCAATGCAGACAAACCCCTACCCAATTTGCGAACCTTCGAAACTTCCGTGTGATTGCTCATGATCGACTCCGTTCGAACCGCCCCGATTCTACCAACATCGTATCAACCCACCGCGCCCGATGAATGGACCACTGAATTGATCCGTGAACCGAAAAGGTGAAACCGCATGCCCAAATGGAACCGATCCGCCGCGAAAAAAATCGAACTGCTCGCCCGCGGCATCGCCGTTCGCGATGGCCAGGTCCTGCTCTGCAAAAACAAGAAGTCTGACTATTGGTACTTTCCGGGCGGCCACATCGAACCCGGCGAGCCCGCGGCGGAAGCCATCGAGCGCGAATTCCTCGAGGAAACAGGCAAAAAAGTGAAGGTCGAGCGACTGCTCTTCATTCACGAACACTTTTTCAAACAGGACAATAAATCGCGGCACGAGTACTCGCTCGTTTTTTCAGTCCACGCGCCAGACAAAATCAAGGCCAAGGAAAAGCATCTTGAATTTCAATGGGTGAAATGGAGTGACGCCGAAAAATCGGATGTCCGACCGAAGGCCCTGGCTCAGTTGGTGGGGGTGTTCCTTGAGGAACACGCATTGAATCGGCAGATCCGGTTTCGATCGACTCGGGCGTGATTGCGATTTTGGAAATCAGGTTCCCGAGTTTGAATCGGAAAGCGGAAGGACGATCGCATCGGAAATCGAGACCGGAACTTGCGAATCGCCGGCGTGTAGGGGCTGCGCCAAATTGGAAAGCTTCAGGAATTTGAGATTGGCGGCGCCGACCTGAATGTGGCCTTGTTCAACTTCGCCGAGGTAGGTTGCACTGGTGAGCTTGCCTTGGAATTGTGGCGGTAGTTTCAGTTCTGATTCTGAAATGTGTATGGATTCTGGTCGGATAGAGAGGAGTGCGCGGGAGTTTGGCTTTGGTGGTGTGAGGCCGGGCGGAATCGAGCCTTCAAGTTTGCCGGCGGGGGTTTCGAGTGTTGCGGTGAAAACCTGCCCACCCCCTGCCCTCGCTCCCATCGGGGAGGGGGTTTCTGAAATAGAGATCACGGTGCCTTCGAGGATGTTGGTTTCGCCCAGGAATTCGGCGACGAAGCGCGAGTGGGGGCGCTTGTAGAGATCGGCGGGTGTGCCGAGTTGTTCGACGCGGCCGGATCGCAGGATGGCGACGCGGTCGGCCATGCTGAGCGCTTCTTTCTGGTCGTGGGTGACGTAGACGGTGGTGATGCCGCTCTCTTTGCAGATGCGCCGGATTTCGGAGCGGAGCTCGAGGCGGAGTTTCGCGTCGAGGTTGCTGAGCGGTTCATCTAATAAAAGGACATCGGGGCGGATGACGAGCGCGCGGGCGAGGGCGATGCGCTGCTGCTGTCCGCCGGAGAGCTGGTTCGGTTTTCGCTTGGAATACTGCGACATGCGCACCGCGGCGAGGGCCTCGTCGATGCGTGTTTTGGCCTCATTTGCAGGGGTTTTTCGCACATCGAGCCCGAAGGCGACGTTGGCCTCGATGGTCATGTGCGGCCAGAGCGCGTAGGACTGGAAGACCATTCCGGTGTTGCGCTGGTTGGGCGGCAGGTGGGTGACGTCGCGCGAGCCGAAGAGGATCGTGCCGGAAGTCGGGTCGATGAACCCGGCGATCATGCGGAGGAGGGTGGTTTTGCCGCAGCCGGAAGGGCCGAGCAGAAAGAAGAGTTCACCGGTTTCGATCTCGAGGGAGATGTTGTCAACGGCGCGGGTTGTGCCGCCCGCTGTCCCGGCTCCGATTGCGGGGAATTCTTTGGTTATGCCGCGGATGGAGATGGGGGTGGGCATGGGAGAAGGGGCAAGGGGGCAGGGGACAAAGGGACAGAGGGAGGATTCAGAGGCGGATTGTCACCAAGCACCACGGGGAAACACGGAGAAAGACGCGGGGAAGAGCAAAGGCACTGGGCACTAGGCACTGGGAAAGACAGGGGGAGAAAAAGAGAAGACAGGCGGTAAGGCAGAGAAGGGGAATTGTGCGCGCCGGGGACGGGGTGTCGGATGTGAAGAGGTGAAGAGGTGGGGAGGTGGGGAGGTGGGGGGTGGGGGGTGGGGGGTGGGGGGTGGGGAAATGATTTTGAGTGGTGGGGGAGCAGAATAGCAGAGGGGCCAGGACTGGTCGAAAGGTGGGCGAGAATGGGGCCTTGCGTGTTAGACTGGCTGGACACGTTTGGAGAGCGCGGCGGCCAAACATGGAGCGGGGTTGCTGTTTTGTGCCGAGTTGCTGATGTGTGGGCGAGTTTGGAACTTGGGCAACACAACACCGGAACAACTTGCGCGCGACAAGATTGACCGGATGCTCGGCGAGTGCGGGTGGATTGTTCAGGACCATTCCGAAATGAACATCGGGGCGGGGCCTGGGGTCGCGGTGCGGGAGTTTCCGCTGAAGACGGGGTTTGCGGATTACCTTCTTTATGCGGATGGGCGGGTAATTGGTGTGGTGGAGGCCAAGCCCGAGGGGCACACGCTCAAGGGGGTTGAGCTTCAATCTTCCAAGTATCTTTCGGGGTTGCCGGTTGGTCTGCCGCGGTGGACGCCGGACGGAACAGCGCTTCCGTTTGCGTATGAATCAACGGGAACCGTGACGCAGTTCACGAGCAACCTGGATCCGGAGCCGCGGAGTCGCGAGGTGTTTGCGTTTCATCGGCCGGAGGAACTGATTCGGCTCGCGGGGCTTGAGAGGCAGTTGCGTGCGAACCTGCGGCAGATGCCGGCGCTTGATACGTCGAAATTGTGGGAGAAGCAGGTCGCGGCGATTCAGAATCTGGAAAAGTCACTGGCGAACGATCATGCCCGCTCGCTCATCCAGATGGTGATGGGCGCGGGGAAGACATTTACGGCGTGCAATATTGCGTACCGCCTGATCAAGTTCGGCGGAGCGAAGCGGGTGCTGTTTCTTGTGGACCGGAACAACCTGGGCAAGCAGACGCTGAATGAGTTCCAGCAGTTTGCCTCGCCGTACAACCAGTACAAGTTCACCGAAGAGTTCGGCGTTCAGCACTTGCGGAAGAACGCCATCGATCCGGCGGCGAAAGTGGTGAACGAGAGCCAGATTCGGCTGGTGCTGCGCACGTTCAAGGAACGGCTGCCGGAGATCTTCCCGGGACGCACGGAGTGTCCGAAGACGCTGGTCTTCGCCAAGACCGATTTACACGCGGACGATGTGACGCGGATCATCCGCGAGGAGTTTGGCAAGGGGAATGACTTCTGTCAGAAGATCACGAGCAAGTCGACGGGGAAGAAGCCGGAGGAACTGCTCAACGAGTTTCGCAATTCGTACATGCCGCGGGTTGCGGTGACAGTGGACATGATCGCGACGGGCACGGATGTGAACCCACCCCCAACCCCCTCCCTCAGGGAGGGGGCTCCTGGAAGAGCCACCGGGGGCGGCGGGCGGCAACTGGTGGACCTGATTGCGTTGGTGAACCTACGGATTTTCTGCAGGGGCTGTCACTGCTGCACACCTACGAACTGCGCAAAGCCGACATCGCGGCAGGAAAGACGGGAAACCAGGCGACGGGCGTGAGTGCGAAGCGAGAGTCGGTGCTCGATCTTCCGCTGGCTGCGTATAAGAAGTGGAAGAGTCCGCTCGAGCAAGGATTCAAACTGGCGGCCAAGTTTCTACGGAAGGAGTCTTTTTTTTCCACGCGTGACTTGCCGTATCGAACACAGCTTGTGCCGCTCGCAACGATTCTCGCGCTCTTGGATGAGCGCTGGCTCGAGCCCAAGGTGCTGGACAAGCTTCGTCGGTGGTTCTGGTGCGGCGTGCTTGGGGAGCTTTATGGCGGTGCGGTGGAGTCGCGATTTGCGCTCGACTTGCAGGAGATGACGGACTGGATCGCGGGTGGAGCGGATTTGCCCGCGACGGTGCAGGACGCGAGTTTTCAGCCGCAGCGACTGGACACACTACGGTCTCGCAACAGCGCGGCGTACAAAGGGATCAGCGTGCTTGTGCAGCGGAATGGAGCGCAGGACTTTTTCTGGAAGACGACGATTCGAGATCTTGATGAATCCGATTGGGATGAATGCAAGCTGGACATTCACCACATCTTCCCGAAGAAGTGGTGTGAAGAGAACGCGATTCCCCCCCCGTCGTTACAACTCGATTCTGAACAAAACCGCCATTTCGTACAAGGCGAACAGAATGGTGGGGAAGAAAGCGCCTTCGGATTATCTGGAGCAGCTACAGACGCATAAATCGGTCGGATTGGACGACGCGGCGATGGACAAGATTCTCGACACGCACTTCATTGAACCAAAGGACCTTCGGCTCGATGACTTTGATGGTTTTATCGAGAGCAGGCGGGCCCTGTTGATCGGGCAGGTTTCGCTTGCGATGGGGAAGCCGGTGGCCTCGTCGGGTGAGGCGGTGGCGGATGACGGGGACATGGATGAAGAAGAGGGTGAGGAATAACCAGCGCAGGCGATAAAATCGGTCCGAGAATCCAAAAACCACTGGAGGCCGGATCTCGTATCATTCCCTGCAGGAGTTCCGCCGATGACGACGACGATGACCAAACCCAAGGCACACCACAATGCAATGGTTGAGGAGCACTTGCGTGCATCCAAGAAGGTCATGAAGAAGGTTCTCAAGTCTAAGAAACGCTCGATCAGATTTCTGGTCGCAGCGGGGATTCTGACGAAGAGCGGAAAGTCGCTCGCCAAGCCGTACCGGTAAACCGTGTACGACGTTCTTCCATCTTTCGTACTGGGCTTTCACGGCTGCGACAAAGCGGTCGCGGATGCCGTGTTTGCCGGCAAGTCGGTGCTCAAGCCGAGCAGTAACGCGTACGACTGGCTCGGACACGGCGTGTATTTCTGGCGGACAGAAAAGCGTGTCGCGTGGCTTTTTTCGCTGCCGCGGAAGCGGGGGCGAAAAAGAGAAACGCAATACGCCCACCCCCTGCCCCCTCCCTCCGGGAGGGGGTTTCGGAATAGGCGAATCTGGCAACGGACGCGCGCCCGCGTTGTGGGCTGGGGAAGAGGAGAAGTGAGAGCGGCGCGCGATTGGATGTGTCGAGCGTGAAGCACCAATCGCGGAGGAACCGCGATTGGTGGCACGGATTGTGTCCGCTGTCGCCACACTCTCCCGCTTCGCAGACTGGGGTGGAGGATGTGGGATGGCGGATGGGAGAAACTTGTCGCGTGGCCTTTTTCGCTGCCGCGGAAGCGGGGGCGAAAAAGAGAAACGCAATACGCCCACCCCCTGCCCCCTCCCTCCGGGAGGGGGTTTCGGAATTGGCGAATCTGGCAACGGACGCGCGCCGGCGTTGCGGGCGAGAGAAGTGAGACGGGGAGGTGGCGCGCGGAGGAGAGCGACGGAGCGCTTCGTTTGTTTCTGCGATGCAGATAGGGGTCGAGGAATGTTGGATGTGGGATGGCGGATTGGCGCGGAAAAAAGCCCCTTTTCGTCCAGAGGAAGGGATGTGAATCTCAAAAAATTAACTTGCGGTCTTGTTTCTATTTTGGTAAACTGGTGGGGTTGGTCGCTTAGGCGAGTCCGTGCCCGGTTTTTGGCGGCATTGAGCCCTGGGCCGGATGTTTTCGCGGGATGCGCGTTGTGAAACAAGGAATTTGGCGTCGAGCGCGGCGGATGCCGCGGGACGCCGCGTGGAGTGGGATGAATGGAAAAGCAGGAATTGGGCTGTGTTGAAGGCGGCGAAGCGGGCGGTGTGATGAGCGGCGTGATGAATAGGTGTGCGGGATCGCGGGAGTTATCGCGGATTGAAAGGGAGAGTCCGGCCGAGAATTCGGAAAGGAGCGCGGAGTCTTCGGGTGGAGTTGTGCGAGAGAAGAAGATTTGGCGCGAGCCGGTGATTGGGTCGTGGGAGGAGGTGCTTGAGCGCGTGCCGCGGGCTCAGGTGGATGGGCGGTACGGGATGGCGGGTTCGCGGGAGATTCTGGCGCAGTACTGGCTGATGTTTTCGATGACGAGTCGGAGGCCGACGCGGAAGGAGTTTGAGGCGGAAATGCCGCGGTGGAAGGCGTTTTTTGGGAGTTTTCGGGATCTGGAGCGTGCGGCGGGGGTGGTGTGGGAGAGGACGGCGAAAGGGTGGAGAAGGCGGCAGAGAAAAACGGAGGCGGCGCGCGGGATGCCGCTGCTGGGGCGGGCGATGGGGACGGAACCGGTGAACGAGCAGGGCGTGGTTGCGCTGTTTGGGGAGATGGCGAAGGAGCTTGGGTTTGTGATCGATCGGATCGGGACGCGGTTTCCGGATTGCGTGGCGCATCGGAAAGTGGGAGGGGAGTGGCGGATGGTGCGGATCGAGTTTGAGTTTTTGAGCAGCCGGTTCGATCACGATCCGGAGGGGTGTGACCTTGTTGTGTGCTGGAAAAACGACTGGCCGGGGTGTCCGGTGAAGGTTTTGGCGCTGGAGGAGAAGGTGAGGGGGAGAATCACAGAGAGGAGCGTGGGGAGGGTGAGGGTGTGAGCGCGGGACCGGGGGATGGCGGACAGAAAGAGTAAAAAGCGATGGAGAGAGAAGACCACGCCCTGCCTCTTCGGTTTGCCAGCCGCGGGAGGTGGCTTTGGGAATTGTGCGAGCCGGAGCGCGGGGAATGTCGTATAGAGAGAGCTGGCTCGGGAAGGCGATGAAGGGGGCGAGGTTTGGTGCGCGACCCGGGGCGGGTGCGAAAGGGGAAGGGCGGGTAGACTTGCGGCCCTGCATGGCGGCCTTGAGCCGGCGGCAGGACGAACTTGTTCAATTGAACGGCGCCGGGAAGGCGTTGACTGGAGTATCGATTCATGGCGAGCCGGACGAGCACGAGTGTTGGAGTCGGCGTGGCGTTGACGCTTCTGGGGCTGGCGTCGCTTGGGTTGTTCATCACGTCGGCGGTTCTGTACGGGAAGTACAACCAGTCGCAGCGCGAATTGAACGAGGCGAAGGTCGGCATCCGCGACTTCATCCGCGACGGCGAGCGTCAGCAGGACGACATCCGCCAGATCGTGGAGGCGGCGAAGAAGGCGCAGAACCAGTCGCTGGTCGCGTATCTCGTGAAGAGCAACAAGGATCTTGCCGCGGCGATCACGGGCAACGCGAACGACTCGGTCGAGCGTTTGCTCGAGCAGACGCGTGCGGAGTCATCGAAAGCGAACAACGCGCCGCTGCTCCGGCTGGCGCAGGATCGCGCGGGGCAGATCAACGACCTGAATCAGAAGGTGGAGCAGGTCGAGGCGGCGCGGCTGGCGGCGCAGACGGATCTGAAGAACGAGCAGGAGCGCGTGGCGGGGATCGTGGAGCGCCACAACGAAACGCTCGCGGCGCTGAACAAGGAAGTCGGGACGTATAAGGATGAACTGAGCCAGTATCGCAGCGGGATTGAGAACGTGCGGATGCAGGCGGAGAAGCAATTTGAGAGCCAGATGGCCGCGGCCAAGGCGCGCGAGACTGACCTGAACGGACGCATCAGCGATCTGCAGCAGCGGAGCCTGATTCTCGAGGACCAGCTGGCGCGACTGCGCGGCGAGCGGAGCAAGACGACGGCGCGCGGGACGTCGGAAGATGCGCTGGTGGACGGCGCGATCATCGGCGTCGATGCGGGTCAGAGGCAGGTGTTTCTGAACGTCGGGCGCACGCAGAAGGTCGTGATCGGGATGACGTTTGCCGTCTACAACGACGCGAACTCGATCAAGATGGATGAGAACGGCGACTACAAGCCGGGCAAGGCGCAGATCGAGGTGATCAACGTCGGGCAGGATTCGAGCACGGCGCGGATCGTGAAAGAGACCAAGGGCAACCCGATCGTGACCGGCGACGTGATCGCGAACGCGGTGTTCGACCCGATGAAGGTCTACAAGTTTGTGATCTTCGGAAACTTCGACACCAAGGGCACGGGAAACCCGACGGCGTCGGGGCGCACCGATATCGCGGCGATGGTGACGAGCTGGGGCGGCGAAGTGCAGGATGATCTCGAAGGGGACGTGGACTTCCTGGTGCTGGGGGAGAAGCCGGTGCTGCCGCCGCGGCCGGGTGTCGATCAGCCGATCGAAGTCGTGCAGGAGTATGTGCGGCTGGAGCGTGCGGTGAACAAGTACAACGAGCTGCTCAAGCAGGCGACGGCGATGGGCTTGCCCGTGCTGAACGAGAACAGGTTCTACACGCTGACGGGTCAGACGCCGGTGAGCCGGAAGCTGATCATCTCGGGGCGGTAAGGAAGAGTGCTGAATGAACGAAGTGCCGCTCGGAAGGGCGGCACTTTTCATTTGGAGAGCGCGCAAGTACTTTGATTTGAGGACTTTTAAGAAGCTCTCATGAAGCGACCGGGGCGGAAGCGACAGGACCTGTGGAAAGAGTGTGGAGAACGCGCCGGGTTGTGGCGCGATTGAGCAGAGTTGGGGGTGTGACTCTGCACAAGCGACAGCGAGCGACCGATTGAAACGCGCGCCGGACAGCGCGAGCGACACGGAAACGACACGTTGTGCAGGTGTGTCGTTGGCGCGCAAAGCTATGGAATCGCGAGACTTGCGTGATGCTTGTGGAAATCATCCACGGAGCGCCAGCGCTTGTCTCTACGACTATTAGTTTCTTCTCTTTCAAAGAGAGAGAGGGATTCACTCCGGCAGATGAGGCGGATCACGAGAACGTTTTCACGGGATGGTCGCTCGAGATCAGGTTTGCATGTGGAAACGTTGTTGGGGACCGGCTTGACGGTGGGGAGACGGGCGGGCGTGAATTCACCGCGGATTCATGTCAGGGGCTGGCAGAGCGGGCAAAACACGGTGGCACGCTGGGCGAGTCGGCTGGAGGCGAGGGAGCCGTTGCAATTGGTGCAGGATTTCCCGACTCTTCCGTAGACCGCGTGAAGGAGTTGAGCGGTGCCGGCGCGGCCGTTCGAGTCGGCGTAATTGCGGAGCGTGCTGCCGCCGGCGGTGATGGCGCGGGCGAGGATGAAGCGGATGGCGCGAGCGAGGGCGGCGAGTTGCGAGTTTGTGAGCGTGCTCGCGAGCGTAGAGGGGTGGATGCGGGCGCGGAAGAGAGATTCATCGGCGTAGATGTTGCCGACGCCGGCGAGCGCGGATTGATCGAGGAGGAGTGACTTGATGGGGCGGTGTGAATCGGCGCAGGCGTGGGCCAGATCGCGCGCGGAGAGTGTGAGTGCATCGGGCCCGAGCGTGGACCAGCGGTGTTGGAGGAGCGCGCGTTCGGATGGATAGGTGGAGAGACCACCGAAGCGGCGCGGATCGATGAAGAGAAGTTGGGAGTTGTCGTCGAGTGTCCAGAGCGCGTGGGTGTGTGGGGGAATGTCGGATTTCGGATGTGGGATGTCGGATTGAAGAAGGAGAAGACGGCCGGACATGCCGAGCTGGATGCAGAGCGTGCGGCCGTCGGAGGCGATGACGGCGAGCTGCTTGCCGCGGCGGGAGAGAGAGGAAATGCGGGCGTGTTGGAGGAGGCTGCGCGGGGATGCCTTTGTTGGCGTGCCGCGGGGGGAAAATGAATCGCAGATGTCGGCGCGGAGAAGAGATGCGCGCGAAATGGTGCGGCCGATGAGCGGCGCGAGAGAGAGGCGGGTGCGCTCGACTTCGGGGAGTTCGGGCATGGGAAGAGCGGCAAAGATGCAGAATGGCAGAAGAGAGCAATTGTCAGAAACCGGATCGTTGGGCGCGAAGGCCGCGGAAGAACGAAGTGAGCAACTCGGAAGATTCGGCGGCGAGCACGCCCCGCACGACTTCGCAGCGGTGATTGAGGCGCGGGTCTTCGAGCAGGTTCATGAGCGTGCCGGCGGCGCCGGCCTTCGGGTCGGCGCCGCCGAAGACGACGCGCGGGATGCGGGCGTTGACGATAAGGCCGGCGCACATCGGGCAAGGCTCGAGCGTGACGTAGAGCGTGCAGCGTTCGAGGCGCCAGTCGTCGATGGCGCGGCAGGCCTGCTGGATCGCGAGAAACTCGGCGTGCGCGAAGGGGGATTTGTCGGTCTCGCGCCGGTTGTGAGCTTCGGCGAGGATCTGGCTGTCGCGGACAACCACGGCGCCGACGGGGACTTCGCCGAGCGCTGCCGCGGCGCGGGCGAGGTCGAGAGCGCGGAGCATGTGGTCGGTATCGGTTTGCACGCGGGACGTTCAGTTCAGGAGGACTCGTGGAAAGGGCAGAGAGAACGCGGAGTTGCGGAGAGCGCGGAGTCTCGCGGAGAGGAAATGGGAGAAGAGAGTCTGGGAGACGAATCCTGAATGCTGGTCGAAAGATATTGCGGGCTGCACAACTCCGCCGTTCATATTCTGCCGCTTTCTTGATCCCCGGCTTTCTCCGCGTAATTCCGCGTTCTCCGCAGCGTCGCGTTCGCTCGAATAGATTCTCGAATCAACCCTCAACCGGTTCGCCGTCGAGTTCGCGGTCTCGATCGCGTGCGAGGCGAGACGCGGGAAAAAGCCGGAGCATCACGATGCCGAATTCGTAGAGCAGGTAGAGCGGGAGCATGAGGATGATCATGCTGATCGGATCGGGCGGCGTGAGCAGCGCGGCAATGATGGCGATGACGAAGAGCGCGTGTTTGCGATAGCGCGCCAGAAACGCCGGCGTCACGATGCCGATCCAGCCGAGCAGGAGAACGACGACAGGAAGCTGAAACCCGGCGGCGAACGCGAGCGCGAGCCCGAGGAACGTATCGACCCACTCTCTGATGCGCGGCTGGAGCACGATGCCGGTCGAGGTCGAGAGCGCGGTGGAATAGATGCTGACGGTGCCGTTTGCGGCGCCGAGCGCCACGCGGAGTTCCTTGAGTTCCGAGTTGAACCACGCGTCGCCGGGTTTGGGCGCGGGCGGGTCCGCGGCGAGAACCGGGAGACTAAGGAGCGAGACGTTCTGCGGGAGCGGCGCGACTGCGACCTTTTCGGGGCTGACGGTTGCGCCGAAGTGCACAAAGAAGTGCAGCATCACGGGAAGCACGACAAAGTAAAGAAAGAGGCAGGAGAGCATGGCCAGCAGAATGCTCATCGGGAGGAGCATGGTGACGAAGCGCTGCTCGTAGCGATAAAGACCCGGCGACACGAATTTCCAGACTTGCCAAAGGATCCACGGGAAGCCAAGAAGGATCGCGCCGACGGTCGAGATCTTGAGATAGGTGAAGAATGTCTCGAACATCCCGGTCGCGAGCATGCTCGGCGACAAACCTTCGGCGCGGAGTGCGCGCTGCACAGGCCAGATGAGCCAGTTCAGGATCGTCGGCCCGAAGTAGAGGCTTGCGAGGAAAAGGATGCCCACGCCGATGAGGGCGTAGATGATGCGTGTGCGGAGTTCTTCGAGATGGTCCCCGAGCGACATCACGGCCTGGGCGTTCTTTGGCTTGCGACGGGCCAGGCGTGTTTCGATGATGGAAGGCGGGTCTTTGTCGGGGGGCGGGGGTGGGGGAGGGAGAGCAGACGGTGGGTCGCGATCGATGACCGCGCGCCGGTCGCTCGGGCGTCGAATGACCGGTTCGGGTGTTTCGGGCGAATCATCCATCGCGGAAGGGTATTGAGGCCTGGAGGGCTCTTCTCGGATTCTGTGCGGGATGAGCGTACGGGTTTGCGACGGATGAACCCGGGCGGCGCATCTTCGGAACAAGAGGTGTGAGGATCGATGGCGTTGAGCGGCCGGGGCATTTCCGGGCTCAGCGCTTTGGCGGATTGGTTGCCGGGATGAACGAGGACCGAAACTCCAGCTCGGAGCACGAGCTCGAACCGCCCCCTGTTGCGGCCGAGCGGCGGCACGCGCTGCGCCTCTCATCCGAAGATCACGACGAACTCAAGCGGCTCTGGGAAGAGAACCGACGCTGGGTCGCGGCGTTGCTCCTGACGCACAAGCCGCGCTGGGCGGATCTGGAAGATCTGCTCCAGGAGGTTGCGGCGACGCTCGTCGGCAAGGGGCACGAGATCCGCGATGCGGCGATGCTCAAGCCGTGGTTGCGCACGGTCGCGACCAATGTGGCGCGCCTGGCGGCGCGGCGCGGCAAGCTGCGTTTGCACGGCTCGCTCGATGCGCAGGAAAACGAAGGCGGGCACGAGAACACGGTCGAACCGATGCCGAGTGCGACGCCGACGCGGCGCGAAGAAGCGGCGCGGCTGCTCGAGCTCGCCAAGAAATTGCCGGACGGATATCGCGAGCCGCTGCTCTTGAAGAGCGTGCAAGGCCTGAGCTATCGCCAGATCGGGAACATTCTGGGAATTCCGGAGACGACGGTCGAGACGCGGATTGCGCGCGGGCGCAAGCAACTGCGCGAGATGGCGGAGGAATCGGCGAAGAGTTGAGACCACAGCGGGAGAGAACGCGGAGTAACGGAGGATGCGGAGTTTCGCGAAGAAAAAGGGATTGTTTCGATCGCACTTTGGACGCACATGCCGCTGATCGAGCGTGACAGGTCCCAATCCCCCGGTCCGAAGTACGCAGAATTGCTGTTCAGAAACACCCGCTTGAGAGCCGTTCACTGCCAGGCCGGGCTTTCTCCTCGAGATTCCGCAAGACCCTGCGGTGCCCAAGGGCTGAAAACGCGGGCATTTTCCGGACGCTCTTTGTGTGAGCGATCGATTGCCGCGGCGACGGAACGGGGCGGCCGGCGCATCTTGGTGTGATGGAAGGGCGGAGTTTTCATGAGCATGGCAGAAAAAGACATCCTGATCAGCCGCGTGGTGGATGGGGCTGCGAGCGCGGGCGACTGGGTCGAGCTCGACATGATCGGCGCGGGCGATCCTTCGCTCTGGCGTGAGCTTGCGCAGGCGCAGCGCGACAAGCAACTGCTGGATCGGGCGGTGGGGGAAGCGATCTCGGTCGCGGACGTTGTCGAGCTGCCGGCGGTCGAGTGGCAGCCAAAGCGGCTCAGCGTTCCTCAGTGGACGGGCTGGGCCGCGGCGGCGGTGCTGGCGCTCGCGATGTTCGTCGTGCCCAAGTGGGGGACTTCGACCGGCGGCAATACGGCGCAGTTCTTCCCGCCGGCGCAGGGGGAAGAGCAGACGCCCGATGCGGCGCTGAGTTCGTATCTCGCGAAGGGCAAGGACACGGGGCGCGTGATTCGGCAGCTGCCGGACTTTGTTGTGCTCGAGTCGGCGCCCGCGGCGGACGGTCGCGGTTACGACGTCGTGTATTTGAGGCAGATCGTGGAACGCGCTCGGGTGGAGAGCGTGAACAGCTACCAGGTAGACGAGGCGGGGCGCAGGATCCCGCTGCCGGTCAAAGTGATCGAACCCAAGAAACCGTTGTGAATGAACGCGCCGGGGAGCGCGAGAAACAGCATGTGCACGTCCGGATTTTCTGAAGAAGTCGAGAGGTGAACGGAAATCGGACGAGCGGAATTCCCAAGGAGCTTTGTTATGGAACTGTGGCTGAAGCGGATCGGGGCGTTGAGCGCGAGCGTCGGGCTTTGCATGGTGCTGGCGGCGGGGAATGCCGCGAGCGCGCACGGTCCCGAGGAAGAAGAAGAAATCAAGGGCGATTTCAGCAAGCCGCTCGGGCAGAACGAGGACCACGGTGGGAATTTCTCCCGCTCGGTGATGACGACCGTGGACGGGGGCGACACGTTCACGATCGAGAACAACAACGGCAAGATCACCGTTCAGAAGAACGGCGAGAAGCTCTCCAAGAGTCAGTACCGCGTCAAGGGCGGTAGTGTCGAGATCCTCGACGGCGACGGGAACGTCGTGAAGACGCTTCCCGGGAGCATGAATCCGGGCGCGGCGCACAAGATGCGATTCATGGCGCCGCGGGCGCCCGAGGCGCCGCCAACTTCCGATACGGCGCGCGTCATCGTGCGCGGTGCGCCGAAGGTAATGCTGGGCGTGACGATGAGCGACGCGGACCCCGAGGTCCTCGAACAGATCGGTGTCAATAACGGTGGTGTGGTGCTCAACAGCGTGTCGGAAGGCCTCCCCGCGGACAAGGCCGGACTCAAGGCCAACGACGTGGTTGTCGAGGCCGATGGAAAGCCGCTCGGCGGCTACGAGGCGCTGCGCGAAGCCCTTAAGACCAAGAGCCCCGGCGACGAACTCGTGCTCAAGATCTACCGCAAAGGCGAGAGTCAGACGGTCCGTGTGAAACTCGCGAAGTACGACCCGGAAAAGATGAATTCGCTGATCAGGATCACGCGCTCGGCCGACGAATCGGTCGATTCCGAGGAGATCGTTGAGATTCTCAAGGGCGTCGAGGAGCAGGTCAAGGTGCAGGTGGAAGCGCTGCGCTCGCAGCTCGACTCGGCCGACTGGAACAAGGTGCGCGATCAGGTCAGCGCGGCGCTCGCCGACGCGATGAAGCAGCTGGAAGAAGCCCGCAAGCAGGCGGCAGAAGCCGGTGAGATGGGCGCCAAGTGGTGGCAGGAGCACGGCCAGAACATCCGGATTCCGCAAGGTTGGATGCAGTTCACCACGCCGACCCCTCCCCCGGCGCCGGGGCAGGCGATGCCGCGCCAGGACGTGGGCGACAAGCTCGACAAGTTGAGCGAGCAGCTCGAGAAGATGAACAAGCGGCTCGACGCGATGGAAAAGCAGATCGAGAAGAAATGAACGCCGCGCGATCGGGCATGACCCATCCGCAGTGAGTTGGAAAGACGGAAGAACACCGGGCGGCAAGCCCGGCGCCACGGAAGTTCATCCCGAGTTTGCCCGTGCGGTTCTCCCCAGCAATCGCGCGGGGAACACCTCCTCAGTCCACGGACCGGCCGGAAGACCGGCCCGTGGCTTTTTTGGCGCGCTCAAAGTGCAGCGTTGCTTGACACAGGAGCGATACTGGTGTGAGGAGGTGGATGCGGAGCAGGACCATGCGGCGCCGTGCGTTCACGCTGATCGAGTTGCTTGTGGTGATCGCGATTCTGGCGATCCTGCTTTCGCTGCTCGCTCCGGGGCTGAAGATGGCGCGCAAGGGCGCGATGAACACCAGGTGCGCCGCGAATCTCAAGCAGCTCAACACGGCGTGGCAGATGTACCTGGGCGATTTTCGTGTCTTTCCTGTGCCGCGAAGCAAAGACATCGCCAAGTGGATCGAGCCAGGAAAGTGGCCGTCCGCCGGTGCGCCGCTCGGTCTGATGTCGAGCGTGACGTGGTCGTACGGAGGGGTGCACTGGTTTGGCACGACCTCGAGCGGCACGCCGGTCGCGCCGTTTCCGGCGGCGGACCCGCAGCGGCCGATCAATCAATACGTTGAGAACGGGCAATTGATTCGGAGCAAGCTCGAGGTGTTCCGGTGTCCGCTCGACAACGGATCGTGGGACAGCTTCACCGATCGCCAGAACATCTGGGTCAAAGTCGGTCCGGCGGCCGCGGGCGGCGTCGGCGGCGCGGTCGGAACGACTGTGTACGAACAACTCGGAACCAGTTATGACGCCAACGACTGGATGTACTGCGTTCCGGGCTCGCGCACGGGGCTTGCGGTGCCGGGATGCGACGAATTGAGCAACTTCGCCTGGTGGCTCGGGCCGCAGCACCTTGTCACGACACCGTCTCGATTCGTCGTGCTCGGAGACAGCGGCGTCATGATCGCGGGCAGGTACTCGCTCGACTACATCCAGCAGACACCGAAGCGCTCGGGCTGGTGGCACGGAGTGCAGTTGGGCAATCTCGCGTTCTTCGACGGCTCTGTGCGCATGACGCCGATGGGCGATGTGACGACGGAGCGCTACTCGTTTTACATGGACGAGGGAAAACACGCGGGTCTCGACTCGAAGGGAAACGCGAGCTACCGGGTAGTCGCGGGGCGACAATAAGCGGCGCGCGCAAGATACAAGAATGAATATATTTTAATAACAGCCCGCGATCGGTCGGGGTGTGCGCACCCCCTCGCAAATAACTAGAACACGACTCGACGAATTGCATTCCCTGTTACAGCGACGTGGCGTCTTAGTCGATGTCGGCTTGGGGGAGCAGCGCGGAGCGCGAGAGTGTGAAAACGGCCGCGGAGCGTCGAAGTTCTCGGACCGCAAAGGCGCGGTTGGACATGAAAAGGCCTGAATTCAAGAGTGGATGACCTGTGGAAAGCCTTTGTTTTTCGACACGTGCAACAAATGGGATTGACAGGGGTTAGGCCCGGATGTATGGTGAACGCCGGACAGTTCTCGTCGGGGGAGTTCGAAGGGAGATTCCTTTTTGGAAGATCTTGAGTCGTTGGTGTGAAGCCTTCGCCGGACGAGAGGCGGTCTCGTCGGCGGTGTTTGTTTCATGCAGCGCAGAACTCCCACGCCGGGTTCGGTTCAAATTGTGTCACTGAAGGACGAGTCTCGTTTGTGCTTTGTGTGTGGTTTGCGCAAACCCTTTTTGGAGGTGTCTCAATGGATCGGAAGAAGTTTGCCCTGTTGCTTTTGGGCGCTGCCGGTGCGGCATGCACGGTGGCCATCGCGGACGAAGTGGATCGCGTTGTCGATCGCCACTCGCCCAAGAAGGTTCTGATGGACGACAAGGACTCCGGCATTCGCCAGCCGGGCGGTACCTTCGGCGATCGTGCGATCAACATCGTCGTTTTCAACGGCTCAACGACCTCGTTTACTCACAACGGGTTCTCGCTGGGCAACTGCTCGCACATCCTCGAGGACATCAACCTCACCCCCGGTCCGTACGGCAGCTCCTTTGGCGGCACCCGCACGATCACGGGCATGGAATACTCCTACGGCCTGACCGGCTCGGCCGCGACGTGGGACATGCGCTTCTCGTTCTATCGCCCGAGCGACGCCACCATGGCTGGCTTCAGCGGCGACGGCACGAGCATGATCAACCCGGCCGCGACGCCCTACTACACCCTGACGGTGACGGGCTTCGACACGAACATCTGCCCGGGCTTCACCACGCGTACCGGCTACTTCCTCCTGCCCAGCGAAGTCGAGATGCCCGCGGGCGACTCGTTCCTTTGGCTGGATGCGGCGTTCGTTGAGCCCGGCACTCCCGGCACGGCTCCCTTGACGAGCACCAACCTCTTCCAGACCAACATCGCGACGACGCGCACGTACTTCTTCTACGGCAACAACACCGGCGCTCTGCTCGGCGCCACGTTCGCTGCCGGCACGTCGTACACGACGGCGCAGTTGAACACCGCCGGCAGCTCGGCGAGCCCCGGCTACGGCAGCCCGCAGTACGGCCGCGACATCAACTTCAGCGCGACGTTCACCGGTCAGTCTTGGGCCAGCACGGCCGGCCTGACCAACGAACTCCGCTACATCAACGCTCTCCAGGCGGGCACGACGCAGACGGTTTCGTACGTCTTCGGCCTGCTGGGTTCGGTTGATTCGCCCCCGGCACCGTCGGCGACGAGCCTGAACAGCGGCAGCTTCCTGCCGGACGGCATCGTCAACGTGAACAACTCGCTGAGCACGGCGACCAAGTTCCGTTGGTACAAGTTCAATACCCAGAACGACATCTCGTACGCGCAGACGACGTTCATGGATATCGACACCGAAGGTTCGGCTGTGCCCACCTCGTTCGCGGTGTACACCCCGGACTCTCAGGTGTTCGACATCTCCGAAGGCCGCGGCGATGGTCCGGACCCGGATCGTCCGTCCCAGCTGGACAACCAGGTGATCTCGTACGGCGTCGCACGTCGTCCGGGCGTCGGCAATGGCCAGCAGTACTCGGGTCAGGAAGGCGAATTGCCGGCGGGCGAGTACTACCTCGCGGTGGCGATTGCCGGGTCGGGCTTCGGTGACGGCTGGGTCGTCAACGCGGCGGACCCCGTCGTTTCGACCGCGTACTCGCTCAACTTCAACAACAACAACCGCAAGACGATCCCGGCTGGTCCGGCGGTCTCACCGGCGCTCGCGGCGGGTGCCGATCTGGCCATCCTCCTCGGTGGCACGCAGACCACGACCGACCAGGACGTTCCGGCTCGTGCGGTGGGCTTCGTCCGCTTCTCGCTGACCAACCCGCTCCCGACGACCGGTCAGTTCAACCAGAGCGACTCGTCCCCGCTGTCGGATGTCACCTACATGGACATCACGCAGCCGGGCTCGTCGGTCGTGGGTGAATGGAACTTCTGCCTCTACAACAACAACGGCCTGCTCGCCAACGGCACCAGCATCAGCTACGCGGGCGCCGGCTTCAACAACAACAACGGCGGCGGCGACGGTCCGTACGGCTGCGGCGGTACTTTCGCCCAGCTCTCGTACGGCACGGCGGCAAGCCGCGGCCAGACCCCGCTCGATCCTGATCAGACCACTCTCGGTCTGCCTCTGAACAACCAGAACGGCAGCACACTGAACAGCGATCAGTACTACCTCGCGGTGACGATGGGTACGGCTCTCTTCGCCAACGAGCGTTGGGGCGCCCGCAGCACCCGCGGCAGCTCGCTGACTGCTGTGATCTCGGTCGACAGCGACAACCGTGGCCCGAACGGCGGCTGCCCCGCCGACTTCAACGGCGACGGCGGCGTCGACGACACGGACTTCGTGTTCTTCGCGAAGTACTACAACGACCTGGTCAATCCGGCCGGCGACATCGACGGCTCGTTCGACGGCTTCACCGACGACAGCGACTTTGCTGTCTTCGCCGCGGCCTACGACGCGCTCGTCTGCTTCTAATGCCCAGGGCATCGGAAGTCTCATGAGTTGAACGACGGGGGCCCTCGAAAGAGGGCCCTCGTTCTTTTGGTGTGAGTATCGAAAATGAAGACCGGGTCAATAACAGCGGTGAATATGCGGAAACTGTGAAAAAACGACGGAATCCAGCGCCTGAAACGACCGGACGCGCCCTCTTGTGGAACAATTGTTAAGAGCCGCAGCTTGCGGCAGCTCGGAAACAAGTCAGTTCATCGAGGCAACGAGAGACATGAAGAACCAGTCGTGCAGCGTTCGTATCGAGCGAGCCGTCGGACTCGCGGTGATGGTGTTGGTTGCTGGCGCGGCCTCGGCGGATCCATACGACCCGCCGGCGAATTACTACAGCGGCGTGAGCGGCACCGGCGCCACGCTCAAGTCGACGCTGCGGACGGCGATGAGCACGGGGTTCATTTCGCGCGACTACGGCGATGCGCGATTCGGACTTCCGGTCGTCGACCAGGACCCCAATGACGCGAGCCGTGTCATCCTCGTGTACACCGGCGTCTCGGTGCCGTCGGTCTGGGACAGCGGGATCACGTGGAATCGCGAGCACACCTGGCCGGAGAGTTATGGCAACACGAGCACGAGTGCGCCGCAGTACAGCGATCTGCACATGCTGCGCCCCTGCAACATGAGCGTAAACAGCAGCCGCGGCAACAAGCCGTACGGGCTCGACGCCGGGCTCTGGGATCCGACGCTTGGCGCATCGCCGATTCAGTATCGGGGCGAGTGTTCCCGCGCGATTTTTTATGCCGCGACTCGTTACGGCGATCCGACCGGGTCCACGACGACGGGCAACTTTCAGGTGACGGATTCGGGATGGGGAACCGGCATCTCGAAGATGGGCAAGCTTTCGTATTTGCTCCAGTGGCACTTTCAGTATCCGGCGGACGAGCGCGAGCGCCGCCGCAACCAGACTGTGTACTCGCAGGCGCTGAATCCGGCGCACTATCAGAACAACCGCAACGGCTTTGTGGACCACCCGGAGTACGTGTGGGCGATCTGGGGAACGCAGGCGAACGACTCCACGCTCTACGTCGGCGGTTCACCGAACGCGGACGGCTCGTCCGTCGTGAACGTGCAGTATGGTCCGGTGATCACTGGCGCGCCGGCGTTTGGCACGCAGAACGTGACGCTGAGTAAGAGCGGCGCGACGCCGACGACGTTTGACATTTCGGTCTCGGGAAGCGCGACGTGCGCGCAGGCCGGTCCGAGACAGGCGTTTGCCTACAGCGCCGCCACGCGATCGTTGACCGTGGGAGTGAGCACGTCCGGCATCGGCGTCTACAGCGGCGCGATCACGATCGACAACACAGACCTGACAAGTTTCGGACCGGGTCAGGGCGTTCAGGACGGGAACGACACGGTGAATGTCAGCGCGGTGATTCTCGATCACGCCGCGCCCTCGTTCGTGAGCGGATCAAGCGTGTTGTCGCAGACGATCGATTTCGGCACGGTCAACCGCAATTCGGGCGTTCACACCGCACCCGTGTCGATCGTCAACCGCAGTTCGACGGCGGGATTGACCGCCGCGCTCGATGTGGATTCGGTCGGCGCCGTTGGAACACCGAGCGAATCGGTGGCGGTAATCGGAACGACACTCGGTTCAACGAACAACATCGGAGAAGGAAGCTCGCTCGCCGGCGAGGTTTCGCTCGACAGCGCTCAGCCCGTCGGGAGCTACCAGGTCGTCTACACCATCGCGACCAGCGACGAGAATCTGCCGGGCGCGATTGCGGGCCCGAGCCTGACGCTGACGGTGATCGGAACGATCGTCGCGGCATGTCCGGGGGACATCAACAGCGACGGATTCGTCGACGACACCGACTTCGTGCAGTTTGCCGCTGCGTACGACCTGTTCGATTGTGCAGAGCCGTCCATGCCCGCCGGCTGTCCGGCGGACTTGACGGGAGACGGATACGTGGAGGACAGCGACTTCGTGCAGTTCGCGGCGGCGTACGACTCGTTCATTTGCCCGTAATCCAAACCCGGGTCTGTTCGGCGGGGCCAAGGGGCTCAGCCCGGCCAGTCCGATCCAATCCCACGCACCCGCTCGCGTTCGGCGCGAGCGGGTTTGTTTTTATCGAGATGGGGAGCACTGCGTTCCCGAGAAACCCGCAGCGAAGGTGCCCGCATCCGTACCGAGAACCGGACACCCACACCCAACCGCTCCCAAACCACCACTAAAAACGAAACTATTTTCGCAAATTCTGTCTGTTTGTGCCTCGGATTCCGGGATTCCGTGGTATTTATTCGTATTCGCGTCCGATTTCTCAGTCGTTCAGCTCGGAACGTGGGGCAAGAACTCCAGGGAGGTTTGGCCTATGGATCGCAAGAAAGTTGGTATGTTTTTGGCAGCCGCGGCGGGCGCCGCGTGCACGGTGGCGATCGCGGATGAAACCGATCGTCTGCTCGACCGGAATTCGCCCAAGAAGACGATGGCGGATCTTGAAGAACTGCGCTTTCAGAGTGCCGGAGGCACGTTCGGCGACCGCGCGATCACGGTGGTCGTGTACGACACGGCGACTTCGTCGTTCACCCACAACGGGTTTTCGCTGGGCAACTGCTCGCACATCCTCGAGGACATCAATCTCAATCCCGGTCCGTACGGCAGCTCATTCGCGGGCACGCGCTCGCTCACGGGCGTGCGATATTCGTACGGCCTGACGGGCTCGGCCGCGGCGTGGGATATGCGGTTCTCGTTCTACAGCCCGAACGACGCCACCATGGCGGGATTCAGCGGCGACGGCACGAGCATGATCAATCCGGCCGCAAGCCCGTACTTTGTTCTGACGGTCACGGGATTCGACACCAACATCTGCCCGGGCTTCTCCGCGATTTCGGGGCTTCTGAATTTCACAGCCCCGGTGGACATGCCGACGGGTGAGTCATCTCTTTGGCTGGACGCGGCGTTCGTTGAGCCCGGCACTCCCGGCACGGCTCCCTTGACGAGCACCAACCTCTTCCAGACCAACATCGCGGTGACCCGGACATACTTTGTCTTCGGTAACAACACGGGTTCGCTGCTCGGGGCATCGTTCGCCGCGGGAACTCCTTACACCACGGCGCAGTTGAGCAACGCCGGCAGTGCCGCGAGCCCCGGTTACGGCAGCCCGCAGTACGGTCGCGATATCAACTTCAGCGCGACCTTCAGCGGCCAATCTCAGGCAAGCACCGGCGGTCTGACCAATGAGCTTCGGTACATCAACACGGTGCAGGCCGGCACCACGCAGACGGTCTCGTACGTCTTCACTCTCTTTGGTTCTACCGATTCACCTCCGGCACCGTCCGCGACGAGCCTGAACAACGGCAGCTTCCTGCCGGACGGGATTGTCGCGACGGGCGGAAACCTCACCACCGCGAACAAGTTCAAGTGGTACAAGTTCAACACCCAGAACGAAATCTCGTACGCGCAGACGACGTTCATGGATATCGATACCGAGGGCTCGGCGGTGCCGATGTCGTTCGCGGTCTACACGAACGATTCACAAGTCTTCAACGTTTCGTCCGGACGCGGCGATGGTCCGGACGCGGCACGTCCGTCGGATCTGAATAATCAGCAGCTCTCGTACGGCGTTGCGCGTCGTCCGGGCGTCGGCAACGGCGAGCAGTATTCGGGTCAGGAAGGGATTCTGCCGGCGGGCGAGTACTACCTCGCGGTGGCGATTGCCGGGTCGGGCTTCGGTGACGGCTGGGTCGTCAACGCGGCGGACCCCGTCGTCTCGACCGCGTACTCGCTCAACTTCAACAACAACAACCGCAAGACGATCCCAGCCGGCGCGGCGGTTTCTCCCGCGCTCGCGGCGGGCGCCGATCTCGGCATCCTGCTCGGTGGCACGCAGACCGCGGCCGCCCAAACGGTTCGTCCGCGCGGGTTCAGTTTCATCCGGTTCTCTTTGACCAACCCGCTCCCGACGACCGGTCAGTTCAACCAGAGCGACTCGTCCCCGCTGTCGGATGTCACCTACATGGACATCACGCAGCCGGGCTCGTCGGTCGTGGGTGAATGGAACTTCTGCCTCTACAACAACAACGGCCTGCTCGCCAACGGCACCAGCATCAGCTACGCGGGCGCCGGCTTCAACAACAACAACGGCGGCGGCGACGGTCCGTACGGCTGCGGCGGTACTTTCGCCCAGCTCTCGTACGGCACGGCGGCAAGCCGCGGCCAGACCCCGCTCGATCCTGATCAGACCACTCTCGGTCTGCCTCTGAACAACCAGAACGGCAGCACACTGAACAGCGATCAGTACTACCTCGCGGTGACGATGGGTACGGCTCTCTTCGCCAACGAGCGTTGGGGCGCCCGCAGCACCCGCGGCAGCTCGCTGACTGCTGTGATCTCGGTCGACAGCGACAACCGTGGCCCGAACGGCGGCTGCCCCGCCGACTTCAACGGCGACGGCGGCGTCGACGACACGGACTTCGTGTTCTTCGCGAAGTACTACAACGACCTGGTCAATCCGGCCGGCGACATCGACGGCTCGTTCGACGGCTTCACCGACGACAGCGACTTTGCTGTCTTCGCCGCGGCCTACGACGCGCTCGTCTGCTTCTGACGTCGTTCGAGGTTTTTCGTTCTCGATTCGCAAGGGCCCTTTCGTGGCCCTTGCTTTTTTTGGCTCGGAGAAAAACCTCCGGAAGGCTCCCTCCCGCCCATAACCAAAACAAGACCTCGACAAGCCAAACTAAGTGAAAAAAAACTCAGAAACTGCCGGTTCCGGGGAGCGAAAAGCGGCGATCCTGTGGTATTCCTTAAGACACTGTGTGAGAGGTACTTCATTCATTGGTGGCAACCCGGGTTACGGAGGTTTGATTCATGAAGAGGACGAGTCTCGGTTTGATTTTGACGATGGCGGCCGGTGCTGCGTGCACGACGGCGATGGCGGACGAAATCGATCAGGCGCTCGGCGTCAATGCGCCGAGCAAGGTGGAAGTCGACGATGTCGATTCGTTTATTCGCCAGCCGAGCGGAGCGTTCGGCGATCGCGCGATCAACATCATCGTTTACGACGGCGCATCGACGTCGTTCACGCGTAACCGGTTCTCACTGGGCAACTGCTCGCACATTCTCGAGGACATCTCGCTGGCGAACGGTCCCTATCAGCCGGGCTACTCGGGCACCCGGACCCTCACCGGCTTTCAGTACTCCTACGGCCTGACGGGTTCGGCCGCGGCGTGGGACATGCGCTTCTCGTTCTACCGCCCGAGCGATGCTTCGTTCGCGGGCTTCGGTGGCACCGGCACGAGCATGGTGAACACGAGCGCGACTCCGTACTACACGCTCACGATCACCGGCTTTGACACCAACATCTGCCCGGGCTTCACCCGGCGTTCGGGATTCATCTCCCTGCCGAGCAACGTGGACATGCCGACGGGCGATTCGTCGCTCTGGCTGGATGCCGCGTTCCTTGAGCCCGGCACACCCGGCACGGCTCCCTTGACGAGCACCAACCTCTTCCAGACCAACATCGCGACGACTCGTACGTACTTCCTCGTCGGCAACAACACCGGCGCGCTCCTCGGCGCGTCGTTCGTGGCCGGCACTCCGTACACGGTCGCGCAGCTGGACAGCGGCGGAAACCCCGCGTCGCCCGGCAAGAACAATCCGGCGTACGGACGCGACATCAACTTCGACGGCATCTGCGCCGGTCAGTCGCAGGCCAGCACGGCGGGCACGACCAACGAACTGCGCTACATCAACTCGGTGCAGTCGGGCACGACGCAAACCGTGGCCTACGTCTTCGGACTCGTCGGCTCGGCGGACTCGCCCCCGGCCCCGACGGCGGAAAGCCTCAACACCGGCAGCTATCTGCCGGACGGCATCGTGTCCAAGTCGGGCAACTTGACCACCGCGAACAAGTTCAAGTGGTACAAGTTCAACACGCAGAACGACATCTCGTATGCGCAGACGACGTTCATGGATATCGACACCGAAGGCTCGGCGGTTCCGATCTCCTTCGCGATCTACAACGATCAGTCGCTGGTCTTCAACGTGTCGGAAGGTCGCGGTGACGGCCCGGATCCGCGTCCGTCCAGCAATGACGGACAAGTGCTTTCGTACGGTGTGGCGCGTCGCCCCGGCGTCGGCTCGGGCGAACAGTACTCCGGCCAGGAAGGCACGTTGCCCGCAGGCCAGTACTACTTGGCTCTCGGCGTCGTCGGAACAGGTTACGGCGACGGCTGGGCCATCAACGCGGCTGACCCCGTCGTCTCGACCGCGTACTCGCTCAACTTCAACAACAACAACCGCAAGACGATCCCGGCTGGTCCGGCGGTTTCGCCCGCTCTCGTCGCAGGCGCCGATGTCGGCGTGCTGCTCGGCGGAACGCAGGCCTCGGGCAGCCTGAACATCCGTGCCCGGTACGCGGGATTTGTCCGCTTCTCGCTGACCAACCCGCTCCCGACGACCGGTCAGTTCAACCAGAGCGACTCGTCCCCGCTGTCGGATGTCACCTACATGGACATCACGCAGCCGGGCTCGTCGGTCGTGGGTGAATGGAACTTCTGCCTCTACAACAACAACGGCCTCCTCGCCAACGGCACCAGCATCAGCTACGGTGGCGCCGGCTTCAACAACAACAACGGCGGCGGCGACGGTCCGTACGGCTGCGGCGGCACCTTCGCGCAGCTCTCGTACGGCACGGCGGCAAGCCGCGGCCAGACCCCGCTTTCTCCTGATCAGACCACTCTGGGCAAGCCTCTGAACAACCAGAACGGCAGCACCCTGAACAGCGATCAGTACTACCTCGCGATCACGATGGGTACGGCTCTCTTCGCCAACGAGCGTTGGGGCGCCCGCAGCACCCGCGGCAGCAACCTCACTGCCGTCATCTCGATCGACACCAACAACCGTGGCCCGAACGGCGGCTGCCCCGCCGACTTCAACGGCGACGGCGGCGTCGACGACACAGACTTCGTATTCTTCGCGAAGTACTACAACGACCTGGTTAATCCGGCCGGCGACATCGACGGCTCGTTCGACGGCTTCACCGACGACAGCGACTTTGCTGTCTTCGCCGCGGCCTACGACGCGCTCGTCTGCTTCTAACTTCTGATCCTCACAGCCCCCTTGGGTTTTTGCGCGAAAGGGGACTCCGAACGGGGTCCCCTTTCTTTTTGCGCGCTGGTTGTGCGCGATATTCTGAACATTGATGAATCGCGTTCAACCAGCAACAGCCGCGGCACCGGGGATCGGGCGGTTTCGCCGAGCCGCGGTGCACGCCGGGTCCGGTGTTGAGCGGATAGCGCGTGCGACTGGCAGGGTGGCAAGGGGCCGGCACGGGTCCCTCGCCATGCTCGGCGTTTGGCTCATCGGTGCGATCTTTGTGACCTGCGCGTTCTTCTACGGCCTGACGCTCCGAACGCCATCCTGGTTTCAGAGCGAAGCGCGAAAAGCTTCCGAAATGCGTCGGATGGCGCAGCGTGTGGAGAATCGGTTGATTACCGAGGCCTATCGGTTTCGGGGCGGTCCGACACTCGAGCCCGACGGGTCGCGTCGGACCGGAGACAACTGGCGTATCCGCGTGACGGAGGAAGAGGCGACGGCATGGATCGCGGCGAAGCTCGGGGAATGGCTCGCAAACCGGGATCCGCCGGCAAGGATTCCGCCGGAGATCAGCGAGCTGCAGGCCCACTTTGGATCCGGTCGAGCGTGGGTTGCCGGGCTTCTTGATGACAGGGTGTACGCGGTTTCAACGGGATTTCGGGCGAACGAAAAGGGCCTGTGGTTTTCCGGCGCTCGCGCCGGGATCGGCAGCCTGGCATTCCCGGTTTCGTGGGGCGCGATGGGATTTGTCGGGATGGACGATTCCGGCGTCGGCGGCTGGGTTTGGCGGTTGCTGTCGGGGCGCGAGCCGTTGCTCCCCGGCGCCACAATCCGCCTGGAAGACGGGCGTCGTGTTCGCGTGATCGCGGTGCGCGTGCTGCCGGGAGCGATCGAAGCGGAATGCCGCACCGAAGCGCCCTAACCGGATCAAGGGCTGGTGACGCCTCGGCCGACAAGAGAGGAATGAATCGGCCCGGGTTGCTCATCATTCTTCCTTGCGGGATGACGGTGGGGGGCGTGACCAGTTGGGCGGTTCGGATCGCGAATGGGCTGAGCCGCGAACGAGCGTGCGGGCTGGTGCTGCACCGGCCGGCATCTCACGCCGCCCCGTGGTATCCAAAGCTTGAACCGGCGGTGCGCGTCTTCGATCTGAGCCGGATCGCTCCGGTCGAGAGCGCAAACGGCGAAATCGAGTGGTTGGTGCGCGAATACCGGGACGCGGCACGCGCGATGGGCGGGCGGGTTGTTCTGTTCCCGACCCTGCTCGGCGATTGCTTTGGCGCGTGCGCCGCGCTCACGCAAAGCTCTCTTGTAGACGTTCGATTGGTGGGCTTTGCGCACAGCGACAACGGGTATGACGCGCGGGTGATCGAGCACTACAAACCGGCTTTGAACAAAGCGGCGGCGGTCAGTGCGAGACTCGCCGACACTCTGCGCGCGCGATGGCGCGGACGAGAACGCGACGTGCGGTTCATTGCCACAGGCATCGAGGCCGGCGGCACGCGGACGCCCGCGTCGGGAATTCGGACGATCGTGTACACGGGCCGAATGGACGAAAACGTCAAGAGGGTCAGTGCGCTGATTCATATGTCCGACGCGCTCCGTGCGCGCGGAGTCGATCACGCCCTTCGGATTGTCGGGGATGGTCCCGCGGCGGAGGCCGTCGACCGGATGATCAAGGAGAGGAGCGGCGAGCCGGCACGGCGCATCGAGCGGGTTTCCGCCGCGACGCCCGAGAGGGTCCGGGAGTTTCTGCGTGCGAGCGAGTTCTTTGTTCTGCCCTCGCGATCGGAAGGGCTGAGCGTGTCGATGCTCGAAGCGATGAGCGAGGGCTGCTGTTGTGTCGTCCCGTCGCAACATTCGGGCGCTTCGGAGGCGATCGAAAACGGCGTGAGCGGTGTGCTGCTTGCCACCGATTCGGCGGCGTCGGCGCGGAGTGCGGGCGAGGATCTTGCCGCGGCAATCGCGAACGTTTCCGGGGAGCGAGCAGAAGCGATTGGTGCGCAGGCGAGAATCGTCGTGCGGGAGCGATTCGGCATCGCCGACCACCTGCGGGCGGTTTCGATGTTGATCGACGAGGCGGCGGAAGAAAACGCGAGGCGATGGCCGCGCGACAAGACCGCGGCGTTCACGGCGCGACCCGGCGAAGTCGGCAGCGGAACCGTGCCGCATGACGCGGACGCGCGGCTGCGTGAAGTGATGGACTCGCTTCGCGGGCGCAGCGTCGCGGTTCATGGGACCGGCCGGCACAGCATCGAACTGGCGCACGTGCTCAGCGACTACTCGAGCGAGATTCGCGCGTACGTGGACGACGATCCTTCCCGTCAGGGAATCGAGTTCCTCGGCAAGCCGGTGGTTTCGCCGCAGGAAGCAGGGCACCTTGGCGCAACGGATCTCGTGATCTCGTCAAGCCTGCATCAGGAAGCGATCTGGGCGCGGCGCGCCGAATTCGAACAAGTCGGCGTTCGCGTGCACCGTCTGTACGCTTGAGAGATTCCGGCGCTCAGGGACAAACGAGCGCGTTGTACGCCGGAACGAAGAGCACAAAGTCGGCGTCGTCGACGAGATTGTCCCCGTTGAGATCGCAGATCGGATTGGCCGGCGGGATGACAAGCTCGTTGTACGACACGATGAAGATCTGGAAGTCGAGATCGTCGACAAAGCCGTCGTTGTTGAAGTCTGCCGGGCAGGCGCCGATCGTCCACCAGAATCCGGCGGCGTGCGAATAGGACCCGCCCGTGGCGAACGGTGGCGCGAATGCTCCGGTCTCGCCGATCGTTCCGCTCAGGGTGTAGTTACCGCCCGAGGCATTCTGTCCGCCACCACCGGCGATCACGTGCGACTTTATGGCGTACTGCGCGGATGCCGCGGAGGCGAGAAGGCAAAGACCGGCGGCAAGAACGGCAAAACGAGCGGTGCGCATGGGAACCTCCTGACAATCAGAGCGAGAATTCGGGGAAACCCCACAGGCAGTGCGACTCCCGATGATTGAAAGGCTAACGAAAGGTCCCGGAATTGCCAAGCAGAAATGCCAAGAGCGAGCACGGTGGGGCGGAACGGAGAAGGCGCCCAAAAACAGCAACGCCCGATAACAATTAGCCAACGCTGGAGGAAAAGCGGTCGGAATGAATGAAGTGATTGGGGGCACCCGTGGTCGAGTCAGGAGGGGCCTAAGACACCCGCCCGCCCCTCCTGACTGGACCGCCACCCTGCCTTGATATGCGCGAAAAGGGGTGGCACGCCTTGGCCGGGAGAAACAAATATGTGAAAGAATTTTTCGATGAGATTCAGGGTGCGACCAAACCCATACTGTGACGAGCATGTTGGGCGAAGCTGAGAATGGGGGTTCAGCCAAGAACTCGGCCGTGCCGCCGGAGGCGGCGATTCTGTATCGGGATTTGCGGCGGTTGGCGGCGGGGTTGCTGAGTCGGGAAAACGAGGGGCACACGCTCCAGCCGACCGCGCTGGTTCACGAAGCATTTTTGAAGCTCGTCAACGAATCGGGTTCCGAGGGGGCCATGAACTCCTTGAGCGCGCTCGGGATTGCCATGCGGGCGATGCGCCAAGTGCTCGTCGATCACGCTCGCAAAAAGGGCACTATCAAGCGGGGCGGCCCGAAGAAGCCTCGGTCGCTGGACGGGTGCGACGCGGCGGACGAGCACGGGCTGCCGGCAATTGATGTGATCGCGCTGAACGATGCTCTCGAGCGATTCGAGAAGATCGACCCGCGCGCCGCCCAGTTGGTTCAGCTGAGGTTCTTCGCAGGGATGACCGTGCCGGAAGTCGCGGCGGTGCTGGGCATCTGCGTCTCGACCGCGGAGGACGAGTGGCGGGTGTCGAGAGCGTGGTTTGTGAAGCAACTGCAGGCGGCGGACTAGCGGCGCCAAGGACTCAAGTGAGATGACGCCGGAGCGGTGGGCGATTGTCAAAGGGATCTTTGCCGCGGCGCGCAAGGCGCCCCGGCGCGATCGCGCGGCGATTGTTGAGAGCCTTTGCGACGGAGACGTCGAGATCAAGACCCAGGCCCAAGCGCTGCTCGACGCCGACGACGCGATGCCGGAGATGGATACGCCGTCTCGGCTGCTGGGCCTGCCGCAGACCGATTCGGAAAAGCTCATCGATGGCGCGAGCACGGTCACGCCGGAGCGTGTCGGCAGCTACTCGGTGCTCAGGCTTGTGGGATCCGGACGTTCCGGCGCTGTCTATGAGGCGATGCAGCCCAAGACCAGGCGCGCCGTGGCGCTGAAAGTCGTGCGGCTGGGGCGCACCGGCGCACAGGCGCTCCAGCGATTCGAATTCGAGGCGACGGCGCTGGCGCGTCTCTCACACACCGGCATCGCCCAGATCTATGAGGCGGGTGTTGATACGAACAGCGGGGAGGCCCGACCGTTCCTTGCGATGGAGATGGTGAGCGGCGCCCGGATCACGGAGTACGTGAACCGGGAGAATCTGGATCTGCGGTCGCGAATTCGGCTGGTGGTGCAGGTGTGCGAGGCCGTTCAGCACGCGCACGAACGGGGAATTGTGCACCTGGATCTGAAGCCGGCGAACATCCTGGTTTCTTCGGAGGGACAGCCGAAGATCGTGGATTTCGGCGTGGCGATGATAAGCGATCTGCCGGAGGGCGCGCAGCCGACCGAGCGCGGCGGGACGATTCCCTACATGAGCCCGGAGCAGCTCTCGGGTCGCTCGAACGAGATCGACTTGCGGTCGGATGTCTACGCGCTGGGCGTGCTTCTCTACGAATTGATCGAGGGCAAGTTGCCCCGTGAGATCGCGGGCCGGAGCTACGTGGAAGCGATCCTTCGCGCCAAGGCGGGAGGCGGGTTTGCGTGGGCGGGCAAATCCAAACCGGGCGTCGATGAAGACCTGAAGCAGATCGTGCTACGGGCGACGAAAGCCTCGCCCGACGAGCGCTACCAGTCGGCGCTCGAGCTCGGGCTGGATTTGCGCCGCTATCTCGAAGGCTTCCCGGTCTCGGCGAGAAAGGCGACGGCCATTTACGTCGCGGGTCGATTCGTGAAGCGGAGACGGGGCGCCTCCGCGGCGATCGCGCTCGGCGCGCTCGGGCTGCTGGCGATGGCGGGGTGGAGCGTTTGGTCGGGTCGCCGGGCACGAGACGATGCCGCCGTCGCGCGCGAGCTGGTGACCCTCGTCTTGAACGAGGAAGTCGCACGGATCGCCGACACGCAGGGCACGCAGGAGGCGAGGAGAGCCTGGATCGCGCACGTCCGGCCCGGGGTGATGCAGCTGCTATCGAGGCACCCGAGGGACGCGGGCACCGCCCTGGTGGCGGCGCGCCTGCTGATGCTCGAAAGCGATGTCGAGCACGAGTCCGCCCGGATCGATGACGCGCTGCGTCTTCGCCTTGCGGCGCTGAAGATCCGCCAGAGCGCAGCACTCGCGGATCAGACGGACGAACGCACGCTCATGGATTTTTCGATCAACCTCGCGAAAGCGGGGGATGTCTTCCTCGATCGCGGATACGTCCAGGAAGGCAGGAGTTTCTACGAGCGGGCGCTTTCGATCGACAAGGAATTGGCGGCAAGGCCCGGCGCGAGCGATGAAGCGATCGACAATCTGTCCTGGAGTTACGAGCGGAGGCGTAGGTTCGCGGCGACGACCGAAGAAAACCGCGAGTTGGCCGAAAAGAAGCTCGCGCTGGCGAAAGAGCTGGTCCAGCGGGATCCACGCCGGGCGATTTCGCGATACAACCTGGCCTGCGCCGAGATTTCGCTCGCCGACTTTGCGGCCTCGCCGGCCGAAAAGGAGCCGCATCTCCGCAGCGCGCTGCAGGAAGCACAGGTCGCCATGGGGATCAACTCAGAGAGCCGCTCGAGCTATCGCGCGTTCATTGTCGCGATGAGGAGAATGGCCGAACTGAAGGCGGGCGATGCGCCCGACGATGAGACCCGGCAACTCATCGACGAGATGGTCGCGCTTGCCGAATCGTTCCGGTCCTCGGAGCGGCGGGACCTCGGTCTCTGCAGCGCGGTGCTGCATGCCGAGATGGCGGCGGCCGAGATTCTCATCCGGTGGGGATACCGCGACGAGGCAATCGATCTCTCGCACAGGGTCGAGGCGTTACTCCCGGACTACGACATCGCGCTGGCGGGCAGACCGGACGAAGAAGGCATTCGCGCGCGCTATCACAGCCTTGCGGAATCGCTGGCAAAGTAACGTGGACGCCCCGAACTGGTCGCCCCGGTCAGGGGCAAACCAGAGCGTCGTATGCACCGGCGAAAAGCACGAAGTCCGCGTCGTCCACATAGCCGTCGCCGTTGAGATCGGCGGGGCAGCCGCCCAGCATTCCCGGGTCGTCGCAGACGAGCAGGTTGTACGCGCCGGCGAACGAAACAAAGTCGACGTCTTCCACATAGCCGTCACCATTGAGGTCGGCGGCGCAGAGCGAAGAGGTGATCACGACGTTGTCGAGGTAGGACGAAACGCTCGGAGTGGAACCGCCGAATTGCACGAAGGTGAAGCGGTCGTAGTTCCAGCAGGCCGAGGGAGTGGTCGCTCGGAAGGGGAGGTCGTCGCCGACTTTCGTCTGCGGGCCGCCGTTGACGCCGTAGTACATGTCGTAGTTGCGAGCGGCGGTGTCGATGACAAGCCGGATGTTCATCCAGGCGTTGCTCGGGTAGCCGGAAACGGCGGTGATGTTGGTGCCGGTGGAATTCGCGTAGGCGAGGTTCCCGCCGGCAAGCCACGAGAGCTGTGCGGTGCGGTCGGTCGCGTTCGAGAACCCGCCCGCGGTGTTGTCGCCGCCGACGTAGACGGAACCGCCGGCGAAACCGGAAACAACCCACATGTCGAACGCAACAGTTACTTTTAGCCCCGAAGCGGCGAGGATCGGCTTCTTGAAGAGATTGGGGAGGTGGAAGTTGTCGGCGCTCGTGCCTGAAGGATTGTTCAGGCGGAGCGATTTGCCCGAAGCTCCGGTCTGGAACGAGTTGGTATTCACGATCGAAAAGACCGGTTCGCGGCCCACGGGCTCCGCGACGGAGTTGAGCTTGTAGGTTTCTGGGAACGCCCAGGCGCCCGCGGCGACGGCGTAGTCGGGCGCGTTGCCGACGGACAAGTTGTCCATGTTTCCGTCGAGCATGATCGGACCGACGACCGGCGCCGGCGCGCCGTATTTGGCGACGAGGCCCGCGCGATCGAGCACGCTGATGTGCGACGACTGGCCCATGGCGCTCTGGAATTGTGCGTAGGCCGGAAGAGTCTGGATCGGGGCGCAATCTGTCTCGCAGCCGCAGGTCGACCCGGTCGGGCAGCAGACCGAGAAGCCGCACGCGTCGTAGTGCATGACGCTGTCGAAGTCGTAGGGGCCGAAGGTCTGGGCGTTCACGATGTTGAAATTATGTTCATAGCCCGCCTGGATGTTGGCGTAGTTGACGTTCACGAAATTGGCGCGGTCGGGCCTGGACTGCTCGTGCCACTGGCCGAGCGCGTGCATCAGCTCGTGGCACATGACGTAGGAGTAGTTCCAGTTGACGATGTTGACGGTCTGCGAGCCGCCGATGCGGCCGACCGAAGAGCTGTTGCCCGTGCTGTTCTGGATATGGATATAGCTCGTCTGGTTGGTGCGCGGCACAAACGTGATGTTGGCGACCTGCTGGATCATGTCCATGGAGTGACGCATCGCGGCCGCGTTGACCGCCGTGACGTTGGCGTTGAAGATGTACGGCACCACGCCGCCGGGCCAGGTATTGGAATTCCAGAGGGCGCGGTCGTCGAAGCCCTCGGGCGGGATGATGTTGCAAGCGACGCGCGGCTGGGTGAAATCGATACCGGTCGATTCCGGCTGAGCCTTCGCGACGGTTCCGGCAACCAAAGTGAGGAGAACAACCAGCGACAATGAACCCGTTCGAGTCATGGCAAAAACCCTTCGCAGAAGAACACGGGGGCGGGCAAAATTTCGGGGTTTTCAGACTAACCGAAGGAAAGCGCTGCCGCAACATGTCTTTGCGTGGTTTATTGCATTTCGCGGCCGATCGCCGATCCGCGAGGAGCTCCATTTCCGCAAAAAGGCCTATTTGGTCCGGTGTTTGCGTTGGCGGCCCCTGCTCAGGGGCAACGCAGTCCGCAAGGCGGTTATGGGCAGATCAGTTCGTTGTAGGCAGAAACAAACAGCACAAAGTCCGCATCGTCAACGAAGCCGTCGCCATTGAAGTCGGCCGGACAGCCAAGAGGGATGGAGGCGTCGGAGCAGGCGAGCAGGTTGTAGCTGAAAACAAAGAGGACAAAGTCGGAGTCTTCGACGATTCCATCCTCGTTCAGATCACCGGTGCAAAGCGGCGTGTATTCAAGAACGAGCGCGGGGCGGTTCGAAGGCGTGAGGTCTTCGCGGGTCGAGAATTTCTTGGTGGTTTGAGGCGAGTCTTCGTTGCCGCGGAGTATCCATCCGAAGTCCGATGCGGGATTGTCCAGCATGAACTGGACGTCGGCGACCAGCTGGGTTGAGCTCCAGGAGAATCGATCGAAGCCGCCGACGTCGGTTGCCGCGGAAAGCACGGGCGCGAAGTCGCCTCCGGGCGTGGCCCAATTGGTTCCGGGCCAGAAGCGATGTTTCCACGTCGCGTCGTTTGTTGTTGAGGGCGCGCCGCCTCCTTGTCCGCCGAACGCGACGGAAGCCCCCTCACCCCAGGACGCGGCCAGGCGATAGAGCGAGCACGCCTGCGGGTCTCCGTTCGACCCGTTCTGAGTGAGCGAGAGGGTCGCGCTTGTGATGCGCTGGTTTGCAGGAATCGTTTCGGCGACCGCAAAGCGAAAGACGCATCGCCTGATCGTCGTTGGGTCGAATGCGTTTCGGCCAGCGAACATCGCCGAACCCTGCCCGTTCGAGAAACTCCCGGACTCCGATTGGTAGAGCGTGTTGTCCGCAACGGGAGTGAGCGAAACCAGTGCGGCGTGTGCCGCTGCGGAGGAAACGATCAAAAGCGTCACGCAAATCGAATGGCGAGGATTCGGCATGAGATGATTCCGGAATTCGAGCGAGTGCGTGCGGAATGTTGGCAAAGCTCAAGAACGGGTGCGGCGGCGGGCCACGAGCCCGGCGGCGCACAGCAGGCAGATGGACGCGGGCGCCGGCACCGTGAGCCCGACGGAGTCGACCCCGAAATTGAAAAAGTTCACGTTGTCCGCTTCGGCAAAGCGAAGGCGAAGAGTTTCTCCGGCGTGCGAAGCGAGAAGCGCCGTGACGTCGATCGAGAAGTCGTTGTAGCCGGTGACCAGCGACGACCCGACCGTTGTCTGGAACACATTCTGGAGTATGTCGAGCGCGTCGGTGCTGAATGGATCTGCCGCGGAACTCATGATGTCGACGCGGGCCTGCTGGTTGAGCACCGGAGTCGCCCAGTCAAGTGTCGAGGGCGTCGAGAAGGCGCTCGCGCTGTTGTTGATGTAGAGCGAGAATCGGAGCGTGGCGACGGGCACGGCGACAGGAACCACGAAGTCCTGATACAGCACATGCGTGCCCGGGCCGACCGAATCGGTCATTGCAGCGTTCAGTCCCTGCGGCGGCGTCGGAACCGCAAATCCGTTGACAGGGCTTGTCGCGCCGCTCTGCAGGTGGAACGTTCCATCGCCGCCAACCTGATTCACTCGGGTCCATCCGTTGAAACCGGATTCGAAGCTGCCGTTGGTGATGAGTTCCTGTGCGTGCGCCCGTCCGCACGCGCAGGCAAGCACGACGATGCCGAGCGCCGAAGTCGAAAGCTTATTGGTTTTCATCGAGATCGCCTTGTTTGATGGTTTCTTCCCCTTGGTATCTGAGAACCGGTGCCGCGGCCGGCCTGCGGCGGATCCGGTAGACGGTGTTGTCGGTGTTGGACACGACGTAGAGGTTTCCGTCGGGTCCCTGCTCGATGTCGGGCGTGATGCCGAACCCGCTACCAATGAGGAGCGTTTCGCTTTCCGTTCCGTCGAATTTCTGCGGACGGAAGAGGTTGTCGGCGACTCGATCGGCAAGGCGCGGATCGGCGCTGACGTCAACATGCATCCGGTCCGGCGTCAGGCGCAGGCGATACAGGCTGCCTCCGTTGGCTCCGACCTGTTGATTGCCGCGGGCCGATCCGATCCAGAGCGTGCCGTCATATTCCGCTCCGAGCGCGGTGCCCTCAACGAAAGTTGTTCCGGCGGGTCCTATCTCGTAGCGCCAACTCAGATCGGGATCGACATACACCGCGCCCGGGAGCATGAACATGCGGGAGAGTGCCGCGTCGGCGGTGTAGGCGAGGCGGGTCGGCGGGAAGCGGTTCTGCTGGAGCGCACTGTTGAACTGAGTTGTTTCGATCATCTTGAAATCGGCGTAGCGATAGAGAGGACCGGCGATCTGAATCCAGCCTCCGTTCATGCCGGGGACAACGCGGTTGAGTTCGCTGTAGGCGTCGTCGGCGTTCTCGGTTTCCCAGAGCGAACCCGAGTATGGGTCGAAGGCCATGCCGAACGCGTTGCGGTGTCCGTAGGAATAGATCTTCTGAATGTTGGCGCCGACCTCGCCACCCATCGAAGCGCCGACAGCGAAAAACGGATTGTCGGCGGGGGCGCTTCCGTCCGTGTTCAGGCGGAGAATGACCCCCGACAGATGTGCGTTGTCGGGTCCGGGGCCACCGAAGGTGTCGTCGACAAACGGATCGGTGAGGAACGGGCCGCTTGGCAGATTCTGCATCCAGCCGCGTCGGCCCAGGTCGCCCAGGAAGACATAAAGCTTCCCGTCGGGTCCGAAGTGGATCACGCCGCCGTTGTGATTCCCGGCCGGGTTTCCCCCGTTGTTGGTTCCGGGGTGGCCGGGCACCACAACGTTGTCGGTCTGGAGCGAACGCACCGCGAGTATGTTGCGATCGAAGACGAATGACGAACCGTTCCAGGTGAATCGATCGATGCGGTTGCCGCTGAGCGGCGTCTCGAGCGTGACCGAAGTGTCCGCGCCGGTGCTGCTCTCGGTCCAGCGCACGTAGGCGTAGGGCGCGGTCGGAAATGCTGGATCGAGCGCCATGCTCAGCAACCCACGCTCCGATGCGGAGTTGACGGCGAGATCGAGGACCGGTACCGGCTGAACGACTCCGTTGATGACGCGCTTTACCTGGCCCGACGCTTTTTCGAGCACCAGGAAATCGTTGGCGGCAAAGAACACAATCCCGATCGGTTGAGAAATGCCGGCGTTCACCACAATCTCGACCTGGAGATTGGGATCGAAGATCGCGAGCGGAACCGAATCGGCACGGAGCGGTGCCGCGCACAGCGCGCTCATCGCGAGCGCGATCAATCGGAATTGCCGTCCTCGCGAAATCCGACGACTTGAATGACTCGTTCGCATAGTGCCACAACTCCCTCGCGTGAAGGTTCGAGGAGGTCACCGAATCCGATGTCTGCGGCGCGGCGCCCCGCGATCGCGAGCTTTCGCGAACGCGCCGGCAATTGACTCATGTTTTCGTGCGGAAAGCGGATTGCGGAATTTTTGGATGAGTCTCAGGTTTTCGGGGCCGGAGCGAAGTCGCCAGCAATCGGCGCGCACTTCCACCTAAGCGAATTGTGCCACGGATTCGAGTTGCGACAAGGCGATTTTCGGAAATGGACCGGACACGAAGCGGATGAGCAATCGGACCACTCTCGCGCCGCGAATGTCATCTCGAAGACGACGACTACGGGCAGATCAGGTTGTTATACGCAAACACGAACTGCACGAAATCGGCGTCATCGACAAATCCATCGCCGGTCAGGTCCGATGGGCATCCGGCCGGCATCGACGGATCGGCGCAGTCGAGGAGGTTGTACGCGACGACAAAGAGCACGAAGTCGGAGTCGTCCACGAAGCCGTCGCCGTTGAGATCGCCCGGGCAGTTTCCGATCGGAAGGCCCCAGTTGATTCCTGTCCCCGACGAGACGGCTGATCCGGAAACCGGGCTGCCATCAACATAGACACCGACAATGCCGCCCCAATTCAGCTTCGTCAGAATCGCGTCGGCTGTCGAGTTTCCCGCCACACCGCTTGCCGATCTCATGCCGGCGCGGGCAAGACCGTAGATTCCCAGATTGAATGTCGTGCCGAAGGTGAATGGGCACGAGAACGTCACGACGCCATTCACGGATTTGTTCTTGGTTTCGTTGACGTTTCCGGTGGAGAGCGCCCAGTTTCCGTATTGCCAGGTCGTTCCGAGCACATCCGAGTTGCCTTTGTCAAAGAAGGCGTTTGTCGCGAGCCGCGCGTTGTCCTTGTAACCCGCGACGCGGAGGTTCGCGGAGCCGGCGAACTTTGCGGCGGCAAGGCTGCCGGTGACATGGAGCTTGAAAACGAGGTAGCCGGTTTGTCCGGTGTACGCGGCGTTGGCGATGAGGAACGTGTCCTTCCATCCGCCGTTGAAGTCGGCCTGCGCGAAGAGCGAGTTGTTCGGCGCGTCGTTGTGCGCGTCGCCGACAACGACCCCCATCGCGGCGGTGCCGCTGCTCGAACTCGAGTAGTTGGCGGCCGAATACGACGCGCTGCGGCTGTCGGACGAGTTGCCCGCGAACAAACCCTCATCCACGTCCGAACCCGCGGCGGTGTGGTACGACGCGAAATCGTCGCCCGGCCACGGGTTGTTGCCGGGAGTTTGCGGACCGGCGCAGGCCTGTGCGAGGCCGCCCGGAGCAGTAACCGAAGACTGAGAAAGCCCGGCGAGTGCAGACGTGCAGAGGCAAAGGCCTGTTGTTGCGAAGGCTTGCGTGGCCGCGTTCATGAGTTGTTCCTCCGGTGCTGCGTTGTTTAAGGGAAGGATCCCGCTGCCTTTCCCCGGGGAGGCTCGGAGTCGACTGCTCAATCGAACGCGCCGAATCCCTCGCGTCGATCAGTTTTGAACTTGCTTTCGCCTGCAGCCGCAGAGATTCGGAAATTCACTGGCCGGAGGCGCCGGATTCGATCTGCTTTTGGATCTTTTCGAGGTTGAAGGAGCCGGGCGTCTGGCTCGGCGGGTAGTCCTTCATGGTCATGAGGAACTTGCCGGCGAGCTGCTGCATGGGCACGAGCACGTAGACGTGGTCGAGGAACCAGTCGTTGTAGGTGTTGGAATTGTGCTGGGCGCGCTCGAAGGGGTCGCGGCGGAGGTTGAAGAGGAGGGGGACGCGGAGTTCGGTAAAGGGCTCGCGCCAGACGCCGAAGGCGACGCCGCGGTTCTCGAGGAAGACGGCCTTCCAGTCGGCGTAGCGGATGGCGACGACTGGCCGTCGTCGTTCACGTAGAAGAACTCGCGGCGGGGCGATTCCTTCGCCTTGCCTTCGAGGTAGTCGAGCTGGTTGTAGCCGTCGATGTAGTTGTGGTACTTGCGACCATTGAGTTCGACGCTGTCGCGGAGCTTTTCCTTGATGTCGGGCGCGCCGGCGACGGCGGCGAAGGTGGGCAGCCAGTCTTCGTGCGAGACGATGCCGTTGAGCGTCGTGCCGGCGGGGAAGTGGTTGGGCCAGCGGACGAAAGCCGGGACGCGGTAGGCACCTTCCCAGTTGCTGTTTTTCTCGCTGCGGAAGGGCGTGGTCGCGGCGTCGGGCCAGGTGTTGTAGTGCGGGCCGTTGTCGGTCGAGTACATGACGAGCGTGTTGTCGGCGATTCCGAGATCATCGAGCAGCTTGAGCAATTCGCCCACGTTCATGTCGTGTTCGACCATGCCGTCGGAGTATTCATCGGAGTGCGGGCCGGCGAGGTTCTTGTGCTCGGCGCGAACGTGCGTGCGGAAGTGCATGCGCGTGCCGTTCCACCAGCAGAAGAAGGGCTTGCCTTCCTTTACCTGGCGGGTGATGAAGTCCTTGGCGGCGGCGACGGTTTCGTCGTCGATGGTTTCCATGCGCTTCTTGGTAAGAGGGCCGGTGTCTTCGATGCGCTGGCCGCCCTTGCCATCGGACCAGGCGTGCAGAACGCCGCGGGGTCCGTACTGCTCGTGGAAGGTCTTGCCGCTGGGCATCTTCATGTTGGTGGGGTAATCGCGGTTCTCCGGCTCTTCCTCGGCGTTGAGGTGGTAGAGGTTGCCGAGAAACTCATCGAAGCCGTGCATCGTGGGCAGGTGCTCGTCGAGATCGCCCTGGTGGTTCTTGCCGAACTGGCCGGTGGCGTAGCCCTGGCTCTTGAGCACGGTGGCCATGGTGACATCGGTCTTCTGCCAACCTTCTTTGGCGCCGGGGAGCCCGACCTTGGTCATGCCGGTGCGGACGGGGACATTGCCCCCGATGAATGCGGCGCGGCCGGCCGTGCAGGACTGCTGTCCGTAATAGTCGGTGAAGGAGACACCTTCGTTCGCGATGCGGTCGATGTTGGGAGTCTTGTATCCCATCATGCCGCGGCTGTTGTGGCTGATGTTCCAGATCCCGATGTCGTCGCCCCAGATGACGAGGATGTTGGGCTTGGAGGGTGCGGGCGATTGCGCGACCGCAAGGCTCATGAAGAGAAACAGCGACAGCAGCCTGGAGAACAGCACTCGCATCGAACACTCCTTGATTGAGGGGTGAGTGACACGAGGCTAACAGGATGATCGCGCGGATGTCAAAGGGAAAAATCCGCGGCACAGTGCGCCGCGACAGAGCGCAGAGATTCAGGCGGGAGAAGGCGCTGGTTCTTCGCGCAAGCGTTGAAGCGGGGCCAAACAACGATTGAGCAAGCTGCAAACAGCCAGCGGGCAGAGCGCAAAGATCATGCGTCGCGAGCGATGCGCGGATGAGGGAGAGTTTATTGCCGTGGCGCCCGCCGACGCGACCGCAATTCTCTGGTTGGGGCTACGGGCAGAGCAAATGGTCGTACGCAACGACAAAAAGAACGAAATCGGCGTCATCCACGAACCCATCGCCGGTGAGATCGGCGGGGCAATCCGCGGGCATCGCGGGATCGGCGCAGTCAAGCAGGTTGTACGCAGAGGCAAAGACGACGAAATCGGCGTCGTCCACCACGGAGTCGCCGGTGAAATCGGCGGCGGGCGGGATGGAGAATGTTGCGAACTGGTTGCCGGACATTGTCGTGAAGTCCGGATCGAGACCAAGTTCCCCCGATCCGGCGGCAAGCGAAGGCAGCACCTGGTTGCCGAGCGTTCCGTTCGTCCGCACGATGAACGCGGCGAGCCGGATCTCCGCGCAGGAAGCCGGCGGCGAAGACAGTCCGAGCTGAGCGAATGGAATGTAGAACTCAAAGCCCTTGGTCGCGGTCGCTGCGTTCGCGGCCGATGATCCGGTCACACCCGCCGTGTTGGTGCGGTCGAGCGCAACATGCACCCCATTCGGGTTGCCGCCTCCGGCCAGCAGGCCGTTGCCGCTGCCCGGCGCGCCCGCGCCGAGATACGCTTTGCTCGCGGGCGCTCCGCTCGGGAGCGCGACGTAGTCCACATACAGCGCGCCCGCGGCATTCACAAAGAACATCGAAGACGGCGCGAAGCCCGCGTCGAAGCGCGTGCCGCTGAGATCGGAAAGGCCGCCGGGCGGGGAGCCGAGTGAAGCCGTATTGAGCACATTCTGGCCTGGCGATCCGGTATCGATGAAGAGCGCGAGCGCGGTGCCGTCGGTCGGCAGGTTTCCGGTGATGCCGACGAAGAGACCATCGCGCGTGGAGCGGGCGAACATCTGATCGAGCTCGGCGACATTGTCGCCGAACGAAGTTGCGCACTCCTGCGTCGCAAGCAGCGCGCCGGGCGCACTCTCCGGTGCGCCGAGCTCGGTTGGCACGCTGAGACCGTCGACGACGACCGGAGGCGGCCCGGGAGGCGTGATCGAGACCGCGAGCACGCGGTAGGAATATGCGGGGACGCTGATGGGGTAGTTGGTGAGGTTTGCCGAAGAGACGGCCGTCAGACTTTGCGACGAGACGATGTCGGTCACGGTCGAACCGCCAACAGGAAGCGTGTAGCCGGAAAAGTTGAGATTCGTGTTTGCGGTGGTGTTTCCGAGGTTGATTGCCACAACGAGTGTCTGGCGCGGGCCGCCAGCCGGATTGTGATCCCGGGTGAAGGCCCAAACTCTGGAGCTGGAGGCGGGAACGGCGTTGTAGATGCCGCGGCGGAGCGCAGCGTTGGCTTTGCGGAGCGCGCCGAGCGTGCGGTAGGTTTCGAGGAGCGACCCGGGCACACCCGATTGCTCTTCAACACTCTTGCCGTCGTTGTCGCGTGCGAAGCGGTTGTTGTAGGCGCTCGAGTTGCGGATCCAGTAGTTCGACATCGGCGCGCCCTCCACGCGCGTCCACTTCATGGGCTCGCGCATCGGAATGTCGTTGGCGTCGCTGCCGTAGTTTCCTTTGGTTCCGGTCATCCCGATCTCGTCGCCGTAATAGAGAACCGGGGGGAGAGGCTGGAGCATGAGAACCGCGGCGGCGGCTTTCGCGCGGCCGGCAGCGCTTCCAGAAGCGCCGATGTTGGAAGCAAGGCGATCGACGTCGTGATCGTTGATGGTGGCCAGAAATGTGCCGCCGGGCTTGGGTTTTCCGCCGGGGAGCGCCGCGAGCGTCGCGGCCATCGACGAATAGAGACTCCCGGCGTTTTCACTCGAGAGCGCGCTACGAGCCGCGAACTCAAAGGGCTTGGTGAATGCGCCGTCGAACGCGGGGAGCAGGTCGGTCCCGTAGTTGCCCCAGTCGCCCTGCTCGGCGAAAGTGAACACGTTCGGCTTGACCGCCTGCAGGCCCTGCTTCCACGTTGACCAGAAATTGATGGTGGCGCCCCATCCTTCGGGCGCGTTCGAATAGGCGTGATCGAGGCGATAGCCGTCGACGCCATCGGAGGTGTCACCGTCGTTGTTGGGGTCGAGCCACTTCTGACCCCAGGCGATCTGCAGGTTCACCGGATTGATATTGTTCAGATTCCAGTGAATAAAGCCGACGCTCGCGCCGCTCCAGGTGTTGTAGACCGAGCCCGTGTACTGCGTGTTCGAGCCGTTGGTGAACGCCAGCCACTGGTCGTATGGGCTCGAAGGGTTGTTGCGCGCGGATTGATACCAGACCGAGTTGTGGCTGATGCCGTAGGCAACAAAGTCGAGATAGACTTTGATTCCTTTCGCGTGCGCCGCGCTCACGAACGCGAGGAACTGCGCTTCGGTTCCGAACTTGGAATCGAGCGTGCTCGCGTCACCGTGCTGATAGCCGTGATACGCCGCGGAGGGAAAGATCGGGTTCATCCAGACCGCCGTCACGCCCAGGGATTGCAAGTAGTCGAGGCTTGCCGTCATCCCGTTGAAATCGCCGTAGCGATACTGGTCGTTGTCGCTGTCGCGCCAACTGATCGGCATGAACTGATAGAAGATGTCGTCCGCAACGTCGAGGGGTTCGGACGACGCGGAGAACGCGAAGAAGACACACGCGCCGAGCGCGCCGAACTTGCGGGCGATTGTCATGCGGGCGGAACTCCAAGGTGGAATGCCGATTTTACGTGATGAACCGCAAGTTCCCAAGCTCAAACCGGTCAAACCCGAAGTTGGCGCTTCGGTCCGATTGCCGAGCCGAGGGTACAGCGGTTCTGTTGCATGAACGATTCTTCAGGCGAAGGGGCCGAAGAACGGCGCTGCAAGTGGTCGGCGACGCGGCGCGTGCGGACGAGATGGTTTCATTTGCGAGAGCGCTCCAAAAAGAAAGCCGCCCGGGGACTTCCCGGGCGGCGAAAAGAATCAAAGAAAGCCGTTCGACTCAGGGGCACTCGAACGCGTCGTACGCCGCGGCGAACATCACGAAGTCGGTGTCGTCAACAAATCCGTCACCGTTGATGTCGGCGGCGCAGTTGTTGATCATCGAGGGCTCGCTGCAATCAAAGATGTCGTAGGAGTTGGCGAAGACCACGAAGTCGGTGTCTTCAACCACGCCGTCGCAATTGAAGTCGGCCGGGCAGATACGGACGGTCACGGTGACCGCGGCGCAGCTGCTGACGCCGCAGGAGGTTTCCCAGCGTGCGTAGTAGGTGGTGGTCATCGTCGGCGCCGAGATCGAGAGACCGTTGCCGGTTCCGATCTGCGTGCCGGCGCAGGAGCCCGCGAACCAGCGGAGCGTCGAACCCGAGCCGCCGGTCGCCGAGAGAACAATGCTGCCTCCATCGAACTGGCAGAGGTTGTTGCGATCGGACGAAGCGCCGCTCGGAGCAACCGGGGAGGGCAGGATCGAGACAGAAGCCGAGGCGCAGCCCGCCGAGACCGCGCTGTCCGACGTGCGGCGTGCGCGGGCGAAGTAGGTGGTCGCGGCGACCGGGTTCACATTGATCGACGTGCCGGTGGCGACGAACGTGCCGCCGCAGGAACCGGAGTACCAGTCGATGACGACGCCGCCCGGGGGAGCATCAACCGAAAGGGTGACATTGTCGCCCGTGCAGACCGAAGACGGGCTGGCCTGCGGATTCGTCGGGTTGGACGGATTCGCCGCGGCGGTGATGGTGAAGTTGGTGTTGCTGATATCGAAGAAGATCTTGCCGCTTCCCTGAACCTTCATGCGCGCGGTCGTGGTCGCAATATTGGGCAGCACAACGTCCGCCGACCCGTTGTTCGGCACAGCCGAGGCGAGCGTGTGCGGGTAGGTGTTGCCTCCGTCGGTCGACAGCAGGATGTCGACGTTCGCCGCGCCGACCGGAGCGGCCGTGGTGTTGGCAACATTCCATGTCACGCTCTGGGTGCTGCCGCCCGCCCATGAGACGGCGGTGTTGGGGCTGGTCACGACGAACGGACCGGACGTGTTGGTCACGGTGATCGTGATCTGCGTGTTGTTGACTCCGCCCTTGTTGTCACGCACGCTCACCCGGTAAGGAATGTTGCGCGAGAAAAGTGGCAGCGTCTCACCGAAGGCAAAGGTGTTCGCCAACAGGTTGGAGTTGCGCGGGAACTGACGGAATTCGGGGATCGCCGGATTCCATGAGCGCTGGAAAGCGCCGTTCGAACCGGTGTCGGGGAAGTTCGAGGGGAAGCCGGTTGCGCTCTGCGAATTGCCGAGCAGGTACATTTCCCAGCAGTACGTGATCGCATCGCCATCCGGATCGCTGCCCGACGCCGTGAGCGTGTAGGGCGTGTTGATCGGGATGTTGGCTCCGGAAGCGGACACGGTCGGCGGGTTGTTGCCCGTCGCGGAATTCACCTGACACGTGCGCGAGTTGGTGTAGGTGAGGATCTCGTCGAAGCTTTTGACATGGAAGTAGGGGTCGGAATTGTTCTGCAGGTTGTTGCTGCCGCAGATTCCGGCGTAGGCCATGATGGTCGAGCCCGAACCCGGCTCGTAGGCCGCGGACGCCGCGCGGTTCGATCCGCAGTTGCTATCGGCGCCGTTGAACGTGTGATTGCCGCCGAACTGGTGCCCCATTTCGTGGGCGACGTAGTCAATCCAGAACGCGTCGCCGGTCGGCGCGCCCGAGCCCGTGACGCCGCGGGCCTTGTTGCCGGCGGTGCAGACGACTCCGAGCCCCGCGACGCCGCCGCCGCCGGTCGAGAAGACGTGACCGATGTCGTAGTTGGCGGTGCCGATGATGCTGTCGAGGCTGGTCTGATTCTGGCCCAGCATCGTGGAGCCGCTGTTGTTGGTGTACGGGTCGGCGCTGGTCGCCCAGACGATCGACGAGTTGTTCGGAACAAGATCCATGTGGATGTTCAGATCGTTCTCGTAGACCTGGTTCACACGGTTCACGGCGGTCACGACCGCGGCCTGGCCGAGCGCGACCGTCCCGCCGAAGAATGAGACGTACTCAAAGTCCGCGGCGCAGGCGAGGCGATAAGTCTTCAGCGTGGGGCCGACGCTCGTGCGGTCCTCGAAGGGATTCTGGGCCTGCGGAACGCCGGGTTGATCCACGACTTCGCACGTCCACTCCTCGGACTTGACCAGGTCGCTCTTGCGGTAGGTGGAGTACAGATTGGTGTCGCCCATCGACACCGGGTCGATCCAGTATGAACCCTCGGCGCTCAGCACCTGCGCGCGAAAACCGAGTGGGGTGACATCGCAGCGCACGTTCGACTGCGGGCTGTCGAGCGACTCGCCACGGTACGTTTTGATGTCGGGGAATTCGGCCGAAAAACCGGGTGCGAACACGGGGGATTCATAGATTTCAAATCGCTCGAATGTGCCGTCGGGCTTGGGAAGCGCGATGACGACGGGGGCCGCGCGGAGCCCCGCGCCGTCTCCGACACGACGCTCGAGCGGAGCGCCGGCGAGCTGCGTCTTGATCTTGTCGAGATCGAGCAGAACCTGGCGGCCGCCGACGGGACGGACAAACGCTTTGTCGCCGAGCACTTCATCCGACAGGCGGTGCTGCAGCACTTCCCACGGCTCGAACACTCCAACGCTCTTCACAGGGCCGTTGTTCTTCGGACCTGCATTGGCCGAGGTGCAAAGGCCGACTGACAACATCAACACGGCACAGGAATACGAAAGAACCCTGTGGGTGCCACGACGACTGCTTCCGCGCATGCGATCCCTCTCTTATTTGGACTTTCCGCCCGTCCGGGGCGGGGAGCGAATCCAACAGAATACGGGAATGCGCAAGCCGCCTCAAGAAAAAAAAACGGAAAAGCACGCGATCGCGTACGTTTGGGCGCTACGTCCTGTAACGGGGGGGCAAGCGTCAGCTGGGGCAAATTACGGACACACCAGTTTTTCGTATGCCGCGGCAAACTGAACGAAGTCCGCATCGTCCGTGAAACTGTCGCCGGTCAGATCGCCGCGCGGGTCGACGAAGGTGTTGTAGAAGCCGGCGAAGTTCACGAAATCGGAATCATCGATGAACCCGTCGCCGTTGAAGTCGCCGGGACAGAGTTTCATGCCGGACACATAGTCGAGGGCATTCGAGAGCAAAACGGTGCCATCGGTCCGGACTACCCAGCCCGGGACGTATTCGGGAGTGGCGGGAGGGAAAAAGCCCATATCCACCCGGCGCCGGAAATTGTGGATGCTCGCCAGCATTTTTCCGTCGGACCATTGCAGGAGCCGGCGGCCCCTCAAATTGGGATTCGTGCTCTGGCGGATGCTGCCGGTCCCGCCGTCGAACTTTCGGACAAAGGTGGTCACGGGGTGATTGAAAGCGAGATTCGCGCCGAGCGTCGCGTTGGTTCCGGAAATGGAAGGAGGCAGCGAGGACTCGGGCGTGATGTCATAGCCCTGTGAGGTCCACCGACCCTTCGGGCGGTTGTTTGCGGAAGGGTTTGCGACGTTGGAATACAGCCCTTCGACAACGCCGCCGCCGGCATCGACGTAATCCGCGAGAACGTTGCCGAGTCCGGTCGCGTCGGCGAAGTTGTTATTGCCCCAGAGCAGCAGCGCCGAATACGGTCGCAGGGACGAGGCTGTCGGGTTCGCGGTCTGGAGAGAAGTGAAAACATCCACGGCGCTGAAGCGACGCTGGAGCTGCAATCGGCTGCGCATCGGGGCGGTCAGAATGCTCGTCTCCGAATGGAGAATCCCGATGTACGGTCGCGCCGTATAGAGGAGCGCGTTCGCCATGATCCGCGCGCCGTTGGTCGACTCGACCCAGAATTCGGGATTGACAAACGCAGAAGGCGGATACATCCCGAGGTCGCACCGGTTGTGGCGTGTCGTCGAAGCGACGATCAGCGGCTTTCCATCGGACCATTGCGCGATCAGGACCGCGCTCGACGGCAATGTGGTCGAAGTCGGACGGAAGCTCCGCACACCGCCATCGAACGTGGTCACCAGGTTCATGGTCGGGTGGCCGGGATATGCGACATTTCCGAGCGTCGCCTGCGTTCCGCTGGTGGTGCCGCCCATCGCGTCGATGAGCCGATAGCTGCCGGTCGCCCATCGACCCTGCAGCGGCATGACCGAGGAGCCGCCGGAAGAGGCGAAGACCGCGACGCACACGCCGCCTCCCCAATCAACGTAGTCGGCGAGCACGTTCCCCATCGCGACCGGATCGGCATAATTGACGTTGTTCCAAGTGAGCACGATGTCGTACTTCTGAAGATCCGCGAGCGTCGGCGTGCTAAGCCCGGCGTCGTAGAGATCGATGGCAGAGAAATAGCCCGTTCCGACAAGCTTGTTGCGCGGATCGGTGAAGCGAGGGTCGGAAGTGCTGCCGGTTCCAAAGATCGCCGCGGCAGCGCAGATGAGCACCTTGGGCCGAATCGTGTACAGCAGCGCGTTCACCATGATCTGCGTGCCGTCGGTCGATGTGCTCCAGTAACCCGGATTCACATCGCTCGAGGGCGGATAGAAGCCGATGTCGGCGCGGTTCTGAAGCGGGCCGATGGTGGACAGCGGCTTCCCGTCGGACCATGCGAACGAAACCGTGCACCCGGCCTGCAGCGTCGAGCCCGAAGGACGATACGAAAACGAGCCGCCGTTGAACGTCTGAACTCCGGTGCTCGGCTGATGGTCCGGCAGCGTGAACGCGCCGAGCGTCGCGGCGCCCGTGATGTTCGGGCTGAAGAGGATGCCGTTGTACGAGCCGGTCCATCGCCCGCCCAGATTCATGTTCGTCGAACCGGTGTTGGTGAACGGCGCGAGCACCACGCCGTACCCGGCATCGACGTAGTCGGCGAGCACATTGCCGAGAGCATTCCGATCCAGCCAGCCGTCGCGGTTCGCGACGAGCGCCGCGTCGTACGACTTCAACTGCTCGATCAGCGGAGTGACGAGATTCGCGTTGTACAGATCAACAGCGCTGAAGCGACCGGAGCCGGCGAGTTTTCCAACAACGTCGATCGCGTTCGAAGGCGTCGTGGTTTCGGCGTGGATGTAAACGATCCGGGGCTTTCGAGGGCCGGCGAAGGACGCGGCACAAAGACAGAGTGAAATCGCAAACGCGACAGAAACTCGAATCAGCATTGGGACCCTCCGCCGTCCCGGAGCGGCACGCGCAGTCTGAAGGAAGTGTAAAGCAAGATACGGAGAAACAGTTCTCCGAGATTTCGGAATTAGTACCGATAATCTCAATTGGTTCTCGGACGATTCCGCATCAAACCCGAGTCCGAAGCCCGTCGAAAGCCTGCACGTGCGTGAGGCTCATGGGCAGGCCAGTTCGTTGTACGCGATCACGAAGTACACGAAATCGGTGTCGTCCACGAGTCCGTCGCCGTTGAAATCGGCTTGGCAGCCGATCGGCATTTCGGGAGATCCGCAGACGAGCGTGTTGTAAGCGGCGACGAACAGCTCGAAGTCGGCGTCGTCGACCACAAGATCGTTGTTCAAATCCGCCGGGCAGCAGGTGGCCGCGAGCACCGCGGGCGCGGTTGTCGTGTTGCCGCAGAGCGTGCTGACGCTGACAACGCACGTATACGAACCGGCGTCGCTCGAACCGAGATTGGTGATCACGAGAGACTTGGTCGAAACTCCGGAAAGAATCGATCCGCTTCCGGTCGGCCCATTTGCCAGCAGCACGCTGTCCTTATACCAGTGATAAGACGAGGGGCCGTAGTTCGCGGTCGTCACAGTGAGCGTGGTGGTCTCTCCGCAGGCGCCGGTGCGCGAAAGCGGGTTCTGAAGGATGACCGGGATGTTGTCGGCCGAAAACCGGGCGAGCCCGGTGGCGGAATTCGAGACGCCGCTGAAAGAGTACGAGAGTGTCCCATCGGTTCCGATCGCGAGTTCGCCGTTGTGCTCAATGAGGGCTTGCACCGTGCCGAAGTTCCCGACGCTTGTGAGGGCAGCCCAACTTGTTCCGTCGAATTTGCGAAGACCGAATGCGCCGCCCGAATAGAGCGAGCCTCGATACGAGGCGATCGCATTCACCGCGCTCGGAAGGGCCGGGCCGACAGCGTCCCATCCGGACCCGTTCCACCGCACCACGGTTAGTCCGTCGCCGGCGACGGCGTGGAGGTTGCCTGCGTGAAGGCAAAAATCGCTGCGTGCGTTGAGCGCCGTGCTCGGAGCCGACCACGCAGCCGAATCAAAATAGACAGTGGTCCCTGTGCCGTCGGGAGTCTTGACGGAAGTACCGACGAGGAACAGCTTGTTGTCAAAGACAAAGGCGTTGCGGAATCGCGAGCCGGCCGGGAAAGCCATAGACGGCGCGAGCGGAACCCATTCTCCATCCTGATATCGCGCGATACTGGCGTGGTCTTCCACGGTGGTCAGAGAGAACTCGCCGACGGCGATCAGTTCGCCCTGATACCGGATGACTTTGAAAACTCTTGGAGACTGAAGCGTGTTGGAGGTGTCCCTGAATTTGAAGAGCCTGGTGCCAAAGCTCCCCCAATCGCTGCCGGGAAGATACTGCACAACCGCGGCGAGCGGGGTGCCGCCGTATTCGCCGTAGAAGTAACCGCCCGCAAGCATCCCGAATTCGGGATCCGCGGTCAATTCATAGAAAACGCTCGCCGGCGGGTTGTTGATGTTGGGCGGTCCGGGGAGCGCTGTCCCCGCGGGAGAGCACCACGCCCCGTTCCACGACCGCGCGAAAGGATGTGACGGGAACGTGTACACATTTGAGTTCTCTTTGGAAACGCCCCGAAGTCCGCGCAGCGTCAGCAGTGTTCCGTCGGGAGCGATCGCCATGGAGCGAACGGGCCCGCCGGTTCCTTCGCCGAACGGTCGCCAGCGCGACTCCACGAGTTCGATCGCGTTGACGCGCGACGCCGCACTCGTTCCGGCAACGGTCGCCGCCCCGAGCGCCACGACCTTGCCTTGATATTCCAACACAACGGAGATCGGATCGAGATACGCCTGAGATGCCACGTCGAGCGTGGTCCAGGACTGGCCGTCGTAGACCTTGATCGGCTCGGGATCGAATACGGAAAACGACGTGTGATCGTTCGCATAAATCCGGGTTTCGGAAGCGCCGAAAATCTTTCCATTCTCTGAAGATCGCAGCCACGCCCCGGCGCCGAAAATGCCGATGACCCCTCCGTTGTTGGAAGCGAGCACTTTGTCGCCGATCGCGCGGACGCGCGTGGGCGCAAATCCGGAAGGCAGGTTGGACGAGGTGCCGAGGGGCTGCCAGTCGGTTCCGTCAAAGATTGCCGCGCGAGTGGTGGTGATGCCGGGGAGCGTGAAAGAGCCGACGGCGACGAGCTGTCCATTCCAGTTCGCGATCGAATTCACATCGCCATTGAACGCGGCGCCCAGCTGGACCCATGCGCCGGCGCGCAGCGCGAAGACGCCCTTGGCGGACGTGCCCTGCTGCGTGCCGCAGATCACGATCTCGCCTCCGAACGAAATCGCTTCATTGATGACGCCGAAGGTCGGCGTGACGTTCGTCCACGAACTCGAGTTGAACTGCACCATCTGGCTGGTGCTCGAAACCCCGAAGAGCTGCCCGGAGTGGATGAACAGTTGCGTGAACAACACGTCGGCGGGCGCGCCGGTGAACATCTTCACGTACCGCTGCCCGTCCCAGCCGATGAGGTTCTGCGCGCCGGTGGGAGATTCCGGGAATGCTTGCGCCGAGATGACCAGGAGCGGTGCCTCCGGACCAGCGCCATCCCGATCCCAGACGATCGCCGTCTGGGGGGTCTGGATTTCGGGCGAAAGCGAGCCCGGCAGGATGCGCGGACAGGTCGCGGGTTGTGCCATGGCGCAAGAAGCGAGGACAAAAGAACCCGCCGCAACGAGTTTGACCAACGCGCTATTCGTGGGCATGAACCCCTCCCTTGCCTTGCAATCTAGCCGTTTCGTGAAGGCGGGGCAAGAGGTTTCCAACATTGTTGTGTCAAGAATGAGGGCACACGAAGACGCACGCCCCCGTATTGACGCGCCGCGGGGGCGACAGAAGGCGACTCTTCCGACGTCGGGCTCACGGACAAATCAACTCGTTGTACGCCGCGACGAAGATCACAAAGTCCGCGTCATCCACGAAATCGTCCCCGTTCAGGTCCGCCGGACAACCGGTCGGCATCGACGGATCGAAGCAATCAAGGATGTTGTACGCATTGACGAAGATGACGAAATCAGCATCATCGACAAAACCGTCTCCGTTGAGATCGCCCGGACACGACGACTCGGTGCACACCAGACGCGTTTCCAGAATATCCGGGTACGTCTGGCCGTCGAACGGAACCGGGTCTTCGAGCGCGATCTTCGTGAGCACGAACGGCGTCACGCGCACCTCGACCGGGATCGGCGCGAACAGCAGGTAGCTCACGGCGCAGTTGTCGTTGCCGCTCTCATCGGTGCGGATGAACATCTGGTCGGGCGAACCGATCGGATTGACCGAGAACGGATAGTTCGAACCGACCAGTACGTAGTTCGACGCGTCGCGCGCCTGCGGCTGCTCGATCGCGTCGTACCCGAAGCTGCGGCCATCGGGGTATTCGGCGCGCCACTGAGCCTGCATGTTGACAGGATCGACGACCCACATCTGCGCCGCGCCGTCGCCGTCGCCGAAGATGCGTGTGCCCGAAGAGAGCAAGTTGCCGCTCGCGACGACTTCGAGCGATGCCGACGCGACCTCAACGTCATCGAGCACGTTCACCGCGAGCACGGCGCCAGTCGCCTGATCGAGACGCAGATGCATCGCCGAGGACTGGCCGACATAATCGGGAGGCGTGCTCGTACGCCCGACAACAGCGATGTTTCCGCTGCTCAGAATCGCGATGCCGCGGCCCTCGTCGGTCGAGTCAAAGTCGGGCAGAATCTGATCGTACAGGTTGCACCATACGACGTTTCCGTTTCGGTCGATCCGCGCGACCAGCGTGTCGGCCTTGTATTCGTCCGTCGCCGGCAAGTAGTAGCTCACGCCGCCGGTGACGAAGTAGTCTCCGCCCGGAACGAAAGCGATGTCGGTGAAGTACGTGTCGAATGTGTTCTCGATCGGACCGAAATAGGCATTGTCGAGCGACGGAGATCCGTCCGCCGCGGCCACTCGAAGCAGCTGCGCGCCGCCAGTCCCGCCGCCGAAGTACCGACCGACCAGCACAATGGATTCGGGAGTACCCGGCTCGATCTTCATCCCGCCGCTCGGATACGAATACGCCCCCGGGTAGCGCCTGATCCAGAGAGGCGTGCCGGCGCCGTCGGTGCGCGTGAGGCAGACGGCGAAGTCATTGAAGCCGGAATAGAACCCAAAGACGATGTCGCCGTTTGCGAGCGGACGGACGGCGGCACCGCTCTCGAACTCGCCGTCCACGTCGAAGTTGCGCGACCAGATCGGCAGCCCATCGGGCGCCACGCGCGTCAGCGTCGCGGCAGACTGAAAGCCCCCCGTGTACGTGTCGCGCTCCCCGGCGAGCACGACATCGAAGTTGGACATAACCGCCGCGTCTTCAACATAGTGCCGCTGATCGAATCTTCCATTGACGCGGTTGACAAGCTGCCCGCTGGCAGCACCCGCGATCACGACGCTGGCGATAGCTCCGATTCGCACCATTGGATCCCTCTCTTTCGGTGGCCGCGCTGGCCACGCTTCCCCACGCTACCGCGAACTTCACACGGGCTCAATGCTTTTTTGAGGCTTCACAAAGAGTTGTTCGGGCTTCGCCGCAGCTCCAACTCGACGAACGCCGTTTCCTATAGTCGCCTCCTCGCGTCGGGAGCCCAAGTCGGGCCTCTCCGGCGCGTATAGAAAGGATGCACCAGTGGCCGAGCGGCACTTTGACGTTGTGGTAATCGGGGGCGGGCCGGGCGGATATGTGGGGGCGATTCGGGCGGCACAGCTCGGCTACAAGACCGCGATTATCGAACGCGACAAGCTCGGAGGCGTCTGCCTCAACTGGGGGTGCATCCCGAGCAAGGCCCTCCTCGCGAACGCCGAGATCTTCGAAAAGCTGATGGAGCGCGAGACGTGGGGACTCAAGATCAACGGCGATGTCGGCGTCGATTGGGGCAAGACGATCACCCGCAGCCGCGAGGTCGCCGGGAAGCTCAACAAGGGCGTTGAGTTCCTGATGAAGAAAAACAAGATCGAGTTCTTCAACGCCAACGCAAAGATCGTGAGCACCGGCAAGCCCGGGACACAGCCGGGACCGAACAACCCCGTCAAGATCCAGATTCAAGAGTGCAAAGTCCAGGCCGAGCTGACCAGCGCGCCCGCAACGCCCGGCGCTGTGAAAGAGACCATCACCGCAACCTACGTGATCGTCGCGACCGGTTCGGTTGCACGCGAGCTTCCGTTCGCCAAGTTTGACGGCGACAAGATCTGGGGCGCGCGCGAAGCGATGTTCAACAAGGCCCAGCCCAAGAGCCTGATCGTGGTCGGCGCCGGCGCGATCGGCATGGAATTCGGCTATCTCTACCACACCTTCGGAACCAAGGTGACGGTGGTGGAGATGCTGCCGCGGATCCTGCCCGTGGAGGACGACGATGTCTGCACGGCAATGGAGCGGCTCTACAAAAAGCACGGGATGGAGATTCGCACCAACACCGGCGTGACGAACATCGAAAAGACCGGGAGCGGCGTGAAAGTGACCGTCGCGCCGATGCTGCCCAATCCTCAGGGTGGGGGAAAGCCAGACGAGAGCAAGAAGGAAACGCTCGAAGCCGAGAAGGTGCTGCTCGCGATCGGCGTGAAGGGTCGCTACGACGGCCTCTTTGATCCCGCGCTCGGGCTCGAGACGTTCAAAGAGCACATCAAGACCGACTACGACGCGAGCAAGCCCGAGCCGCGCGCGATCGACTACAAGACCAATCTTCCCGGCGTCTACGCGATCGGCGACGTGATCGGCCCGCCCTGGCTCGCGCACGTCGCGGGCGAAGAGGCCATGCTGTGCGTCGAACGCATCGCGTGGAAAGACAAGAAGCAGGAGCACGGAAAGCCGCTGCACGAGCCGATCCCGATCGACTACACCATCGTCCCCGGCTGCACGTATTGCCACCCGCAGGTCGCGAGCGTCGGCTTCACCGAGCGCGCGCTCAAGGAGCGCGGCCTCGTGAAGGGCAAGGACTACGACGTCGGCTCGTTCCCGTTCACGGCGCTCGGCAAAGCCATCGCGACCCGCAACACCGACGGCTTCTGCAAGATCATCCGGGGCCTGCCGCGAGGCGAGATCCTCGGCGCGCACATCATGGGCGATCAGGCGACCGAGTTGATTGCCGAGATGTCGCTCGCCCGCCGCCTCGAAGCGACCAGCGAAGAAATCATCTGCACGATGCACGCCCACCCGACGATGCACGAGGCAGTCCGCGAGTCCGCGCTCGCGAGCGAGGGACGAGTCGTGAACGCATAACAAGCGTCCCGGCATTCCTGCTCGCGGTTGAACACCAAAGGCTCGGAACCCCGCCCCCCGACGCGGCGTATACATCTCACTGGCTTCATCAAGGCCCGCGCTATCGGTCTCTCTGGACATAAAGAAAGTTTCATTATGCACGCCATGCGCCGTCCATCGCAGCTTCTATTCCTCGCCGCCATTCTGTGCGGGCCGGATTTCGCTCTTGCGCAGATCGACAACAACGTTCAGTGGCAGGGCGTGAGCCACACCGGCTGGAATGATCGCCGTCCGCGCGTGCCGCGCAGCGGCGAATCGTTCACCATCCGCTTCCAAACTTTCCACAGCGATGTCTCCAGCGCGCGAGCCCGCATCGACGACGGCTCGATTCACTACACCGACGCATCGGTCGTCGGCAGCCGCGGGCCGTACGACCTGTGGGAAGCGACCATTCCCTCGACCGCATCCTCCACACTGAACTACGTTCTCGAAATCACCGACGGCTCCGACACCGACTTCTACTCCGCCAAGGGGATGACCGAAGACCTCGATCTCTCGCAGCCCTTCGCGCTGAACTTCTCAACACTCGAGCACGCGCCGATCGGCGCGACGCCCGTCAGCGGCGGCACGGTCTTCAACGTCTGGTCGCCCGCGAGCAACTCGTGCACCGTCCGCGGCACGTTCAACAATTGGGGTCAATCCGCCCCCCTCGCAAAGATCGGTGAACACTTCGTCGGCTTTGTCGCCGGCGCCGCACCCGGCGGTCAATACAAGTACTTCTTCAACAACTCGGTCTGGAACTCCGACCCGCGTGCCGCGGCACTCGTTCCGAACAACAGCTACAACTCGATGATCGTGGATCCCGATGCGTACACCTGGCAGGTCAACGACTTCTCGTCCGCCCCGATGGAACAACTGGTGGTCTATCAGTTGCACGTCGGTTCGTTCGCCGGCCGCAACGATCCCATGGGAAGCACACCCAACCCGTCGCGGTACATCGACGTCGCGGCGCGGGCCGATCACCTCGCCCAGCTCGGCGTCAACGCCGTGATGCTCAACCCGGTCAACGAATTCCCGGGCGATTTCTCCGGCGGGTACAACACGGTCTCTCCCTTCGCGATCGAGTCCAAGCTCGGCACGCCCGATCAGTTCCGCCAGATGGTCGATGCGCTGCACGCGAGGGGCATCGCCGTACTTCTCGACATCGTGTACAACCACGCGTCCGCCGCCGACAACATCCTCTGGAATTTCGGCGGCTCGCAGCAGTATTTCGACGCGAACGCGGTCGATACGCCGTGGGGCGCGCAGTGCGATTACGACAAGGCCGCCGTGCGCCAGTACTACATCGACGCCGCGGAAACCATGCTGACCGACTACCGCCTCGACGGCTTCCGCATGGACGCCGTGATGTACATGACCGACTCGGGGCTCACGCCGCAATGGTCGAACGGCCAGAAGATCATCCGCGCGATGCACGACAACGTGAGCAATCGCCACGCCGACAAGCACACCATCGCCGAGCTCTACATCGACAACCGCTGGGCGACCGACCCGACCTCGACGGGCCTCGGCTTCACCGCGCAGTACCAGAACGAATTCAAAGAGGCGGTCCGCGCCGCGATCTTCGATGCGTCGTTCGGTTCGCCCAACGTCACGCGCGTCGCCAACGTGCTCGACGGTCAGGGCTTCGGTGTCTCCGGCAGCAGCGTGCTGAATTACTTTGAACTCCACGACGATTGCTGGCCGCTCAACGGAACGCAACGAGCCGTCGCCCGCATCGATACGACCGCTCCGGCCGATGATCAATTCGCGCGCAGCCGCACCAAGATCGGGCAGGCGTTCAACCTGCTCTCCCGCGGCGTGCCCGCCATCGTGCAGGGCACCGAGTGGCTCGAAGACGAAGGCTGGGAATCGAGCCGCCTCGATTGGTCGCACAAGACCCGATACCCCGGCATCTTCAAGTACTACAGCGACCTCATCGCGCTGCGCACTTCCGAACCGGCGCTGTTCGCCAACTCTCCGCTGAACGTCTTCCACATCAACGAGTTTTTGGACGTGCTCGCGTGGGAGCGTTCGAGCGACGGCGCCGGCTCATTCGTCGCGCTCGTGAATCTCTCCAACACCGATCGCAACGACTACCGCATCGGTCTTCCGCGCAGCGGCCGCTGGGTCGTCGCCATGAATTCGAACGACACGCAGTACGACGGTCCCGGAGGCGGTCCTTCCGGCATCGTTCCGATCGAGGGCATCGCCTCCAGCGGTTTCCCGCAGTCGGCGGTCTTCAATTTTCCGCCCCGCACGATGCTGCTGCTCAAGCACATCGCCTGCCCCGCCGACTTCAACGCGGACAATCTCGTGGACGATTCCGACTTCGTTGTCTTCCTCAACGCCTACAACATCCTTGATTGCGCCGATCCGTCGATGCCGGCCAACTGCCCGGCCGATCTCACCGCCGACGGCGTCGTAGACGATGCCGACTTCGTCGATTTCCTCGCGGCATACAACGAACTGCTTTGTCCGTAAGCCGGTCCGCCGGTTCGTTCACGCACGCATCAATTTCTTCTTGATTCCTTCGGACATCCGGTAGACTCGGGCTGGTTCTGGATGCGATGCGCCCTCTCCACCGCGTCATCGGAATCGCGCAGAGGAGCCGAGCATGCTCAAGAAGTTCACGCCATTCGTCGCCTGCGCGCTGACCGCGTGCGCATTTTCGGGCGCCGCCCTCGCCGGCGGGCTCACCATCGTCACCCACGGCTTCAACGCGAACATGACCTGGGTCAACGCGATGGCCGACGCCATCGCCAAACGCGCCGGCACTCCGGGCGTCGATGTGACCCGCGTGAATCTCGTCGTGACTCAGTCCGGTTCGAATCTCGTCGTCACCATGTCTCCGATCGCCGTCGCGCCCGAAGCCACCTTCACTTCCGGAGAATTCGTCGTCGGCCTCGATTGGACCGCGATCGACTCGTTCGCCGCGGCATCGCGCCAGCCGACGCCAGAGGAAATCCAGGATTCGGTCCCGACTCAAACCGTTGCCGCCGCGGTTTTCCAATACCTGCAAACCTGGTCTTACGGCGGCAAGCCGATTCTCGCGCACCCGATTCACCTCGCCGGCCACAGCCGCGGCGCGGTGCTCATGGCCTCGCTCGCTACGAATCTCGGGCAGCGCGGCATCTACACCGATCACCTCACCACGCTCGATCCCTACAACGTGACACTCTTCGGCGATGCCGCGCCCACCGTCGCGAGCACCGTCGTCTTCGCCGACAACATCTGGCAGGACAGCGCGTTCCCCAGCGGCAAATCTCTCCCCGGCGCTTTCAATCAACACCTCGGCCTGCTCGGTACGACTTCCAACAACCACAGCTACATCCACACCTATTACTTCGGAACGATCGACACCTCCGCGACCGGCGATGGCGAATGCAGCGGCTGCATCAACCCGGTCTGGTACACGCAGGACGTCGATCTCCACTCCCGCGCCCAAAGTGGCTTCTGGTATTCGCGCATCGCCGGGGGCGATCGCACCGGTTCTCAAGCTGCCGCGGGTCTCTTGTCCTCGCTCGGCGGCACAGCCGTCATCGGCTCCGGCGGACGCCAGGCCGTCACCGTCACCCAGCCCGCTTGGCCCAACGCGTTCCGCGTTCAGACCAATTCGCTCTCGATCACTCCGAATCAATCGAACTTCACAGAGTTCGACTATCAGGCTTCGGGCTCATCGGCACAGGTCAGGGTGTACGCCGCCGATGATCGCAATCCCAGTCACGGCGGCATTCTGCTCGGCACAGCCACACTCCCGCCCGCATCCTCGCCCACACACGCCATGGTCGTGTGGAACACCGTGCCCCCGGCGCGCTCGGAGCCGTACCGCATCCATCTCGCTATCACCGATCTCGGCGCCGGCGGCCAGACGCGCTACGCCTACGACGCAAACTCGGTCACCGTGCTCGCGCCTCCCTGCCCGGGCGATCTCAACGGCGACAGCGTTGTTGATGATTCCGATTTCGTGCTCTTCGCTGTCGCGTACGACATCCTCGATTGCGCCGCGCCGAACATGCCCGCGAATTGCCCGGCCGATCTGAACGGCGACGGCTTCGTCGAGGATGCCGACTTCGTCATCTTCGCCGGTGCGTACGACGCGCTCTTCTGCCCGTGAACGAATCGCCAGATGTACATTCTTTAAGATCGCCGACTTTCTGGCCATCGCCGCGGCACGCACAAACGCTCCCGCCCGCGAAGTGTTTCATGAACGTCAATTCCGTTTCATTTGCGACGAAATCGCTTGGTGCGGCCGCCGCGTGCTGGTACGCTTTTGCAGCCTTGAATCACCAAAAACTTCAGGAGTTTGGAAAGATGCCATTCGTGCCAGCGCATGTTTGTCGCCCTGTCGAGTCCGCCTTCTGCGCGAGCAAAGCCGCTCGCCGCAGTTCGAAACGAATCACCTTGGTCGCGGGCGTCGCAGCCGGATTGGCGCTCTGCTCGCCTCTCTTCGCCGCCACGCTGCCCGCCAATTTCGCCGAAACCAAAATCGGCACCGCCAACAACGGCACCGCGATGGACTTTTCTCCCGATGGCAAGCTCTACGTGCTCGAACAAACCGGCACGATGAAAGTCTTTTCGGGCAGCGGCACGGTTTGGACGCAGATCGCGCCCAGCGGCAACTTCTTCACCGGCGCGCCGCTCACCGTGAGTTCCTCCGGAGAACGCGGCCTTCTCGGCATCGCTTTCGACCCTGATTACATGAACAACCGCTATCTCTACTGCTACTACACGGCCACAACTCCGGCTGTTCACAACCGCATCAGCCGCTTCACCGCCAGCGCCGACGGCTCGCAGGTTGTCGCCGGCAGCGAGATGAAGCTCATGGATCTTGACAATCTGAGCTCCGCCACCAATCACAACGGCGGCGCGATCCACTTCGGCCCTGATGGCAAGCTGTACGTGGCCGTTGGCGAAAACGCCAACAGCTCCAACGCGCAGTCGCTCGCCAACCGCTTGGGCAAAATGCTGCGATTGAACCCGGATCCGGCCAACCCGGTGCCGTCCGACAACCCCTCCAGCTTTCCGAATATCGCGGGCACAACCTCCGGCGACAACCGCGTCATCTGGGCGGTGGGTCTGCGCAACCCGTTCACCTTTGCCTTCCAGCCCGGAACGGGGCGCATGTTCATCAACGACGTGGGCGAGGGAACGTGGGAAGAAATCAGCCTCGGCGCCGCGGGCGCGAACTACGGCTGGCGAACGGTGGAGGGGCCGAGCCCGTCAGGAGTCGCGGGGATGACCTATCCGTTCCTCGGATACCACCACTCAAATGCCTCGGCCACCTTCCCCACGCCCGGCTACACCGGAAACGTCATCGCGGGAGGCGCGTTCTACAACGCCGACAACTACACATTCCCCGCGGACTACGTCAACGACTACTTCTATGCCGACGCCGGCGCGAGTTTTATCCGCCGATATGACTACACCACCAACTCGTCCTCCGGCTTCGCCACCAACGCGGGTTCTCCCGTTGACCTGAAGATCGGCCCCGACGGCTCGCTCTACTACCTCTCGCGCTCCAACGCCGGTGTGTATCGCGTCCGCTACACGCAGGCTCTCGCGCCCTACATCGTCACCCAGCCCGCGCCCAGCCCGACGCTCACGAACTGCGCTCCCGTCACGCTCTCCGTCGTCGCCGGAGGCAGCGGCACGCTCGGCTATCAGTGGCAGAAAAACAGCATCGATATCCCCGGCGCAAACGCCCCGACATACACGATCTCGTCTTTCCCGCCCGCCGACGACGGCGCGACCTACCGCGTGATCGTCTCCAACGGCACGCTCCCGAACGCGACAAGCAGCAGTTCCACGCTCGCGTTCTGCCGCGCTGACCTCACGTGCGATTCACAAGTTGATGACTCCGACTTCGTGATCTTCGCATCGGCGTACGACATTCTTGAGTGCTCCGATCCCTCCATGCCGGCCGGCTGCCCGTCCGATCTCAACGGAGACGGCCTGGTGGACGACGCCGACTTTGTGATCTTTGTGACCGCGTACAACGCGCTGCTTTGTTCATGATTCCGACTACGATCTCGGCCCGCGCCGGCGACTGCGTTTGTGCGCCGCGCGGGAATCGAGAAGAGGGAGCCGCATGAATCCGATTCGTTTCTCAATCTGCGCGATCGCCGCCGGTCTTTCCGCGTTGGCGCACGCCCAGGTTTCGTTCTTTCTCGCCGGCAACATCCCGGGGGGCGAGGGCAATTTCGTCAACGCGCTCTCGGCGCAGCCCGAAGTTTTCAACTTTGACTCCTACGGCAATCTCCAGGAGATCGATCGCGTCTCGCCCAAGATCGACATCTCGCTCGTCGGCCCCGCCGGCGAGTTCCGCTCCTCGACCGCCCGCATCTTCTTCTCCGGTGCGTTCAACACGCCCGGCCGCGTCTATCAGGGCGCGATCCTTCCTTCGACCAGCTCTGCTTCCGGACAACTACGGCTCGATTTCGAAGTCCCCGTCGAAGGCATCGGCGCCTGGCTCTTCGACGACGGCAGCGGCATCCGCAATCACGCCCGCCTCACCGTCATCGACACCGCCGGCAACTCGCACACATCCGACATCCTCGACGGCAATCCTACAGGTGCGCACGGCATCGAAGGCTTCGTCGGCGCGGTTGCCTGCGAAGGAATCATCGCCGCGATCTTCGAGAGCTACGACACCGACACATCCGCCTGGAATTCATCGCACGAGATCGACAACGTACACGTCGGCCGCGAACTGCCCGCTGTGCTTCCGATTCTCAGCCGCCCCTGCCCCGGTTCTTCGCTGACGCTCACCGCGCAGGCGTCCGGCGCAACAGCTTTTCAGTGGCGCCGCAACGGCGTCGAACTCGCGGGTGAAAACGGACCGACGCTCCACATCGCGTCCGTCAGCGGCGCGACCGAGGGCGAATACGACTGCATCATCGACTCCGGTCTCGGGGTCTGTGGCGGCGACGCTACCGCCCTCGCGCGCGTGATCGTCTGCCGCGCCGACTTCAACTGCGACGCCGCCGTCGACGATTCCGATTTCGTCTTCTTCGTCGCCGCGTACAACATTCTGGACTGCGCCGACCCTTCCATGCCCGCCGGCTGCTCCGCCGATCTCAACGGCGACGGCTTCGTCGACGACTCTGATTTCGTCCTCTTCGTCGCCGCATACAACGCGCTGCTCTGTCCCTGAATCCGGGGTTTTCGGCAGCTTGATGCGCCCGCTGCCGCATTCGGCGTCCAATCCACATTGCAACCCTCGAATCGTGGTTTATTCTTGAAGGATGAACAAGAGGCTCGAATTGCTCGCGCTCGGGATCGTCTTGGCGCTTTCACGGGTCGCGCTTTCTCAGCCCATCCTTCTCACGTTCGAAGACATCTCCGGCATGTCCAACTCGCCGGGCGCGACTGTTCCCGCGCCGTCGCGTCTTTCGGATTTCTATCTCGCGCAGCACGGCATTCGATTCTTTTCGGGCTCTCCTTTCGTCGCGGTCGTCGTTCACGGAGCATCCACACCCAGCGGCGTCAACATCCTCGGGGGAACGACGCCCGGCGGCCAACTCACGTACCAGAACTCGAACCCCGTTGAGGCGGCATTCTTCGATCCCTCCGGCTCGGTTCCGTACGTCGTCTCCACTGTTTCCGTCCGAGGCGATCTGACTTGCATCGCGGGAACAAAGACGCTCGAAGCGTTCAGCCTCGCCGGCGTGATGCTCGGTTCGGACACTCAACTCGATTGCAACTTGGACCCACTCGCGGTCTCCGCGCCCGGCATCCACCGAATCCGCATGTACTCGAGCAGCGCGACAGTCGGATTCGACGATCTGCGCTTCGATACTCCCGTTCCCGCACCCGGAACATGCCCCGGCGATCTCAACGGCGACGGATTTGTGGACGACGCCGACTTCGTGATCTTTGTTGTCGCATACAACATTCTCGACTGCGCCGATCCGTCGATGCCCGCCGGGTGCCCCGCGGACTTGAATGGCGACATGCTGGTGGACGACGCGGACTTTGTGGTGTTTGTTGCCGCGTACAACGAGCTTGTCTGTCCTTGAACAGCCCGCTTTTCCAGCGAATTCGAACATGAAATGAATCACGTCGCGGACGGGGCGATCCGTTCATTCGCCCGAAATCGCATCGCTTTTGGCATGCGGCGCGGTATCTTTGAATTGGAGCGTGTTCGCGGTGGATGCATACCTGCCGGTCACCGCGTGGACGCTCTCTCGCCCGTCGGGAGTTGCCGGTATGCAAGGATCAAGCCGCTTTTCTTCCATTTCTTTGCTCGCGATTCTGTTGTGCCACGCTCCGGCGATCGGCGCGCTCAAACAATCGCTGATCACCGCGCCCGGCGGATTCCTTCAGGCCGCCGCGGGGCCCAGCTCGTGCGGCTGCGGCCCCTGGCCGGGCGACGACTGGTTCACCGTCTACAACGCGCCTTTCGATTCGCACGAATCCGCTTTTGCCGGAAACTCTTCCGCTTCTCACTCCGCCTCGTATTCGTCGGGCAGTGTTTCGACCAGCGCGAGCGGCACGGCCGCGATGGGACACGCGAGCATGGAGGCCGCCGACGCGTTCCCGTCGACCACGTTCTTTTCCATCGGCGTCGCCAATGGAGGCTGGAAAGACACGTTCCTCATCAACAACCCGGCGCACACCGGTCAATCGGGCATCATGCAGTTCACCGTCGATGTCGTCGGTCGGCTTGACGCCACCGGCGTGACCGGCGCCGCATCAATCGCAACCACCGCTTACAAAGACAACGTTCAACTCATGAGCCACCCGCTCGCCAATCCGGGAAACTCCGATCTGATCAGCACCGATCGCCAGTACGGCAACTGGAGCATCGCGACCTACGGCAATCCGCCCTCCGACGGAAAAAATGTCAACGGAACAGTGACCTTCGCCGTGCCTTTCACCTTCGGCACGTCCTTTTCCCTCGGCGTCTATGTCAGGAGCACCGCCGGCCAGCGTTCCTCCGGTGGTTTCGGTGATCCTTCAACTTCGCACGTGACCCTCGCCAGCTTCAGCTGGGGCGGCATCAGCAACATCTATTTCGGCGGCTCTCCCGTCTCCGGCTCGACCATCGTCTCCGGAACCGGGATCGACTGGACCCCGCCGATCAGCGGCAGTTGCCCGGGCGACATCAACAACGACGGATTCGTCGACGATTCCGACTTCGTCCTGTTTGTCGCCGCGTACAACATTCTCGATTGCTCGGACCCGTCGATGCCCGCCGGCTGTCCCGCAGATCTGAACAACGACGGATTCGTCGATGACGCGGACTTTGTGATCTTTGTCGGCGCGTACAACCAGTTGCTCTGTCCCTAGCTGATTCCAATAGTTTGTGCCAACTCTGGAGGTTCCCATGCGAACACGTTTGTTCCAGATCGGATTCACTCTCTCCATCGCCGCCTCAGCCTGCTCCGCCGCGATCGTCACGCGCAACGCCAGCTCCGCCGCAAACGCCGCCGCGACCCGCGCACAGTGGCTCGCCGACTGCGGCGTCGCCGCGCCGACATACCTCGTCGACTTCGAATCCGGCTTCTCTCTCGGCCAGAATGTCTCCGGCGTGACCGGCCTCTTCCCAGGCGGCCTTGTCATCACTGATACGTCAAGCGCTCACAACGCCATCATCCGCGGCAGCGGCAGCTTCGGCGGCTCCAGCCCTAACGGGAGCTACGGCGTCGCCCACAACGAGCAGCAATTCCTCGAACTCTCGTGGCCCGAGCCCGGAGTGGACGGAGTCGGGTTCGCCGACATCGATCACGCCGGAACGACTATCTATGTCGATTTCTCCGGCGGCGGCACGGTGCAGTTCTCGATCGAGACCACGGGCTCCGGCGGCGTCACGGGAGAATTCGTCGGCATCTGGCGCAACGACATGCCCCGCATCATCCGCCTTCGCCTCGATGCGAGCGGCGACGGAAGCTGGGGCGTCGACGACATCCAGTGGATCGCCTCCGGTTCATGTCCCGGCGACATCAACAACGATGGATTCGTCGACGACTCCGACTTCGTCCTGTTTGTCGCCGCGTACAACATCCTCGACTGCGCCGATCCTTCCATGCCCGCAGGCTGCCCCGCAGACTTCAACGGCGACAACTTCGTTGACGACTCCGACTTCGTGATCTTCGTCGGCGCATACAACGAACTCATCTGCCCCTGAACTCTCTTCCGCTGTTCAAAAGCCCGACGTCCCACATCCGCACGTGGCACCGCTCTTCCGGGCGGTGTGCTTTTTCTCCAAAGCCCCTTCCCGTGGGTGGGGGAAGGAAGGGGTTGGCGGAAGGGAGTGTCTTTCGCACATGCGTGCCATCCCCTGATCTTCCCTTCTCTCCGCGCTCGCCGTGTCTCTTCGGTGAACTTTTCCTGAGTCCGCTGGCGCGGCAATATCACATCCGCCATTCGAAAGGCACGCACACCTCTGTGCCCTGCCGCATTCCTCCGAAGCTCGATCATTCAATTTCCCTTTGCCCTCCTTCCCCCTCCCTGTAGACTCGTGAAATCAACGGGTTTTCCCCGCAGACGGGAGGGTGAAACACAATGCGCAACTACTCCTTCGCCCCTGCCGCGATCGTCGCCGCAATCGCCGCAGCCGCAACTCACGCTGATCCGCCCCTCGTTCCCGACAATTCTCTCTTCCGCGGCAGCCAAACTGTCCTTCCTGATCTCCACGATTGCTGCGTCCAGAATCTGACCCCAACCCAAACCCGCGTCACCGCCGCAGCCGGCACACTCATCAGGATTTTGCAGACCCGCTCCGGGCAGCCGCCGCAATCTCATGTCTTCGACATGGCGCCGCGCATCCCCGAGCGAATCTTCCCCTTCAATTCAGCGAACCCCGGGCTTGTCATCACAACCAAGGACGAAGTGCTCTACGCCCCCGTTGACCCGGACGGCGTGCCACTTTCCCTCCAGCAGATCCTCGATAGTTCGCTTGAACCCTTCGGCGGCATCCGCGTCGCCATCGGCGATGTCACCGGCAATGGCCAACCCGATATCGTCGTCACCGGAAACGAAACAGCCTCCGTGCCGCAGTACCGGCCCATTATCAGAGTTTTCAAAAACGACGGCGCCAACCACTTCACCGATCACCAGACCATTCTGCCGCCAGTCTCGGTCGGCTTCGTGACCTCGATCAAGTGCGGCGACATCAACAACGACGGCCGCCCCGAATTCTCATTCTGCGCCACCAACGAGTCCTATTTCCTGACATCCATTCCAAACGGAACGCTCGCCTATCTCGATACCGCGACCGGCCTTGCGCAGAACACCGCGCCGCCCCCGCTCGACGGCTTCGCGGGCGAGTGCGAATTCCACGATCTCAACGGCGACAATCGCGACGACTTCATCGCGCCGCTCCCCTCCGGCGGCTTCGCGGTCTACCTCGCGCAGCCCAATTCAATTCTCGGCGCGCCCTCGATCACTCCCGGCGACATCCTGCAGCGGATCGTTTGTGCCGATTTCGACGGCGATGGAAACACCGATTTCTTCGGCGCCGGCGGCAACATCGGCGCCGCGTCCTTGTATCCCGGCCTCGGAAACGGCTCCTTTGCCGCGCCGATCACGATGGACGGCCCCGCAAATCCCAGTCGCGTCGGCATCATCATCCCGCCGATCGGCGAAACCTTCCCCGCGCGCGCCTTCTTCTCTGTTCACCGTGATCCCGAGGTCATCCAGAATTACCTCATCACACCCGAAGGTCCGGTCTCTTCCGATCGCCAGCCGTTCAAGAACGAATTCGGCAGCGCGATCCAGCCCAGTGCCGCCGCGCTCGCCGACCTCAACGGCGATGGTTTCCTCGATCTCGTCACCTCCGAAGTCGGCCGGAATCTCTTCTTCAGTCTCAACACCGCCGACGGTAGCGGACAACTCCTTCCACCCTTGCAGGACCGCGTCGATCAAATCCGGCATCTCGCCACGCTCGCGCCCGCGCCCGGCGAAGACGCCCGCGCCCGCATCGCGACCAACATCGAGAACCAGCCACTCGGACTGATCCTTCGCCTCGATTCGCCGAGCGAGCCTTCCGGCTGGGAAGTGCCGCAGGTCATCAATCTCCCGCAATCCGGCGTCGGTGTTGCGACCGGCGATCTCGATGGCGATGGCACTGACGACCTTGTTTTCACTCACACCAGCGGCCCGGCGGCATTCACCCGATTCATCCAAGATGAATCAGGCATGTTCGTGAGCGGCGCTTCCTTCGGCGCGCCCGGCAACTGGCCTGCTGTCGCGTGCGCCAATCTCAACGGTCAACTCGGCGATGAAGTCATCCTCGCAGATCCGGTTAGCGGCATTGTGCAGACATATCTCAATAACGGCAGCGGCAGTTTCTCTCCATCCGTTTCCGCCGCGAGTTCTCTTCCCGTGCCGCTCTCGAACAACATCGTCACGGGCGATGTGACCGGCGACGGCGTGCCCGATGTCATCATCGGCGCCGGTTTCGCCGGACTCAGCAACGGATCGGTGCGCGTGCTCCCCGGTGATGGATTCGGCGGCCTCGGGTCTTCGATCGGCATCCCGACCGATGCGCCCGTTGTCAGTGTCGCGGTCGCGGACCTCGATGGCGATGGCCTGCTCGACATCATTGCCGGAACACTGCCGCCGCTTCCTTTTGTTGATGGGCGCTTCGCGGTCATCTTGAATACGCCCTCCGGCTTGCCCCTCAAACCGACATCGTTCCATTACATCTCCGGAGATCCGAAGACGGTTCTTGTCGCGGATCTCAAGCACGCCGCGAGCCAGCGTGAAAAGCTGAGTCTCGCCGCGCTCTCCGTCGCGACCGCGCCCGGCGAAGGTCTGACCGTGATCGACATGGTCCCGAGTTCTGCCTGCCCGGCCGATCTCAACAACGACGGCTTTGTTGAAGATTCCGACTTCGTGATCTTCCTCGCCGCGTACAACATCCTCGACTGCGCTGATCCGTCGATGCCGGCCGGCTGTCCCGCCGATTTCAACTCCGACAACGCCGTCGACGACGCCGATTTCGTCATCTTCGTCCCCGCCTACAACGACCTCATCTGCCCGTGACCGAATCTCACACCGCTCAGGTGGCGCCGCCCTTCCGGGCGGAGTAGCTTTTCTCCGTGTCTTCTCCCGCGGCTCCCCGTGGTGCTCCGTGTTGAGCCGCATTTGCAGCATCCCATTCCCTTTCCCCGCTCTTCCTGCTCCCTCCACGTGTCCGAGGTGAAATCTTCTCGAAGTCCCAGTCACGGCAATCTCACATCCCCCGGGCGCGCCCGCCGCTGAAGTCGCCGATCTGGTTATCGCCCTCTGTCGCCGCGTCATTGCATTTGCTTCTTATGTCATGTATAAAGACGATTCCTCCCGCGCGAGAGGACGCCGACAGAGCATCGCGCCAAGGGGTAGGAGATCGTGCCGACAGTCCGCGTTCCGTCGCCACACCGCGGCATTTCGGCCGCCCGCAACGCAGCCCGCGCTCTGTGCGCGCTGCTTGCCGCCGTTTGTGTGTTCGCTCTGCTCCCTTCCCGTGCCGCCGCCGACACGCTTACCTGGACCGGCGCAGGCGATGGCATGACATTCAGTCAGCCCGCCAACTGGTCTCCCGCAGCCGCGCCGAACCAGACATACGACTGCATCATTCCCGCCGGGCGACCCCCATCCGCGTCGCAAGCAACATCCACGTTCGCAGCCTCCTCACCGAGCGAAATATCTACCTCGATGGCTGCGTCACGCTCGGCTTTCGCGCAGGCCTCACGCTCTCGGACGGCGCGATACTGACGGTGGACAACACGTCCGGCTGTCCCGCGCTTACCTTCCAAGGCGGCACCCAGTCCATCGAAGGAACCGGACAGGTCGTCGTCTCCAGCGTGGGAAACTACGGCACGATCCTCGACCTCACCAACCAGGCGTCGCTCACCATCGGCCCCGAGATCTCGCTTGTCTACGCCGCCAACTCCGGTGGCCGGGGGCCCTCGCTGAAGGTTGGCACAAACTCCTCGCTCACAAACCTCGGAACAATCACGCTCGCCAAACCCGGTTCGCAGATCACCATCGAGGGCGCCGGAACCTTCACCAACCGCGGCACGCTCGACATCCAGGCCGGCACGTTCGCATCGTACAGCACGAAGGACGACGTCGGCAAGATTCAACTCGGCGCCAATGCCGTCGCCCGCATCTATGGCGGACCCTTCACGCTCGCCCACCCCCTCTCCATCCTCGCCGGCGCCGAACTGGTTGTTGACGGCGCGTTCTCCGTCGAAGCGCCGATCCACGTGACCGATGCTCGACTCGAGTTGTCGGGTTACTGGAGCAACACCTCAACGATCGAGTCGCTCCGCTCCACAACTCTTCTGCTCGGAACGTGGACCAACGGCGGATCCCTCTCAATCAAAGACTCCGATCTCACAGTCGGTGGTTTCATCCCCGACCTCGGCGAGCATCAGTTCACCCATTCCAGCCTCACCTATTCCGGCACATTGCCTCAGGGAATCACGCTCGTCGCCGACGAATCAACCGGCGACATCAACCTGGCCAGTGCCCTGCTGAATGAGGCGGAGCTGGAAACGCGCGACGGGGCGAAGTTCCATTTCCGATCATCCCCATTCTCCTGGCAACTTACGACGCTCACGGCTTGCCGCCTCGACGGCGAGTTCGCATTGGCTGAGTGCGTACCCGTGTACGTGCGCGACGGGCTCACGCTCCTCAATGGGGCCCGCATCGAACTCAAGACCGGCTGCTTCGGCGGCTTGACGTTCGAAGGTTTTCCTCAGTCACTTGCCGGAGACGGCGAACTCCTCGCGATCGGCCCCGGCTCGATCATCGTCGGCGCGACGACTTCCGCGCTCACCATCCAGAACGCTCATTCGCTCGATGTCGGCCAGTACTCCGTCGCCGTCTCCACCCCGTGCAGCGCCGTCACCAGCGACTCTGCCTGGCTCCGCTACTGCCACGGAGATTTCAACAGCGACCTCGCCGTCGACGACGCCGACTTCACCTTCTTCGCTCTCAACTACGACATCCTCGACTGCACTGATCCCGCCATGCCCCCCAACTGCCCCGGCGACTACAACGCCGACGGCCTCGTGGACGACGCGGACTTTACATCATTCGTCGTTGCATACGACACGCTCGTCTGCCCGTTCATTTCCGTCTGCCGCTGCTCAACCCCCGCGCCCACAACCCCGCCCTGCGATTTCTTCCGGTGTCGCTAGCAAACGCCCCGGCGACCGAGGGGTTTGAAGGCCGGAATTTCGAGCTCGGAGCTGAATGCAACCGGAAACGACGTGGATGGCTTGGGCGCGCCGCAATCTGCCGCGGTCGTCGCGCACTTCCGGATAATCGCAGGCCGCTCGCTCACGTGATCCCGATAACCGCATCACAGGCTGATCGCCGCACCCGTTTTGAATCGCCGCCCCAACTCCACGTATCAGGAGTCTCCTGCCTCGTGGTAAATTAGAGCGATTCCTCACGTCCACGCCCCGCGCGCCGAGCCACGCAGCATGTCCAGGCCGTTGTTCTATTCCGTTTCACGCAGCGCCGCCGCGCTCGCGTTTTTCGCGTGCATCGCACCCGCTCACGCGCAAGTAACAATCAACACCACGAATCAAACGATCACGGGTGACACCGATTTCCTCTCTTCTTCATTCAACGGAACTCCGTTCCGCACATATGTCGAAAACGGCATCGCGGTTTTCGCGATCAAAGGTGATCTCGTCATTCCCGCAAACCAGATCATCACGATCACCGGCTCGCGCCCGTGCCGCATCCTCGTCGGCAACAACCTCGTCGTCAACAACGGGGCCGTCTTCAACGCGTCCGCAACACTCTCGACAATTCCTGTTCCGCTCCCCGGTCCCGGCGCGGGCGCGGGCGGGCTCGGTGGCGCGGGCGGCGCAGGCGGCACGGCATCCTTCATCTCACCACTCGGCGGCAACGCAACAACCGGCGGGAACGGCGGCAACAAAGGAACCTGCGGCACGCTCTCCGGTTTCGCCGGCGCTTCCGGTCAATCCGGCGCATCGGGCCAGCGCGGCTTCGACGGAAATGTCGGCGGTCTTGGTTCACCGGGCTCCTACGGCGGAGTTGGTTTCGGTCAATCTGGTCTCGGCGCGTTCTACGGTCTCGGCGGCAGCGGCGGCTTTGCAGGTTCCGGCGGCACAGGTGGTCTCGGCGGCAGCGCCGGCTCCGGCGGTTTCGGCGCGATGTCTTTCGCCGGAAACGGAACAAGCGGCAACATCGGTTGGCCCGGAAATCCCGGCAGCGCCGGCAGCGCTGGCAATCAGGGAATCTCGGGCAACAACGCGAGCGCGCCGACAAGCGCAGGCTCTGAACTCCTCTTCATCGCGGGCAACGGCGGCGCGGGTGCAGGGGGGGGAGGAGGGGGAGGCGCAGGGGGTTCGGGAGGAGCAGGAGGCGCAGGAGGTGCGGGAGGGGGCGGGGGCGGCACTTCGTGCAACGCGGGAGCGAAAGGTGGAAATGGAGCCGCGGGTGGAAACGGTTCGCTTGCTTCGAACGGGGGTCAAGGTGGAAACGGCGCGCGCGGAGGGGGCGGGGGTGGAGCATTGGAAATCACGGTGCTTGGAAGATTGACCGTGCGCGGCACTTTGAGTGCGCGCGGGGCGGATGCGGGCGCGCCGGGCGCGGGATCGAACGGGGGCGGAACGCGCTTTGAAGGCGGAAGTTCTTCGTTCGGATTTTCAGGATCGTTTGGAGTTTCGGGTTCAGGAAATGGAGGATCAGGAGGCAATTCGGGTGCGGGAGGTTCGGGGGGTGCAGGGGGCGCGGGTGCGCAGGGCGGATTTGCGGGCGGGGGCGCGGGCGGCACGCTGAGAATTGTCGGAACGGAATTTGATCTGCAGGCTTCGATCGATGTGAAGGGCGGCGCGAACTCGAATGCGAGCGCGAGTGCGCCGAATGGGAGGCTGCAGGTCGGGGCGCACACGGCGGATGCGTACAGCGCGGGCGCGGTGAACGGAACGGTCGCGATCGTGGATGCGCCGAAGGACGCGAACCCGTTTTTCGCGGGCGCGCCTCAGACTCCGTACATCGCGAACCTGAAGGAGGGTGCTGCGATCGCGGGGATCGTTCCGAACCTGAACGCGGGGGCGATGCTGAGCGGGTTGCCGGTGCCGCAGCGCGCGGTGGGCGCGATTGTGTTCACGATCATCGATTTTCCGGGGCTGCGCTACAACACGTCGAACAGCACGGCGCTTTTGTACTTGAACATTTCGGGCGCGGCGCTGAATAACCCGAAGATGGGCGCGGGCGCTTCGAACTTTTCGTCGGCGCTCAAGCAGTTCGGATGGTCGAAGGATGCGCGGTTCGGCGGGGTCGGGCCGAGCACGCTCTTTGATCTGCCGAAGGATGCGGTGTACGCGACGCTCACGTCGGGACCGTTCAATGATCTCTCGAACTTGAGCGCGACCGCGACACTCAACGGCGCGGGCGCATCGCTCGAGTTTTCGTCGATCCACCTCAACGAAGTGGTTTTCATTCTGCTGCCTGAAGCGCCGTGCGCGGGCGACCTGAACGGAGACGGGCTGGTTGAGGACTCGGACTTTGCGGTTTTTGCTTCGATGTACGACCTGTTCGACTGCGCGATCATGCCGCCCGGGTGCGGTGCGGACATGAATAAGGATCGCTTTGTGGACGACGCCGATTTCGTGTTGTTTGCGAGCGCGTACGACCAGCTTGTGTGTCCGTGACCCGGCTTGTGGGCGCGGGCACGAAGCCAATCCGGCGGTGTTGCTTAAGGAAACGCTCATCGCGAGCGGCGTTTTTGAGCCGTGCGGGCACATCGAAACCGGCGGCGACAGCGGATTACGGATTCTTCTTGGGTATTCCTGCTGGGTCCGGTATAACGAAGGCGCAGCGCGGCGCGCGGGGCTCCGGCTGCGGGTCGGCGGGCGGGGGCTCGAAATGCGGAGGGACATCATCATGGCGACCTGGATGCGTCTGATCGCGGCGGCGGTTGCGGTGCTCTTGTGTGTTTCGTTTGCGGAGGCGGGCGCGGCGCGCAAGCCGAAGGTGCTCTTTGTTCACTCGACGGTCGAGGCCGGCGGCGCGGCGGACGTCGTGAGCAAGCTCGCCGGGTCGGGGGTTTTTGCGCAGGTCGATGCGTTCGATGCGGGGCTTGGGACTCCGACGCTGGCACAGCTCAAGGCGTACGACGCGGTGCTCTGCAGCAATCAGGGGTCCTGGGCGGATCGGACGGCGCTGGGCAATGTGATGTCGCAGTACGTGGACGCGGGGTACGGCGTCGTGCAGGCGATCTTCACGACGGGTGGAATTGCCAACAGCAATCTGGGGGGGACGTGGACGGCCTCGTACAACTGCATCACGTTCGGGTCGAGCACGAGCGGCGCGGCGACGCTGGGCACGATCGCGGTTCCCAATCACGCGACGATGATCGGCGTCCAAACCTTCGACGGCGGATCGAGCAGCTACCGTCCATCGGGAACGGCGCTCACCGCGGGCGCGACGCTGATCGCGTCGTGGTCGGACGGGAAGCCGCTGGTGGTTGTGGGGCCGAAGATCAATCGCGCGGACCTCGGCTTCTGGCCCTTGTCTTCGGCGGTGCGGAGCGATTTGTGGAATGCGTCGACAGACGGCGTGAAGCTGATGGTGAACGCGCTGCTCTACACGATTCGTCCGAAGGTGCTCGTGGTTCATTCGTTTGGGGGCGCTTCCGAGACGAACGACGTGATCGCGAAGCTCGCGGGCACCGGCACGCTCGGCGGCGTCGATGCGTTTGACGCCGAAGCTTCCACGCCGACGCTGGCACAGCTCCAGAATTACGACGCGATCCTGGTCGCGAACAACTTTGCCTGGTCCAACCGCGTCGCGCTGGGCAACGTCGTCGCCGATTACGTGGACTGGGGCGGGGGCGTGGTGCTGTCGATGTTCACCGTCAGCGGCATCGCGAATAGCGATCTGGGCGGGCGATTCACCGGCGACTACCGGATCATCAATTTCAGCTCAACCACATCCGGCAACGCGACGTTGGGCGCTGTCGCGTATGCGAGTCACCCGATCATGGCGGGCGTCGGGGGCTTTGACGGCGGCAACAGCAGCTATCGGCCGACCCTGACGACGCTCGCACCGGGCGGTCTCAGGGTTGCACAGTGGTCGGACGGCAAGACGCTGGTCGCGGTTTCGACGAGGCGCGCCAATCGCGCGGACCTTGGTTTCTATCCGCCGTCGAGCACGCTCGGTGCATCGTACTGGTCGGGCGACGGCGCGAAGCTCATGGCGAACGCGCTGCTTTATGTGAGCAAGCCGTACATCGGCGTCACGGCTTCGGACACGACGACCGACACGATTGCGAAGCTGATCGCATCGCGGCGCTTCAGCGGCGTCACCAACTCGCAGGACCTGGAGGTGGGAACGCCGGGGCTCTCGGCGCTCAGCCCGTTCAACGCGCTCCTCTGCTGGAGCAATTTTAATTTCCTCAACGCGGACGCGGTCGGGAATGTGTTCGCGGACTATGTAGATGCGGGCGGCAGCGTTGTCGAGGGCGTGTTCGCCGTCACCGGCAATGCGGCATTCGCGAACTCGCGCCCGCGCGGCCGGTGGATCTCGCAGGGGTACGACATCACTCCGGAGGGTTCGACCGGAGCGAGCATTTCGACGCCGGCGACCCTCGGGGCGTTCGTCCTGCCGAACAACCCGATCGCGACTTTCGTCCGCAAGTTCGACGGCGGCACCTTCGCATACCGGCAGGGGAACAACCCACTCCTGCGGGGCCAGAGGATCATGAACTGGTCGGACGGCAAGATGCTCACCAGCATGCACAACTTCCGAAAGCGGGTGGATCTCGGTTTTTATCCGCCTTCGTCCGACGCGGCCGGTAACTGGAATCCGCGGACCGACGGGACATGGATCATGGCGAACGCGCTCGACTACGCCGTGCGTCACGCGCCGTGTCCGGGCGACCTGAACGGGGACGGATTCGTGGACGATGCAGACTTCGTGCTCTTCGCGGGGTACTACGACAATTTGATCGATCCGCGCGGCGACCTGAACGGCGACGGATTAACGGAGGACTCGGACTTTGTGATCTTCGCCGGGAGTTACGACGCGCTGCTGTGTCCTTAAGTACCGGCAGCGGAGAAACCTCTTGTGCTTTATGGGACCGGGCGCGATTCTCGTGGGAGCGTGCCCGGTCTTTCTATGGAAATGTTGCGGGGGGCGGTAGACTGCTTCTTCATGCGGCGCGGGCATCCGCGCGCACAGGAGAGGGTTATGAAGAGCATTGGTTTGTGGGCGGGTTTTGCCTCCGGCTTGCTGGTGTCGGCGTGTGCGCTGGCGCAGCCGTTTCAGATCGTCGCGACGGAGACGCCGCCGTTCAGCATCCCGCCCGAGCAGTGGAAGAGCGTGACGCGCTGGTCGCTGACGGGCGCGGGTAGCGCGCTCACCCCGCTTTCCAGCATCCCCGATGGACAAGTGCACGATCCGATCGGCGTGGCGTTCCGCACGCCGACCGACCTGTTCATCTCCAACCGCGCGGGCAACGGATTCCAACCGGGCACGATCTCGCGCTTCACGCTGACCGATGGCGGTGCGACGGCGACGAAGATCGATGAGTTCGGCCAGACCGGGCTGGTCGGTCCGCACGAGATCTGCTTCAACCCGATCACGCGCGAGCTCTTCTGCGGGGCCGTGAACGACGGCATCTGGCGCTGGACGTTCGACACGCAGGGCAACGTGACCTCGAACGGTTCGTTTGCGCGCGGGCGGGCGTGGCGGGGCGTGTGCGTCGAGCCGAGCGGTAATTACCTGTACGCCAGCGCGGGCACGAACGGCACGATCTTCCGCTTCCGGCTCAACGGCGACGGCTCGGTCACCGAGCTTTCCGCGGTGGGAATCCCGGGCGCGAGCGGGCTGCATTTCTTTGCGCTCGGCCCCGTTCAGGGCGAGATCTATGTGTGCGATTACGGCTCGAGCAAGGTCTACCGACTCCAGACTCACGCGGATGGATCGTTTACGGTGCTGCAGTCGATCAACTCGACGCAGTCGATCGACTGCGCGTTCAGCCCGGACGGGCAGGAGATGTACGTCGCGCGGCACAACTCGGGCGGGATCGACCGGTTCACGTACAGCAGCGGCACGAATTCATGGACGTTTGTCAATACTGAGAGCACGCCTTCGATGGGGTGCATCGCGGCGTACGTGCCTGCCGCGTGCCCGGCGGACCTGACGGGCGAGGGCTTCGTCGATGACTCGGACTTTGTGGTGTTCGTCACGGCGTACAACCTGCTGGACTGCGAAGACCCGACGATGCCGATCGGGTGCCCGGCAGACTTCAATCTCGACGGGCTTGTGGATGATTCGGACTTTGTGATCTTCGTGGCGGCGTACAACGAACTGGTGTGTTCGTAAGGGAAGGCATTAGGCACTGGGCATCGGGCAACAGGCATCAGGGGCTCGGCGCTTCTGCAAGGAAGCGGGCGGTCGGATTCTGCCGTGGCAAGGTCGCTGGGGATTTCACCACAGAGGCACGAAGGACACAAAGGGCACGGAGAAGAAAGGAAGAGTTGAAAGAGCGAAGTGGCGGGTTTGTGGTTGCCGCGGAGGGCAGGCCGTGGAGCTGGACGCGATATTCCTGTTTTCTCCGGCAGGGGATGTGACGCCGCCCGGGTAGCAACAATCGCGCATGGCCACAAACACCATCCGCCTTCACCGCGTGTTGAAAGCCCCGCCCGATCGCGTCTACCGCGCGTTTATCGATCCCGGCGCGATGTGCAAGTGGATGCCGCCGGATGGGTACACCGGCACGGTGCATTCGATGGACGCGAAAGTGGGCGGCGGGTACCGCATGTCGTTCACGAATTTCACGACGGGGTATACGCACTCCTTCGGCGGCACGTACATCGAGATGAAAGAGGGCGAGAGCCTGAAGTATTCGGACAAATTCGATGATCCGAATCTGCCGGGCGAGATGCGGGTGACGGTGACGTTCAAGAAGGTTTCGTGCGGCACGGAGCTGACGATCGTGCACGAGGGCCTGCCGGAGATCATCCCGCCGGAGACTTGCTGCGTCGGCTGGCAGGAGTCGATGAGCCTGCTCGCGCGGCTGGTGGAGCCGGAATTGAAAGACGGGATGTAAACGAGCGGGTCGCGCGAGACGTGCGGCACCAGAAGCTTGCGCACCGCCCGGAAGAGCGGTGGCACCAAGGCGCGTTACTTGGTCCACTCTTGGCGTGCTTCTTCGAGGTCGTGCAGGAAGAGCGGGCTTTGTTTCATCTGTTCGACGATTGCCTTTCCCAGTGCGTTACCCGCGGCGACATCGCTCGGGAAATGGACGCCGAGGATGATGCGATCGAGGCCGATGAGCCTGCCGCGGGATCGGATCGCGTCGGATTTTTCGGGGACGAGCAGGCAGAGCGTTTCGGTCCAAGCGCTGGCGCGGGTGGCGTGGCCGCTGGGATAGGAGTTGTTGCTCGGGCCTTGGGTGACGAGCTTGATGCGCGGGTCCTGGATGTAGGGACGCGGGCGGTTCCACGTTGCCTTCGCGCGATCGCTGATGGCTTTGCTGTCGCACTCGATCTGCTTGATGAGTGCCGCAGTCTTCGGTTTGTCGGCTTCGTTGAAGGATGGGCCGAGCGCATCGGCGAAGAGCCAGACCTTCATGGTGTCTTCGTCGATAGCGCGCTGGCGAGATGCGGGAAAGGCGTCGGCCTGCGTCGCGAGGATGAGTTCGATCTCGCCGTTTGAGATCGGAGAGTTCGGCGCGGGAGGATCGGGGAGCAGCGCGTGGAGGTCGATCGCGCCTGGCGCGATGTACCTGCCGATGGCGGGCGCCTGAGGCTTTGCAGGCGGCGGGGCGGGGGCGTGGGAGACCGGCGCGGGCTGGGCGGCGACGTGCGATTCTGTTTGGCAGGCGGGGCCGAGGAGTGCCGCGGCGAGGAGGAGAGAAAGAAGCGACTTGTGGAGCATTGGCGGTTCTCGCGAGGGATGCTGAAAGTACGCGGGTTGGAAGCGGGTTGAGGGTTTTTGCCTGCGAAATCGGCCGATCTCTGCCCACCCCCACACCCCCTCCCTCCGGGAGGGGGCTCGGCGAACCGATACTGCATGTGGCCGGTAGGATGGGGAAGCGATTGGTGGGCGAATGGAGTCGAAGCGATGAGCGAGCCGGAAGTGCAGATGCAGGATGTGGAGCAGGTTCGCGAGTCGGCGCGCCGGCTGAAGGAAGAGATCCACCGGACGATCGTGGGGCAGGACGAGGTGGTGGATCAGACGCTGATGGCGATTTTTTGCCGCGGACACGCGGTGGTGGTCGGAGTGCCGGGGCTGGCGAAAACGCTGCTGATCAGTACGCTGGCGAAGACGCTGAGTTTGCAGTTCAGCCGCATCCAGTTCACGCCGGACCTGATGCCGAGCGATATCACCGGCACGGAAGTCATTCAGGAAGATAAAGCGACCGGGCATCGGCAGTTGCGCTTTGTGCGCGGGCCGATTTTCGGGAATGTGATTCTGGCGGACGAGATCAACCGCACGCCTCCGAAAACACAGGCGGCGCTGCTCGAAGCGATGCAGGAGCGGCACGTGACGGTCGGCGGCATTCAGCACGACTTGCCGAACCCGTTCTTTGTGCTGGCGACGCAGAATCCAATCGAACAGGAAGGCACGTATCCGCTGCCCGAGGCGCAGCTCGACCGGTTCATGTTCCAGATTCAAATCTCGTATCCGTCGATGAGCGAGGAAGAGGAGATCGTGAAGCGGAGCGTGACGCGGGCAAGCGTGCAGACGCAGGCGGTGCTCTCGGCGGCGGACATAAAGAAGATACAGGACCTGGTACGGGCGATGCCGGCGCCGGACTATGTCATTAAATATGCGCTCAGGCTGGTGCGCGCGACGCGCGTGAAAGAGCCGTTTGATGGCGGAGGCAAGCGGCCGAAATTGGTGGAGGCGTATCTCGCATGGGGCGCCGGGCCGCGGGCGAGCGAGTTTTTGGTGCTCGCGGCAAAGGCGCGGGCGATCCTGACCGGCGCGACGCACGTGACGCCGGAGCATGTGCGTCAGATCGCCAAGCCCGTGCTGCGCCACAGGTTAATGACGAATTTCAACGCGGAAGCCGATCAGGTGACGACGGACGCGATCATCGACAATCTCCTGAAGGAGATTCCCGTGGACGGGGCCACGGAGCTTGAGCGCAGGCAGATGAACGAAGTGTTGAGATAGGAATGCGGAGGCGGCGGGTCGCCGGCGCAAGATGAATCTGTTCTCATTTTCACAATGAGTTCGGAACCGATTGCCCTTTTGCGATGAATCGCCCAGCAAATCTCGCGTCGTTGCAATATGGACGGTTGTTCGCCGTTTTGCCGACACGTGGGTCCGCGGACGGTCGGTCATGCCCAAGGGAACGCAAGCACTCGGTTTCGTGTGGGTGGTGGCGGTGTCGCTGCGCGCGGCGATGGGTGCGACCGCGTCTGAGGTGCTTGTTCAGTCCGATCAGGCCCTCGCTCAACTTCACAGCGTCGAGTACGTGGTCGCGTGTTATCGGGTCGGGAGCGGCCCGTTCGGCGACGCGAGCCGCAAGACGATCGCGCGGGTGAAGCAGCAGCGGAGCGACGACGATGCGTTGCCTCTGTTCTGGTCCCGGGTGGTTGTTCCTCGATCGGATCTGGTGGGGGAACTCATCCAGGAGATTTCGTTCGACGGATCGAGGTTGGGGGTGATCGATCATGCGCGAAAGGTGTGCACACACGGCACGTACGAGAACGCGGCATCGAACGCGGGCTCGTTTCTGAGCGTCGTGCTGTTCCGCGAGTTCACCCAGCAATCACGGGCGCGGCTATCGCCCGGGGGCGGATCGGTGCGGTTGCTCGGGACGGAGGAAGTTTCCGGGATTCCGTGCGACGTGCTCGAAGTGATCGGGCCGGAGGGTGAAGTGACGCGCTGGTCGATCGGCGTCGCGGATCACCTGCCGAGGAAGCGCCGGCGGATTTCGGTCACGGGCGGGCGTGAATCGGCGGTCGTTCAGGAGATCATCTCGCTGGACACGGCGCCGAATCTTCACGCGGACGTATTCAAGATCGAAACGCCGGACGGGTATGTGCACCGGATCGATCATGGCCTGAAGAGGCTCGCGTTCGAGAGCGGCGGCGCGCCGGAAACGGCGCTCCGGTACGGCGTGGCGGATGAGAAGTACGCTTCGGAGCTGCGGAGTGTGTGCGGGCTCGACAAGTTGTGCGAGGGCGCGACAAGCGATCTGGAAAGAGTGAGACGGGTGTGCGCGTACGTACACGGGTTGTGGAAGCACGACGGGGGCGGTCGATCGCAGGGCACCGATCCGATCTCGATCGTGCGCGAGGCGGCAAAGGGCAGGCGGTTCAGCTGCGTCGAGTTTGCGACCGTCGTTGCCGGCTGCTTGAACGCGATAGGGATCCCGGCGCGCGAGCTCAGCCTGATGCTGCCGGATGTGGAAACATCCCTGATCGGCGCCGGACATCTCGCGGCCGAAGCGTGGCTGGCGGACCAGAAGACCTGGGTTTATGTCGATGCTCAGGAGAACGTGGTTCCGTCGGTCCGGGGCGAAGCTCTTTCTGGCGTGAAATTCCAACAAGCCCTTGCGGAACGATGGCCTGATGTGAGCCTGCGGGGCGAATATAGCGAGATGGGAGAGGCAAGCCGCTATCCGGTCGAACTCGCCGAATCGCTCTTTTACTTCCGGGCGCGGCTCGACAATCGCGTGGCGCGCGACAGGGTCTACACGGGCTCTTTGCTGCTGATGCCCAATGACGTGCCGCAGCCGAAGGTTTTCCAGCGGTGGATGCCTCTCGAGGGCGATGTGGCGACACGGTCGCTGGATGTTTTCTACGCGCCGCCGGGCGGAATCGGGCAAGGGAGCCGCGAGTAGTCTGATGTGCTAGCGTCTAGACGCGGCATGGAAGCAAAAACGCAGGAGAACTCGGGAGCGCCGGGGCTGTTCCGGGCGATCTTTTCGACCAGGGGCGAGCTGTACGCCGCGATTCTCGCGGGAGTGCTGCTGCTCTTTGGCTGGGGTTTGCACGCGATCTTCGATTGGCCCCGGGCCGAGCTTGCGATTTGGGCGAGCCTTGCCCTCGGGCTCGTGCACGGCGCGCGGGCGGCATGGGAAGCCCTTTCGGAAAAGCGCGTCGACATCGACGTGCTGATGGTGGTTGGCGCGATTGCCGCGGCATCGATCGGGCACGCGGAAGAGGGCGCGCTGCTGCTGTTTTTGTTCGTGCTGGCCGGCGCTCTCGAAGACATGGCGATGGCCCGGACGAAGCGCGAGATCGAGGCGCTGCACAAGCTGATGCCGACGGAAGCAACGGTGTTGCGCGCCGGCGAGTGGGTGGACATCGCGCCGGAGAGCCTGGTCGCGGGCGAGCGCGTGAAGATCAGGCCCGGCCAGCGCGCGCCCGCCGATTGCAAGTTGCTCCAGGGCGCAACCGAAATGGATCAATCGGCGATCACCGGCGAGAGCATGCCTCGCGCGGTGAAGCCCGGCGATGAGCTCTTCGCCGGGACGATCAATCTCGACGATCCGATCGAGGCGGAGGTGATCCGGCCGGCGCACGAGAGCAGCCTGCAGAAGGTGTTGAATCTTGTGACGACGGCGCGCGAACAGCGCGAACCGGTGCAGCGGACGATCGACAAACTCAGCGGGCCGTACTCGGTGGGCGTGATGGTGGTGAGCGCGCTCGTGCTGGTGGTCTGGTGGATTCTGATCGGGCGCACGTTCGACGAGTCGCTGTACACGGCGATCACACTCTTGATCGTGGGCTCGCCGTGCGCACTGATCATCGCGACGCCGACGGCAACACTCTCCGCGATCGCGCGCGGCGCCCGCGCGGGCGTTTTGTTCAAGGGCGGGCAGGCGATCGAGCGGCTCGCGAACATCGGCGCGGTCTGTTTCGATAAAACTGGGACGCTGACGATGGGGCGCCCGCGATTGGAACAGGTGCACGCGGTGGCGTGGTCGGACGGGAAGCAGCTTCTGTCCCTTGCGGCCGCGATCGAAGGGGAGAGCACGCACCCGATCGCGGCGGCGGTGCGCGACGCGGCGAAGGCCCGCGAGATTGCGCCCGATACGGAGCTTTCGACCATCACGCACACAACGGGGCGGGGTATGAGCGCGGTATGGCGCGGATCGGAAGTGAGGCTCGGGAGCACGGCGCACACGGATGCGGTGACGCCCGTTTGTCTGCGGAACCGCGTGCACGATGTGCTGAAGACGATTCAGCAGCGCGGGCAGATGGGCGTGGTGATCGCGGTCGGGGTGGACGAGAGCACGCTGAGTTCGGCTCGCGCGAGCGATCCGAATGCGGAAGGCGTCGGACAGGCGGCGGTGCTCATCATGTCGGATTCTGTGCGGCCCGGAGCGCGGGCACTGGTGAAGGAACTCCACAACCTGGGCGTGCGCCCGGTAAAGATGCTGACGGGAGACAACCGCACCACGGCCGAGCGCGTGGCGAAGAGCCTGGGCATCGACGAGTTCGGAGCGGACCTGCTTCCCCAGGACAAACTGGATGCGGTCGCGGCGTTGAAGGAAGAGTTGAAGTACCGGGCCCAGACGCGGGGCGGACCGATGCGCGGCGTGGCGGTGATCGGCGACGGAGTGAACGATGCGCCCGCGCTTGCCGCGGCGGATGTTTCGATGGCGATCGGATCGATCGGCAGCGACGCAGCGCTGGAATCTGCCGACATCGTGCTCTTGTCGGACGATCTGTCGGCCGTTCCGTGGGCGGTGAAACTGGCGAGGCGTGCTCGGGCGACGGTGCGCGCGAACTTGGTTTTTGCGCTCGGAATCATCGCGGTCATGGGAGTGGCGACCTTGATTGGTTCGCTCTTGCGGCACCCGGTGGCGCTGGGGCTGGGTGTGGTGGCTCACGAGGGGGGCACACTTCTGGTTGTGCTCAATTCGTTGCGATTGTTGTGGACCGACCCGCCTCGTCAGGCAGTGACTCGGGCTGCGGGAAACGCGGCGGGCGCGCCCGTGAAGGCAGAAGCCAAGCCCGCGGCCGTGTAAAGATGCGGCGAACTTCGTGGTGTTGGCTGGAAAGTGCAACGCGGCGGGAGCGGTTTCTGCTAGAATGGGCAAGACGCGGCCGCGTGGCCGCCACATACATCCGGCGCGGGTGAAGATTCGCGCTTGACCGTCCGGGTAAAAGCCCGCGAACGTTCGGAGATTGGACCGATGATTCCGAAACCGCCCCCGCGCGAGGGCTCTTTGGGGTTCTATTTCGTTCCGCCGTACCGGATTCAGGGCTTTTCGGTCGCGGGCGAAGTCACGACAATTCAGGTGCCGGAGCTCGACGTGTGCTTCGACATGGGGCAGTGTCCGCGCGCGGCGCTCGCGAGCAAGTACTGCGCCGTGAGCCACGGTCACATGGACCACATCGGCGGGCTGGCGTACTACTGCAGCCAGCGCCGGTTCCAAGGGATGGGCGACGGGCGGATCATCTGCGACGAGCGGATCGCGCCGGCGATCACACGCATGATGGAAGGGTTCATCGATCTCGAGCAGCAGAAGACGCCGTACGAACTGATCCCGCTGAAAGCGGACGGCCAGGTCGAGATCAAGAACAATATCTACTTGCGCGGATTCCACACGGAGCACACAGCGCCCTCGATGGGCTACAGCGTCATCGAGAAGCGGAGCAAGCTCAAGCCGGAGTATGTGGATCTGCCTCAGGAAAAACTGAAGGACCTGAAGGACCGCGGGATCGAGATCACGCGGACGCTGGAGATTCCGCTGATCGCGTACCTGGGCGACACGCAGCCGTGCGCGGCACTCCTGAGACCCGACGTGATCAACGCGCAGATCGTGATCTGCGAGTGCACGTTCTTTGAGCCCGATCACAAGGAGCGCGCGAAGGTCGGCATGCACATGCACGTCGAGAACATCGCGGAATGGCTCGGTGTTCTGCAGTGCCAGGCGCTGGTGCTCTGCCATGTGTCGCGCCGGACGGACCTGATGTACGCGCGCAAGCGGCTCTACGAGGTCGCGGGGCAGAAGGCGGAGAAGGCGCTCTTCCTGATGGATTACAAGGTTGGCAAGGCGAGATACGAGCGGCAGGTCATCGAATCCGGCGGCGTGATCGAGCGCCCCGGATTCCGGGGCGGGGGGCATGGCGGGCACGGTGGGGGCGGGGGGTTTCGACGCGGAGCGCCGGCGAATCGGTAGGCGGAAATAGGTCCTATGAGTCCCATGCGACCTGTGGCTTCTTTTCGAAACCAGTTGGGCTACGGCGGCGAACTACGATTTGGTCCTCCGGATGCGGAGATTTTCCGCCATGCGTCGCGTTGCGTTCACATTGATCGAGCTTCTGGTGGTCATCTCGATCATCGCGCTGCTGATTGGGATCACGATTCCGGCGCTGAGCGGGGCGCGGGAAAGCTCGCGTCGCGTCAAGTGCATGACGAATTTGTCCAGCATCGGCAAGGGTTTGCAGATGTACATGGACACGAAGTCCAAGGGTGTGCTGCCCTTTGCGAGCGGCCTGATCGAATCGACCGATCGGCCGACTTTTCCGGAAGTCGTGGGTGAGTATCTCGATACGCCCAAGCCGGTGAAAGAGTCGGACGGGTTCTATAGATCAAACGATCCGTGGAAGTGTCCGTCGGATGTGATCGGCTCGGACCCGGCGACGAACTTCGAACCGACGTACCGCATCGGCGGGAGCAGTTACGAATACTGGCCCGGCTCGATCATGCTACTCGCGGATTTCATCCGGCTCGGGTTGACGCGGCCCGAGTGGTCGCTGACGAAGCTGTATCAGAAGCCCAGAAACGATCCGGTTACGGGGCAGCGCAAGTTCTGGCCGGTCCTGGCGTGCGCGGATCAGTGGCACAAGCTGCGGGCGGCATCGCTCGACCGGCGCAATGCGCTCTATCTGGATAACGGCATGAGGGTGGATTGGTGTATTCCCAAGCCGTCCACCGAAGAGATCAAGGAACTGATCCTGGAGCTTGCGAGGGAGCCCAACAGTCTGTTCAAGTAGACGGGATGCGCACCGTGAACAAAGAGAAGCAAAACGAAGGATCGCTGATCGCCGACTTGAACTTCGGCACTCTTTCGGCGAAGCGAGTGTCGCCTTGGACACGCGTGCGTGCCGCGGTTGCGGGTGTCTGGGATTCGCCCCGGGTGCGGAATCGCGTGCTGGCCGGATTGGGTATTGCGATCGTTGCCGGCGCCGGAGTCGGCGGATACCGCTACTGGCAGCTTCATCACCGACCCGACTACGCACTCGATCCGATCGACGATCTTGCCGAGTTCACCTTCCTGCGCGGCGATTTCAATTCGCTCCCGATCAAGGAGCGACTAAAACTGATCAAGGACTTCGCGGACCGCATCCGCAACGCAAGCAGCGGCGATTCGGCGCTCCTCGCGAGTTTCGCTGCGGGAATCAGCGGCAAGGCGCGGGAGCAGATCCAGGAAAACGGCGCGCGTTTGATGCTCGACATGGTGGACGCCAGCGCGCTCGACTACGCGAAGGTGGCGCCGGAAGAGCGGGGCGCATTCCTCGAGAAGTCCGTGATCGAGTGGACGCGGATCGGCGATCAGGTCTCAGGCCGGCCCGAGCGCAGCGACGAAGAGATCCTCGCCGATGTGCGCAAGCAGACGGAAGAACGCGACGAGCGCCGCAAGAAGATGGGGCCGGAGCGGTCGGCGAAGATGGCGGCGGGGATCGTCGGCTTCTTGAACGGCAACGTCGCGAATCACGCGAACCCGGTGCAGAGCCAGCGGACGCTGCAGATGATGAGCGATGTGAACAAGCACTTCTCGGGGAAGTAACCCGATCGCTCTCCGGTGCTCGCGCGGGATTAACTTTCCTGTCCTGCGGACCGTTTGCATTCGGCCGCTCTCTCGCGAAGGAGAGATTGTTCGCGCGTGTTCCGGGTCATCGTGGCGGCGCGCTCGAATTCCGGCGCGGCCTCGGCGAAACGGCTGAGCTTGAAGAGGAAATCGGCGCGCACGGCAGGGAGCAGGTGGTACGCGGCGAGGGCGGGCTCGGTCGTCAGCGCGTCAACGATGCGGAGCCCGGCTTGTGGTCCTTCGGCCATCCCGACCGCGACCGCCCGGTTCAATTCGACGATCGGGGAAGGCGCGACGAGGCCGAGGCGGCCGTACAGATCGGCGATCTGGCGCCAGTCGGTTCCCGCGGCGCTGTTTGCCCGCGCGTGACAAGCCGCGATCTCGGCTTGGAGGGTGTAGGGGCCGGGGGCGTGCTTCGAGCGTCGGGCGGCATCGAGCGCACCGAGCCCATGCCGGATCAGCGTGCGATCCCATCGGGAGCGGTCCTGATCCGGGAGTAGGATCGGGTTTCCGTCGCGGTCGGTGCGGGCGTTCAGGCGCGAAGCCTGCAACTCCATGAGCGCAACGAGCCCGTGCACTTCGGGCTCGAGGGGCATGAGGCCTTCGAGAATCCTTCCCAAACGCATCGACTCTTCGCAGAGCGAAGGGCGGATCCAATCGTCGCCCGCCGTTGCGGTATAGCCCTCGTTGAAGAGCAGGTAGAGGACTTCGAGCACGGAGGCCAGGCGCTCGGGCAGATCCTTTCCGACGGGGACTTCGAAGGCGACACGGTTGTCCGAGAGGGTGCGTTTGGCGCGGACAATCCGCTGGGCGATGGTGGGTTCCGGGACGAGGAACGCTCTGGCGATTTCGCCGGTGGAGAGGCCGCAGAGAAGTCGGAGGGTGAGCGCTGATCGTGCGTCATCCGGCAGGAGCGGATGGGACGTCATGAAGACAAGACGGAGTAGATCATCCTCGATCGGGTCGTCGAGCCTGTCGATGGCGGCGGGCATGGGGTCTGAAGTTCCGGATTCTCGCGAGAGTGCTTCGCCGATCTCTCGTAGTTTTTGTTCGCGCCGGATGCGGTCGATGGCGCGACGGCGTGCGGTTGTTGCCAGCCAGGCGCCGGGGTTTTCCGGAACGCCGGCGTCGGGCCACTGCTCGAGCGCTTCGACGAACGCGTCCTGCGCGGCTTCTTCGGCTAGCCCGACATCGCGCACCCGGCGCACGAGCCCCGCGATCAACCGGGGGGCCTCGATCTTCCAGACCGCCTCGATCGCGCGGCGCGTAGGCGATGGCTCGGGCATGCGTTGAGATTAGCCCGAGCCGCCGCCTTGCTGGTTTGCGTACGTCCGCGTGCCGGTCGTTCGTTACGCTCCGAAATCGGAGGCTTCGAAGAGAGGCCGGATCTCGACCTCCGTGTCGGCGCCCGGGTTCGGATGAGGGCAGCGCTTGAGCCACTGGATCGCCTCCTCCAGAGACTTTACCTGCCAGAGCCAGTAGCCCGCGACAAGTTCCTTGGATTCGGTGAACGGTCCGTCGATGACGGAGCGCTGCGACCCTGAAAACCGGACGCGGGCGCCGTGGGAGCTTGCCTTGAGGCCGGCGCCGTCGAGCATGATGCCCGCCTTCGTCAGCTCCTCGTTGAACTTGCCCATCGCTTGAAGAAGTTCCGGATTGGGCATTTTGCCCGCTTCGCTGTCCTTCGACGCCTTGACGATCACCATGACTCGCATTGGAAGCTCCGTTGGAAGTGCGCCCGTTCTGCGGTTATACACCGCCGCAAAGTGGGTCGTTCGACACAGGACGTCGAACGCGACGAAGCGGAATCGACAGAGACGTTCAGAAATTCTCAAACCAGCCCAATTTGTGATGTAACCTCATGTTTGAAAAGTGTTTGCGAGTTCGGTCGCTGGGCGAGTGCCAACCGGTGGACGGGCTTTGAAGGTGCTCCGCTCCATCGTGGTCTGGCAACGCCGGTAAGGGTGCGTATCGGAAGTCGCGTTCGAACAATCCGAACGCGAGGATCGGCTCGCGAGGTGGCCGGGTGGGCCCACAACAAAGGGATCCGATGAACCATCAGACCCGCGTTTACGACAACATCTTCGAGATGCTCCCGAGCGTAGAGAATCCGTCGCCCCTGGTGCGGATCGGGAAGATGAACCCCGCTCCCAACTTTGAGCTGTACGCCAAGCTCGAATGGATGAACCCGTTCGGCTCGGTGAAGGATCGGGCGGCGTCGGCGATGATCGAGGACTTGGAATCGCGGGGCGAACTCAAGCGGGGCGAGACGAGGGAAAGCGGGCGGGGGATTGTCGAGCCGACGAGCGGAAACACGGGGATCAGCCTGGCGGCGATGGCGTCGGTGAAGGGGTACGCGATGCGGGCGGTTGTGCCGCAGAAAGTGCCGCTGGAGAAGCGCGTGCTGCTGCGGATCGCCGGCGCGGACGTGGACGTGATCAACGACCAGATGTGCCCGAGCCCGGGAATGGGCGAGGGTTCGATCGGCATCGCGCGGTCGTACGCGAAAGCGCAGAAAGACCGCTATGCGATGCCGAACCAGTACGAGAACGAGTTGAACGTGCGGGCGCACGTGCGGACGACGGGGCCGGAGATCTGGCGGCAGACCGGCGGCAGAGTGACGCACGTCTTTGTATCGCTGGGAACGGCGGGGACGGCGATGGGGCTGTCGAAGTTTCTGAAGGAAAAGAACCCCGCGGTGAAGGTGATCGCGGTGCAGCCGAGCGAGGGGCACGATGTGCCCGGGCTGCGGAACCTGAGCGAACTGCACGTAACGAAGCTCTTTGATGAGAAACGAATCGACGAAATTCTCGAGATTCCGTTCGAGTTGGCGTACACGCGGGCGCTCGAACTGTGTCGAACCGAGGGGCTTTTCGCGGGTCCTTCCAGCGGGCTGATTTATGAGGGAGCGCGGCGGGTCCTGGAGCTCGACGCGAAGCAGAAAGGGGTGGGGGTGATGGTGTTCTGTGACAGCGTGTTCAAGTATGTGTCGAGTATGGTGAAACACATTCCGGGTCTTGGAGAGGAATAAAGACATCGAGAGAACGCGGAGGAGCGGAGGTGGCGGAGTGGCGCGGAGAAGAAAGCATATTGGATGGCGGCTGTCGGAAGCCGGCGCTGCGATTGAACTGTCTCTTTGCTTTCACTCTCTCTGGTATTCTCCGCGTTCTCTCAAATGAAGAACGAAAGGATCACACATGAGCAATTACGCGCATCCGGAAGTTCTGGTGGAGGCAGATTGGGCGAAGGCGAATATCGGCAAGCCCGGGATCAAGTTTGTCGAGGTCGATGTGGACACCAAGGCATACGAGGTCGGCCACATTCCCGGCGCGGTCGGGTTCAACTGGCAGACGCAGTTGCAGGATCAGGTTCGGCGCGACATCGTGAGCAAGGAAGAATTCGAGAAGCTCGCGAGCAGCGCGGGGATTGCGAACAGCGACACGGTGATCCTGTACGGTGACAACAACAACTGGTTTGCGGCGTACGCGTTCTGGCTCTTCAAGCTGTACGGACACAAGGACGTGCGGCTGCTCAACGGCGGAAGAGTGAAGTGGCTTGCGGGTGAGGATCTGCCGCTGACGGCGGACAAGATCGAAGTGAAGCCGACGACGTACAAAGCGTCGGCGCCGGATGAAACGCTGCGAGCCAAGTTGATGGACGTGATCGAGATCGCGCGCAGCGTGCCCTCGGCGCGGCCGTCCAATCTGGTGGATGTGCGCTCGCCGGACGAATTCACGGGCAAGGTGATCGCGCCGCCCGGAATGACGGAAACCGCGCAGCGCGGGGGTCATGTGCCGGGTGCCGCGAGCGTTCCGTGGGCGAAGGCGGTGAATCAGGACGGCACGTTTAAGCCGCTGATTGAACTGAAGAAGCTGTATCTGGAAGAGGCGAAATTGAGCCCGGAGAAGCCGACGGTGGCGTACTGCCGCATCGGAGAGCGCAGCAGCCACACGTGGTTCGTGCTCAAGTACCTGCTTGGCCTGAAGGACGTGCGCAATTACGACGGGTCGTGGACCGAATACGGCAGCGTTATCGGTGTCCCCATCGAGAAATGACGGGACGTGGCCCTTGGCGCATCAGAAATGGGTAGAAAGCGAGTTTGGTACGGCTGGAGTGGGCTCGTACGCAAAAATATTGACGAGCCTGCCGGATTGAGTGGAACCAAAGCCCCGAAAATCGGTAAGTACTTTCGAGACTGTCCTCCTTCGAACGGACCCGGATGCTTAAGTGCATCCGGGTCTCATCTTAGTGGAGCGGCAACAAGAACGCAATGCCTTTCGATCCGGGAAAGAAAGCCGCCCGCGAACCTTTCGGCTCAAGCGGGCGGTTTGCGGGCCTGAAGTGAGTGCGGGTCGTGCTTCAGGCCCTGGCGCGGGCGGTTGTTTGACGCAAAGATTTGGGCTCTGCGCGATCCGAGCAATCCGGATCGAAACTGCGGCGGGCGTTTTCGCGCGACGCCGCGGATTTTTCAAGGGCCCGCCGGGAGTTACACACGCGGCGGGCCACCCCTCCTCAATCCCTCTCTCCTCTCAAGAACACAAACTCATCGCCTCTGACCCAGAAACCAACGAACTCCCAACTCCCACAGGCAAACACCCACTCCAACCCCATCCTCGAACCCGAAACGCATCCACGAGAGGCTTGAACTTCGGCGAGCGGGGGAGGTTGTTCCCGCGAGCCTCTGTTCCGGCCGATCCAGATTCCTGCGAGACCGGCGATGTGCTCCGATTCGCTCCGACATTGATTTGCGTTCTTCGAGCCATGGTGTTGTCTCTTCTCTCCACCGGCGGGACACTTGGAACAGCCGAAACGCGCAAACCAACCCTGGAGGATGCGTTCTCACGCACCTCCAAGTAAGACAGACCGAGCAGGTCGTTTGGAATTCCCTTGTGCTTGACGGGGCGGGTGGCGTTGTTTGTTCCCACGAGCGCCCGCAAGGATTGAAAAGAGAGAAGTTGCTACGGCGTAGGGCTTGGTAGTTTCGAAGAATCCGGAACTGGCTGGGGAGCGTTGGGGAGGACGCTCCAGACCTAATTCGTTTCGGAAGCGAAGCGGGTCGGTTCCGAAAAATCACGTGCACCGCGCCGTTGCGGGTCGTTTTCACGCTTTCAAATACAAGAAGAATTTCTTCTTACCAGCGGTGAATCGGTGCAAGAAAACCGCATTCTCGTGATCGGAAGTCGCGTCTGCGCAGCGAGTAGAGCGGGGCTTGCGGCGGACAATTCACGCGGAACGGAAGGATCGCGGCGCCGAGCCCGCGCGAGATGCACAGAACAGTGTCGCGCAAACGGAACACGCCCGAGGCCAGATTTCCCGGCAAATCGCAGCTTGTGTGCGGGAGCCATGATGCGTGAGATCGAACCTGTCCGCCGTGCGTGTGGCCGCTGAGCACGATCGGGATGCGCAGCTCCGACGCTGCGAAGATTTCGGATGGATAGTGAACGAGCGCGATCGAGAACGAGTCGTCGCGCGTCCCGACACTCTCAAGAAGGCTCTCGGGAAACCCCGAGCCGATAAGCCGAAGTTCCGAAATGCCGCAGCCGAGATCGATCGGTATTTTGACCGATTCGTGGTGGAGCCAGGTGAGACCGGGGATCCGGCGCGCCCCGGCGATGAAGCGGGCGGTGTCGTGATTGCCCGAGATCGCGAAGGCGCCGAAGCGCGTGCGCCAGGAGCGGGACAATTCGGTGAGCGCGCGCAGAGCGGCGGAATCATCGCAGGGCGAGGTCATGAAATCGCCGGTCAGGACGACGAGGTCGGCTTCGACCCGGGCGAGCGCATCGAGGAGCCGGGTGTGGTGGGGCGGATTCGGGTAGATGCGCTCGATGTGCGCGTCGGAAAGATGGAGAATCCGAAGGCCTTCGAGACCCGGTGGAACCCCGGGATGGTGCAGTTCGAAGGGCTCGATAGGGGCGGGCGGGCGCGGCGCGCGAAAACCCCACTCCGGGCGGGTGGAGAGACCGACGTGCGGGGAGGAACCGGGTTCATCCGACTCGCGTGCCATAGGGGAAGTATCATCTAGGCCCGGCCGGGCCGCCACCGGCATTCTGGTCGGGATTCAGGAGTCCGCACATGGCCAAAATGTTCTACTCGCTCGACGAAGCCGCGCAGAAACTCAAAGTCTCTCCCGACGATGTGAAGGCGATGGCGGACAAGCGGCAGCTCGAGGTGTTCCGCGATCGCGACCGACTCATGTTCAAAGTCGAGCAGGTGGACTTGCTCGCGGGCGGCAAGTCGGACGGCAGGGAAGAGATCATTCCGCTGGCGGACAGCGGCATGGAACTCGAGCCGATCGGGCTTGCGAGCAGCGGCTCGGGCGCTTCGATGGGAAGCGGGCTTGGCATGAGCGGTTCGGGCGCGCCGGCCGGCGACAGCCCCAAGGAACAGACGGGCATCAGCATTTTCGATGCGGACGCGACGGATGAGTCTGATCCATCCGCGGTCACGCGCGTGACGAGCGCGCCGCTGCAGGGACTCGCCGCGACATCGGCGGGTGATTCGTCGGCGGGTTCCGGCATCATGGATCTCGGCGCCGGGACGGGATTCGGACAGGGGCTGGCCGAGGATGCGTTCGGAGTCACTGCGAACGCCGGCTCGGGGTCGGTCGACGCGGAGGGCAGCAGCGCCGGTGCTCCGGAAGGCGGAGCGCTTTTTGAAGGAGGCGGCGGAGCGGACGCGGCGCCTGCGAGCGCCGGGATGGTCCCGATGGCGGCGATGGTCGCGGCGGAGCCATACGACGGCGTCTGGTCGGGCGTGCTCGGAGGCGTGGCGTTCGGCGCGATCGTGACGCTGCTTCTGAGCGTGTTCGCGGTGGTGCTGGTCCTGAGCGGATCCGGCGCTGATTTCCTGCAGATGCTGGGTCAGAATATCTGGGCCGTCATCGGAGGTCTCGCGGTGCTCACGGTTGTTGCCGGTGTGATCGGAATGGTCATCGGTAAGCGGAGCTAAGGCAGAAAGCAGAAGAAAAAGCCCGCGCGTCGATGCGCGGGCTTTTTGTTTTGGCGCGAGAGTTCGGCTCAGGGACAGATCAGGTCGTTGTACGCCGGAACGAAAATCGTGAAATCGGCGTCGTCCACCACGCCGTCGCGATTCAGGTCGGCGGGGCAGCCGGCGGGCATGTTCGGATCGGCGCAGTCGAGGATGTTGTACGCGGGAACAAAGATGATGAAATCGAGATCGTCGACGAAGCCGTCGTTGTTGAGATCACCGACGCACGTGTGTTCGGAAAAGTCGGCGGTGAACGAGAAGCTCGCGCTCGCCGCGGAGCCTGCGGGTGACCCGGTCCACATCAGAAGCGTGTTTGCGGCGCACGACACGGTCAGCGTGTATTGAACACCCATTCCGACGGGCCCTTCGAACTCGATGATGCCCGCTGTGCTCTTGGCGTAGATCAGATTGGCGCCCTGTTTCAGCTCGGCGAGCAAAGTGGACTTGCCGCTCGTGCCGGCGAGCTGGCCCGAGAGATGGAGATTGCCCCCGGCGTCGGGCTGGAAAATGACTTGGAAGCGCGAGGTGCCGGAACCGGCGAAGATGAGCGGTGAGGAAGCCTTGGTCGCGGCGTTTGCATCGACCGTGCCCGCGCCCGACATTTGCGCGGAATCCATTTGGGAGTTGTGCATCGAGGTTGCGCCGCAGCTCCCCGATTCCATGTCGGTGTTCACCATCGTCGTCTTGTTGAACGGCGCGAAAGCAACAGCCGGCGTTTGCGCGGAGTTCTGACCGAAGGAATTCACCGATTGCACGAAGCGGTTGTCGGTGACGAAAGTCAAACCGGCCGCGGCCAGCGTCGACAGCGAGAAAACTGAAACAGCGGCGACCGGGCGAATCATGGTCCAACCCCTTGTGCGTCCGAACTCTCCCAGTTTACCGCGTACTCCACGATCAGCGGACAAAAAATGGCCGTGAGATCGCGTGCGACACGCCCGGATAACCGGGCGAATCAGGCTGGGGGAGCTTCGGCGGGGTCGGCACGCATAAACAGGGCATCGCCCTTCGCGATTCGGTGGCCGGCTTTCAGCCCGCAGGGTCCGTTAAAGCCGCATATTTCCGGGAGGGGAGTACTTTGCGGCGGGGCGCAGTTCCATGCTTGCCAGAGTTGCGACATTTTCTGAGGCATCGCCGGAGACAGCAGCACGGACGCGATGCGGATCGATTCAGCGCAGCAGGCGAGGATGTTGGCGACTTCCTGTCCGTTGGCGGACATGTCCTTTGCGAGCGTGAACGGTTTGGTTTCGCTGATGAGGTCGTCGACGTCTTTGATGAGCGAAGAGGCGGCTTCGAATGCCGCGGCAAGATCGAGGGACTTTGCGGCCTCGAGGTAGCGCGGCACGGCGTCGGCGGAGGTGGTTTCCCAGCGCCGGTCGATCCAGGTCGATTGGAATTCGGGGAGCGTGCCTCCGAAGTATTTTTCGATCATGTTGCCGACTCGGCTGGCGCAGTTGCCGATGCCGTTGGCGAGATCGGCGTTGTAGACCTCGACGAATTTGGCGTGCGAGAAATCGGCGTCGGTCGCGCCCTGAGGCCCTTGCGTGACGAGATACCAGCGGAGCGCATCGAGGCTGTACTTCTGCGCGTAGGCGTGGAGCACTTCGATGGTGACGAAATTACCGAGACTCTTGCTCATCTTTCGCCCGTCGCGCACCCAGTAGGCGTGGCTGTAGACGGCGCGCGGGAGATCGCGGCCGAGCGCCATGAGCAGCGCGGGCCAGATGACGGCATGGAACCAGAGAATGTCCTTTGCGATGTAGTGGACCGTGGCGGGCCAGAAGCGGACGCGCTCGGGCGTATCGACAACGCTGAGGTAGTTGAAGAGCGCATCGATCCAGACGTAGATGCGGTGCGACGGGTCGTCTGGCATCTTGATGCCCCACTGGCTTGTGGGGTCGGCGGTGACGGCGCGGCTGATCGGGATGTCCTGAAGTCCGTCGCGCAGTCGGCCGAGCACTTCGTTGCGGCGGGCTTCGGGGAGCACGAACGCGGGATTGGCGTCGAAATGCGCCCTGAGCTTGTCCTGATAGGCGGAGAGTTTGAAGAAGTAGTTCTTCTCGATCTTCTTGATGAGCGCCTTCCCCGTGACGGGGCTGACGTAGTTCGCCTCCTTTGCCGCGGTCTCGGTGAGGTACTCCTCCTGCGATTCGTCGAACCAGCCGACGTAATCGCCGAGGTAGATGTCTCCCTTTTTCTGGAGCTCGCGGATGTACTCCAGGACCTTTGACTTGTGACGATCCTCCGTGGTGCGGATGAAATCGTCGTTCGAGCAGTTCATGAAGGCGAAAGCCTTCTTGAATTCGGCGGCGTTCTGGTCGGCCCACTGGATCGGCGAAACGTTGTGTGATGCCGCGGACGTGACGACCTTGTCCGCGTGCTCGTCGGTGCCGGTGAGAAAGAACACATCTCGCGGATTCACTGATCCGATCGCGTCCTCTCCTTTGTGCAGCCGATAAAAGCGTGCCGTCACATCCGCGAGCAGGGTCGTGTAACAGTGACCGATGTGGGGCCGGTCGTTGACGTAGTAGATCGGGGTGGTGATGTACGTGGTTGGCGAATCGCTGGGCATGAGACCCGAGGATAGGGAAATATGAGAGAAGGCGAAGAGATACCGAACATGAAAGAACCGGGGGTTGCTCGGAGGGGTATTCTCAGGGGGCAGGAGAAACGCATGAACAAGCCCATTCTCGTCGCGTTCGTCGCGCTCGCCGGCATGGCTGTTTCCGCTCACGCGCAGAATGCGCTGGGCGACGGCCGCGGCATGCAGAAGAACACCAACAAATACGACTCGAGCCTCGGGCCGGTGAACCGGGGGTTTGATGTGCAGGCGGCACGGATGCGCGACGCGATCGTTTTCGGTCGCGCGCCGGGCGGATTGACGACGCGCACGAGCTCCCTTCCCGACTCGAGCCAGTTCATGGGGCGGCTCGGAACCGACACGCTCTACAACTTCCGGCGCGATTCATACTTTTCTGGACTGGCAGGTCAGGGGATCCGATCGACCGATGCTTTGCAGTACCAGTTCGCGATGACGACGGGCGGCGCGGTGGCCAAGCCCGGCCAGCTCGACGGCACCTTGGCGGTCGGTCGCTTTGGCGGCGCGAGCGGCGCTTCGGTCACGGAGAGCGCGGGCCTGACACGGCCGTTGGCGCGCGACTACGCCTCGGCCTGGCGAGCGGATGATGCGAATACGGGTGGCGCACTGCGGTCGACTTCGTCGTTCGTGACGTCGAGCATGCTCAAGCCATCGATCGTCGGAGAGCGGGTTGACGCGGAGGGCGTTGCGCTCTCTGTGGCGGCATCGCCCCTGCTCGGATTGCAGACGCTCGACCGAAATGTCAGTTCGCCTCTCAATGTCTCGGCCGATCGTTCGGCGGCGCCGCGAAACGCGGACACGACCGATCCGAGATCGGCGTCGCCGGGCGGGCCGGAGGCGAGGTCGAGCGGCGCGCGTCCCGATGATTCCTCGACATCAAGAACTTCGACGGATGATCAGATCTCGAGTCTTTCGGAACATGCACGCGAAAGGGCGGGCCGAAGCGAGCGCGGCATCAATGATCGGGATCGAACTGGGGACAAGGCCGGAGACAGAAACGGGGATAAGAAGGGAACAGACGGAGGCAACCCGGCGGGCTCGACCGCGCCCGGCGACATTCCGACAGACAAGGACGGAAAAGCCAGTGCGCTCCCGCGGTGGATGCAGGACATCGAGAACCTGCGGAAGACACTCAACAAGACCGACGCAGCAAGCGGCAAGTCCGCGTCGATGCTCGATGCGGACCAGGCCGCGGCGGCGGGGCTCCCCAAAGCGCCCGTGGGAATGGGCTACAACTCCTCGGGCAAGCTCGTGCCGCTGCTCGACAGCGGAACGATGGATCTGATCCGCGAGTCGGGCGTATCGGGCGCGCGGTTCATCACGCCGATGAAGGACGATCGCGACCCGTTTGTGACCGAGATGCAGCAGGGCGAGAAGCTGTTTGCGCGGAGCCAGTTTTTCCAGGCGGAAGAGAAGTTTGCCCGGGCGCTCTCGATGCGACCGAGCGATACCAGCGCGTTCACCGCACGCATGCACGCTCAATTGGGCGGCGGCATGTACGCATCCGCTTCGACCAACCTGCGCGATCTGCTCACCCATCACCCCGAACTCGCTTCCGTGCGGTACGCACGCGATCTGCTCCCCGCCGAGGAGCGGCTGCAGATCCTGACGAAGGATTTGGAGTCGCGGATGCTGACCAACCCGCGGATGCTCGGTTCGACCGGACTCAAGACGGTGCGTGATGCCGCCCTGCTGCGCGCGTATCTGGGGTATCAACTCGGTGATCGACTCGCCATCGAACGCAGCATCAACATGATGCTGTCGTCTTTCGAAGGGCGCGACGAGCCGACGCTCAACGAGCAGTCGCTGGCGGTCTTTTTGCGGGGCGTGTGGCTCGGTCCGGCGGCGGAGGCGGCGCCTGCAAAGGAACCCGCTGCCGCTCCCGAGCCGGCGAAGTAGGTTGGCGAAACGGGGATAGGACCTATGGGTCGTCTGAGGCCTATAGGTCCTAATGCCTTTGCCTTACTTTCGGCTGACTTCGACCTTGCCGCCGGGGGCGTCCTTGATCGCGTAGCCCATCGCGAGCAGTTCGTCGCGGATCTGGTCGGACTTCTTGAAGTCCTTCGCGGCGCGTGCGGCGCGGCGGGCTTCGAGCCTCGCGATCACGGCCGGATCGGGCGCGAGACCGCCGGTGAAGATGCCGATGTCGGATGTGATTGCCGCGGGGCGCGCGAGCGAAAGAACGCCGAGCACGTTGTCGAACGTTCGCATGGCGGCTACATCGCCGCTGGAGGGGCGTTCGAGTTTGGATGACCAGGTATTGAGTGCCGCGATCGCGCCGGCAATGTTGAGGTCTTCGTTCATCGCGCCGGCGAAGGCATCGAGCGCTTCGCGCGTGACGGGCGTGGGATCGCCGTGGGCGATCGTGAGGTCGCCGATGCGGCGCCAGCGGTCGATCATGCGCTGGCTGTCGGTGAGGCCCTGCATGGTGAAATTGGCGTTGGAGCGGTAGTGCGTCTTGATGAGTTCGAGGCGCAGTGCGGCGGGCTCGATGCCTTTGGCGAAGAGATCGCGCGGGGTGAAGAAGTTGCCCTTGCTCTTGCTCATCTTCGCGCCTTCAACCATGAGAAATCGCGGGTGGAACCACATCGAGGCGAAGGGCGCGGCGGAAGGGTCGGCGTTGAAGGCGCAGCAGGATTGTGCGAGTTCGCATTCGTGGTGCGGGAAGATGTTGTCTTCGCCACCGGAGTGGAGGTCGATGATGGGAGCGGCGTCAGAGACGACGAGCGCGGAAAGAGCCTCGGGATTGAGCAGCGGCCCCACGTTCGCGCGTGGGGTTCCTTTTGCGCTGAGCCGTGCCGCGGACATGACGCTGCACTCGATGTGCCAGCCCGGGTAGCCAAAGCCCCACGGGCTTTCCCATTTCATGATGTGGCGCGAGTCTTCTTTCCAGAGAAGAAAATCGGCGGGGTGTTCCTTTTGCGACTGGTTTGCCGCGGCGATGCGTCCGCCTTCGCCCTCTTTGAGCTTATCGAGCGTGTTGCCGCTGAGCTTGCCGTAGGAGGGGAAGGACTTGACACGGAAATAGACGACGCGCGATCCCGGCGTGCCGACGACGTAGGCGTTGCCTTTGTCGATCAAACGCTGAACGAGCGTGATCATGCCGCGGACGTTGTCGGTGGCGCGGGGCATGAGCGTCGGGTCTTTTTCCGCGTCGAGAACAAGTTTGAGACCGAGTGCCTTCGCATCCTCGCGGAAGCGCGATTCATAGAAACGGGCGACCTGATACGGGTCGCCCGGATCAACCGAGACACCCGCGGGGATCTTGCCGGCTTTCTTGGCTTCGGTGAGGCGCTTGGCGGCCTGCTCCATCTTGTCTTCGCCGGCGCCGTCGGCGCTGTCGTCGTCGGTCATGTGGCCGACGTCGGTGATGTTCATGACGTGCGTGACGGTGCGCGGGCCCTTGTGCGCGGCGCCTTGGCGGTCAAAGAGTTCGCAGAGGGGCGATTCGATCCACCGCCGGAGCAAATCGGCGGCGAGGAAGGAGCGGAAGTTGCCGATGTGGGCATCGTCGTAGACGGTGGGTCCGCAGGAGTAAAAGGTGATACGGGCGGGATCGCGCGGCACGAAATCTTCGAGGCGCTTGGTGAGCGTGTTGTAGAGGCGGAGGGGCATGAAAGAGGATCGTAAGGTGCACGCCCGGCGCGGAAGCTGGAACCGAGCTTCCAAGAGAAGGCGCGAATTCGCAACGCAGTCGAAAGGTTGTCGTAAATCGGCTCGTATTTTTCGTGCCGGCTGGGTAGGCTGACGGAAAGCCGATCGTAGATCGTCGGCGGGAGATGCATCATGCGCGGATTTGTTGGAAGTGTCCTTGGCTTGTTCCTGATCATCGGCATGGCGGCAGCGGGGCCGAACGGGGCGGTGGAGATACCACCCAGCGAGCAATCTCCGTTTGACGATCGTTCCGCTCCCAACGCTTATCAATACGACACGCTTCCGGCGACACTTCTCTGGAGGTGGGGCGATGAAACGCTTGCGATGGATTTGTTTGATGCGGCGGGCGGACGGGACTTAATTACATCTATCTCGGTGATGTGGTACGTTGTGGCTGACGGCACTTCGGCCCGCGTTTTTGTCTGGCAGGACCCGAATGGTCAAGGCAATCCTCGTGAGGCGGTGTTGGTTCATGAGCAGGCGGTGCAAGTACAGGGCAGCGGGACGGCAACGTACACGACTTATACGTTAACGAAGGGCGTCCCCGTTCAAGGCCGCTTTTACGTGGGAGTATCGGTTCCGACAACAGGCTACACACTTGCCGCCGAGAACAACCCCAGTGCACCGGCGGGGCGTTGCTTTCTTGGCGGAACCACCACACCCCCGATCAACGCCGCGAATCTAGGAGCGATTCCACTTCTGTATGACATAACATTGACAAATCCCGGGCATTGGAAATTAAGGGCTTCGGGAAGCGGATCGGTTTTTTCATACCAAGGACGGCTGACGCAGTCGGGCGCGAATTACACGGGCCCCGCCGATTTCAAGGCCACCGTATATGACAGCGCTTCGGGCGGGATACCGGTATCTCCGGTGGTTTCGCAGACCGGCGTCGGAGTTGTTGGCGGCGTGTTCGGCCTGGAAATCTTGGCAAATCCATCGTGGTTCCAGAATGCCCCAGATCGCTATCTCGAAATTGCGGTCCGCACGCCGGAAGCGGGCGGCGTCTACTCGACGCTCTCGCCGCGGCAGAGAATTGGGCAGGTTCCGGCGGCGATGGTGGCGACGACGGCGCAGAACGTGCCGTGGAGCGGTATCACCGGTGCGCCGGCAGGAGCTTCGGCCTGGAGCTCGTCCGCGGGGGGAATTGCGTATACGGGCGGCAGGGTTGGCATTGGAACCAGCTCACCGGGGGCGATCCTGACGGTTTCCGGGTTGAATTCCTACAACCACATGGAGGTGGCCAGCACCTTTGAACAAGGGACGTGGTTCAACCTTACGAACAGCAGCGCCGGCGGCCGCACATGGGCTCTCTGTTCGACGGGATCGATCAATGAAGAAGGCGCCGGTGCAGTGCTTCTCAGGGACAACACGGCGGCCGCGGTACGGATGGCCGTTTTGCCGAACGGAAACGTCGGAATCGGGACCATCACACCTCAGGCAAAGCTCGATGTTCAGGGCTCGATCGCCGCGAGCGGACCGGTTTTGTTCGGAAACAATCTGAACGACCTGCTCGTCCTCAATGGATCGCCGGGAGGACCGAATTTCGGGATCGGCGTCGCGCCAAGCACACTTCGGATCCACACAGCCGTCAATTTGCAGAACATCAGCTTCGGCTACGGCTACGCGGATGCGTTCACGCAGACGGCCTTGATCGCCGGCAACGGCAATCTGACCATCACCGGCAACGCGTTCAAGCCGGGCGGCGGAAGCTGGGCGATCTCCAGCGACCCGCGTCTCAAGCACGATATCTCACCCCTGACGGGCACTCTGGACCGGCTGCTCTCGCTGCGGGGATATCAGTTTTTCTATAACGACGATGTCATTCGATCGAACCGGGGAATGCCCGGAGTTCAGATCGGTTTGATGGGAGACGAGGTCGAGCGCGTGTTTCCGGATTGGGTGACGCGCGACGAGAACGGCATGCGCATGGTGACCGAGCGGAGCACGACGGCGCTGATGGTGGAGGCGCTCCGCGATCTTCGGGCGGAGAAAGACGAGCAGATCCGTGCGCGCGACACGAAAATAGAGTCGCAGGGCCGCGAGATCGAAGACCTCAACGCGCGCCTGCAACGGGTCGAAGAGATATTAAAGAATCGCTGACGCCGCCCCTGCGCAATAGGAAAAGGAGCCGGTGTTTCTTCAGCCAACGGCTGTGTGAAGAGGAGTACCCATGCATCGCGTCGCTTTGTTTGTGCTCGCTCTCGGGCTGATGTTCGGTATGGCAGAGACCAGCGTGCCCGCATCGGCGCAGATCGCACTCCCGACGTCCTTTACGTATCAGGGATTCGTGGCCAACACCTCGGGCCCACTGAATGGGACGGCGAACCTGACGTTTTCCCTGTGGTCCGATCCGGTTTCGGTGTCGGTCGCCAATCGGCTCGGAACGGCGCAGACGATTACGGGCGTCCCGATCAGCAACGGGCGGTTTACGGTCGAGTTGAACGCGAGCGGCCAGTTTTCCGCCAGCGCGTTTTCCGGTGATGCTCGCTGGTTGGAAGTGAGCGTCAACGGTGTAACGCAGGCACCCCGGACGAAAGTTCTCGGGACGCCATACTCCCATCGCGCGACGATCGCGAACGCTCTGCGCCTGCCCTTCGCCGCACAATCGACGATCGCTTCCGGAGCCATGCTCCAGATTCTCAACGACAGCCAGTTCGGGCGGTCGGCGATCATGGGTACTGCGGGCGGCTTTACAGGCAATTCCGGCGCGACTTTCGAGCCGTGCGGCGTGCGGGGCGAGAGCGCTTTCAAAGCCGGCGTGCTGGGCGTATCGACCACGTCAAACGGGTACGGCGTCGTCGGACTCAATGAAATCGGAGGCACAGGAGTTTTGGGGACTGCGAGCGGCCCGGGCGGTGTCGGCGTGAGTGGCGAGGCAAGCGGAACAAACGGCGTCGGGGTGTTCGGAAGGGCGGTCGGCGGCGGGGTCGCCGGTGTGCGGGCCGAGGCGACCGATCCGGGCTCGTACGCCCTCCTTGCTTCGCACCAGGACAAGAACGCTGTCGCGTTTCTTTGCTCCGGTCGGTCCGTCTTTGGAATAGGCGACGTGCAGTTGGGTAACGAATCCGGAAGCATTGGAGCAGGGACGTTGATCCTGCGGCGGAAGAACTTCGACACTTTGTTGCTGCAGCCCAGCCAGATGACGGCCAATGACTTTGTCCAGATCACGTTCTCCGATCCGGATTCAGGGACGCCGGCCGTCGGGCTTCGATATACCGATGCGGGGAATCCGGCGCGAATCGATGTCGTCGGCGGAAGTCTGCGTGGTGTGCTCGAGAACATTTCGACGATCCGATCCAAGAAAGATGTCACACCGGTCGGCAGCGCATTGAACGACTTGCTCAGGCTTCGCCCGGTGGAGTTCACCTGGAGCAAGGAGTACGGCGGCGGGCGCGACGTGGGATTGATCGCCGAAGAAGTAGCCGCGATCTTCCCGAGCGTCACTGGTTCACGAGATGGACAAATCGACAGCATTCGTTACAGCGGGGTGACGGCGCTGCTGGTGCGTGGCATGCAGGAACAGCAGGAACAACTCGAGAACATGCGTGCCGAGAACGCGGCGCTCCGCGAGCGGCTCGAACGCCTCGAGAAGAAACTTGAAATGTCTGCTCGCTAAGCGGGCGGGGGTGGGGGCGGCGCGGTCTTTACGGCGTCGCTGGGCAGCGTCGCGGGCGGTGCTGGTTCTTTCGGCGCTTCGGCCTTTGCCGGCGCGGGCTCGTCCACCTGCTCGCGCAATCCCTTGGCCCGCGTGATCAGGCCTTCTTCGAACTGCTGCTTTGGCTCGGTCTTTTCGAGCGCGGGCTCGAGTTTGAAGTGCCATTTCACCACGGTTTCATAGGGAATCGGCGCCGTGACGAGGTCGAGCGGCGCGCGCTCATAGATCGGCGTCCAGGCGGTCGCCTTGGTGCGAAGCGGTTCGTACCCGTCCTTTCGGACCTGCACGTCGTAGTCGCCGTAATACGTGAATTCGGTCTGGAGAGGCGTGCGACCGACCGGGACGTCGTTGAGTGTGACGAGCGCACCCTCGGGCTCGGTCGTGATCTCGATCACCTTTTGTGAGCAGCCCGCGAGGGAGATGAGTAGACCGAGTGAACCGGTGAGCCGGAGTGCGCTCTTCATGCCGCGTCTCCGCGATCGTTGTTTTCGTCGTCTCGACGCAGGCGACGCTCGGGCAGATGATCGAACTCATCGCCCCGGAAGAGCGAGCCGAGATAGGCGCGCCGGACCATCTCGTCGTTGATGAGCTCGCGGGGCGTGCCCTCGGCGAGCTCTCTGCCGCTGTCGAGGATGTAGGCTCGGTCGCAAACACGCAGAGTCTGCTGCACGTTGTGATCGGTGATGAGGAAGGCGATGCCCTCGCGCCCGGGCCCGTGATCGTGCGCGAGGTGGCGGATCTCGTTCTGTAGGTCTTCGACAGCGATCGGGTCGACGCCGCTGAAGGGTTCATCGAGGAGGATGAGTTTGGGGTTGGTGACGAGGGCGCGTGCGATCTCGAGTTTGCGGCGCTCGCCACCGGAGCAGGTGCGGGCGAGTTGTTTGGCCTTGTGCTTGAGCCCGAAGCGCTCGAGGAGTTCGGCGGCCTTCTTCTTGCGCAGGCCGTGGGGCGTGCCGGTCGTTTCGAGGATTGCAAGCAGATTCTGCTCGCAGGTGAGTCGCTGGAAGATCGAGGGTTCCTGGCTGAGATAGCCCATGCCGAGCCGCGCCCGCTTGTACATCGGGAGGGTGGTGATATCGCGTCCGTCGAAATAAACGCGTCCATCGCCAGCGCCGCCACCCCCACTCAATACGGCCGGATCAGCATCGATCATGCCGATCGTCATGCGGAAACTCGTCGTTTTGCCGGCGCCGTTGCGTCCGAGCAGGCCGACGATCTCGCCGCGCTCGATGTGGAAGGACATGTCGTCCACAACGACGCGGCCGGCGTAGGTCTTGTGCAGCTTGACGCACTGGAGGAGTGGCACGAGTGCGGATTATAGGAGAATGCGCGATGGAATGGGCGCATCAGACGATGCGGATGCTCATCGGGTAGCGGTAGTACTCGCCGCGGTGTGCCGCTTTGGCGGCGAGGATGCAGCCGACGATGTTGAGGACGAGCAGCGGGATCGCGAGGATCGCGCCCAGGCCGCAGGTGATAATTGCTGCGATGGGTACGACGAGAATCGCATAGATCAACATCGAGAGCTGGAAGTTGGTCGATTCGCGTCCGTGGTCATCGAGGAACGGGCTCTCGTCCTTTTTAATCTGCCACATGATGATCGCGGCGACCAACGGGATGATGAACGGCCCGCCCAGATGCGCGATCAGCGGCACGAGGTGCGTGAATGTCGCGTAGCTGCGAACTTCCGCGTCGGGCGCATCAGAGGTTGCGGCGAACGGGTTCTGGCCGGGATGCTGAGACACGGTGCAAGGACCTCCCAACCGGTTGTTCGGAGTGCCGCGGCGAGAATTTCAGGGTATTCCAGCGAGATCAGGGGCAAAGAAGTTCGTTGTACGCCTGGACGAACACCAGGAAATCGGCGTCATCGACGAAGCCGTCGGAATTGAAATCGGCGGGGCAATTCGCGGGCATCGACGGATCGGCACAGTCGAGGATGTTGTACGCCGCGACGAAAATAGTGAAGTCGGTGTCCTCGACGAGCCCGTCGCCGTTGAGATCGGCCGGGCAGGCGGGGATGTAGCGAACGAGGAAATTGTCCACGCGACCGCTCGCGGTTAGACGTGCATCGATCCCGCTGCCACCGTTGCCGGAGTAAAAGCCCAAAAACACGGGGTCGGCGCCGGCGGAAAAATCGGGTTTGTCCGAACCACCAATCTGGACCCAATCGGTGCGGCGGATCGTTCCCGAGTAGTGCACCCACGGGCCGCCCGCTAGTGCCGCTACTCCCGGAACAGTAAAGCGTTTGCTTCCCTGAAAGAGCACCGGCCCGAAACCGATGGCGTTGACGTGCGGCGCGGAATTGCATGCCGCGTCGAACGAAATCTCGAGCGAAGCTGTAGAGCCGAGTGCGCCGGCGCTGTGCGGGAGAGAGGACTTGATATGTCCGAACAGGATGGAAACCCCAGCGGGAACAACTTGCCAGTTGTGCACGACAAGGCGGCAATCACCGGGCATGCCCCCCGAGCCTCGAAGGCCGCTCACGAGCGCATCGGCGCTCGGCGTGGTGTCCACGAGTTTCGATGCGGTCCATTGCGAGTCGAGGAAAGTTCCGTCGAAGAACTGCTGACCTTGGCAGAAATGGGCGAACAGAACAGTCGCGGCCGCGGCGAGCTTTCTCATGTATCCCTCCGGTTTCTCCGTCGGAAGTGTACCGAAAGGGTTGCTAATTTCAGCACAAAAAACGAGTTGGGCCTGTTTCTAGGGACAAATCAGGTCGTTGTACGCCGCGACAAAGAGCACAAAATCGGCATCATCGACGAAGCCGTCGCTATTGAGGTCCGCCGGGCAGCCGGCGGGCATCGAGGGGTCGGCGCAGTCCAGGATGTTGTACGCGGCGACGAAGATGACGAAGTCGGTGTCTTCCACGAGGCCGTCTCCGTTCAAGTCGCCTGGACATGCGTTATCAAGAAAGCCGTACTGAAGGTGATCCACTTCGATGCCGCAGCAGCCGGCGGTCTGGTAGATGCGGATCTTGGAAATGCCCGTTGCGAGCTCGATTCCGTAGAAGCGGTCCTCGGCGGTCTGGCCTACGGCCGAATTGTCGGGGTGAGAGCCGGTGATCTCGCCGATTCTGACGCCGGTCGAGTCGAAAGCCTCGAAGTGAACGGAATCGGGAGTGTTGTTGTGCACACCGTCGGTCCAGACGATTCCGACTCGCTGTGGGTATTTGCCGCCGAACGCGGCGGCATCGAAAGTGAAGGTCAGTCCGGGATCACCGAAGCCGAAATAAGAGTGACCCAGGGTTCCGGAGCCGTCGATCGTGCCGTCGTCACAATCCACGGAATCGGTGTTTCCACCCGGGCCCACGGGCTGTCCGTTTCCCGAGACGCCCGGCGTATTGAGCATGCTGTCCTCGAAATCTTCGAGATAGAAGTTGGGAGCGCCGACGGGCCAGGGGCTGTCGCTCGAGCAGAGATAGGGCATTGGACCCAGGAATATTTGTGCAAGAGCGGCGGTCGACAGGCAGGCGGCAACCGAAACGGCGATGCGGTGGGGTCTCACGGGGGACCTCCTTTCAAGTGCATTGGAAAACGTCGCACGAGTCGACGATCACGACGCAGGCGCGAAGAGCGGAATTCATAAGTTCACCCGCGGTAACGCGCAGGCCAGCCTACCGGGGCGGGAGGGCAAACACCAGTGAAATCCGGCGGATGCACCGCTAATGCCCGAACAGGTTTTTCTCAGCGAAGTACCCGTTCTGCTCGAAATACTGCAGCGCCTCTTCCACGCTCTTGAAGATCTTGGTGGCGGTTTCGGTGATGAACGGGCTCGGTGCTTTCTTGGGCTTCCAGACCACGAACACTTCTTTGGTGTGCTCGAAGGCGTGGTGCAGCTCGCGCTCGACGCCGCTGGACAGCCCGGGGAATTCGGTCCCCTTCGCGGTCGGGATTTCCGGAATCAGGCTCACGATCATGTCGGATTGATCGATGAGCTTGAAATCGCGCATGTAGATCTGGCCGTCGATGTCGCCCGCGATGTCGAGCACTTCGCGGATGCGCACGCGCAGGGGCGGGCCGTCCGCGCTCTTGCTGCCGCCGTACGAGTGGGGGGTGACGTCGAGGAATTCCTTGCCTTCTCGTGCCGCGGCGATGGAGCGCTCGAGCAGCAGTTTCTCATCCACGTCGCCGGGATCGAAGGTGATGAAGTGTTCGGCGAGCGCGGCGCGGAAGGCGTCGATCTCGGCGAGCACGTCGGGCATGTCGACGACGTGGCTCATCGGGAACGAGGGGTACACCTTGCGCATCTGCGGGCGGCAGGAGAGTCGAAAGAGCGTGCGCGTCGTGCTCGCGTGCCGGCCGCGCGCCATGATCGCGAACTGCGAGCCGGGGATCGCCTTGCTCATGAGCTCGGTGGCGAGGATTTCTTCCTCGCGCCAGACCATGCAGTCTTTCAGCGTGGCGTCGATCTCGTGCTCCTTGTGGAGTCGATCGTGCACGACCTCGATGTTGTCGACGAGGCAGATGAACATGTCGGGCTGGAACTTGGCGATCTGATCGAAGTCGAACGCGCTGAACAGGCCGTGGCGCCAGCGGAACGTGGCGTGCGTATTGACGAGCACGTTTTTCTGATCGCGCGAGTCGGCGATGATGTCCTTGAACGCGGCGCGCCGGAGCGAGTTGAGGCGGGAAAGGGGCAGATCCAGAATCTTGCCCGGGCGCACATCCGTCGTTTCCTTGTACATCATGTCGCCGACGTGATAAACGTGGAGATTTTCTCCCTGCTGCCCGGCGAATTTGGCGACCTGGTCGAGGTAGGGTTTCTTTTCCATGCCAACCTGGCCGGTGACGATCACGCGCATGCAGAACACTCCGGGGAGAAGAGAGAATGCTAGGAATGCACGCGGCTTGAGCCCGGTTACGGAGTCGCCGCGGCGTCCAGAAACCACTCGGCATCCCCGACTCTGGCGGAGGGCTGATCTCGGGGCGGAGTTGCGAGGCAACCGGAAACCACGGGCTTCTTGTCGGGACCGGAAGCCAGAAAGATGCGATACCTGGCCGCCCTTGCCGCCGGAATCGTGAGCGTGACGCGGTCTTTGACGGGCGAAGTCGGCGGCGCCTTGGTGGACGCCACGGCCTTCGAGGACTCGGCGAGCGTGGGAGAGCCGGGGAAGAGGCTGAGAGTGTGCCCGTCGTCACCGATGCCCAGAAGCAGGATGTCGATCACGGGCATACGAGCCTGCGGATCCGCCTCGCAGCTTCGCCGGAGCTCGGCTTCGTATGCCGCGGCACACTCGGCGGGCGCGAGGGTCGTTGGCAACGCGTGCACGTTCGATTCCGCGAACGCGATGCGTGACAAGAGAGACTCGCGGGCCATTCGTTCGTTGCTGTCCTTGTCGGTGAGCGGAACGCATCGCTCATCGCCCCACCAGAAATGCACACGCGACCAATCGATACCGGGCAATCCGGCGAGCACGGCGTACATCGTCTTCGGAGTATTGCCCCCGGAGAGGCCGAGATGCGCGGTGCCGCGCACGCCGATTAGTTCGCGGAGGAGGTGGGCGACACGATCGGCGCAGGCGTGTGCCGCGGCGGGCAGATCGGCGTACGAGTGAACAACGTGAGCCATGCGCGGAGCATAACGCGCGGAGCGTGAGAGGCGATTCAGGCATCGGTCCAAGCCTGGCCGTAACGGGCGAGGAGTTCGGAAGAGGCCTGAGGTCCCCACGAGCCCGAGCCGTACGTATGAATCGGCGGGCGGTGTTCGAGCAGCGGCGTGAAAAGCTCCCACGAGGTTTCGATTTCGTCGGCGCGCACGAAGAGCGTGCGATCGCCTCGCGCGACATCGAGCAGCAAAGTCTGATAGGCCTCGGGCAGTTTTCCGAAGGCCTCGGAATAGCGAAAGTGCATCTTCTGCGTCTGGAGCTGAAGCCCCGAGCCGGGCTTCTTCACCTCGACGGTCAGGTTGAAGCCCTCATCGGGTTGGAGCAGAAGTTCGAGCCGGTTCTGCGTGAAGAGACAGGCGCCAAAGGTATCGAACATCGCGACCGGCGGGCGCTTGAACGTGACCGTGATCCGTGTCATCTTCTTCGCGAGGCGCTTGCCCGTGCGAAGGAAGAACGGCACGCCCTGCCATCGCCAGTTGTTGATCGAGAGCTTGCACGCCACGAACGTCTCGGTGAGCGAGTTCGGCGCGACTCCGTGCTCCGATTGGTACCCGGGAACCACTTCGTTGCCCATCATCCCTTTGCCGTACTGGCCGAAGACCGCGTGGTCGCGATCGACCGGCAGGATCGACTTGAGCACTTTGACTTTCTCGTTCGCAACGCTGTCGGCCTCGATAAGCGCGGGGGGCTCCATGGCGACGAGCGCGAGCAATTGCATCATGTGGTTCTGCACGATGTCGCGCAGCGCGCCGGCGTTTTCATAGAACGCGCCGCGCCCCTCGACGCCGAGCTGCTCGGCGACCGTGATCTCCACCCGCTCGATGCGGTCGCGGTTCCAGAGCGGTTCGAAGAGCGAATTGGCGAACCTGAAAACGAGGATGTTCTGGACTGTGTCTTTGCCGAGGTAGTGATCAAGCCGGTAGATGTTGGATTCGGAGTAGTACTTGTGCACGAGGTCGTTGAGAGACCTCGAGCTCGAGAGATCCTGCCCGAACGGCTTTTCGAGAACCAGTCGCGTCCATCCGGGTGATTTGTTGAGCCCGGCTTCCGCGAGGCGCTCCACGGTCGGCGCAAAGGCGGGCAGCGGCAGCGCGAGGTTGAACGCGCGATTGCCCGGAAGGTCGAGCTGGCGCTCGAGCGCCTCGATGCGCTCGCGGAGGGCTTTGTACTCGGCTTGCCCGCTCTCGCCGAGCGACTGGAAGTAGAGCGTTTTCTTGGCCCAGGATGCCGCCTTCGATTTGTCGATGCCGTGCTCGGCCAGTGCGTCGGCGGCCGCCTTGCGGAATTCGTCATCGGAGAGTTTCGCGCGGGCCGTACCGAGAATCGCGTGGCCGTCGTGCGCGTCCGGGTCCTGATCCATGTTGTAGAGCGCGGGGAGAAGCTTGCGATACGAAAGATCGCCGGTTGCGCCGAAGATCACGAAGAGATGCCGCGGCGCTTTTCCACCCTGTCCGATGAGTTGCATCGCCAAGACTCCACAGAATGCCGGGCGCGGCACGCCTGCGCGCGGAGAGGACGCCCGTCGCTGAGGTTATCACGCTGGTCGGCCCTGCGGTGCGGTCACCAGCCGGCCGGGAGCCGGAACACAAAGTACGGGCTCGCGGGCATCGTGCCCCGGGGGCTGAACCGACTGGTCCGATTGATTTGCGAAGTCGTGAAGTAGAGGGAGCCGTCGCTGCCGAACGCGAAACTGTCGGGCCAGATGATGCGCGGGTCGCGGGCGATCGTTTGCATCAATCCGTCGGGAGTTCGCGTCATGATCGATCCTTTCTCGAGCGCCGTGAAGTAGAGGGTGCCACGCGAATCGATCTCCATGCCATCGGTCATCACCGAGGGTCCGAGCGACTTGACGGCGGCCGAGATACGTTCATCGCTGCTCGTCGGATCGCGCAGCACGTCGGTCGGGATTCTGTAGAGTGTGCGTGCGGTGAGTGCCTGCCAGTAGAGCCACTGGCCATCGCTCGAGATCGCGATGCCGTCGGCGTTTATTTTGGGGACCTGTCCTGTTTCTGGCCCGGTGGAATAGCGGAGTTCGCGCCCTTCGATCACCGGAACGATGTCCTCTGCCTTGGTGCGCGGGTCGTCGGCAAGCAATCGGCGCGCTTTTCCAGTTTGAAGATCGACGACAACAATCGCGCCGAGGCCGGAATCCGTGATATACGCCGTGTCGCGTGCGACATCGATGCGAACATCGTTCAGGTAACTGTTCTTTGGCGCGATCGCATCATCGAAATGAATGATCCGTGCGGCACGATCGGTGGCGAGATCGAATTGGACGAGCTTGGCGCCCCCGGGTATGACCCCTGCGAACTTTGGAGAAGCAGGATCCAGTACCCAGAGCCGATCGGAAGAATCGATATGAACGGATTGGACGCAGACGAATTGATCCCCGGGCGGAATTCCCAGGCGTTCGTCGAATCGATTCCAGAATTGATCCGGGTACGGAGCCGGAGACCCGTCGGGTTTCAGTTCGGCAACCGACCAGTAGTGTCCGTCGTGCCAGTTGGGGCTGCTCACGAATCGCCGGCCGGCCTTCGATACAGCGAGGCCGGTCCATTGAACCCCAAACGACTCGGCGACCGCTTTGACTCTGTCTTCGTCCGCGAGTGAACCGCTCTCAAGCCCGGCGCAGCCGGCAATCGTGCCGAGCGCAACCAGAATCGTCGGGAAGGCAATGAGTCGAGTAGCCCGGAGTGTGAGGAGCATTGCCAAGCCTATTCCGAAGATCAAAGCAGGCCTGCACCCAAGGCGATTCCAGTGATGATCAGAAGAGCGGCGACTCCGAACCGAAGAACTTCCAGCGTGATCTTTGTCATCAGCCGCGACCCGAGGAACGCGCCGAGGAATGCCGCGACGCACGCCGCACCAATGAACGAGCCTCGGATGCCGCCTTCCGGCATGCTCCGCGCGTCGAAGAACGCGAGCCCGTAGACCAGGAGTCGGGCGACATCGACCATCACGCTGCACACGTTGTTGACGCCGATATACGCCTCTTTCGAAAGTCCGGTCCTCATGAGGAACGCGGCGCGCAGCGTCCCCTGGTGGCCCGAGAGTCCACCGAAGTAGCCGGACAGAATTCCCCCGAGTGGGAGCAAGCGAGGACCGACTCGAAGACGCGGGCCGATCGGCATCAGATCGAGGAGCGCGAAGCCGACAATCAATGCCGCGATCACGAGTTTCACCGCCGTGACCTCGCAAAGGTGGGAGCCGATGAACCACGTCGCGAGCGGCCGGACATCCGAAAGGGCGCGCAGTGTCGCGGCGCCGGCGAACGCCGCCACCACGGCGGGGATGCCGAAGCTCAGCACGACGCGCTTGTCCGCGTGACGCGCGACAAGACCCAGAGCAAAAACGTTGTTCGCGAGGTGGACGATGGCGGTCGCGGCGATCGCTTCGGGAAGCGGGAAGAAGGCTGCGAACGCCGGCATGAGCAGCGTTCCGAGCCCGAATCCGGTGACGAGCGTCAGTGCCGACGCGAAGAGGGCGACCGAGCAAACGAGGAGATAGTCCACGATCGCGAGATTACGCCGCGAGTGGCAGGTTCGTGCGAGGGGCGGTTTCAGAAGCGGCTTCGGCGGCCGCGGCGACCAGGCCGAGGCGCCAGGTCCAGCGCTTCAGCAGGAGCTGTTCGCTGAAGATTGATTCCACTGCGGGCGCGGTCGCGGACTCGGCGCTCACATCGGCGAGCGCGAAGAACTCCTGGCGGAGTTGCTCCGCGAGCCCGCGCTCGGCGGTAACGAACGCGCGGCTGTACCGCAGTTCATCCGCCTGGCAGATGTCGCGCCCGAAAAGCGCTTTGGCGAAGCGAGGGTGCCGGCGAGCGATGCGATACGCGTGCGTGCCGCGTGAAAACTCGCGGGCGAGAAAGACATCGGGCTCGATCCGGTGATCGTGTTTCGCTCGGATCGCGGTGCGATAGACAACCGGAAGCGAGCGCACCGAAGTGACTCGCCACGCCCACTCGAGATCGGCGTACTCGGCGCATTTCGGCGATTCATCGAAAAGCATTCCCGCGGCATCCTGTGTGCGGATTGAAAAGTTTCGAAGGCTCGCGTGTCGGAATGTCCAGTCACGCTCGAGGCTTGAGCCGTGCCGCTCCATCTGGGAGCATATTGAGACCAGAGAAGTCTCCCGCGCGACGCGGTCGAGCAGACGATCGGGAAGTCGGATGACCGGGGGGGAAGCGCCGACGACCAGTGCGGGCTTTCCCGCGAGTGACTCGTGGCAGCGCGCATGCCGCTCAAGGCAATCGGCACTTGGAACGACGTCGCTCGCGAGGAAAACGAGCACGTCGTTTCGGGCGGCGCCGAGCAGGGCGTTGCGATCGGCGGCAAGGCTCGTGCCCGCCGACGGGATGAGGCGATACGTGGCGGAAGAGGCGCCCTCATGCTGGCCCGTGATGAGGATTTCGAACCGGTCGCGCGCGAGCGATTGCGAAGCCAGGGCTTCGAGGCATCGGGCCAGTTTTTCAGGGGAGCCGCTTGAAGGAATGAGGACGCTGATTTTCACGCCCTCCATATCGGTTGAAGACCCGTGTTGGCATTGGCACGAGAGCGTCCGAAAAAACAGCGCGATTTTTGAAAGGTCCGCGAAAGCGGTCGATTCATGCGGCCGATGGGCTCAGGTCCGCCAGACCGCGAACCGGATGCGACCACCGACGCATTCGGAACCCGGGGGCCACGGACGGCCCTCTGCGGGCTGGACGGCAAGAGGAGCCGCGGCATGTCCACCGACCGTCCCTCGAAGTCCGCAAGTCCCGATTCAATCGGCCAGATCGAATCCAAGCCATTCGACGCGCCGCAGGGCGCCGACCGGCGGCGGCACACGCGGATGTATGTGCGGAAATCGTGCAAGGTATTTCATGCCGAAAGCCGCCAGTATCTGCCGGCGAGCACGCATGATTTTTCGGTCGGCGGGGCGATGGTGTGGCTCGAGCCGGGCCGCCATCTTCAGATCGGCGACGACATCGACATCATCGTCGGCTGGAACTCGGGTGCCGTGGTGCGGCAGGATGCGTCGGTGCCCGGTCGTGTGCTGCGTGTGATCAACATGGACGGCGGGCGCCAAGCCGTCGCGGTGCAGTTCAAAGCGATCCAGCAGGCGCGCCTCGCGGCGTAGCAAAGGCTGCTCGTGCCATTTCTCGTCGCGGATAGACTGCCGATGTGCATGGCATCGCGGCGAATTTCCGTCTATTCCCTGCAATGCTTTGCTCGGCGTTGATCGCGATCGCTGGTTGCGAAACTTCGCATCTTGCTTCGCACGCGGCGTTCGGTCCGTCGCTTCGCGCGGAGCAGATTTCGTTTCGTGGCCCAATCGAGATTGCAGAGCATCAGAAAGGGCGCGAAAATGGGTTCATCCGCCTGCAATCAGACGATCCGCTGATCACGGAATTGAATCTGTGGGCGCAACAGGCATTGGCCGGAGCGAAGGTGGATATTGTGAACTACGCACCGGGAACGACCGTACGTGGTACGGGTTTCAAGCTGAACTTCAAGCCATGGCGAGTTGTCGTGGATATCTGGAATGAGTCTGGCCCGGTCGGCAGTTGGTCAAAGCCATCGGATGAGAACACCGACCGAATGCTGGAAGCACTGACCGCGCGTTTGCACTTGAGTGAATAACGGCGACCGGTCCTCTGGTGGGAATCGGCAACGCCGGTTTCTTCGGAAAACCTAGACTTTGCTCGTATCAAGCGAGATTCGCTCGGCGTCCAACGAACGGGACCAATTCGTGCTCTGGCAACCATCGCTACCCGAAAAGTACACCAAGATGAGCGGCGAAGAACTCGCCGCGGCGATCGCGGAGCGCAAACGTGAACTGGGCCCATCGCTCGTCATTCTCGGTCATCACTATCAGGTGGACGAGGTGATCGCGCACGCCGATCACATCGGAGATTCGCTGAAACTGAGTCAGATTGCCGCGAAGCTCGCGGGGAGCGCACCGAAAGACCGGCCGGTGAAGTGGGTCGTTTTCTGCGGCGTGCACTTCATGGCCGAGACCGCGGACATGCTGACGCCGGATTCGGTCAGCGTGATTCTGCCCGATCTTTCCGCGGGTTGCTCGATGGCGGACATGGCGCAGTACGACGACACGGTGGAGGCGTGGAAGGCGCTGCACGAATCGCTTCGCGAGCAGGGCTGGCGGGGCAGGATCGTTCCGATTACATATGTCAACAGCACCGCGGCGATCAAGGCGTTTGTCGGCGCGAACGGGGGAGCGTGCTGCACGAGTTCGAACGCGGACAAAGTCTTTGCCTGGGCGATGGCACAGGGAAAGCCGGGTGAAGATGTCAAGGTCCTGTTCCTTCCCGATCAGCATCTCGGACGCAACACGGCGGCAAAGTTCGGCATCGATGTCGAGGCGGAAACTTGCGTCTACGACCCGCGGCGTGCGAGCAAGGGCGAAGAACTCGGCGGCGCGAGCGCCGAACAGGTTCTGAGATCGAGGGCGATCCTGTGGGCTGGTCACTGCTCGGTGCACAAACTGTTCCGGCCGGAACACTGCGACGAGATTCGTGCCGATGATCTCACGCACCCTGAACACCCGCGAACGACCATACTCGTTCACCCCGAATGCTGCAAGGAAGTGGTTGATAAGAGCGATCTTGCCGGCTCCACCGAATTCATCATCAAGACGATCCGCGAGGCACCGATCGGTTCGTATTGGGCGGTCGGTACGGAAGTGCACCTGGTGAATCGGCTCGCACGTGAAGCACGCGGCCGCGGCGTCCATGTCCGGATTCTCAGCGATTGCCAATGCCTGTGCACGACGATGTTCCGCATCGATCAGCCGCACCTGCTCTGGGTGCTCGATCATCTCGCGGGCGAGTACAGCAAACACGGCGAGCCGAGAATCATGAACGAGATTCGGGTGCACCCCGAAGCCCGGCGCGACGCGCTCAAAGCGCTCGAGCGGATGCTCTCGCTCACGAATCCGTCGCCCAAGTTCGAGGCGGCGGCGATGCTGGATTGAGAACGGGCGATCAGCGCGTTCAGGTCTTTGCCCACGGGCGCACGACGACGATGGTTTCGTCATCGGGTTTCGGGGCGAGTCCCGCGAATTGGCGCAGGCTCCAATGGATGTGTTCGGTGATGTCCGAAGCGGTCGCGCTCGGCTTGGACGCGAGGAATTCGAGGATGCACGTCCGCAGCCGCTTTTTTCCGAACTTCTGGTGATCGAAGTTCACGGCATCGGTCACGCCGTCGGTGTACGCGACGAGCACATCGCCCGGGTGCATGTCGTAGACCGCGCGCTGGTAGCGCTGGCTCCGATCGATACCCACGACCATGCCCCCGACCGCGAGTTCGTCCACATCCGCAGGTCCCGGGGGTCGGTGTTCGGGGACTCGGAAAATCATGGGCGGCTCGTGTCCCGCGCTGCAGTAGGTGAGCCGAAGGCGGACAGGATCGAGCACGCCGTACCACAGGGTCGCGAACTCGTTGTCGAGCGTGTCGCGGCAGAGCGCGATGTTCACCCGGCTGATGACTTCGTCGAGGTCATAGACGCCCTGCGTGTGCGCCCTCAGGCTCGCGCGCACGGCCGACATTAGAAGTGCCGCGGCGATTCCCTTTCCGACCACGTCGCCCACGACGATGCCGAGGTGGCCGTTCAGGCCGATGAAGTCATAGAAATCGCCGCCGAGCTCGAAGCTCGGGATGTACTTCGCCGCAACATCCAGGTTCCTGAAATCAACTGTCGACGCCGGGACAAAACGCGGCAGCATGCGGCGCTGCACGTCGCTGGCAAGCATCAACTGCCTCTGGATGCGCAGGTCGTCCTCCTGCATTTTCAGCAGACGTGCCTGCTGCACGGCGACCGCGGCCTGCGCGGCAATCGAGCGAAGCACCCGCTGGTCCGGCTCTTCGAAAACGCGGGGCGTGCGGGAGTAGAGGCGCATCACACCGATCGGGCGTCCCTGGAAAGCAAGGCCGGCGTGGATCGCGGCGCCGAGCTTCTCCGCGGCGAGCCGCTCGGGCTCGAGCACGCGCGGATCCTCGGCGAGGTTCTCGCTGATGACCAGTTCGCCGCCGATCGCGAGCCGATCGAAGAGCCGGTCTTTGCTGAGCGGGCGCGGATCGTCCAGCCATTTCTGGCTGAGCCCCTTGCTCGCGATGCGGACGAGATCGGTTTCGTCCGAGCCCTTGATCTCGGCGATCTCCTCGGTCTCTTCGGGCACGAGCACCACGCCGCCGCAGTCAAGGTCGAGGACGTCGAGCGCGAGTTCGAGCGCGACCTGCAGCACGCGATCAACACTCGTGGCGCGAGGCAGCATCGTGCTCAGTTTGTACAAGGCGCTCGCTTCGCGCACGCGGTGACGCAGATCGAGCTCGCGCTCGCAGAGTTCCGAGGTCGTTGCGCCCAGCAGCGTCACGACGCGCCGGAGCGATTGCTTCGATTCTTCGTCCGACTGATCGGACGCAAAGCTCGAGACCGCGAGCGCACCGATTCGGCGCCCTTCGACAAGGAGCGGGACACTCGCCGCCCCGTCGGGAAGGGGGGCCGGTTCGCCCTGCTCGATGAACCAGCCCCGCTCGCTCATGCGGATGGCGCGGCCTTTCGCATCGAGGAGTTCGACTCGAACGCCCGCGAGCCTGGTCAGCTCGTCGCAAAGCCTTACGAGCGAGCCGTCAGAAAGAAAATCGGAGATCGATAGACCGGGGCGTACGGGGACCTCGGGGCCGTCGGCCTTCGCGGTTTCATCCGCCCGCTCACCGGATGGCGGCGGTTGGCCGGGGACGGTCACGCTGGGAGGGGACATTCGGAGAATGATAGGGCGGATCGCGATTCAATGCGGATTTGGCGAACCCACAATCGGCATTAAGTCTTGGTGTAGAAAGAGATTGTGATCTAGGCCCGGGCCGCGGTGCCGCCAGCTCCCTGCTGGCATTTCTCTCGCCACACGGTTCGAAGCAGTTTTTCAAAGCGCTCGAAGAATGCGGGACCGTCCATCAACACGCTCTTCTCCATTCGGCCGCGAAGCGTGCGGCGGTATTCGGCGAGGCGATCGCGATCGCGGGCGAGGGACACCGCCTTTTCGACGTACTCGTCCGCCGAGTGCGCGATCAATTCTGGAACACCCACGGCATGGAGCAGCGAAGAGCCGACGCGCGAGCGGTGACCATCACCCTGGAGCGTGATGACCGGCGTTCCCATGAGCATGGCTTCGCAGGTGGTCGTCGTTCCGTGATAGGGGAACGCGTCGAGGGCGATGTGCATTTTGTGATAGGCCTTGAGGTGCTCGTTGGTGAGCGCGATCTTTTCGAGCAGCTCAACCCGTGCCGGATCAACGCCGTGTTTCTCGAGAGTGCCCAGCACGTACTGGCGTGCCGCGGCATCACCGAATTGGTAGCTCTTGAGGACCAGTTTCGAATCGGGAACCGCAGCCAGAATCCTCGCCCAGACTTCAAGAATGAACGGTGAGAATTTGGCGGCGTTGTTGAACGTGCCGAAAGTGATCGGCGTCGATGGGTCGATCATCGCTTCGCCCAATTCCGGCGGGTCGAAAGGGGGCGTGAAGCACAGGAAGCACGGATCGAGCCGGAGCAGTTTCTCGGTCGAATACGAGTCGCTTTCGCCGGGCGGGTCGGTGATCGAATCGACGATGCGGTAGTCGGTGCGTGTGTACCCGGTCGAGAACGGGTAGCCGAGATAGGTCATCGTGATCGGGGCGGGCCGATGGCAAAGCAGCATCGAGCGATTCAGGGGCGTGTGCCCCGCGAGATCGATCAGCATGTCCAGACCATGCCGTCGGATCTCGGCGGCGGCCAACTGGTCGCCGATCTTGAAGATGTCGCACCAGAGCCCGCACATGCTCTCGAGCCGCCCCGAAATCTCGTCGCGCATCTGGTAGCACGAATAGAGCGCGATCAGCATCTTCGATCGATCGCAATGCGTCATGATCGGTTCGAGGAATCGGCTGACCGAGTGGCCGTACAAGTCGGGCGAGAGGAAGCCCACGCGCAGCGGGCGCTCGGCGTCTTCGGGCTTCGGATCGGGAACGCGGTTGGGGTTGAGTGGGGTCAGCGCTTCCACCCGACGACCGAGCGCCGCGTGCTCGATTCGCAGATCTTCGTTGGTGGTGCCGGCGCTGTACAGCGAGAGGATCGCACGCATCGCCAGGATCGGGATGTCGTTGGGTGTCCGCTCGTCCTGGGACTTGGCGACCTCGAGCGCTTCATCGGCTCTTCCGGTATTCCAAAGCACCCAGGCGAGACCGATCGAGAGCGCCGGGATGTCTTTCCGAAGCGAGAGCCCCTTGCGGAGCGCCGCCTCGGCCTCGGCGAATCGACGTGCCTCGAGCAGCGATTGGCCGAGGTTGTTCCAGGCTTGAGCGTCGGTTGGTGCGAGTTCGCATCCGGCGCGGAATTCGTTGATCGCGCCGGCCAGGTCGCCTCCGTTCGCGAGGCAGATGCCAAGCACCCAGTGGGAGGCCGCATTCGCCGGGTTGAGCTGAACGGCTTGGCGCGCGTGCGGCAGCGCCTTGTCCGCTTGGATCAGCTTCATGTAGGTTGTGGCCATCAGGTGATGGGCTTTGGCGATGTGCGGGTGCGCAGACAAAAGCTCGCGCAGATAGATCTGCGCGAGCTCGAAGTTTCCTTGGTTGGCCGCGGTCACGGCCTTTTGATAGAGCGTTTCTGGGCTGGTCATCCGGAGTGCATTGTTTGCAGCCGCCGGCGCGCCGGCCCGGCGAATTAGCGATCGCCCGGCTTGCTGGCATCGCTGGTCGCGCTGCCGGTCGTCTGGCTCTCAGGCTTGGCGGTCGAGGCGGTGCTCGACTTGACCACCGGCTCGACCAACTGGCGGGTCTGCTCGGGAGTCAGGAACGCAACGCCCTCGCGCATCTTGGCCACGCGATCGGCTTCGTCCTTCGAAGCCTTCGCCTGGTTGAATAACTCGACAACCTTCGGCGCGACATCGGCCGACACGCCGATCTCGGTCACGCGGGTCGCCGCGTCGTTCACGCTGTCGGCCAGCATCCAGTAATACACCTGACGCGCTTCGTCGGCCATCGTCAGGAACATGGCGCGAGCGACAAGGTCGGTGGCGCCCTGCTTCGCATCGCCCGAGCCGGAGGAATCACGCTTCATGTCATCCAGCATCAGGCGCCGGTAGTCGTCCACGATGATCTGGTGCTGCTGCACGTTGTTCTGCGTGAACAGATCGGCCTTCTTGAGTTCAGTGGCGAACGGGCCGAGGTTCGTGAACGGCTTGGTATCGGCGAGAACCTGCTTGAGGTTGTCGCGCTCGCCCATCGAGAATGTCTCGAGGACGCCGCTGTCGAGAAAGCGCACCTTGTCCATATTCTCGAGCACGGTCTGCTCGACCTTGGCGCGGCGCTGATTGATGAACGCCTGGATCTTCTCGCGGGTCGCGGGCGTGATCGTCTTGTTCCGCTCGATCGCGGCCCACTGCAGCGGGCGGTCGAGCTTGATCACATGACCGGAGCCGTCGCGCTCCCACTGGTCATAGTTCGTGTGCATCTCGTCTTTGGTCAAGTTGTGCTCGGCAGACGGCTGCGCGGGCTGGGCCGGCTGACCCTGCGGGTTCTCACCCGGGGTCTTGTTCGCGGAGGGGTCGATCAGCCCGCGCCGGATCGCCTCTTCCATCGTGATCGTTTCGTGCTTCGTTTCGTGAGCCGGGATGGGGGTTTCCTTCGGCCAGCCCTCGGGCTTCTGCGCCGGCGGCGTCGTCATCTGCGCCATCGCGCCGATCGCCAAGCCCGCCACTCCCACCAGCACGCCGAGTTTGTTGAATCCGCTCATCATCTGTTGATTCTCCAAGGGCCGCGCAATCTGGGACACTTCGCCCGGCGGCAGTGGCTCGATATCGACGATCTTTCCGGCCATTCTCAGTCCAAGACGCCATTCCGCTCACAGAACCTGCCACAAACCCGCTTTTTGCCACGCCGCCCACCGGATCAGGCTTGCATCCGGGCGGGTTCAAAAAGATATCCGGACCTTGTGGGTGCTTTTCTTCAAGCGCGCCGCGTCCTCCGAAGGTTCATCCTGCGCTCTTTGCGGTCTCGAGCTGGGGAGGGGCCACCCCAAGCAGCAATCGCAACCAGGTCAGCTTCTGCGGGGCGTCGAGCGCCGGCACGACGCGGACGGAAAGCTCATACAAGTCGCGTGCGTTGGGCTTCGATTTGGTTCGGCTGGCGGCCGCCTCGATGGGCTTGCGCACTTTTTCGTTCTGCTTGTCGCTCGGGTCGAGTGCCACGATCAATTCTTCGAGAACATGTTCGTGGGGAACGCAGCGCCGCTCGAACGCGCGCCGGATCTCGGTCGCCGCCGCATTCAGCGTCACGCGGACGCGTGCCTGCGCCAAAGTGAATTTGTCGTTGCGGTTCTGCGCCTGTTGCATCTCATCGAGCACGACGGCGCGCCAGTACTCATCGATCATGCGCTGAAAATCGCGTCGCTCGGATTCGGGCAGCAGCGGCGCAAGCCGGTCTCGCAGACGAACGGTGCCGGTGGCCCGGTCTATGCCTTCGGCGAGTTGTGCGACGAGAGCCGGCGCTTCCGGCTTGTTCCCGGCCTGCCGGGCCCGTTGCAGGAGGACGAAGACGTCCGGGTCGTGACTGACGAATTCGTCGAGCGCCGTCTGGCTCTCCCGCACGATCTTGTCCACCTGATCGCGTGACTCCCGCGGCAGGTTGAGCGCGTTGAGCGCCGCTTCTTCCGGAGTGCGGTCGAGGCGTCGCAGATTGCCGCTGAACTCGAATCGAACCAGTGTTCGCGCCTCCGCCTCTTCGCTCAGCCGCGGCCCCGAAAGAAGCGGCTCCTCTTCGCCCAGCCAGGGATCCGGTTCGACCGCCAGCGGCGCGAGGGGTGACGATTCCTCTTCAGAATCCGGCTCGGCGGCAAGGGTCGAAAAACACGCTGCAAAGGCGAGAAGAGTTATGGCAAAGCGGCTCGGCACGGCAAAAGTCTACCCGATCCGCCGTTTTTTCCAAGCCCGCTCGCTACGCTTGGCCCATGTCCAGAGAGGCGCTTGTAAAGGAGATCGCCGAAGTCGCCCTGTTGCGGGGAACATTCACGCTGCGTTCGGGAAAAACGAGCACTTACTACCTCGACAAGTACCTTTTTTCGACGCGTCCGGAGTTGCTCGGCCAGCTCGCACCCCTTTTCGCCGAGCGCCTCGACGCCCTTGAATCGAGGCTCGATCTCGACATCGATCGCATCGCCGGGGCGGAGCTGGGCGGCATCCCGCTCGTCACCGCTGCGAGTCTCGCGACCGGTCTCCCGTGCGTCTTTGTCCGCAACAAGAAGAAGGACTACGGCACGTCCAAGCAACTGGAGGGGGCGCTCGAAAAAGGCGAAGTTGTCGCGCTCCTCGAAGACGTGGCGACAACCGGGGGGCAGGCGCTCGAGGCCGTTGAGGTGCTGCGCGAAGCCGGGGCGAAAGTGATCGCCGTCATCGCGACGATCGATCGGCTCGAGGGCGCCCGCGAGAACGTGGAGAAAGCCGGCCTCCTGTTCGAGTCTCTCTTCACCGTCCGCGAACTGGGCGTCCAGCACTAAATCCTTGCGGATACCGACCTGCGTCTTTGCCTAGCATTTCCCCCTTCGGAACCGGCGATTTCGGCCGACCCGGTCGCGGTCGCGGAGCGGGTGTCGGAGGGTTTGTTTCTCCGCCCAAGGACGGCTTGTTTTCGGTCGATATGGACGTGGACCAGGGCCGGAGTATCCGCGGATCGGCCGCGGATCGGTTTTCGGCGTGCCGACCAAACCTCGGCCGCCCTGCCGTCGTACGACTCGGCCCGTCCGGATGGGTTTTGATCCCGCGGCAAGGCAGGCGCCCGCCGCTCTCGAAGTTGAGGAGATTCGCAGCATGGCCACCCCGCGTCGCGCTCTTGTCACCGGCATCACCGGTCAGGATGGTTCCTACCTCGCCGAGTTCCTGCTCGGCAAGGGCTACGAAGTGCACGGCATCATCCGGCGCTCCTCCTCGTTCAACACCGGCCGCATCGACGGCATCTACCAGGACCCGCACGCCAAGAACGGCAAGCTCAAGCTGCACTACGGCGATCTCTGTGACGCCAACAACCTCAGCAAGCTGATGCGCGAAGTTCGCCCGCACGAGGTCTACAACCTCGGCGCGCAGTCGCACGTCCGCGTTTCGTTCGACATGCCGATCTACACCGCCGAAACGGTCGCAATGGGCGCGCTCAAGCTGCTCGAGGCCGTCCGTGACTTCCAGCAGGAATCGGGCCAGCAGGTCCGCTACTACCAGGCGTCCTCGTCCGAGCAGTACGGAAAAGTCGTTGAGACCCCGCAGAAGGAAACCACGCCCTTCTATCCGCGCTCGCCCTACGCCTGCGCGAAGATGATGGCGCACTGGGCGACCGTCAACTACCGCGAGTCGTACGGCCTGCACGCTTCCTGCGGCATCCTGTTCAACCACGAATCGCCCCGGCGCGGCGAAACCTTCGTCACCCGCAAGATCACCCGCGCCGTCGGCCGCATCAAGCTCGGCCTGCAGGACAAGATCTTCCTCGGCAACCTCGACAGCAAGCGCGACTGGGGTTTCGCGGGCGACTACGTCAAGATGATGTGGATGATGCTCCAGCAGGAGAAGCCCGACGATTACGTGATCGCGACCGGCAAGACGATCAGCGTGAAAGAGTTCTGCGAACTGGCCTTCAGCCACGCGGGCCTCGACTACAAGGACTTCGTCGCGTTCGATCCGCGCTACCTGCGCCCCGCCGAAGTCGATCTGCTCCTGGGCGATCCGTCCAAGGCCAAGCAGAAGCTCGGCTGGGTGCCGACCACGACGGTCGAGCAGCTCGCGGCGATGATGGTCGATACCGATCTCGAGCTCGCCAAGCGCGAGAAGACGCTCCGCGACGCCGGGCACGAGATGCCCGAGTTTGCCGGACACGATCAGTAAGCCTGCCCTCAGATTGAACCGAAGAAGCCCGCGTTCGCGGGCTTCTTTCTTTGAAGCAACGATTGGAGATGCCTTGGTCCGGCCGCGTCATCATGCACGTCGATATGGACGCGTTCTTCGCGTCGGTCGAGCAGCGCGACAACCCGGCTCTGAAAGGAAAGCCGGTGCTGGTCGGCGGCGCGAGCAAGCGGGGCGTGGTTGCCGCGGCAAGCTACGAATCTCGCAAGTACGGATGCAAGAGCGCAATGCCTATGGCGCAGGCGCTCCGGCTCTGTCCTCACGCGATCGTTGTGAAAGGGCGGCACGGAAAGTACGGAGAGGTGTCGAAGGTTGTGTTTGAAGTGCTGCGCTCGTTCACGCCGGATGTGCAACCGATTTCGGTGGACGAGGCGTTCATGGAGATGACCGGCACGATGCACCTCTACGAAAAGAAGTGGGGGACGAACGGAAACGATGCGCTCGAGCGAACCGGGCGGGCGATCAAGCAGCGAATCCGCGAAGCGGTTGATCTGCCGGCGAGCGTCGGCATCAGCGGCAACAAGTTTCTCGCCAAACTCTCGAGCGATCTTTCGAAGCCTGACGGATTGAAAATCCTCGATCCGCGCGACGCAGAACGCGAGCTTGCTCCGCTTCCTGTTGGCGTGATTTACGGGCTCGGGCCGAAGACTCAGGATCGGCTGCGCAAACTCGAGATCAAGTCGATCGCCGATCTTCGCGCTTTCGGCGAAGAGAGATTGGTCAGCCGCTTCGGCGAGCAGGCTCGCGATTGGCTGCGGCTTTCGCGGGGCGAAGACGACCGCCCCGTGCGCCTCGAACGCGAACAAAAGAGCATCGGCAAGGAGCGCACGTTCTTCGACAACATCTCAGATCCCGAAGAACTCCGCGCGCTCCTGCTCGGGTTCACCGAAGAAGTGGCGCGGAGCCTCCGGGAAGACGGACTGACCTGCCGCGGCGTGACCCTGAAACTGCGACTCGGGGACTTCACGACGTTCTCGCGCAGTGCCTCACTCCCGTCACCAACGGATTCAACGAAGTTGATCTGGGGCGCTGCGCTCGGCCTCCTGAACAAATGGCTTTCAGAGCGACGCGGCGCGCTCCGGCTCATGGGCATCAGCCTGCACGGACTTTCGAGCGAGGAGCAACTGGGGCTGTTTCAGGCCCTGCCCGAGCAGGCGCCTTCGGAAAAGCGTGCGCAGCGCCAGGAACGGGTGGACAAAGCGACCGACTCGATCGTGCGGAAGTTCGGGCGCGGAGCGATTCGGCGGGGCGGGAGCTTGCGCGACGAATAGCCCGGACACGCCATTCAAAAAAAACGAAAAGAGCCGGATTTCCCGGCTCTCTCGGATCGGATCGACGATCTTGCGTCGCGCTAGCGGCGGCGACGAATCACGATCAAGCCCGCCCCGGCGAGCACGATCGCGCCGCCCGGAGCCGGGATCATGGCGCTCCCGCTGAAGCCGCCCGCCTCGTTCCAGTTCACCTGGCCGCTGCCCGTGAGCGAGCCGACGATTAGGTTGCCCGTGAGCACGCCCGACGAAAAGCTCGTTGCTGCGTTTGCGGCGAGGATGTTGACGTTGTGCCCTCCCGACATGCTGATCGACGTCGCCTGATTCAGGTTGAGCAGCGTGCTGACGGCGCTCGCGCCGTTCTGATAGTTCCACGTCTTGCTCGCGAAGTTGAGCGATGTGCCGCCGACGTTCACGACGACCGGTCCGCTTCCGACGACGCGGATACCCCAGGCGTTGATGAAGTCGCTGCTGTTCACGTTCACCACGGTGAGCGGGCCGCTCGCGTTGATGATCAGTTCGCCCCACTGATTGACGTACGACGTCGTCGACGCCAAACCCGCGGCGTAGTTGCCCGCGTTGTGGAAGTACGTCGATGCATCTGCCAGATTCAATGCCGCGGCATACGCCTGGCCCGTGCTGAGCGAGCCGTTCACGGTCAACTGATTTCCGGTCGTCTTGGTGCCGGCGATGGAAACATTGCCATTCACGCTGCCGCCGGCACCGCCGAGATTGCCGCCGCCGTAAACGGGGCCGGAAATCGAGGCGTTGTTCATCGTCACGTTGCCGGCGACGTTGACGCCGCCGTTGTTGACGCTGCCGGAAATTGTGAAATTGGCGCCGCCGTAGAAGCCGGCCGCAAGGCTCGGCGAGCTGTTGGCCATCGTGCGGGCCGCGAAGCTGCTGAAGTACGCGTTCCCCACAGCGCCCGAAGCGCCCTGGAAATCAGAGCCGTAGCCCTGACCCGAGGTGCCGATGGTCGAGCGGCTGAACACGTTGAAATCCCAGTACGAGATCGCGGCGCTCGCCACGCTCGTCAGTGCCGCGGCGCTCATGATGGCGGCGGCTGGAATGTAGAAAGATCGATTCATAACCCCTCCTCTCGAACGGGACGCATCCGTCTGGCGAATACGACCCCACGGCTCAGTGAAATACGAACCCTGCGGCTCGACGGGTCAAAGTTCCAATTCGTGAAAGCGACTTGCAAGCCGGGTCGCGCGGAAAACGCGGAATCGAAAGCGTTTACACGGGCTGCGCGTCGCATAACAACGGCGCTGGGAATCCGGATTCTGGCGGGTCCAGAAATCGCGGCGATTCCACGCAACAGTCTGGGGCGATCGACTTGGGGCAGCACCTGCCCAGTAGGTTCATTGAGAAGAGATCCGCACTCGAACGGGTTCACGTGGCGGTTCGTGTGCGTCAAGTTTGCGCGTCGATATTGGGCGTTGCAGAGGTGCGTTCGGGGGGAATTCAACCCTTCGAAAATTTGAAAAGGCAGATTTTTCGTTTTGGGCGAAAAAGTGGAATTCTCCTCCACAAACATCAACGATTGTTGAATTCATGAAAGAGTCTGACTTTCGAGGCCAGTTTCCCGGAACGCTCGTGCCGACGGCCTTCACAGAGCGGCAGGAGGGTGGCGAGCGGGTTATCCGAGGGATCGCCTTTGTTCCGGAGGCGCTACCTCCGGAGTTGGGACGAGAGCACCTGATTGGACGATTGTTCGAGGTTTTGGATCGAGCGAAGACTTCGCTCCTGGAACTGCAGGCGGAAGCGGAGTCGCTGCCCGACCCGAACGTGCTGCTGAGCGCGATGCGAGTCCGCGAAGTTCAGTCGTCGTCCAAAATCGAAAACACGTTCTCATCGCTGAAAGACATCGCGATCTCGGAGGTTCTTGGCGCAAAGGCAGATCAGGATTCGCAAGAAGTGTTGCGCAACAAACAGGCAGTCGAGCACGGGCTCACGTCGGCCCTGCCGCTTTCCAATCGATTGATCAACGAGATGCACCGAAAGTTGATCATTGATCCGCGTCATACGCCGGGAAAACTCCGGCAGAAACAGGTGTGCATCGGCGACGAGAATCACGGCTTTGCCGCGGCAAGGTTTGTGCCACCACCAGCCGAGCACGTTTCAGGCTGCATGAAGGATTGGGAGCACTTCGTCAATCCGGAAAGCATCGGCGCGCCGAAGCGGGCGAGGTTTCCGTTCTTCATCGAGCTCGCGCTCGCGCACTATCAGTTCGAGGCGATTCACCCGTACAGCGACGGCAACGGCCGGCTCGGACGCGCGATTGTGAACATCGCACCGATCAAGGCCGGCGTGCTGCGCCAGCCCGTGTGCAATCTCAGCGAATGGGTTCAGACACACCGCGATGAGTACTACGACCGGCTCCTGCGCGTGAGCACGATGGGCGAATGGGAACCTTGGATTCGATTCTTCTGCACGGCTCTAGGAGAACAGGCTTTGCTCGATAGGCAACGTGCCGGTCGTATCCGGGCCCTTTATGAAAAATACCGTGCGATGGTGCAGAACAAACAGCGCAGCGCACTTGCCGGTCGACTGGTCGATTATCTCTTCTCGGATTTCGTCGTCACAATCCCGCGTGCCCAGGAGCTGCTTGGGATCTCGTATACGGCCGCGCAGAGGCACATAGCGCACTTGATCAAGCAGGGAATTCTGACCCAGGCGAACAAGGGCAACTACGACAAGATTTACATTGCAAATGCGATACTGAAGGCGGTACGAGGCAAGGCGGAGGACTGAAGGGCCTGCCGCCGTACTCAAAGCCGACTACCAATCAGTGCGGGTCGAAATACCGTGCTGTGTCTGTTGGTTCGAGGTCCCTCATTTGGCCGGTTCGAGATTACTACTTCTCGGCACGTACCCACTCGACAAGTTCGGTTCCGATGGCACGCAGCTTACCCAAAGTCTGGCCCGAATAAGGGGGCGAGGAGTCAGATATCGCTGTGCCATGGCTTGCCAGAGTGAATGGTGTTGATTGAAGTGCGTCACGCCTAGCAGGCCTGGTCCCTGGTCCGCGCCGAGTTCCTCTTTATCGATTCTCAATCGCTCCGCACCTACCCAGTCGCATAGGCGGGAAATGAATTCGTCATCTTCCGCTCGCGCTGCGGCCACAGATAGGACGATTGCCGCCAGCCCAGCGAACAACAGGGATTCTTCCCACCACGGAAAGGGCAATTTCAGCGTCGCCGAAACCGACCGTCGAGCCTGCAGTGTCGCATTGTTACCCAGAAATATCGCGCTCTCAACGAGCGGCGCAAGTATGTCGGACAAGGAATGCAGATATTCACGAGAATCTTCTTCGCAGTAGGCGTCCGCCAGAATCGCACACGCGAAAAGACGTCGACGATGTCCGTCTGCAGAACTGGGCTTCTCCCATCGCTCCAGTTCGATCGCTTCCTTCGGATTCCACTCGAGACGGCCAGCGACCTTCATTGTCGTTCGCGCGACTCGCAATGCCTCTAAATGGAGCTCACAATCAGGAGTGTCGTTCCAAGCGATCTTCACGAGATCGGCATCAGTCATCTGAGGACAGATGAACCGGAGCAGCGCGCCGCGATCGCTTTCAATGCTCGCTGGAAAATCGAACGTTGACGGCGCTTGTTTGTCCGGCTCAGTCCCCACACCACGCTCCGCCGGGCTTTACCCGCCCATCGCGCTCAACATCGCCGATCCCATGTCCGCCGGGCTCATCGCCACACTCACGCCCGCCGCTTTCAACGCAGAGATCTTCGCATCCGCCGTGTCATCCGCTCCTCCGATGATGGCCCCCGCGTGACCCATGCGCCGGCCGGGCGGCGCGGTGCGTCCCGCGATGAACGCCGCGACCGGCTTCTTCAATCGCCCACTCTTGCGATTCGCCTCGATCCACTTCGCGGCATCGATCTCGTCGCTGCCGCCGATCTCGCCGATCATCAATATGCCGTGCGTCTCCGGGTCTTCGGCGAAGAGTTCGAGGCAGTCGATGTGATTGAGTCCGCGCACCGGGTCGCCCCCGATCCCGACGCACGTGCTCTGGCCGAACCCGAGATTCGAAGTCTGCCACACCGCTTCGTAGGTGAGGGTGCCGCTGCGGCTGACGATGCCGATAGCTTTACCCCGCTTGCTCTGGCTCACATGCGTGTGGATATAGCCTGGCATAATGCCGATCTTGCACCCAGCGCTTGTGAACGGCGCGCCCGGTTCGCCCGTCATGCTGCCCGCGTTCGTCCGCGGTCCCGGAGTGATCACGCCCGGGCAGTTCGGCCCGACCAGCACGAACTTCCGCTTGCTCGCGGGCGTTTCCGGCCCGCCGTTGAGTTCGTCGAGCACCGAGCGCACGCGGATCATGTCCTGCACCGGCACGCCCTCGGTGATTGCGCAAATCACGCGGATCCCGGCTTCCGCCGCCTCGAGAATCGCATCCGCCGTGAACGCCGGCGGCACGAAGATCATCGTCGCGCTCGCGCCCGTCTCACGCACAGCCTGCGCGACGGTGTCGAAGATCGGGAGCCCGTTCGCGTCCTTGGTACCGCCCTTGCCGGGCGTGACGCCCCCGGCCATCTTCGTTCCGTAGAGAAAACAGCCCTTGGTGTGCACCGCCCCGAAGGAGCCGGTGATGCCCTGACAAAGAACCTTCGTGTTCGCGTCGATCAGAATCGCCATAGGGGGAGGAGTGTAGATGCTCGAAAGCCCCCTCCCGAAGAGACTGGTTTAGGATGGGCGGCTGGACAAGCACTCGCGCCGGCGAACCCGGCTGCATTTCCCTTTTCAGCGATTCTGCCGTAAACAATCCCTCGATGACCGCTCCCAATCCACCGGCGTCCTTTGTCGGCAAGCCCTATCCGTCCCGTCCGCCCATTATCGCGCAGGATGGTTGGCTGATCATCTCATTCTTTTTCTTTCCCACGCTCTTTGCGATCGTGGTTGCGATCGGCCTACGCAACACCGCCGCGGCGATTCCACTCTTCGCGATCGCGCTGGTCATGACCGCTTTCACAGCTTGGGCGTTCTGGTTCTTCCGCGATCCGGAGCGCAAGCCGGGCGCCAACGAAGACCTCTCCCTCGCGATGATCTGCCCGGCCGACGGCGTGATCGTCAAGATCGATTCCGCCGCGCCGCCCGCCGAGGCGAGGGAAGCCGTCGGCGAAGAACCGACGCCGCGCACGCGCATCTGCATCTTCATGAATGTGTTCAACGTGCACGTGAACCGCGCGCCGCTCGCGGGCACCGTGCAGGCGATCGCCTACAACCGCGGCAAGTTTTTCAACGCGAGCTTCGACAAGGCGAGCGACCTCAACGAACGCGCCAGCCTCGTGCTCACGCTCGCCGACAACTCGCGATTCTTTGTCGTGCAGATCGCGGGGCTTGTCGCGCGGCGCATCGTGAGCAAAGTGCGGGTCGGCCAGGTTCTAACAGCCGGCGAGCGCTACGGACTCATCAAGTTCGGGTCACGTGTGGATGTGTACCTGCCGCCGGGCTTCGAACCGGCTGTTCAGCTCCGCGACAAGGTCTTCGCCGGGCAGTCAATCATCGCGCGCCGGGCGGGCTGATGGCGCGGATTCGAGTGCTCCGAACGGGCACCAGACCGACGGGCGCCTGTTTCATTGTGAAGTTTTGATTGGAGCCACGGAATTGGCCGCAGGAATGGCTTGATTCCAACGCTGATTTCCGTAGGCTGGAAACGAGCGAGAGGGTTTTCGCCGCGGGAATTCTCCGCGATCGTCCTCTCGGCATTGGAAGTGAGCGCGCTGCGCTCAGGAGTGGCGATCGATGAATACTTCACGCACCGGAGCGTTGATTCTCTGCGCGGGCTTTGCTGCTTCGATGATCGGGAATTCCGCCATCGCCGCGGACCCGCTCGAGGCATATCTCGACAGGATTCGGCTCAATCAGTTGCTCGCCACCGCGAATCTGACGGGCGCCGGGATGAACATCGGACAGATCGAAGACGGTGCGCCGCTCGACACGCATGTGTCCCTCGTTGGCAAGGTGAATACGCAGCCCGGGATTCCCGCGGCAGCTGCCGCCGCGATTGACCACTCCACCGGTGTTGCGGCCCTGCTGGTGGGGCAGCGCAAAGTCGCGGGCGGCAACTTCCAGGGCGTCGCGCCCGGAGCGACTCTTTGGAGTTCTCCGCTTGGTCCGGCCGGCGGAAGCACCGACGAAGCCACCCTGCTGAACGCGATGAAGAGTGCCGTCGATTGGCAATTGACCGCGCCGCGTACGAGCGTTGTCAACATGAGCTGGGGTGTCTTCTGGAACGAGCCGGCCGCGCTGCGCAATGGCGTGAATCGAATCACCGACTGGGCCGGAACGCAAGGGCAGCTCTATGTTGCCGCGGCGGGAAACCAGGGCCAGCAGGCCGGCGACGGCGGCAACATGACCGGCAATCTCGCGAATCCCGGCAACTCGTACAACGCTCTCACCGTCGGCAATTTGGACGGTCCGGACTGGAAGCAGATCCGTCCTGCATCGAGCGTGTCCGAAGTCGGGAAGCGTTTGAGCGTGGATATTTGCGCCCCCGGCACCAACATCAATTCCGCCGGCAACGCCTCCAACGACACTTACAAGAACTGGACCGGCACGAGTTTCGCAACCCCGATTACCGCGGGTGTGGTTGCGTTGCTGCAGCAGCACGGCGGGAACAAGGGCTTTTCCACGGACACTCGGGTGATGCGCGCCGTCATTATGAACAGCGCGGACAAGACCGTGCAGAATCGTGCCGGCGATCGCTGGGACAAGCAGTTCGCGGCGGGCGCGAAGTTCATGAGCAACGAAACCGGAACCGGCGGCCTCGACGCCATGGAAGCGTACAACCAGTACAACGCCGGTCAGGGCCATGCCACGCTGAAGAAGGGCACCTCCACGCACGAGCCCTTGGTGAAGGCGACGGGCTGGGATGTTGACACCGTGGACGGCAAGGGCGCCGCGAACGGAAACGACTACATCACCGCGGCCGAACTTCGCAAAGGAACGTATCTCACCTCCACGCTCGTCTGGAATCGGGATGTCGTCGCCACCGATGCCGACGTGACGAAGTGGACATACGCCGACCTGGCGGGAATGAACCTCTCGATCGGCAAGGGCACGGTCGGCAACGTCGTGAGCCTGTCGAACTATGGCGAAAAATCGGGCGGCGGCGAAGACGACGCATCCAAGGGAACCACGCAGCACAACGTCTACAAGACCGACGCCCGCTCGCAGTACACGATCAGCGCGTACCTGCGCACGACCAGCCCGATCGCCAACATCAAGTACGGCCTGGCATGGCGCGGCTATGAGATGGTCACCAATCGGGTCGAAGAGTTCAACGGCGGCTTCGACGGCGATCGCGGCGCGTACCGCGACAACGGCTGGTTCCAGGCGGTCAACACGGTGACGTTTGGGCAATGCGTGCGCGAAGGCTGGATGGGCGGCGGTGACGACAATTGGGCGATGCGGATGGTGAGCGGACTCGGGATCAACGCCGGTGTCGCGCAGGAGGTGGTGCGGCCGTTCTCGTACTTCGTCATCACCTTCGACATCGCGTTCGAGGCCGCCGACTTTCTCTCGCGCGTCGATGTGTTCCTCGGAAATCTCATGATGGGCTCGGTCTTCGCCGACGGGACGAACACGAAGTCCTTCCAGTTCATTTCCGATTTCTCGCTCGATGCGACGCAGCTCGCCGCCCTGACGCCCGGCGCGTTCGTCGATCTCTCCTTCAAGTTCGTCTCGGTGAACGCCAATGCCGCGTACATCGACAACATCGCGTACGTGCCGTCGAGTTCGGCGCTCGCGCTGATGGGGTTCGCGTGCGTGATCTCCGGGGGGCGCCGGCGACGCTGAGCCGGCAATTCCAATCTGATTTCAAGGCCGCCTTCGGGCGGCCTTTTTGTTGGCGATGATCGGTCCGTGCGGGTCAAAAGCACCGGCGGCGATCCGGGCGAACAATTGAACGACGTGTTTCTCAAGTTCCCAACTCGTCATAGCGCCGTGCCGCTCCGGGCAATCCTGCCCAACATGATCACGTCGGTGGCGCTCGCCTGCGGCCTTGCAAGTATCCACTTCGCCATGCAGAGCAAGTGGGAGAACGCTCTGATCGCGATCGCGCTCTCGGCCGTCTTCGATGCGCTCGACGGTCGCGCCGCGCGTTTGATGCGAGTCACCAGCAAGTTCGGCGCCGTGCTCGACTCGCTCTCCGATTTTGCTTCCTTCGGCATTGCGCCGGCTGTTCTTCTGTACCAGTGGATGCTGCGCGATTCGGAAGCCGTGCGTCCGGAGCCGCTCTTCATGATGAGCGTTCTCACTTTCGCCATGTGCTCGGCGATGCGACTCGCTCGGTTCACAAGCGCCAAGCCCGCCAAGAAAGGCAATCCCTTTGCAACGCGGTTCTTCGTCGGCATGCCCACTCCCGCCGCGGCGGGCGCCGTGCTGCTCCCCGTTCTGGTCTCGCTCTCACCCTCGATCCACTGGCCGATGCCCCCGATCGCCATCGCGATCTACATTTTCTTTGTCGGCGCGCTGATGGTGAGCCGCGTGCCGATGTACAGCTTCAAGAAAATCCGGATCCATCCGCGCGCGGTGGTCCCGCTCTTCATCGGCGTCGGATTGCTCGTGTTTCTCGCCGCGAAAGACACCTGGCTTGTCGCGATTATTCTCGCGGGCGGATACCTCCTTTCTGTCCCGCTCGCGTGCTGGTCGCACTATCGACTCAAGAGGCAACTCGCGGAGCAGGCGTTCCGCATGCTCGAGGGTCACGACGCGATGATCGAGCCCGATGAGAAGCCGCCTTCCCGTTTGAAATTGGGTCGGCGCTGATTCTCTGATACCGGTGCGAGCGGGCTTCTCAGCCGCATACCAACTGGTCGTACGCCGCGACGAAGAGCACGAAATCCGCGTCGTCCACGAGCCCGTCGTGATTCAGGTCGGCGCGGCACGCCGGCGGCATCGCGGCATCGGCGCAGAGCAGCACGTTGTAGCTGTACGCGAACATGACGAAATCGGTGTCGTCCACCTGGCCGTCGAGATTGAAATCGCCGGCGCAGTTCTCGATGCAGCCGTCGGGAATCCCGTTATGATCCGAGTCGGTCGAGAATCCGCTCGCGATATCGCACGAGTCGGGCACGCCGTTCTTGTTGCAGTCCGGATCAAAGCCGAAGGAGATGTCCACCGAATCGTCGCGGCCGTTTCGGTTGCAATCTTCCGGTCCGATACGGATGTAGTAGACATCCTGCCCGCCGGTGAACGTCGCCGACATGATGACGCTTGCGCCCAAATCGTCCGATTCAATGTCGTAGTAATCGCCGATCTTGTTCTGGTTCGGCTGCCCCACGGTGGAATTGAAGATGTTGGTCACCTGCAGCGCATCGCTCCAGGTGGTTCCGCCGTCGTTCGAGCTGATGTACATCAGTTTCGAGTTCGTCAGAGCGCCGGTGCCGTCGGTGCTGTTGTACACGACGTCGAGGCGCCCGTTCGGCGATACGCCGATCGTTCCGAACCACTGCCAGGATGTGTTCAGTGCGGGCTCCGGGTTGATCTTCTGAGGAGGCGAGAAGGTCAGCCCGCCGTCCGTCGAACGGACGAAGTTGATGTCGCCGGGATCGGTCCCGACGGGATCAACCGTCGCCAGCAGATACACCCAGCCGCGCCGGGGTCCGTTGGAAGCATCGACGACAACCTGCGATTGCCCGAGCAGGCCGCCCGGGTTCGGAGTGCCGCCGATCCTCGCGGTCCCACCCATGTTGACGGTCGACCAGGTGAAGGCCGGCGTCGCCAGCGCATCGTTCGCGTTGGACGACTTCACCAGGTAAAACGTGGAAGTGGAGGACGAGTTGGGTGTTCCGAAGACGTACACCTCGCCGTTCGGGCCGACGTAGTTCGTTCCAAACACGGGCGAGACCGGGAGCTGAATCGGATCCTCGAAGAAAAACCCGTCTGTCGCTCGCGCGAAAGTGTTTGGCGCGTAATTGTTGCCCGCGGTGTTCCAGCTCTCATACAGAAAACCGCGACCAGGACCGCTCGTTCGGTCGATCGCCATCCAGGTTTTGTCGCCGCCGAACGCGGGATAGGGCGCGGCCCAAGTCTTCCCCCCGTCGTACGAGAGAAAGTTCCACCCGAAGAAATCGCCGGTCAGCGAGTTGTAGAAAATGACACCGTCCGAGTTCGCTCGAAGCACCGGATCAGATCGAAACACTCCGGGGTTAAGTGTCGAGGCATGCCAGGTGCGTCCGCCGTCGTTCGACCACGCGACCCCCGCCTGTCGGAAGTTGCTCGCGATCGTGTCGAATTGACGCCAGCCCACCGCGATTCGGCTCGGAGCGGTCGGATCGTGCGCGAGCGAAGGTTCGTTCGCCGCGTCACCGACAATGTTCTGCTGCGACGGTGTGACGTTCACCTGCGTGACGCGAACCACCGGAGTCGCGGCGAGCGGCAAAAGTTCCTGACCGGGCGGAGTTGTCTGCAAAGCCGGGCGCAAAAGGGCCGGCGGGTTATCGGGCTGCTCAAGTCTGGTTGGCGATTCGTCCGCGAGAACCGCTACGCCAGCCAGGAAAATCGCCGCCGACCCGCCGATTTGGTGCCGCATCGCATGCTCCTCACCTCCCACAAGTCCCTGGAATCCGCATCAACCTGAAAGTATGTCCGAAAGAATGCGTCACCGCTTTCAATTTCCTGCAAACATGCCGATGATTTGCAGATTCCGCGTCCGCCCGACACTGTTCGCGACGTGAGAAGCGGCTGTTTCTCGCAAACCTGATCGATCGAAAATGTATGTGGACCCACCTCCTCAAGCTTCCGATCGCGTTGGGCCTTGCTTCGTCCGCGAGCGGCGCTCCGTTGGCGGTCGAATTCAAAGGCTCGACAGCGCTCGGCACTTCCGCGATCGATCAGAATTCCGTCGGTTTCACCGTGGCTGGACTCAGCGGGCTTGCTCGCGTCTCGGGCGAACGGTACGTCGCGGTGATGGACAATTCGAACAAGCTGGTCTTCGTTGACATAGCGATCGGCGCCGACGGCTCCATTTCGACCGCGTCCATACCGCTCGGCATCGGTGGCGGCCGCGCACTCGCAGATGTCCGCGACTTTGAAGATGTTGTCTTCACCGGCGTCGCACGCGATCGCGTACTGCTCGCCGAAGAGGGCTCTCCGGAAGTTCGCGTGTACACCGTGACATCCGGGGCGTTTGTGTCCGCAATCGACCGCCCCGCGATCTTCGCGAGCCGGCGCGCCAACTTCGGCTTTGAATCGCTCTCGCTCGATCGCACGCACAGCAGGATGTGGACGTGCAACGAAGAAGCGCTCACGGTCGACGGCTCCCAATCAACTTCTGCCGCAGGGACTCTCGTGCGTCTGCTCAAATACGACTTCACGTCCGAGGCCCCGAGTGCGCTCGCTCAATTCGCGTATCTCACCGAGCCCATCCACGGTGCCGTCATCAGCGGGGCGCGCAGCGGCGTTTCGCAGGTGCTGGCGCTCCCGAATGGAAAACTTCTGGTGCTCGAACGCTCGTTTGCCCTCGGCGCGACGTTCTTCCAGACGCGGATCTATGAAGTCGATATCTCGGGTGCGACCGACGTCTCGGCTTTCGGTTCGCTCATCGGTTCCACATACACCCGCGCGACCAAGCGGCTGCTCTACAAGGGGGATCAGACCAACCTCGAAGGGCTCTGCCTCGGGCCCGCGCTCTCATCGGGCGGTTATGCGCTCCTGGGCATCGTCGATGACGGTGATCCGATCAGTGTCAACAGGGTGGTCGCATTCCGCCTGACGGGCGATGTGGATAGCGTGTGCCCCGCCGACCTCAATAGCGACGGCGTTGTCGATGATGCCGACTTCGTGCGTTTCTCGCAGTCCTACGACTTGCTTCTCGATCCGGTCGGCGACCTCAATCTCGACGAGATGGCCGACGACAACGACTTCGTGCTGTTTGCCGCGGCGTACAACGAGCTGCTCTGTTCCCCATGACCTGCCGCTCCGCGCGAGGCTGTGACGCGGCTGCGTCATGGAGCGATCAAAGAGCGTGCTACTTGATGGGAGCGGGGTTTCCCATCGCACCGCCCCCGCCCTGGCGGGGTTGGCGGATGTGCAGGCCGAGCGCCGCATCCATCGCATTGGCGATGTCCGGTTCAAGCCCGGCATCCGCGGCACGCTTGAGCATCCGGCGTGCGAGCTCATATCGCCCGTCGGCCTGCATCAACACCGTCACCATCAGCCAGCTCGAGGCGCTCCCGATTCGATTGGCATACTCCACCGAGCGATTGATCAACGACGAACGCCGCGCCGCGTTGAGCCCGAGTGCGTTGATATCCAGATCGCGGTTGGAGAGCGTCGGGTCGAGTGAATACGCCCGGCGCATCATCGCGGCCGCATCGTCTGGCTGGCGTGTGTCGAGCAGCGCGAGCGCGAGCACCCGCATGGCGCCGGTGTCTTCCTTGTCCTTGCGAACAGCTTCCGCGAGGTACTTCACCGCGGCATCACTCTGTCCGTCCCGAAACGCCGCGACGCCGTAGTCGTACGCGCTCGGCGCCGGCGCGGGCGCCGCCATTGCTTGTTCCGCGATGGCGCGTTGGGTCGCCCCCGGAAGCAGATTCGGGTCGTACAGATACGTCAGACCACCGAACGGGCCGGGTACATAGGGCGGAATCGGATACCCGTTCCAATACACCGCGTAGTTCCATCCGTTCCAAACAACCCAGCCATTCCAGCCCCACGGCCACCAATTCCAGCCCGGCGGGCAAACCACCGGCGGCGTCGGGCAGGGCTGATTTGGGTTGTTTGGCAATTGCGTCGCGCCCGGCGGCGTCGGCACGGATCCAGGCTGCACGCCGGGAACTCCCGGAACCGCGCTCGGGAAGCCCTGATTCCCGCGATTGAGAATCGGCAGCGTGTTGGGATTGAGCACCGGGAGCGTGTTCGAATTCAGCATCGGCGACGTGTTCGAATTCAGCACGGGAAGCGTGTTGGAATTCAGCACCGGCAGCGTGTTCGAGTTGAGCACCGGAAGCGTTCCGGGCACGTAGTCGGGCTTCACGTTCCACTGATTCGAAGGCGCAAACATGCGGCCGGTCGTTCCGAAACCACGCCCCGCAAACCCGTTGTTCATCGGCATGGATGGCCCAAGCCGCGGCGTGACCCCGAAACTGCCGGCTCCCCGAAACGAAGACATGGGAGTGTTGGCTCGGATTGCCGCCGGCGGCGCCGCCCAGCAAAATGAGGCGATCGCCAAAGCGAGAATTGCCCCGGCCTTGAAACTCGATACGCTCTCGGCCTTGTTCATCGACGTGGCTCCTGGCCCCGCACGCAGATTCCAAAACCCCGACCGCCCGCCACGATACCGTACAAGTCTATCAGATCATGCCCCAACGCGGATCCCCTATCCCTTCCCTGATTCTCCGGTACGTGCCCTTCGCGGCAGCAGCCGCCGCGGCCTGTGTTTCGGCTTCTTGCGGGGTCTTTGGCGGTGGATTGACCCGCGGCACCTCGCTTGCCTCGGCCGAAACCGGCTACGTCCTGAACATGACGCCCCGATACCAGGCGTATTTGTCCGCCGATATCAACACGGCCGACTTCTTTCTCTCGGACCTTCCTGCCGACGCCTTTGCTGATGGCGCTGACCTCAGCCAGTTTTCCGGAAGCCTCGTGCAGATTCATATGTTCCTCGCGCCCAAGGCCGGTTCCACTCCGATCGAGTTTTCCGCGACTTCCGCGACCGTCCGCCAAATCGTGTTCGCCAATGGACAGATGGGGATGTACTCAGGAGGAGGCTTCCTCCTGCCCAGCGGAACGGCGGGCGACAGCACGTTCGGCGGCACGATCCACAGCGCGTCGATGCGGCTCACCGGGCGGACGCCGGGCTTCGCCGACAAACTCGGCCCCGCCGAATTCGCGAGCGGGCTGAGCGTTCCGAAGGATGTTTCGCGCGCCAAGCGCATGTCTCTGCTCGTCGAACGTGCGTACGCGCAGATGCCGATCCGCATTCTGCCCAAAATCCTCGGGCAGGATCAGCAGGATGCGATCAACGAGATCCGCGGCGAATTGGGTGAGGACACCTCGGAATCGACGCCCGATTCGATGATCGAGAAGCCGACGCAGGCGAATCCGGGCACGGCGCCAGCGCCTTCACCAAAGCCCAACACCGGACCGTATTGATTTCAGGGCATTGCCTAGGCGAGTGCGAGCGACCGCCGCCTTCGACGGATCAGTGCGATTGCGACGCCGACCACCAGAATCGCACCGATCGCAAGCACGATGGGAGTCAGAACCGCGAGCACGCTGGCAACGGTCGCGAGCACCGACTCAGCAGCGGCGTAGAACGGATTGGCGATACCGCCGGTGGTGGCCGTGGAGACGACGCGCCCGCCGGCGCTTGTCGCCTGGGTGATGCCCGCGGCAGCGATTCCGGATGCCGCGGCAGCGCCGAGGCCCGTCGCGTAAAGCGTCTGATTGATCAGACCGCTCACATGGTCGCCCGAAGCGAGCGTGGCGTGCAGCTCGGGCGCGACGAGCCCGATTGAAAGGAGAGCGCCCGCGAGCCAGCCGGCTGGTGCGCTCAGCGCATCCAGCGCATGATCGACCGCCGGAATGCAGTATCCAACACCTTCGGCGACGCTCAAGAACGCGAGCACGCCGAGCGCGACCCAGCTCGATGTCCACGCCAGTGCAGGCGCGAGCTCCACGAGATTCAGGCGCTGCGCGATCCCCGCGATCAAGAGCGGCACGAAGATGCGCAGGCCCCCCGCGGCGGACAAGCCCAGACCGACACACACTGCCGCGAGGAGTTCCATGTGTGCTTCTTGGGATTCTCGTGCCCCGGGTTTTGCCAGAAAACGAGCCCGCGATAACGGCCAAATGACCAGCGGATGCGATCGGTGCGAAGAATCTCTCGGACACCTGCGGCACGCGTGCGCTCACGCGGTTCAGTTTCATCGGAATTCGCTTCTGTTACATGAACAACGGGCGGATTCACGAATGTACGCTCATTCGTTCGGCGCTCGCAAGAGCCGACACCGGAGACTTCCCGAATGACGCCCAACCGCTTTCGTCGCAAATTGTCCGCTGTCGCGATGCTTGCCGCGCTCGCGTGCGCGCCGATGCTCTTTGCAGCCCCTGTCAAAGTCGATCTCGTCCAGAAAGACGGCAAGTGGCAGTTGATACGGGAAGGAAAGCCGTACTTCATCCGTGGCGGCGGGGGCGACGGCAGCCTCGAAACGCTCACGGCGATCGGCGGCAACTCCAAGCGCACCTGGGGTGCCGACAACATCGATCGCCAGTTGGACGAAGCACAGAAACTCGGGGTGACCGTCGCCGTCGGAATCTGGCTCGAGCACGAGAGACACGGCTTCAACTACAGCGACGAGAAAGCGGTCAAAGCGCAGTTCGAAAAAGCCAAAGCCGCGGTCATGAAATACAAGGACCATCCGGCCGTGCTCGTGTGGGGCATCGGCAACGAGATGGAGGGGTACGCCAAGGGCGACAACCCGAAGATCTGGCAACACGTCAACGACATCGCCAAGATGATCAAGCAGATCGATCCGAACCATCCGACGATGACCGTGATCGCCGAGATGGGCGGTGAGAAACTCCCCTGCATCAAGAAGTACTGCCCCGATCTCGACATCGTCGGCGTCAACGCCTATGGCGGAGCGAAGAGCGTGCCCGAGCGATACGCCGCCGCGGGCATGACCAAGCCCCTGATCATCTGCGAGTACGGACCGGCGGGTACTTGGGAAACTCCGAAGAACGCGTACGGAGTGACGCCTGAAAAAACCAGCACCGAAAAGGCCTCGGTTTACCGAGACGCAGCGGCGGCATACGAGAAGAGCCCGCTCTGCCTCGGCTCGTACGCGTTCATCTGGGGCGACAAGCGCGAAGCGACGCTCACGTGGTTCGGTATGTTCCTGCCGACGCCCGGCAAAGAGCGCACGGGCGCGATCGATGCCCTGCAGGAAGTTTGGACCGGAAAGCCACCGGCCAACCGCGTGCCGGTCGTCGAGCCGCTCAAGATCGCGGGCACGGACAACGTGAACGGCGGCGACACGGTGAAGGCCTCGCTCAAGGCGTCCGACCCCGAGAATGATCCGATCAAGGTGGAGTGGGTGCTCAAATCGGAGCTCGATCCGAGCGAGGGGGGCGATGCGGTTTCGGAGCGACCTTCACATCCCGAGGCGATCATGCAGTCGTCGAATTCGGAAGTCACGCTAAAGATGCCGAAAGAAGGCGGCGTTTACCGGCTCTACGCGTTTGTGACTGACAATCACGGTGGTGGCGCGGTGGCGAATGCGCCGCTCCACGTAAACGGCCCGAAGTCGAGCGCCGCGCCGAAGCCGAAACTGCCGTTCGTGATCTACTCCGACAGCGCCGAAGGACCGTTCACGGCGTCGGGATGGATGGGCAATACCGGCGCCATCTCAATGGACCCCGCCTGCACAGACAACCCGCACTCCGGGAGCGCGTGCCTCAAACTGCAGTACAACGCGCCCGACAACTGGGGAGGCATTGCCTATCAGAGCCCGGCGAATGACTGGGGCGATCAGCCCGGCGGCTACGACCTCACCGGCGCCAAGCGGCTTTCCTTCTGGGCGCGGGGCGACGCGGGGGGCGAAAAGATCGAAATCAAGGTCGGCACGATCGCAAAGGACAAGAAGTATCACGACACCGCGATCGTCGCCAAGCCGATCACGCTCACGAAAGACTGGCAGAAGTACGAAATCGATCTCCGCGGCAAAGACCTCAGTGTCATCAAGACCGGCCTCGTCTGGTCGCTCGGTGGGCAAGGCAAGCCCGTGACGTTCTATCTCGATGATGTGCAGTTCGAATAGACCGTGGAATACCGCTGGCCGGCGTCTCGATCACACGGGGTCATCGGACTTCGCATCCGGGACGATTGTTCAGTCCACGACCGTGTCGTTCATCTGCACCACCCGCTCCATCGCCTGCGCCGCCGTCGGTGGGTCGGACAGGTCGATCGGCAGGTAGACGCCGCGCTCGTGATCGGTGTTGAGCACGACGGCGTTTGGCGGGACCAGGTATGCGCCCTCCGGCGCTTTTTCGTGCCCCAGAATGAACAGGTTGATCCCCCAGCGCTCGACCAGGTCTTCGAGCTGTTCGGCGTCGTATCCCCGTCCCCAGATCATGATGTGCGCCGCGCCGGTGCGCGGTTCGTAGTCTTCGCGCGTGAGTTCGCGAGCGAGCACCGACGGATCGAAGCGCTGCATCATGGCAAGACCCGGGAGCGAATGCGCGCAGAGAATGTCGATGCCGCGCGATCCGTCCGGCTTGTTGCACTCGCAGCGCAGCGCCAGAGGCATCGCGAGCACGAATTCCCGGATCGCCTCGAGCACCTCGACCGATGATTCGCCGAACACGTTTTCGAGCCCCGCGTTGAATGCATCAACGACTTTCACGCCGTCCTTGACGATGCCCGCGCCCATGATCTGCGAAAGTTCGTGGTTGCCGAGCAGCACGTGCACGTATTCCGGAAACTCGGCCTTGAGCGAGGCCACGCGCGCCAGCGCGCGATACGAGTAATCGACACCGTTGAGCAGGTTCGGCGGATGGATGATCTCGTGCAGCGTCAGGTGTGCGGGGTCGTCGCCTCCGAGCCCCGCAATCTCGACAAGTTTCTTGAAATTGATCGGGTGGTCGTGCAGATCGCCGGTCGCGATGAGCCGCCCCGGTGCGCGGATCACGTCGATCGAGCCGCGCCTGCACTTGGCGTCCCGGCATGCCGCGGCACCCGCGCGAAACAACTCGCATACTTGCGACGCGTCCTGAAGTCCGAGGTGTCCGATCGCGGCTGGTTGCAAATGCTGTCGTCCCTGCACGGGTCCGCAATCCGGCGGATCCCGGTGCCTACACATCGGCTGTCTTGGTCGTCCCCGCGCGTCGAATCACGCCGGCTGGGAGCAGGTGGATGGGGGTCGAAGATCAGGCCGCGGAGTCTTCCTGACTCTCATTGGTCTCGGAGGCGGGTCCGGTTCGCATCGCAACGAGCTTGGCCCGGATGAGATTGAGGCGGTCGGCGACGACCTTCATATCAGCCGGACGCTTCTCCGGATCGATCTCGAGGCAATGCATGATCAACTCACCCAGCATCGTCGGGATGCGTGGGTTGAGCGTGTGTGCCGGAACCGGTTTCTCGAGCAGACTGTCGTCGATCTTTCCGAGCAGGCTGTCGGTTTTTCCAAGCGCCGTGGGGATGTGTTTGCGCGTCAGAATCCAGTACATCGAGGCGCCAAGGTTGTAGACGTCGGTCTTCGGCGTGATCGGGCGGCAGTGCACCTGCTCCGGCGCGATGTAGTCGGGCGTGCCCTGAATGCGTTCCTTCACCGTATCGATCCGGCATGACTGCCCGAGATCGATGATCTTGGCCGTGCCATCGGCGGTGACCACGATGTTGTTCGGCTTCATGTCCGCGTGCACGAATCCGCGTGCGTGCATGTGGTGAAGGGCTTCGGCCGTCTGCTCGAAGATGTGGACCGCGTCCTCGAAGGTCTTCGGGGGCTTGACCTCCATGGAAACCCCGTCCACAAGTTCCATCACCAGGTACAGGTGAATGGTCTCGAGGCTGAGCATGCTTCGGCCCCGCTTGATCATCTTTTCGATCTTGCGGATGGACGGGTGGTCCATCGCCTGGGCAACGTGGTACTCGGCTTCGGCCTGATCCAGGAATCGCTGGTCTTTGGGCTCGAGCTTCTCGACGTGCTTGAGCGCCCAGATATGGCTCTCCTTGTCCTTGACAAGGTAGATTGCCGATGCCGCACCGCGACCGAGCTCGGAGAGGACTTTGAATCCCTCGACCGTTTCGCCCTTCTTGTACTCGGTCCCTACGCGGCTCATTCCAAGCACGTCTCCGGAATCGCATTCCCGCTGTCACCCGCCATTGCAACGGCCCGCCGTGATCACCCGATCCCGGCGCTTGGTGAATTCATCTTTCGTCCTGCCACTCGCCGCTGCCCGAGAATCGGGACAACGCCCCGTCTTGCCATCTGCTCGAACCTGGGGACTCCATTCGTCGTCCGGACCGAACCCGAACTTCAGCCGCGAGTGTAGCTCGCCCTGCGGGTAGCCCAAACGCCGCGGCGGTGTTCACGTTGCCTTTATTGGCAAAAAACCGATCACGGTTCCAAGCCGCTTCGCATGATCGACGGTTATTTGGCCGAGTTTTTCGATTTGTACCGAGCCGACGCTCCGGCCGTCACCCATTGTTATGGAAGCGCGAGCTGCTCCCGGAACGCGGCACCGGGGAAATAGCGGCCCGGACCGGCGCCTTTCACCAAATCGTCCTGCAGAACGATGCGCTCACGGGGGATGTCGAGCTCGCGACAGAGCGCATCGACAAGTTGTGTCAGGCGACGCATTTGCGCGTCGGTGAAGCGACCCCTGTCACCGTTCCCGACGAGGCAGATGCCGATCGAGTTGCGGTTGTACCAGTCGGCCTTGGGCCCGATCGCGTGGGCGCCTGGTTGCTGGCGGAGCCAGCGCGAACCGACATGCAGTTCACCGTCGTCGAGGCCGTTTCCGTTCCCGATGACGAAGTGATAGCCGAGCCCGGCAAGTCCATTCGCATGGGCTTCCGACTCGAGCGATTGAGGTGTTGCGTACGGCGAACCGGTGTGATGAATCACAATGGCTTGCCACTGCTTGGCATCGAGCGGAGCCTTGGTGTTGAAGATGACCTCAACACTGGTCGCGGCGGCCGGGGCGATCAGCGCAGGGAGATTCATTCCGTCGATGCGCGGGCTGGCTTTGCCGTCCATCGCGTACAGCGCACCGCCAAGCAGCGTCATCGTCGCCACCAGCGCGCCCCAGACGTTGCGGGAGCGGGCGCTCAACAAATCCTTGCCGGCATGAGCCTTCGAACTACGGGGCATCCACCCTTCCTTCGCGCAAAGCACCTGCTGGCGCTCTGTTCACTCTGTCCTCGATACGCGCCGGGGTCAAGTGGTCCCCGGCGGTTACACGCATATTCATCGTCGCGCCGCGCTCACACAATTCAGCGAAAGGCGCGTGCTGAGCATGCAACTTTAGACTTTTTTTCGACACGCGGCGATGTTTGTTCCGCGCATTTCAGAAAACAAATCAACAGCTCGCGTCACGCTTGAACCAGACCACAAGCCGCGGTGGGTGGCCTTTTCGAAAGCCGACCGAAAATGTTCGAAACCTCATTCCTTGGGCAACAAGCGACCGCGCAGGTTTGGTCTCTTGTAGCCAAACTCGTCGGTATAAACCGTTGCCGCACGCTGATCGCGCACCGCGTCGTAACGGTCGTACTGACTGCGCGGCTCATCCGGAGCGAGCAAGGGCTCTTGACACCCTGCGACCGAAAGCATTCCACCGAGAAGGATTGCCCTTACTAAGTGCGAACGACGACCAGGTTTTTCGGTGAGCTGCGCCAGATCCAGTCGCTCCGGAATCCCGAATTGGGACCAAAAACAAGTGTACCGTCCGAAAGAACAGACGGCACACCGAGGAGAGAGGAGATGGATCGGCTTTTCAGCCAAACCCATATACGGACGCGACTTGCAGCCGGTTCGCGCTTCTCCGCCGACCCCGGTCACGCTTTGGGCATTTCGACGGAAGGCTGCGTCATCAACATGGCGGAAGGGGAGGCCTCCCCTTGAGGTTCGCTTGTGGGAGGGAAGGCGGTCTTTTCCATTTCCAGCACCCATTCTTCCAAGGGCACATGCCGCAAGAGGTCGAGCCTGACTTCCTGGCCACCGAGCGAAGGCGCGCCCTCGCGAACCTTGAGGAAGATAAGGAACTTGTCCCACTTGCGCTTGTCGTAGACGACGACATCCGTCGCGGCAATCGACTGTCCACTCGGAAGCGTCAGCGTCTTGGACTCGGGATCGAAACGGAAGACCGTCGAGACTGTCCGAATGAGCACGGCGATCATCGCCAGTGCCGCGGCGGAGCACACAAAGAAGATTCCCCATTGAACGGGAATGTCGAGGCGCGAAAGAGCCTTGGGCGCTTCGGTCGTCTTGCTGAATCGCTGCTCGAGTGCCTCGAGCGTGCCGCGCGGATCGGTGATCTGGGTTCGGGATGGATCGAGGCGCGAGGCGTTGCGGAGCGCAGCGAGCCAATTCATCCGGGCCGTTTCAACCGGCGAGAGTGTCGCGGTCTTCTGGCGCTCGATGAGGCGCTGCAAATCCTCTTCCGGATCCTCGATAGAAGTCCGCTCAAGCACACCGGGCGAGAGCGCGGCCTTGAGATACTGCCACTTCAGAAAGTCGGCCGCCCGCTCACCTCCCTTGGGGTAGGCAATCGCCGCGTCATAGAGCGCCCACATCGCAAAGCCGCAGATCGCCAGGATGAAAATCATCTGCTTGCCGAGCCACTTGGGAGAGGCCTTGGTTCGAAGTAACGTGTCTGACATGGGAATTCCTGCGGGGCGGGTTCGATCGGAATGGCCGACAGAGCGAACGAGGGGCCGATCGCGGACGGTGAGCGTATACGCCCATCGGCAATCTCCGTGGGCCGCTTCACTTAGAGGAAGATCGCCCGGAAGGCTCGACGCCACCAGCGCTCGCAGATCGCGCGCCCGCGGGTCGTCGCCGTGAACTCATCGAATCCGCCCGAGTCGGCGCGTTTGACGGGTATCCGAGGCAGATCGAACTGCCCTCGCCGCAGCGCCTCGGTCAGCCAGGCGCTGTGCTCGTCACGCATGCGCTGCGCAACTTCCTCGATCGGACGGGAACGGAAGAAAAAGAGGCACACGGCTCCAAAGGGTAGCCGAGCCGTCAAGATCGGTCGTGGGCCGCGATCCCCACACTCAGAACGTCCCGGCTTTTCGGATTTCTTCCCACGCCCCGCGGTAGCGGGCGGCCATGACGGCAAGCGACGTATTGATCACACGCACGTGGCCGACGATGTTGAGAAAGTTCACATCGCCGCTCCAGCGCGGCACAAGATGCACATGCAGGTGATCGGGAAGCCCGGCGCCCGCGGCTCGCCCCTGGTTGACCCCGATGTTGATTCCCTGCGGGTTGATCGCGAGCCGCATGAGCTCGGCGCCCAGATCGGTGAGTCGCCAGAGCGCCGCGCGCTGCTCGGCGGAGTAATCGAGCAAGGATGGGCGCGCCTCACCGAGCGCGACAAGCAGGTGCCCGCCCGAGTAAGGGTACATATTGAGCAGGATCATCCCGACATCGGTGCGGACCACGACGTGGTTCGCCTCGTCGCGCTCCGGGTGCTGCCAGTAGTCGAGCAGGAACGAACCCGTCGAGGGCTTCTTCTCGTCGAGCGATTCGATGTAGTCCTGTCGCCACGGCGCGTGGAGCGAATCGGGGCGGGCGCTCGGATTTGCCGGCCTTTGCGGTTCGGGCATCGCAACGAGTGTAACTCGATCGGGTACACGAGCAACGTAGACTTGCGGCTCGTTTTTCTTACGCAGGCTCGAAAGGGAAGAACATGTTCGATTCGATTCGCTACACCACCAAATCGTCCAAGACTGCCGCGCTCGTCGTCGGCGTTTTTTCCTCGGACTCCAGGCAGGAAGGTTCGAAGCCCGTGCTCGATGCCGCGACGGGGAAGATCGTGGCGGGCGTCGGTGGGGGGGCGAGCGAGGCGGTGAAGAACGCGATCGCGCGTCCGGAGTTCGAGGGCGCGATGGGCTCGACGGTCGAAGCGTTCGCCGGCAGCGGGGGCAAGACGCGCATCATCGTCGTCGGGCTTGGAAAGAAGGACAAGTTGAGCACCGAGACGCTCCGGTTCGTCGGGGGCGTGATCGGTCGAAGACTCGCCGCGGCAAAGGCGACGAGCGCGACGATCGAGCTCGCGAGCGCGGTGAAATCTTCGGGCGCCGGCATCTCCGCGTCGAGCGCCGGGAGTGCGGTCGGCGAAGGACTCGGGCTCATCGGCTGGGTGTGCGATGAGTTCAAGGGGAGCGTGACAAAGAAGAAGGATGCCAAGGGGAAAGAAGTCAGCCCGAGGACGAAGTTGGACGTGGCGTCGAGTGATTCCAAATTCGGCGCGGGTGTGGAGCGGGGTCTGGGGCTGGCCGTCTCGGCGAATTTCTGCCGCACGCTGAGCCAGACTCCGCCGAACATCGCGACGACTTCGTACATGGCGCAGCAGGCGCGGTCGATGGCGAAGAAGGTGGGGCTCAAGTTCAGCGTGCTGGAAGGCGCGGCGCTCGAACGCGAGAAGATGGAAGGGCTGATCAATGTCGGCAAGGGGAGCATGTACAAGCCGTGTCTGGTGCGGCTGGAATACTCGCCCAAAGGGAAGAACAAGAACGCCAAGCCGCTGGTGCTCATCGGCAAGACGATGACGTACGACACGGGCGGCCTGTCGCTGAAGATCAATAACGGCATGGTGGGCATGAAGCGCGACAAGGACGGCGGGTGCGCTGTGCTCGGTGCGATGCACGCCATCGCGACGGTCATACAGCCCAGCCGGCCCGTCGTCGCGCTTCTCTCGATCGCGGAAAACAGCATCAACGAGGAGGCCTATCGTCCGGACGATGTGATTACCTATCGCAACGGCGTGACGGTCGAAGTGACCAACACCGACGCCGAGGGCCGGCTCGTACTCGCCGATGCGCTCTGCTGGGCCTGCGAGAAGGAAGACCCGAGCGCGATCATCGATCTCGCGACACTCACCGGGGGCGTGGTCGTCGCGCTCGGCAGCACGTTCGCGGGCATGTTCTGCGAGAACGATGCGCTCCGCGCAAAGGTGGAGGCTGCGAGCGCCGCCAGCGGCGAGCGCGTCTGGCGCCTGCCGATGCACCAGGAATACCGCGACCTCATGAAGAGCCCGGTGGCGGACATTCTCAACAGCAACGCGAACCGCAAGGCGCACCCGATCCAGGGCGCCGCGTTCCTTTCCTACTTCGTCGAAGACAACATCCCGTGGTGCCACCTCGACATCGCGGGCGTGCACGTCGCCGACGGCAACAAGGGCGCGTTCATTGACGGGCCGACAGGCTGGGGAACGCGGCTGCTGGCGGAGCTGGTGGACGCGTAAAGCAGTTTGAACGCAGAGCCGCGAGCTAATACATCATCGCAGCCACGCTCGGCGGCTCAGCGCCCTTGAGGAGGGCAATCAGGTCCTTGCGCATCCAGCTGAACATGTTGTAGTACATGATCATGGCGATCAGAGGCGCGAGAAAGCAGAGAAAGAACACAAAGAGAACCGGTCCGAGCCACATCAGGAGCTTGGCTCGCTTCGCGATCCGCTCGCTCGGTATGCGCGGTGCGAGCCACCTGGTGTAAAGCATCACCGCGAAATACTGCACGATCCACGCGAGGCCGCCGATCGCACTGGCGACCAACTGAAGCCCGCCGGCGCCGCTCAATGAACCTGTGGTCATCCCCGCGCCTCCATCGCCGATCATCAAAAGCACGAACTGCGCGATCGCCGCGACAACTGAAACAAGCAGCATGATCCGAACGATCCGCCTGGGCTGCTCACCCCGGTTCTCGCTCAGCTGGCCGGGATCGGGCGAACTGTACAGGTAGTAGCCGTAGATGGAGATTCCGCTGGCGGCGAGTCCGATCACGCCGGAAAGAATTGTCGCGCCCGGTCCGATCACGGCCACGAGCGCGATGCCGATGATGAAGTTCAAGATGACGAGAAGGATTCCCGCCATAATGAACGTCACGCCTCGCAGCAGCGCGCGAAGGTACGCCGCATCGCTGAACGCGAGCAGGTCGCCGCGCAGCGAGCGCTCGATCGGCGTGGCGCACTCGGGGCAATTTCCGGTTGCCGGAAGGCCCTGCAGGTTGTATCCGCACTTGATGCAGGGGCGTACTTCGGCGACAGCTGGGGTCAGATCGGTCATGGGGAAAGAGTGTACAAATCGGCAGGGATTCGGAGATCCGAACCGTGGGCATGAGCGTTCATCAAATGAAGGCAGTGCATTCCACTCGCGCTACTCCGCAGGGACTTGTATGGGTTTCTGCTGCTTGGCGATCTCCGTGAGCGCCTCTTTCACCCACGAGAACAGGTTGGAATAAAGAATCGCGGCGATCAGGGCTGGGATGACTGCCCAGTAAAAAAGGCAAAGCAATGGACCGAGCCACATCAACAATCGCGCCCGTTTGTAGATACGCGGGCTCGGAATCAACATGGCGAGCCAGCGTATATAGATCATCGCGGTAAAGAACTGAACAATCCATGCCGCGACCGACGCAAATTGCAAAAAGGAGCGGATGAGGCCTGAATGGTTTGCGAGCGGCGACTGCGGCGCAGCCCACCAGTTTGGGAAGGCGACCTGCTGCATTGTAATTGCCATCGCAGAGAGAGCGGCAACGAAAACAGTTATGCGGATCAGGCTGCGCACGCGATGGCCGGTAGCGTCGCTGGGTACCCCCGGATCGGGCGCGCTCAACAGCCACCAGCCCACCGGAAAGAGAATCACGCCCGCCATCGTGGCGAGCAGAGAAGTGATCATGCCTATGTCGAACAAGATGCTGGACGACAAGTTCGCCATTGCCATTGCGAAGACAAGGACCAAGAAGAGCGCATTCGAACCGACGATGAGGTTGATCGAGGATTCGACGAGCAGCGCGCCACGGCGGAGTCTGGCGAGATACTTCGGGCTGCGAAACAGCAGGAGATCGCCGCGCAGTGATTATTCAACCGGCGAGCCGCACTCGGGGCAGTTCGCGGTTGCGGGCAGGCCGGTGATGTCGTACCCGCAGCCGAAGCAACGGTCGGTGTTGGGCGCGGGTGCGTCGGCCAAGCTTCTGAGATTCCCCGATCGGTTGGCCCGGGCCGCGTGGGCGCGAATCTGAAATTACGACTCAGAAACAGGGCGGCCGATGCCTCGTTGTTGTTCGGCAATCTGTGTCAGCGCTTCTTTCACCCATGAAAGCAGGTTGCCGTACAGAACGAGCGCAATCAGGGGCGGGATCAAAAGGCAGTATGGCAGCGAGAGCAGAGGTCCGAGCCACATGAGCGTGCCGGCCCGCTGGTAAATGCGGAGATTGGGAATCTGCTTCGCGAGCCACCGCAAATACACCATCGCGGAAAAAAACTGCACAAGCCAAGCGGCGAGTGTCGTGAACTGCATGACTGTGCGAATCAGCTCCAGCAGTTGAGAAAAAACCGAGGAGGCGCTCCCGGAAAAGAGCTGGCCACGGAAAATCATTTCGTTCGCGGCACTCACCAGTGAAGAAAAAACAGTGATCGCAACCGTGACACGGATCAGACGCCTCGCCCGTTGTTCGCCCGCGATATCGGCGCGCCCGGGGTCGGGCGAACTCAGAAGCCACCAACCGATCGGGAAAAGAACCAATCCGGCGAGAAACACCAGCGTCAACACGATGATTCCCGCGCCGAAGAACCAGGTGTTGTGCATGCCGGCAACCGCGAGCGTGAGGACGTACACAAGCATCAGAGCGAGCGATCCGACCGTCAGATTGATGGAGGTTTCCACCAAAAACGCGCCACGTCGAAGCTTGAGGACATACTCGGGCTGGCGAAAAACGAGCAGGTCGCCGCGCAGTGAGTCTTGCACGGGGCTCCCGCACTCCGGACAGTTTGCCGAATATGCAAGGCCCGTGAGTTCGTACGAGCAGTGAATGCAGTGAGCGATCGGTGTCGGACCAGAATCGTCGGACATGCGCTGATTCTAATGATGATTCGTGCTTGTTCAGCCGCCGCGCTCAGCTCGGACGGCTTCTCGGATGAGATCCGCGGCGTCCGCCGCAAGGTCTCCCCGCGCGATCATCTGCTCGAGAAGTTCTGCGATGCCGCCCGGCTCACGCCCGGCGATGATCACCCGCAACCGCTCGATCACCCGATCCAGCCGAATCCGAATGGTGGGGTAACTCACTTCGTACGCGCTCGCGAGTTCCTTGAGCGAACCCGAGCAAAGCACAAGGTGGACGATCAGGTCCTGATCCTCTCGCGGCAGTCTCGCAAGCGGGTGAGCCGCTGCTTGTTCGATCGCCGCCGCATCCCGCAACTCGCTCGATTGCGGCCGCTCGCTCGAAGGCCTTGGTCTCGCCTTCACGCTGGCGGGAAACTTGGGCACACCGTTTGGAAAATTGAAAGCCATGCTTTCGGATTGTGAAAGATGTTTTTAGGATTGTCAAACGCCAGCTTCGACTAGTGGTGAGTAGTGGTGGGGCCGGAGTGATCCGCCGCCGATAATTCCAGCTCGGGTAGATAGGGACGAGTTCCAACCGCCAATCATCCGCCCGATTCCGACCTGATCCTCTCCCTCGCAGAACCCAACAGCCAGGCCATCAGGCCCAGCGGGACAACACGGGTCGCCGTCCCGAAAATCAGCGACGCAACAAACGCCGCGGCGATCGCAACGGGCAGCAGCCAGCTCATGGACTTCGCCATCCCGAGCAGGCGATGGTCGGGGACGCGCACAGCGAGCCAGCGCGTGTAGTTCACAAGCCCGGTCGCGAGCGTGAGCCAGCAGGCGAGATTCCAGAGTGCGCCCGCCATGATCATGATGACGGCCGAGAGTGACAGTGCCGCGGGGCTTACCCCGATCGCGATCGTCGGCAACGGCGCGCGAAGCGCCACGAGCAGTTCGAATATCGCCAGCAGGAGCAGGCCCGCCGCGGCACACTTCATCGCGCGCTTGTTCGTCCGCGCCTGGTCCTTGATGTGCAGACCGGGGTCGTCAATCGTGAGTTTCCAGACGCCGAAGACCAGCAGCGCCGCGCCTGCGATATCGAGAAACACAAAGTACTTCTGCGTGCCCGGAGTAAAGAGGAATCCGATCAGGTGCCAGCGCACGAATCCCGCGGCAATATAGATCGCAAGCGCGACCATCGCGACCAGCGCCCCCAGCCGAAGCGAGGCGAGATAGCCCGGAGAAGAGAGCCCGAGTCGGCGCTTCTCGAGCGACTCGGCGATGGAGAGCCCGCATTCGGGGCAGACACCCGTCGGCGCAAGCCCGCGCAGCTCGTAGCCGCAGCGCAGGCACATGGCGGTGCTTGTTGGCGATTCGCCTTCCACGAGCGAAGCGTACAGGTCCACAATCGCTAGCGAAGATCGGTCGCTTCGGGATTCTCGCCAAACTGCTTCAGCATGTGCATGAAAGCGCCCCAGCCCGCGATGTAGCCGCCGCGTGTCGAGTCGTCTTCCGCCGGGCGAAGATGCGTGAGGGTTACGCGCGAGCGCCCGGGCCCGATCTCGGAGATTTCCCAGCGCACGCGCGAGGTCGGTTCCTTTGCGTGATCCCAATCGTGCTCGATCATCTTGCCGGGTTCGATCGCCAAGAAACGGTGCGGTCCGCAGTGCGCCGGCGGATCGCCGAATTTCCAGCCGTAGTTGTACGTACCACCCGCGCGCGGTTCGACCGCCGCTTTGGTCGAGATCCACTTGTCCATCTGCGCGGGATCGGTGAGCGCGCGGAAGACCGCCGCGGCGGGCGCCTCGATCTCGATCGAGAGCGCCACGCGATCGCCTTTGTTCTCGAAGTTCGGACGCAGAGCCGCTTTCCCGTTCTTGAGGAAGGAACGCAGATTGCCGATCGAGAGCCGCCAGAAATCGAGCATTGCGAACTCGGTGTTCTCGCGGCTGTCGAGAACTTTGCCCGTTCCTTCTTGAACGATGCGCAGGTTCGTGTGCTTCGAGGAGCCGTCGAGCGTGATGATCACCGTGCTGTCGAGTTCGCGCCACCGCCAGGAATACGAGAGCAGGCGAGGCGGATCGATCCGGATGATCCGCTGCGTCGCGCACTCGCGCGGCGTCCACGGTGTGAGCGTGCCCCAGAAGCCGTACACGCCCCCTGCTTTCGGTTCGACCTCGGCGTGCTCCGCGAACCACGAGCGGAGCTCATCCGGGGCGGTGAGCGCACGAAAGACCCGCTCCGGTGAATCTGAAATGGCGAAGGACTTTTTGAATCGCGCGTTCTGCGTAGCCTGTTTCATGATTTGTCTCCGGCTCGTTGGTGCTGTTCGGACTCGACAAACTCCTTGAGCGCAACGAGATTCGCGCTCCAGTGCAGGCGATAAGCGGCGAGCCACACATCGATGTGCTCGAGCGGCTGTGGAGAGATCGAGTAAAAGCGCTCGCGGCCCTTGCGCGATTGCCTGACCAGCCGCGCCGCGCGAAGGATGCGCAGATGCTTGGAAATCGCGGGGCGGCTGACGGGAAAGGCATCGGCGATGTCCCCCGCACGCATCGGAGCGGTGCGCAACCTGTCGAGGATGTTGCGCCGCGTGGGGTCGGCGATGGCCCGAAAAACCAGCTTGGCGCTTCGGGGGCTGCTCACCCACAAAGCGTAACCGATTGGTTACGTTTGTCCACCGGGAAATCCAAAGAACAATTAAAAAGCAGGGATGGCCGCGTGCGAGGCACGGTGGAGCGCCCCCTGCGGCGTTCTATGATCGCCCTCACCATGCCCTACACCCTCAAGCCCATCGAATCCCTGAGCGTCGATGCCGACAACATCGACTACATCAAGAAGCACGTCGATACCGGCGACCGCTGGGTGCTCAACTTCGGCCCGCAGCACCCCGCGACACACACGACGCTCCGCATCGTGATGGAGCTCGACGGCGAACGGATCGCCCGGATCACGCCCCACATCGGCTATCTGCACTCGGGCTTCGAGAAGCTCGGCGAGGTCCTCGATTACAACCAATACGTGACGATTGTCTCGCGGATGAACTATCTGTCGCCGATCGCCAATGACATCTGCTGGCACCACGCCGTGGAGAAATTGTTCGGGATCGACATCACGCCCCGCTGCAAAGCCGTGCGCACGATCATGGCCGAACTCGCCCGGATCCAGGATCACTTGCTCTGCGTTGGTGCCGCGGGGTTGGACCTTAACGCCATCACCGGCTTCCTCTACTGCTTCAATCTCCGCGAGAAGATCTACGACATCTGCGATTTCATCAGCGGGCAGCGCTTCCACCCGGATTGGACGCGTGTCGGCGGTGCGATGATGGATTTGCCCGACGAGGAGATGTTCAAGACGCTCGTCAAGAACTTCATCCACAAAGAACTGCCTAAGGCGCTGAACGAAGTTGAAGGCCTTCTCAATCGCAATCGCATTTTCTGGGATCGCACCAAGGGCATCGGCGTGATGACCAAGGACGAGGCGAACGCGTTCAGCCTCACCGGCCCGCTCGCCCGCGCCAGCGGCGTGCAGCGCGATCTGCGAAAGGACGATCCCTACCTCTGCTACGCCGACAACTGGGACGGCCAGGGCGCCGAGGCCGTGAAGTTCCAGGTCCCCGTCTGCGACGACGGCGACTGCTACGCGCGATATCTCGTGCGCGTCGAAGAGATGAAGCAGGCCGCGAAGATCATTGAGCAGCTCATCGACAAGATCCCCGGCGGCCCGATGGACACTTTCGCCGATTCGAAGATGGTGAAGCCCAGCAAGAAAGACGTCTACGGCAGCATCGAAGGCCTCATCCAACACTTCGAACTGATCATGACCAACCGCGGCTGGAAGCCGCCGGTCGCCGAGATCTACGGCGCGAACGAAACCGCCAACGGCGAACTCGGTTACTACATCGTCAGCGATGGAGGCCCGCGCCCGTGGCGCGTCAAAACGCGGCCACCGAGCTTTATCAATTACTCAACCGTCGCGAAGATGACCGAGGGACATGTACTCAGCGACATCGTCGCCATCCTCGGCTCGATCAATATCGTCGCGGCGGAGTTGGATCGGTAGCAAAGGTGCGGTTCGCTTTCGAGGCCCCATGAGTCGATTGCCCTCGTCGTCGATAGCATCAATCTCATGATGCACCCGGATGATTCCGCAGCAGATCGCGAAAGGGCGCTCGATGCGCGCCTTTCTGCCGCGGCACGCCGGGGAGATACCAGGGCGCTCGCCTCGCTCATCGAGCGCCATCAGGTTCGCGTCTACCGCATGTGCCTGCGCGTCACCGGTGATGAAGATGCCGCGGCCGAAGCAACGCAGGATGCACTTCTCCGCGCCGTTCGCGCAATCTCCACCTTCGACGACCGCGCCCAGTTCTCCACGTGGATCACCCGGATCGCCATCAATGCGTGTCTTTCCCGGGCCCGTTCCGAAAAGCTGCGGCGTCATCGCGGCCTGGACGCCCCGATCGGCGGGTTTTCGGCCGTTTCGGGGCAGACGCAGACCCTCGGAAATTCCCTTCCCACCGGGGAACAAACCCCGGCCCGGCGAGTCCAACAAGATGAGGATCGTGCGCGGGTGCTGGAAGCCCTGGCCGTTCTCGACGTGGAGGCCCGGACAATCCTGCTTCTGCGCGACGGGCACGATCTGGAATACGACCAGATCGCGGAAATGCTCGGCGTCGCGATCGGCACGGTGAAGAGCAGGCTGTTTCGGGCACGCGTCGCGTTGCGCGAGGCGATGGAAAGCAAGCGGAAGTGAGCACGAATCACGACAACCCCGCCCGGCAGTATTCGAGCGAAGAAGTCGCTCGGATGCTCCGCGCGATCGAGGTCGAGAGCGAAGCCGTCGGTGCCGAAGTCGAGGCGATGCGGCGCGATCGCGAAGAGCTCAGGGCCGCTCTTCGCCAGGATTTCGCAACGCCCTTGCCCGCCCGCCGCGCCGCCCAACTCTCACAAATCGTGCGCGACGAAATCGATCGCTCACTGCTCTCCGATCTCTCCGCGGGCGCTCCGCTGGTCTATCACCCGCCGGATTTGCTGCGAAGGTCTCCGCGATTCGGCTCGTGGAGGTTCACGCGCATCGCGGCAGTCGCCGCGACCGTCGCGCTCGTCGGCGGCATCGCGTGGCTCGCGCTGCAGCGACCGGCCGTGCCGCGCCAGACCATCGTTTCCGGCACGAATGCTTCGGGCTCTTCTCCCCGCGAACTGCCAAGCTGGGCGATTCTCCCTGAGAGAGCGCCGAACGCGGAAACGCCGAAGCCCGCGCTGGAACCGCGCAGAGTTGCTCGGGCAAATCCCGAAGAGACCACCCAAGAGTCGCATTCAACGCGCGATCCCGCGATCGCGCTCGCGTGGGCAAAGCGAGGCGTGCTCGCGATCCGCATCACCACCGATTCACCCGGGCGCGATCTCGAACGACTCGAAATATTCGCGCAGCGCCACAGCCGCGATTCTCACTGGCTCCTTTCGACGTCGGCCCCTTCGGGGCTGGCCTCGATCCCCGCACACCCCTGGCCGATCGACATGCGCCTCGCCGACAGCCGCGATTCGGCAATGGCCGTCCGTCCCGAAAGCGCGACGATCGCGGGCTTCGGTTTGACGGTCAGGCCGACGACCGATTCCCTCGAATCGGTGCGCGACGATCTCGAGCGCACGCTTGCCGGAGCCGTCGTCTTCGAGCGCGTGGATGCACTCGCCGCGTTCGCCCAGGGCCCCATCGCCGAACCCGCGCCGGAATCCGCGGCGGATGTGATCTGGTGGAAGAAGCCGGCCAGCCAATGGTCGCCCCGCCTGCGGCTGCCCGTGTTGCTCGAATTCGGCACGCCGGTGCGCGACCAGGCCAAGTAGTCCGCAAAGTCATCCGCCCGTACGCGTGCTAGATTCTGGCCATGAATTCGGCCATGAACATCGCGGTCATCATCGCCGCGGCGGGCGCTTCTCGCCGCTACACAGATTCCGGCGGCCTGCGCTCCAAGCTCGATGAAGATCTCGGCGGCAAGCCGGTGCTTCAGCGCAGCGTCGAGATCTTCACCAAGCACGACGATGTGAAGTTCATCGTGGTCGCCGGTCCGGGCGACGACGCCGAATTCGCGGAGTTCAAATCCAAGCACGCCGATCGGCTCGGGCTGCTCGGCGCCGCGATCGTAAAGGGTGGAAAAGAACATCGCTGGCAGACCGTCAAGGCGGCGATCGATGCGATACCCGCCGAAGCCGGCGGAGAGAAAATCACGCACGTTGCCGTTCACGATGCGGCCCGACCCGCGGCATCCGCCGAGCTCATCGATCGAGTCTTCGAATTCGCGCGACATCATCCGGCCGTCGTTCCCGGTTTCGAAGTGGGCGACACGCTCAAGCGCGTGAGCCAGTCCGAGGCGCCGGCTCGGCCGTCCGATCCGCTCGCGGCAATCCTCGGTGCATCCGCTTCGGAGGAGAAAACAATCGTCGTCGAGAGCACGATCGACCGCGCCGGACTATTTGCCGTGCAGACGCCTCAGGCGTTCACCATCGACGTCATCCGCGCCGCGTATGCGCAGGTCGATCTATCAAGCACCGACGATGCATCGTTAGTCGAAAAGCTGTTTGCGAGCGAAGGAAAGGGACGCAAGGTCGTCGTCGCTCCGGGCGATCCGCGCAATATCAAAGTCACGCGCGCCGGCGATCTTCCGCTCGTGCGCGCGATCATGGGCCTGCGCGGGCCAGAAGAGCGACCCGCGCACAAGCGATTCTGATCCGCTACTCGTCGCTTCCCGCGGCAAACAACTTGCCGTCCGCGCTGTTCCACACCCAGCCCGCCTCGTTCGGGTCCGCGGCAGCGCCCGTGACACCCTTTCGGGTTACTTCGATGATCTTGGTTCGGGCGCGTTCGGGCGAGAACGGGTTCACAGGAAGATTCGCGAAACCGAACGGACTCCACTGATCGCTCACCGCCTGACCCGGACGCCAGGGAAGTGATCGCGATGATTCGGAATATTGCGTCACCGCGGCGCGCACGCGCCGCAGTTCCGTTGCCAGGCGATCGTTGATCGACATTTCCTTGGGCTGCTCATCGAGCCCGCGCTGCGCTTTGAACGCCGCCACCTTGTTCTGCTGCTCCTGCACGAACTTCGGAACGTCCGGTGCCTGCGCTGTTTCCTTGCCGCAAGAGAAAACAAGACCGGCGACACTCGTCGCGAGGCAGATGCTTAGGTAGCGCATGGTCGAAACCCCTGCTGAAGTGCGATGCGGAACGCTCCACAAAGCGTCGGCAATCGGCCCGATAGGAGTGAGCGATTCCTCGTTTTCGGACTCGGCAGAGGGCGGCTTGTGACGATCAGATCGCCCGCGCGATGGTCACGAGCGCGCGCGGTGCGAGTTTTCCCAGCGGTCCGGCAAGATCTTGTCCGGCGCCGTCCGCCGCGCCAAAGAGCGCGAGCGCCGCGCGATCGTCGGAAAGATCATGTTCGAGCACTTCGAAGCCGGCGCCCGCAAATTGCTCACGCGAAAATGGGGATCGTCCGTCCGCGCCGGGGCCGGTGTCCGCAGGGTCGAACGTGTTGTAGATCACAAAAAGGCCGTTTGTCGAAAGGCCAGCGCGCACCGAAGCGAGAAACGCCTCATCGGTCATCTTGAGTTTCACGTTCGGCTCGTGCGAGTGCTCCGCGCGCGGGTGAACGTATCCTTGCTTCAGCGTGTTGCGGCTCAGCACAAGATCGAAGGAACCCGGCGGCAGCGTCCAATCGATCCCGAGCCTGCCGCGCTCGAGGCGGATGTGCCCTTCGTGCGAACGGTCGATCGTGCGCCCGCGCACGGTGCGGATCGCGCCCGTGTCGCCGTCAAAGCCGTAGAGCGCATGAGGCAATTTGTCCGTTTCGATTCCCGTCACCGAAGCGCCGAGACACGCCATCAGCCGTAGAGGAAGTATGGATGCGAAGCCGATGTCGAGGATGCGCTTGCCCGAGATCGAGGCAACTCCCTGCCGCGCGAGCACGTCCATGACCACGGCGTACGACAGAGGCATGCCGTAGCGCCCCTCGTAATACTCGTGCTCATCGAACGAGCGGCTGACCAGTTTCCAGCGTCGCTCGGCGCTGATCGAAGCGATCCGCGACGATGGGTACAACTCCTTGGATTCGGGGTCCTGGTAAAGCCTGCGTGGCTGAATCCACGGGAGCGCGCTCGTCGCGTTCAGAAAGTCCGAGGCAAGGTCGGAACGGACCGCGGCTTGAAGTGCTTTCGCCAAGCGCTGCAAACGCGCGACCGCGAGCCCCGGCTTCGATTCTGCTCGAGAAGATTCCACGCCACAAAAGGTACCCGACGAGAGACCGGATGCACTTTTGCGGGTCACGCGGGTGGCGGTCTTACCGTCCGTACCGCCTCACCACAGCCTTCACTACCCCTTGCACCTGGCAGAAGCGCACGCGGATCGGCTCGAACGCCGGATTCGCCGGCTGCAGGCGGATGTGGTCGTCTTCCTTGAAGAAAGTCTTGAGAGTGGTCGAGCCGTCGGGCAGAAGCGCCACCACCCGGTCGCCGTTCTGTGCCAGTTGCGTGCGCTCGATCAGGACGAAGTCGCCGTCGAGTATCCCCTCGTCACGCATCGAGTCGCCCTCAACCTTCAGAGCAAACGTCGATTCCTGTCCCTTCTGCGTCTTGGCGACCAGCATGTCGGCCAGGTCGATCTCGTCGGCATTCTCCACGCGCTCGATCGGGTGTCCCGCGGCAATCCGTCCCACCAGCGGGAATCGGAGCGGGCGGGCCTCGTCCGGAACCGCGATCCCATCAGCGATCGACAAAGAGCGAGCCTTGTTGGGCTCGCGTACCAACGCGCCCTTCTTGATAAGCGCTTCGACGTGTTCGAACACCGTGACCTTGCTGACGCCGATTTCGTCGGCAAGTTCCTGCATGGTCGGGGAATAGCCACGACGGACGCGCCAGTCGCGGATGAGTTGCAGGATGCGGAGCTGCTTGGGTGTCAGGTTCAGATTCATGATGCTTTTCTCCCCAGTTTCGCTCGAGCCGCGCTCGATCTTCCGTTCCGTCCAGCCGAGCGACGGAACCTTCAGGCCCGGTCGCGAAAGCCGTCAACCCACCCAGCGAGCGACGAACTTCCGTAACCAGTCTTGCGGCGATGCACCATTGAACCAGCCGCAAGACATCCGACTCACCAGCCAGAATCCCGGATTCACCTTCAGCCACGTGCTGAGCGGTCGCCTCCGGTTCCGACTCCTTCGCACGCCAGGCCCACGACAGCAGACCCGAACACACGCCGCGCTGGACTCGCCTCAGACTGGTCGAACCCAGTCGCCTGGGTTGATAGTCCGCGACGAATTCGCCTCCGGGACCGAACCGCAGAACAGCAGGAAGAGCGGTCATCATGGCTCATCTGATCGGTGTTCGCGCGGGAATCCGATCAGATTTCGCTCGGTCTGTTTGGTAGAAGATAAGGTATCGAACGCCCCCTGTCAAGTGTTATTCCATTGTGGGAGCCGTATTTCCGACGAAAATACCAAATTTTTACCAAAAATCTGTTCGGGTGCGATCTGGAGCCCTCCTGAGGTACTTTTGCGGTCAGTTTGTTAGGGTCTATGCCCTAGGACATTGTCCGACGCGCGAAGCGCGTGCCCACCCGGTGAACCCTTTTCGAGATCTCAAGAAGCGTCAAGTGCGACCTCAAACTCGCCGGCGCAAGGCCCGTCAACTCCACAAGCTCATCCGCCGAGCGTTCGGTGTCGAGCGCGGTCAGGATGCGCTCCTGGTCAGGCGGAACGGGCGCCTTGATCGGAACCTCTTCTTCCGAACGCGTCGGCCCGAATCGCGCGGCATGTGTGCCTTCGAACAAGTGTCGCGCCGGCGATTCGAGCAGCGCGACCACATCGCCCGGTTCGGTGACCATCGCCGCACCGCCCGACTTGAGAAGTTCATTTGAACCCTCCGACGCCGCGGAATCGACCCGGCCCGGGATCGCAAAAACCTCGCGCCCATGCTCTTCGACGGCTTGCTGCGCCGTAATCAGCGCGCCCGAACCCTTCGCGGCCTCAATCACCAGCACGCCCAGCGACAAGCCCGAAATGATGCGGTTCCGCCTCGGAAAGTTCTGTCGATCGGGCACCGTCTGCAAGGGCAATTCGGAAACGACCGCGCCCAGGCTCTTTCCGTCCTCATCAACCGCGGCAACCTGGTCGAAAAGCTCGGCGTTTTCCGGCGGATAAGTGTGCGCCAGCCCGCACCCAAGCACCGCGATCGTCCGCCCCTTGCTCATCAAAACGGCGCGGTGTGCCGCGGTATCGATCCCCCGCGCGCCGCCCGAAACAATCGTGATCCCGGCCCGCGCCAGCGTTCCCGCGAAGCGCGTGGTCTGTTCAAGCCCGTACGCGGTGCACCGCCGGCTCCCGACGATCGCGGCCGCGAATCGATCGGATTCCGGAATCAGCGATCCTTTGTAATAGAGAATCGGCGGCGCATCCGGGATCTGCCGCAAAAGCGCCGGATACGACTCGTCCGCCAGCGAAACGATCGAAACGCCGAGCGATTCGGCCCGCGCAATCTCATCTTCTGCGGCAGCCTTCGACTCCCGGATATCCGCCGCCATCTTCGCCGCCCGCTGCGCACCCACTTTGCACAGCCCGATCTGCGCCGGCGAGAGTTCGAGCGCCTCTTCCGCCGACCCCGCGAGCCCGACCAACTTGGCGATCGTCGCCGGGCCGAGACCATCGACGAGCGTGAGGCGGAGAAAGGCAAGAGTGGGGGCAGGGATTTCCATACGGTTTGTGTAAGGTACACGAAAAAGCCCGCGATTGCTCGCGGGCTTTGAAAAATCGACTGGGTTGTGCCGCCCACAATCAGCGCTTGCTGAACTGGAAGCGACGACGCGCACCAGCCTGGCCGTACTTCTTACGCTCGACCTCGCGGCTATCGCGGGTCAACACGCCCATCTCGCGGAAGCGGGCTTCGAGCGTCGGGTCGTAGCCGAGCAGAGCACGCGCGACGGCGAGCTTGCACGCCTGCGCCTGGCCCATCGTGCCGCCGCCGTGGCAGCGGAAGATGACCGTGACCTTGTCCTGCAGGCTCGCGGCCTTGATCGGCTCGAGCACGTCGTTGCGGTCGCGCATCTCGGCGAAGTACTGCTCGACGGTCTTGGTGATGCGCTTCTCGTTCTTCGGGTCCTTCTTGCCGGCCTTGCTGGTCGAAGCGACCTCGAAGGAGATGCCGGCATCGTTACCCTTGGCGGGCTTGATGCGAACACGCGCAACAGCGGTCTTGCGGCGGCCAGTTCCCCACCACCAGCCGTGCCGATCGGCGGGTTTGGCGGCGCGAACAGGACGGACGATCGGTGCCGCGGCAGGCGCGACTGCGGTGGCGCTGAGGCCCGCGGGAATATTCAAACCGGACTGCATGGTCGTCATAGGTGTTTCTCTTCGGTGCTCGCGGGGTTCAGGAAACCTTCAGTTCCGTGGGTTTGTGATTGGCGTGCGGATGCTCCGAACCCTTCACAACGTGCAGGCTCTGGAGCATGATGCGGCTGAGGCGGTTCTTCGGAAGCATGCGGCGGACAGCGTCCTTCACAAGAGTCTCCGGGTCGCGCTCGCGCACCTGGCCGTAGGTCTGGGTCTTGAGGCCGCCGGGGTATTCGGTGTAACGCATCTTGAGGCGCTGCACCGACTTGCGGCCGGTGAGTTCGACCTTTTCAGCGTTGGTCACAACGACGTTTTCGCCGCAGTGAACGTGGGGGGTGTAATCCGGGCGATGCTTGCCCATGAGCACCAGCGCGACTTCGCTGGCGAGGCGGCCGAGCGGGATTCCCGCTGCGTCCACGACGCGCCAGGTGTTGGAGCCCGTGCCGGGCTTCAGGAGTGATGTTTGCCGACGATGCATAGCGAACCTCCGCTTGTCCGGCGTTCCGGGCGAATTGGCAGAGAAGCCAAAGGCACGGGACGACGGTGCGTCCGAAACTGCGTACTCGCCGCCTACCGGGCGGGGCGGGCCGAACAATCCTTGCGGTCCGTGCGGCAGAATTTCCCAAAAGGGACCGGCGAGTATAGGCCTCGCCCGATGACCGGTCGATCTGGGTAGCAGCGGGGGAGGAGCCGGAAATGGGGACGAACGGGGTATCGAGTTGCCGGGGAATCTGCTATGAACCACGGCAAAGAAAGTAGAAGAAGCACCGCATGACCCAGAACCCCTTCAGCCGCTTCCCGCCGGAACCCGCTCTCGTCAATCCGCAGGCTGAGGGTGGCGTTCCGGATCCGGGCTCGAAGGGCATGGGCTGGCTGGCCGGGTTGATCGCGCTGGTTTGTTTCGCGACGGTGGTCTTTCTCAATCAGTTTTCCGGTGCGTCGAGTTCGACCCAAAAGGCGGCGAAGGCAATCACCTCGCAGCGGACGGTGGATCTCGCCGACCCGATGACACTCGCGTCGAAGATGGTCGTGAAACTCGCGCACCTTTTCGACACCGAAGACAAGGCGGCGCGCGAGGCATGGCTCGCGGAAACAAAGAGCCCGGTGACCGACCCCTCGAAGCGGTCGGAGTCGGAGCGCGTTCGCGAAGCGATCGTGCACGCGGAGATCCTGAAGGGCGAAGACGGAGTGAAGGAAGCCGAGCGCCTCTTCAAAGAAATGGAAGAGGAGTTCGCGGATCGGCCGGATCGGCTCGCGCGCCATTTGGAAGAGGACGAACAGGCCCGCATCGATGCCGCGAAAAAAGACATCGAAACGCTGCGGCAGATCTACAAGACCGATGAGGCGCACTCGACGCCGCCGACCGAAGAAGAAAAGCAGCGGCTGATCGATCGCCACGAATGGTTCGGCAATCTCGCACTCTCGTTCGGAAAGCCAGACAGCGATCCCGAGCGCGCACAACTTCTGGCGGGCGGCGGCGCACTCATCGGCGGTGTCGTGCTGATCGGCGCCGCCGGACTGATCGCGGCGATGGGCGGGATGGGATGCTTTGTCGCGATGGTCGTCTTGATATCAACAGGAAAAATCCGGCGGCGATTCGTCGCGCCCGCGCCGGGCGGCAGTTTCGGCTGGGAAATGATCGCGGCGTTCCTGCTCACTTTCCTTGGCTTCAAACTCGTTGTCACGCTCGTGGGCTTGGCCGTCGTGACGAAAGACGGCTTGCCGAACTGGTTCGCGTATATTGCGATCGGCGGCCAATGGCTCGTCGCGCTCGCGATCTTCTTTCCGCTGCTGCGCGGCGTGCGATTCGGTGAGTACCGCAAACTTGCGGGTTGGACCGCCGAGCGCGGCATCATCCGTGAAATCGGCGCGGGGATCTTCGGCTATCTCGCAGGGTTGCCGATCGTGTTCTGTGCGCTGCTCGTTTCGCTGCTTCTGAATGTCCTGATTCAGACGTGGAGCGGCAAAGATGCCGAGCCGCCGACAAACCCGATTCTTGAAATCGCAGGTCGGGGCGACGCGCTGTTGCTTGTCCTGCTCTTCACGCTCGCGACCATCTGGGCGCCGATTGTGGAAGAAACCGTGTTCCGCGGTGGCCTCTTCCGCGCGATGCGGGCTCATATGCACTTTGTACTCGCGGCGATCGCCAGCGCGCTGGTCTTCGGCTTCATGCATCCCTATCCGATCCCGCTGCTGGGACCGGTGATCGCGATCGGGTTTGTTTTCGCGCTCATCCGCGAGTGGCGGGGGAGCATCATCGGCCCGATCGTCGCGCACTTCCTGAACAACGCGACGATCCTCGCGATTCTCTTCCTGATCCTCACCGCCGCGGCGTGATTATCCGTGAACATCAAATCTGCGGCGTGCGCGAGTGCCACTCGGTCGCCTTCTCGAACGCGTGCGCGATGCGGAGCATGCGAGATTCATCGAACGCGGGCGAGATGATCTGAACCCCAACGGGCAATTGCTTGCTCTCGACCGAAGCGAAGCCGGCGGGGATCGACATCGCGGGGAGCCCGGCGAGGTTGATGGTCACCGTGTACACATCTTCGAGGTACATCGCGAGCGGGTCGCTGGTTTTTTCGCCGACCTTGAACGCGGGCGAGGGGCTCGCGGGCATCAGGACGGCGTGGCAATCGGCGAAGGCGCGGTCAAAGTCCTGCTTGATCTTGCGCCTTACTTTGAGCGCCGTGTTGTAGTACGCGTCGTAGTAACCGCTGCTCAGTACGTGCGTACCAAGCATGATTCTGCGCTGCACTTCACTTCCGAATCCCTCTGAGCGCGACTTGCAGTACAAGTCGAACAAGTCTTCGCCCGGCGCGAGCCTCGCGCGGTGACCGTAGCGGATGCCGTCGAAACGCGCGAGATTGCTCGAGGCCTCGGCGGGCGCGACGATGTAGTACGCCGCGATCCCGTAATCGAGCATCGGGAGCTCGACATCGACGATCGTGGCGCCGAGCTTCCTGTACGTCGCGATGGTCTCATCGAAGACGCGCGACACTTCCGGGTGATTCGAAGCGCTGCGAGCCTGGCGGGGAACGGCGAGGCGCAGGTTCTCGATCGGTTGTTCGAGTCCCGCGGCAAAGTCCGGCACCGCTTCCTGCGACGAAGTCGAATCGAGCCGGTCGTGGCCGCAGATCACGCTGAGCGCGCGGGCGGCATCTTCGACTGTGCGCGTCAGAGTTCCGATCTGATCGAGGCTGCTCGCGTAGGCGACGAGCCCGTAGCGGCTGACGCGTCCGTAGGTTGGTTTCACGCCGACGATACCGCAGTGTGAAGCGGGCTGTCGGACCGAGCCGCCCGTGTCCGAGCCGAGCGCGAGCGGGACGATGCCCGCGGCGACTGCGGCGGCGCTCCCGCCGCTGCTGCCCCCGGGCACGCGCGCGAGATCCCAAGGGTTGAACGTGGGGCCGAAGCACGAATTCTCGCACGAGGACCCCATCGCGAATTCATCGAGGTTGGTCTTGCCGACAATGATCGCGCCGGCGTCGATGAGCTTCTGAACGGCGGTCGCGGTGAACGGCGATTCGTACTCGCGCAGCATGTTGCTGGCGCAGGTAGTTTTTCCCCACGCGAGACAGAGATTGTCTTTGAGCGCGACGGGAACACCGGCGAGCGGGCCGCGGCTTTGCTTCGAATCGCTGGCAGCGGCGGCCTCGTTGGCGCACTGATCGAAGACCTGCGTGAACGATCTCAGCCTCGCATCGACTTCGCCCGCACGTTTGAGGGTCGCGGCGACACGATCGCGCGCCGAAGCTGCGGAACCGAAGAATCCGGGAGCGCTCACTTCGGCTGCTCCTTCTCGATCTCCAGCAACACGGCTTCCTGGAATCCGCCGATCGGTTTGGAACCCTTGGTGCCGTACATCCAGTCGTGGATTGCCGATCGCGTCGTCGAGACGTCGTCTCCCGGTTTCAGCCCGACATCGTTGAACGGTTCGCTTTCGAGTTTGCCGCTGATGGTGTCCCCCTGCATCCTGCGGACGCTGATCCACATGTACTCGTGGTCGGAGGAATTGCGAACCGGAAAGCCGGTCTTGACCAGGAAGACATCGCTCATCTTCCGTTTCTCGAACGCCGCGGCGAATTCGGAAAATCTCTTCAATGCTTCGTCGCGGGCGGATTTCATCCGCGGATCGTCGTTCGACGCTTGGACCAACGTGTCGTCGCGTTTTTCGCACGCCCCGGGGATGATCGCCCCGGCGCACAGAAGCGCTGACAACAAAAAGGGACCGGCTCTCACGCTCCACCCCCTTCACCAAGAACCTTCGGCACTTTGACGAACGGCGGCATCGATTCCGGCGCGATCTTCATGAGCGTTTCGTTGCTCAAGGTCGGGCCGGGTACATCGTCGTCGAGGCGGTTGGTCGTGCCGCCGACGTTGGCCATGGGTTCGACGTCATCGAGTTTGAGTTCGCGCAGGCGGTTCATGTAGCCGAGCACGGCGGACATGCGCGAGCCGTATTCGGCGGCCTGCGCATCGGTCAGCGACAGGCGAGAAAGCCGGGCGATGCGCCGGACGTATTCGGGTGAAAGCGACTCGTCACTCATGCACCGAGTGTACGGCCCTGAGCGACCTAACTCCGCACGCCGAGCTTGGGGTCCATCGCTCCGGCGATTTGGCGGCAGAGTTCGTGGGTGAGCGCGTGACTCGATCGGTGCGCGATCACCTCGGCGACAAGCGGGCGGCCGAGGAGCGCGAGGTCTCCGATCAGGTCGAGCAACTTGTGGCGCGCGGGCTCGTCTGGAAACCGGTACGTGTTGTCGATGGGGCGTCCGTCGGGAGCGATCACCAGCATGTCGCGGGGCGTCAAGTGGGGAAACAGGCCGGCAGACTTCAACGCGATCGCTTCGCGCTCGAGCGAAAACGTGCGTGCCGGCGCGATCTCTTCGTTGTAGTGCCGCGGATCGCCGTCCCATTCAAAGTGCTGATCCGCGATTCCGCTGCCGGGCGGATAGCGGAGTTCGTAGCGATAGCGGATCGAGCGCGCGGGGCGTGCTTCGATCCACGCGCCGGTCGCGGCATCGTCGACGCGGAACGGGCGGTTCAGTTGGAGCGGCGTCGCAGCCGAAACGGGCGACTCTCGCAGCGCTTCGACGAAGCCCAGAGCGGAGCCGTCGAGAATCGGGAGTTCGCCCGCCTCGGTCACGACATCGATGTGCCAGATGTTGAGCCCGGCGAGCGCGGACAAGAGATGTTCGATCGTTGCGACGGCGTAGGCGTCGATTGCGATCACGGTGTTTCGGCCTCCGAGCGGGCCGCTCGCGATCCGCTGGAACGCGATCAGCGCGGCGACGCTCGGCGAGCCGGCGGGATGAACGAAGCGAATGCCGCTTTGAGACTGCGCGCACCGGAAAAGAACCCGCGACGGACGTGCCGAAAAGAGCCCGAATCCGGAGACTTCGATTTCCTGAGGCGTTCTCATCGACGCGCCGGCGACCGTCTACAGGCCGTCGATCTTCACCTTCTTCAGGATCTGCGAGAGGCGCCGGAAGAGCGCGAGATTGCGCGCGGCTTCCTTCGCGGGGAGCGCGGGGCTGCCCATCCACGTTTGCCCGGCGGGCACGTCGTTCATCACGCCGGCACTGGCTGCCACGCGCGCCATGGAGCCGACGTGGATGTTGTCGGCGATGCCGACCCGACCTCCGAGCTGCACTCCGTCGCCCAACGTGACCGAGCCCGACAGCCCGACCTGCCCGCAGATCACGCACGAGCGTCCGATGCGGCAGTTGTGCCCGATCTGAACGAGGTTATCGATTTTCGTGCCGCTGCCGATCGAGGTGCTGCCGAACTTCGCGCGATCGATGCACGTGTTGGCACCGATATCGACATGATCCCCGATGACAACGTTGCCGATGTGCGGGAAGTGAACGAGGTACTTGCCCCGGCCGCTGGGGTGGCTCTGCATCGTGTATCCGAATCCTTCGGCGCCGATCACGACGCAGCCCGCGATGTTGCAGTTGCTTCCGACGACGCAGCGATCCATGACGGCAGAACCGGGCCCGATGACGGTGTCGTGACCAACGACCGCGTCTTCACCCAGGTGCACGCCCGACACAAGGTGGGCGCGCGGCCCGACCTTCGCGCGCGGACCGATCACGCACATCGGGCCGATTCGTGCGCCCGGATCGATCGACGCGGTCGCGTCGATCTTCGCGGAGGCGTCGATTCCCGGTGCGGGGGGCTGCTGCGGCGGCGCAAGGGCCGTGAGAATCTTCAGCTGCGCCACGTCGACGTCGTCGACGACGATGAGAGAGCGACCCTCGGCGAGTGCCCGCGGCGGTCCCACTTCACGCGCGAGAATCGCGACCGAGGCCTTGCTTCGATCCCACATCTGCGCGAATTTGGTGGAACGGATGAACGTGAGATCGCCCGGGCGTGCCTGATCGATCGCGCCGATCCCGCTGATTGCGGTCTCCGGCGAGCCGAGAAGCTCGCCGCCTAACAGCTCGGCGAGCTTGCCGGCGGTCATCAGCCCGGCGCCTTCGAGCTGCGCGGGCGAAGCTGCATCGTCCGTCGGCGCGGATTCGCCGCCGGTTGCTGCGGAAGAAGGAGTGGAAGTAGCTGTGGCTTGCATCATTGCTCTCGCGACGATTACCGCCTGGGCTTGTCGGCGGGCTTCTGGCCGTTCGCGGCGAAGTTCGTATTCATTAGTTTGATCACGGCGTCGGTGATATCAAGCTGCGGGGCCGCGTAAAGGATCCGCTTCTGGGAGATCAGGGCTGTGACCTTTCCCACATCGTCGTTTTCCTGGAACGCCAGCACGCGGTCATCGACCATGACCAGGTCGATCTCGTTCTTCTTCGCGTAGCTGGCGCAAGCTTCCATGATGTGCCCGTGCACCAGCCTGAACAGGTCGCCCTTTTCGAGGTTGATGATGGCCTGGAACGCCTGCTGCTTGGCGTTGGCGGTGGCGCTCAGTTCCATCAGCTTGACCGCTTCGTCGCGCCGGCTGGCGTCCTTGGGGTCGATCAGTTCGAGTTTCTTCTGACCCTCGTCGAGCTGTTTGCCGAGAGCGTTGAGCTCCGCCTGTCGTGCCTCCGCCTTGGCGGCGATTCTCTGCTGCCCGATCTTCAGTTCGTCGAGGTCGTTGATGACTTTCTCGATGTTGATCAGGGCGATCCGCGGTGCCGCGGGGGCGGTGCCGCTCTGGGCATGAACGCTCATGGCGCCGATGCCGGCGATTCCCGCCGTGACGATTGCTGCGCCGATCAAGCCCGCGAAACGACCGAAGGACCTGCGACCGGTGTTCATGAAGTGTGTGTCCAGAGCGTGCATTGAATTCCGACGACTATGCGGGGCACGCCTCCCGATGTCGCGGCTGCATGATACGGGAGAATCGGACGCCGGTTTCGGGGCGGGCTGGAACCGGCAAAAACGCGTACCCCGCGATTAGAACGGCACATCCACGCTGAACGTGAACAGACGGCCGCTGTCCTGCGGCTCCTTCTTGACGGGGAAGCCGAAGTCGAACGCGAGGGGTGCGCCCGACAACTGCGGGATGTTCACGCGCAGGCCGGTGCCGACGGAGACGCGGTACTGATCAAAACCGGGTTCGAAGAGCACCGTGCCGGAATCAACAAAGAAGACGAGCGCCAGGATGTCGTCGTAGATGGGGATTTTGACTTCGGGTCCGAAATTGAACATCCACGTGCCGCCGATGGGCTCGGGGCTGGGGAGTCCGGTATCGAACGCAACCGTTCGCGGCGACACCGTGCGGAACTGGAAGCCGCGCAGATCCGAGCCGCCGAGATAGAAGCGGTCGTAGACGGGGACCTTGTCGCGCCCCTGCGGGATGTATCCGACGCGTGTGTGGAAAGAGAGAGTGGTTGTCCGCCCGAGATAGTCTTCGCTGAGGGGGATGAAGATCTGGTGCTCGGCGTGGAAGATGTTGTAGTTGTACGTGCCGTAGACCTGCTCGGCACCGATCTGGAACTTGGTGCCGCGCGTCGGCTGCACCGGATCGTCGAAGGTGGAACGCGAGAGATTGAGCCCGACACGGTAGATATTGGCGGAACCCTGCGACTCGTAGATGTCGACTGCGGAGGAAGGCGGGATGTCGTAGATGACCGCCTTCTCAAAGCTGAACGGCATTGTGGCGAGCCAACGGGTGCCGAAGCGCCGGCTGAGCGCGAAGCGCGGGCCGACGCGCTGCTCGCTGTACTGGTCGTAGATGCGCTGGTTGTACGCGAACGCCGCGGAGCCGGCGAAGTTTGTTTCAAACAGATACGGCTCGGCGAGGGAGACGCCGTAACTTTGAACCTTGTCGCCGGGGAGGGCCGTGATGTTGAATGTCTGTCCACCGCCGCGGAATGCGCGCCCGCTGAAGAGTTCGCCGGCGGTATCGGGTGGATCGGCGATATCGAAATTGCGCTGGGTGATCGAGATGCGCCCGAGCACGCCGCCGTCGCTGCTGATCGCGGCGCCGATGTTGAATTCCCCGGTGTTGGTCTCCGCGACTTCGGCAAGGACGTCGCGGTGTTCCGGGTCGGAATCCTCCGGTTTCTGCGCGGTGATTCTGACGCGCTGATTATCGAAGACATTGGTCTGCTTGAGGCGGCGCGTGCTGTTTTCGAGCGCGACCGTGTCGAGGGGACGGTCGGGCTGCAGCTCAATCTGGCGACGCGCCACTTTCTGCTGGGTGATGTCGTTGCCCTGGATGATGACCTCGCCCGTTCTGTACTCTTTTCCCTGGGTGATGAAGACCACGATGTCGACCCGGGGCTGTTCGGTATCGCGCCGCTCGCGGCGGGTCACCTGCGCATCGACGTAACCCATCGTTCCCAGCGCGTTGGCGATCGCACGGATTGATTTATCCAGCTTGTCCACGCTGTAGACGTCGCCGGGCTTGATCAGCATGAGCCCCTTGGCCTGTTCGGAGGAGATCTGGCCGTCGCGTGAAACAAAGATGTTGCGTTCCGGGCTGCCGGGGCGGGCCTCTGGCCCGAGCACCAGCATTTTTTCTCCCGGCTTCATGTCCGCCTTGGCTTCGGCGATTGTGGGGAAGCTGCGCGCGAACTCCATGTAGAAAGTTTCGACGCTCCGGAGCGTGTACACCGGGCCCTCGTCGATCAGGAAGGTGACAATCGCCTCCTTGCCAGTCGGCGCCGGGCGGATGTTCCGGTCCACGCGCACGTCGAGGTAGCCGCGGTCTTTGTAGAACCGGATGATGCTCCCGACATCGTCGTCGAGCACATCGTCGTCGAGGGGGCCGCGGTTGAAGAGCCACGCGACCTTGGTCTTGATGACGGGCTGGATCTCGGCCGCGCCGAAGCTCCTGTTTCCTTCGAAGCGGATATCCACGACTTTCAGCCGTTCGCCCTCGCGGATGTTGAAGATGACGATGCCGCTCTTCTCGAGTTGCTCCTCTTCCACGGAGACGCGGGCGAGGTAGTAGCCCTTCTTTCGGTAAAGCGCCTCGATGCGTCGGCAGGCGCGCTCGAGCTGGAGGGGATCGACGGGCGTGCCGCGGAGAATGTCCACTTCCTTGGCGATCTGCTGGTCGCTGAACTTTCGGTTGCCGACGCTCTGCACGTCCTGCACGATGGGCTGGAGCTGCAGGATGTAGATGAGCGCGACGCTGCCGTCGTCGTAGGGCTGTGCGCGGGTTTCGACCTGCTTGAATCTGCCGAGGCGGTTGAGACGGGTGATGTCGGAGGAAACAACCGATTGGTCGTAGGCGGCGCCCTCGCGCAGTCGCAACTGGTTGCGGACGAGCTTTGCGGTCTCGCTGTCCACGGGCTCGTAGGTAACGGGTTCGTCTTCCTGCTTGGGGCGCACCGGCTTGACAAGCCGGATCTCGCGCACGGGCCGACCCTCGAAGACTTCGAGCTGCACATCGGGCGGGCCCGGCTTTGGTTCATCGCGCCGCAGAGGTCCTTCGGCGGGCGGCGCGCCGACCGGCCTCTCGGGTTGGGGCGCGGGCTGCGTCTGCGCGCCGGTAGGGAACGCGATCGCGCAGCAGAGCAGGAGCGGCAACGCCGCGAGCCTTCGGAACTTGTGGCGGACTTTCGCCATCGCGTGGTGGGGACGATACACCTTCTTGCGGCTCTTCACAAATCGGGTCGCGCCGAACCAGCGGCGCCTTTTGCAAAACTTTCTGAAGTTGGATCGCTCCGTCGGGCGATCGCTAGAACTTCGCCGGCGCGGAGTGTAGATTTGCCTCCCGGCGGCGCGCCGCGGCACACTTGGGGATCTTCATGCACCGCATGGTTCGTTCAATTCGTCTCGCGGGGATCATTGCCGCGGCCTGCGTGACCCTGCTTTCGGGTCTCGCGCTGGTCTGGTTCTTCGTGCAGCCCGAGACACTGCCGCTGCTTTCCACTTGGCAGCTCGCCGCCATTCTCGGGTCGATTGTGCTTCCGGGATTGTGTCTTGCGGCCTGGCAGGCCGATCGCTCGGCCGCGGCACGCGCCCCCCGGCGCAAGGTCGTTCGCACGCCGATCGCGCAGCCTCTGCCCATCCAGGCGCCGTCGCCGGTCGTGGAGCGTGAGGAACGGCAGACCATCGAATTGTCGACGGTTGGAAGACTGTCTCCCAAGCGGCGCAGCCGCACCGATCGCGCCGTGCACCGCCATCGGCGCTCGGCCCGCGTGTAAACGCTCGGCCGGGCCGGCGTTACTGCAGGTTGACGGGCATGACGACGTAGACGAAGTCGCCGCCGCTCTTGACCACGCCGGGCTTGTTCGGGGCTTTCAGTTCCATGATCACCTGCGGGTCGCTGATGACCTTGAGGGCATCGGTGATGAAGGTGGGATTGAAACCGATCTCGATGTCGTCGCCTTCGTAGCCGGCAAGATCGATATCGACCTTGGCTTCGCCCATTTCCGGGGCGCGGCTGGAGAGTTCCAGGTGCTTTTTCTTTGACTGGAAGTTCATGCGAACGCCGCGGGACTCTTCGTTGGTGAGCAGCGCGGCGCGCCGGACGGCGCTCGAGAGTACGTCGCGGTCGAAGGTGACTTTCTTGTCCTGGTCCTTGGGGATGACATCTTCGTAGGGAGGGAACGCGCCCTCGACGAGGGTGGAACTCAGGACCGAGTGAGGTGCATCGTTCTTGCTGCCGCCGCCGATTCCGAAGAACACCTGGTTGTCGGTGATCGCGATCTGGACGATTTCTTCGGGATTGCCGAGCAGCCGCTGCAGCATGTTCAGAGCTTTGGTCGGAACGATGCAGGAGATCGTCTTGGCGTCCTTGTCGCCGCCGCCGGTGAGCGAGGAGCGGCAGAGCGCGAGGCGGCGTCCGTCGGTCGCGACCATTTCGAGCTTTTTGCCGTCGCGCTTCATGAGCACGCCATTGATCGCGTAGCGGCTGTTCTCGCGCGCCGTGGCGAAGAGCGTGCGTGCAACGGTGCCCGAAAGCAGGCCGGAGTTCTGCGTGAAGACGGCCTTGGCCTTGGCGCCGTCGCTGCCCGAGATCACATCCGCGATATCCGGCACGGGCGGAAAATCGGCGACCTGATAGCCGAAGACTTTGAAGTGCGCGTCCTGGCCCCGGATGTGCACGATCTCGTTCTCGGTTTCGACGGTCAGTGTCGGTTCTGAGTCTTCGGCCGAGACGATCTGGCGGAGTTTGTCCGCCGGGATCAGCGCTTCGCCGGGCTGCTGCACGTCCACCTGCGCGAGGCGAAGGCGCAAAGAGATCTCGGCGTCGGTGGCGACCAGTGTGACTTCGCCGGCGTTGCCCTGCTTGGCGGCCGTGAACTTGACGCAGGTGAGCTGTACTTTCGGGGTCCGCGCTGCCACCGCACCCGAGATCAGATTGATGGCGTCCAGAAGAGCGCCGCGATCACAAATGACTTTCATCGCCTTCTCCAAACCGATGCACAATTCGGGCCGCTGAGAGCGGGCTCCGTTGGGCGGGGAGTGTACCACCCGGCGGACCCGAACACACTAGGAATAGATTGGCTCCAAACGGCTTCCCGAACAGGTTGGGTCGGTCGCGACAAAGCTGGGGGTGTCGGTCTCCCCGCCTCAATCCGGGACCGACGCGGAGATATTGATCAGATTTCATCCGAAAACTGCGAGCCTCGGAGTTGTCAACGGGTACTGGTTTGCGGATACTCACCCGCTGGTAGTGCGGGCCGTGCTGCGAAAGTGCGGGCTTATAGGACCTTGCAGGGGCCGCCAAGGCATCCTTCGCGGGGTTCGAGCAATGTCGTCCGACTCGACGTAGGTGCTTGTCCCACCGCCGACGCGTGTCGGCGGCGGGTTGTGGATTCGATTGGGAGAGTGGGATCGAACAGGACTATTCGCGGAGGTTGCATGTCATTCGAAGCCGCCGTTCACGCCCAGGCAATTGAACTTGATCGACTCGCGCTCGAGATGACCGCCGCCGCGGGCAGCGGGCATCCGAGTTCATCCATGGGCATCGGTCACCTTGTGACGGTGCTGATGTTCCACACGATGCGCTGGAGCCCGGATTACCCCGACTATCCGACGAGCGATCGCCTTGTGCTTTCGGAAGGTCACGCGGTGCCTGCGGTGTACGCGGCGTGCGCAAAGCTCGGCGTGATGTTCGGCAAGGATCCGAACAATCGCCGGCGCCTCACCATCGACGACCTGAAGACGCTTCGTGCCGCGGACAGTTGTCTCGACGGGCACCCGAATCCGATGGAGGGTTTCCCGTTCTTTGACTCGGCGACGGGCTCCCTGGGACAGGGGTTGAGCGTCGCGGCGGGCCTGGCCGAGGCGGCGCGGCTGGATGGGATCGACAAGCACATCTACTGCATCATCGGCGACGGCGAATCGCGCGAAGGGCAGATCGACGAGGCGCTTGATTACATCATCGATCACAAGCTGAATCGGGTGCTGCCGATCTTCAATTGCAACGAGTTCGGTCAGTCGGACCGCGTGAGCGGGCAACAGAGCGCCGAGTGCACCGAGGCCAAACTCGAGGCGTTCGGATTCGATGTCAAGGTGATCGACGGGCACAACCCGACGCAGATCAAGAACGCATTCGACGCGTTCGAGAAGGCGACCAAGCCGATGGCGATCGTCGCCAAGACGGTGAAGGGCTGGGGCGCCGAGTCGATGCAGGGCGCGGGCTGGCACGGCAAGGTCGCGACGGGCGATGCGCTCAAGAAGGCGCTCGCGGAACTCGATCAGAAGCGGATGGAATTGACCAGCAGCCTGGCGCAGAGCGATTCGTTCACGATCGAGCCGCCCCCGGAGATCAGCACGCCGGACGTCGCGACGGGCGACATGCCGACGCTCGCGGAGGCGATGAAGGCCTTCGACATGGAGAGCCTGTTCCAGTCGGGCGTGATCGCGACGCGCAAGGCTTTCGGTATCGGGCTGCGGGCGCTCGGCCGGGTGAACAAGAAGGTTGTGACGCTCGACGCGGACGTGCAGAACTCGACGTTTACCGACATGTTCCGCAAGGACCCGGCCTCGGCAGATCGGTTCTTTGAGTGCAAGATCGCGGAGCAGAACATGATCGGCGTCGGTACCGGTCTTTCGGCCGGCGGCAAGATCCCGTTCATGGCGACGTTCAGCAAGTTCTTCACCCGCGCGTACGACCAGATCGAGATGGGCGTGTATTCGGGCGCGAACCTGAAGATTGTGGGCAGCCACAGCGGCATCACGCTCGCTTCCGACGGCCCGAGCCAGATGTCGTTGCCCGATGTCTCGTGGTTCCGCGCGTTCGCGACGATGAAGGATCACCGCGGCAACCCCGGCTTTTACATTCTGCAGCCGAGCGATGCGTATGCCGCGTACGCGCTGGTCGGCGTGATGGCCGAGTACGACGGCTGCTGCTACATGCGGACGCTGCGCGCGGAGACCGAATTCCTTTACAGCGACAAGGACGTGTTCAACCTCGGGGGCTTCCAGACGCTCGTCGAGGGCAAGGACCTGGTGATTGCCGCGACGGGGTACATGGTGCACGAGGCGAATAAGGCGATCGAGCTGCTTGACAAGGCCGGCATCAGCGCGACGCTGCTCGATATGTATAGCATCCCGTTCGATACGGACGGCGTGCTGGATCACATCAACAACGCGGGCGGCAACATCATCACGCTGGAAGACAATTACGGCGGCGGATTGGGCTCGGCGATCGCCGATGCCCTGACCGAGAGCGGCGACGCGTTCCGCCTGAAGCAGATGCACGTGACGCGGATTCCCAAGAGCGCCAAGACGCCCGATGAGATGCTCAAGATGTGCGGCCTGACGGCGCAGGACATTCTGAAGGAAACTAAGAAACTGCTCGGCGTGGACTGAGCGGGTGCGGCGAACGGCGGCACACAGATTCACCACACAGAGCACTTGAAGAGCACGAAGAAGTCAAAGGGGAGGCGCGAGAGGCGTCTCCCCTTTTTCATTTGTGGGGCGGAGTGCCGCTGTGCGAGCTGCCGCACTCGGGGCAGTTTGAATTAGATTGAGTGGCCGAGAGGTCGTAGCCGCAGTTGGTACACGCGCCGGCGCGAGCGCGGCGGCGAGCGATCAGGTCCGATCGCCAAGCGAAACCAGTGGACAGAAGAATTGGAATGAGCAGCGCGTAGGTGGGAACGCGCGCGTACCAGTATCGGGCTCCTGGGGGCGTCACATTCTGCCCACTCAACACACCGGTCAGGCTCGAAACCCAATAGCGGTCTTGCGTGTTGAATTCAAAGTGCAGAAAGGGCGACCAATCACTCTGGATCACGTAGCCGTCCCAGCCGAACGGTCCGGCGTTCGGCGAGCTGTTATGGCCAAATTGAAAGGCGAAGGGGATCAGCCCGGCCCACCAGCCACTTTGCCCGCGCCACCGCACGACGCAGGGCACGCTGCAGATCGTCAGCCCGAGCACAACGACAGTCAGGCCCGCGCCCACCCACTTCACCGTCTTTCTGAACTTTGGATGGGGCTTCACGCCGCGAGTTTAGCCGGAGCGCGGCATGCGCTGGCGCCACCGCGCATTCTCAGAACGCCGTTTTCAAAACTCCAATGGATCACTCTGCACTGCACGCCAAAAGCCAAGAGAAAAACGAGGCCTCACGGCTTCACATACACCGAATCAGCATTGATGACGAGGCTGTTGCCGGTTCCTTCCGCGACCGTTCCCACGACCGACACGATCGTGAGAGGTTTGAGTCCGTGGACGCCGTTGAGTTCGGTGCGGAGAGGCTGACCGTTGCCGTTGATGAATTGAATCGTCGCGCTGTTGGCGGCGAGCACGTCCGACGGTTCGCAGCAGTAGTCCCACGGAGTATGACAAGAGTCTTTGGTTTCTTCGCCGCAGTACTTCACGCCGAGATCAACGATCGTGAAGACCGCGCGGTCTTTGACGAAGGGCTCGTCGCCCATGCCGATGCGCCCGACGACAGTGACTTTCTCGCCGCTCTTCGCGACAGCCTTCACGTCTTTGACGGGCTTTGCGTCGGCGGGGGCAACGGCAAGGAATGCTTCGGATGGAATTGCCGCGGGCGAAGTGGCGGTGGGCGCTTTGCTTGGAGCGGATGCTTGTTTCTGATCGCAGGCGACGAGGACGAGGGCGATCGCGGCAAGATTCAGTGTGAGCAGTTGAGGCATGGCAATTCTCCGACAGAGGGTCAGTTGAGTGGGCTACACCGCTTTGAGGGACTCGGGAATGGGGAGCTTGAGACATCGGTACGCCGGCGGAAGTGCGCCGAGCAATCCCAGGCAGAGGCCGATTGAGAGCGCAAAGAGCAGTGCGGGCGCATCGATCCGCAGGCCGAACGCGCCCATGGAGAACTGCACTGCGAGCCCGTCGAGGAAGAAGACACCGATCGCGCAGGCGATGAGCGCGCCTGTCGCGCAGGCGAGGCATGATTCCTGAACGAGGCTCACGATGACGGCGCTGCGCCTGAAGCCCAGGCAACGCAGCATCCCGATCTCGCGGACGCGCGAGGCGAACGCGGCGTACATGGTGTTCAGCCCGCCCAGCACGCCCCCGGCGGCGATCAGGACCGCAGTCACCCAGACGACGATTCGGATCGGCGCGAAGAACGCGGCGAGGCGGCTGTAGTAGGCCGATTCGCTCATGGCGGTGATCTCAAGATCGAGCCGGCGCCGGCAGAAGGTCTGAACGTCGGCGAGTTCGGCGCCGTCGGGCCCATCGGCGAGCGTGGCGACCACGCACGAATCGGTCACGCGCTTTGTGGTCTCTTTCAAATCGTTGAGCGGCATCCAGATTTCGGCGTCGATCAGCGATTGCGGCGCGGCAAGGTGACCGGAGATGTGCCGATCGCGTCCGTCGATCCGAAGAGTTTGCCCGACGGCGAGCGAATCTGGCGGCACGCCAAGCTTTGTGTGCGCGAGGCGGCCGACCAGAACCTCGTCGTGTCCGGACCGCGGCCACTCGCCTTCGGCGATCTGGACCTGGCCGTGCACGAGCAGCGCGGCGGGGGTCACGCCTCGCACCAGAATGAGCCGGCCTTCGGGTGTGTCGCGAGCGACGGACACTGGCAGTTGCACGTGCACCTCGGGCGAAACGAACGCGGCGCCGCCTTCGGAGCGCAGGCCGGGCACAGACGCCTGCAGGAGCGCCGCGGTCGACGCGGGGATTTCGCTGCGTTCGATGCTTTCCTCGCTGCCGATGCCCATGATGAGCACGTTGCCGCTATCTCCCGCGCGGCGCAGGCTTTCGGTCATGCCGCGCACGAAGCCGCCGGCGCCGAGAACGAGCAACACGACGAGGCCGCTCCCCAGAACGCTGAGCGCGAGGCGCGGGGTCGAGCGCCCGAGGTTCCGAACGGCGTAGGAAGTGGGGAGGAATCGCATGGTTTAGACGGCCCGGAAACTCTCAGAAATCTGCCGGCGCGACGCATTGAGTGCGGGCAGGAGCGCCGCGAGAATGCCCGCAACGGCGGTGATGGCAAGTCCAACAGCGAGGAGCGAAGGCTCGGCGCTGATGTTCATGCTCGTTCCTTCGATCGACAGGCTGAAGTTGCCGAAGCGCAGTACTGCGAGCGCCGCGATGCTGCCGATCGCACCTCCGAGCAGGCAAAGCGTTGCGCTTTCGGCGATGATGAGCCGCGCGATCAAGCCGCCCCGGAAGCCGAGGGTGCGAAGAACGGCGTGCTCTTTGATGCGGTCGCGAACGGAGAGCGCGATGGCATTGCCGGCGAGGGCGAGCACACCGGCGAGTGCACCCCAGCCGATGTACTTGGAGAAACCGACCAACTGCACCAGATCGTGGGCCGCGCGGGCGACGAACGCCGACTCGGGGCGCGTGTCCGTGGGTTCTGAATCGGATCGAAACTCTTCGTCGATCGCCTTTGCGATTTCGGGAAGCCGTGCCGGATCGCTGACCCGCACGTTGAACTGCGTGACGATGCCGTCGCCGCCGCGCTTGACCGTTCCCTGCAAAAAGGCGAGATCGACATACGCCACATTCTGATCCTGGGCGTGCTCGGAGCGCACGATCCCCGCGACATACACATCCACGCCGGCCGCCGAAAGCACGTCGCCGACCTTCACGCCTCTGCGCGCCGCGAGCGTCTCGCCCACCAGTGCCGCGTCCCCGCGTCGCTTCCATTCTTCGATCGAACCCGAAATGATGGTCGCGCTCTTGGTGATCGAGCCGATGTCCTCCCTCGGCACACCGCGGAACGTGACGGTGTCGAGGCTGGCGCCACAGTTGTTCACGACGATCTTCATGGGAATCACGGATTCGACGCCGGGAATCGCCATGATGCGACGCGCGTAGGAGTCCGGCATCCGGCTGGTCGCGGGGCAGAACCTGTTCTCCCGGTAGACCACGAGCGTGACCTCTTTGCCGGTTGCCTGCGTCGCTTCGGCGACGCCGCGCTGCAGCGCCTGCACCGAAACGAACAGGAACATCGCAACGGCGACGCCGAGCGTCGTGAGAATCGATCGCGCGGGGTGCCGCGATACCTGCTTGAGGACATAGGGGATGAATCGGGGAGTGAGCATTGATGGGAACTCCGATTGAACTCAGTGTGCCGCGGCAAGTCCGCTCTCGACCAGCCGTCCTTTCTCGAGATGAAGCGTGCGATTCGCGTGGGCTGCGCAGCCGGGGTCGTGCGTGACCATCAGGATGGTCTTGGACAATTCGCGATTCAGGCGCACGAGTAATTCCATGACCGCTGCCGCGGCGGACTTATCCAGATCGCCCGTGGGCTCGTCGGCCACGATGATGGAAGGGTCGGCGACGATCGCGCGTGCGATCGCGACGCGCTGCTCCTGCCCGCCCGAGAGTTGCCTTGGATAATGACTGGCGCGGTCCGCGATGCCCACGAGCGAGAGCGCGGTCGCGACACGTTCGTGCCTCCCTCTGCGAGAGAGTTTGTGGAGCAGCAAGGGCAACTCCACGTTCTCGTACGCCGTGAGCACGGGAACGAGGTTGTACAACTGGAAGATGTAGCCGATCTGGCCGCTCCGCCAGTCGGCGAGCGCGCCGGTTGAAAGGCTTCCGATCTCGACGCCCCCGATGGTCAGTGTGCCGCCGGTCGGTCGGTCGATTCCTGCGATCAGATTGAGGAGCGTCGTCTTGCCGCTGCCCGATGGGCCCATGAGTGCGAGAAAGTCACCTTGTTCGACATCAAGGTCGAGTTGATCGAGGGGAGTGATCAGTTCCGGTCCGCGCCGGTACGTTCGCGTCAGGCTGCGGCACTCGATGAGGGGCTGTGTCATTTGCCCTCCTGTTCGCCCACCGCGACTACTCGCACGCCTTCGTGCAGATCCGATGCGGGGTTGAGAATGACACGATCACCGGGGCGGATCCCCTCCAGCACACGAACACGATCTCCTTGGGTTGATCCCAGTGTGATGCGACGCTTGACCGCTGTCGATGTCGTGCGGTCGAGCACCCACGCGGCCCCTTCGGAGCCGCGGACATCTGTGATGCCAGTCCGTGGAATCTCGAGCTCTTCTCCGGAGGCGGCCGCCCCCGTCGCTTGAGCACCCAAATGCGTGCGGATCCGCGCTTTGGCGAGCATTTCCGGCTTCAACTCAGGGGCCGGGTCCGCAATCGCCACTTTGATTTGAACCGTGTTCTTTTGGATGTCTGCTTCGTGCACAAATCGAGTAACCGTGCCCGCGAAGGTGCGCCCCGGCAGCGTTTCGGTCGTGATCTCGGCCTCGTCGCCCACTCGCACCTTTGCCGCGTCGGCGAGCGGCACATCAACACGGACCTGCAGGTGCGCCGGATCGTAGAGCCGCACGACGACTCCGGCCATCGGATCGTCGGCGCTCAGCATCACGCGCTGACCCGGAATAACGCGGCGGAGCAGCACGACGCCCGAGACCGGCGCGACAACCCGCATCCGGTCGAGGGCCAGTTGCGTACGGGCGAGGGCAACTTTGGCGAGCGCGACTTCCGACTCGGCGCGCGTGAGCTGGGCCTTGGCGGAGTTGATGGCGGCCGCTTGAGTCTGTGCCTTGAGCCTCTGTTGCGCGAGATCGCCCTCCGCGATCGCGCCCTTGATCGAAACGGTCTCGCGTCGCTCGACCGCGTCGCGGATCTCTTCGCCCCGGGCGACCTCCATATTCAGATTCGCACGAGCGGTTTCGAGCGCCGCCTCTGCGTTCCCGAGCGCCGCCGCGGCGAGCCGCTTGGCGAGCACGGCATCGTCGTCGATCAAGCTGGCGACGACATCGCCGGCCTCTACGCGTTCGCCCTCGAGCACATGGAGCTCACGGATCACGCCGTTCTCGAGCGCCGGGACGGCGACGTCGTAGGGATCGGCCTCGATCCACCCGGGCGCCTGCACGATCTCGCCGGCCGGACTGCTCGGTCGGTTCGCTTCCGAAGCCGCGAGCAGCACGGCCGGAGCGACGGTCACGCGAAGCGCGGGACGCAGGGACTCGCGGGCCGAGTACAGAAGCAAAGCCGCGGCAGCCAAGATCACAGCGCCTGGTATGACTATTCGCGTTATCGCACGCGAAGGCGGACGAGGCACGCGCACCGCGGCGCTCGCGCCGCCGGCGGCAAGCTTTGAGAGATCATTCTGGAGCATCGAGCCATCCTCGCGTTCTCGCACGCGATGCGGAGCCGTTGAAACGCGCACAAAGACACACACTCCGGCGCGTGTAGCACCGGAGCAACGTTCGGCGGGTCAACGATTTGCTAGATGGCGAGTCGGATGGTCTTGAGCGCGCCCAGGTGAGGCGGCGATTCCGTGGCTCGAGGAGTGAAGTGGAATCCCGGATACGGGGCTTCGACGGGGGTCGGAACCGCCCCGACACACAGAATCGCCGGCACGAAAAGATCCGTTTCGCGATCGGCACGCGGGAAGACCGACGGAGGTTCGGTCTTCGCTTTGCACAGGCAACCCGAGCAGTGCAGATCGCACGAATTGTTCGCGCAGCACGACATCGATTCGCCGGAGACGATTTCGCAGCACGCTTCGACCGGATCAACGGTCGTGCACGAGGCGCACGCCAGCACACCGTTCAGCGCGAACGGCGAGAACAAGCCGACCAGGGCGAGGATGAACGCAAACACTCGGTGCACGTGCCTCTATTTTACGCGATCTCCTTCGGCCCGGTTCGCGGCGTGGTTCGGGAGATTGTCGGCAGGCGGACCGAGACAGATCGACCCGATCATAAGCCGGCGCCACAAGCCTTGTCCGGCTCGGTTTATCGGTCCGTTTCTGCCATTCGATTCACTAGCAGGCTGTTGAAATTCTGATTGTGCCTACTGCGCCGACGCATTGCAGACAACTTTCTGGCCCTCAGACCCGGGTCGCGAGGGTAGATGGCGGTTCGAAATTGCGACTGGTTGGAGTTTTTCAACAGCCTGCTAGGCGCTCGTGCGAATCTTGTCCTCGATCGCCTTCAACTGACCGGCGAACTCGTTGTCGGTGTCGCGCCGGTTTTCAACCGCGCGGACGGCGTGCATCACGGTCGTGTGATCGCGCCCGCCGAAATAGCCGCCGATTTCTTCGAGTGAAAGTCGGGTCAGTCTTCGCGCGAAGAACATACAGACCTGGCGGGGCACGGTCACGCTTCGCGGACGTTTCTTGCTCTGCAGGTCCGCGAGACGCGTGCGGAAGAAATCGGTGACGGCCGTGATGATCTGCTGGATGCTCGGCTCGGGAAGAACTTCGGGCTCGCGATCATTCATCGCCAGCTTCACGAGACTCAGGTCGAGCGCGCGCTGGTGCACCGAAATGTACATCTGCAGATTGGTGATCGCGCCCTCGAGCTCGCGGATATTGGTATCGATTCGCGCCGCGATGAAGCAGGCGCAGTCGTCGGGCAGGGCCATGCCTCGGTCGCGGGCCTTGGTCTTGAGGATGGCGACGCGCGTCTCATAGCAGGGCGGATCGATTTTCGCGACCAGCCCCCACTTGAACCGGCTCACGAGCCGCTCTTCGAGCGAAGGGATCTCCTCCGGCGCCGCGTCGGACGAAAGCAGGATCTGCTTGCCTTCGTGATAGAGCGTGTTGAACGTGTGGAAGAACTCTTCCTGTGTGCGGTCGCGCTTCGCGAGGAAATGGATGTCGTCCACCACCAGCACGTCCACATCCCGAAATCGGTGGCGAAACTGGGCCATCTTGCCCGACTGCACCGACTCCATGAACTGCGTCATGAAGCCCTCGCACGAAACGTAGTAGACGCGTGCCTGAGGTTTCTGTTGAAGGATGCGCAAGCACGCGGCCTGAAGCAGGTGCGTCTTTCCAAGGCCCACGCCGCCGTGGATGAACAGAGGGTTGTATTGGCGCCCCTGGCTCTCGCCGACCGCGACCGCCGCGGCGTGCGCGAGCCGGTTGCCCGGGCCGACCACGAAATTCTCGAATGAATAGTCCGGGTCGATCACCAGCGAATCTTCCCGGCGCTCGCCCGTTTCGATCACGACGCGGCTGGGTTCCGGTCGTGGAGGAATTGCTTTGACTTCGACAACCGGCGGCTCGGGCCGGGTGATTCCATCGGGCTCAGCGGGAGTCGGAGGCAAATCGGCGGGCGCGTACGGATCCGGCAGCGGCGTTCCCGATTCAAACGCAGCGCCCGTCGCGTTCCCCGTATCGCTCCCCGAGGAGCCGGCGGACTGGGTGGCGTCCTCGCCTGCGGCACTCTTTGATTCGACAAAGTCTTCTTCCGGCCCGAGGAAGCGGATCGAGATGAGCCGCCCCGAAACGGTGCGGACGGCGTCGTTAAACGCCTGTGCGCAGGTGCGCTGCAGGTAGTTGCGGTGAATTTCCGACTGCGCCCGGAGGTGGAGAGTCCCGGTCGCCAGACCGGCGACATCGAGTTGCTCGAACCACTGGCGGCAGATCGTCGGGTGCGCCTTGCGCAGGTGCTCCAGCATGTCGTGCCAGAGTTGGCGGTCGGGGCTGATGCTGGAGTTGGATCGGCGTGACATCGACGTACTGCTGATGCGCCGAAGAGGCGCTGGTTCCGATCGCCGGGAAGGTTCCGAGGCGCGCTGCGCAGGATACGGGGCACCCGGGTGCCCGCTGTCTGCATGCGACGACATGCCGGACCCGATCGGCGTGTTCACGGATTGGCCTCGCGCGCGTAAGAAGTGAGTGGATCAACCCCGCCCGACAGAACGCCCCATCGGGAGCCGGCAACGAACCGGGGCGAAACGTACCGCCGGGCAGTCGAACTGTCAACCGAAGATGCGATTACAGTTGCTCGTGACTCGCGTCCGCACATTTCTGACGCGCCCGTCCGTTTCGTGCGTTCTGCTCGCGATCATCCTCTATTCATTGTGGCGAGTACCCAGCGCGGACACAAGCACCTGTTCGGTTCGCGGATGGACCCTGCCCGGAATTCTGGTCGCGAAGGCCGAACCCTTTTCGCCGGTTTCCGTTTTTCTTGTCCGAGACGGCGCCTCATTCCGGGTCGAAGACCTTGAAAAGAGCAGCACGCAAGGGCTGATCGACGCGATGAACAAGAACCCGGACGACATTATCCGGGCGTCTCTTCAGTATGAACGCCACGCCAACGGCTTGTATGACGTCACTTCGTTCCGGGATGAGTACACCGTCACGCTCCGCCCCTTCCGCAGCACGCCTCTTTCATCCGACGAATCCGCCCGAGCCCGCGCCGCTTTTGTAGGTTGGCTGGCATCCAAGAACGGCGGCAACATGCCGGGAGTCGCAGAGGCTCTTTCGCCGGTTACGCCGCCGCGGCTCATTTTGAATTGGTCGGGGATCGCGAATTCAGCGCTCGCGCTGATCGGTTGGGCGCTGTTCGCTCTTTCGCTTGGCTGGGTGTCGCCCGCGGTGCGGAGTTGGCGGAGGCGACGACACGATCTCGCGCTCCGGAACGGACGTTGCCCGCGCTGTGGCTACTCGATCTACGGCATCAGCACGGGAATCTGCCCCGAGTGCGGCAAACTCCTTACCTAGGAGGAGTGAGGCGTTTGCGCTGGCGATTTCGGTCCGGTGACGGCTTCGATCGCTCGTTCGGCGATCATGTAGAGCACATAAAAAACCGCCACGAGCATCGCGGCGCCGCCCGCGGTGATCCACCAGGGGGTGTTTCTGATCAGGCTCACGATGCTCGGTTCGCCCCGCGCCGCTCCGAGCGCGGCAAACAAAACCGCGATTCCGGTTCGTGGCGCCATACCGAGCGCGGTGCCCAAGAGATAGGGCAGAAACTTCACTCCCGAAGACGCGAGCACGAGGTTCGTAATGGCAAACGGCGAATTCGGCGGCACACGAATGAGGGTCACGATGCCCAGCGTGCGCCAGAAACCATGCCCGACGAGCGCTTCACTCGCGGCACGGGCCTTGGGGTTCGAGCGCAGGATCTCTTCGACCTTGTGCTTGCTCACGCTCTTCGCGATGAAATACCCGATGACCGAGCCGCCGACAAAGCCGAGCATCGCACCGGGGAAGCCCCACAGAAACCCAAAGACCCAGCCGCCGAGCATCGACTGGCCGTAGGTTGGCAAGAAACCGACGCCGGCGGAAACGGTGAAGAGCGCGACGTAGACAAGCCAGCCGATTGCGCCGAGGTCGCGCAGCCAGATCGAAATCGGCCCGAGCTGGATCAGCAGAAGGATGCCGAGAACACCGGGGCTGATCGTCCAGAGCGCGCCGAGAATGGCGGTCGGACCCATCTGGCGGAGCACATCCCAGACTTTGTGGATTCGCTCCCGGCCGATCTCGTTGACGATCCCGACCGAGGCCAGGCTCGCCCCGACGAGCACGATCACAAAGAAAAAGAGGATCTCATCGGGCTGCAGAATCTTGTCGACGAACGCGTCCTGGAATTCCGCCGTGCCGCGCTTCCAAAGAAAGAGCACCAGGGCGAGAGGCAGGTAGATGGCGAGCCCGATGCGGCCGACCCACCTCAGAATTGGGTGTGGGCGAGAATTCCATGCTTCGAGCGCCGTTTCCGGATGATTGGGCTCGCCCATCCCCGGTTCGTTGGCGGGGGCCGACAAGGGGTTCGGGTTGGTTGGCGGCGCTTCGATCAAGTCTGAGGGTAGTTCTTCGGAACGGCGCTGGCAGGTTTCCGTCATGGGTCGTTCTAGAGTTGCAAACAACAGAACATGAACACGCAACCTTCCTCGACACCTTCGCCCACGCCTTCTCCCAACCCGTTCCCCGATCCGGTACAGGCTCCGCCTCACGTGCTGGAACAGCAGCGTCGGACGAACCGGGACGAAGTACGAAATCTCGGACTGAATCCGTACGGGACCCGAGTCGATGGGTTGCAGACTCTCGCCGCGGCTCGGGAGAAGTACGACGACGCGGCAAACACCGAATTCAACGCGAAAGGCAAAGAACCGGGCTATCAGGACCGACGCCCGCGCGTCACGATCTCGGGGCGCATCATGCTGCTGCGCGATAACGGCAAGTTGCTCTGGCTCAACTTGCGTGATGCGACCGGAGACTTGCAGGTCGCGATCAGCCAGAAAGATTGCTCCGAAATGGGGTTCAAACTCGCGAAGCTGACGGATCTTTCGGACATCATCATCGTCAGCGGCAAGGTGATGAAGACCAAGACCGGTGAGGTGACGGTCTGGGCGGACGATGTGAAGCCGGGAACCAAGAGCCTGGTTCAGCCTCCGGAAAAGCACGCGGGATTGAGCGATGTCGAGATCCGTTATCGCCAGCGCTACACCGACCTGTGGGCGAACCCGGAGACGATGAAGGTGTTCGAGATGCGTTCGAAGATCGTCGGGCAGATCCGGCGCTTTCTCGAATCGCGCGGCTATCTCGAAGTCGAGACGCCGATGCTCCAGTCGCTCGCGGGCGGCGCCGCGGCGCGTCCGTTCGTGACGAAGATGAACGCGCTCGATATCAACCTGTTCATGCGGATCGCGCCCGAGTTGTATCTGAAGCGGTTGCTGGTGGGGGGCATGCCCAAGGTCTTCGAGATCAACCGCAATTTCCGCAACGAGGGATTGGACAAGCAGCACAACCCCGAGTTCACGATGCTCGAGGCCTATCACGCGTTCGGCGATGTCGAGACCGTGATGGAACTCACCGAGAGCGCGATCCGCGACGCGGCGCGGATGGTGTTTGAAGGGGCGGAGGGCGCCGAAACAGTTCTGCCGTTCGGCGATCTTCAGATCAACTACTCCAAGCCCTTCGAGCGAATCGCCTACGGCGAACTCTTCCAGCGGGCGTGGGGCTTCGACATGCTCGATCACACCAAAGCGCGCCAGGAACTCGCGAACCGCAATCCGCAGAAGGCAAAGGAAATCGCCGCCGCGGACCCGTGGTTTGTCGTCAATGAACTCTTCGAGCTCAAGGGTGAGCATCTTCTCGACCCGGCGCGCCCGACATTCATCACCGATTACCCGAGCGCGATCTCGCCACTGACGAGGCCGAAGCCCTCGAACCCGGCGCTCGCCGACCGCGCCGATCTCTTCATCGCCGGGATGGAGATCGCCCCGCACTACACCGAGCTCAACGATCCGGACGTGCAGGAGGCGAAGTTCCGCGAGCAGCTCCAGGGCATCGACGCCGACAAGAGCGCCGAGGAGAACACCTTCCGCACGATGGATCATGATTTCCTGCGCGCGCTTAAGGTGGGAATGCCGCCCGCCGGCGGCATGGGATTAGGTGTTGATCGCCTCGTGATGATCCTGACGAATCAGCGGACAATCCGCGATGTGATGCTGTTCCCGCTGATGCGGCCGGAGGCGTGATCGAGCTTTGTACCTTTCAGTAGCGGGTCTCGATTCAAATAAAGAACCAGCGCGTGGAAATGACGGTCTTCGGGTGTCTCGCCGGAGCAGCCGCGAGTGTTATCAAAGATGCACGGACCCGCACAACAGCGGAGAGCTCGTTTCCCACGCTGAAGAAGCATCAATCTGATCAAATTGCGATATTCCTGATTATTTTTGTCACGCAGCTTATCGCCGACCGTCTTTTCTTCGGCACGCCTCGCGGTAGGCGTCTTTAGCAATTCATGAAAAGGGGTGATTTCGCATGCGTATCAATTCAAAGCCACGTATCGCCTTGAGTGGGCAAGGACCGACCGAAAAGACCTACTCGAAGGGAACCGTTGTGTGGCGAAGTGCGAGGCGGGGCGCGGCAATCCGCAAGCTCGCGGGCGCGATGGCGCTCGTCTCCGTCCTGACGGCGAGCGGCTGTTCGAACGCCGATCGCATTCAAGAAATCTACAACCAAGACGAACAGAGTCTTATCGACTCCCGCGATGAAATGTTTCGCGCTGCCAATCAAACGCCAAATCCGGCCCAGAGCAAGCAACAGGCTTGGGACCTGTATCTGACCCTCTTGGCTGAGCTTCGGAGGGCTCGAGACAAGGCGCTTGCCGGAGACATCGAGGGCGCCCAACGGGATCGTGAAAAGACCTTCGAAAAACTTCGCGGTCTCATTCCGGGTCTCGACGATCTGAAGGAATTCTACAAGCCCAAGATTCCGAACAACATTCCCCAGTCGTCACTCGCATTAGACGTAGGTGGCTACGGAACTTCCGTTCCAGAAGCGACCACTTCTCGCGGTGTTCCGACTCTCGATCAGAACGGCAACGGCGTTTACATCCCGGCGCCGTCGGAGATGATGGACTATTCGCTCTACGGGACAGCAGTGCTCGCCGACGCCCAAGGCTCATTCACGGTGTCAGTTTCCGGAAACTTCAATTTTACCATTGTGCCCAACGATGAAGGTTTCTCCGGAAGGTTAAATGAAGGTGAGATGTACTTCTACACCGGCAACGGATGGATCACGCTCACGCCCGTCAACACTGATTTCAATTTCATCAATATGGGCGGCGAGGGTCAAGGCGCAATTGAGACGTCGCTCAAGGTCACCGCCTCGGACTCCGACGCTGCGATTTGCCTCCCGGTCTACGTCCGTCTCCGAATCCCGATCGCGCAGACCGCGTACGGATGGCGCGCCAATTTCCCCGCCACACCGCTCTCGATCCTGGCCCCCAAGCCTCCCAACCCCATCCGAGACTACAACAATGACGGCGTGCTGAATTTTGCGTCTGACTATGCTGCGTTTATGGCCGACTTCAACGCACACGCGTACATCACCGATCGCAACGGCGATGGCGAATGGAGCCAGGCCGATGTCGATCGCTGGATCCAGGAGTTCAACAGCAATGACTAAGTACCAACTCGCAATTCTGCGATTCACCATGTCATTGATTCTGTGCGGCGCGGTGGTGGGAGTGGCCTGTGCGTCAGCTATCGCTCCAAAAGAGCCGCGCAGCAACCCGCCGGTCGCGCCGCCCCAACTCAGTGAAGACCCAAACGAGTTGCTTTGGCACTGCCGAGAAGAACGGCGCTGGGGGATCGTGCTGGACAGCCTTTTTTGGTCCAACTACAAAACCTTCAAGGATCGCTGGACGAAAGAGCTACAAGATGAACTGCTCTGGATCAAGACTCGCCCGGAATACGTCGAGATTTTCTATTTGGAGAATATCAAACAGTCCAGAGCCGACGGGAGCCTTGGCCAAAAGCTAGTGCAAGCCCGCGACGAGCTTGCTCAAATCCGGGAACGCCGGATCAAGCTCACGCAGAAGGTGTTGCGGGACGTTTTCGAAACAAAGCCCGGGGTTGGCATTCTCGAACTTTTTGACCTCCCGCCCCAAGACGCCCAACCAGCCTCCAAATAGCGATCATCCAATCCGCATCGCTTTGCAAGCGCGTCGTGCGAAGTGCACGACGCTTTCTTTTTGCTGCGGCGCTTGCAATCTGATGGTGCGAGTCTCGCAGCTGCAAACGTAGGGAGAGTGAAAGGGCCGCTTGGATCCGGCGCGAAGGAGGCAACCATGCATTGGGGGAGTAGCCGTTACAATTTACGCTTCCGATTCGTGTTTGTCCTCGCACTCACGCACAATGCGCACCATGTCAAACGAGGCTTCGAGTATCTTCAAAGAAGGTCGTCCCTCTCGCAAACTCAACATCCTCATCCTCGCCGGGTTCGTCCGCAGCCTCGACTGGTCCGAAACACTCTGGGCCCCGGATCTCGCGCACGCGCTCGCGGCCCGGGGTCACAGGGTTGAGGTCGCGCTCGACGGCTGCGACGACCCTGCGCTCTTTGACGGATTGCCCCTGCTGGTTCACCGCCCCAATCGGCGCCACTTCGGCGCGGAACCATTTCTCTTCCGCTACTGGGCGCGAAGCCTGCTGAAGGCCCGCCCCGACAGGGTCTGCCTCAGCCTCACACCGCTCATTTGCGGAGATGTCTGGCTCCCGATCGGAACCCGTGCGAACGAGGTTGTTTCGCGCATACTCGCCGAGAGCAGTCCGGTCGCCGTGGCGATGGAACTCGTGCATCACCCGTGGCTGCTTCACGAGTTGCTCGCCGAGCGCCGCGCCGCAAAGGACACGCCCCGCCGGCGCGTCCAGCCGCTGACGATCGGTCCGCACGCGGAGAAGTCGAGCCTTCGCTCGCTCGGGTATGCCGCCCGAAGCAATCCGATTATCGGCGCGGAGCGCGACGCGGTTCGGTGCGAAGTACGTGAGCGGCTTTCGCTTCAGGACTCCGACAGGGTTTTTCTTCTCAGCGGAACGCACGCCGACGAACACACTTCGGCGAATCTGCTCGAGGCGCTCGCGCTCCTCGAACGCGTCGCGACGCCGAGCCGCATGATGGCGAACGGGGACCAGCCGCAGAGCGCTCCGCGTCTACGCCTGATTGTCACCGGTCGCTTCCCCCACATGCTGCACACGCTGGCGCGTCGCGCGGGGTGTGCTCACTCCGTGGTGTTTGCCGGGACGCGGGTGAACATGGCGCGTCTACTCGCGGCATCGGACATCGCGATCGCGGCATTTGGTACGCAGGGATTAGGTACCGGACGCTTCGCGTGCGAGGCGATCCGCGCCGGGGTGCCGCTGCTCGCCGGGCTTCACGCGCCCGGGAGCGATCTTGTGGATACCGGCCTGCACAAACCGGGCGAGATCGTTCGGGAAGACACGCGCGAAGGCTGGCTCGGGGCGCTCGGAAAGATTCTCGACGATCGATGGATGGCAGAGGCCCGAGCCGCCGCGGCGAGTGTCGGGGCCGATCTGACAGTTTCCCGGCTGATCGCGCGGCTGGAAAGCTATCTGCTGGGAGCGCTCCGCTGAAATCGCCGTTTTTCTTCCGCGGCTTTTCCTCGATAAACTCGCCCTCCCGTGACAGGCCATAGCAGCGACAAACCCGCTCCTTCGTCCGCGACCGACGCGAGCGCCGAGAGTGCGCCGGGCCCGAAAATGCAGATCATCAAGGGGATCGCGGTCTCGCCGGGGATCGCGATCGGCCACGTCGCGCTGCTGGGAGATGACCACCGGCGCATGCCGCGTCGGCTCATTGCGCCTGCCGCGGTCGAGCGCGAGCAGAAAAAGCTCGACGACGCGATCCATGCTTCGATCGAAGAGCTGACGGCGGTGCACGCGCGGGCCAAGGGCGAAATGGGCGATGAGGCGGCAAAGATCTTTCTCTTTCACGCCGGGATGCTGAAAGACAAGTCGCTCATCGGCCCGATGCGGAAGATGGTCGAGACCGAACGTGTCGGCGCGGAATACGCGGTCTGTCAGGTGCTCGGCCAACTGGCGGACAAGTTTCGTGCCGCGCCCGATTCGGTCTTCACGACGAAAGTCAATGACATCGATGATCTTGTCACGCGCCTGCTCAACCAATTGCTCGGTCGCGCGGAGAGCCGCCTCGCCAAACTGCCGCACAATTCGATCCTGCTCGCGCGCGATCTCACGCCTTCGCAGGCAGCGAGCTTCGATCGCAAGCGCGTGATCGGGTTCGCGACCGACCTGGGCGGGCGCACCGGTCACACGGCGATTGTTGCGCGGGCGCTCGGCATTCCCGCGGTGGTCGGCTGCCGCCAGATCACCGCCGCCGCAACCGACGGCGCGAGCATCATTCTCGATGGCGATCGCGGCATCATCATCCTGAATCCCGATGCCGAGCGGCTCGAGGAATATCACGGCCTCATCAAGCAGCGCGAAACTTTCCAGCTCTCGCTGGGCGAACTCCGCGATCTGCCGTCCGTAACAACGGATGGCCAGCGCATCGAACTCGTCGGAAACATCGAGTTCGCGGACGAGGCCGAGCATGTGCTCGAATTGGGCGGCGAGGGCGTGGGGCTCTACCGCACCGAGTTTCTCTACCTCACAAGCAAGCACGAGCCATCGGAAGAGGATCACTACAAGAGCTACGTCCGGTGCGTCGAACTGATGAAAGGAAAGCCGCTCACCATCCGCACGATGGACCTGGGCGCCGACAAGTACACGCAGGAACGTGCGGAACTCCCGGAGCGCAACCCGTTTCTCGGTTGCCGCTCGATCCGCTATTGCCTGAAGAACCAGCCGATGTTCAAGCGTCAGCTCCGGGCTCTGCTCCGGGCGAGCGCCAAGGGCCCGATCAAGATCATGTTCCCGCTCATCACGAGCACCGGCGAATTCCGCCAGTCGAAGTACATCGTGAACGACGTCATGGAGGATTTGGACGAAGAAGGGATCAAATTCGACCGAAATATGAAGGTCGGGATGATGGTCGAGGTCCCCTCGGCGGCACTGCTCGCCGAGACATTCGCCCGGGAAGTGGATTTTTTCTCGATCGGGACCAACGACCTGACGCAGTACACGCTCGCCGTGGATCGCACCAACGAAACGATCGCGGGCATGTACAACCCGGCTCATCCGGCGGTGATCCGGCTTATCCGAGACGTCGTCCGGGCCGCCCGGCGGCACGACACCCCGGTTTCCTGCTGCGGCGAATCGGCGGGCGACCCCGAATACGCTCTTCTGCTTGTGGGGATGGGCCTGCGTACCCTTAGCGTCTCCGCCGGGTCGATCCCGCAGCTCAAGCGGCTGATCCGTTCGGTGAGTTTGAAACAGTGCGAGCAGATCGCCCGACAGGCGCTCTCGTTCGATTCAGAGACCCAGATTTCCTCGTACCTGAGGGACCGGGCTCGCAAGATCGTGCCTGATTTGTTCGACGGGCGTACCGGCGAATAGGTCAGGCAAAAGACAATCGAGGGCTTGTCGGCGTCCAGCCGGGCAAGTCCGAACGACTCTGCATCGCTTCCCCCTCGGACTCTGCCGCTCACGCGGCGCAGCGGGGCGCGTGGAGCACAAGTCCGGATCGTCCGCCAGTGCGGCGGCATCCGGCGGATCGAAAGGGCGCGAGATGCGTCCGGGCCGGACCAGATTCCGGCTTCGGTCCAAACGGCCGGATGCCGGGCGCGATGCGTCCGTCGCCGTCCGTGCGAGGTGCGACGGGCGTGGCCCGTCGCCGGTGCGGTCTTCGGGCTTTCTCTGAAGCAATCACGACGCGCGAGCGCTCTATTGCCCGCGGCGATATCGCCGCGCACGGCGCTCCGGGTTCCTTGCCCGTCGCCAGTTCGGAGTTCGGAATGGTTCGTGAAAGCAAAGCCAAGTCAAAGACCCAGATGCTGATCAACTACGTGCCCGGCGAGGAATGCCGGATCGCGATCGTGGAAGACGGCAGACTCGAAGAGTTCACAAGCGAAAAGTTTGCGGCGCAGAGCCGCGTGGGCAACATCTACGTCGGCAAAGTCATCAATGTCGAGCCGGCAATCCAGGCGGCGTTCGTTGATTTCGGCGTGGGCGACAACGGGTTCTTGCACGTCAGCGATCTGCACCCGCGCTATTTCCCCGGCGAGAGCGACGACGCGACAGAGCAGGTCGGGCACAAGACGCCGCGCCGCGAGCGCCCGCCGATCCAGGCGGCGCTTCGCCGGGGCGACGAAGTCTTCGTGCAGGTCCTCAAAGAAGGCGTGGGCACCAAAGGCCCGACGCTCACGAGCTATCTGTCGATTCCCGGCCGCTTCCTCGTGATGATGCCGCAGATGGACAAGGTGGGGGTGTCGCGCAAGGTCGAGGACGAGGAGCAGCGCCGCAAGATGCGAGAGATCCTCGACCAACTCGATCTGCCCGAGGGATTCGGTTTCATCCTGCGCACCGCGGGCCTCGAGCGCACGAAGATGGAACTCAAGCGCGACCTCGCGTATCTCGTGCGCCTCTACAAGGACATGGAACGCCGGCGCGCCCAGGGCGATAAGCCGCGGCTTCTGTACGCCGAGAGCGATTTGCTCGTCCGTGCGCTCCGCGATCAGCTCACCACCGATATTGACGAGATCGTGATCGATAACGAGCAGGCGCTCCAGCGCGCCAGCCGCTTCCTCAAGATTGTCGCGCCTCGCACGAGCACGAAGTTGCTCCACTATCCCGGGCGCACGCCGATCTATCACGCTTTCGCGGTTGAAGAGCAGATCGCGCATATCCACGCGCGCGAGGTTCCGCTTCCTTCGGGCGGGCGGCTCGTCATCGACCAGACCGAAGCTTTGGTCGCGATCGACGTCAACAGCGGCAAGTCCCGCGAATCGCGCGATGCCGAGGAAAACGCCTACCAGACCAATCTTGAAGCGGTCGACGAGATCTGTCGCCAGTTGCGACTGCGCGATCAGGGCGGCATCGTCGTCAACGATCTGATCGACATGCGCTCGCTCTCGCACCGCAAGGAAATCGAGAGCCGTTTCCGCGAACGCCTCAAACGCGACCGCGCCCGCACCACGATTTCCACGATCTCGCAATTCGGCATTCTCGAAATGACCCGACAGCGCATGCGGGCCAGCTCCGAGAGCCTTCACTTCGCCGATTGCCCGACCTGCCGCGGACGCGGGCTTGTGCAAAAGCCGGAGAGCGTCGCGGGCGATGCGCTCCGCGAACTCGCGGCACTGCTCGACGTGGACAAAGTCGGGCGCGTCGAACTCGTGGTCAGCCCGCGCGTCGCGGGCGAGTTGCTCAGCGCCAAGCGCCACCTGCTCAGCCGCATCGAGCGCTCCAGCGGCAAGCGGGTCGATGTCCGCGTCAGCGAGGCCGTGCCCGTCGATCGTGTCACGTTCTACGCGTACGACACGCTCGGCGCCGACATCGATCTCACGCAGCCGCTTCCCCGCAAGCGCCCCGCGGAACTCATCGTCATCGAGGAACCGTCGATCGGAACCGACGACGGCGGATTCTCCTCCGATTCCGCGACCGAGCGCGACGAAACCCATGAGGCCGATGTCGCCGCCGGCGGGCCGACCGAAGAAGTCGTCGAACTCGGTGACGAACCGGTCCATCTTACCGATGAAGAGCTGGATCAACAGATCCGCTCCGACGCGCAGGAGGCCGCGGCGGCGACCGCCGAAGCCGAGTCGCAAGGTGGCGGGCGGCGTCGACGAGGAGGCAGGGGCCGTCGAGGTGGACGCGGACGCGACGACCGCGAGCAGAATCGCGGGAATCAGCGCGGCGGGCAAGGGCGCGACAAGAGCCGGCGAGATCATTCTTCCGGGCCGCAGCGCCAGCAGCCGCAAGCTGCGCACACCGAAAATGTGCGCGTACAGGATGTCCGGCGCATCGAGACCGAGCGCGGCGTGATCATCATGGGTGATCATGGTGACGAAGACGGTGTGACGCCGCCGAAGCAGGATCTCGGCGGGTCGCAAGAGGACCTGGTCGTCCAGATCGTCGAAGAGGACGTCGAGCAGCAACTGTCGAACACCGGCGATGAGCAGTTGCAGCCAGACGGGCAGCCCGGCGAGGGTCACGGCGGCCGCCGCCGTCGCCGTCGGCGTGGTCGCCGGGGCGGTCGCGGTCGCGATCAGCAAAGGCAGGACGGCCAACCCGCGAATCAGCCGAGCGACGAGCGAAACGTCGAGGCTGTGCAATCGGGCGATCGGCCGCGCGATGGAAACGCCGAACCCGCAGCAGCGGATGGAGCTGCGCAAGCAGGAAACGAAGGCGAGCAGCGCGGGGGGCGACGGCGCCGTCGAGGGCGCCGCGGACGCGGCCGAGGGGGACAGGGCGGAGGCCAGTCGCAACACGGCGGGCAAGCTCAGAATGCGGGCGACGGAGGCGGAAACTCGGGCGGCCGCGGCACGCGCGACTACTCGGGCTACAACGCCAACCAAAGCGGCCAGCCGGCCCAGGCTCCGACTCCCGCCGGGCCGAAGCCTCGGCTGCTCTACGGATCGCGCCGCAAGCTGACGCCCGCGGAACTGAACAAACGGCCCAAGCCGGAGTAATGCGGTAGAGTGCGAGGGTGAAGGGTGGCGGCGGGCCGTGATTCTGGCGTGAAGACTCGCATCCTCATCCTCGGCTCCACCGGCTCGATCGGGACGCAAACCCTCGAGGTCGTCGCGCACCTCAACGCGCTCCACGACAAGGGGCTGTTTCCCAAACATTTCGAGGTTGTGGGGCTTGCCGCGGGAAAAGGCGCAGCTCTGATCGCCGATCAGGCGGCGCGCTTCGGCGTGAAGCATCTCGCGCTCTCTGAGGGTAACGGCGATGCGCCGAACGGTGGATTCACAGGGCAGGATGCCGCGGAACGGCTCGTGCGTGAAATCGAGTGCGATGTTGTACTCGCGGCGATTGTCGGCAGCGCGGGCTTGCCGGCGACACTCGTCGCGGTCGAACTCGGGCGCGATGTTGCGCTCGCAAACAAAGAAACGCTTGTTGCCGCGGGCTCGCTCGTTGTTCCCGCGGCACACAAATCCGGCGCGAAACTGCTGCCCGTCGACAGTGAACACGCGGCGGTCTGGCAGTGCTTGCAATGCGGGCCGGATTGTGCGCGCGGTCCGATTTATCCGGCCCTCGCCCAGCCGCCCGCCTGCGTGAAGAAGGTCACTCTGACCGCGAGCGGCGGACCCTTTCGCACCTGGGAAAAGTCGCGCGTGCAGCGAGCGACCAAGGTCGAAGCGCTCAAGCACCCGACGTGGACGATGGGCGAGAAGGTGACGGTGGATAGCGCGAGCCTGATGAACAAGGCGCTCGAGATTATCGAGGCGCACTGGTTGTTCGCGCTGCCCGCCGAGAAAATCGACGCCGTCGTGCATCCGCAATCGATTGCGCATGCTCTCGTCGAATTCGATGATTCAAGCGTGATCACGCAGCTCGCCCACCCCGACATGCGCGGACCGATCCAGCAGGCGCTGGCATTCCCCGTGAGGGCACCTTCGCTCGTCAAGCCGCTCGACCTTGGCGAGTTGTCGACAGCGCTCCAGTTCGAGCCGCCGGACCGTGAAAAGTTTCCGCTCCTCGAGCTCGCGTACACCGTCATCCGCGCCGAGGGCACATCGGGAGCGATCTTCAATGCCGCCAACGAAGAAGCGGTGCTCGCGTTTCTCCGGGGCGAAATCCTCTTTGGCCGCATCGGGGAACTTGTGATCGAGGCGATGGAGTCGATCGCTCCATCGCCGATGCGGTCGCTCGGAGATGCGATCGAGTCCGACCGCAGCGCCCGCGACCGAGTGCTCGAATCTCTCCGGCGTGCGGTCGTTCGGGCCTGAACGAGCGGCTCACTTCTCCGGCCTTGGGACATGCTGATCGACGAGAATGGGATTCCCGTCGGGATCCATCAGCATCAGGCTCGCGGGGCCGGCGGTTGTTTCGTCGGCGGCAAGGGTGAGTTCCAATCCCTTCACCTTGAGCGACTTCTGGATCTCTCGAACATCATCGAATGCGGGCAGCGTCGCGCAGCTGCGGTCCCAGCCCGGATTGAACGTCAGCGTGTTCTTCGGAAGCATGCCCTGAAAGAGCCCGATCGTGCTCGTCGCATTCTGCATGATGAGCCAGTTCTGCGACTGATTTCCCCCGACTTTGCTGAAGCCGAGCTTTTCGTAGAACGCGCGCGATGCGCCGATGTCCTTGACCGCGAGGCTCACCGAAAAATTGCCCAAATCCATGCCAGCATCTCCTTCTTTGTTCTGCGACTTCCCGCTCATCCGCGTCAAGACCATCTCCGCGCCCTTGAATTCCGGTGAACCATCGAACGACATCCACGTTTCGATGATGCACTTGTCCGGTCCTTCGTGCCGGATGATGTCGCGCTCGGTCCCTTTGGCTCCCATCATCTCGTACGTGCCCGAGAGTTCGATCGTGCCGTCCGGTTTGGCCTTGCCGCGAACGTTGATCATCGTCGCGCTCGACGTTGCCATTCTCACCGCTTCATATTCGCCGGTGGACGCGTTGAAGCCCGTGTACGAAAGACTCGTCCACGGCTTGTTCCCCATCTCCGGGCCGAACGTGCCCTCGAATCGCTGCGAAAGAAAATGTCCACCGAGGTCCATCGAAGCATGAACAGTCGCCTTGCTCTTGATCGGGTCGGCGCCGGGCCGGAGCCAGAACGAGACTTCGGCGCTCCAGATCCCTTCGTCGGCCTTCAGCGTTTCGAGCGCTTTCGCAAGCGGCGAGGCGGGGGTAGCGGAGGTTGAGGGAGTCGTAACCGGCTTGGCCTCCGGTTCGGTCCGCGCAGACACGAGTCCCGCATTGAGCAGAATCGCAAGAGTTGCCGCTATTCCCGCACCGAATCGCGCCTTCATGGTTCCTCCAGCCTCGCTTTCTTCGCACACCCCACCGGTTGTTCATATCGTACAGGTCGCCTGCCGGAGGTCTTGACAGATCTTGCGAATCTCGAGCAAACGATCGCCCTCCACCCCCGCGGCATACCTCGAACGCGTGAATCTCGCGATCGATCACATCGTTTCGCATCTCGATCAGCCCGTTCGACTCAATCGGCTCGCGAAGATCGCGATGCTCTCGCCTTTTCACTTTCACCGAGTCTTCCAAGCCGTAATCGGCGAGACTCCTGCCGATTTCGCCAAGCGCCTGCGTCTCGAAAAGGCGCTCGGCCTCATGGCGCGATCCCACAAGGATTCGCTGACTTCGATCGCCTTCGCCTGCGGCTTCGCTTCATCTTCCGATTTCTCCCGCTCGTTCAAGCAGCGCTACGGCGTGCCCCCTCGAGCCTTCGATATTGATACCTGGCGCACCGCACACTCGAAGAAGCTGCACGAGAATGAAATGAGCGCCGGGCGGCTCATCGAGCGGCTTCCCTCGCGCGCAAATCCGGACGAATTCAAAGTACGCATCCGTGATCTGCCCGCCCGTACCGTCGCGTATATCCGAGTGGACAAGCCGTATCAGGGAGAGGGCGTTGTCCGTGCGATGAACGGGCTTATGGCTTGGGCCGAACGAAATCGACTCGCCGATAGCCAATGGCTCGGCTATCAGTGGGACAACCCCGAAGTCACCGCGCTCGAGAATTGCCGCTATCACGTCGCGGTGGAGATTCCGCCATCGCGTCTACGGGAACTCGCTCATCCGCGCGGCGAAATCGGCCGCTTCCGCTTTCCCGCGATGACTGTCGCGGAGATCGAGATCAAGGGCGATATCGCGCTCGAACTCCGCGCGCTGCACTGGCTGTACGGCTCATGGCTTCCCCGAAGCGGTTATGTGCCCGATGATCACCCGGGATTTGAGTCCTGGATCGGCAGGCCGTTCGTTCACGGCGCGACGTACTTCGAGATTCATATCCAGTTGCCGATCCGGCGATCCTGACTTGCCGACTCCGGGAATCACGGAGATCGCTTCGAACGACATAGCAAGGCACACAAAGTGCGCCGTACTCTCCGGCTGAATGTCGGCGCACGACCAAATCCGGCAGCACCTGTACCGAGGAGAATTTGCCGCGGCACGCCCGCTCCTCGAACGCGCCGCTCGCGCATCCAACGATCCCCAGTTGCTCATCACGCTCGCGAACGTGCTCCGAGCGCTCGGCGAAAAGGAGCCCGCGGCATATCAGGCCTCCCGAGCCCTTGCATCGGCGCTCCACACCCCAAGCGAGCCCCAGGTCCGCATCGTCGCCGCCGAACTCATACAGGAATGCGGCAAGCCGGACGAAGCGGCGCGGCATTTCCGCGACGGAATCGCTCGCTTCCCGCAGGCGCCCAATTTCCGCTCGGGCTTGATCAACGCGCTCCGCGCCGCCGGGAAATCGGGTGAGGCGGGAGACGAAGCGGTCTCGGCGCTCATGCTCTTTCCGAATGACTTGCTCTTGCTTCTTGTGGGGGCCGGCGCTCTCGGCGAGAGTTTGCGCCAAAGCGCGGCACGCGACGCACTGCTTCGGGCGATTCAACTCGCGCCCTTCGATCACCGCGTGCTCATCCCCGCCGCGACCATGCTGCATTATTGCGACGGCGTCGAGCCCAACGCATTGACCGATATCCACCGGCGCGCCGGAATAGCGCTCGTGCAGTCGGTGGGCGCATCCGATTGGAAGCCGCCAAGCCGCGATCCCGGCGCGGCACTCAGAATCGCCCTGGTTTCCAGCGATTTCCGCGATCACGCTGTGGCGCGCTTTCTCGAGCCGTGGCTGGTGAATCGCGAGCGCTCCGGTTCCGTACTGATCGGCGTCAGTTTGCTCGGCCCCCCGGACTCGACAACGGCGAGGCTCAAGAGCCTTTGCGACGAGTGGGTCGACGCCGCGGGAAAGCCGGATGAAGAAATCACCCGCCTCATTCGCACAGCACGCGCCGACATCGCGATCGACCTGTCGGGCCTGCACGTCACAGGGCGCCCGAGTGTCTTCGCGCGCCGGGTCGCTCCGATTCAGATGACATACCTCGGTTATGCCGGCACAACCGGAATTCCTTCGATGGACTGCCGAATCGTCGATGGCATCACCGATCCCCCCGGCGCGGAATCGCTCTCAACAGAGAAACTGATCCGTCTCGATGGCTGCTTTCTCTGCTTCTCGCCCGACGCGCGCACTCCCGAGATTCGCAGCACGGCCAAGCCCGGCGAAGTTGTCTTCTGCTCGTTCAACGCGCAGCAGAAGATCACGGATACAACGCTCGATCTCTGGTCGGGTGTGCTCCGCGCCGTGCCGCACGCCCGGCTTCTCCTCAAATCGCGCACGCTCGCCGACAAACGCACCCGCGAGATCCTGAACGCGGCCTTTGCTTCCCGGGGTATCGATCCGGGCCGCATCGAAGTCGCGCCCCATTCGCCCGACTACCGCGCTCATCTTGAAACGTACAACCGCGCCGACATCGCGCTCGACACATTCCCCTACAACGGCACGACCACGACCTGCGAAGCGCTCTCGATGGGCCTGCCCGTCGTCACACTCGCAGGCCACTCCCACGCCTCGCGCGTCGGGTCGAGCCTGCTGAATGCCGCCGGGCTTCGTGCGAATATCGCTGCGATGCCCGCCGAGTTCGTGCAGTTCGCGGCCGATCTCGCCTCTGGATGCGCCCAACTCGACTCCGCCGCACGCACGCGTGTCAAACAAACTCAGCGGCGTTCCTTCATTTCGTCCGCGCTCTGCGGCGCCCCCGCATTCGCCCATCGGATCAGCGGAGCAATCGCGGTGCGTGCCAGGCACCGCATTGATGCCCCGCGCGCCGCCATGTGACTCTCTTGCACTGGATTCGATTCGCCCAAAGCTCTGTGCTCTTTGTGTCCTCGGTGTTCTTTGTGGTGAATTCACCCATGCCACGAGCGCAAAAAAGAGCCCACGAACTGTTGTCCGTGGGCACAGAACTACTATCAAGATATTCTCTACCGGTTGTAGATATACGTCGAGTTCAGCACGCCCTTGATCCGCTCGCTCGCCTCGGTCAGATGCGAGAGCGTGTACGGATCAAGCCGTCCGCTCGCGCCCTTGCTCTCGAGGATGTTCTTGATCTTGTCCTGGATCGTGCGCAACTGATACAGCGCAAGGTTGCTGATCGGCTTGCTCGCCTCCCCGAAGAACGCGTTCGGCTCGCTCAGAAAGATCAGGAACTCGAGGTGCTGCCTTTGCAGATTCCGCCGCAGGCTCGACGCCATCGGCAGCCGCGCCGTGTACTGCTGCCCCGGCGCCTTGTCGATCTCGGTCCACACGCTCTTGCTCACTGTGTCCATCAGCTCCGGCAGCGTGAGCACATCCTGCGTTCCCGGCGAGCGCATCTCGCTGTCGAAGACCCGCCTGAGCGTCGTCGGGTTCATGACCAGCACGAGCGCGGTCGTCTGGATCCCGGCGATGCGGTCGTGGATCGGGTACGCCGGATCCTCGATCGCTTCGCTGAATCCGCCCTGATCGAACCAGCGCGCGTTGGTCATTTTCGCGAGCAGTTCGGGCGAGAGGTCCCACGCCGCGTCGTTGAATGTGTTGTCGATCACCCACTTGAGCGCCGCGCGCTGCCGGTCGGTCGGGAACGGTGTGATCGGATCTCTGGCGTCCGGGTCGCCCTTCTTGCTGTATGAAACACTCGAGCCGCCAACTTGCCTCGCCATCATCGCGACCGCCCGAGTCTGGAACGCGAGCGTGAGGTTGTAACCCCTTCTCGCTTTCGCCCAGCTATCTCCCTCTTTCACGAAGTGGTCGAGCAGGCGTGAGCGGTGGTACCGCGCAAGGTCCATCAGGTTGTTGGCGTAGTCGATCGGATTCGCCGTGAAGTCGTACTGACGAACCAGCGGATCCGGTCCTTGCAGGTCCCAGTCGGTCCCGTACGCGAGTTCCGGCTCGTTGCAGCGCGCCAGCACTTTCTTGGGGTCATCAAATCCGTATCCGTATTCGATCGCCCAATAGTCGTACGGCCCGTTGTCCACCTGCGCGTAATCGCCCAGTTCCTGCGGCTTTTCCGGTCCGCCCAGCGGGCTCGCGTTCCCCCCCGCCCCGCCGGCGCTTCCGGCGGCGGCAATATCCCCCTTCTTTCCGTCAGGCTTGCCTTCCGAATCGTTCTCCGGCTTGCCATCACCATCCTTCTTCCCTTCCGCCGCCTTTTTCGCCTGCGCTTCCTTCCTGAGGTATTCCTCCAGTCGCTTGGCATCGGGAACGTTCATGTTGATCGGCACATAGTCCATCACCGATCCGCTGAAGCTCTTCTTGCCCTTCACGTCCGCGCTGTTCACCTGCGCCAGCGTGTAGATGCTCGAGCCCTTGAAATTGTGCCGCAATCCCAGCGTGTGTCCGCACTCGTGCGAGACGAGATCCACCAGCAGCGGACCGATGAACCATTCCGGCACGCCGTCCAGCATGTTCACGCTCGCGCCGCCCGCATCGGCAACTCCCGTCACGCCGTTGTTGCTCGCGCTCAGACCGACGATGTCGAGATGCATCCGCATCATCGCCATGTCGAATCCCTTGCCCATCGCCGCCGAGCAGAGCGCGCTCGACAGGTTCAGCTGCTGCTGAAGCATCTCCGGATTCGCCGCGAGCTCGGCCGTCGTCGGCACGGGCATCCCGCCGAAACCGAGCACGCCCCGGCGCGCCGCCGCTTGCGGATCGGCACGTTCCATCTTCAGCCGCTCGATGACCGCCTCGCGCTGCCCCGGATCGGCCATCCGAACCCGCGGATCAATCTGCGGGTGCTCATCGAGCCAGTCGATCGTCTCCTGCGTCATCCCCTGCATCGCGATCTCCGGCAGAATCTCGCTGTAGTTCTGCGCGAAATACCGGATCCACCCGTCGGTCAGGATGATGTCCGCATCCAGGATCTGCCCCGTCAGCGGGTGCACGCGGCTCGGACCGATCGCCGTCCCGATGTCGTTGCTCACCCAGCGCACGAAGTTGTATCGCACATCCTCCGGGTCCTTGTCCATGTGCGCGCCGCTCGCGGCATCCTGCTGATACACCTGGATCGCGTCCGCGATCCCGATCTTCTCAAACGCCTTGTTCCAGCGCAGCACACCCTCGCGCACATACCGGCGATAGCGCACCGGCGTCGTGTGCTCGATGTAGAAAACGATCGGCTCCTTCGGCGGACTGATCTTCAGACGCGGATCGGCCTTCTCGAGATTCCACCGGTTGATGTAACGAACCCACTTGTCCTGCTCGGTGAACTTGCCAAGGTCGCGATACACCGTCGTGAAATATCCGATGCGCTCGTCCGCAATCCGCGGCGTATAGCCCGTGCTGTCCGGAATGCGGCTGATCGAATAGTGGAATTCCTGCATTCTGCCGCCCGCCGTCGGCATCTCGTAGCTGATCTCGATGTTTTCCGGGAAAGCCTTCGCGCTCTTCAGTCCTGCCAGCCGCGCGTTCGCGCCCGAAAGGCCGGAGCCGAGGAACCCGCCCACGCCGCCTCCCGCGGCAAACATTTCTTTGACCTTTCCTGCGAGCATGTCTTTCAGATCAATCACCGGCTGACCGCCCGGCCCCATCGCGACGATCGGCACATCGATCAGCACGCGATCGGTGAACACCTGCTTCACGCCCGCCTTGCTCTCGGCGTCGCCGGTCGAGCGGTTGCCCGTCTCGGGTGCAACCAGCATCATCCGATTATCGAGCCGCTTCCAATACACATAGAGCTGCCCCGACTGCAACCCCGCGAACGTCTCACCGGTCGCGATCGTCATCGCGATGAAGTGCTTCTGACCCGCCCAGCCCGGGGGCAATTCCGCCAGCAGCCCGCCGTCCTTTTCTTTCATCCACAGCGTGTACAGACTCGCCTTGCCGTCCGCCGTGCTGATGACTTTCTCGTAGCCCTTCGAAACTTCCTCGAAAGGCTTCAGGCCCGAATCGTCCTTGGGCTTGGCCGGAGCCTCCGCGCCCTGGGCTCCCGGCGCATTCGCCGGCGGGCCCGCCTGAGCAAGAGCTCTCGAATCAACTGCCAGAATCGAACCCGCCGCAAGACAAAGCGCCAGCGCAAACAACCGTGATGTATCAGAACGAAGCATCGATGGCTCCTGTGAAGAGATCGGGAAAAGGAATGAGACGCCCCGCCCGGGGTCTCCATTCTTGCAGGTCTTTCTTGTATGGTCCGCCGCTGCCGAGAGTTGCGTTAACCCGCCGGATTCGGCGGCGGCATCCCTACCCAATGCCAATGGCGAGCCAGCATCAGTCCCAGCGTCATCAGCCCAAACACCGCCGCCCCGAGCTGAAACGGCCGGTCCTTTGAAGCCAGCAGCGTCGGGTCGTCGTACGTCCCCCGCTCGAGCAGCACGATCGCCCGCAGCATCGCATACGTCGCGGGCAGCACCGTCAACCACAGCAAATTGAACCCCAGCATGTACTTCACATCCTGGCTCTGCACGTATATCGCATACGTCATCAGCGTCACGACCGCAGTAACGACCACCGCCTGCCGCAGCAGATCATCCGTGTATCCGGCCTGCACGCCCCTGGCCGCCGCGGCACCTTCACTCCCCAAACTCCGCCTTTCTCCAAGTCGCTTCCCAAACGCCAGAAACATCGCGAGAAAAAACGTGGTATTCAAGAGCCAGGTGGTGGGGGTCACAGACACCGCGGCACATCCCGCGAGCACCCGCAGCACAAACCCGAGCGAGAGGCTGATCACGTCCGCGATGACGATGTGCTTCAGGATCGCCGAATACGCCGTCACATTGAGCACATACACGCCGATGATCGCCGTTGTCCAGATTGCCGCCGTGCCGCCCATCAGAAGAATCGCGAGCGCGGTTGCGACGACCAATCCGAGCGCAATCCCGATCGCGGCGCCCACGCTCACCCGGCCCGACGCGATCGGCCGATTTCGCTTTCTCGGATGGTTTCGGTCCGCCGGCGCATCGAGGATGTCGTTGACGATGTAGCAGGCGCTGCTCGCCAGCGAAAACGCGATGACCGCGAGGACCAGCGCCGCCCAACCGGCCCGTGAACTCGAAGGGTCCCAATCGTGGTTCGCGTATCCGTACGCCGGGCCGATCAACAGGAACACGCTCTTGGCCCATTGGACCGGCCGAAGCAGGCGCACGTAATCCGCCGCGCCGCCCGCACGCGATTGAGACTCCTCGTCCAATCTGATCTCGCTCACATTCATGCAAGCCCTAATGCCAGAATCTCAATTCCATTCTCGTCAGATTCCGCAATCCGCAATCCGCAATCGCAGATCCCACATCCCACATCCGCCATGTCCTACGACCTTATCGGCTCCCCGGATCGCCCACATGCGGTTCTTGCGCGTTCGGCGTGCCGATCAACCGATTACTTCGATAGCATCTGTCCGGCCAATTCGGCGCGTTTTCCATGGATCAGACGACCGGATTTTCAACTGGGCGATACCGGCGGAGCATCTTCGCCGCGACATTGCTCGCGCCGCTTGCGTTTCTCGCCCTTGCGCTGCCGCTCATCCTGATGGGCTTGAACCGGGGACGCGGCGCGTCCGACTCCCTCAACTATCACGAAAAAGCGATCCGCGCGTTCGCGGAACAGCTCCCGCACCCCGATCTCGGCGACTACCTCTCCGCGACGACTCCCGGCTATCACCTGGTCCTCAGCCTCGTTGCACGTTATATCTGCGACCAGCGCCTGTGCCTTCAGCTCGCGTCTGCCGCGATCAGCGCAATCCTCATCGCCACACTCGCGTCCGCCTGCGCCTGGCGCATGCGCCGCGCAATGTCTCCCTTCGGCGTGCTCGCGGTGTGTCTGCCCTTCATCTGTTCCATCTACACGCTTAGTTCCGGAGTTTGGCTGCTTCCCGACAACGCCGCTTGGCTCGGTCTGCTCTGCGTGCTGTTGCTCGCACTCCGACGCAGCCAGAACTTCGGGACTTGGATCGTCGCCGGCGCACTGCTCGTCGTGCTCGTCTTCACGCGCCAGATTCACCTTTGGGCCGCGGGCATCATCTGGCTCGGTGCCTGGCTCGGCGCCGGCGCCGCTCGTTCCGAGTCTCCTCTCTTTAGTCGTCACGACATCGGCGGACGCACCGTACCTCGCATCACCCGCGCTCTCATCGCGTTTCTCCTCACGCTTCCCGCGTTCGTCGTTCTCTACGCCTTCTACAAACTCTGGGGCGGGCTCACCCCGCCTTCATTCAAGCCCATGCACGGCGCGAGCGTCCAATGGGCGGGGCCTGCGTTCGATCTATCGCTTCTTGCGATCGCGGGCGTCTTCTACTTTGAATTCTGGAGAGCAGCACTCACCAAGCTCGCCAAGGAACAGCTCGTCCTGCTGGTGGCCGCCGCAGCCGGCGGACTTGTCATCGCGATCATCCCGGCGACGACGGAGAATCCCGCCGCGGGCCGCGTCACAGGGATCTTCCACGCCGTCAAGGTCCTCCCCGTCATCGCCGGGCACACTTCCGTCCTCATCGCACCGCTCGCGGCACTCGGCGCGGTCGTTCTCTTTTCTTTTCTCCGGGCGATGAACCCGCGTGCCCGCTGGATCATGCTGGGCGCGTTCGGCGGCTTCACGATCGCCAACAGCGTCAACCCGCAACTCTGGCAGCGCTATCACGAGCCGTTCATTCTCATCTGGATCATTCTCGCTTGCTCCCTCGCCGTCTGGGGAGGGAGTGCCGCTCGACCCGGTCGGCTTTCGTATCTCGGCCCGCTCGCGCTCGCGGCACTTCTCGCCGCCGTTTCCGCCCGAGGACTCCTCTACGAACGAGAAGCCACCGACGGCGGTTTCACCCCCGGCAATGTCGAGCCCGCGGCACTCCAATCGCTGCTCGTGCCTTGCACCGCCATCTCGCCCAAAGCTTGAGACCGTCGCGTGCTGCTCATCACCAGCTCACGCGACGCCGGTTTCGGTGCGAATGAAACACTTTCACGCTTTCTGAAACGCGCCTCGATCGCGCGTGTTTCATGAATCCGCGCGCAGATGAAACGAAATCTGCACCGCGCGCCTTCAACTCCTGTTCCGATTTCGCAATCTCTCCGGTACCCTCGCCGATACACATTCCGGGCTTCTTTCCGTCTCTCTGTGTCTCTGTGCCTCCGTGGTGAACTGCCTGTGCGAGGTCTCCATGCGTATCCGCCGCGCCTTCACGCTGATCGAACTCCTCATCGTCATCGCGATCATCGCCACGCTCATCGGAATACTTCTCCCCGCGCTCGCCGGCGCCCGCGAGTCCGCCCGCACCACCAAGTGCATGGCAAACCTCAAGAGCATCGGCACCTCGCTCACGCTCTACGCCGACAACAACCGCGGCACATTCCCTTACTGGTCGGCCTGGCATTACTGGGGCGTCGCCGGCACGCCCGACGACGGCAAGAACGGTGACGATCCCGGTCCCGGATGGACGGAGCAGCTCCTTCCCTTCTCCGGCAACAACGACGTCTATTCGGACCCCGCTCGCCCGAAGGACCTTGCGCCGTTCTGCTATTTCCTGCAGGCCCGTTACACCTCCGCCCTCTACAACAAGGCGATGTACACGAGCCTCAGCGAATCGCAGGTGCAGTTCACCTCGCAGTTTGTGTTCGTCGGCGACAGCAACCAGATGAACCTCTACGCCAAGCCCTACGGCAATTCCAACCTGCAGCCCGATTGCGATCCCGACGACGCGAACCAGCCCGTTGTGTTTTTCAGCGGCCAGCGACTCGCGCACGGCATCAGGCGTCCGGAGCAGCAGAACGGCAAAACCAACCTGCTATTTATGGATGTGCACGCGGGAACATTCGATGACTACGACCCGACGAAGATGACGTGGAGAGGGCGGGAGTTCACCAACTGGCAGGATGCGCGAAAGGACTAGAGACACCCTTGTCACCAAATTGAATGGTGCGTCACAAGTCGCACATCCGACATCAGCACTTCTGATACGCCTCGACCAGCGCTTCAGCCACCTTCTCCCACGTAAACCGTTCTTCGACGAGCTTCCTGCCGCGCTCGCCCATCGCGCGCCGCATTGCTTCATCGCGCAGCACCTTCTCGAGCGCATCCGCAAGCCTTGCCGCGCTGCGCTCGACTACCAGCCCGGCGCCTTCTTCCGCCGCTTCCGGCAGGTGACACTCCGGGCTGATCACCACGCATGCGCGGCACGCCATCGCCTCCGCGATCGCGACGCTGAACGCCTCGTGCCCGCTCGGCAGGCAAAAACACGCGCAGTCCACCATCGCCTCGTACTTCCCGCGCCCGAAAATCGGCCCTGTCAAGTGCACGCGGTCCGCAATCCCCAGCCGCGCCGCCTGTTCCCGAATCGGCGCTTCCATTCCAAAGTCAGGCCCGATGATGACAAGACGCCCATTCGGCACACGCTTGAGTGTCGCGGCGAACGCATCCACCAAAATATCGAGCCCCTTGATCGGATGCAGCCGCGAAAGAAACAGGACGAAGGGCTCAGAAACCCCCTCCCGGAGGGAGGGGGTAGGGGGTGGGCAGTTCAATTCTCCATTGAGCGAGAAGTATTTTGAATTCAGCGCACTTCGAAATTCTCCTGCCTCCGGCAGCGGATCAATCTCCTCTAGAAACACACCGTTCGGCACGACCACCACCGGCCCGCGAAACCCAAAAACCTCCATCTCCTCGCGCTCGAAACTCGAGAGCGCGTGCACCATCGACACTTTGTCGATCGCGCGCCGGTACAGGAGCCTCATCGCGATCGCTTTCTTCAGCCGCTTTTCCGACAGCGCCCAGCGCGTCAATATCCCGTGAGGCGAGAGCACAACCGGCTTTTTCTGCCGCCGCGCCTCGTTCACCGCATGAATCAGGATCGGGTCCCAGATGTTGTGTACATGCACGACGTCATGCCGCGCGATCAATTCGCGCAGCCGCGGCCGTGAATCCCGGCCCGATACTTTTGCCGCGACCGAGCTCGGCGCGATCCGCTCGATCTTCACCCGCGCCGATCCCGCGATCGGCGGCAGTTCCGTCTCTTTCCCCGCGCTCGCCCGCGTCAGAATCGTCACCTCGTGCCCGAGCCCCGACTGCGCCGAAGCGACTCTTGTCGTCACCATCGTCGGACCGCCCTGGTCCGCCGCGAGCGAGTATGTCACGTGCAAAATCCGCATCCGCGTTCCTCTATCGGCAATCCAAGAAAAAGCCCGGGCAGTTGCCCGGGCTTCGAGAGTAACACCACCGGCGCTTCCTACTCGGTCGGAACTCCCGCAACCGCAGTTTCCGGCAGCTTGACCTTCGGGTCCTTGATCACGCCATCAACGTTCTGCCGCTGCTTTGCGCGGGCGAGCGCCTGCGAAATTTCCTGATACGTGAACGGCGCCCCCTTCCCCCATTTTCCTCCGCGGAAAGTCCGCACGAATCTCGGGTCGATCCCCGCGAGCGCCGCTTTCGCTTCGTCCGCGCTGATCGGCGCCGAATCGGTTGCGCTGCCTGTCGCGCCACTGCCGACGCCGACAAACGACACTCCCGATGGGCCGCTTGAAACGCTGCCGCCGCCGCCCCCGCCTCCCAAATCGAGCCCCGATCCTGAACCCGAGCCCGAACCTCCTCCCGAGCTGCCTCCCCCTCCGCCCGAATCGCCGCCGCCACCGGAACTTCCCGAAGAGGCCGCTCCGCTTGAACTCGACGAAGAGGAAGAGCCGCCTTCTGAGCTTCCCGAGCCGCCGACAAATTCGGTGGGATCTTGACTCGAGTTACCGGTTCCGCCGAACGGATCGGGGCCGCCCGAACCGGTTCCCGGGTCCGGGCCTCCACCTGGTGAAGTACCAGGATCCGTGCCGCTTCCAGGGGAAGTGCCCGGATCGGTGCCCCCGCCGGGCGACGTCCCGGGATCAGGACCGGTACCCGGAGAGGTGCCCGGGTCTGTGCCGCCACCCGGCGAAGTGCCCGGATTCGTTCCACCGGTTCCGCCCGGTCCGCCGGTGCTGCCGTTCGAAAGGTTTGCCGCAAGCACGGGGCGCGCGGCACTGTCGTAGTAATTCTGCCACTGCGTGACTTCGGTGTCGGTGTAGAAAAAGTCCCAGAGGATGATGCCCTTTGCTCCGGCCTGGCGCGGCAGCCGGATGCAAAGGTCGAGGCTCTCGGGCGACATGAACTGCCGCGAGAAGTAAGACGACGGGTGATAGCGGAATTGCATGAACGGATAGACCGGCTTGCCGCGCCCCGCGGTCACCGCTTCGCCGACGATTCCGAGGATGTGATTGGAAGGTCCCTGCGCATCGATCTGCCCGGGTCCGGGCGGATTGCCGACCGAATACGACTGATAGATCGTGGGACAAATGACATCGACAAGGTTGTAGTACCACGCGAGATCGACCTGGTTGATCTCCTTGTAGCGAGCAAGATTAACGCCAGATTGCGTTCCGCCGTTGAAAATCCAGTACGTACCGAACGGAATCGCATAAACGCTGATGCGCGCCTGGGGGCGGAGCTGGCGGCAGAGCCCGATCGTGAACTCATAGTACTTTCGCACTTCGGCGAGGTACGCATCCTTGATGATCCGGTCGTACTCCGAAGTCAGATGACCCGCGAGCAGATCGAGGCGCTGCGTCTTGACGTACGAGCTCCAAGCTGTCTGGACATTCGGCGCCGTCCACTCCCAGTTCGGCCACCAATACTCATAGTCAAGGACGATGATGCCGGAGAAGTTCTTGTCGGGAATGGATTCGTTGAGGTCGCTCGTGAACTTCGAAAGGTGTTTGGTGTAGAAAGACGGATCACCCGCGATCGAGTGCGGGCCTTCGGTCGGGTGCAGTCCGTACTGCCCGCCGATGATGTCGTTCGCGATCGAGAGCCCGCGCATGTCGAGCGTGCCCGAGTTTCGGCTCTGGATCGCCAAGTGCCCCTCATACACGGTGCCTAGCTGCGCCCGCGCGAGCGATCCCAAGCAGAGCGCGAGCACCGCGGCGTGCGCGAGTGCGCGACGAAAAATCGGTTGGGACATAACGAAAGCCTCTCCTCTCGCCGCGCGGCCCCCGCCCAGGGTGTCGGCTCTTCCTATATCGACAATCGATCGGCGCCGATGCCCTGCCATCGATTCTGGAAAACGGAACAATCGGCCTCGCCGCCGGAAGCACTCGCGCGAACGGGATAGACCGAAGCCCGAGAAGTGACGGCGCGATACGGCCCATAAACAAAGAGCCCGCGCCGGGCGCGGGCTGCTGGGAATCTCGCTTTGGAATCGTGCCCCGGAATCCGAGGATTAATCCGCTTTACTTCAGGGCCTTCACCGTCGCGGGCGGAACCGCCGTTTCGTCCGCCACCTGGGCCGGGGGTTCGGCGACAAAAGTCGCAAAGGCTGAAGTACCCGAAACGCTGGTGGGAAGACCGGGATAGATCACGTTGTTGATGTAGTCGCGCGCGGTCGTGTCGTAGAAGTTCTGCCAGGCGTTGAGGTCCTCATCGCCATAGAAAAAATCCCAGATCGCCACGCCCGCCGCGCCCGCCTGCCGCGGGATCTCGAGCCCCTGGCGCAGATTGATCGAATTGACAAACTGTCCCGAATAGCCCGACGACGGGTGATACTTGAGCGTGAAGAACGGATAGACCGGCTTTCCACGCGAATTGCGAACGGCTTCGCTGACCATCCCGAGGATGTACGCCTCGTTGCCCGAAGGATCCTGGATATTGCCGCTGGGGGGCGAGCCCACTTTGTATACGGGATAGATCGAAGGGCACACCACATCGACAAGGTCGAAGTACCAGCCAAGATCCTGATCGTGAATCTGCCGGTACTTGTTGAGATCGACGCCGTATTGCGGCACGCCGTTGAAAATCCAGTACGAACGCAGGGGCAATCCGTAGAACGTTATCTTCGCCTTCGGCCGCAAAGCACGCACGTAGCCGACGGTGGCCTCGTAGTACTTGCGCGTCTCCTTCTTGTACTCCGCCTGGATGATGCTGTCCCACTCGCTTGTCGGGTGCCCGGCGAGCAAGTCTGTCCGTTGCGTCTTGATGTAGTTTGTCCAATCCGATTGAACGTTCGGGCTCCACTCCCAACAGGGCCACCACGACTCATAATCCATCATGACGACGCCAGAGAAGTTCGCGTCGGGAACGGTCGCAACAAGATCGGAACTGAACTTCGCCTGGTGCTGGGTGTAGAACGTCGGGTCCGCGGCAATCACATGCGGCCCCGCCGTCGGATACACGCCCATCGCCCCGCCCACGATGTCGTTCACCATCGGGACGCCGCGCCCCTGAATCAGCCCGGCGTTTCGACTCTGGATCGCAAGGTGAACGTCATACGCCGCGCCGGGGCCTGCCAGCGCGATCTGCGACCCGAGCGAGAGCGAGACGATGGCCGCGACGCGGGGGGCCAAATCTAAAGAACGCTTCATCTTTCTAGACTCCCTCCGCTGCGAGCGCCCGCCCGGACGGTGGCCTTGGCGGCTGCAAAAGGAAAATCGGGTGCGATTGCTCGGGCCGCACCACACGAAGGCCCGAGAAAAAAGAGTACGAAATGTGAAAGGTTTATCACAGCAAAAACTGGAAAAACGGACGAAATAGTGATCCGGAAGAACCCCGAATCGAGTACGTGGAGCGCGTGAAATTCGCCAGCAAAAACACCGGCAGGTCGGGTTCACGGCGACCTGTGTCGCCGTTGCGGCTCTCTTGGTCGACTCCCGGCTGCCCCCGGCTTGAGGAACGCCCCCCCCTCTCGACGCGACCCGAACAGTCATCCGGACACGCACCGAAGTTCGGCGACGCGCACACAACAGGCGGCATCGCTTGAAGGCCGCTGCTTCCCAGCCGCACATCCTCATCAACGCGCTCTCCGTCAGCAGCGGGGGAGGGTTCACGGTCTGCCGCGAACTCGTCCGCGGACTCGCTTCCGCGCGCCCCGACTGGAAATTCACAATCGTGATGACCGAGGGCAGCGCCTTCCACGAGCCCATGAAGAGTGAGCGCTTCGGCGAAAACACGAAGATTCTGTGGGCGCCGCCAAAGACCGCGAAGATTCTTTCGCGCGTCCTTTACGAAAACCTTGCGCTTGTGCGCTGGGCGCGCGACAACGCCGTGAGTGCCGTCATCCAGCTCAACGGCCAGAAAGTTGCTCGACTCAAACTACCCACGATCTCGCACGCCCAAGACCCCGTTCCCTATCTCCCCCGCATGTGGCAGAACAAGGGTCTCAAAGCCAGGTTCGGCGCGATGCTCCGCCGCCGAGCCGTCCGTAGCGCGCTCAAACACGCCGACTGCATGGGTTTCACGAGCGCGTACCTGCGCGACCTCATCTGCAATTGGGAAAGAATCTCTCCCGCGCGCACCGAAGTCTTCTACAACGCCGTCCCCGAAGATTGGTGCACCCGTGAAGATTCGCGAATGCCCGCGCTGGCTTCCCGCCCACGCCAGGTGCTCACCGTCAGCGATGTCACGCCCCACAAGCGTCAGCACCTGATCGCCGAAGCTGTCTGCGTGCTCCGCCGCGAGAAAGGCTTCGAAGACATCACCTACCGCGTCGTCGGTCGCATCTTTGATGCCGCCTACGCCGAGAGCATCAACGAGATGGGCCGCGCGATCCGCAGCGCCGATGGCGCAATCGAAAAACCCGTCGTCGAACTCGTCGGCCGTCTCAGCGGCGACGAACTCGCCGCGGCATTCATGCATGCCCGCTGCTTCGCCTTCATGAGCGTCTGCGAGAGTTTCGGCATCCCGCCTCTTGAAGCGATGAGTTTCGGCACGCCGGTCGTTTCGAGCGACTGTTGCGCCATGCCCGAAGTCCTCGGGCCCGCCGCGGCATATGTCAAGATGGACGACGCCCGCCAACTGAAAGATGTGCTTCGGCGCGTCCTGACCGACGACGCCGCGGCGGACGAGATGCGGAAGAAAGGCTTCGAGCAGTTCCGAAAGTTCCGGTGGAACGACACCGTCAAGAAGATGGCGTCGGTGCTCGATGCGATGGTGGAGCAGGCGTCCCCCTCTCTTCGTCCTGCAGCTCGCGATTGATGCCGACCGCCGCCGTCGCGCCCTGCGCCGCCGCCACGATGACAAACTGCACTTCTTTGTCCGCATCACCCGCGAGAAAAAGCCCGGGGATCGTCGTCTGCTGCCGGTCCGCTGTCTTGACGCCGCCGTCATTATCGAACGCGCAGTTGAGAAGTTTCGGAAGCCCCGATCGCTGCACCTGTCCCGTGTTGAAGAACATCGCATCGGCGTTGAGAGGTTCTCCCCGCGCGAAATGCAACGCTCGCAGTTCACCTTCTTCGTGGTGCAGGCGCGTCACCAATTCGCGACGGACCGTAATCCCGTTTTTCTTCGCGATCGCGATGTGCGAATCATCCGCTTCCTCGCCATCCAGACACGCTGTCACATCCGCTGACCATGTCCGCAGCGTCAGCGCGATCCCGATCGCGGCGTTCCCTCTCCCGTACGTCGCGATGCGCTGATCGCGATGTTCATATCCATCGCAGTACGGGCAGTGATGCACAGTCTTCCCGTAACACTCCATGAATCCATCAAGCCGAGGCAAGAGATCGCTCACGCCCGTCGCCAGCAGCACCTTCCGCGCCCGCAGCCCCTCTCCCGATTTCAGCGTCACCAGAAATCCGTTTCCTTCCGGGCACGCGTGCACGACTTCTTCATCGATGCAGCGGATCTGGTATTTCGAAAGGTCTCGTCGCGCCAACTCGCGAAACTCTTTCGGCGGCACCCCGTCCCGCGTCAGAAATCCGTTCATGTTGCGGGCGAACCGGTTCCGCCCGTGCCCGTGATCAATGAGCACGATGTCGCGTCGGCAGCGGGCGAGCACCAACGCCGCGGAAAGCCCGGCCGGACCCGCCCCGATGATGATGACGTCGTGCATAGGTGATTCTTGCATGAGTCTTTGCGAGTACGCATATCACCCGTTGCGGGGAGCACATGGCGTCGCGCAATGCCACTTCCCGGCGCGATTCGCTCGTCATCATTTCTCATGAATCCAGATCCCGCAATCCGGGTACGGCACCGTCGGCGTGCCTTTCGCTTTGCTCGCGAGAGTGATCGGAAACAACGGCACGCGTTGTGAATGCGGATTTACCACTCACTCACTGGGCGGCAAAGGCGCCGCGGTATCCATGGGTGAGTTGTTCGACGGCCCGTTTGGCGCGCCGCGTGAATGCGCGTTCGGTCGTCAGTCAGATTCTGTTACCCGGGGCGATGCCGCGCGCTTCGCGGAGTGTTCAAGGAGTATTTTATGAGCAATCGAAATCGGAACAGGCGGAATCAGTCCGGCGGTCAATACCGTGGCCAACAGGGCAGCCAGTACTGGCCCGAAAATCAGCGCGAGGGCATGCGGGGTTATGGCCAGCAGGATTGGGGCGCCGGCTCGCTTGCGACGGGCTCGATGTACGGCCAATCAGGACGCACGGGCACCCAAGGTGGATATGCCCACGAGCACGAAGACCGTCCGTCTGAATACGGGTCCATGGGCTACGGCCAAAGCCCATATGGACAACGCCGCATGGAGCGAGAGGGCTACGGCCAGACAGGATACGGTCAGAGCAATCGGGGCGATTACTCAGGCCAGTACCCGATGCAGGGGCGCTACTCCGAGCCCTATCGCAACGAGGGTCAGTACTACAACCAAAGTGGAGGCGATTACCGCGATTCCGGACAGTCCTATTCCGGCCAGTATTCGCAAGGTCAACAGCAGAGGCAGTCTTCCTCTCCCTATTCCGGTCAATACGGACAACAAGGTTACGCCGGATATCAATCACGCAGCCATCGCCAGGACGATCTTGACGGCTACGAGAACGATTACTCCGGTCGCCCCATCAGCGGCGCGTACTCGACCGAACAACCCCGGCAAAACTCGGGCAACTCGGGCATCAACTCCGGCTCCTGGCGCTCGAACAACGACGCCTGGAACGGCGGCTCGTATGAGCTTCAACACAATCAGCGCGGCAAGGCCCCGAAGAACTACAGGAAGTCCGACGACCGCGTCCGCGACGATGTCTCCGAGCGCCTCGTTGACGATGGGTATGACTGCAGCGAAGTCGACGTGAACTGCAAAGATGGCATCGTCACGCTTTCGGGCGAGTGCTGCGACCGCGACACCAAACACGGCATGGAGCGCTCCGCATCCGATGTCCATGGAGTGAAAGACGTGGACAATCAGCTGCGCATGAAGCACCGAGACAGTTCGGAGGATTCCGGCTCGAAGAACCGGTCGAGCGCTGAGTCATCCGGCGCCGGCCTTTCGTCCGGCAGCGGCTCCTCCGATTGGAAAAACAAGAACAAGATGTAGTTCGCGTGCTCGAGCCCAGAACCCCGCCCTCCGGATGGTTCTGCCGCCGGAGGGCGGGTCGTTTTTTGAATGAGAACGGCGAGGCGGGCGGAGAAAAAAGCGCACTCCGAAAGCCAATACCAAAGTCGCGGAAGCATCTCCCAAACGAACGCATGACTCCACTTGAGTTCGCTCTCACTCCGCACGCCGCGGCTGATTCATCTTCCCAGCGAATGGTAAAGAGAAGGAGCAACACAATGGCGCGGGCCGTCTGGAAAGGCCACATCACCTTCGGATTGGTGAACGTCCCGGTCAATCTCTTCCCCGCCGAGCAACGCGCCGACCTGCAGTTCCATCTCATCGACAGCCGCGACCACGCGCGCGTCCGCTACGAACGTGTCAACGAAGAGACCGGCGAAGAAGTTCCGTGGGATTCGGTCGTTCGAGGCTTCGAGTACTCGGACGGCAACTACGTCGTCCTCAGCGATGAGGAACTCAAGCGCGCCGCGCCAGAAGCCACCAAATCCGTGGAGATCCAGTCGTTCGTGAAGTCGGGCGACATCGATCCGATTTACTTCGACACGCCCTACTACCTCGAAGCCGGCAAGGGTGGTGAAAAGGGGTATGTCCTCCTGCGCGAGGCGATGAAGGAATCCGGCAAAGTCGGGATCGCCAGGGTCGTCATCCGCACCCGCCAATACATCGCCGCGCTCTCGCCGCGAGGCGATGTCCTGATGCTCGATCTGCTGCGCTATCCCCAGGAAATCCGTTCGACCAAAGAACTGAATGTGCCGGCCGGTTCTGCCAAGTCTCACGGTGTCAGCACGCAGGAACTCAAGATCGCCCGCACGCTCATCGATGCGATGGCCGCCGACTGGAAGCCTTCCGAGTACCACGACACCTACCGCGAGCAACTCATGAAGTGGATCGAGAAGAAGATCGCGTCGGGCAGCACGAAGAAGTCGCCCGCCGCGCCCGAGAAAGAGGAAGAGCCCGCGACCGGACCCATCAATTTCATGGAAGTGCTCAAGAAGAGTCTGGAAAAGAGCGGCACAAAGCAGGGCCGCAAAGCGTCGCCACGGACGGCGAAAAAGCCGGTGCGGCGCAAGGCCGGTTAGCGCCCGGCGGAGGCGATCATGTCGCTGAAGCAGTACGTTCGCAAACGCAACTTCACGAAGACCTCCGAGCCGCGCGGCAAACCGCGCTCAACCGTAAAGAAAAAGTCCGTGCTCGGCTTCGTCGTGCAGAAGCACGATGCATCCCGCCTGCACTACGACTTTCGTCTCGAACTCGGCGGCGTTCTGAAATCATGGGCCGTCCCCAAGGGGCCGTCGCTCGATCCGGCCGAGAAACGCCTCGCCGTCGAGGTCGAAGATCATCCGATCGAATATGGCGAATTCGAGGGTGTCATCCCCTACGGCGAATACGGCGGCGGAACGGTCATGCTCTGGGACCGCGGCACCTGGGAGCCGATCGATCCCGATCCCGCCGCCGCACTCCGAAAAGGCAAATTGACTTTCGCGCTCCACGGAAAGCGTCTCAAAGGCGAGTGGACGCTCGCGCGAATGGGCGGCAGAGCCGCCGGAGAAAAGAAGCACAACTGGCTGCTCATCAAGAAAGACGATCGGCACGCCTCGCACGGGAAGAAGGAACTCGTCTCGCGGGCGCGCACGAGTATCAAATCCAAACGCAACCTCGATGAGATCGCCCGCGCGGGCGGCCAGAAGAGAAAGCGCAGGAGCGAAGGCGATGATGACGACGCGGAGCTGCCCCGCGGCATTTCACCTCAACTCTGCACGCTTTCCGAACATGTTCCGACCGGCGAGAATTGGTTGCACGAGATCAAGTTTGATGGCTACCGCCTCATCGCGCAGCTCCGCCGCGGCGCGGTGCGCCTCATCACCCGCGCCGGCAAAGACTGGACTTCCAAGTTCCGACCGATCGCGCATGCAATCGAGCTTCTTCCCTGCTCGACCGCCGTGCTCGACGGCGAAGCCGTGATTGTCGATGAGGCGGGCAAGACGCACTTCCAATCCCTCCAGCAGGCGATCAAAGAGCGCAAGTTCGCCAATCTTGCGTTCTTCCTCTTTGATCTCCTCTTTCTTGACGGCGACGATCTGCGATCATGTCCGCTCAACGAGCGCAAAGCGGTGTTGAAAAAGCTCCTCGCGAGGTCAAAAGCCGGAAGAGTCCTGCGTTACAGCGATCACGTCACCGGATCGGGCGAAACGGTCCAGCAGCAGGCGTGCCGACTCGGTCTCGAAGGAGTGGTCTCCAAACAGGCCGATGCACCGTACACGAGCGGCCGCTCGCGATCTTGGCTCAAGATCAAATGCGGGAGGCGCCAGGAGTTTGTGATCGTCGGCTACACAGCGCCCGGCGGCGCGCGCAAGCATTTCGGCTCGTTGCTGCTCGGTGCGCACGATCAACAGGGCAAGCTCGTCTACACCGGAAAAGTGGGCACCGGTTTCTCCGACTCCACGCTGCGAGACCTCGGCGCGCGTCTCCAATCGCTGCGCACCGATCATGCGGCGCTCAACGGCAGTGTTCCTCGCGCCGACGCCCGCGGCGCGACATGGGTCAAGCCCGAACTGGTGGGAGAGGTCGCTTTCACCGAATGGACCCAAGATGGAAGACTGCGACACCCTTCTTTCGAAGGATTGCGCGAAGACAAGCCGGCCGGCAAGGTTCGCATCGAGGCGCCCGCGAAGGATCTGGCGGAGGCGGTGGGCATGACAAAGAGCAAGGTTGCTTCGAAAGCACGTCGATCGCCGAGAATTTCTGCGCGGCGCAGCGCCAAAGCGCGGCGCTCCCGCGCAGCCAAGGGCGACTCGGTCGTCGCCGGCATCACGATCACGCACCCCGATCGCGTCATCTACCCCGATTGCGGCGTGACCAAGCTCGACCTCGCGCGCTACTACGAAAAGGTCGCGGATCGCATGCTCCCGTTCATCGCCGACCGACCGCTCAGCGTCGTCCGCTGCGTACGGGGCACCGGGGACCAGTGCTTTTTTCAGAAGCACATCGGCGACACATTCGGCCCCCCCGTCAAGTCAATCCGCGTGCGCAAAAAGAGCGGCTCGGCAGATTACCTCGCGGTCGATTCCGTCGCCGGCCTTGTCACGCTCGCGCAGATGGGAGTCATCGAGATCCACCCTTGGGGCTCGAGCGCCGAAGACCTCGAACATCCCGACGTCCTGATCTTCGATCTCGATCCGGGCGAAAACGTCGCCTTCGGCCGCATCAAAGCCGCGGCACGCGAGATCCGCACGCTGCTCAAGCGCGATGGCCTCGAATCATTCGTGAAGACTTCCGGGGGCAAGGGTCTGCACATACAGGCGCCGCTCGATGCGAGCGCCACGTGGGACGAGGCCAAGGACTACGCGGGCCGCATCGCGCGAGCGCTCGCTTCTGACAGACCGCACGAATATGTCGCGATCATGACCAAGTCGCGCCGCCGCGGCAAGATTTTTGTCGATTATCTCCGCAACGGCCGCGGCGCAACCTCCGTCGCCCCCTATTCCGCCCGCGCGCGTAAAGGCGCGCCGATCTCCATGCCGATCTCGTGGACCAAACTCGCTTCGCTCGAAAGCGCCGCCGAGTTCACCTTGCTCGAAGGATTAGAGACCCAAAATCCCTGGCGCGGTTACTTCGATCTCACGCAGCAACTGCCCTAAGCCAGCCGAGCATTCGCGCCGTCTCTGCATGAGAGTGTTCTTTTGCGGTTGTTTCACGATCCTCTCATGGCTCAACGGGAAGGTGTGATTAGGAAGTTTCGAACTCTTCCGGGAGAAAAGGAAATCGCCATGAACACTCACTTGCGTCGAAACATCACCGTCGCGGCAGCCCTGACGCCCGCCGCACTCCTCGCCGCCTGCAGCTCGTGGAATTCGCAGAGCTACGCGACCCGCGACAACCAAGAAATGAACCGATCCGGCACGTCCGACCCGTACGGTGACGGCGTCTCGGGCGGCCCGGGCTACTACAACGCCGAGAATCGTCTCGCCCGGGGCGACAATCAGCAACACAATTACTACTCGACAACCGACAACTCCGGCAACGTAACACGCTTCGACAACGACAATCGCCAGGACAACAGCTCGAGCCGGTACAACACGGGCGTCTCGCGGAATGAAAACCCCGCCGACGGAACGCTGAACAATCAGAATTTGGCGAAGGGAACCGTTCAGCAATTGCCGCCGCGCGTGATCAATCAGAACGATCCGAACTGGTCGGACCAAAATAGCGGGCAGTATCAGGCCAATCAGGGCAATTGGAATCAGAACAACCAGCCCGGCCGGTATCAGGCCAACCAGTCGTGGAACAACCAATCCAATCAGCCAAATCAATCCGGCTCGAGTCAGTCCTGGAACAACAACCAGATCGCTCGCAACGATCGCAACGCCTCCGCGCAGGATTCATCGCGCGTTGCCGCGGCACAGGCCATCGCTGATCCATCCACAAATCCGAGCAACAGCAACGCCCAGATCGGCGCGACGAATCCGACGCGGAGCGACGAAGCGAACATGCGACGAAACGACGACCGCATGGCCGCCGCCGGCCAGTCGCAACAGAATTATGCGGCCAACACGAACCCCGATGCACGCATCCTCTCGATCCTCCACGTGAAGAATCAGGAAGAGATCGAGATCGGGCGGCTCGCGAACCTTCGGGGCTCCGATGCCGCGGTGCGCGAATACGGCGAGATGCTCGTCCGCGATCACACGAGCGCCGACAGCAAGGTGCGCTCGGTCGCGTCACAGGAAAACATCACGCTTATGAGCGACGCCGAGACCCAGCGTCTTCTGCGCAGCGAGAAGTCCGGCGACAAGTCGGCCTCGAAAGCCGCTGACAACTCCGCCGCGAATTCCGGTCGCGACGCCGAGAAAAATGCGGACGATTCGGACATGCAAAAGCGGCAGAGCCCGATCGAAGAACTCCGCAGCCTGAACGGAGCCGAGTTCGATCGCGTCTTCGCCGAGAAAATGGCCAAGGGTCACGCCAAACTCATCGCCGAAGTCGAGAAGGCCCAGAAGCAGGTGCGAAGCGAGCCGACGAAGCAGCTCCTGACTGAGTTGCTCCCCACGCTTAAGATGCACGAGCGCCTGGCCAAGGAACTGCCGGGCTACACCGAAACCGCGAGTGCGCGCTAATCGCGTCTCACATGTGTGCGGCGGACGCCTCGATCGTTGCCGATCCCGGTCGGCACACGTCGCGGCGTTCGCTGTTCTTGTGCTTCGGGGCCGGCGAGCGGGATTCGAAGTCCGCACTCGCCGGCTGTCGGTGTATGGAGCAAACGCGCGGCCTCGCGCTTCTTGCTCGCGCATGTGGGCGCTTTTAGTCCCGAATCACGCGCGGATAAAGACTTCCTGTCAGTCTCAGGCATCGGCTTTCAGAATTCCGGCAGCGGTCTGGCGTGCAGGTGCTTCTCGCGAAGGTCGAAAAGGTCGCCAATGACAACCAGGCAAAAATCAAGCAAAGTTCGGTACGCGGTCATCGGTCTCGGGCACATCGCCCAGGCCGCGATGTTGCCCGCGTTCTCGCATGCCGGGAACTCCGCACTCGCGGCACTCGTCTCGGGTGACGCGAAGAAGCTCAAGGTGCTCGGCAAGCGGTATCGAGTCGGCGGCCTCTACGACTACGGCGAACTCGAGAAGTGCATCGAGCAGGAAGAGATCGATGCCGTGTACGTCGCGACGCCGAATACGGAACACCTCTCGATCGTGCAGCGGGCGGCGAAGGCGGGGGCGCACGTGCTGTGCGAAAAGCCGCTCGGCGCGACGGAGCGCGAGTGCCGCGCGATGATCGAGGCGTGCGCGCGTAGCGGCGTAAAGCTGATGACGGCGTACCGATTGCACTTCGAGCCCGCCAACCTGAAAGCCTTGGAGGTCGCGAAATCAGGGGAAATCGGCGAGCCGCGCCTGTTCACTTCGTCGTTCAGTTACCAGGTCCGCGATCCTTCGAACATTCGCCTCCAGGATGATGTTGCCGGCGGTCCGCTGCTTGACATCGGCATCTACTGCATTAACGCGGCACGCTCACTTTTTCAGGACGATCCGATCGAGGTGCAGGCGTGGGAGGCAAGTTCGGGCGATCCGCGGTTCCGCGAGGTGAAAGAGACAGTCAGCGCGCTGCTCAGGTTTCCGGGCGATCGGGTTGCACAATTCACGTGCAGCTTCGGCCTTGCGACGACGAGCTGGTTCGAGTTGCTCGGTACCAAGGGCAGAGTTTTTCTCGATCAGGCCTACGAGTATGTCGAGCCGATCGAGGTCACGATCACCGTCAACGAGAAGGCCCGGACATCCACCTTCGCCAAGCGCGATCAGTTCGCCGCGGAAATGGTGTACTTCTCGGAGTGTGTTCTGAACGGGAAAGAGCCGGAGCCGTCGGGGTGGGAGGGGTTGGCGGACGTGCGAGTCATCGAGGCCTTGAAGCAGTCGATCGAGCGCGGCAAACCGATGAAGATCGCGCCCGTGCGGCACGCGCAACATCCCTCTCCTCGCCAAACCCTGAAAAGACCGCCCGTGCGACGCGAGCCGAAGCTTGTCAAGGCGAGTGCGGCGTCGGGTTGAGCGCGGCTGCTTGGCGTGTTCCGTTGAGCGCCCCAGTCGGAGCCGGGGCGAATGGTCGGCCGCGCGGGAGGTTATCCGTGCGGAAGCCGCCGCCGGCGATCGCCGCCTCACGGGCAGATCAGCGCGTCGTATGCGGGGACGAAGAGCTGGAAGTCGGCGTCATCGACGACAGCATCGCTGTTGAGGTCTGCCGGGCACCCGACCGGCATGGCGGCGTCGGCGCAGTCGAGGATGTTGTAACCCGCGAGGAAGAGAACAAAGTCGGCGTCGTCGACAAAGCCGTCGCCGTTGAGATCCCCGGCGCAGACGCTGAGTGTGGCCGGATCGCTGAGGGCGCTGCCGCAGGAGTTGGAAACGAGCGCGTCGTACGAGCCGGCATCGGCCGGGTGCGCGTTGTGGATGGTGAGAGTCTTGGTTTTGCTTCCAGAGATTGTGGAGCCAGAAGGTGTCGGGCCGTCCGAAAGCGGGTTGCCGTCCCTCCGCCATTGATACGCCGCGTCACCGGGAGCGGCGAGCAGGGTGAATACTGCATCGGGATTCGCGCTCGTGCTTTCGGGCTGCTGCGTGATGGCTGGTGATGTGCCGGATGCGGTGGAGGCGACGAGGCGGAGCGCAGAGACGAAGATGTTTTGCGTGATGCCCATGTTTTGCGGGCTGGCATCGAAACAGATATCGGAGAACGCGCCCGTGATTGGATTTCCGAAGATGAAGGGAGTGAAGATGGTGCCCGCGGAGGGGGAATAGGGCGGGATGAATGTGCCGCGGAGATGTCCGGCGACGGACGAGGCGGTTGTGGGCTTGATTCGGCCGAACTGCGCGACATTAACGCCCTTGATCTCGGTGCGGACGGTTCCGGCGGGGTTGAGGACGAGTGCGCCGGTGATGGCGAAGACGCCGTCCGCGGCGAGATCGATCGTGCCGTTGTTGGTGAGCGTGCCGCCGACGGGCGTGGTAGTCAGGGTGTTGGCGGCGATTCGAAGCGTTCCGTCGTTGGTTGTGAGCGTGTTGATCGTGGGGATCGCCCCGACCGGACTGGCGATGTTCATGACGGCGCCGGGGCCGAGGGTGCGGATGACGCGCGAGCCGAGCGTGAGCGAGCCGCCTTTGGCGATCCATGTGCCGCCGGAAAGGGTGAAAGTGGCGGCGTTGTAATTCTGGAGCGTGGTCGGGTTGATCGAGAGCGAGCCGGCGATGGACTCGATCGTGCCGGAGTTGAGGAAGCTGCCGCTGCCCCCGACGGAGAGTGTGGTGGCGGGCATCTGCATGGAGATGGTTCCGAAGTTAGTCATGGTCGAGAAGGAGGCGAGGGTAATTCGACCTCCGAGGCGGCTGTTGGTGGGGCAGATGAGGGAGACGCCGCTGGCGACCGTGAGCGACGCGTTGCTGAGAAGCTGAATCGATCCGGTGGCGACGTCGAGATTTCGGAACGAGATCTTGCCGTTGCCTGCAATCGACTGAGCTCCGGAAGCGACGTATAGGACGGCAGGCCCGCAGGACGCGCCGCTCTCGAGTGAGAGTTCCGCGCCGTCGGAGAGCGTCAATCCGTTCGTCAGCGTGATGTCGCAGCACGTTCCGGCAAGCATCGTTCCCGCCAGCGTGCAACCATTCAGGTTCAGGAATTGGCCACTGCCGGTGGCTATGCGAAAGGCGGTTCCGTCGTAGGCGCGGAGCGTGGCGTTGGTGAGAGTTGCGCGATCGAGGAAGATGTCGCCGGTGGACGCGTCGGCGGTGATGAGCGCGCCCGCTGGGAGCGTTCCCGAATAAGTCTGGGGGCTGGAGACGGTCGAGATATTTCCGAGGGATGGAAATACGCCGGAAATGGTCCAAGGGCTTGAATTGAGCACGAACGTGCCGGCGTTGGACCATGTCCCGGAAAGAGACATGGCGCCATTGGTGACAGTTATTACGGAGTTGTTTTTCCAAGTTCCGCCGAGCGAGAGCGAGCCTTGACTGTTAATAGGCTCGTCGATGTTGTAATCGCCTTGAACCTTGAGCGATGCCCCGGGAGCAACGAGCGCGGTGCCGAGGGAGCCCGACTGATTGCGGATGTCGAGCGTGCCCGACTCGGCGTGGAGAATTCCTTCGTTCTCAAAAAGACCCGCGCCGGCGATCTGGATCGTGCAGCCGAGCTGATGCACTGCGACGACGCCCTTGTTGGTCACGGAGCAACCGGTGGGTATCGTGACATTCGAAGTGAACGGAGAGAAAGCGTTTGGTCCGAGTGCGAGCGTGACACCGGGGCCGACCGTGAGACTCGAGTTGTTGCTAAGTTTGAGCAACGAAGTCCCGTTCAGGGCGACGATCGATCCGGAGCCCGTGATGGTTGAAACGCCGCTGTCGCAAATCAGTCCATCGGAGTATCCGAACGCGACGACGGCTCCCATTGTGATCGCAATGTTGTTGGCGAGCGTGAGATTGCCGTTGATGCGAATATGCCCGCCGGGAAGGACCTGCATGTCGGATGCAATGGAGCAGTTGGTCAAGCGGAAAGCTCGAACGATCAACTGCGCCTGCTGTGAGGCGGCAAATGTGGTTCCTGTCCAGCTACCCGCGAGCGTGAGGTCACCGGTCTGAGCGTTGGCGATCAGGGAGCTACCGAGATAATTGCTCGGCGCCACTTCCACGGTGCCGCCGGTGCGGGCGACCGTCCCGAGAGCGGAAAAATCGCCACCGAAGCTGAGCGTGGTATTGACGGAAGTCACATTGCCGGAATTGGTCCAAGCGCCCCGGAAATCGAGCTTGCCGCCGGTCGATGTGATGTCGGCGTTGTTGATCCAGTTGGTAGAGGAGAGCGAAGCGGTGGAGTTGTCGAACGTGGCGGAGCCGTCGTTGGCCCAGCTGGCCCCGCTGCTCGTAAAAGTAGAACCGTTGCAGGCGATGGAGCCGGCATTGATCCAGTTGCCGGCATTGATCGTGGCGACTGCGCCCGGGCCGAAGGCGATCGTGCCGTTGTTGATGAAGGTGGCGCCCGATGCGGAGGCATCAAGCGTGAAGATGACGGCATCGGCGGTGATCGCGCCGTTGTTCACGAGCACGCTGTCCGCCAGCATCTGCAATTTCGTTCGCGGCTGTGCGGCGGGCGCGACGATTGTGATGCCGGAGTCGAGCGTCACTGACGCAGACTGGGCAATCACGAGCGCCACGTCGCTGGAGTCTGTTTCGCTGCCTTGAAGCCGAATCTTCCCGTTGCCCGAGATGAGTTGCGGACCGCCGGACAGGGTGATCTTCGCGTTCGTGCACGTGCTGCCGGTGCGGAGAATGGCGCCGTTGGCAAACGTCAGTCCGTCCTGGATCGTGATGAACGCGCACGCACCGATGACGTTCGCGCCGATCGTGCATCCTTTGAGCGTGCAGCTTCCGTCGATGGACAAGTCGGTGCCGTCAGCGGAAACCAGAGCGCAGTTCGTGAGCACCGCGTTCTGAAACGTGATTGCGCCAGTCACGGCCGACGCCGATATCGTCGCACCCGTCCCGGCTCCCGACACAATCACCGACCCGCCCGAATTCACGATCGATCCCAGCGATGAAAAAGCGCCCGCGAGCGTGACAACCGCCCCCGCTTCGACCTCAATCTGCCCAGTGCTCGACCACGCGCCCGCCGCCAACGCCAGGGTTCCCGCGCCAGCGTGCAGCGTCCCTCCGTTGCTGAACGTCCCCGGCCCGTTGATGTTCAACGTGCGCCCCACCTGCTCAACGCCGATCGTGCCGCTGCTATTGAGCGTGGCCCCGCTCTCGATCCGGATGGCCGCGGCAGAGCCGGTTCCGCCCGCCCCGTAGGTCACCGCGACACCCGCCTCAATCCCCAGGCTGCACCCGTTCTGCACGGAGATCGCGATGCCACCGTTCCCCTCGCTCGAAATAAAGATGCTCCCCGTTCCCGCGATGGACTGCGTCCCGCCACTAAAGATGAGGCCGGTGCACCCGCCCGTGTTGTCGATCTGCACGATCGCGCCCGATTGGAGTTGCATGCCCGCGGTGAGATTGATCGTGCTGCAACCGGGAATAAAGAGATTGCGGGAGGTGGTGATCGATCGCACGCTGGCGCCGCTGACGGTAATCGTCCCTGCCCCAGCCGGAATCACGCAGTCGTTGGCTGCGCCGGGAAGTTGAGCGGGCGACCAGTTCCCCGCAAGGTTGAACGTCGTGCCATCGCCCGCGCCCGTCCATGTCAGTGTCTGCGCACGCGCGCCCAGGCACGGCAAGAACGCGATGAGCGCTGCGAGCAGCACCGATCGCGCTGTGAAGCCCGAAATCCGCGGCACGTGAAGTGAAATCATGAGTGCATCAGAATACTCGCAATTGCGTATCCGAGAGCGATCGAATACATGATTCGGAAGCGCCGCTCACCTGCGAAACAGGCCGGGCGTGCGCGGCCCGACGGTCTTATAACCAGCGTGTTCGATGAGCGACCCCGCGCGTGCCGCGCCCGGGAGCCCCGAGGGAGGGGGTTGGGGGTGGGTGGAGTGGGTGGGTGTGGAAAATGTGAAAGCGAGCGGCATGTCAGTTCACCGCCGCTCGTGGCATCACCCTTCGGGGCGATGGTCTCGCGCATACCGCCGCGTGTGTATCACTCTTCCGCGCGATGCCCTCGCCTTCGTTCTGTTCGAGACTCGGCGTCCAAAGTCAAACTATGCCTCATGACCCGCGCGTGCCGCGCTCTGGAGCCCCCTTCCCGAGGGAGGGGGTTGGTGGGGGTGGGTGGTGGGCGGAGTGGGCGGGGTGGGCGGGGTGGGTGATTGAGGCGATGGAAACCTGCCAAGTCCCGCCTCAGGATCGCTGCACCGTGATCCGCTATCAGCTTGAACATCCGGAAGAGCCGGTCTGGTGCGAGATCGGCCCCGAGCACGAGTCGCTGCAGTTTGGAACGGGAAAGGGAATCGTCCTGCGCTGGCAGAAGGGCAAGCCGGTGGAAGCGGTAGATACGTCAGAGTGAGGCGCAAAAGCGAATGCGGCCTGCAGCGATGCGGACTGATGCGACGCGCGAATCGCTCGGGCGATCTGAACCCGACGGCGCTGTCGATGATGCCGATTTCGCGCTCTTCGTTCAGGGGTACAACATGATCGATTTCGCCGACCCGGCAATCCTGCCGCCGTGGGGAGCGGATAAGAATGCGGATCTGTTGAGGATGATGCAGATTTCGTGGTGTTTGTCGGTGCGTACAACCGGCCGCGGTGTGAGTGAAGGGCTGCCCTTGTTCGTGTCCGCAAACCAGATCCAGCCCCTTGAAAAGGCCGTTTCCAAGCCATGAAAAGCACTGAGTTTAAGAAGTGTGGGCAATTTTGACGATCATGCTTGGGCAGGAATTCGAGTTACCCGTATACTTGTAGTAACACACCCGTCACGCCTCTGGTTCGCAAGAGCTAAGCGCAATTTGGACGGGTTTTTTTATGCGCCGAATTGCTGGAGCGTGACGGAGCGCTGTGAATGAGCGGTACCCCGAATTCGCTGACGCTTCGCTCGTTCAACAAGCCGTGGCTTTCTTGCGCGGATCAAGTTCGACTTCTTGAATCTCGGGGCATGGTGATTGCCAATCGCGCACAGGCGGAGGAGTTTTTTGCGCATGTCAACTACTACAGGCTCAGTGGGTATTGCCTGGCTTTCGAACAGTCACGCCACACGTTTGCGCCGGGCACATCCTTTGAAGCGGTTCGCTACGCTTATGAATTCGATTGGTCGCTTCGCGACCTCTTGAACGAGGCCCTCGAAGTAATCGAGGTCGATCTTCGTGCCGCGACGGCGCACCACTTCGGCAAGCAATACGGCGCATTCGGTCACACCGTCAACGGGAATTTTTACAAGTTCTTCGACCTCACGAAAATCCGAGATGAAACGACGAGGTCCAGCGAGCCATTCGTGCAGCACTTTCGGGCGACGTACCTCGAGTATCCGGATCTGCCCGTGTGGACCGTGACGGAAATCATGTCCTTTGGAACGCTTTCAAAGATGATCAACAGCATGCATCGGCGCGATCAAATTGCCCTTGCAACGCGGTATGGGCAGTTTCACTCGGTGTTTGTGAGCTGGGCGCACCACATGCTGTACATTCGAAATCTCTGCGCACATCACGCACGTGTGTGGGATCGCGCCTGGCCGATCAAGCCGATCCTGCCGCGCGATCCGGCGTGGGCTCCGCCCCTCTTGCCGCAGGGAGATCGCGTGATGGCGACACTGCTCGTTCTGGCTTCCATGTTGAAAGGGTGCCCGACGGCCACGTCATTCAGAATTCAGTGGATCAGCAGAATCAAAAATCTGTTGGCAAAGCCGCCCGCGTGCAAAGACCCGCTGTTCAGGATGGGATTGACCGCGAAGTGGTTTGAGCATCCGGCGTGGCGGTAGATCGAACCGAGTATGTGAATACTGACTGATTAGGCATTAGGCGTGTTGGATTGTGCGGATGCGGCGATGATGCCGCCATGCGAAGCGCATCTGAACGGGGATCTGTTTGTGGATGACAGCGACTTCGTGGTGTTTGTGGGGGGATACAACGAACTGGTGTGCGAGTAGGCGGTTGGGGGTGGAGTGGGGCGGAGTGGGCGGGGGTGGGTGTGGAAAGTGTGAAAGCGAGCGGCACGTGAGTTCACCGCCGTTCGCGGCATCGATCAGGTGGAACGTGCTCCCGCCGAACACCTGTTGCACCGTGAACACGTTCCCGATGCAAACACCTGACACGCTCGAGCCCGAACGCTGGCTCATGTTGAGCAGAAACGAAGCGCCGTCGATTCCGAAGATTTTTTCGAGATCAAGATGGAAGTCGAGGCCGAGGTTGTCGGCGTGGATAAATCCCTGGTCGCGCCCGCCGCTCACGTTGCCCGCGCGGTTGGTCACGAACAGAGCGTCGTGGTCACGCCGTTGTCTTGCGGCGGATCGCACTTGCCCGCCTGTTCACGGACTGTCGGTACTGTATTCGTCCTGGGTTCTCCCTTGACTCGGCCTCAGCAGTCGTTGGCGAACTTTGTGTCCATTTTTTCAGGTGCACTCCACGCCGCTGTAGGCGAGAATGAAGATCTGGAAATCCTGATCGTCGACGACACCATCGGCCGTAAGGTCTGTGGGGCAGATGTCGGGGTCGGCACAGAGAACTTCGTCATAGGCGGGAGCGAAGATCGCGAAATCGCCATCGTCGACCTGGCCGTCGCAGTTGAAGTCGGCGATGCAGCAGGCAGGGGGGAGCTGGCAGGCGAGCGGGACGATATCGGCGGGTTCATAGATGCCGTCACCATCGGTGTCGGTCGAGAGGCGCAGGAATGTCAAGCCGAGCGCGTCAACCTCGCGGAAGCTCGCTTCCACGATGATCTCTATTTCGGAGCCGAGAGGAACGGAAGCTTCGTCTTCGACTGGTTCGCCGGGCAACAAGCCATTCAGCGCGAGGTACTGACTGACGAGGCCATCCGGACCGATCGCCTCGATGCGGTAGCGGAGGAAGGCGGACTTGATGCTTTCGTTGCCGATGTGGAAAGCGACGTTGGTGCTGCCGCCCAGCGGGACTTGCACGGCAAGCGTGGCGATTCCGTTCGAGCAAGCGATGTCGGGGCGATACGTGACTTTGCCGGTGGATGAAGTTGTTGGGACGGGCTGGGTCGCGGTAACGAGATAGCAAGTCGTGGAGCCGGTTGTCGTCAGGCTCGCCGGTTTTGTCGCGGTCATCCAGACCGGCACGGTGATCCCGGAGCCGACAAATGTTGGCGGGAAGGCGACTGCGGTTGGGAAGAGAGGAGTTCCGCAGCTGTTGGTCGGGCCGAAGTTGCCGGTGAATGTTGCGCCGGTTGCGGCGAAGTTAAAGAGGTAAGCGCCGACGGTGGTGGTCGTTGAACTGCCGCAGAAGATCGTGTCGGGATAGGCCTGGACGAACTGCTTGCATTTGCCGAGCATTTTCGCGTTGTAGATATCGAAGACTTCGGTAGGCGGGAGAACGCGGCGGAAGACTTCGACTTCGTCGATGAAGCCGAAGAAATAGCCGCCGAGGGTCGCGGGTGCGGCGCCGACGTTGAAGGCGGAGATATTCGAGAGCGAACCCTGGCGCCCGGTTGGATTGAAATTGCCGGCGAAAGTGCCGTCGATGTAGAACGTGCCGCCGTTAGTCAGCTTGCGAGCGACGGTGACGGCGAGGTGATGCCAGCCGGTGTGGAACAGCGTGGGACTGATCCAGCTATTGGCGCCGCCATCGGCGAGCTGGATGCCGAACTGATAACCCGCGGCGCCGCGCACCAGGAAGGTGAGGTATCCGACGGTGGAGGCGCCGGATTGACGGCGCTTGTCGGTCAGAACGAAAAAGCTGCTGTTGGTGTCTTCGGTGACGAAGACCCAGGCATCGATCGAGAGATCGCCTTCGGCGATATCGACGAGGCTGTGATTCATGACGGAGACGTACTGATTGACTCCGTTGAAGTAGAGGCAGTTGTTGACATACGAGCCGAAACTGAGCGCGGGGCCGAGCGCGACGCTCGGGCGGACGACGCCGCCATAGCCGGAGACGACGTTGCGGGTGACGCCCAGCGAGTTCAACTGATCGAACGGGAGCCAGAGCGCCATGTTGTTGGGCGGGTTGAGACACCGCGGTCCGGGGAAGCAGTCTCCGGGCGTCGAGATGGTCCAGATCTGCGTGAGGCGACGCGACTGTCCGGCCCCTATCACAAGAGCGTGCGCGAAATCGCGACCGAACCAGGAAAGACCGGCGGTATCGGCCGGGGTCTGCGCCGAGGGCACGTAATTGAAAACGGCGTTGTATGACGAAGGCCACGAGGCAAAGCAGTATTCATCGGGCACGGTGACGGGGAGTGAAGGGATGAAGCCCGGATCGAACTTGAGCGCCAAGAGAACTTCGTAATTGTGTGTGCCGGAAAGCCGCACGCGCGCGATATCGGCGGTTACGGGTTTGTGGGAGAATTCCGTGCCGGTGAAGGGGACGATGGTGGTGAGCGGGCAGCCGGCATCGAGCTGGTTGCCGGGCCCATCGTCGAGCGATCCGTTGGGGCGGGTCATATCCCAGTCGTAGAGATTTCGCCAGCCGACGCGCGCGGTGGAGGAACCGATGTTCTTGATTTCAACCGTGTGGTAGATCGCGGAGTTGGCGGTGGTCGGCAGACCGATGGGAACAACGATGACATCCTGCGTTATTTCGAGGCCTTCGGCCGGGATGCGCCACTGCGTGCGATAGCCCTTGCCGGTCGCGACGATCGACGCGGGACTTGTGCCCTGGGCGATGACGAATGGATCGAGATTTGTCCCGCCACCGGAGCCGCGGAAGGAATAGTCTTTTTTCAAAGTCCCCGTGGAGGTGTAGACACGAAGGCTCGAGTAGTTGGTGCCGGTGAAAGAACCGCGGTATGTCAGATCGTTTCCGGCGCCGGTCGTATGGGCCGTGCCGGTGATGGCGTTCCATGAGCCAATGGAAGAGGCTGTCTCGACGTGAGCATCATAAATCGTATTGGTCACAGTGACGATGGCGGCGGGGCTTGCAGCGCAGAGAAGCAGCGGCAGGACGAGAGGCAAGAGCGGTGTTCGCGTGATTCGTGCGATATTGGGCACGAACGATGCACCGCGCCGAGCGTTCGCGCCGCAACGGCCTGCAAAACGCCCAAACGCGCTGCGAGGAGCGATCAGCGAGAAGCCTGCGATCATGTCAAACCCCCTTACCAAACGTGCCCGCCAAAGGCACGAATCTCAAGCTCGGCATCCGAGCGCCCGGAGACTACTTGATATATCTTCGCTCCGCAAGCATGAATCTCAATATTGTTCGTTTGAATATGCAGGTTCTATTTCTATTCGGTTGTCGCCATTTCTTACGCGAGGGAAGTCGTGCGAGGCTTTGGAGTCATGGCGCGGCGGGGCGGTCCTTTCCCGTGTCGCCCGTGCTCATGTCGGCCGCCTCCGCCATTTCACGCGATGGTCCGACCGAAGTCGTGATGACGGTGAAGCAGAGGCGGGGGCAGCGGTTCTTTCGCGCTTCGGTGCTGGCGGGGCACGATGGGAAATGCTGCATCACCGGCATCACGCATCCGGAAATGTTGCGGGCGAGCCACATCGTGCCGTGGAAAGACGATGCGAAGCTGCGGCTGAATCCGCGGAACGGGCTTTGCCTCAACGCGCTGCACGATGCGGCATTCGATCGCGGGCTCTTCACGCTGACGGATGCGTGCGAAGTGCGGCATGCGAAAAGACTGAAGAAGGGATTGCCGCGGGAAGTGTGGGACGGGATGTTCGCGAAGCACGAGGGGTAGGAAGTGCGGATGCCCGAGCGGTTCCGGCCCGAGGCGGCGTACTTGAAGTTTCACCGGGAGCGGGTGTTCTGCGGGTAGGTGCGAGGGGATTGGAAAAGGCGGGGCGCTTGGTTTGTGCCGCGGACGCGGGAGGAAGTGAGTGCGGAATGGAGGCCAAGACGCTTTGTTTGTGCCGCTGACGCGGCAGGGATCGCGGCACGCCCACAACCTACTCAAATTCTCCGCTGCCGCCTTTCTCCGTGTTCTTTCTCCGTGGTCCCCCGTGTTAAATGTCCTCGGCCTTTCCGCTGCCTTATTCGTGCCGCCGAGGCGGCAGAGCCCGGGCCGCGAGCCCTGTTCCGCGGCCGCCTGCAGATGTATTCACTTGTCAAAGAAACCATCCATCACGCAAAGCGCCACAATCCGACCCGCCCTTCGCCCTTCGCCCTTCGCCCTTCGCCCTTCGCCCTTCGCCCTTCGCCCTTCGCCCTTCGCCCTTCGCCCTTCGCCCTTCGCCCTTCGCCCTTCGCCCTTCGCCCTTCGCCCTTCGCCCTTCGCCCTTCGCCCTTCGCCCTCCGCCCCTTGCCCTTCGCCATCCGCCATTTGCCATTTGCTATTTGCTATTTGCTATTTGCCCTTTGTCACCCGCCATCCGCCATTTGCCATTTGCCATTTGCTATTTGTCCTCCCCTAATGCCCAATGCCTGATGCCATTTGCCTTCCCCTAGTGCCTTTGCTTCTCTCTCTTCTCCTTCAAAACCTTCTCCAGCGACATCACCTCCAGCCCCTTCGGCGGCACATCGTCCCGCCAGCACACAACCAGGTCGCACCCCTCCACCGGATGCTCGAACCGGCTCGACAGAAACTCGAACTCGATCCGCACACGCTGCCACGAGTTCACGCCCACCCGCCGCTTCCCTTCACAATCCGGATACCCCATCCGCACGTTCTCGATGATGAAGCCGAGTTCTTCCGCCATCATCCCGAACAGCAGCACCACGCCCTGCTCGTTCGTCGGCTCGTGCAGCATCGCGCGATAGTTGATCACCGTCCCGCAGATCGGAAAGTCCGGACTCGGCTTGTACGTCACCATGTTCTGCCGCTCCACCAGCGCCCGCAGCGCCGCCGGCCACTTTTCTTTGCCCCCCGAGCGTTCCACAAACGCCGCCTGCGCGCCGCTCCACGATTTGAACGCCTGCTTGAACGTGTGGTAACTGAACAGCCCCTGATCGATGTACTCGCCGATCGTCGGGAATCGCCCCAGCCGGCCGACCGCGCGCCCGAAATCCTCGAGCATTTCTTCCTTGCGCTCGCCATCAATGTTCCGCCC